>NZ_AYVY01000090.1 GCF_000503055.1 Mesorhizobium sp. LSHC420B00 | reverse complement strand
GATCAAAGTGGAGAACTGGCTGCGTGGCGAGCCCCTCACGAACTTCCAGCCCGGCAAAGTGTATATCGTCGATTTTGGGAACTTGGTGCGGACCATGTCTGGCGACGATGTCCCTTCTGGTGCAGCTCCAGGAGAAATACAAGGACAGCGGGCTTGAGGTCGTCGGAGTCGCCGCCGATGAACATTCTCCAACGGCCGTCGAGGCCCAAACCAGATTGGACGCGTGGTTGACCGAAAAGTGCTTGAATCTGAACTTTCGGATCGCGTTCAACTCCACAGGCGAAAT
>NZ_AYVY01000089.1 GCF_000503055.1 Mesorhizobium sp. LSHC420B00 | reverse complement strand
CTCCCTACTCCCTACTCCCTACTCCCTACTCCCTAATGCCCCTCAAACCCGATCAACGTCCGCACCGGCACGCCCAGCGCTTCGAGCTTCGCCCGTCCGCCGAGATCCGGCAGGTCGATGACGAAGCACGCGGCAAGAATATCGGCGCCGATCTGCCTCAGCAGCTTGACCGCCGCCTCCGCCGTGCCGCCGGTCGCGATCAGGTCGTCAACCAGGATCACCTTCTCGCCCGGCGCAACGCCGTCCTTGTGCATCTCCATCTCGTCCAGCCCGTATTCCAGGCTGTAGGCGACGCGTACCGTCTCGTAAGGCAGCTTGCCCTTC
>NZ_AYVY01000087.1 GCF_000503055.1 Mesorhizobium sp. LSHC420B00 | reverse complement strand
CGGTCCTCAAGCTCTACCGCATGCGCTGGCGCATCGAACTCGCCTTCAAGCGCCTGAAGAGCCTGATCGGGCTGCGCTCTCCTCCCGCCAAGGACCCAAGGATCGCAAAGCCTTGGATCCTTGCACACTTCCTCATCGCGCTTGTGACCGAACCCCTCTCGCAGGAGTTGGGTGTCTCTCCCCCTTGAGCGACGGGCGCCCGCTGCTGTGGCGCGCAACCCGCCAGATCGTCGCCTCTCTGATCGCGACCATCTTTACTCAACCTTCCTTGGCGGCCCTGCGCCAAAATCTCCATGCCTTGCGATATCGCTGGCGCGAACCACCACGAAAGCGCAAATTTCAGTCCATGCCAAAGCTATCTTAGCGCCTATGCCCA
>NZ_AYVY01000086.1 GCF_000503055.1 Mesorhizobium sp. LSHC420B00 | reverse complement strand
CCTTGACGGCGGCGATCTTCAGGCCGCCACGCAGCTTGTTGACGACCAGCGTGGCCAGGGCCTCGCCTTCGACGTCCTCGGAGATGATGACCAGCGGCTTCGAAGTCTGCACGACAGCCTCGAGGATCGGCAGCATGGCTTGCAGGTTGGAGAGCTTCTTCTCGTGGAGCAGGATGTAAGCGTCTTCCAGATCCGCAACCATCTTTTCGGCGTTGGTGACGAAGTAGGGCGAGAGATAGCCGCGGTCGAACTGCATGCCTTCGACGACTTCGAGCTCGGTCTCGGCGGTCTTGGCTTCCTCGACCGTGATGACGCCCTCATTGCCGACCTTCTGCATCGCTTCCGCGATCATCGAGCCGACCGAAACGTCGCCATTGCC
>NZ_AYVY01000085.1 GCF_000503055.1 Mesorhizobium sp. LSHC420B00 | reverse complement strand
ATCCCTTGCCCGTCGTTCGTCTGGCCTGGGCAGATACGATAGCGGGGAATGTTAGCCGGGTACAATACGCCGTCGCCGCAGGGGCATTAGGGTTTCTTGCGCCGCTGGTCGGCCTGTTTCTCATGCGCCCGAAAAAGCGCAACGACTCTCGCTTCATGACTATGAGCGACGTATCAAAAACCGGCCTGACGAAAGTTGGCGGCGTCTTCGTCGGTCGAGCCGGCGGCAGGCTGGCCGAAATTCTGTCGCCCGGCCGCGATCAGCGCTCCGGCAAGATCCGCTTGACCCAGCGCAAGCTGATCGGCGGCAAGAAATTGTGGATTGATGGCGATGATGTCGGCGGTTTCGTCATAGGACCGCCGCGCTCCGGTAAAGGCACGTCTCTCATCATCCCGAACGCCTTGACCTGGCCGCATTCGCTCGTGG
>NZ_AYVY01000084.1 GCF_000503055.1 Mesorhizobium sp. LSHC420B00 | reverse complement strand
CATAGGCGCTAAGATAGGTATTGCCCTGCGGAATCGGGTGTGATTCTACACTGCGATGACACACGAATCGCTTGTTGATGACGGCTGGGCCGAGACGATTGAGCTTCTCGGCGGCGAAGATTTGCTCACGCAGAGCGCCCGCGAGACGAAGGCGTTCCTGCGCCCGCGCGGCGTCAGGTCGGCGAGCGACCTGTTGCGCCTGACACTGGCTTACTGCCTTGGCAAGGTTGGCATGCGGGGCGTCGTGGCCTGGGCGGCGGCGAGCGGGATTGCCGACATTTCGGACGTGGCGTTGCTTGGCCGGCTGCGCAATGCAGGACCATGGCTGCAGCAGTTGATTGGGCACCTTTTGAAGCGCGAGGATGCAGGTTTGGCCAAAGGCCGGCTGATCCGCATCCTCGATGCGACAGCGGTTGCCAAGGCCGGTGCGTATGAGAAGAAGAACAATGGTCTTTGGCGCATGCACTGCGCCTTCGAGCTTGAGCGCGAGCAGTTCGACTTCATCGAGATCACCGACCAGAGCGAGGCCGAGTTGATCGACCGCGTGCCGGTGGTG
>NZ_AYVY01000083.1 GCF_000503055.1 Mesorhizobium sp. LSHC420B00 | reverse complement strand
TGGCGGAGAGGATGGGATTCGAACCCACGAGAAGCTTTTGACCTCTACTCCCTTAGCAGGGGAGCGCCTTCGACCACTCGGCCACCTCTCCGTTGCGCCGGTGGATAAAGAAAAGCGCCGGCACAATCAACAAGCTGGCGCTATTATCCTTGAAAAATCGACCCTTCGCCAAAGCGCCGCCCAGCGATGTGGCGATTCTGCGGCGATTCCCTGGTTCGCGACTCGCGCCATGGTCACATTTCGGGCCGACCATCGCCGGAATCCGCCGTTTGCAACGGCTTGCGAAGGGCTGTTGGTTAACGGGAGCTTTCGGAGTGAGGCCAAATCGTGTCATTTGTGCAACAACGCCGGGGTATAGCGCCAACACAAACCTTTTGCCGGTACGATCGTGGTTGAACGCCGCCGTCTCATGGGTAATGTCGGGTTTGAAGGAGCGGCGCGGTGCGCATCTTTTTCGGTAGTGGGGATGGGGCAGGGAACGCTGTCCTTCAGCAAAGAATACCCAGACCCGTTTTTTAACTTTTGACTGGAGGTCAGAAAATGAACATCAAGAGCCTTCTTCTCGGCTCCGCTGCGGCACTGATCGCAGTTTCCGG
>NZ_AYVY01000082.1 GCF_000503055.1 Mesorhizobium sp. LSHC420B00 | reverse complement strand
CAAATCGCGCCCTACGCGCGGGTTGATCGGTTGATTAACATCAAAGCTTGAATATGAGAAATGCGCTAACTGTGACGGCGGTGGTCACCGTGGCTCGAGTGTCAGCAGATGTGGTAAGGGTGAGTGTCGGCGAGTAGCAGAGGTCCAGCAACAATGACTTTGAGGCGAACCAGAGCTTACGGCATATCCGGCTTGGTTCTAGCGGTTTGCACTGTGTTTGCTTGGCAGAACGCCGCTGCCGCTCAAAATTGCGACGCAGCCGCGACGCCTGGCGTCAATTGGCAAGAGTGTGACAAGAAGCTTCTCATCCTAGATGGACAGGACCTGAGCGGGGCGAACCTGTTCGGTGTTGATTTCACTTCGACCGACCTCAGGAACACCAATCTCCGTGCGGCAAATCTTGAGAAGGCAACTCTTGTGCGTGCTTCCTTGGCCGACTCGACCGCCAAAGGCGCCCGGTTCGACAGAATCGAGGGCTACAGGACCGACTTCAGCCGTATGGACGCGCAGGGCGCTGTGTTTGCGAGCGCGGAAATGCAGCGCTCGAATTTCCAGGGCGCCAATCTGACCAATGTTGATTTCACAAAGGCAGAATTGGGGCGTGCGCAGTTCCATGACGCCGATATCAGCGGCAGCCGCTTCTCGTTTGCCAATCTCGCACGGGCGGACTTGTCGCTGCCCGGCCGCGTGCGCCTGTCCGNTGGGGCGTGCGCAGTTCCATGACGCCGATATCAGCGGCAGCCGCTTCTCGTTTGCCAATCTCGCACGGGCGGACTTCCGAGGAGCGACGTTCACCGCGCCGATAGACTTTGACCGCGCCTTTTTCTTTCTGACCCGTATCGAGGGTGTCGATCTTTCCAATTCGGCGGGTCTGTCCCAGTGGCAGCTCAACATGGCTTGCGGAGACGCCCGGACCGAGTTGCCTTCTGGCTTGACGAGGCCTGAAGATTGGCCCTGTCAATTCCAGCAGGAATAGTTGTCGGCAAGCGAACTGCGGCAATGCTGCACCCGACAGGATTCGAACCTGTAACTTCTGCCTTCGGAGGGCGCAGATCGTCCGCCAAAGTGGCACGTTTCTGCGGTATTGCTATTGGCGAAATCGCGGCCGAAGGGTGTTTGTGCCCCTTCCGTTCACCGCTACCGGTTCAATCGAACCGGTAGCTCCTGTCCGAATAAGTGGCAGCAACTCTTGTATCGTCGAGAATGACTACCATCGTCGTGATTATCATTCAGAAGCCTGGCACCAACGCGTCGATCATACTCGCCTCGCAGCACTTGACATAGGCCGCGGCATCTTGGGGGCTTAAGCTTTCGTCGGTCAAACGCCTGTCGAATGCATCTAGAGTATCCGTCTTGGTCAAGGAAGGGATGGCGACCATTTCCGGTCGTCCCTGATGAGGGCGTTAGCGAGAAC
>NZ_AYVY01000081.1 GCF_000503055.1 Mesorhizobium sp. LSHC420B00 | reverse complement strand
CCGCCATGACGGCGCCCGCCGTGCGCAGGCCGACGCTTTCGAGGCTGGCGCGGACCTCTGGATCGATGCGCAGTGCCGCCAACGGCAAGGGCGCGAGAAGCGCTTCCTCCTCACCATCGGGAACGATGCGGTCGCCGGCAAACCGCGCCGCCGCCCAGGCCGAGCCCGGCGTGGCGGCAAGCCCGGCGCGGACATCGAAGCCCTGATGGAAAAAACGCGACAGGATGTCGTCCAGCATCGAGCGTTCGCCGCCGAAAAGATGGGTGCAGCCGGTGACGTCGAGATAGAGGCCATCGGCCCCGTCGAGCGCCACCAGCGGGGTATAGCGGTCGCACCAGTCGGCGAGGCCTTCGAGCAGGCGCCGGTCGGCTTCCGGATCGGCCTCCACGATGTCGATCGAGGGATGCATGGCGCGTGCATCGGCTATGCCCATGCCGCGTTTCAGGTTAAGCGCTTCGGCCCGCTCGTCGAGGGCGGCGATGCGCTGGGCGTTCCGGTCGCGGTGACTGATCACCAGCGGCAGGTGATCCGACGGCCGGGAACGCCAGGACCGCCCCAGGCGCTGCCGCAGGATCCTCTCGGCGGCGAGATGTGGAAACCACAGGGACAGGATTCTTTGCCCATTCCTCGCCCCGTCTTTCTTCGAATATGCGTTCATCGGGGTTCCACTCCAGTGTGAATTTTCCGGGCAAGGCAGTGCGGCTCTTGCCGATGGTGATGGTGAAGGCGGGCCGGCCGATCGAGCCGGCGAGCGGCCCGGCGATCGTCTCGCGCGCTGCCGCCGGTGCCGCCGACAGGATGAGGCGGACGGGCGCT
>NZ_AYVY01000080.1 GCF_000503055.1 Mesorhizobium sp. LSHC420B00 | reverse complement strand
GGTGGTGGTGGCGCCGCCGGCAGCCGGAATGGCGTCGGTCGGGGTTGAATCGCCGATGGCGATGGTCAGCGTGGTGTGCGAGGTGTCGCCGTCGCCGTCCTTGATGGTGTAGGTGAAGACATCGCTGACGCCGCCCTGCGTGCCGGCATCGCGAACATAGGAGTAGGAGCCGTCGGCGTTGAGCGTCAGCTTGCCGTAGCTGCCCTGGACCTGGGTGCCGAGCGTTGCGGCATTGTCGACATCGAGATTGGTGTTGCCGGCGGCAACGCCGACCACGGCAGCGCCATCGGCGCCCTTGACGTCGATGCCGGTGACCGGCGAGGTGGTGCCAACCGCGCTCAGCACATTGCCGGTCTCGGCGGTGAACTGGTTGGACGCAACACTGTCGGTATCGGCGTGTGCGGTCGGCACGTCGTCGACGATGGTGATGACGAGATTGCCGGCTGGAGCGCTGTCGCCGTCGGCGTCGGTGACGACGACCGCGAAGCTGGTGCTCGACGGATCGGTCAGCGTGTTGTCGATCAGCGTATAGGCGTAGCTGATGGTGCCGATGCCGGTGGTTGCATTGTAGACATAGCTGGCCGTCAGCGATCCTGTGGTGCCGTCGGCAAAAGTCTGGGCCGAGCCGGTCAGCACATGGCCACCCAGCGAGACGGTGGTCAGGCCGTCGGGCGAGGTGAAGCCGATGGTGCCCGAAGTGGTCTCGGTGGTTGCAGGCTCGTTGGAGCCGGCCGGTTCGCCGGCGCGTGCCGGCAGGCTGGCTTCATAGACGGTGGTGGTGGCGCCGCCGGCAGCCGGAATGGCGTCGGTCGGGGTTGAATCGCCGATGGCGATGGTCAGCGTGGT
>NZ_AYVY01000079.1 GCF_000503055.1 Mesorhizobium sp. LSHC420B00 | reverse complement strand
GGCAAGCACGGCCCATGCACAGATTGCCGTCATTGATGGCGCCAATCTCGATATAGCCCGCAAGAATGCGGACAATACCAACTCCATCATGGATTCGAACAAGGATATCCTGAAAAAGAGCGACGAGATCCTGCAGGCTCTCAGCGGCAGTCGTGACGGATCGCTCGGGATCGGACAGATGGGCCTTGGCGGCAATATGTCGATTGCCCAGGCGCCGTCGTTCGGATCGATCCTGAACGGCGGGGCTCTTTCGTTTGGCGGCCTTTCGCCCGAAATCCAGAAAATCGCCGGCGCCGTCATCAACGGGCTCCAGCTGGTGAAGCAGCTCCAGCAGATTGCCGGCAAAGAGACGAGCGCCGTCAACACGGCCTATGGCGGCAGCGTCAACGTGGCCTCGCTGCTAAGCGCGCTGACTTCGCAGGCCTCGCAAGGTGTCACCCAGCGCCAACGGTCCCTGCAGTCCGCGAGCGGGCAGATCGGGCAGTCACAGGACGTCAAGGGATCGGTGGACCAGAACACACGAATGCAGCTGGAAAACGCGCGCGCGGTCAACGAACTGATCGGCGTGCAGAACGGTGCGGTCGCGGCCCTGAATGAGAAGCTGAAGGGAGATCTTCTTCGCCAGAGCCAGGTGCAGAAGATGATGACGCCGCGCACCGTCAATCCATTCGCGGAATTCGGCAAGAGCGGGGGCTGAGCGCTTGTCGAGGCGAGTCCTGCGCATATGCGTTGTGATTGGGCTCGGCGCGGGGCTTTTTGGATGCGCTAATCGCGAACTGAAAGCTCCGTGCGGGCCTTTGGCGTATGCCCACACCGACGAATGCGGCGCGCTGAAGCCGGTCAATTCAACGCCGTTCGCCAGCATCATTGACGAGGATCCATGAACGGTCTCGCCGCAAGCATCCTCGGTGGCATTGACAACATCGGCGAGGAC
>NZ_AYVY01000078.1 GCF_000503055.1 Mesorhizobium sp. LSHC420B00 | reverse complement strand
CGCGGCAGCTGTTTTTCGGCAAGTCCGCGCTGGAACTTCGCGGACCGGACGCTGGCAAGCTCGGCGCCATGGTGTCGATCAAGGAATATCCGCCGTTCACCGCGCCGGGCTCATTGGACGGTCTCTTGCGCCTGCCACATGAGTTCGTCCTGACGCAGAGTTTCGCGATCGAAGACCGTGTCACGGCGATGCGCAGGATCAACACCATCGCGAACCAGGTTGAGGGCTCCGACGAGGCGGGCACGACAGTCGAGCAGTCCGTCCACGACGGCGCCGACAAGCTGGCCGGCGGCGAAGTCGTCTTCGGACAACATCACATGAGCGTCATGGCATTGGCACCGGATATGGCTGGGCTCAACCGTGCGCTATCCGATATCACGGCCGAGCTTTCGCGCATGTCGATCGTGCCGGTCCGCGAGACACTGAACACGGAACTCGCCTTTTGGGCGCAGTTGCCGGGAAATTTCAGCTACATCGCGCGACGCGCGTTGATCTCGTCCCTTAACTTCGCCGGCCTTTTTTCAGGACACAATTTCCCCTCGGGCCAACGCGAGAGGCTGCATTGGAAACGCCCCATCGCTTTGCTCGAAACGACCAGCCAGACAGCCTATTATTTCAATTTCCACGTTCACGATGTCGGGCACTTTACGGTGTTCGGTCCGACCGGCTCGGGCAAGACCGTGGTGCTGTCATTCCTGATGGCGCAGGCCATGCGCATCATGCCGCGGCCACGATGTGTTTATTTCGATTATATGCGCGGCGCTGAAATTTTCGTTCGGGCGCTCGGCGGTCGATACGAGGTGATGGAGCCTTCTCAGCCGACCGGGTTCGCGCCATTGCAGCTCGAGGACACGGCAGAAAACCGGTCCTTCCTGGAAGATCTGCTCATCTACATTCTAACGCCGGAAGGCGGTGCGCTGGACGTGGCGGAGATGCGCGTCATCAACGCCGCCGTCGACATGATCTACAAGATTCCGCGCGAACAGCGGACCT
>NZ_AYVY01000077.1 GCF_000503055.1 Mesorhizobium sp. LSHC420B00 | reverse complement strand
TGTGCTGAGAGTTCTGCAAATTCGCTGAGAGGGGGCGGTCATGGCAGGCTGGTGATTGTTCACGTCACCTGATTCCCGCGAAGGAACGCCACCATGACCAAGACTGAAGTTAAGACCGCCAGCGCTGCCGTCAAAGACATTTTGCTTTCGAACCCGGATGGATTGCACGAAGTGCTCCGTGCGGTGATGCAGGAGGTGCTTGAGGCCGAGATGGACGAGGCGCTGGGTGCCTCGAAGAGCGAGCGCACGCCCGAACGGCTTGGCTATCGCTCGGGCTATTACGGCCGTACCCTTGTGACGCGGGTCGGCAAGCTCGAGCTGCGGGTTCCGCAGGACCGGGCCGGGCGCTTCTCCACCGAGCTGTTCGAGCGCTACCAGCGTTCCGAGCGGGCCTTGGTGGCGACACTGGCGGAGATGTATGTGCAGGGCGTGTCGACCCGCAAGGTGAAGGCGATCACGGAAGAACTGTNCGGCCATGCCTTCTCGGCCTCGTCGATCTCGGCCATCAACAAGCGGCTGGACGAGAGCCTCGCTGCCTTTGCCAGGCGCCCCCTTCAAGAGCCGTTTCCTTACCTCATCCTCGATGCGCGCTACGAGAAGGTGCGTGAAGCCGGTGTTGTCATGAGCCAGGCGGTGCTGATCGCGGTCGGTATCGACTGGGACGGAAGGCGCCAGATCCTGGCCGTGGAGATGGCCAATCGCGAGAGCCGCTCGGCCTGGAGGGACTTCCTCGTCGGCCTCAAGGCGCGCGGCCTCAAGGGCGTCGAGTTGGTTGTGTCCGACGATCACGCCGGCCTGGTGGCAGCGATCGGCGAGGTGATCCCCGAAGCCGCCTGGCAACGCTGCTACGTGCACTTCCTCAGGAACGCGCTCGATCATCTGCCGAGGAAGCACGGCGACGACTGCCTGCAGGAATTGCGCTGGCTCTACGACCGGCGCGATCTCGCAGAGGCCAGGGCTGATCTTGCCGCATGGCTTGCCAAATGGTCGGCACGCTATCCGCGCCTGACAGGCTGGGCCGAGGATGCCATCGAACAAACCCTGACCTTCTTCAGGCTGCCGAGACAGCACCACAAGCATCTCAAATCCACCAACATGCTGGAGCGGCTCAACGAGGAAATCCGCCGGCGCACCTATGTCGTGCGCATCTTCCCCAA
>NZ_AYVY01000076.1 GCF_000503055.1 Mesorhizobium sp. LSHC420B00 | reverse complement strand
CCGTGTCCTCGAAGGCGCCGAGATCCTTGTAGGCAGCAAGGCTCATATCCATGATGACCTGCTTGCGGATCGAAATCGCCCCGCCTTCGGGAGCCGCCGGCGGCAAGATGCATTGGATGCGCTCACCCGAGGGTAGAGCGGCCGACAGGACCGGCTTCTCTTCGTTGATGACCTGATTTGTCGCCGAGGCGACACCCGTCGAGATATGCCTAATCCAGCCGGGCGTGACCTCGCGCTTGACGACATGCTCCATTTCCTTCGCGCCGAGGCGTTCGATAAACAATTCACCCGGCCTGTTGATCGCAATCTCGGACACCGCATCTTCGGTCAAATAGGCCCATATCGGTTCCAGATGAGCACGCAGGACCGGGGCTCTCGCCCAAGGGTCAGGGAGGGGATGCACGGCATTCATTTCACCGGGCTCCCATAGCCGGAATAAAAATGATCCGTCGGCATGCCGTAGAGAGGCGTCGGATCGATCGCCGCCTTCGGCCGCCCACCTGCCTTCAGGCGTGCAACTTCTTCCTGGACGGGATCGGCGTATAGGTCCGAGAAATCGAGATCTCGCCGCACCAGCACGACGACCGATGTGCCCTGGTCGACGTAGACTGTCGGGCCAATGTTCTGCGTGTCGCGAAACGCCTCTTGCGCGAGTTGCTGCAAGGCGGTCGATGACTTATCAAACGCGATGCTGCGGGCGTCGCGCTGCGAGCCATTGCCACCATAAGTTAGGGTCGTGGTCTCACCTGTTACGGGATCGATTGTCGACACCTGGCGCTGTTGGCCATCTTGCCCGCTATCGCCAAGCGAGGACAGATATTCAGAGACTCCGCCAACCACGGAAAGCATGATGGCGTTGCCGTACCGTGCAGCCCAGTGCGTATCGACACGGCCGCCCATGCCGCCGCGGCCGAGCGCGTCGGCACCAGGCGATTTGATGTCGACGGAAATGCCATCCGAGCGGATGACCCTGCTCCAGACGATGAAAACACGCTTTTGACCGCGCGCAAGCCCCGAGCGGTATTCTCCGGTCAGGCGCGAGCCCTTCGGAATGAGGATCCGCCTGCCGTCGAGCGAGAAGACATCCTCACGCACGACAGCGCGCACGGCACCGGGAAGGTCGGTGTTGATCGCGGTTTCCAAATAGCCGCGAATGATCGTGCCTTCAGGGATCAACGCATCGGTGCGTCGGAAGACCCTGGCTTTGACGATGCCGGAAGAACTTGCCTCAGACTGCGCCAGGAATGCCTTGTTGGGATCACTGTCGGCGCCGGGGACCGGAATGATCTGACCGTCGGG
>NZ_AYVY01000075.1 GCF_000503055.1 Mesorhizobium sp. LSHC420B00 | reverse complement strand
CAAGCACTGGATTCCAAGCGGGATGCCAGTTTTGGCCGTTGCTCTCCCCCTGGAGCTAGTCTTAGTCTAGCGGGCGTCGTCTAATCGCTCGGCCGTCAAGGGGGTGAGTGCAAGGCAGCCGTCCTTTCTGTCCATGCTCGTTCGTTCGTATGCCGGGTACAGGGTCGTCTACGCGGTCGATGCAAAGATCGCCGCAGGATGAGTTTCGCAGGTGAGATCTTCCTATGTTCGTTGCGCAATCTGCTTAACGAAGCAGTTGCTTCCCGCTTCGCGGAATGATCTCAGCCACGTCCCGGCAGGGACGGCTCGGTGCGTCCTGTAAGAACGCTATTGGTTGAATGGCCTGAAGAAATCGTCGTGGTCGAGCGTCTGCAGGATCAGGCGGCGGCGGGCGTTCCTCCGTGCGGATCGAACAGCTCGCCCGTCCGGAGCATCGCATGCATGATCACTGCCAGCTTGCACGCCAGGGCCACGGCGGCTCGTTTGAAGCCGCGCCGTTCTTTGAGCTCCAACGCCCAGGTTCGCAGGGTGCTGGTATCCGTCGACCGGTTCAGGATGACCGCGGCCGCTTCGTTTAGCAGTCCGCGCAACTGATTGTCGCCACGGCGCGAGATATGGCCGTCATTATCGACTTCGCCGGACTGGTAGCGTCTCGGGGTCAGGCCTACCCATGCGCCCACGGCGCGCGAGTTCCTGAAGTTCGCCGGATCCTCCACGGCCGCGGCAAAGGCGGTGGCTGTGACGGTGCCGACACCGGGCACCGACATGAGCAGACGGCAGTGCTGGTCTTCACGAGCCATCGCGGCCAGTTGCTTGCTCAGCTCTGCTATCTGGTATCGAATATCACTCCATGCCCTAAGCATTGGCACGACGATGCGCGCCAGCTTTGCTTCGCCCTGCAGAAGGTCGTGAACGTTGCGCTCGAACACGCTGCCGGCGCCCTTGGGCACGACAAGGCCGAACGTCTTCATCAATCCGCGGATTTGGTTGGATATCTGCAAACGCATCTTGAGAAGCTGGCGCCGCGCGGTGATCAGCGTGCGGATCAGCATGCTGTCGAAACCTTTGACCCGAACCTCTCGGTAGAAGCCGACCTCGGCCAGATGTGCCAGGCCATCGGCATCGTTCGCATCGGTCTTGTTCGCGGCCATGTCGAGCGCTGCCTTGGCATGCCGCGCCTCGATGCAGATCACCGGCACCCCTCTGCCATCAGCGCATGGTAGAACCACACGGACAGCGGCCCCGTCTCGAATACCACCCGCCGCACATCGGGTGCGCGCTTGCGGATCAGCGCCGCGAGTAGTTGCGGGTCGGACGCGCACTTGCCCCGCCACATCCTTTTGCCGTCCTGCCGGATCGAAATTGCCGTCTCTTTCATGGATACGTCGAGACCGATATACTGCTCCATGGCTGTCCTCCGTTCGATGCCTGGGCCCGGTGTCCATCGTGAGCCCGTTCTTCATCCTATCGGGGGACAGCCAGCCGGCTAGAGCTCCGAACATCGCCGCCACAGCTTTGGTGGCCACCGCTCCCGCGATTACGTCATGTTCGTTCCTTGTGATCTGAACGAACCAGAGCGGCGGACCTTCAACGCGAGCCGGTCTGCCGCTCGGTCATTGT
>NZ_AYVY01000074.1 GCF_000503055.1 Mesorhizobium sp. LSHC420B00 | reverse complement strand
CATCGAGATACGCGCCGAGGAGGCAAGCCCCTTGAGCACGGCAATGCCTTCCTCAGGTTCAATCACCAGAAAATTACGACCCATGAATTTGCCAGTCTATACTTGTGGAAGAAGCTATCGCCTCGCTAATTCGTGTTCTGTAAGCTTGCGTTGGTGGGCGGGACCGTTGCAACGGCGTCGAAGGAAACGCCGAGCCGGCAATTTGGTTACATGCAAGCGGCTCCACGTTCGGTACGCATTTGAAGCCACACCGCAACAAGGATGTTTGGCTCAGGTCTAAATTGTTTGCCGCGCAGCTCGGCAAGGCACGCATCGATTGCAGCAAGCCGCGAGTCGCACCGGTAGCGTTGCGGGGGGCTAGTCATGGGTGCGCCGCAATGCTTCATCGTTCGCTCCCGCCGTGGCGACCACTGTATGGATCATGGCAAGGACGGCTTGGGACGCGCTGTGGTGCACCATGTGACCGGAATTCTGCACGATATGAATCAGCGAACCTGGCACATCAGCATGAAGGCGGTGGGCCTGCCCCTTCGCATCGAGCAGGCGGTCACCATCGCCGGCTAGGATTCCGGCAGGCACCGATACCTCTTTATAGCTGGAGCGAAGCAGCGCCGACGGAACAAGTAAGCCCGATTCCGCTGAGGTGGACCGCAATTGCGAGGGACGGCTTGCAAGTTCCTTCATAGCCGAAGCGGAGACGGTCGACACTGCAGCCGGCCCAAATATCTTCGGCACTGCCAGCGGCCAAGTCAGCCTGACAAGGAGTGGCATAAATGTGTGACACAATGCGCTTCCAATGCGGCCGGGCTTTCGGCCCGCTTGTTGGTCTCGCGGATCGAAATGATGATCGAATACTGATTTGACGCGATGGTTGACCTCGCGCATCAGCATGCGAATACGATGCCCGGTTTCCCTCGGCGACGTGATGTCCCGGGCAATCTTCGATGATCTGCCTGGTTGCATTGCCCACAGGCGATTTCCGCTGTCGTGAACATCACGATGTAGGCGAGTCGATATGGCTCGACCATCGCGTCAGCGCACGTCTGAAAAGGCCGGGGCAGGGCCGGGCCAAGATAGATAAGCTATCGTGATGCTCAGGTAGCTGGTTCAATTGGCCGGTGGTCATCTGCGTGATCGCATTCACGCTATCGTTCTCGGCCCGCATGAAGTCCAGCTGACTGGCGACTTGTTCCTCGAGGCCTATACGCGGCGCATGAAAATGCAGTGTCCAGCTTTGGCGATGGCGGGGGCGCTGGATTGTTGATATTGTACGCACGGAACAGGCGCGCAAATGACATCTGATTCAGAGAAGCCCGCGGCGGTCGAGCAGTTGCTGGATACACCTGAGCTTGCAACCGCACTGGAAAGCGAACAGTTCAAAAAATTCCTTGACCAGGTGCCGATCGCCATAGCCGTTTCCGACCTTGCCGCTGAGGAGCGTGTGGTCTACGCCAATCCCGAATTCGAGAAGCTCTCAGGCCTGATGGCCGCCAGGCTCACCCGGGAAAACTGGGCAGCCCTTTTGGGCAAAGGCCTCCACGAGCAGAAGGACCGGCCGCTTGCCGAGGCCGTGGTCGAGGGAACCGATTTAGTCGGCACCTACAGGCTGGAGCGCAACGAGGACAAGCCGGCGATCGTCGACGTTTATTCCAACGTGATCGAGGACGACAACGGCAAGATGTGCTTCCGGCTGGTGGCGCTGGTCGACGTATCGGCCCATGGCGAGGCGGGAGATCAGCGCTCGGCCGAGGAGCGGGTCAGCGAGAAAGACACACTGCTTCGCGAACTGCAGCACAGGGTGAAGAACAACCTGCAGATGATCACCGC
>NZ_AYVY01000073.1 GCF_000503055.1 Mesorhizobium sp. LSHC420B00 | reverse complement strand
CAAAGTGAACGTGTTCGATCCGAGCGGTCGGCTGCCGAAAGACCAGCTGTCCTGGCGATGAAACAGGCCGGATGGGCAGTGGCGGTCCCGAACGACAGAAGTGACCAATTCGTTTAGCGAAAATGCCTGGTCAGGTTGGAAGGCGTGCGCGGATCCCGAGAGGCAAGAACGGCAGGGGAGAGGGCTTTTGCCTCCTTAGAGGCCGGAAGCCTTGGTCAAGTTGATGCGGAAGCGATCTCTGCGGCGCTGGTAGCGGCGGGTCATCTCCGCGGAGGCATGGCCGAGCTGTTTTTGCACATAGCGTTCGTCGACCTCGGCCGACGAGGCGAGGCCGGCGCGCAGTGAGTGGCCGGCGAATTTCTTGGCCCGTTCGCCCTCCGACAGATCGCCGCGCACGCCGGCGGCCAGGGCCGCGCGCTTGACCAGGCGTGCGACCTCCTGGTCGTTCAAGCGATCGACACCGACCGCTCTGCCTTGACCAGCAACGCGCCGGAACAGAGGTCCGTGCGCAATGCGCGCTAGTCTTAGCCAGGTCTGCAGAGCGACCACAGGGCAGGTGGCGTCGGAGGAGCCGCGGCCGATTTCGACCTCGCGCCAGCCGGTTTTGCCGCGCAATGTGACAAGCAGACCCTTATCGGCAAAAATCTCGACCCAGCCGCGTCCGATCTCGGTCTGGTCCCTGCCGACGTCGAGGCCGACGATTTCGGATCGGCGAAGGCCGCCGGCGAAACCCAAAAGCAGCATGGCGCGGTCGCGCAGACCACGCAGCGTGCCGCGGTCGAGGGTCTCGAGCATAGCGATCAGATCCTCGGGCAGGATCGCTTCCTTCTGCCGGGGAGGGGAGGCGTGGGTGTTGCGAACGCCAGCCATCACCGTGGCGATATGCCGGTCCTTGCGGTCCAGCGGCTGGCCGCGCTGGGCACAATTCCAGGAGAGCGACGAAAGCCGGCGCTCGATGGTTGAAACGGTGTTAGGCTTTTTGTCGCCAGTAGCCGTACCTGACGCGCAGGCGGCGATATAGAGCCCGACGACCTGAGGATCGGGCGGGAACATCTCGATGCCTTGGCGCCGGCACCAGCTCGAAAAATGCTTCCAGTCGGCTGCGTAGGCGCGGCGCGTGTTGGCCGAACTCGCCGCCTCGATATAGTCGCGCGCGCGGCCGGCGAGCGCCTCAAGATGCGCAGGCAGGCTGGGATTGGCGATGGCTGGAAGGGGAGGGGGCGAGCCGTGGTCGGCATCGTCCATCTCCATGACGACGTCGATGATGTCGGGCATGTCGTCATCGCCGGAAGCAGCCGATGATCTTGGAGCGTCGTCAGTCAAGCTCATGCCGCTTCGATATCCGTTTGAGAGAAGTCCTTGCCGACGAAAAGCAGCGGTTCGTCCGCACGCTTTGCCAAAGCATAGGAGAGGCAATCGGCAAAATTCATCGGCGCCGGGTGGTGGCCCTTGCCGTAGGTCAGCCAACCCTGGGTCGCCAGATCAACCAATTCGGAGTCGACAGGAATGATGTCGGCCTCGATTTTGCGCAGCCAAAGATCGATCTCGGCCAACGCGTGTTCGCCGCGCCTGCTGACCAGCACCATGCGTGCCTCAAGCACGCAGGTTGCCGGGATCAGACGGATTGGGTCGGAGACCAGCGCTCGTTCCAGCCTTGGTGCCTCAGGCTCGCTCCGAAGTATCGCTACAACGGCTGAGGTATCGATCACCATCAGTTAGGGATTCCATGCTCGTCATACCCGATGATCTCCTCGTCGCTGCGACTATCCAGTTCAGGCAATCGTGCCACTCTTTCTCGGATGGCGCGCAATTCTGCCAGCAGACGCTCCTGAGCGGTCTCTCCAAAGCCCAAGCGATGCAAGCGCTCGCTCAGGGCCTGATGAATGGCTGCTGTCTTACTGATACCCTGGCGGCGTGCGAGTTCATCGGCGAGAGCAACGGTGGCTGGATTTTTGATGTTCAGGGACACGAAAGACTCCAAAAGTCTACCTTTCAGGCGTATTCTACCATGGTCCCCCAGCCTCGTAAACAACGAATGATAATGCAATATTATCATTCGTTATGTGCGCACGACAGCCTGTGCGTTTTGGTGCAAAGTTTGTGGCAAAAAGCGCACGGCTGCTTTACCCTCCAGAATCATGATTCGCCTCGACCCCGCCGCCGCCATTCCCGTTCTCGAGCCGGTCGTCCCGGCCTGGGCGCTGGCCAACGGCGCTGTCGTCACCGACGCCGGCGCCGCCTTCTGTGCCGGCGCCGCCTTGAGCGCGCTCGAGACGCTCGCGCGCACGCAAGCC
>NZ_AYVY01000072.1 GCF_000503055.1 Mesorhizobium sp. LSHC420B00 | reverse complement strand
GTTCATGGTGGGTGTGGTCTCCGGGAAATGGTTCGGATCGGCTTAAGCAACCAAATCCTACGTCATTTCAACGGCTTGCGCCACATCCACCAACCCCCATGAATTTTTCAGGCTAGGATCCGGACCCATAAAGGGATTCCACTGACGGTGGTTTTATGAGTCACGGTCTCCAAAGGGAGGCCACAAATGAATCGCGATTATTTCTGGCTGACGGAGGAGCAGGTTTCGCGGCCGCAGGCGCTGCTGCCAACCGACACGCGCGGCAAGCCAAGAGTCGATGACCGCCGAGCGATTAGCGGCATCGTCCATGTCCTCAAGTCCGGCGGCCGCTGGGTCGATGCCCCGCAAGTCTACGGGCCGAGAAAGACGCTCTACAATAGCTTTGTCCGATGGGCTGCCAAAGGCGTTTGGGTCGACATCTTCCACGCCCTGGCCTCGGCTGGCGGTCCTCCGGCTGAGGTCCTGATCGACTCTTCGGCCGTGAAGGCGCATCGCTGCGCTTCTGGCGGCAAAGGGGGGAGCAAAATCAGGCGATCGGCCGGTCGCGCGGTGGGCGAACCACGAAGATCCACGCCCTGACCGATGGCCTGTGCCGCCCGATCGCTTTCCTCTTGACCGGTGGCCAGGTCGCCGATTGCAGCGCCGGAGATTTGCTTCTGGAGCAGATGCCCAAGAGCCCGATCCTGCACGCCGACAAGGGCTATGATACCAATGCCATTCGCCACAGGTCTAGGCTAAAGGGGCGATGCCGAACATTCCGCCGAAGCCAACCGGCGCTGGAAGAACTGCTTCTCCCCGTTCCTCTACCGTGATCGCAACGCCATCGAGCGCATGTTCGGACGGCTCAAGGATTTCCGCCGCATCGCCACCAGATACGATCGATCGGCCACGAACTTCCTCGCTGCCGTCTGCCTAGCCGCTACGGTCAGTTACTGGCTGTGACAGTTGTCCTCGACAAACAGAAGCGAACTTGCGCCCTGAAGCAGGGTGATCGCTTCAGAAACGGTGCGAAGGAGTATGTCACTCGCCGGCTCGATGTCGTGGATGAGGCCGGCGGCCTCACCAATCATGATCGCGGCTATTGTGGGATCGCCGCTTGCCCACGCTTCCCGGTAGGCAGCGGACTGCGCGTCAATGTCGGCGAGGAGATGGGCCTCATTGCCGTGCCAGGCTTCCGTAAAAGCATTCTTCCGAACGCGCAGTGAAAACCGCGATGGCCAATCCAGGCGGCGCGCTAGGTCCATCACCGAGGTTCGAACCGTGTCGTCTCCGGTCGCGGCAAGGGCAGCCTGGTGCAGATTTGGATGAACGAGAGCCTCCAACGAGGCCCAGAAACGTGATCCCATCACGACGCCATCAGCGCCAAGCATCAGCGCCGCTGCAAGCCCACGACCATCGGCGATGCCACCGGCCGCGCAGATGAGCGTGTCCGGCGCCCGTCGCCGTACCAAGTTCGCGACCTCCGGAACAAATGTGAATGTCGCTCGCTTCTCACCGTGACCGCCGGCTTCCGCGCCTTGGGCGACGACAATGTCGGCTCCGGCATCAAGAGCGCGGCGCGCGTCGTCGAGGCTCTGGACCTGGCAGATCAAGGGGACCCCGGCGGCCCGTATCGCCGGCGAAAAAGGCGCCGGGTCGCCAAAGGATAGGAAAATCGCACTTGGTCGCCGCTCCAAGGCCTTATCGAGCAGGCGCGGGTTCCTGGCGAGTGACCAAGTTATGAAGCCGCAGCCGACAGGTCGGTTGCCAGATCGCTCGAACTCTCGCGTCAGCCAATCAGCGTCGCCATAGCCGCCGCCGATAAGACCAAGCCCTCCGGCTGAACTGACCGCACCTGCGAGTTCCCCGCCCGATGCGAATGCCATCGGCGCGCTGATGATCGGATGCTGCAGTTTAAGCCGATCAGTGAGACGGGTTACGATGCGCATCATCACTCCAACAGATTGCCTTGAGTATCGCAGGTTCGGTTGATCCTATCGAGCCCCGCTCAGCGCCCCGCGATTAACGGCAACCAGAGCCGCCAGCGCAGTCGACCGACGGTTATGAGTCCGGACCCTAACCCATCAGCAAACTTACGACCGGGCTTCGAGCCCGTCACCGATCGATCCAATGGCGCTGCGGTTACCTGGACGGACCTGAAAACCAGCCTGTCACAGCCTTAGCTTCGGTCCATCCTGCAATGCGGCACAAAGCAGATTTCAAGATCATGCGCGGCGTGAGATCTGCGTGGCCATCATCCTGAATCTCGTAGGCGCCAAATGGGCCTCGGCACATGAGGTCACTAACACTCTCGGTCTCTTTAGCCGCAGGCGGCAGTGAGCTCGGCTCAGCGCTCGTAGTCGTTCTCGTTTGAGCGCTGTGTCTTGCGGTCCTGCTCCTCTGCCTGATTAGCCTTCCGCTTGTT
>NZ_AYVY01000071.1 GCF_000503055.1 Mesorhizobium sp. LSHC420B00 | reverse complement strand
GGAGTTCAGACGTGTGCTCTTCCGATCTCACCGATCTCGATCGATCCGGACATCGGCTTGCCATGGCGAGAACGCTTCGACAGCC
The DNA here is from genome assembly GCF_000503055.1 of Mesorhizobium sp. LSHC420B00. Taxonomy (GTDB): domain Bacteria; phylum Pseudomonadota; class Alphaproteobacteria; order Rhizobiales; family Rhizobiaceae; genus Mesorhizobium. The sequence continues at coordinate 2,563 of NZ_AYVY01000071.1, read as the reverse complement.
TCAGCCTCGCGCGAGAGGAGCGAATGCTGCAGGGTGCCTGCTATCTCGTCTGCGCTTACCTCACCGGCATGCGCGACAGCGAGGTGCAGGCGATGCAGCCGGGCTGTGTGTCGCCGGTGCGCAGCGCCGACGGCCTAGTTGAGCGCTACCGGGTACGCAGCACCGTTTACAAGCGCCACGGCGCGCGGGGCGTTCAGGCCGACTGGATCACGATCGAGCCGGTCGCCCGCGCCGTGGAAGTCATGGAGGTGCTCTCGGCGCGCAATCGCACGGAGAAGGGATTGTCGTCGCTGTGGGTGACGCTGAAGGACTGGCCCTGGAGTGCCGATCACCTCGGCATAGGTGCGGCGCCGACGCTCAATCTTTTCCGCGACGGCCTCGATGCGCGCTCAAAAGGAGAGCCGGCGATCCCGCGCATCGGCGAAGAGCCTTGGAGGTTCACGACACGGCAGCTGCGCCGCACGATCGCCTGGTACATCGCCAACCGGCCGTTCGGCACTGTTGCCGGCAAGATCCAATACAAGCACGCCTCCGTCGCGAAAAATAGAAGGCGCCATTGCCGCCGGCTCCTATGACAAGGGTCTGGAGACCATCACGGCGGAAAGCATCGTCGTCACCGATCGCCGCACCGTCTACTCGCACCCGGTCTCGGGCGCGCAGTCGCATGTCCTGACCGTGGCGCGCAAGGACCGCATCCGGCCGCTCGGCCTGGTTGATGCGCTGGCCATCGTCCGGGCGGAGCCGCAATCGGTTCTGCTGGTGAACACACGTTCGAGCCGCGCGGCGATCCGGCTGCCGACTGCGAGCCTGATGCTCGACGACGGCGCGATAGAGCACCGCGTGCGGCTGCTGCGGCCGACCGACGAGCTGCGCTTCGGCCTCGACGCCCTTGCCGAAACCCACTGGCAGCCGACCGACCGAAAACTGTTCTGCGATCTGTGGCAGGCAGAAGTCGCTGCCGTCCCGGAGTTTACCACCAGCACCTTTCACATCGTGACGGGACTGCTGTTGCCGATCTGGCGTCGGCTGCCAGACCATGATTGTCAGGTCTACCGGATCCAGACCGATGCCGGCGAACGCATCATCGGCCGTCACATCGCGCCGACGCTTGTCGCGACCATGTTCCGCAATCTGGGGCTCGACGATGTACCCAAGCTCGCGCCGGAAGATGCCTGGACCGGGCTTGTCGACGGACGGATCGGACTGCAACTCGCCGATGGCCTGATTCTGCGCCGCAGCCGCGTCATGAACGACTACCGTGTCGAATTGATCGGCTTCACCCACGCGATGGTCCCCCGGTTGAAAGCGCTGGGGCTGATCTCCGAGATCATCTCCTGGAAGCTGCGGCTGTTCATCCCGACGAGCGAACAAGGCTCCGCCATCCTCGCCGCGCTCCTCGACCGCCATACGCTGGTTGGCGTCACCGACCGCACCGCGGCGGCTTGAGGGGAGGCGATCATGACCGGCTCGGCCTCCGAGCTGGCACGCCGCCTTGGCAATCATGCCGAGGCGGTGTGCCGCGAATATCTCCCCAACGGCCATCGCTCCGGCAATTACTGGATGGTCGGCGATGTCCGCAACACGCCCGGCCGTTCCATGCATGTGCGGCTCAAGGCGGTTGGCGGCAAGGCAGCCGGAAAATGGGTCGACGAGTCGTCGGGCGAATATGGCGACCTGCTTGACGCCATCGAGCAGAGCTGTGGTCTGGTCGACTTCCGCGAGGTCGCGGATGAAGCACGTCGCTTCCTCTCCATGCCGCTGCCACCGCCCCAGCCTCAGCCCCTTGGCGCGCAGTGCCAGCCAGCCGCGAAACGCGGCTCCCCTGAGGCCGCGCGTCGTCTGTTCGCCATGTCCCAGCCGATCGCCGGCACGCTGGCCGAACGCTATCTTGCCGGCCGCGGCATTCTGCTTTCGACGCACGAGCGCGCGCTGCGCTTCCATCCCGGCTGCTACTACAGGAATCTCGTAACGGGCGAGACGCAGACCCTGCCTGCGCTGATTGCTGCTGTCACCAACCTCGACGGGCGTATCACCGGCCTGCAACGGACTTGGCTTGATCCTTCGGGTCACGGCAAGGCGCAACTCGCGGATCCACGCCGCTCGCTGGGGGATCTCCTTGGCAACGGCATCTGGCTAGGCCATGAGCCCGGCATGCCCGTCCCGGTCATGGCGGCCGGCGAGGGCTTCGAGACGATGGCTTCGCTTAAGGTGGTGATACCGGCGCTGCCTGTGGCGGCCGCCACCTCGGCCAATCACCTCGCCGGCCTGAGGCTTCCGCTTGGCTGCCGCCGCCTCTACATCGCAGCCGATGCCGACGCTGCCGGCCGGCACGGCATCGAACGCCTCAGCCAACGCGCAGGCGAGGCCGGGATCCTCGCCCTGGTGTTGCGGCCGCAGCTCGGCGATTTCAACGACGATCTGCGCCATTCCGGCCCGGCCCATCTCGCGGCATGGCTCAGCGATCAGCTCGTCCCGGATGATGCCCGTCTCTTCCTGTCGCCCGGATGAACGGGTCGGGACTGGCAGGCGGGCCGGCACGGCGTCGCCGGAGAGCCTGCAGGCA
>NZ_AYVY01000070.1 GCF_000503055.1 Mesorhizobium sp. LSHC420B00 | reverse complement strand
GACGCGGCGGGACAATTCGTCCACCACCGACGATTGGGTGGCGGTGATAAAATTCCGCTACACCTCGACGCCGCTGAAGAACGAATGGCGTTTCGACAATCCGTTGGGATTTCAGGTTACGGACTACCGCCGCGATCAGGAATCGGCGCCCGCTGCGGGGAGCCTACAATGAGATGGCGCGTGGGCCTTGCGCTGTCGGCCGCCTTTCTGCTCGGCACAATGCACGACGCGGCCGCACGCGACGGCCGCATCCGATACGTCACCTTCAACAATGACGACGTGACGTCGGTGCGCGCAGCTCTGGGTATTTCGACGATGGTCGAGCTCAGCCCGACCGAAGTCATCGAAACCGTGTCGGCTGGCGACACGAAAGGCTGGTCGATCANGACGATGGTCGAGCTCAGCCCGACCGAAGTCATCGAAACCGTGTCGGCTGGCGACACGAAAGGCTGGTCGATCATCCCCAAACGCGGATCGCGATTTCTGTTCGTAAAGCCGCTGGAGCGCGATGCGTGGACCAACGTCAACGTCGTCACCAACCGGCGCGTCTATTCCTTGCTGCTGCAGGCAACCGACAATAGCCGTGACCGGGCATCGTTCCAGGTCCGGTTCAAATACCCGGACGAGGATATCAACGCGCGCCTGCTCTCACAGGCCAAAGAGANAATAGCCGTGACCGGGCATCCTTCCAGGTCCGGTTCAAATACCCGGACGAGGATATCAACGCGCGCCTGCTCTCACAGGCCAAAGAGAGCGCCGCCGATCCGGATTTGAAGGACCTGAACTATGCCGATCTCAATTACGACTATGCCTACAAGGGTGACGACAGCCTGAAGCCGCGTACCGTATTCGACGACGGCACGAAGGTGTTTCTGGAGTTCAAGGGTGACATTCCGGCGATTTTCGTTGTCGACGACAAGCGCCATGAGTCGCTGGTCAACGTTCGCACGCAGGGCAAATACACAGTCATCGACAAGGTCGCGCAGCAATTCACCTTGCGGGCCGATGGCAAGACGCTCTGCCTCTACAACCGGGCGCGACCCAACGCCATCGATCCGGTCGAGCAAGTCTACGGTCCAACGAAACTGACAGGCGGTTCCACCCTGTTCGGATCCAGCGGAGGGCGGTGATGACCCAGATCGATTATAACCAGCTGGACGGCAGCCCGACGGTCGCGCGCCGCGGTGCGGGCGTGGGTACCAGGATCGCCCTGGTCGCCCTCGGCGTGGTGCTGGTTGGCGCGTTGATATGGCTGAACTGGCCCCGGGAGCCGGTATCGCGCGATGTTCGCAGCGACGGCGAGGAAAACTTCAACCCGCCCGAATTCCGCCCGCCGGCGTTGAACGAACCGCCGCAACCTGCCGACGGCACCATCGAGCAGATTGTGGTGCCGCCACCGGCCGCCGACCAGAGCGGCGCGCAACAGGCTACCAATGTCGATCAGACCGTGCAGGAGGGCGCGGATCTCGATGCGCAGCGGCGCGCGCTGGAGGCGCAAATGGCGGCAGAGGAGGCTCGCCGCAAGGCCGAGGCGGAAGAAGCCCGCCGCGAAGCCGCGGCAGAGGAAGAGGCTCGCCGTAAGGCAGAGGCCGCCGAGCGCGAAAAAGCGGTGTGGGAACGCCTGCGCTCGAACCAGATGGTGACGAATGATCAAACCGGCTCGACGGATGCCGGCGCCCAGGCGGCGCAGGTCGAGATCGCGCCCGACGGTCAGATCATTCCGGTCCCCGGCGCCGACAGTGATCCCAACAAGGCCTTCCTAGCGCAGTCTGAGGCAAGTTCTTCCGGCATCGTCAAAGCCAGGGTCTTCCGGCGTACTGACGCGTTGATCCCTGAAGGAACGATCATTCGCGGCTATTTGGAAACCGCGATTAACACGGATCTTCCCGGTGCCGTGCGCGCTGTCGTGCGCGAGGATGTCTTCTCGCTCGACGGCAGGCGGATCCTCATTCCGAAGGGCTCGCGCCTGACCGGGGAATACCGCTCAGGACTCGCGCGCGGTCAAAAGCGGGTTTTCATCGTCTGGAGCAGGGTCATCCGCTCGGACGGCATTTCCGTCGATATCAAGTCGCCTGGGGCAGACGCGCTCGGCCGCAGCGGCATGGGCGGACGTGTCGATACGCACTGGGTTGAACGCTACGGCAACGCCATCATGCTTTCCGTCGTTGGCGGTGTCTCTGAATATCTGTCCTCGCTTGGAGATAGCGGCCAGAATGGACAACAGCGCCAGGTGTCGACGGTCGATCCCGTGACCGGTGAGACCACGACCGTAACTTATGGCGGCAATGGCTCGCAGCGCGACGCGCGCAGCATCGCCTTCGACAAATCATCGACCGCCCTTCAGCAACTCGCGCAAGAGGCGTTTCGTGACACGCAGAACATTGGCCCGACGGTCTACGTCGACCAGGGCACATCGGTCGTCGTGCTGGTGCGGCGAGATCTCGATTTCTCGGATTTGTACGCTGATCCCGTTCAGGAAGAAGTTGCACGCCTGAAGGCAGGTGGGCGACCGAAGACGGCGATCGATCCGACGCCTCTCTACACGACGCCAAAGGATAATTTCTATCCCGGCTATGGGAGCCCGGTGAAATGAATGCCGTGCATCCCCTCCCCGACCCTTGGGCGAGAGCCCCGGTCCTGCGCGCTCATCTGGAACCGATATGGTCCTATTTGAACGAAGATGCAGTGTCCGAGATTGCGATCAACAGGCCGGGTGAACTGTTCATCGAACGCCTCGGCGCGAAGGAAATGGAGCACGTCGTCAAGCGCGAGGTTACGTCCGGCTGGATTAGGCATATCTCAACGGGCGTCGCCTCGGCGACAAATCAGGTGATCAACGAAGAAAGGCCGGTCCTGTCGGCCGCTCTACCCTCGGGTGAGCGCATCCAATGCGTCTTGCCGCCCGCGGCTCCCGAAGGCGGGGCGATCTCTATCCGCAAGCAGGTCATCATGGATATGAGCCTTGCTGCCTACAAGGATCTCGGCGCCTTCGAGGACACGGCAATGGGCAGCGGCCTTGCGCTTTCAATCGAAGAAAAGCGACTCGTCGAGATGTTGCACGACACGTCGCCGATGGACTTCCTGCAATACGCGGTGCGCAACCGCGTCTCGATCGTGGTTTCAGGCGGCACGTCAACCGGCAAG
>NZ_AYVY01000069.1 GCF_000503055.1 Mesorhizobium sp. LSHC420B00 | reverse complement strand
TGGTGGCCGGAATGAAATCGGAATGACTGGCCGGCTTCAAATCGGAATCGGTGGCCGGCTTCATCGGAATACGCACTTCGGCACTTTTGGGGAAAATTCGAGCGGCATTGACACATGGGGCTTGACGCCTGGCCCGCAACTCCGCCGACTGGCACCGGCTGCTTGAGCTGTGCGCCCTGACCAGCACCCTCATCCTCGATGAGGATGGCGTCTACGACCCGGCCAGCTTCAACGATCGCCTGCTGCTGGGGCTCAAGGCTCGCATGTGCGGCGGCCAACTCAACAAAGCAAGCCGCGGCGATCTGAAGAAAGGGCCGCCCGTCGGCCTAGTCTTAGTCTACTTGTCCGACGGCATCATCGCGCTCGACCCGGACGCCGAGGTGCAGGCCGTGCTCCGCATGGCGTTCGCCACCTTCGAGCGCCTGGGCAGCGCAACCAGAACCGTCAAGTTTCTCCTCGACGAAGGCATCTTGTTACCGCGAGGACTGCACAAAGGCGAGCTGATGCAGGCGCCGCCCCTGCACGCCCGCATCCTCCAGATCCTGCACAATCCGCGATATGCCGGCGCCTTCGTCTACGGTCCAACGCGTGGACGGCCCCGGCGCGGCGGCGGCGTCTCGCAGATCAAGGTGGATATGGCTGACTGGCGGTTCAATAGGGTTATATCGACTGGGAGCGCTTTAAGGCCAACCAGGAGCGTCTCACCACCAATGCCCAAGCCTATGAATGCAGCGCCGTGCCGGTCCGGTTCGCGAAGGATCCGCCTTGCTCCAGGGCAGAGTTCTCGGCCTTTGTGGCGGGCGCATGGGCACCCGCCTTGGCGACAAGGTCTGCCAGTCCGTGCCCGGCAAAGTCGTCGACCCGGCGGTGGGTGCATTGCTTGTCGCACTGATGACGCCGATGACCCTCGAGGTCACTTTGGCGGTGCTGCGCGAGCTTGAGGTACGCGCGGCCGAGACGGACACGTTGCGCCGCCAACATATCGAGCAAACGCGTCATGACGCCGAGCTCGCCCCGCGCGGCGGGGCGACGCGCACCTTGACGCTTGACCGGCCCTTGCCGATCGCCCAGGTTCGCAAGTTCAAGCCTGAGCTCGTCGCCGAGGTCGACCGCTTGCTCGACCGTCATTGCGATCGCGAGATCGCCGATATCTTCAATGAACGCGGTCTGCGGACCTGGGAAGGCAAGCCGAACGACGAACACCTTCTCGCCGCCGAGATGCGGCCTGGAAAGGGCGGGCGCGCCCGACGATGCGCCAGACCCTCTAAGGTGGTGCAAAACCACGTATAGCCAAACTCGTCGGGATTGCCGGCACGATACTCCTCCCACAGGAGCACGCGCGTTACGCCGCGGGGGCGCAACTCATTCTCCACATAGCTCCGGTCGGGCACCGGCCGCCGGGGGCTTTGCGACGCCGCCTTCGGCGAAGCCATTTCTTACGAACCGAGAGGGTCGTCGCCTTGGCATGACGGGCATCAATTCACACGACACGGCAGCCCGACTCGTTTGAGTTCGTGCCAAAGCCAGTTGCCCCCGTCTCGAAGCCGAACCGCTCGGCCTAGGGCGCAAGCTTGCCCAGCAGCTCCGCTCCTTCAATGCTCCCGGATCAGATTTTGCCTTTCCTTCGAACGCGACACACCGCGATTCCCGCCAAGCTCGATCTCGGTGATGCATCTTTTGCGCCGGCACCTAACCCCGGCCGAGATAGCGATTAAGCACATTGCAGGTCACGCGTTCGACCATGCTGTCGTTTCTCAGAAGCCCGGCTACCCATTCGCAGCTACCAGCGTGGAACACCTCGCCCTTGCCGAGCTTGAAATTCACAATCATACCACATCCGCGCTTTAGTTTTTCCATGTTGTCGCTGTTCACTTCGCCGAACAGCGCCTCAGCGTCAGCGCGGGCATCCGCATCCCCCATCGTCAGGTCGTCAAATGCAAGATCGGCGCTCCATTCAACCTGGGTAGCCATTCCCACCGCGAGGATTTCAAGTCCATCAGGCGCGCCGCTCGTAGGGGACTGGTAAGGCAAGCCGTTGCGGATTTCATAATCCAGCCCATCAACCTCATAGCCGAATATGTGGCTCTCGGCACCGAGGACGTCCCCGTAGAACAGGCCAGTCTCAGCGAAGGCCCAATGCTCCGGCCGATAAATGGGGAAACCTCGGACTCCACGCGGCACGCACCCCATCCAGCCGGCATAGACTCCGTTAGAGGCATTTAGGCCAAACGTCCGTGCGCCCGGCCGGCCGACTTCGGGGGTTTCCCACATAGTTGTGGCGCGGCTGACATCTCCGCCATTAAAGATGGGATCTTCCGCACGCGCGCGATTTTTGTAACAGATCTGCAGGCGGCCCTCGTCCTCCAGCCTGATCTGCAAGCCGAAGTTGCCGGCGAACCGCGCTACATGGCCTCCCTGAGCTACGTAAGTGTCAACCGCATCACGCATTTCCCATGTCCAGTACTCGTCATGGCCACTAAAGACGATGCAATCATAGTCGGACAGGATTTCTGGCGCGAAGTGGAGTTCATGTTGACTGATGAGATCAACACCATATCCGGCGCGCTCGGCGAAGCGGAAAAAGTGGCTATCGTAGGTCGCCCACCCGGCCGAAGCATATTTCTTCGAGTGGCCGGTAGCATAGGCCCATTCTTTGTGCGGATGGCGCGGCACCGTCTTAGGTGGCATCATCATTTCCAGTGGCACACGAGGTGCATCCGGCGGCAGAACGACAAAGCCCCGCCCCCAAGGACGTTGCGTTGACACGATGGGAGACCACAGGTTGCGGTTCGGGCCGGTGATGCCCTCATAGTGATTCGACCCCCCCCAAGTGTTGTAAGCGAGCCATGTGGCCGTCGCCGCCACCTGCAGAACCCGGCCCGGCTTGCGACCGCCTTTGGGCAGCACGATCACAATGTGATGACAATGGATTGGTCGACCGTCGCGCCCATCCGCCGTCAACTTCACGCGGTAGCCGCCGGACGGCCAGTCTTCCCCAATCTGAAACTCGAACCCAGTCTCCCAGCCGCACCCCTCGACCGAGCAATGCTCGGGCGTGTCCTGCCAATGTGCGGCGATGCCGCTTTGCTCCAATATCTCTGTTTGGGTTCCGCCGTCGCGGATGATCGCAATGGTGAAGTGTGGCGCGGTTGAACTCACTTGCAGCCGAACCGTTTCGCCCGGGCGGTAGGAACACTTTTCGCTGTAACACCAGATCTCGCCGCGCGCGCCATCCATACCGGCCCATTCGTAAAAATGGTGCCGCTCCGCAAATCGCCTCTCCTCAGGCGTCAACCCGAAATCCGGGAAATCACTCGGGAGCTTTGCCATGTTAGAATCCCATATTCTTCGGTCACGGTCGGATAGGCATGAGCAGCAAGGCCGGCTATGCCGTAGGACGGGGCGCTTCAGTGTTTCAAAATCTGGCTGAGGAAGAGCTTTGTTCTTTCGTGTTGCGGCTTGGTGAAGAAGTGGT
>NZ_AYVY01000068.1 GCF_000503055.1 Mesorhizobium sp. LSHC420B00 | reverse complement strand
CGGCTTCAAATCGGAATGGTGGCCGGTCTTTGATCGGAATGGCGGCCGGCTTCACGTCGGAATCCGCACCTCAATCTGATTGCGGAAGTTCTCTGGGCTCACATGCAGGTCAAATGGGTCGTTTCCCGTCATCGGTTCCGCAATGCTGTGATACATGAGCACGATGGGTAATGAGAGCATGTTGCAAGCGTCCTGGTTCGTGGATCACGGGCTTGAAGATTTCGGGACACCGTCCACCGGACCTCGTCCGGCAAAGGAGACTTTCGGCTGGCGCGCGGGTGCCTGCGCCGGCGCGGCCCAGGCTCTCCTGTTGTTCGAGCTAAGCTTTAGGCAAGCTGACGCGCGGTCTCTTGAGTAGTTCTCCGTAGTATTGGGCCGTTCGCGAAGCGATTGTGCCCCAATCCATACTGGTGGCGGCAGTGTTCATGGCGCCTTGCCGCAGGCGCCTCACAAGGCGCGGCGAGCTCAATGCCATCCCCAGTGCGTCGGCCAGAGACTCCGGTTGCCCCGGCTCGCATAACAGCCCGTTCACGCCATCGATCACCACGTCCGTCAGTCCGCCGACCCGACTGGCCACGACCGGCCGCCCGTTTGCGAACGCCGCAGAAGCCACCCCGCTTTGCGAGGCGTCCAGATAGGGCAAGGCGACGATGCACGCCTCCTGAAACTCCTGAACGGCTTCCAGCGACGTGAGAAAGCTGTCCCTGACCGTAATATTGGTAGCACCCCGGCAGCGTCCGGCCAGGCGATCCAGTTCAGAGCCCCGCCCAGCCAGATGCAGCGACAACGGGAGGCCGCGTCGACCCAGGAGCTCCACTGCATCGAGCAGGACGGCCAGCCCCTTGTATTGTTCCATTCGTCCGAACAGAAGCACACGTCCTGGTATGGGCTCACGCTGCAGTGCTGCAGGTGGGCACAACAGCACGCCATGCGTCGTCTCGCGGACTTCGGTTCCATTCGCGCGGGTGAGTCGGGCAAGCTCCGTGCAGCAGTGGTGACCATGACCAAGGAGAAGGTTTGCTGCGGCTCTTATCCGGCTGCGGATCCTGGGACGATCGACCTTGGAATCGCTTCCTGAATGCGGCAGTGGGTCGTGCACAGTGACGACTATCCTTGCGGAGCCTTTCATCAGAAGGACCATAATATAGTGGGCGAAGTTCGGGCACTCCTGGAAATGCACGATGTGCGGCTTGAATGCCCACATGTCGATCAACGCGCGCAGAAGGTCGCGGATATAGGCGAACATCCCGGACCTTCGCAGAAAGAGCTGGTACAAGCGGGTCTGCAGTTTGGAAGGCTCTGGGCTGCCAAGATGCAGTCCGCATTCCTTCTCGTAACCCGTCCTATCCGTAATCAGTCGGACGGAGCCATGATTGGCGAGGGACGCAGCCAGACGCGCCGCATACTCCGGAAATAATGGAGAGAAGATAACGACCCTCAGCTCCTCCTTCGAGGGAGAGATCTCTCCGGACGCACGCAAGGTTGGGCCGGGCGCAGGCGCAGGCGCCTGCTGCGGGCTGCGCGCGGATTTCTTCAGCAGCGAAGAGGCAGTATCGTCCATGAGTCTTAGACCCCGTTGGTAGATCATTCCGCAGTCATTTAACCGCAGACTTTTTCGCCCGCGCGGCGACGATGACGGGATAGGAGGGGTCATGCTGGTCGAGCGCATCTCGAGTGACGTCGTCGAGCACGCGTTGCTGAAGAAATGCAATGGCGGCTTCGAGATTGCCATGTGCTTCCACATGGATACTGCCCGGCTCGAACTGCTCTTGGACAAGGCGCCGGACGGACACAGCCGTAAGCGACCAGCACCAAGTATGGCCCCAGTCGCTTTCCCGACCCACTGGACTGATCCCGGGTACGGTAAGTAACAGGATACCGCCGGGCTTCAGTGCCCGGTGCAGGGTTGCAAGGGCGGCTCGCATGTCGAACAGCAGGTGCAGTGTCTGTGTCAGGATAAAGCAGTCGAACTGCAGTTCCCGGAGGGTTTCGGGATCGGCCAGATCACGAATTATCGTGGCATTGGGGTTGCTGTCGTCGACGAAGAGGATGTCGCTTTTCTCCACGGCGGGTCCGCCGAAGCGTAACGTGTAGTGGTTGTCTCCGACTTCCAGTACACGGCCGCCGATGTCCCCGGAATTCCTGGCGAGGAAGCCTTCAATGTAGTAGCGATCAATCGGCGTTCCGCGATCAAACCCCCACCCGCCGCGGGTGGACCGAGGCGCGCTCTACTTATTCTCCCTTCGCATCCAAACCATCCCCTCCCGCAGGTGCCGCCCGAACTCGCGCGTCACGGCTCTCGTAGTGCCTCCAGGCGACCATGCGACTGCCCGCGCGACTTGACCCACAACCGGAGCGAAACGCTTGCCGGACTGCCAGTCCGCCCGCGCGGCGACGAGCATTTCCTTTGCATATAGCGCGCGCCATTTCGCTCTGCTCTCCCTCATGGCGGCGCGCCTGGACGGATCGTTTCCGAGGCGCTCCTCGTGCCGATCCAGCACTGAAAGCACGGCCCGAAGCATCCGGTCCCGGTCTGCTGTCAAGCTCTTTGCATGCCGGCGGTATTGGGCGACTGTGACGGGATATCCTGCAACAGGGAACCTGCTTGCTACACGTAGGTAGAGGTCGTAATCCTCACCGCGCTGAAGCGCTTCATCGAAGCCACCGATCTCCTCCAGGCACTTGCGCTGATAGAGGACGGTAGCGTGCATCCCGATGCAGTTGCTGAGGATGAAGTCATGATGGGCGTCTTCGCCTATGTTGATGAAGATGTCACCGCCCATTGGCGCCAAGCTTTCCGTTACGTATTGATGCCCTCCGTAGACCAGAGCGCAGTGTGGCTGCCTCTTCCAGAAATTCACGCCGCATTCTAGGGCGTGTGGCAGGAGAAGGTCGTCCGCATCAAGGAAGACCACATGTGTCGTCCTGCAGTTCTTCCACCCGAAGTTGCGGGCTGCTGAGGGCCCCTTGTTGTCCTGCCGGATAAGCCGCACGGACGGGTAGCGCTGGACGACTTGCGAGGGATCGTCGGTCGAACCGTCATCGACGACGATCACTTCGTCCGCCAGGCGAGTCTGTGCCAGAACGCTGCCGATGGCGTCATCGAGGAAATGAGCATGATTGAAAGTCGTTATGATCACTCCGACGGTAAGCTCGTCGGTGGCCTCTTGAGGCGGAAATGACTTATCAATGACTTCAACTGATATATTCACGGCGCCTTCTCCTTTGGTGCATGATTGACGTATCGGCCCAAGTCAGGGTGCGTGATCCACCCGCTGCCTAGCGCCGTTACATGTGGTGCGTGGCTGTGTATGCGGATGATGCGAGTCCCCGCTGTGTAAGCAGCTTGCCGGGATCAAGTGATTAGGTTGCGNCTGATGCGTGGCTGTGTATGCGGATGATGCGAGTCCCCGCTGTGTAAGCAGCTTGCCGGGATCAAGTGATTAGGTTGCGGACCAGCACGAGCCTGGTTAGCCGTCGAAAGTCCTAGCGGCCAGGGGCGACAGAGTGCACAGCGCCCACCGCGGCAGCTTGAGGAGCCTCGCGCACTGCCAGCACCGCCTCCGCATGCTCAACCGGGATGGTATCCGCTTTGCGCAGCCGTCCGCGGTGGAGCTCGACGATGCAAGCTCGCTTGTGGAGAGTGGCCAGGCGGTGGGTGATCATGATGATTGTCTTCTGCCCGGCCAGTCCCTCGACGGCGGCGAGGAGGTTGGCTTCGGTTTCATGGTCGAGCGCGTTGGTGGCCTCGTCGAAGATCACGATGTCGGGTTCATGATAGAGCGCGCGGGCGATGCCGAGGCGCTGGCGCTGGCCGCCCGACAGGCGCACCCCACGCTCGCCGACGCAGGTGGCGTAGCCGTCCGGCAGCTGCACGATGAAGTCGTGGATCTGCGCCAGCCTTGCCGCCCGCTCCACCGCCTGCCGNTGTGTTGCGGCACGTAGCCGATATTGTTCTGCCAGGCCCGGACATTGGCCTCCGTGAGGGGCGTCCCGTCGATCAGGATGCGCCCCTCGTCGGGGCGCAGCAGGCCCAGCAGCAGATCGACCAGGGTGCTCTTGCCGACCCCACTCGGACCGACGATGCCAGTCACGCTGCCGGCGGCGATGGTCAGACTGAGATCGCATATGGCCGCGGGCCTGGCGCCATCATAACGGAAGCTGACATGTTCAAGCTCGATCGACCGGCGCAGGCACAGGCGCTCCTCGCCACGCGTACCGATCCCGTGCCGTCCCCCGCCTCCAGGGGCCTGCCGCAGTTCCTCTGCGATCGCGCCCACCGCAGGCGCGGCAAAGCGCAGCAGCGCCACCGAGGAATAGACCTTGTGGAACGCCGGCAGCAGCCGGAACCCCGCAAAGGCATATAGCCCTATCACAGGCAGTGCGCTGCCGATGCTGCCGCTTCTCATCAGGATGTAGACCGAGATCAGGCAGACGGCCGCGAAACCTACCGCTTCGGCCAGGAACTTCGGCAGCTGCGAGACGACCTCGCCGGCTGCGCTGTGAAGAGAGAATCGTCTGGACGGGCTCTCGAAGGCGGCAAGATAGGCGCTCGACTTCCCAAGCACCTTCAGTTCCTTGATCCCGCCGAGAACCTCGGACATCGCCTGATATCTTTCGCGATTTGCCTGAAGGCGACCTTCGCCGCTGCGTCCAAGGAACCCGCTCACGCTGACGTAGACGACGGAATAGAGTGCAGCCACCGCAGAAAGTACGCTCAAGGTAACAATGGGATCTATCGCCAGCAACAGAGCGAATATGGCTGCCACCAGACTGAGGCTCGCCGCCAAGGCCAAAGCTGGAGCGACGCCGCACCGTATGACCTCGTCGACCTCTGATACCACCGTCTTGGACATTTCCGATGTATTCCGGTCGAGGAAGAACCGATAAGGCTGCGACAGGTAATGCGACACCAGTTCGACGCCAATCTGATGTCGCCGTGTGTTTATGAACTTGAGCTCTACATAGAGCACCACCGCTCGCAGAGCGGAGACCAAGAGGAGGATGACGAGCGTGAAGATGGCGAGCGCAAGCAGGAAGCTCCAACTGTCGACAAACCCGAGCTCGTCGTATGCGGCCCTGAGGTAGGCATTGCTATGGACGACGTCGGGGTTAGCGAGCACGGCCAGAAACGGCGCCACCGAAGCTACTCCCGCCGCCTCGACAGCGGCCGTGGCCGCCAGCAAGATGATCAGCAGGCCTCCGCGGACGAGGTCAGACGGAGTGAGGATTGCGATCAGCGCGCGGAGAGTCTTGTTGAGCATATTCCTGTGCTTTCGCGTGTTCAACAGTACGCTTGGCGGTCCGACTGGACGGGCGAGCTAGTCCGGAGCATTCTTGAAGAAGCCGCCCGTACGAAACAGAAGCACCCTCATGAACCTCGAAGCTTGGCGAGTTCGACACCCGCTGCCTAGCGCCGTTACATCTGATGCGTGGCTGTGTATGCGGATGATGCGAGTCCCCGCTGTGTAAGCAGCTTGCCGGGATCAAGTGATTAGGT
>NZ_AYVY01000067.1 GCF_000503055.1 Mesorhizobium sp. LSHC420B00 | reverse complement strand
GCCATGGCCGCTCGCCCTTCAGAGCAAGCGCCGTTCTCTCTCCAAAACTTTTTGCAGAACCTTCAGGACACTATCAGCTCACGGATGATGAGCCGAGTCGGAGCCGGTGCAACTTCGCCGCACAACACCAAGACCCGAAAGCCAAATCGGGCATATTCCCGAGCCGGCATGGACGTGTGGAAGTCGAGCCTGCTCCGCAGAAACTGTACGAGTGCAGTCTGAAGTTTGGCTCATCGCGTCGAAGGTGCCGGCTCCGCTCCAGTGGTCGATGAAACGAGCTGTCCGGAGAGATGGCTACCGCCGATCAAGCCGTCGTGTATCGCGGCGTGTATCCTCGCTGCGCCCGCCGGCATTCGCCGAGCACCTCGTGGCCCTCAGAGTCCAGCTTACGCTGCCGGCGAAAGGCAACGGTTCATAAAGGGAGAGGCCGGCCAGCCGGTCTTGACGCATCGCCGCTGTATGCAGGGCCAATCCACCGCCATAGGAATGGCCAACAAGATGCACTTCGTCATGGTGGTCGATCATCTCCAGGACCCCGGCGGCTTCGTCGGCCAGATGGAAAGCGCCGGCGATAGTCCAGGTGCCGCCGCCCGGCGCCCCGATCAGATCGGGTGGGATGAACCGGTATCCGTCATCGAGCCGCTCCGCCAGGTTGCGCCATTGCCGTCCGCTGCCGCCGGGAGCAGTACAGGACGATGACAAGCGCGTGGCACACCTTAGCGAGACGCAGAACGTCGATACGTCATCGGATGACCTCCCCCTTCGCGCTCAAAAACGCCTGAACGCGTGCTGGTATCACGCCCAGCAAACCAAGTGATCGAGTTGATTTCGAAGCGGGTGATGCCGACGTCGCGCAGGAGGTAGTCCGGCAGCTCATGAAGCTGTCGACGGTCCCGCTGGATGCGAATGAAACGCCAGACTGCGGCCAGCATTGTTCCGCCGGCCCAGCGCAAACCTCGCGTTGTGGTGAGCGAGAGGGATGGGTTCACCATTGCACTCATTTTGATTTTCTCCATGGTTGCGGGCGCTGACTACGGCGCCAGTGGAGCCCTTGTCGTGGTCGGGCGTGAGCGTCAGCGTTGAAGTCAACGTCGATTTTTGCCGCGCCAACGTTGTATTCGACGGTCAGGCCGCGGCTCGGCGGGAGGCGTCGAGAAACATTGCCATGTGAGCCGCCAAAGCCTCGGCATCGCGGCCGACGCCATCGAGGAAGCTGGAGCTTCGATGGCGCATGAAATTGAGGCCGAGCACGTAAAGTCCCGGATACGAGCAGATGCCGCCATCGTTCAGGATTTCGCCCCGGGTGTCGAACACATCCAACTTCAGCCATGGGTATTCGCGGCGATAGCCGGTGGCCCATATGATGGTCTCGATACCCTCGTCGATGAGGTCGATTTCGGTCGGTTCGGCGCTCAGGATCAGGCTCGGAATGGAACCGGGTTCGATCGAGTCACGACCCTCGGCGACGGCCGCGCGGTCTATGTTGGCCAGTACGCGCCTCAGTGTGCGTTCCGCCGCCGCGGTCGTGTCGGCGAGATCGCCATTGAACCGAATGCGTGTATCGCAGGCGGCAATGGCTCGACCGACAAGACGAACGCCTTGCTCCTGAAGGCCGGCGAGATCGAGCGACCTGCGCTCGGGTGTCCCTATGAGCTGCAGCGAGGGCTGCCGCCGTGCCGCGGCGAGATCCGAGACTTCGGCGACGGGCTTGACAAGCGCTCCCAGCCGGTCGAGCCACCACAGGATGTCATGCCCGCGATAAAGCCTCGGCAGGCGTGTATGGCTGCCGACCGACAGGGTTACCGGGCGCCCGGAGCGATGGATCTCCTCCGCAAGTTGTATTCCCGTCGCCGAGGCTCCGGCCACGAGAACGCCGCCCTGAACCAGCTGCCGAGGATTGCGATAGTCTCGCGGCACGATCTGCCTGATACGGGAGGAGATGTGCTTTGCGATTGATGGAATTCGGGGCCGGTCGCTGTTTCCGGTCGCGACCACGACCGCACGCACGCTCCATTGGCCACGATCGGTCAGCAGCCGGAAGCCTCCCTCGATCTTTTCGACCGAAAGCACCTCCACACCGTCCTCTACCGGCGCGGTGATCGAGCACGCGTAGTCCTCCAGGAACCCGACGGTCTCGGCCATTGTCATGAAGCCATCGGGATCGGCCCCGCGATAGCCGCCGCCGGGCAGGCGTGTCATCCAGTTGGGCGTCAGCAGGCGCAGCGAATCCCACCGTTCGCTGCGCCAGCGCTCAGCGATGCGGCCGCGCTCCAGCACGACGTGGTAGACCCCGCGCTCGGACAGGCACCGGCTCATGGCGAGACCCGCCTGTCCGGCGCCGATAATGGCCACGTCTGTATGCTGCATGGAATCCGCGCCTTGTAAGCAGGGGCAACAGATCGCCGGCGCCATCCTTTTCAGGACGAGGCCGGCGATATTGCTCTTGCGGACCGAAGTCAGCCTTTCACGGCAACCGAGACCGGCACGCCGTTGGTCAGCACGTCGAACACCGCGGAACGGGCGCGCGACTGCGTCACGATTTCCTCGAGCTTCTCAGCCGGAGCATCGCCCTTGATCTTGAAGGAGATACGGATGCCCTGGTAGCCGTTGCGGACTTCGTTAGAGATGCCGAGGATGCCGCGAAGGTCGATGTCGCCTTCGACGGTCGATTCCACCTCATGCAGCGTCACCCCGCGCACGGCCGCGATGTTCGCGATGCCGGCCGTGAGGCATGAAGCAAGCGCGTGCAGAAGATATTCGACCGGCGTCGGGCCGTTGTCAGTGCCGCATAGGACGGCTGGATGGTCGCTGTCAGCCCGGTAGGCCGTCTTGTGAGACTGCTCGGTGCCGGCGCCGAAGAAGTTGGCCATCGTGCTGCTGCTGTGCGTGCCGGCAATCCAGCGGCTTTTGGCACGGAACTGGAACTTGGCAAGCTCGGGCTGCCCCGCGACGGCGTTGATGGTGGCCAGAAGGGTGGGCGTGTCGACGCCGTTCCTTGGCTCCCGCGGCGCCTTCTTAACGGCAGACTTTTCCATGACCATTGTATCGTCGTGCATGTCATTCACTCCTGGGTTCGGATGTTGCGCGACCGGGATCGTCCCGGACGGCTAACCCTCGGGCGGCAGCGTTTGACGTGCAGTGGGAACGACAGTGGGAAAACGAGAGGTTTTTTGCGTCAGCCAACGGTGAGCCGCGCTGGTCTGCAGTCAGCAAAACGACGGGCCTTCAAACGCTTGCTTCGCCGCCACGCTGCGATCCTCCCGTAAGCGCCGAGAAGGCGTCACAACCGAAACCACAGGAGATCAGACCATGTCTCGTTCGTTTGGAATGGATACCCGCCCGTCCTCGACCGACTGGGCAGTGATAGTTCGCGGGCCAAGCAAAGCCGAGGTGCTTGCCCATATCGCGAAGACTCACACATACGCGAGCACCCTGAATCGGCACGGCCGCGAAAAAACCCACATGAGGCTTGTTGCGGCGGGAGTGCCGATCGGCCCCCTCGACAACACTTGTCGGAATAATGTTTTCGGTCGACGTCCAGCCAGGCAAAGAAGACCGCGCCCGAACACGTCCGGCGAATGTCGGGATTTTCGCTCGACGCCTGCTTCGAGGAGCCAGCCCGCACTCGGGAATGACCGCATTACGATCAACTTGCGTCGTGCCCGGTCTTGCCCAAAATTCCCGGAGATGCTCGGCGCCCAACCTGAGATTGCCGCTCTGTCCGGTTTCAACTCGGTCACCCGAGTTGGAGGTGGTGGCTCCAACGCCGAGGTCGTCGACCGACACGTCTCCCACAGAAGTCGATGTGGTCGCGCTGGATGACCTCGCAGTCAGGTTGGCAACGGCCTACCAAGCTGCTTCGCCAGCTGTTCGCTAGTCGGGCCAGTTCTCATCCCGTTATCCGCCTGTTCGCTTCTCGGATAGTGTCCTGAAGGTTCTGCAAAAAGTTTTGGAGAGAGAACGGCGCTTGCTCTGAAGGGCGAGCGGCCATGGC
>NZ_AYVY01000066.1 GCF_000503055.1 Mesorhizobium sp. LSHC420B00 | reverse complement strand
ATGCTTGGCGACACCAGGCTCGAACCCGATCTCGACGACCTGCTCTGGTCCTTCGCAAACGTCTTCCACCGCGCCGCCGAGCGCGTCGCCCGCAGCCTCGATCGTAACGAGGAGGCCCAGCGTTCGAGCCAGCAGGAGCAGGACGGCTCGGAGGTGAAGTCCGTCGAGCTGGAACGGCTGACCGCGGAAGGCATCACCTATATCGAGCGCCGCAACGTGCTGGAAATCATGCGCGATGAGGCTGCCGACCTCTACGAGGCACAAACCGGATCGGCATGGCGGCCGCGCACCGGCTCCAAGGTCTCCCACCAGGCGATGACCGCTTCGGTGATCGACTCCAGAGACTTCCTCGCCGCCCGCCGCCACGCCGAAACCGAGGTGCTCGTTCCTGCCGGCACCAAGATTGCCTTCGCCGGTGGTCTCGACTGCAACGATCACGACCGGATCTGGAACGCGCTCGACAAGGCCCGCGAGAAGCATCCCGACATGGTCCTGCTCCACGGCGGCAGCCCGCGTGGCGCCGAACGCATCGCCGCCTGCTGGGCCGAGAACCGCAAGGTCACCCAGATCGCCTTCAAGCCGGACTNAACGCATCGCCGCCTGCTGGGCCGAGAACCGCAAGGTCACCCAGATCGCCTTCAAGCCGGACTGGACCCGGCACGCCAAGGCGGCTCCGTTCCGCCGCAACGACCAGCTTCTCTCGGTGGTGCCCTACGGCCTGATCGTCTTTCCCGGCTCCGGCATCACCGAGAACCTTGCCGACAAGGCGCGTCGGCTCGGCATCCCCGTGTGGCGGTTCGCGGAGGACGGCGCGTGAGCGCCGTTTTCTTGCAAATCTAGAAAATCCAGATAATATGGAGATCGATAAGGAGTCCAGCCATGCGCCAGTTCACGACGGGGGATCTCAACNGCCGCGAACCCGTTATTCTTACCAAGCACCGGAAACCCCGGTTCGTGCTGATGAGTTACGAGCACTACGAACGGATGCGCATCGGCGGCGATCCCCGCCGCGCATACCGTGTCTCCGAGATGCCGGAGGAACACACGGAACTCTTCGCCGCCGAGATCGACCGATTGGCGCGCGGGGAAGGATACGATGAGGAGCGGTAGATTCCTGCCTGGTCAGGTGATCTCCTACCCGTATCTTTGGGCATGGCAACACGAGCGCGGCGAAACGGAAGACCGCAAGAGCCGGCCCACCTGCGTGGTCATCGCTGTCCGCGGCGCAAGAGATGGCCTGACCCATCTCGCGCTCCTGGCGATAACCACCCAGCCACCAACCAGCGATCGGGTCGGTTTGGAAATCTCCACTATCGAGTGCCGCCGCGCCGGTCTGACCGATCTCAAACGCTGCTGGATCGTGGTTGACGAATACAACTACGATATTGCCGAACGCTCCTGGTACATCGAAGCCGACGGTAAGCCCCTCGGTCGTTTCAGCAAGGCATTCATGATGAAAATCGCAGGCGCCTTTATCGAAGGGCGCAGCGAGGGCCGCCGCGTCAGCCGTCTGGATTGACGTTCTCTTTCGCGGCCATGCGCTCGATCCAGGACGTGAGCCTCTGGCTGGCCGACAAAGACCACTAGCTCCAAGCGCGAAGCGCAACTAGCCAGATGCGCGTAGCGCCTCCGGCAGCTGCAGGATCCGGGCGCGCCGGCCTGCGGCCGGCCGGGCTCTCGTCGCGGCGTCCCGCCGCTTCCCGAGCCAGCTTTGCCGTCTCGGCCTTCGGGTGACGATCCCTCGCGCAGGGCCAGGGGAGAGGGCGGCCGGCGCGGGGCGGGGGACGCGGGAGAGAAGGGAAAGTCACCATGTCGATGATATTCATAGGTGGATCACGCGACATATTCGAGCTGCCGGAACCTGCCATCGCTCGCATCGGCGCAATCGTTGCTGCCGAGCACGGCGTGCTGGTTGGCGACGCGCCTGGAGCCGATGCCGAGGCGCAGGGCCTGCTCGCCGGCTACAAGTACGAGCACGTCGGGGTCTTCCATGCCGGCAAGGAACCCCGCAACAATCTGGGCGACTGGGCCGCCTACCATGTTCCTTCTCCTGAAGGAGCTCACGAGCACTGGTTCCACGCCGCCAAGGACCGGGAGATGGTGCGGCGCGCCGACTTTGGGATGATGGTCTGGGACGGCGCATCACCGGGCACGGCCGTCAACGTGCTTCGGCTCGCCATCGCGAACAAGCCGTGCGTCATTTACGATCTGGCCAGGGGCCGGATGGCGACCACGTACAATGTGGAAGACTGGTGCGCGATGCTCCGCCATGCTGATCCGGACATTCGCCGCCAAGCCGAAGCCCGCATGACGCCGGATGAGCGTCTAACGTTGCCAGGATGATGGATGCGGTCCTGCCGACAGGCCCTGCGGGTTCAATCCGATATGTGATCCGGCTCCTCGCCGCCTAACCACTTGTATGAGCGGACGGAGCCGGCCCCTTTCGAAACCGGTCCACGCGCAGAGCCGCGGGGCGTTGTACGGATGGTTCATCTTGACCCGTCTCGCATCTGAAGCGGGTGAAAGTGTGCCGAACATCCTGGCTTGCTTGGTCATCCAACCTGGCTGCGAGGCATCGCCCAGAGGGCGTGAAGTTCGCTGCCAGTCGGCTCCGATCTCGAAACCGCTGTGACGCCATACCGAACGCGCTAGGCGGTTCACGCGCCATGCTGCTGTTTGAGGCATTGACGACGCAGGCGACATGACCCGAGAGGCTGCAGCCTGTTCCTGCGATCCGGCAGCATTGCGTCGGCGGTCAAGCGATGGCGGCCTGAGGTCTTGTCCATCTGCCGCATCCGGGGCCATTCCCGTTTCATGTCGCCTTTGTAGACGACCGCCTGCTTTGTGCGGTCAACCCCCGTTGGGGGTACACTCGGCGAATATTCAGGAAAATTCGATTTCTGTTTTTTGTCTGCGGGCAGGCGAAGGGCCTGCCCGCTATTTTTGGGCAAATAGAATTTTCCAGAATTTTCGCCGAGATGACCGCAGCAGGACGGCCCTCTCCTTTGGCGCCATNCATCGGGAATGGTCCCGATGCAACCGAAGGAGAACTACCATGGCCACCACGATCGCAAACCTCACCACCAAGGCCGACGGCTCGATGGAAGGCGTCTTCGCCACGCTCCGGGTCAATGCCCCGATCACCCTCATCCCGAACACCAACAAGTCGCGCGAGGACGCCCCCGACTACCGGATCGTCAACAAGCGCACGGGCTTCGAGATCGGAGCCGGCTGGCACCGCATCTCCCAGCGTTCGGGCGAGGAATACCTCTCGGTCAAGCTGGAGGCCCCCGAGATCGGCGTCATCTTCGGCAATCTCGCTCCCGCCCCGGGTGGCGAGGAAAACAAGAAGGTCATCCTCTGGAACAACCCCCAGTGAGGCATTGGTGGCCGGCCCCTCGNTCCCCACCGGCAAAAGGAGGTTGCAATGAGCCGCTACACCATCACTGTTACGGGCACCGTTTCCGGACAGGTCCGCTCGGATCCAGACGCCGTCATCGGCTACGACCCACCGCTTCGGACTTACTTCCTGCAAGCGTTCCCCCACGAAGTGACCGACGAGTCCGCGCTCTGGCTTGGCACCCGCGATCACGCGTCCGAAGCGCTTGAGGATCTTCGCCATGCAGCCATCTCACACGGCTACGACTTCATGCCGCTGTCGCCCAAACTGACCGCAAAGCTGGTCGACGACAAAGCGGCAGCCAGCGGGCGTCCGGTGCGAGACGCAATCCTCGGCGAGGTGCTGAAACACCTCAACCAACCCAAGTAGGCAAACACGTCTCAAGGGCCCGCGACGGAGTGCTCCGTCGCGGGCCCTTTTTTTGCGCGTCGCAAAAGAGCCACGAACATCACCCGTCGCGGCATGCGATAGCGACTCCCGACCGCTGATTATTCCTTCGGCAGTTTGTGCTTATGAATGCGGATATAATCCTGCACAGCCTTTCGCAGCAGTTCGGTCATGCTGTGCCCGTTGCTGATCGCCAGCAACTTGAACTGCCGCTGCTCCGCAGCCGTCAGGTAGTAACCGCAGCGGATCATCTCCTCCTCGCGAATCTTCTTTCCGGCGATGGGGTCNCGCGGTTTCTTCACTCATGCCGCGTTCCTTGTGGCTTCGATGAAGGTTTGCAGAAGGTCGTCAAAGACCCCTTCGCTCTCGGCAACCGCCTTCGCGTCAGGC
Organism: Mesorhizobium sp. LSHC420B00; assembly: GCF_000503055.1. GTDB lineage: Bacteria > Pseudomonadota > Alphaproteobacteria > Rhizobiales > Rhizobiaceae > Mesorhizobium. Next base: position 3,141 of record NZ_AYVY01000066.1, on the reverse strand, counting down.
AGCTCGGGGCTGTAAAGGGTCTGCCCGGTCTGAAGGTCGCGGTAGGCAACGCGATTGTGCAGGACGTGTTCTGCAATGGGCGTGCCGTTGGCCTGGATGATGGCGCGCAGTCCGGTCAGAGCTCGCGCCCTGCCATCGATGATGGTCTGCTTGGTCAGCACGAATATCGCTGGCAACGGTCTCCCCCGGCTCTCGACCGCCAGTGGGATGTAGTGGTCGGTGATCTGGATGGCGGCGGTCACATCGTCGAGGGCAAAATAGACCGGCACGACGACAATATCGGCGGCGAAGAGCCCGGCCATGAGGTTATCGTTTGTGGTGCCTTCCGTATCGATCAAGACGACCGAGCGTTCACCGTTGTGAGTGGCTGCCGCGCGGAGGATTTCCTGCGGGGTCATCGCGCTCACTATCTGGAGCGTGTCAGGACAATTGCCAGCGTCGCCCAGCATCTGGAACCAGCGATTCATGTTCTGCCGCCGATCGCCGTCGATAAGGGTGACCGAATAGCCCCGATGCAGCGCGACGGATGCGAGGGCGCGCAGCATCGTCGATTTGCCAGTGCCGCCCTTGGGGATCGCAGCGGATATGATCATGGGGGCCTCCTTCCGGCGTTGTCTCCTTGTTTCCATGTTAACATGGAAACAAGTCAACATGGAACAATATCACGGTCGAGACATGGTGACATAGTCAACGGGGAAGACTGGTTTGGCAACCCAGGCGCGCACCAATAAGGGCTCGTTCACGGTGCGGTTTTTGCGCAGCTGCTATCTGCAGCGAAGGAATAGGTCCGGTGGCCCATCGACTGCGCATTTCCGACTACGCATCAGAGGGCGGATGTTTCCATGTTAACATGGAAACAAGTCCTCAACGCATCATAGACACACTACATCAAGTCACGATGGAAACACATCGCGACCGGCCCGCTGCGGTTGACAACTGGGCTGGTGAGAAAGGAACGTCGGCTTTGTCCTTTTCCATCTTCTCTGGCAGGATAGCCTATTTTGTGATACACACAAAATAGGCGGCGCGGCCCTGTCGGGCCTTAGCGCCCGCAAGCGGGCTTGAGAGATGGATGCAGGCGCCCAGAAAGCAGCGGTACAGAACGCGTCACGACGCTACGGCGAGGTGACGCACATCCGGTTTTCGGCTGACGAGCTGGCCAACCTTAAAGCCATTGCGGAGCGAGACGGCGTTACCGTCAGCGAGGTCGTCCGGCGTCTGGTGCGGGCAGAGGTCGGGCATCTGCCTATCGCATCAGAGGCGTTGCGGCCGGCGATCGTGGACATGACCGATCAGCTGCGGCGCGTTGGCATCAATTTCAATCAGGCCGTGCGCGCCATGAACGACGGCCGTGTTGCCCACGATGAGGATCTTGAACAGGCGCTGGTCGCCGTGGGCAACCTGGTGCGGCAGTTTCGCGAGGAACTGAAGGCGATGACTGGCGGGTCACGCAAGGCGAGGGAGGCCAGGCCATGAGCGGTCGTCTTGCTGGCTACGCGGCCGAAATCGAACGCTATCTGCGGGGCGAGTCCGGCATGAAGCATGAGGACCTGGACGACGACAATTCTCTNGTGTCCAGCAGGGCTCCGAAGGCCGCCACGGCTGCGAGATCGCACAAGGCCGCTCGCGCGCCGATCATGGCCTATAGCGCCACGCTCGCCGGGTTCCGGCCGGAAGAAGAGGAGGAAGACTGGAAGCGGCGCGGCGGCGGCGGCCGTGGTGCGGGTCGCGCGAGCGCTACAGGGCGAGCGGCGCGGGCGAGCTATCAGGCGCGCGCCGTGGCAGCACGGGCAGGCTATGCGGCGGGTGCGCAGCCTGCTGTGTTTAAGGTCATGCCCAATCCTCCGTCGACCAAGGAGGCCGCCGCTCGGCTTCTCAATTACATCGGGAAGCGCGAGGACGAACAAGGCGAGAAACACGACATCAAGATTTTTGACGAGGACGGGAAGGTGCTTGCGACAGGCGCCGCACGAAACGCGTTCCTGGAAACGTTTTGCGAGACGTTCGAACCACCCCTGGAAAATACCAATTTTCTGGAGGTTCGTTTCGAGCTCGCCGGGGAGGTCACCGATGCCGCCTTGAGCGAGGCGCTGAATAAGGCCTTCGGTTCAAAACCGTTCATCTATGCACGGGGCGGTCAGGCGGTGGAGGTTTACGCGCACACCGATGAGCGGGCTGGACCGCTTGCGAGAGTCCTGGCCGGCGGTCGGGAGAATTCGCGCAGCAAGGCGCTCGACAAGATCGAGGCGCGGTTGTCTGAGGCGATGGGCGCGGCGGGAGTGGTAGCCGAGGCAGAGGTAACGGCGGCCGTCAGCCGTGAACCCAAAGCGAAATATTTCCTGCAGAAGTTCATCCGCACCCACAGCCAGGTCCGCCACGCAAATGGCGAGCCTGTGCCTGCGGTGAAGAATTCCACGAAGGCGGCGGCTTCGGTCTATGAGCAATGGCGCCCGCAGTTTTCGGGGCGTGAGCGACGCAATGCCTATCACCTGCTTTTCTCGGCGAGAGCCGGCACCGATGCCAACGCCGTCATGACCGCGGCGCGCGCCGTGCTCGAGGAGCGCGCGCCAGGATACAAGTTCGTCCTGGCGCATCACAAGGACACCAAGCACGTCCATATTCATGCAATGGTGCAGGCACGGTCAGCCGATGGCGAACGCCTGAAATTCTACAAGCCAGATCTGATGGCCTGGCGCGAGACCTTTGCGGAAAAAGCACGCGAGAACGGCATTGCCATGGTGGCGACGCGGCGCATGGATCATGCGATGACGCGGCCATTCACGAAGGAGCATGCCGGAGCCTACAGCCGCGCCCAGAGCGATCCGCGCTACCAGGTCACCGCCAGGACGATCGAGCGAGTGGAGGCCAAGCGGCAACGCCGTTTGGATGGACAATCCCTTGTCGTGAACGGCGATGCAATCGCTGCCGCATGGCAAAAGACAGTGACGACCATGCGGACCGCGGGCGTAGTCGGTCGGGCTCTCACGGCAGCGGAGTCGATCGGCAACAATTTTCTGCAGTTCCGTCGCGATCGGACAGGGGAGGGGCAGCCAGGTTCCGCGGGTCGCGCAGCTGATCAATCGGGGCAAAAGTCTTTTCTGTCCCATCCTGGTATGAGAGAATTGAATGCACTGATAGGAG
>NZ_AYVY01000065.1 GCF_000503055.1 Mesorhizobium sp. LSHC420B00 | reverse complement strand
GGCAAGCACGGCCCATGCACAGATTGCCGTCATTGATGGCGCCAATCTCGATATAGCCCGCAAGAATGCGGACAACACCAACTCCATCATGGACTCCAACAAGGATATTCTGAAAAAGAGCGAGGAGATCCTGCAGGCTCTCAGCGGCAGTCGTGACGGTTCGCTCGGCATCGGACAAATGGGCCTCGGCGGCAACATGTCGATTGCCCAGGCTCCGTCGTTCGGATCGATCCTGAACGGCGGCGCGCTTTCGTTTGGTGGCCTGTCGCCCGAAATCCAGAAGATCGCCGGCGCGGTCATAAACGGGCTCCAGCTGGTGAAGCAGCTCCAGCAGATTACCGGCAAGGAGACCAGCGCCGTCAACACCGCCTATGGCGGCAGCGTCAATGTGGCCTCGCTGCTAAGCGCATTGACCTCGCAGGCTTCGCAGGGCGTTACCCAGCGCCAACAGTCTCTGCAGTCAGCGAGCGGGCAGATCGGGCAGTCGCAGGACGTCAAGGGTTCGGTGGACCAGAACACACGAATGCAGCTGGAAAACGCGCGCGCCGTCAACGAACTGATCGGCGTCCAGAACGGCGCGGTCGCGGCCCTTAATGAGAAGCTGAAGGGAGATCTTCTTCGCCAGAGCCAAGTGCAGAAGATGATGACACCGCGCACCGTCAATCCGTTCGCGGAATTCGGCAAGAGCGGAGGCTGAGCGCTTGTCGCGGCGAGTCCTGCGCATATGCGTTGTGATTGGGCTCGGCGCAGGGCTTTTTGGATGCGCAAATCGCGAACTGAAAGCGCCGTGCGGGCCTTTGTCGTATGCCCACGCCGACGAATGCGGCGCGCTGAAGCCGGTCAATTCAACGCCGTTCGCCAACATCATTGACGAGGATCCATGAACGGTCTCGCCGCAAGCATCCTCGGTGGCATTGACAACATCGGCGAGGACTTCGTTCGCACCGTCTATATGCAGTTGGGCAATGCGATGGGCAACGTCTTCACGCTGATGCTGACCCTTTATATCGTGTGGTGGGGCTATTCGATTTTGAGCGGGCGTGAGTCGATTTCGCCAATCGAAGCGGCCTATCGCCTCGGCCGCGCCGTCATCATCTATCTGCTGCTGACCGGATGGGGAACATTTTCCGCGACGATCTATCAGCTCGTGCAAAGCATTCCAGACGAGGTCGGTAAGGTGATCGTCGGCGCCGTGNGGGCGTGAGTCGATTTCGCCAATCGAAGCGGCCTATCGCCTCGGCCGCGCCGTCATCATCTATCTGCTGCTGACCAGATGGGGGACATTTTCCGCGACGATCTATCAGCTCGTGCAAAGCATTCCAGACGAGGTCGGTAAGGTGATCGTCGGCGCCGTGTCGCGGGCCACCGGCAATCAGCTCAGCGATCAGGCGGCAATTCCAGCGCTGATCGACAATCTCTACCAAGGGGCGCAGGACGTCGCCAATCAGGTCTATAGCGGATCCTTCTATGACATTTTTGGCGCGCTCTTGTCGCTGCTCGTCCTGCTGTCTGCCATCATCTTCGCAGCGCTTGCCATTGCCGCGATCATCGCCGCCAAGGTGATGTTGTTCATCACGCTGGCCTTGGCGCCGATATGGATCATTCTCTGGCTTTACCGATGGTCCTCGCGCATGAGCGAAGGCTTCCTTTCGCTGAGCACCTTCCTGATGATCCAGCAAGTCCTGATCTACGGCTTTCTCGGTTTCTACTTCTCGCTCGTCAACGCGGCGCTGAACACCGCCACGTCCGGCGGAGCGACCATGGACAGCAAAATGTCGCTGGTGCTGCCGCTGGTGCTGGTGACGATCATCGGGATCTACGTTCTCATGCAGATACCTTCGATTGCTTCGATCCTGAATGGCGGCGGGTATCTGAGCACCGTGGGAGCATACAATCCTTATAGAAACTTCGGCAGAAACGCCGTGCGCTATTCCGGCGCGCGATGGGTCGCAGGCCGCGCCGCTCGCGGCGCCCGACAGCTCGCGGCAAACAGTTTTCGATCTTCGCGAGCAGCTAGGGCGGATGCCGCAACCCGGTCCGCCATCCAGCAAGGTGCGCGCGATAACTCCAGGCCTCTGGCCTAGGACACAAGAACGATCACCGATCGCGGCGTGGATCAGAATGCGTCGCGCAAACGAGGCAATAGTAACGTGACAATGCCAGTGGAAACGGCTGCCGACCGCAGCAGCGAACTCGTCGACAAGCGCTATTACAGGGCGGGCGCGACCTGGGAAGACGACACGCACCGGTCAATGCGTCGATCGCGTACATTGGCCTGGATCATCAGCGGCGTTTCCGGACTGGTGGCGGTGCTGTCTCTGTTGGCGCTCGTGCTGATCCTGCCGCTCCGGCAGTTCGAACCGTATGTTGTCGAGGTCGACAAATCGACGGGCTACCTCGAAATCATGCGCGCGCTGAAGCCTGGAGATTTGTCGCAGAACGAAGCCGTCACGGCGGCCAATCTGGTCCGCTATATCAGGGCCCGGGAAACCTACGATTCCCGTGAACTGAAACAGAATTACGACCTGGCCCAGCTCTACTCCACCGACGCGGCATCCAAGGATTTGACGTGGCTTTATACGCCTGCAAATCCACAATCGCTGGACAAGATTTTTGGCCGCAATGTCACTGTCTCGGTCGAGATCAAGTCGGTTTCCCTGCTCAATCGCAACACAGCCTCGGTGCGCTTTGCCACGACGACGCGGCGGGACAATTCGTCCACCACCGACGATTGGGTGGCGGTGATAAAATTCCGCTACACCTCAACGCCGCTCAAGAACGAATGGCGTTTCGACGACCCGTTGGGATTTCAGGTTACGGACTACCGCCGCGATCAGGAATCGGCGCCCGCTGCGGGGAGCCTACAATGAGATGGCGCGTGGGCCTTGCGCTGTCGGTCGCCCTTCTGCTCGGCACCATGCACGGCGCGGCCGCACGCGACGGCCGCATCCGATATGTCACCTTCAACAACGACGACGTGACGTCGGTGCGCGCCGCCCTTGGTATTTCCACGATGGTCGAGCTCAGCCCGACCGAAGTCATCGAAACCGTGTCGGCTGGCGACACGAAAGGCTGGTCGATCATCCCCAAACGCGGATCGCGGTTTCTNCGAAGTCATCGAAACCGTGTCGGCTGGCGACACGAAAGGCTGGTCGATCATCCCCAAACGCGGATCGCGGTTTCTGTTCGTCAAGCCGCTGGAGCGCGATGCGTGGACCAACGTCAACGTGGTCACCAACCGGCGCGTCTATTCCTTGCTGCTGCAGGCCACTGACAATAGCCGTGACCGGGCATCCTTCCAGGTCCGGTTCAAATACCCGGACGAGGATATCAACGCGCGCCTGCTCNAATAGCCGTGACCGGGCATCCTTCCAGGTCCGGTTCAAATACCCGGACGAGGATATCAACGCGCGCCTGCTCGCACAGGCCAAGGAGAGCGCCGCCGATCCGGATTTAAAGGATCTGAACTATGCCGATCTCAATTACGACTACGCCTACAAGGGCGACGACAGCCTGAAGCCGCGCACCGTATTCGACGACGGCACCAAGGTGTTTCTGGAGTTCAAGGGCGATATTCCGGCGATCTTCGTAGTCGACGACAAGCGTCAGGAGTCGCTGGTAAACGTTCGCACGCAGGGCAAATACACCGTCATCGACAAGGTCGCACGGCAATTCACCTTGCGGGCTGATGGCAAGACGCTCTGCCTCTACAATCGGGCGCGACCCAACGCAATCGATCCGGTCGAGCAGGTCTACGGTCCAACGAAACTGACAGGCGGCTCCACCCTGTTCGGATCGAGCGGAGGGCGGTGATGACCCAGATCGACTATCACCAACTGGACGGCAGCCCGACGGTCGCGCGCCGCGGTGCGGGCGTGGGTACCAGGATCGCCCTGATGGGCCTCGGCGTGGTGCTCGTAGGCGCGCTGATATGGCTGAACTGGCCTCGGGAGCCGGTATCGCGCGATGTTCGCAGCGATGGCGAGGAAAACTTCAACCCGCCCGAGTTCCGCCCGCCGGCCTTGAACGAACCGCCGCAACCTGCCGACGGAACGATCGACCAGATCGTGGTGCCGCCACCGGCCGCCGACCAGAACGGCACGCAGCAAGCCGATAATGTCGATCAGACCGTGCAGCAAGGCGCGGATCTCGATGCGCAGCGACGCGCGCTGGAGGCGCAAATGGCGGCCGAGGAGGCACGCCGCAAGGCTGAGGCGGAAGAAGCCCGCCGCGAAGCCGCGGCAGAGGAAGAGGCTCGCCGTAAGGCAGA
>NZ_AYVY01000064.1 GCF_000503055.1 Mesorhizobium sp. LSHC420B00 | reverse complement strand
ATTGATTGCCTTACGCGACGTTGGCTTGACCACTCTGACCTAAACCATACTCAGAGACGAAACAGCGTTATCCGCCGTCCAACGCGCGACTACTTCTTTAGTTTCGCTGCCGGCCGTGAGCTTGACGTACACCGGAGGGGAGAACCAATGGGTTGCCACGACACCTCCTACTCAGGGGAGAGATACACGTTGGCCTCCTTAGCGGCAGCCTCAAAGGCCTTTCGTATTATGTGGGGGTCAATTGAATCGCCCTCCAAGGCTGACAGGCAGAGGGTCACCGCCTTATGCCAGCGAGGCCCTCGCCGGGTCCATATCTTGAGCTGCTCAAGGGCTTCCTTCGCATTGTTGCAGCCATGCCTGACACCGGTTTCAGTCTTCACGAACACCGGAGGGACGAACCAGATGGGCGCCATAATACCTCCTACTCAGGGGAGAGATACACGTTGGCCTCCTTGGCAGCCGCCTCAAAGGCTTCACGGACCCATGGGGGCACACCCTGCCCTCGAACGCATCGACGCAGGATTGGACCGCCTTGGTCCACTTCGGGCCCTTTGTGTCCCACGCCACGAGTTCTTCGGCGGCTCCCTCGACGTGGCTGACCCCATTGCGAATGCCCGGACGTTTCGTCTTCACGTAGACCGGAACCAAGAGGGGACCCATAAAGGGGAACTTAGAGCGGGAAGAGCCCCCTGACCAACCCCGCTTTAGCCGCAGCTAAGGGAACGATGTAGGCCATCGCGGGTTTAGAGGTGGCAGCGGGATTCTTCGTGGATGTGCAGCCGCTGTAGGAGGGTCCGTCGCCTCTCCCTCACCGGCGGCGGGCTCCTTTCGCGAAGGCGGTATTGGTAAGAGGCACCAAGAACCTTGTACCGCATCCAATTTAGCTAATTGTCTTTGGGGGGAGTAATGTCCCCTCCTCTTTTGCAGCAGCCAGGAATGCCTTGCGGGCCTCCTCGGGTTCCATCTCGTCGAAGATCACGGCCATGCAAACGCGCACCGCGAGGTCCCACCACGGGCCACGCTTGGTCCACTTCATCAGCTCCTCGCCGGCTGCCTCGGCGTTGTCGACGCTGCGGATGATCCCGAAACGCTCGGTCTTCACGCGGACCGGAGGGTTGAACCAGTGGAGGGCTACGAAGGGACCTCAGGCGGCTAGCGGATTTCGACTCTACCAACCGGCTCAGCGATGAGGACGGTTACCGTTTGTTAGGCATGTCTGAGTCCGTGACGGGATGTTTCCAAACGTTCATCGACGGTTGTCTGAGCGGTCGGTACGAAGCCGGTATGCATCATCTTCCGGTAGCTNAGGACGGTTACCGTTTGTTAGGCATGTCTGAGTCCGTGACGGGATGTTTCCAAACGTTCATCGACGGTTGTCTGAGCGGTCGGTACGAAGCCGGTATGCATCATCTTCCGGTGGGTGTCGCCCTGGTCATTTCGCTTGGTGTCGGTCTACTCCTTGCGACGATCGCGTCAAAGGACCAGTCGGAAATCTGCGGCATCCGATGCTTATTCGTCCCTCGGCGAGAGCGTTAATTTGAGGGCTGTCACGCCAAGGCCGGAACGTCGAAAGTGAATGGCTGGCACACGGGCGCGCGCCCATTGCGAGGTCACCACAAGCGAAGTCGGCCGACAGCTACTCGCGACCGTCGAATGCCACGCAGAGGCCCATGGCAGTTGCTGCCTCGACGATTGCCTCGGTTAGTTCTTCGTCGGAGGCCACCAAANAATGCCACGCAGAGGCCCATGGCAGTTGCTGCCTCGACGATTGCCTCGGTTAGTTCTTCGTCGGAGGCCACCAAATAAGGCGCAGTGCCGACGCGCAAAGGGTCGGTCCGCTTCTAGGGCAAGCAATCACTGTACTCCTCAACAGGACGGACCGTCGCGACACGGTCTCGAACTGGATCGCGCGAGGACCCCCCTCTCGACCTGTAGAGCATGCTTCGATCCGCCTTTCGTCAACAACCTTGGTCGAATCATCCCGACGTATACCGGAGGAAAGAACCAATGGGTTGCCATGAGGCTATTCGCGCAGGTCGAACGCGACGAACATGCCAAAGGCTGGGGCAAAGTTGACAATAAACTCCACGAGTTCGCAGTCAGTTTCCGCCAGATGTGGCCCGTCTCGGCGCACCGCTGCAATAGTCTCTTTGACGGAGACGATTTGGCCGCGACGGGCTTGTAGGATCAGCTCGTGAACAAGGTGTTTGGCAGTCACCTTGTCGGGTCGGCAGTTCGTCCAAACGTTCATACAAGGCCTCCCACCTCAGCGAGAACCCAAGGAGAAATTCATGACCCTGTGTCGGGAAAAATCAAGAAGAAATGTTTGGTGGAATTTCTGAGCGGGAACCAGAGGGACAAGCCACGAAAGAGCCTCTATACTCTTTGGACCTGACGCTCAGCCAGCCGGCTAGGGACTTCTTCCGTCGACCCCTGTTTTGCCTGGTCAATAGCCGCAAGTAATGACTGTAACGTTGGCGGCAGTTCTGGTTCGACCTCCAGATTCAAGAACGTTTGTACGTGATGACGATAGCCTTCGGAACGGATCAGTTTCCGAAACGCTTCGGAGACAGACTGATGGTCTGCTTTGTTGCTGGTTGTCATGTACGGGAAATCCGTCCCAATGAGCCGCAACTCGCTCGCGACGAATGGGTTCCATCAGGAGGTCGGAATATTTGGTAGAAATTTTTGAGCGGGAGATCGGATAACTGGCTCGCGCGAAGACGCCCCGTGCCCCTTCGTTTGCCGCAGCATTAATCCTCGCTCTTTGAACTGAGGATTCGTGTCGATCTAGCGTCGGTGTTGCACATCGTGAATGTTGGAATGCTTCTGTCAATGTTTGCTCACGCTGTGATGCCGACAGGGCAGGCTCTTGCGGCAGGGTGCCGCAAGGTCGCGACGAATGAAACGCCGGCCCAGTTCAACCCGCGCGACGTCCTTCAAAGCTGGGGGGGATCGATCTTCATCAAGCGGTCTGCGGCCTCGACCGCAGTTCGTATCCTGCTGCACAGCGCGAGATTTTCGGCCAGCATTTCTTCAGTGCGTTGAAGCGCGAACTCGGTCCGGTGGATGCGCTGCCTGGCATTGGCAACTTCCGATGTCAAAAGATCGGCCGCCATCCCGTGGCCGTGGGGTTCCATAGTGTCCATGGGTTTCTAGTACATNCGAAGACACACTCAGGCGGCTGGTGATCAAGCACCGTCTTCACAACCAGACAATGCCCGGTGCTCCGTGGAGAGTAAGCGCTCCCGGTTTGGCTATGGCGCTCGCCGGCGATGATGACGCGGTTGAGGCAGGACGATCGCGAGCACGATCGTTTGAGCCGGCTCCTTGATCATCCGCAGGGCACGCGCGTGCCTTCGGTCGCAATTTATGGCGACAGCGGCCTGGGTAAAACCATGATCATGAAGAAGTTCAGGGACGAACACCCGCCAAGCCTCCGGTGACCGGCACTTTGAGAACACCGGTTCTCGCCATGGAGATGACCAGCCGGCCCGGAGAACGGCGGTTCTACGCCGAACTGCTTACCCTGCTCGGAGTACCGCAATGGCGGCGCGCCGACATTGCCCAAATGGAGCAATCCGCACTGCGGATCATGGAGGCGATTGGCGTGCAGGTCCTGGTCATCGACGAGGTGGACAATATCCTCGCCGGATCCTATCGCGAGCAGCGGATCGTGCTGAACACGCCACGCTTTCTCAGTAACCGTCTGCAGATCTCGCTCGTCTGCTTCGGCGTCAACGAGGCGCGCGAGGCGATCAGCGGCGACGTCCAGCTGGCGCGCCGGTTCGAGCAGTTCACCTTGAGCCGATGGGCAGCAAACGGACAGTTCCTCGTAGCAGCTTCAGGGCAGGCGCAAGGCGCTTCGCCAGCTTCGCCAGCGTCGACCGGGAACAGTTGGTCGCCTTCACGATAGTGTTCCACGGTCGATCAGACCATGCTCACTCCTCGCCCCGAGGGCGGACCTTGCAGACGCTGGAGCCGGGTACCGAAAAGCCCGCCGCCCGAGCTGCGCGGCGGGCTTTGGTACAATCAACTCAGTTGTAGACCGTCTGGCCACAACTAGCTCAGGATAACCACGATCTTGTAGGTATTCGGATCAACGATGACGATTCGGCCGTCGGCCAGCACGAAATATTCATAGGATTCGTAAGCCGGGACGATTTTGACGATGCGCGCCGGCAGACGATGCAGCCGGACCTTCTTCCGCGGAACTTCGATGCCGACAGAGATGTCGAAATCGACGCTGGAAACCGGTTGGACGTTCGTCTCCTTGATGACCTGCGTGATCTCCGTCTTCTGTTCAACGGTCACATTGGTGATGGAAGCGGTCGAACTCTGGTCTTGCGTCTGCGTCGAGGCATTGCCCTGAGTCTGCTCGGTGGTCGTGGTCCCAGTCTTGCCCTGAGCCTGCTCCTCGGTCTTCATTTTCGTGTTGCCTTGGGCCTGCTCGGTAGTGGTGGTTCCGGNAGTCTTGCCCTGAGCCTGCTCCTCGGTCTTCATTTTCGTGTTGCCTTGGGCCTGCTCGGTAGTGGTGGTTCCGGCCTTGCCTTGGGCCTGTTCGTCGGTCTTCATTTTGGTGCTGCCCGTGGCCTGCTGGTCAGTCGTAGCGCCGGCCTTGCCCTGGGCCTGCTCTTCGGTCTTCAGCTTCTTGTTGCCCTGCGCCTGTTGATCAGTCGTAGCGCCGGCCTTGCCCTGGGCCTGCTCGTCGGTCTTCAGCTTCGGTTTGCCCTGCGCCTGTTGATCAGTCGCAGCGCCGGCCTTGCCCTGAGCCTGCTCGTCCATCTTGGCGCCATTCTGGCAATTGGCAGCGCCGGCNCCGCAGCTGACGCTGATTGCTAGCAAGCTGGTGATCAGAACGCCTTTCATGAGAGATCTCCTTGGAAAATGCGTCCCTTCACCGCGTAAAACTGCGGCTAAAAAATTTTGTTCCAAAACCAATGGAGCGAAACGGCAAGCGATCCGAGTGGCGGAACAAGCTCCACCTGATGACGTCACCGGCCTATAGCGACCCCGCTGCGAACAGCATAATCAGGATCCATGAGGTATCGATGAGGTATCGATTGAGGATTTCCCATTGCTAGTCTCCATTACGCGTTGGGCCAATCAACCCCTTCACTCGCAAGCCACCACCAGCGTCAGTGTCGAGTTACCCTGCTTCTGGAACCCGTCCTATCGCATGCGCGGCCTGGCTAGCTGAATAGCGCGCTCAGCCGTTGTCGGCCGGCCTATTGGCGAAAGCAGCTCTTCGTGCACTATCGCCCGCAGCAATCATCAGTGCTTCAGGGTACATAAAGCCCTCATTGTCAAAATGATCCGTCAGGAACTCGCATTCGCTCGCTCAGGATCGGGCAAAACGGCGACGTCGACCGACTGGCACGACACGGTGGGCCGGTGCAGCCGGATAACATATCGATCCGAGTTGGCTGCTCCCTTGGTTTCTTTGGCTACGTCAGATGGCAAAGAAATGACCTTGCTGCCTGACGTTCAGTACCCGAAACCGTGCCTTTGTGAGGCCGATCATGTTCCGCTGGCGCAACAAGGCCTGCGGGCGGTCCGGATCTCCTCAAATGACGACTGGTCAACAAGACTCAATCCGTCACCTTCCGGCCGCTGCGTCGCCTGCGCTCAGGGGCCGGGCCTCGCAATGTACCTTCCGGGCAGGGGGATCAATCGAATGCATCTCATTGCAAACAGAAGGCGGCCGCTGATGCGTGCGACTGGACGACGTCGGCGGCCCTGATCCTGTCGGCGCCGCAATTGGCCCCGCGTTTGCAACGGAGTACGTCGTCGGCAACGAATCTGAGCTGCGCTCGGCACTGGCCGGCCAAGCCGATGGCGACAGGATCACCTTGACCAGCGACATCAGGCTGACTGCGGCGGCGGCAACCTGCCGCATGTGCACAGCAACGACACCATTTTGGGCGACGGGCATACGTTGTCTGACGGCGGCTATCGCGGGCTGTTCGTCACGTCAGGCACCGTCCGCGTTGAGGATTTGAAGATCACCGATGCGCTGGCCCAAAACGGCAACACACCTGACGGTCTGCCCGAAAGTGTCGGGCTGCTGGCCGACGCACAAGCTTGGCGGTGTTCGAAGGTTCTAGTCCCGCTTTGGGACAATCGGATTGGCGTCTGAATTGCCTCTTAAGACTCACCAGAGTGTAGCTACAGCGAAGGAGATGGAGAACGGGTTTAGCTGTTTTGGAGGAGTCAGCCAGACGGCCGAGTTCAACTCCTTTGCACTGGTGGAACGAGAATATCTCTCGATAGTTGTGGGAATGGGTTGCGGAATATGAAATGTATAGGTTGCTCCGAAGAGCTACTCTGAAGCTGAAACACCATACCGGCATCTTTATGCCGGTAGTCTGGCTGCTTGGGGTTTACGTGCTGGTCGCAATCGTGCTGTTTTCTCTGCGGTTGATCAACGTGTTCTAGGACGTAGACTCATTAACGCGTAGCCAAATACGGACGCAGACGAGTTTGAGGGCAGCGAGGTAGTTTTCTGCCAGCTTGTCATATCGAGTTGCGATGCGACGGAAGTGCTTGGCCTTGTTGAAGAAGCGTTCGACGAGGTGCGTGCCTTGTAGAGGAAGGGGCTGAAGCACATCGGGTCCTTGCGGTTGGCCTTGGGCGGGATGTTGGCCCATGCCTTTCGCTCGGTGACGACAGTGCGCAAGGCATTGGCATCATAGCCCTTGTCTGCGAGCAGCATGGCACCCTCGGGCAAATCCGTGATCAAGTCCGCTGCGGAAGCGACGTCACTCATCTGACCTACCGTAACATCAGCTTGATCGGCCTGCCTTTCGCGGCGACAAGAGCATGGATTTTGGTTGTCAGCCCGCCTCGGGATCGGCCGAGACAATGATCTCGATCCCCCTTTTTGCCGTCGCACCCTGCTGATGGACGCGAACAATGGAGGTGTCGATCATCTGCACCTCACCGTCATGGGCTTTGGTAATGTTGGCCATGAGGCGATCCCACACACCTGCTTTCCGCCATCGGACAAAGCGATTGTAGCAGGTTGTGCGTGGGCCGTATCGCTCAGGCAGATCGCGCCATGGCGCACCCGATCGCAGCACCCAGAAGATGCCGTTCAGCACCCGCCGATCATCGACGCGCGGCACCCCTCGCGGCTTATTGGGCAACAGTGGCTCGATCACGCGCCATTCGAAGTCGGTCAGGTCATATCGGCTCATGCTGAACCTGAATCAGATTCCGCTCCAATTTGAAACCGCCAGTCGACAAACGATCCTTCTCGGACATACGTGGCAAGTTCACATCCCGCGGAAGCCGACATTGAACTGCCTCTCCGTTTACACGTTTGGCAAATGTTGCGAATGGAGGGAGTTGCGTGTTTGAAGGTTTCTCGCTGGAGCAGATCAAACTTCCGGAAGCGACGCTCAGAGTGCGGGTTGGTGGAGGGGGCCCACCGCTTCTGATGTTGCACGGTCATCCTCGCACCCATGCCACTTGGCATCGCGTGGCGCCGATTTTGGCTGAGGAATACACCGTAATTT
>NZ_AYVY01000063.1 GCF_000503055.1 Mesorhizobium sp. LSHC420B00 | reverse complement strand
GGCAATGGGCAGCGGCCTTGCGCTTTCAATCGAAGAAAAGCGACTCGTCGAGATGTTGCACGACACGTCGCCAATGGACTTCCTGCAATACGCGGTGCGCAACCGCGTCTCGATCGTGGTTTCAGGCGGCACGTCAACCGGCAAGACGACTTTCTTGAATGCGCTCTTGAAGGAGATCCCGGCCCATGAGCGGATCATCACGATCGAAGACACCCGCGAACTGAGGCTGCCGGCTCCCAACAACGTCACCTTGATAGCCTCGAAGGGCGACCAGGGGCTTGCCAAGGTCTCCGCCCAACAGCTGCTCGAAGCCTCGCTTCGCATGCGGCCCGACCGTCTGCTGTTGGGCGAGTTACGCGGCGCTGAAACCTTCGCATTCCTCCAGGCGATCAACACCGGCCACCCGGGTTCGCTCACGACCGTTCATGCCAATTCCGCCCGGTCCGCCTACGAGCGGCTGGCGCTCATGGTCATGCAGGGCAGTTCGGGCCTCTCACGAGGCGAAATCCTCGGCTATCTGCGCGAGGTCATTCCGGTGGTCGTCCAGATGGTCCGCACCGAAGGCGGACGGCGCGGCATCAGCGAGATCAAGTTCACCAAGGCCGAGACAATCTAGCGGGGGCCTATCCATGCAGAAAATCGCAACTGCAATTTTCATGGTGCTCATGGCGATGGCCCTGGGCGCCCTGGTCTTCACCGTCGTCTATGCCGCGACAGATTGGTTCAGGACTGGCTCCCGGGTCCTGTTCGACCAGTTGAACGCCAATCCCTTGCCCGTCGTTCGTCTGGCCTGGGCAGATACGATAGCGGGGAATGTTAGCCGGGTACAATACGCCGTTGCGGCAGGAGCATTAGGGTTTCTCTTGCCATTGGTCGCCCTGTTTCTCATGCGTCCGAGAAAGCGCAATGACTCTCGCTTCATGACTATGAGCGACGTATCGAAAACCGAGCTGACGAAAGTGGGCGGCGTCTTTGTCGGTCGAGCCGGCGGCAGGCTTGCAGAAATTCTGTCACCCGGCCGCGATCAGCGCTCCGGCAAGATCCGCTTGACGCAGCGCAGGCTGATCGGCGGCAAGAAATTGTGGATTGATGGCGATGATGTCGGCGGCTTCGTCATCGGACCGCCGCGCTCCGGTAAAGGCACGTCTCTCATCATCCCGAACGCCTTGACCTGGCCGCATTCGCTCGTGGTTCTCGACCTGCGGGGCGAGACCTATGCGGCGACTGCCGGTTACCGTTCAACCATCAGCCGCGTGGTGCGTTTTGCGCCGGCTGATCAGGACGGCAATACCGCATGCTACAATCCGATGGACTTCATCTCGCTGGATTCGGCGCAGCGCGACATCGACCTTCGCAACATCGCTGCGGCGCTGTTTCCGCGACCGCCCTCAAATGCCGACCCTTATTGGGTGAACGACGCCCGTCTCCTTTTTACCGGCATAGCATCCTTCGTCATGGAATCGCCGACGATCCCAAACCAGAAAAAGACCTTTGCCACAATCCTCGAGATCATGAACGGTGCCGAGCAGCCGCTCCTGGAATTCATCGGCTCGCTGCGCGAGGAACGCCGCCGCGAATGTTCGCATTTCACATTGCAAACCCTGCTGCCCTACTTTGAGATGTCTGAGCGGCAGTTCTCCGGAATCTACGCCGGCGTGCGCACCGGCATGGCCCCCTTCCTCAACGAGCGCCTGATGCGAGCCACCTCGCGCAGCACGTTCGATATTCGCAGGCTCAAGCGGGACCGGATTTCTCTCTATCTCGACGTGCGCCGCGAGCAGATCACTTCGCTTGGACCGTTGTTCAACGTCCTGATCACGCAGATGATGAACTTCATGTCGGAAAGCCTGCCGCAGCCGGGCGAGCATCCGGTACTTGTGCTGCTCGACGAGTTCCAGAACCTCGGCAAGCTGGAGAACGTCACCGAAATGGCGAGCGTGCTCGGCGGCAACGGTGTTTCGATGTGGTTTTTCGTGCAGTCGTTGAAGGCTGTAGGCGAGATCTATCGCCAGGAAGGGCGCAAGACGCTCATTAATGCCGCTCGCGTGCAGATCTTTTTCGGCGCGCAGGATGCTGACGATCTGCGCTACGTTTCCGAGCAGCTCGGCGAAAGGTCGGACGTGCAAAAAGACGTGACGCGCACCAAGGCGACGTTGTTCGACACTTATTACACGCGCTCGGAGCACCGCAAGGAAGTGCGGCGGCCGCTCATGCGGCCGGACGAAATCCGCACGCTCGACAAGAACAAGGTCATCATATTGCCGCGCGGCGAGCTGCCGATCCTTGGCACGCGCAATTTCTATTTCGCCGACGGCCAGCTCGCCAAACGCGCATTCATGCCCCTGCCCGCCTCTACCGACGCTTCGCGCACGAAAAGACCTGCGCTGGACGCTTCCGCGGCGGTTCCATCTCCTGCGCTCCCGACGATTGTGCCGACAGCACCGGCGTACCGCTCAGGCCTCTTGCAGACGCGCCTACGGCGCGGCGCAACATTTGCCGCAAAAGCCGGCCGTATGGCTCCGCCGCGGGGCCGGCGCACAATCGTCAAAGAACGGCCGAAAGCAAGCGACACTGCAGGTGTGCCACCTTATGCCGCCATAGATTTTTCCGCGTTGGCGGCCAAAGCGGTGACAACACGCATAGCGCCAGAAAAAGAAGCGGCGGTTGCGGCTATCCTAAACAAGGTGCGATCTCTCCGAGCCCACGCATCCGACACCGAGGCTTTCGATCGAAATTTGAGCGTCGTCGAAGATACTTTGCCTGATGTAGTCGACGGGTAGGAACTGCTGCGCCCTGCTCGTGTCAGATAGAAGAGCGGCAACGTCATGCCTCAGGCCTTCCGTATCAGCCGCCAGTTGCCGGGCGGTGCCGCTTGAGCACTCCAGTCAATCGCAGCGTAGAATCTTTGCTTCGCGCGCGACCGCGACGAAAGCCCTGCGGGCGGCGGGTGGATGAAGCTCACCTCGTATAACCTTCAGACAGGCGTCCATAGCTGCCCTGTGCTTCTCCGTCTGACGACCACCAAGATCCCGCAGCAGGATGGAGGCCGCATCATTAACATCGAACACGGTGCGTTCTGTATAGCGGCCAATCTGAATCACAACTGGCCTCTCAAATCTTACCAAGCCGGTCATCTACCCTCACCCTTGAAACTCTATCAACAACAGCCTGCGATCACCGGCGGAAGAAAAATCGCGTCGGTTGATCCCGCTTGCGGGTTGCCCCGGTCGGCCGCTCAATCGAAAGTTTAGTAAGAGGTGGGTTTCCACCCATGTTCAATTCGAGCAGACGTTGGTCCAATTCCTTGTCCGCCGCTGTGAGGCGATGGTTTAGGCGCAGATAGTCCATCCAGGTCGGCGTGCGGAAGGTTTCTGTCCAAAGCGAGGAATCCTGAAGATCGCGCTGGAGGTTCCAGTGCCTGGCGCCGACGCGGCTTTGCACCCGCCGTCGTTCCTGCATCTGATCGAGGAAAGCTTCGACGTTTGCCTCCGGTATTGAGTACTCGATCTTGATGACGATCGGGCCGCTTCTCGGCTTCAGGTCGAGAGCGAGTTGCGGTGTCTCGAAGCCAAAAGGATCCTGATCAGAGTCTTGCCATTGACGGATCGGCAACAGGAACCCGGTGGCCGCGACCATCAGTAGCGCAGCAGCTGAAATCTCCAGGGCTGAGGCAAGCGAATAGTTCTCAGCCACCGTACCCCACAGCCAACTGCCGGCCGCGATACCACCCGACGAAAGGGCATAATAGATCGAGAGCGTGCGACCAACGACCCACCTTGGGCTTGCCAATTGAACGCTTACGTCGAGCCCCGTCCAGGTGACCACCCATCCCGCGCCGCCGAGCGCCAGCGCAATAGCCGCCACTGCCACTGAAGACGTGAGAGCAAGAGATAAACAACACGCCGCGCAAGCAATGCATGCCAGTATTGTCAGTCGCTCCTGGGAGAGCGACCGTCTCAAAACATTGTTGCAGATGCCGACGCACAAGGCGCCGGTCCCGAAGCCAGCCATCAGGATGCCATAAACGATCGGTCCTCCGCCTAATTGATCGCGGGCAACGACAGGCAGGAGCGCGAGTATGGAGATGCTGGTCAGGCCAAAAAGCGCGCCACGCGCGATTGCCGCCTTGATCTCCGCCGATAGCGCCGTGAAGCGCGCTCCGTCATGAATGGCCGTGGTCAATGGCTCGCGCGGGAGGGGGGACGAGCGAACATCCCATTTGCGGCGCCCTATGGTCCACAGCAGCGCTAGATAGGTCAGCGTCGCCACAGCGAAAGCTGTCAAAGGTCCAAAGGAGGCAACGACAATGCCACCAAGCGCCGGACCGACGCTTCGAACAGCGTTATATCCAACCGAGATGAGCGTAACCGCGGCTGGAACTTCGCGTTTTCGTAAGATGTCGCCGACCGACGCGTGCCAAGCGGGATCGGTGAAAGCGGCGCCCGCTCCGGCCAAACAGCTGAATGCAAGAACCATCCATGGATTGAAAATTCCCAAGCCTGCAAGAACCGTCAGCATCGCCGAGGACAGCGCTATCACGGACCAGCCAGCGAACATCAGATTGCGGCGGCTGAAATTATCAGCCAGGGCTCCGGCGATGATCGACAGGATGAATGTAGGCAACGTCGTCGAAGCCTGCACCAAGGCGACCATCACGTCGGAAGTCGAAATGGTCGCCATCAGCCAACTGATGGCGACAGTTTGAATTAGCCAGCCAAAGCTGGACACCTGCGTAGCAAGCCAGATCGATCGGAAAGTTGCATTCTCGAGCGGCGCAAATGTCGCCGACGAAGCTGGAGTCGCATCTGCGGGCGCCACCCTGCTCATTGGGTTGAGCCCTCCCCTCGGTCTATCGGTCGCGTTTAGAGGTGCCCTCCCGGCGCAGGTGCCCGTGGAGGAATAGCAGCATGAGCGCATTTGCTAGGGATAGCGCAAGACAATTCTTCACCGCCGGCGCTCTGGCCGAAGCGATTACTTGGTCTGGAAGAAAAGGCGGATGCAGCCTGACCGCAAATCGGGCATCGCACCGAGTTTAGGAATTGCCGCCTTCGGGAAGGAGACCTTCATTCCGCGCGGGAAACGATGCCCATGGAAAGCCTGGGACGACGGCGCCGATTTCTATCAGAGAGCTGGCCCGCAGCGGATTCAACGAAGCCGGGCCACACCTACCTAGCCGCCTTGATGCACGGCGATAAGCTTTTGACGGCCTGAAGCGACGCTGTGGTCGCCGTTGCGGTGCTTTTCCACGCGCCTCGTCAGGCGCCGGGATTGCTCCGTCGTGATGGCAGGCGGGGGTTTGCAGGTTGCGGTCGACGGGTTCGTTTCGGGGCGTCTGCCCCCATCGTTATGTCGCGAGTTGGGGGATGC
>NZ_AYVY01000062.1 GCF_000503055.1 Mesorhizobium sp. LSHC420B00 | reverse complement strand
TCGTGAACCACAAGAAGCTGTTCCGGCTTTATCGGGAGGAGAAGCTCGCCGTTCGTCGCCGTGGCGGCCGCAAGCGGGCGATCGGGACCAGGGCGCCGATGCTGGTGCCGCTGAGGCCCGACGAGCGCTGGTCGCTCGACTTCGTATCGGACCAGCTCACCGACGGGCGCCGCTTCCGCATCCTGNCGCTGAGGCCCGACGAGCGCTGGTCGCTCGACTTCGTATCGGACCAGCTCACCGACGGGCGCCGCTTCCGCATCATGGCCGTCGTCGACGGCTGCACGAGAGAGTGCCTGGCACTCATCGTTGATACGTCTCTTTCGGGCATGCGGGTTGCCCGCGAATTGGACCGGCTCATTACCGAGCGCGGCCGGCCGAGGATGATCGTCAGCGACAATGGCAGCGAGTTCACCTCGAACGCCATCCTTTCCTGGGCGGATCAGAGCCGCGTCGAATGGCATTACATTGCGCCCGGCAAGCCGATGCAGAATGGCTTCATCGAGAGCTTCAACGGCCGACTGCGCGATGAACTGCTCAACGAGAGATCGGAAGAGGCGTCGTGTNGAGCCGCGTCGAATGGCATTACATTGCGCCCGGCAAGCCGATGCAGAATGGCTTCATCGAGAGCTTCAACGGCCGACTGCGCGATGAACTGCTCAACGAGACGCTGTTTACCTCGCTGGCTCAGGCGCGCGTAGCCATCGCCCTGTGGCGCGCCGATTACAACACCGCGCGGCCGCACTCCCAAATCGCCTGGCAGACACCGGCCGAGTTCGCCGGCACCTTCAATCCGCGACGGTCGCTCGCGCTGCGCTATGCCAAAGGCTCCGCGCCAGCGCCCGTCCCTTCACCCGCCCAGCAGGGCACAACCCACGCCGGAAACGAACTCAAAACTGGATAGAAACTGGGGGCAAGGTCACATGCTCGAAAATGAATGAACGGAATGCACTTAAGCGCTTCGAATGAGAGCGTTCCGGACGACAGCAAACGGGTCGGATCGCGACGCTCGTCGCACAAGATGCAAATGTCGTCTCATGACGCGACCAAGCCGTCCGACGACCTGCCGTGCAACGGGCCGACCTTATCCTCCCTCCTGACCTTACCATCTGCGGCCGGTGATCTGGCGCGATCTCATGC
This sequence comes from Mesorhizobium sp. LSHC420B00, assembly GCF_000503055.1. Classification (GTDB taxonomy): domain Bacteria; phylum Pseudomonadota; class Alphaproteobacteria; order Rhizobiales; family Rhizobiaceae; genus Mesorhizobium. The sequence goes on along the minus strand of NZ_AYVY01000062.1, from coordinate 4,814 downwards.
AGCAAGTGCTCGCTATGTTATCGGAGTAGGCTAGGCGCAACCAAAAGCTGCTACTTGCGAAACCTCGACGAGTGGTAGACCACCATCTCCTCACCCGCCTCTTCCGATTGTCAGTAGCCCACAACAAGTCAATGAAATCAAAAGCGATGCGTGCAGGTTCGCCATCTTGGACTTGGCTAACCGAGGGCACAAATAACCTCTAACACGTTGATAAATAACGACAATGGTGGGCCCGGAGCGACGTGGTCTTTTCAACAAAAACAACTACTTAGCGGGTGGTTAGCCCAACCATATCCTTCGTATGTTCTCGCATTTGGTGGCGAAACTAGTGACGACAACTCCGAATGAGGACCGGCTCAACAACAATGGAGAGAGGCCTAAGTCCGGCGGCTCAGTGTCAGAGGCGCGGACGAAACGTTTCAAGGAATGCCGAAACCATGTCCTGCTCGCCGGCGCATTGCCGGCTTATCGGGTATATTGGCTATTGCTGACTTCCACTGTTTCCATTGTGAAGAGTTGTTAGAATCCCTTACGGCAAAGGTTTTCAAGATCGGCTTTTGCCATTCCCTCGATGCCGACCGCAGGAAGAATATCATTATCTGCCTTGAGATCGCGACCACAAGCTGCCGATAATATCGAAACTCCGGACTCGTGGAGTATCGCCGGTTTCCCCGTTAGCTTCCCCAGTAGTACGGTCGGCAGCAGTCCGAACGGAACATCCTCTAGAATATAGCGGCTTTCGATGGTTGTTGGGCCAAAGCCGCCACGGCCTTGGCGCTCCATCTCCTGGTTCATCTCCGAAACGGTTCCCATCGGAACATGGAACGACAGTGAAAAATGCTCTCTGACGGTGCGAACGGCGATGCTGAAATGGGCCGCGATGGCCAGCCGCTCGGCATCCAGAGCCTCGATAAGACGGCCGACGGCGGGAGTGACGTTTCCCCCCTGGCTCCATTGCTCGGCCTTCTCCATGCGTGTCAGGTTAAGAAGCGCAATACCTAGATGGTTTTGCGGGTTGAGGTTGCTGAGCGCGATCGCAAGCATCCCGTCGCGCTGGACGAAACGATCGCCGAACAAGGTCGTGCAAAGTTCGTGTCCTTGATCCTGGTAACTGAAAGGCAGCGTCGCCACGTCAAGCTTCTGGCGAATGGCGGTGACATGGACTTCGGTTGGTCCGAGCTGGCGGCCAGTCAATAGTGTTGTGCCCCAAACGACGATCGGCAACGAGACCTTGCGTTCGGCCAACCGCTTGGAGAGATAAAGCGCCGAGAACGAACAATGCGAACTGATGATGACCGGGATTCCATCAATCAGATGGGGGGCGGCGGCATCCATCACCATCTTGTGGCCGTAGGCCGGAAGCGCAATCACCACCACGTCCGCGTTGGCGACGGCATCCGTGCAATCCTTGGCAATGCGCACCAGCACCGTCGCGTCTATATCCCCTGTGGCTTTCAATAATTCACCCGCAGCCAACGCCCTGGTGCGCTGTCCCGACGGTGACCAAAGCGTTGGCGAATGTCCCGATCCTGCCAAATACGCGGCAAGGCCATAAGCAATTGCTCCGGCGCCCAGAATACTCACGCGCATAATATTCCTCCTGTTGCTGGCTTTGTGGTTCGAGAATCCTTGCCGTCGTCACACATGAAAGTTTTCATCAGGAGGTTCCGCAAGCCGGAGTCGCGTCTGCCGTCCTCGTCCGCCTCCGCCAGGGATTCCGGCTCTGAAGCCGGCCAAATGCACAAAGCCGCAACGAACATTAGTTTCCGCTTGACATATATCAAAAACGAATGAGACGATGTCAATCATACGGATTGCGCATGAAGGAGACCATGGAAACCCGGGACCTTCAGACTTTTCTTGCGGTTGCCGCCAGCGGCAGCATCACCAAGGCGGCTGACATGCTCGGGCGCTCCCAACCTGCGGTGACACGCACGATTCAGGATCTCGAGGCCGAGCTTGGCTTCGAATTGCTGCACCGGATCGGCCGACGGGTGCAGTTGTCTGAAGAGGGAGTCGCCTTTGAAGAGGAAGCGCGGCGCCTGCTGATGTCCTTCACCGAACTCGCAGCGCGAGCCAAAATGATCGCCGCCGGCAGGGGACGGATCCTGCAGATTGTCACAACATCTGCGATCGGGACCGGCTTGATCCCGACGGCCCTGGCCGAGCTCCAAGGTGCCGAGCTTCCACACGAGACGCATCTCGGGCAATTTCTTCCTTCGATCGTAGCCCAGGAGGTGCGCAGCGGACGCGCCGAGATCGGGTTTTCAAGCCTGCCGCTCGATACGCCCGGTCTGGATGTTCTACGGCTGTACTCGGCGCCTGACGTCGCTGCCGTGCGGGAGGACGATCCGCTGGCTGAACTTGATGTCGTGCCGCTTTCGGGTTTTGCCGGCCGCCGCGTCGCCACGCTGCTCAATCCACTGCGTTTTCAGTTGCACGTCGCCAAAGCGCTGGCGGCTCGCGGCATCGACACCGGCCCAGTGATCCGGACCAATACTGCCTATGGCGCGTTGCAGATCGTGCGTCAGACTGGGGTCGCGGCTGTCATCGATCCCCTCACGGCATACGGCGTGCCCCTGCCCGGTGTCGTCATTCGCCCTCTCGACGTAACCGTTCTCTTTTATTGGGGTGTTGTGGCTGCCTCAAACCGTCCCCTTCGTCCAGTTGCGCAGGCGCTGATGGATGCGGTCGAAGCGGTGGCTGAACGGTCGATCGCCGGTTTCAGGAAACTCGATCCAGCTTTGGCCGGCCAATTGGTCACCGATCCCGCCTCGGGCACAAATAACGGGACGGGAATATGAAGCATATTCCCACCCCGGCAGCATCGAGCGGCCTTGCCGCGCTGGAAGCCCAGCTCGCGCAGGATCTCGACTTTCTCGAGCTGCCCGCCAAGCCTTGGGTCCCCAAGCGCACGCACGATAGCGCCCCGGTCCGTGACGTCGTTGTCATTGGCGCCGGCATGTGCGGACTTGCTGCTACGGCAAAGCTTGTGCTGACCGGGATAACCAATGTCGTTGCCTACGATGCGGCTCCGGCCGGGCTCGAAGGACCATGGGTAACTTTTGCGCGTATGCAGACGCTGCGCTCGCCGAAAACCCTCCACGGTCCGTCGCTCGGGCTGCCGCAGCTCACGTTCCGGGCCTGGTTTACGGCACAATGGGGACCTGAGGCCTGGCAGTCGCTGGACAAAATCCCCAAGGGCCAGTGGATGGACTACCTGGTCTGGTACCGGAAGGTTCTTGGTCTGCCGGTGCGCAACAGCGTGCGCATGACCGGCGTCGCAGCCGTTGGTGATCTGATTGCAATCGATATCGAGGGCGCGGAAGCCGGCCGGGTTCTCACCCGTCGCCTCGTTCTGGCCACCGGTCGGTCCGGTCTCGGCGGTTTTGCCGTGCCCGATTTCCTCAGGGGCATCGATCGCGCCTATTGGGCCCATTCTGCCGACGACATCGATTTCGACGCACTGAAAGGTAAGCGTGTGGCGGTTATCGGCGCCGGTGCCTCTTCGATGGACAATGCCGCGACGGCGCTCGAGGCCGGAGCCGGCTCGGTCGACATGTTGATCCGGCGCAAGGAAATGCCGCGCATCAACAAGCTGACCGGCATAGGCAGCCAGGGCGTTGTACATGGCATTTATCACCTGCCCGATGCCTGGAAGTGGAAATTCTTCGACTATACCGCCTCGACCCAAACACCGCCGCCGCGTTCATCGACGCTTCGGGTGTCTCGTCGTGCGAATGCCCGGTTCTTTCTCGACTGCGGCATAGTCGCGGTAAAGGAAGATGCCGAAGGCCTTCTGGTCGAAACCACACAAGGGCCGATGCGCTACGATTTCATGATCGCGGCAACCGGCTTTTCAAACGATTTCAGCGACCGCCCGGAATTTGCAGCACTCGCCCCACACATCCGCACCTGGTCGGATGGCCGATATACACCGGATATGGGGCCGGCTCGTACAGGCATGTCGGAGGCGCCAGATCTCGGTCCCGCCTTCGAATTTCGCGAACACGTTCCCGGCTCCTGCCCGATGCTAGCACATATCCACTGCTTCAACGATGCCGCCATGCTGACCCACGGCAAGGTCTCCGGCGATATCCCGGCCGTCAGTGCCGGTGCCGACCGTCTGGTCCGCGGCATTGCCGCGTCGCTGTTTGCCGAAGATGTCGAAACCCACTTCGCCAATCTGATCGCCTACGACACGCCCGAGCTTCTGGGCGACGAATGGGTCGATTCAACACCCTTGCTGCATAAGGAGGCCGCGCTGTGATCGACGCAATGGACAAGGCCGCCGGTATTTCGCCGAACGATGCACTTTTCGCTGCGCGGCGGTTTCGGCCCGAATTTGTGCAAGGGGCGGAGGAATGTCGCCTCTCCGTCCTGCAGCCGGCAAACGATCAGGGGCTGGCGCCGAATTTGAGGGTTGCTCTGGCCCGTCGCATGGCCGCTCTGAATGCCGATCCCGTCCTGATGGCCGAATATGATGTGCAACTGGCCCAACTTGGTCCGACAGAGCAGCTCAGGGCATTGGCTCGGGGCGAAACGGATCTCGATGAGCCATTGGCGACCATCGCCCGTCACGTCGACCTGATCACGCTGATGCCGAAAAAGGCGGAGGCGAGCCACATCGCCCTCCTCGCTGCGGCCGGACTGAACAATCCTCAGATCGTCGCACTCTCCGAACTGATTGCGTTCGTCAATTTTCAGACCCGAGTGGCGACCGGTCTGCGATTGTTGAGGTTGGCATGATTTCCTCTGTTCGCCTGAAGCCGCTCAATTGGCATCCCCACATCGCACCGGTCGAGCTCTCCGAG
>NZ_AYVY01000061.1 GCF_000503055.1 Mesorhizobium sp. LSHC420B00 | reverse complement strand
GGAGCCGATCCGGGGCCCGCCGGCGCCACCTTTGGCGCCTGGCGGCAGTTGGCCGGGCAGCCGCCCGCTGCCAGCGCCGATCAGCTCGAAAAGATCGTCGACCAGATGGGTCTCCATTGGGACGTCGAGGCGCTGGCCGCGGTTTGTGAATACATCGACGACCTGGCGCGCTCGGGGCGGCCGGCGCCGTTTGCCGCGGCGGCAATCGCCGCTCACGTCGTCGCCATGAAGTCCGACTCCGAGCTTTTTGCCTGGTGGCTCGCCGACCTGGTGCTGGCGCAAAACCTGCGCTGGCCGCGCCCGCTGCCGCTGCTGATGGCACACGCTTTTGGCCCGGCGTTTCGGTCCAAGTCTGGCGGCGGCAAGCGGATCCGGCCAGGCGAAAAAGGGTTTGAGCGGGCAGTGTGCCTGGCGTTGGCGCAAGCCGCGGCGGACGCCTGCCGGTTGGCCGCCGAGCTGTCGCGGCGCGCGGAGCGGCTCATCGCCGTCGCACCGAAGCTCAGGGCAAAGGGGGCGGGCGATGTGATCCAAAGACTGCTCGACGACGACGCCCTCTCCGGATCGCTGACGACCAAAAGCCTGTCGCGGTTTGCGGCGCGGCGCCTGTTCGACCGGCTGCAACAGCTCGAGGCCGTGCGCGAGCTTTCCGGCCGCACCACCTTTCGTCTGTTTGGGCTGTAGGGATGAGCGAAGCGTCCACCCGCCGCAAGCCGAACCAACAGTCGGCCTTGCTCGACACGGAGCTCGAACATCTGCCGCCGGAACTGCGTTGGCGCGAGTGGATGGGCCGCGTCGAAGCGGTTGTCTTTGCGGCCAGCGAACCAGTGCCACGCGAGGTGCTGGCGCGGGTCGTCGGCAAGAACTGCAATCTTGAGCTGATCATCGACGACATCCGCGCCGAGCTCGCCGGCCGCCCCTATGAGCTGGTCTCGGTCGCCGGCGGCTGGCAGCACCGGACCAGAAAGGTTTTTGGCGATGCCATTCACGCAGCCTTCGGCACGGCAGCGGGCGAGGGGGCAAAAGAATTGCCGCAGGCGGAGGCGCTTGTCTTGATGTGCATTGCCTACTTCCAGCCGATCACCCGTGGCGAGCTCTCCAGCTTTTTCGGCAAGGAGGTGTCGCGTGACCTGATCGGCATGCTTCGCGCGCAGGATCTTATCGCTTCGGGTCCGCGCTCGCCGCAACCTGGCGCGCCCTATACTTATGTGACGACGAAAACTTTTCTGNGCTTCGGGTCCGCGCTCGCCGCAACCTGGCGCGCCCTATACTTATGTGACGACGAAAACTTTTCTGTCGCAGTTCGGGCTCGACACGCTGCGCCAGCTACCCGATTTCGAGGCGCTCGAGGACGCAGGGCTGCTGTCGAAGGAGAAGCTGCTGGCCGGCGATATTCCAGCCGGGCTGGCGAGCGGGGAGGGCGACGGCGAGGACGATGTCGTTGGGGACCAAGCGCCGTGACNATATTCCAGCCGGGCTGGCGAGCGGGGAGGGCGACGGCGAGGACGATGTCGTTGGGGACCAAGCGCCGTGACTGGGGGCGTCGTCGCGTTGCGATCCCAGAGACAGTCTAACTCAGGACCAGGACGACTGGTCGTGCGGCAACCGTTGATCGGGATCGTGAACCGCGACATGGTCGCCGTCGACAAGATTGGCCGGAAAGATCACCAGATTGGTGCCGCCGGCGTGACGCAGCGACGGGAACAGGATGCCCCGAAGTCCGGCGGTGATGACCAGATCCGCGAGCTTCCACGACGGCGGAATCTTCTTGTCTATGCGAGCGACCTGGCGCCAGGCACAATCCCACTCCTTCCACGCGCCATCCCAGATGTCCGGCTCGAACCCCTGCGACAGGTCGGCTACCTCGGCGAGCGTGATCTTGTAAGCGGCAAGGGTGGCGGGCGGGGTGATGCTGGCACCCTGCTTGGATTCATCAAGCGCCGTCTGGGTCGCACGCGACAGATAAAGTGCTTCGATGCCCGGCCGGTTGAAACGACCGCCGTCCATCGCCGCGCCTGCACCGCTGGTGGGCAGGAAAGCCCATTTGGGAGTCAGATAGCGATGGAAGATTTCGTCTGGACCGATGCGGGTGATCCTCACCCGCGCGCACCATTCTCGAGATCCCGGATAAAGGCCAGAACCGCCTCGACCTGGCCGCCCGCGACGAGCTCGGCTGCGGTACGATGGCCATAGTCGGCGATCGGTTCATTGCGGTACCAAAAGATCGCCTTGTTGACGNGCTCGGCTGCGGTACGATGGCCATAGTCGGCGATCGGTTCATTGCGGTACCAAAAGATCGCCTTGTTGACGTCGCCGGTGAGTTCCGTCGCCGCCGAGATCACTTTCACCATCTCGCGCATCCGGCCCTGCAGGCGCTCCGATGAGGGATTGCGGAGCGTGTTGCGGTGGACACCGGTCAGCTGGGCCAAGTTGGCCACCTTCACGCCCAGCGCCTGCGACAGGCGCTTCGGCGAGATATAAGGCGTGCGCGGCTCCTGCAGGCTATCGACAAAGCCGGAAATCACCGTGGAATGTGCGAGCTGTGCGTGGGCCATGACAAATCTCCGACCTCTCATATGCACAATATATGCNGAAATCACCGTGGAATGTGCGAGCTGTGCGTGGGCCATGACAAATCTCCGACCTCTCATATGCACAATATATGCACATTCCGATGCATAGCAAGTGGACGGAGGCATCGTCTTGTCCCCAACATGGAGCTGACCGGTTCGGTTGCTCCCGGCGGCATGCGTAGCGCCGGCACCGATTCCACCGCACAGGCATCCGATGCCCAGGACGAAAGGATTGCACGCTTCTCCTGGACGTCCAGCGTCGCGTCAGTCAGCACGTCCTGAGGTCGCTCGAAATGCCGTGCTGGATGGAGCAACCGGTCAAGAAAAACATCAGGACCCTCGGGCCCGATTGGGGGAAAACTCGTCGAAATGGCTCCTTCCATCGATGGTCCTCCGCTTTGAATAGTCTCCTTTGTTGATGTCATCTTTGGTGGCTCTCGCGATTTTCACCAGCCGAAATTTTGGAGAGTTTCGAGCAAATTTCAATGGCCCGACAAGGCCAAATCCTCGCAGTTCAGCCCACGATCAACATTTTTTCGAACCGGTGAAACAATCGGCGTGAATGTCAGTTGTTGCGTCTGGGAAAAGTCGCGCGGCAGCGCCAGGGCGGTCGGGCAGGAGAATCAATCATGTCTTACATTGCCAGGAAGCGACTGAGCATGGGCCTCGTCGCAGGAATCTTGATGCTCTCGGCTGGCGGCTTTGCTCCGGTTTCAGCACAGGAAATCCCGAACGACTTCAGCGCAATCCTGCGTCAGAAGCTGCCGGCCGTGGTCGCGATCACGACGAGGCAGATCATCCAGGACCAAACGATGCTCGACGATTTTCTCAACCCCTTCGACAGCCGCGGGCCTGCCCAGCCGCAGGTGCGAGAAGCTCTCGGCTCCGGCTTCGTGGTCAGTCCGGAGGGCTACATCGTCACCAACAATCATGTCGTGGCCGACTCCACCGAAATCCACGTCGTATTCTCCGATAAGGAGACTTCGCGCGCGCGACTTGTGGGCCGCGATCCAGCAACCGACATCGCGGTGCTGAAGGTCGATCCACGCCCCAACATGACGACCACCGCCTGGGGTGACTCTGACGCAATGCAGCCGGGTGCCTGGACGATCGCGATTGGCAGTCCCTTCGGGCTCGGGGGAACCGTGACCGTCGGCGTTCTTTCCGCCCGCTCGCGCGACATCCAGGCCGGCCCTTACGACGATTTCCTCCAGACAGACGCCTCGATCAACAGAGGCAATTCCGGCGGCCCGCTGTTTAACGCGCGCGGCGAAGTGATCGGCGTCAACACGGCCATCGTCTCGCCATCGGGCGGCAGCATCGGCATCGGTTTCGCCGTGCCGTCCCGAACTGCACGAAGCGTCGCCGATCAGCTGATCCGTACCGGCCGGATTGACCGCGGCTTCATCGGAGTGCGTCTCCAGGAGGTGACGCCGTCGCTTGCCCAAGCGCTTGGGATATCGAGCACCAAGGGAGCGCTGGTCGCCTCGGTCGAGCCCGGCAGTCCGGCGGAGAAGGCCGGCCTACAATCGGGCGATGTAATCACCCGGTTCAGCGGCAAGGACATCCAGGGCGTCCATGACTTGACACTGGCGGCAGCGAACGAAAAGCCAGGGTCGAAAGCGACGCTGACAAGGAACCGCGGCGGCTCCCAGCAGGAGGTGGAGCTGACCGTCGGCCAACGCAAGGACGAGGAGGTGCAGACCGGTGCCGTTCCGAGTCCGGAAGCGGCGGACCAACGCCTCGGGCTGTCGCTCAGCACCATTCCGGACGAAGCGCGCCAGCAACTCGGTCTGCAGCCGGGTACCACCGGCGTGTTTATCCAGGAAGTGGCGCCGAATAGCCCCGCCGCCGAGAACGGCCTTCGACCTGGCGACGTGATTGTCTCGGCCAACAACCGGGATGTGGCACAGCCGTCAGATATCCAGGAGGAGTGGGCAAGATCCCGGCAGCAGCACAAGCCCATTCTGTTGCGCATAAACAGGCAAGGACAATCGCTCTTCATTGCCCTAGCTGCTTCCTGACGTAGCGTGCGTCGAAACCAAAAATGTGGCAAAGTTTCCGTTCCGTATCCGAAAGAACGGAATCAGGTCGCCGGAGCCCAAACATCACTCCAGCCGCCTCCTCCCATCTCGCGCGCGGCAAAAAGCAGCCAGCCGGCCGTGGCTCCCATCATCGTCCGCACTTGAGCAGCTCGTGCCGAGCCCGTGTCAATTTTGACGCACTCCGTTCCTATATAGCGTGATAGAAGACCTTCGCCGCGTTGGCGATGATGAAGACCGGCCTTGCCGGAACCGCGCAGCGAGCGCCCTTCCCGAAGACGCCATATGACCACATCTCGCACGGTCATTGTTGAGACGGCAGCGTCAAAGTTCGCCGCATCAGTTGCAACGAGTTCTGGAAAATCAGGCCGGACTTGATGCCAGCGAATGATAACGTCAGGTCGGCTCGCCGTGTTCTGCATCGCTCGTTGTCGATGGGTGGCGATCATAATCGATGGGCGGGGCAACATAACTTCGGCCTCGGCTCTGCCGAACTCCCTGCCGATTTGGAATGCCGCTGAAAGCTGTCTCATGAACGGAGGGCTGCACGTATTTTGGAGGCATCGTTGGATCTTCCCGCTTTCATTTAGTCGACAATAGCTGGTCCGCTTGGAACGGCAGTCCGTCACCGTTCAAAAGCCACCCGTCGAGGCGGCCCTTTCATTAGGAACCCCTCCACATGACCAAACCCACCCCAACGCGCCGCGGCGCCAACACCGACGTGCGTGCGACCGTGAAGCGGCAGCACCTGCAGGTTCAACACTGGCTTTCGCAGGCGATGCCGTCTTTGTCGCGGTCTAGCTTGCGGCCCCAAGAGCAGTTGGCTGGGTACCAACTTGCTTCATCGCACGAGNTGCCGTCTTTGTCGCGGTCTAGCTTGCGGCCCCAAGAGCAGTTGGCTGGGTACCAACTTGCTTCATCGCACGAGCTGATTTGGGAACAGGTGCGCCGCGGCTCGCATGAATAGCCGCTTTGTGCGACCTGATGGCGGTTGATTAAGCCAAGCGGCTGGTTAGAAAGCGGCCGGTTGTCGGCATGCGCTAGACGCCACACCCAAGGCGCCTGAAAAGTTCCGGCCCACAGACCGAGCTTTGCCGCCTCTGCCTTCGCCTGCTGCCCCGCATAGGCGCCGTGGCTGTAGAGGGGCCAGTCCAGTGCCAAGCCCTGCTCGACAAGCCAGCGCTGAACGCTACGACCGCCCGCCCGATCGCAGTTCCCGACAAGACGCCCGTACCGATCACGATCGACAAAACTGCAATGCAGCGGTCGCGAAGCTGCCAGGAACTTGTCCAAGGCTTGGGCAGCGCGGCGCCCGCATGGGTAGTCAAAGCCCTTGGCGTCGTCGCAGTGCTGACGGCTCTCGGGCGCGTCGATGCCATTGAAACGAATCCTTTGGCCTGCAATCTCTACTGTGTCGCCATCGATCACCGAGGCGCGGCCTTCCATGTGGCCAGGCAATGGTTCTGTCCAGTTTGTTATCGTGCTCTGTTGGCCGGCGGTGCTCTGGATCGCGAATTGGGTGACTGCGGCGGCAAGCGTGCCGGCGCCGAGGAAGATCAGCCCCAAGAGGGGTCGCGGCAGCCGCCGTAACGGCATTCTTCTGCCGGCGCGCCTTCGCCAGCGGTCAGCCTGATTGGCGCCTTGATAACGGTGGCCTTTGCCCACGCCCGCTCTCCCGGAAGAGAGAATGCCGCCATTCCGGGCGAGAGTCCAGAAGCTGCACTAGCCGGTCGGCAACTGGTCAACGCGGGGGGCACCGGCTCAGCCTTTCAACCGTCTCAACTATGGCCTTCGCAAGCGGGCATCAAGGTCCGCGTGAAGCACCTCCGGGGCGAGGAAGACCTTCGGCACGCCTCGCTGCAGGATTTTTGGGATGAAGACTAGAACGCCGTTTGTGTCTCCAAGACGCGACAACGCAAAGTTCACCGGCCCGGCCAAGCGCCGACTATTTGACAAGCGCGCAAATGGCGTATGCTGTCAGCGTCCAAGCTGTTGGGGNTGACGCGCTGGCACCGCCACCTATGACGACTTTTGGCTTGGGACACCAAGCCTGTGCGGATTTGTCTGGGCTTGTATCACTCGCGCTTGCATACTGGGTGATTTCCCAACCGCCGACGCCGTCCTTCCCCGCCGGACCCTCAGCCCCCATTGCACCTCTAGGTCCCTGCTTGCCGGGAAGACCTTGTGGACCGACAGGCCCTTGGGGCCCTGGGGGGCCTGCCGTTGTGCAACCTGCAAGGAGGGCGACGCATGCTAGAGCGGTAATAATTCTCATGACCACCTTCCCGGTTTCCCGGTGAGTTGACGACAAAAAACATTCGCCAAATCAACCGAATGTACCACCACGCGATTGTCGTGGATAGGAACGCGATCGGCGGCTAACGGAACGTCGCATATGCGCCGTGACGACGGGCGGCCAGCAATCGTAGCGTAGAGTGTTGACGCGCCTTCCTTGCCGTTGAAGCTCTCGATGAAGCCGTATCCGGCATGATGTTCTTGGTGCCATCGTTTGTTCGGTACGTCAGGTTCGTTAAGCTTGGCGCATCCGGGCCACGGGGCACCGGGAGCACGCAAGTGCGGGCAGGCCGGCGTATGCAGATGAACTGCGAGTTCGAGCACATTATCTGGCCGCCCCTACGACTCGCCCGGATGCGCTGCGAGTGCGGATCCGTATTTGTCGTGTTGCCCGCTCGCTCCCTGTTCGTGACCAACGATGGAGGGAACCGTGCGTATTATCGGCATGGACATACACCGCGTAACCGCCGAGGTCGTGTCGTTGCTTGATGGCGAGATCGTCAAGCTCGGCCGCGTTCAAATGCTGCGCAATAAGCTCGAGGAGTTCGCCAGGAAGGAACTCACCCACGATGATCATGTGGTGATCGAGGCGACAGGCAATGCTGCTGCCGTCGCTGAAGTGCTGTCGCCCTACGTCCATCGGATCGTGATCGCCAATCCCAAGCAGGTGCACATGATCGCGCACGCGAAGGTGAAGACTGACACGATCGACGCACTGTCCTTGCGAAGCTCTACGCCTCGGGCTTTCTGCCGGAGGTCTGGGTTCCGGATCCGGGGACCCTTGCCCTCCGAAGACAGGTCACCAGGCGGACACAGCTGGTTCGCCAGCGTTCGCGGCTGAAGAACCTGATCCAGTCAATCCTCCACGCCCACCTGATCCCGCCGTGTCCGCATGGGAACCTCGTCGGGATCAGCGGGCGCAAATGGCTGACGAGGCAAATATTGCCTGCGGATGAGCGCGCCGCCATCGAGCGCCACCTCGGCTTGATTAACCAGATCAACGAGACGTTGACGGTGGTCGAGGCGGATATAGCCGTACATGCCCTTCAGGATCCGACAATCCGCCGCCTGATGACGTTGCCCGGCCTCGACGTCACCGTGGCTGCGAGCGTTGCCGCGGCAATCGGCGACATACGGCGCTTCAGCGATCCACAGAAGCTCGTTGACTATCTTGGCCTCAATCCGAGCGTGCGGCAGTCCGGTGAGGGGCCAGCCTATGACGGGCGCATCACGAAGCAGGGCCGCGGCCATGCGCGGGGGATGCTGGTCGAGGCGGCATGGGCGGCTGTGCGATCGCCAGGACCTCTTCGCGCCTCCCACAAGCGGATCGCCTCGCGCCGCGGGAAGCACATCGCGGCCGTCGCCACTGCGCGCAAGCTTGCAATGATCATCTGGCACATGCTGAGCAAGGATACCGCAAAAAAGCCTCGGCGCTGGGTCGTTGCGCCGAGGCTTTGGGCACGTACAAGCTACACCAACATGTCCGTTTATAAACGTGCGCTAATAATGTAAAAAACGGTGAACCACGCACAGGCGGAAGGGCGCACGCTCAAAGCTGGGGTGAAGCGGCAATATCAGTCATGACAAGTTGCGCGCCCTGATTGTTCCACCTGGCTTTCGACCGAACGAGGGGACGAGGATGTCGGCTGTGTTGATTTGGCAAGATGATGTACTCCGTCACCGCTCATGCCGATGAAGGGAGGCTTGAACCGCAAATCTCGAAATGTCTAGTGATGGCCACTGGGACCCCGCACATTCGGGGATTCGAAGCTGATTTTCAGGTGGTGCTAAGCAAGGCCGGCAAGGTGGAGACGATCACCGTTATGCTAGGTATGCTCATACATCGCGCTTTGCTCTGAGTGGCGGCCCAGCAGCTTGGGTTAGGGGGGCCGCTGGGCCTGACCAGCGAGCGTTCGGGAATGCTCGACTGGCCGGTTAGTATTTTAGATAAATCTAATATAATCGAACCATGCGAACGAAGTACGCGGCGGTAAGAAAGTGGCTGGCGTCCGATTCACTTACCGCGCGGTTTTGCCTTGGGTTCTGGCGAGCTTTCGGACGGGTTTGCAGCCAATTTTGCAGATCGCCGATCTGTTACCCACAGGGACTTTTTCCTCGCCACCAATTCGTCACGATCGCCCTCAGCGGTCGCTCGGCTATGCATCGCAGCTATGGCGTAGTGGGCTCTGTTGGTTCGATAGTCTTCTTTTTGGACAGTCATCGTTTGCTCCCAGTTTCATAGCCCCTC
>NZ_AYVY01000060.1 GCF_000503055.1 Mesorhizobium sp. LSHC420B00 | reverse complement strand
GAGCGCCTGGGCCACGGCTCTCAGCAACGGAGAGCGACCTGCATCCTGGTCCATCTATGACCGGCTGCGGCCTGAAGGCATCGCTGGAATTCTGGTGCCGAGTTTTGCTCCGGGCGCGGAGACGGAAGACCGCAATCTGGTGCTATGGGAATGGGGTCCCGATCTTCCGTACAAAGTGAACGTGTTCGATCCGAGCGGTCGGCTGCCGAAAGACCAGCTGTCCTGGCGATGAAACAGGCCCGGAGGTTCCGGGGCTGCCCGAATGGCCGAAAACCAGTCTTTTGGCGCTCAGGGTGAGGCCGTTCGCGCGAACCTGAGCGGCGGAATAACGGCAGAGGAGGGGGTTTTTGCCTCGTTAGAGGTCGGAAGCCCTGGTCAGGTTGATGCGGATGCGATCTCTGCGGCGCTGATAGTGGCGGGTCATCTCCGAGGAGTTATGGCCGAGCTGTTTTTGCACATCGAGTTCGTCGACCTCGGCCGACGAGGCGAGGCCAGCGCGCAGCGAGTGGCCGGCGAATTTGACGATGCGGGCCATTGTCGAGAAGCCCGGACAAGGCGCAGCAATGACGATGATCGAATTTTCTCTTCAAAGGCTGGGTTGTCGAATAGGATAACTAGGACTAGCAGCCCCGCCAGCGCGTGTCCCGCTGGCCGCCGTGCCAGCGTTAGCGCGAGGGCCTGGCTCCCACGCCCTCCATCGCCAGCGACCGATCGGGAGCACCTGCTGCTCCGCAGACTCGACTTCATATCAGCTGGCGCTAATTATCGTCCCCTGGGTGAAAAAACCTTAGAGGCGACATGCTGAAACCATCAAGGAAGAACAATGTTCGAGAGAGCCGACTTCTTTCTCTTTTTCGCAGCTATGGTGATCGTATCACAGTACGGCGGGTCACACGCAAACTTCATTCGTACCGAGATTGGCTCAGAGCCTTTGCCCTGACGCACCTCCCGACGAGCAAGGCTCATCACTGCAATGCCTGCGATCGCGATGTAGCGGCTTTTTACCGTTTCGGAGCGTACACTCTTATCTGCCCGCTTTGTCATGCCGTGGATCGTGAGCGGTTTTTGATTTGTGCTCTAGACCGTAGGCTTATCAAGTTGCCGGCGGGGCAGCTTGAAATTCTCCAGATTGCGCCGAGCGAGAAGGGTCTTTCAAAGAGACTCTCTCAAGCGGGCAATCTAATCAAAGCCGATTTCGAGCCGGGACGGTACGGGCCCGATACCGTGAAAATTGACCTGATGGACATGCGTCGCACCAGCGATCTCGATATCGTCGTCTTAAGTCATGTCATGGAACACGTACCTGATGATCGGCATGTGTTTCGGCAACTTTGGTCATCTCTTAAGCCCCGAGGGCAGGTCTGGATCCAGGTGCCGCTTATTTATCGCCAAACGATCGAAGCGACGCCATCTATGTCACTGAGCGAGCGCGACGAGCGCTTTGGTGGATCGGATCACGTGCGAGCCTACGGACCGGATATCAAGGAGCGTATCGAGGACGCCGGCTTTACGGTCACCCGAATAAATTCAGATCGTATACCCGCCGCGGATCGCGACCGGCTTGGGCTTCTCTCCGATACTCTCTTTGTGGCAGAACGGCCCGAGTAACCCAATTTGGAATGAAAGCATTGTTGCCACGCTTGTCCGCTTGGGCCTGCCTTCGGGCGCCGGGCCGGCTTTGCCCAGCCAACCCGGACGCGAGCGGACAGATTTGGTTCCGTGGGGCTCCATCTTCGAAACTGCGGCGACCGTTTTAAAGAAATCAAAAGGCTGCCGAAGGCGTCATCTTGGCGACGAGGCCATGATCGGCGAATCCCACCCCTCCGCGACCATGATCCGAGGGCTATCTCGCGCCTTGCCTCTCAAAAAGTGGTTTGTCTACCATGCGACGGAGCGTCGCGAGGAACATAAATCAACAGAAAAATCAACGCCTTAATGACTAGACCTTCGTTCCTTGATGCCTCGCAAACTTGTCTAGGTGCAGAATAGGAGCCGCGTCTACAACTGCTCGCGGCGCCAATGGCGCCCAAAAGGCATACGTCGACGAAGCTGGTGCACGACGAGGCATTGAGCATCCACAGCCTGCGGCGCCTCTACGCGTTGATGACCCGAAGCCGCCTTACGCATTGCCTGTTGACCCAGGCATATCTTCTCTGTCCGCACAAAAGGCATACAGTGGTATAAACAGGAGATATCGTCGGTTTCCAATCTGATAACGGATGAAGGGAGTTGAGTGATGTTCACGAACAGCAAACGTTTTTCGCGCCGTCGGTTCCTCGGCGTCAGCGCCGGCGCCTTCGCAGCCGGCCCGTTGGGCCCGTTTGTGCGAGCGGCATGCGCGCAGGTGACGACATTCAAGGCCGGCGTTATCACCTCGCTGTCGGGCGAGAACATCCTCGGCGGCAACCTGACCAAACGCGGTTACGACCTATGGGCGGAGGCCGTCAACGCCAAGGGCGGGGTTGAAGTCGCCGGCGAGCGTTTCAAGGTCGACATGTTCTACGGTGACGACCAAAGCAACCCCGCGACCGGCGCCGATGCCGCCGAGCGCCTGATCGTCCAGAATGAGGTCGACGTGCTATTCGGCCCTTACACCAGCGGCTCGACTATCGCCGTGCAGCCGATTTGCCAGAAGTACCAGGTGCCGATGATTTCCGGCTCCGCGGAATCCCCAAACGTCTGGAAGGCCAAGCCGGAATTCAACTTCGGCATCATCCCGGCCGTGGACACCACTGCGGGTAAATCGCTGGCCGTGCTGGCGAAACTGTCTAACCCCATGGCCAAGACGATTGCTGTGATCGGCGTCAACGAACCCTTCTCGAAGGAAACCGGCGAAGGTTTTCGCGACGGGGCCAAGGAGGCCGGATTGGAAGTCGTCGCCTACGAATTGGTGCCGGCCTCTGGCGACCTTACCCCCGTCATCTCTAAGATCGCAGCGCTCAATCCCGATATCGTCGCCGTCGGCGGCCATGAGGAGCCGCTGATCAATGTCGTCAAGACCTCCAAGTCGCTGAACTTCCGGCCCAAGGCGCTGATAATGCACTATGGCGTCACCGACCCGGCCTTCGCCCAGGCGCTCGCCGCGGACGCCGACGGCACCTGCGGCGTCTCCGTGTGGCTGCCGTCAGTTTCATATAAGGACGACCTCTTCGGCACCGCAAAGGAGTTTGCCGAGATGGCGCAAAAGAAGTCCGGGCACGAGCCCGACTATACCGAAGCGGCCTGCGCGGCCAGCGGTCTCGTTTTCGGCGATGCCGTCAAGCGGCTTGGCAAGAAGCCGGGGCTCACGCCTGAAGACAGGGTTGCTCTTAAGGACGCGATAGCCGCGACCGACATCCAGACCTTCTACGGACCGATCAAGTTCGAGAAGGAAGGCAACCACTACCACGACAACGTCCAGCCGGTGCCGGTGCTGATCCAGATTCAGGGTGGCAAGACCGTAGCGGTGGGGCCGAAAGAGGCCGCGGCAGCGGACCTCACCTATCCGCTGCCAGCTTGGAAATAGCCGGTTCTGGACAGGGTGGGGGCGGCCTCGTCGCCATCACCCTTGCCCGGCGCAATGACGGTGGTTGCGCGTGCTCGGAAAATGACGGACCATGCTATCGTGTGTACGGCCGCTTTGCCGCGGCACTCCGCTCTTTCGTTGGCTGACGGACGGTTCCCGCGTTGGATCTATTCCTACAGACCTTGCTGAACGGCCTTCTGATCGGCGGCGTCATCGCCACTTTTACGATCGGTTTCCAGCTCGCTTTCGGCGTGCTGCATGTCATCGATTTCGCGGTGGGCGGCTGGGTCGTGCTGGGCGGCTATCTCGGCTACTATATGGGTGCCGGACTTGGTGTCGACGGATTCCTGGCGATCCCCGTGGCCTTCATGCTATTCGGCGCCATCGGCTATCTGATTGGGCCGATCCTCTACAATGTCCGCAACAGCCGCACGGCGCGGCCGGAATTGATGGCGCTGGCGTTGACCTTCGGCCTGTTCACACTGCTGCGCGGCGGCATGCTGACCGCGTGGGGCTTCAATACCCACAGCGTGCCGACCGTGTTGAGCGGAGAGAGCCTCGCCGTCGGCCCCTTGACGGTGCCACTGATCCGCGTGGCCGCGGCGGTCTTCGCGATCGCCATCGCCGGCGGACTGTTCCTGTTCCTCTACCGCACCCGCTATGGGTTGGCGATCAGAGCGACGGCTGAAAACCGGCAGAACGCCGCACTGATGGGCGTCAACATCCGCCGCCTCAGCGCCACTGTTTACGGGCTCTACGCAGGCATCACTGCCATGGCCGGCGTACTAATGGGTGCAATCTTTTCAGTGAACCCGGAAGTCGGCCTGCGCTATACTCTATTCGCATTTTTCGTGGCTGTGCTTGCCGGCTTGGGCTCCGTCGGCGGTGCCCTCGTCGCCGCGCTGCTGCTCGGCGTCATCGAAGCCTTCGTCGCGACCTATGTCGGGTCGAGCTATTCGCTGCTGGCGATCTTTGGCACCCTATTCCTCGTCCTTCTCGTGTCTCCGCGCGGGATCCTGCGGCACGGGTTGTGAGGCGGGACATGAAGCCACGCTGGGCCGTCTTCCTCCTGCTGATCGCCGCAATCGTTGTGCTGGCGCTGCTGCCGATGCTGGTCAACAACTACTGGCTGCGCATTGCCACCGGCGCGCTGATGTGGGCGGGGCTGGCCTGCTCCTGGAACATGCTCGGCGGCTATGCCGGCTACATCAATTTCGGCCATTCGGCCTTCTTCGGGCTCGGCGCCTATGTTACGGCGCTGCTGATGGGCGACAGGCTCGCCTGGCCCTTCTTCGCCACCCTCCCGGCCGGTATCGTGGTGACGGCGCTGTTTGCCATCATCATCGGCGCGCCGACGCTGCGCCTGCGCGGCGCCTATTTCGCCATAGCCACCTGGGCCTTCGCCGAGGTGCTCATACAGTTCGCCTCGGTGATGGACTTCACCGGCGGCATCGGCGGTATTGGGCTGCCGCCCTTTCTTGACGAGCGCTTCTTCTACTTCGCCATGTTCGGCGCGGCTGCGCTCACCTATCTCATTACGTGGGCGCTGTTCGAGCGCTCGCGTTTCGGGCTGAAGGTCAAGGCACTGCGCGATCATGAGCCGGCGGCCGAGGCTATCGGTATCAATACTTCGCTGGTCAAGCTGCAGACCTTCGTGCTCAGTGCCGTCACCGCCTCGGTATTCGGCGCGATCTTCGCCTACTGGGTCACGTTCATCAATCCGAAAAGCGTCTTCGGCGGCGACATCACCGATCAGATGGTGGTGATGGTGCTGCTGGGCGGGCTGGGCAGCCTGTGGGGGCCGGCATTGGGCGGTGTGGCGCTCTTTGTCGTAAACCGCATCATCTGGATGTACTGGGGTGACACCGCCTTCTATATCGCCATATTGGGCGCGGCCATCGTGCTGGTGGTGCTGTTCCTGCCGAACGGCATCGCCGGCATGTTTTCGAGGCGCGTGGCCAAGTCTGGCGCCGTGCTGGACAAGGCGGTCGGCAATCTTGTCGGCGGCGGCCCGGGACGGCCCAGTTGAGCGCCGCCGAGGGCAAAACGGCTGGCACCGGCGAGCCTATTCTCGTCGTGCGCGAACTCCACTGCCACTTCGGCGGCATCAAGGCCGTCAACGGTGTCTCCCTGGACGTCGGTCGGCGCGAGATCGCCGGCCTGATCGGACCTAACGGGTCTGGCAAGTCGACTCTGTTCAACCTGATATCGGGCACGGTGACGCCGGATCGTGGCCAGATCCGCTTCGACGGTCACGAAATCGGCGGCCGAAAGGCTCACGCGATCGCGCGGCTGGGGCTTGCTCGCACCTTCCAGATTCCGGCCATGTTCGACAATATGAGCGTCACCGAAAACCTGCTGGCGGCTGCGGCCGAGGGCCACTGGCAGGGCGCGCGCGAACGGGCGGCCGATACGCTGGCGCTGCTCAAGCTGGAGCATGTCGCAGACAACCGCGCATCCGATCTTTCGGGCGGCCAGCAGAAACTGCTGGAGTTCGGGCGCGTTGTGATGCGCCAGGCCTCGCTCATTCTGCTCGACGAGGTGACAGCGGGCGTGCATCCCAACATCCGCAAGATCATCGTGGAGGCCATCGCGCGGCTGCGCGAGCGCGGCACCACTGTCCTGGTCATCGAGCACGACATGGAAATGGTGCGGAACGTGTGCGACCGCATCATCGTCATGGATGCAGGCCGTGTCGTGGCCACCGGGCCTTTCAACAACATCGTTCGCAATTCGGAGGTTATGCAGACCTATCTGGGGCGGCCGCAATGAGCACCACGCTCACCGCCGACAACATCGTTACCGGCTACGGCAAGCAGGAGATCGTCCATGGCGTCTCGCTGAGCGCGGAAGCTGGCAAGATTACCTGCATCTTCGGGCCGAACGGCAGTGGCAAGTCGACCCTGCTCAAGGCCATTGTGGGCGCGCTGCCGGTGTGGAGCGGTACGGCGCGCCTGGGCGAATCAACACTCTCTAACCTTGCCGTCCATGAGGTGGTGCGCCAGGGGCTGGTGTTGATGCCGCAGGGCGGCGGTGTGTTTCCGCGCCTGACAGTGATGGAGAATTTGCGCATGGGTGGCTACGCCATCGCGGACCGGCGGCTAGTCGAACAGCGCATCGAGGCGCTGATCGAGCAATATCCCTCTTTGGCACGGCGGCGGCGTACCGCGGCCGGTTCGCTTTCGGGCGGCGAGCAGGCAATGCTTGCGCTGGCGCGGGCACTGGTTTCGGAACCGCGCTTCATTCTGCTGGACGAGCCTTCCGCCGGATTGTCGCCGGCCATGGTCATCGAGACGCTCGAACGCATTACCACCCTCACCGCGCACGGCATCGGCATTGTGATGGTGGAGCAGAACATCCGCGAGGCGATGCCGATTGCGGACAAGCTTTACATCCTGGCGGCCGGCGAAAAGCGCTTCGAGGGGACGCGTCGTGACGTGCGCGACGACCGGCAGATCATGGAAATCTATATGGGGGGAGCGTGAGAGAAGCGGTCGACACCCCCAGCGCGAGTTGCAAGTGCCAAATGTGGCTTGGCGGTTAGTTGTAAGAAGGCGCTCATTTTCGGCAGTCAATTGGGAGAATGATCAGGCTGAGTTCGTTGTCGTACAGAAGTTCAAGCCTGCTGCTCAGAACCTGAACACTCGCCCTGTGGCCGACTTGGCGAGACCTTTGCGTCGAGCAACATTTCCGTTCTCATATCCAACTCCCGTCGTTCGTTTCGTGGAATGCCGAAGATATCGCCGCAAAGGGGAATGTTCAGATCACCGGCCCGGCGCTTCGCCGAAGCCACCGGCAGGATCGTCCTTGCCAAAGCGAGCGTTGAAGTCCGCCATGAACTCAGGTGCATAAGCATTGGTCTCCTTTGATCGTGCTGATGACGCGCAGGCGCAGTGCCTTCACAAGCCGATCTTGGAGTGTCTGATTGGCGCGCTCAACACGTCCTTTGAGAACCGGCACGCGTCCGCCTGCAGAATAATAGAGAGATGGTCCCGAAATGGATGTTGCGTAGGAGCCCGGGATCGACGGGCGTCACTGCAGCACTTCTTGATGGATTATCATGTCCGCGGCCCGCTGGCCGATCATCATACTGGGCGCATTGGTGTTGCGGCCGATCAACTTCGGCCGCGTCCAGGAGGGCAAGGGCCGCAAGGACCGCCACTCCACGATGTCGCCGCGACTGCACGAACTGCTCCGCGTCTGGTGGCGTGAGGGCGACGACGGGGCATGAAGCTGCCGCAGCTTGCCTGTTTCCGCGCCGCAACCCCGGTCACTGACGGGAATCAGCTACGCGTAGGAGCACCGTGCCAGTTTTGGCGCTTAGGTTCTGCGAATTTGCAGAGGTGCCGGTCGATGGTCTTTCCGCTGAGGCAGAGCTCATGAGCGATCACCTTATTTGACCTGCCGGTCGCCACCAGCCGCAGCACGTGCAGCTCGCGTGGCGTCAGCCCGAAACCAATCTCCGGTGATGCAACTGATCTCTGAGAATCGATCCTCGGGATATCGGATGCGGCACCCAACGCTTCGAACGCCTCCCGAAGCGGAGCGCATGCGCCGTGGCTGTGATCGGCGAGTGCCCATCGGAATCTCGCCACACTTGTCACTCCAGTGTCGATGTCCGATCCTATTCTATCGCACGAGCAGCCAACTGGTTTATAATTGCTCCAACTGTCCCAACTATGGAGGAAGCCGATGCAAGAGGCCCTCGTCGTCCGCCGCGAGACACACATCCCGGCGCCCCCCGCTGCGCTGTTTGCCCTCCTGACCGATCCGGAGAAGATCCTGCGCTGGATGGGAACAGAGGCGCAGCTTGAGCCGCAGCCCGGCGGGCTCTATCTCGTCAATGTTACCGGGGCTCGCGTCGCTCGCGGCACCTTCCGGGAGGTGGTGCCGGTGCACCGTCTGGCATACAGCTTCGGCTGGGAAGAGAGCGATGAGGTGCCGCCGGGATCGAGCCTGGTTGAGATCGATCTGATCGAGCAGCCGGACGGAACGCTGCTGCGCCTGACCCACACCGGCCTGCCCAATGCCGAGCAATGCGCCGGCCATGCGGAGGGCTGGGCTCATTACCTCGGCAGGCTGGGCGAGGTTGCAGCCGGGCGTGATCCCGGCCCGGATCCCAAATACGGCCACACGGGCAGGGGGTGACGGCCTTCCGCGCGCGATATCGCCGCCCGTGAGCCCGTTGCAATTTGACGGCGGACGCCGGCTCGCAGGGCGGGTCGAACCCGGCGCCATCGAGGATCGGACCGTACCAGCGCCGGGGGCGGGGGGAGGATAGATCGGCGGGCCGGCTGCGCATCGTCACGGCGCGGATGACAGGCCGGGTGCGGTGGCCGCATAATCGCGCCATGGATCTGCCCGCGCCTCTCGCCTGGCTGGTGGACGAGGCCGGCGCCTCGGCCGCCCCCGACCGGTTTGTGGCCGAGCTC
>NZ_AYVY01000059.1 GCF_000503055.1 Mesorhizobium sp. LSHC420B00 | reverse complement strand
TGGAAGGCGGGCGCGTATTTCGAGAAAAATACCCCTCGCTCTGACGGACGATCCAAGCGTTGCAGCCGGGGTTAAAGGCCACTCTCCAATCAGCTTCGCTGTTGCATTGATTTTTCGGCGCGTGAACATGCCCCTTTATATATAGGTCACCGATTGTCGGCAGCGATGAGCCGATCGCAAAGCCAACATGAGTTCTAATCCGCCAGCGGTCTGAACCGCGATGCCCTAAAGGCGCAACCACGATTGTTAGCGGGGGCGCTTGCAACCCCGGCTAGCAGGAAGCGGCAGAGTTCATCTCACAGTGCATTTCCGCCTGGCGGCTTTGGGCCGGAAGCGGAATAGCAGGTCCGGATAAGTTTCGCGAAAAGCTGCCGTTCTGCGGCATGCCTCTCGTCGGCTGTTCGAGCTTCGCTATGAGGTGCCTGTAAGCGGACGCCTACGCCGCGTACGCAGACTTCTGGGATCGCTGGAGCCGCCCGCGGCAGCGTGGATGCCTTGAAGCTCTTAGGATGTGCTGAGGTCGAAAAGGAATTGGGTCAACATCTCGCTCGGTTGCGGGCTTGGCCCTTCTTCCTTTACGAAATTCTTCGTTGGAACCGTACAACCCTAAGTCATTCGAACTCTTCTTCCCCTAATCATTCATACGCGCTAGAAATCGGCTGCGGGGGAGACGTGCACGACAGCAATACAACCAACTTTGAGCCGTTAAGCGCGCCAAGACCTTGGCCGAATGCCAATGCGCGGCTTCTTGGGTTGGGCGTCGGCTTGCCGGTGCAGCCCTTAGACCGCCTCGCGCAGTTCAGCCCGTTGGATTTCGAGCGATTCACGCTGGAGTGGGCATCCGACTACATCGCGAACAAACTTACCGGCGTGTACGAGGTGCAGCAGCGCGGGGGATCGGGCGACAAAGGCCGCGACGTGGTTGTCTGGTTCGACGCGCCATCCGTTAAGCCGCGACGGTGGAGACTTTACCAATGTAAGCACTATGGTGCGCGCCTCGGAGAAGGTGTGGCCGCTCCGGAAATCGGAAAGGTGCTCCACTACACCTTGAAGGGGGATTATTCCGCTCCAGAGGAATATTGGTTCGTCACACATGCCGGCGTGACCTCCGACTTCCAAGATCTTCTCGATAATCCGGACGCGCTGCGCGCCTACATTCTCGCCGAGTGGGATCAGCGATGCGCGACCAAAATTATCAAGGGAACAGTGCCGCTGGACGGTACAATGAAGGCCCATATTGGGTCGTTCGATTTTTCGATCTTTCGCGCGAAGCAGCCATTGGAGCTAATCAAAGAGCATCAGAAAACCCGATATCACCTGACCGTGTTTGGTGCGCCACTCATCGATAGGCCGCCGCCGCCAATGCCTCCTTCAGCCGTCGCTGCTGGCGAAGCGGAATATGTGCAACAGCTTTTCCTGGCGATCGGCGAGGCAGTGGGAAAAGCAATCACCGATAGATCGGAATTTGCGCATCTTCCGGTTCATGCCAAGTTATTTGACCGCTCCAGAGTCACATTTTATTGCGCCGAGAACCTCAAAGAGTTGGCGCGTGACCAGATGGCGGACGTTGCATTTTTTGAGACCCTGCTAAATGAGTTTTCGGACGGGCTCTATCACGACTACAGCGCCCTTGGACTGACGGGATTACAACGTCTCTCGGTAACGGTTAAGGCTGCTCAGCAGCTACAGCTTGGAGGACATGTGCTCGCGCCTCATGTGCTCGCCAATGATCGAGAGGGAATGTGTCACCAACTGGCAAATGAAGATCGCGTTTCATGGTACCAGCCGTGAAACCAAGTGCTGAAGGCTCATCGCCGAGCCGTCCTTTCAACTCGCCACTGGAATGTGGGTTCCGGATGCTGTTCATCTTGGAGGCAAGCGGCGGGAAGTCAGCTGATTTGCAGCGGCTCATCTCCTACGATTACCTCCTGGTGCATTCCGGAGATGTCGCGGACGGCCCAGATAGCCTACACCCCTCTGTACCCTATAGGGGTTCGGAATTGCTCGTTAAGCGCGAAGTGTTGAGCGCGGGACTGAACCAGATGTTTGCACGGGAGCTCATAACGAAGACATTCGACACGTCAGGTATTCTCTATCGCGCGACTGAGCTAACGTCAGCTTTCGTCGCGCTGCTGAAAACCCGCTATGCGGGCGACCTGCGGCTCCGATCGAGATGGGTGATCGAAAGGTTCGGCGGCATGCTGGACGCCGAATTGAATTCCTATATGTCTTCGAATGTCGGACGCTGGGGCGCTGAATTTGAGCGCCTATCCGCGATAAAGGACCTAGAGCTGTAGATGCTGCAGGTTTTGTCCATCAGACTTACGGGGAAAGGAGTCGCCGACGCGGTTGTCGAATTTCGCGACAAGGCAAACATCCTCGCAGGCGATTCTGATACGGGCAAAAGTTACCTCGTACACCTGCTCGATTTCGTTTTTGGAGCCGATAAGCTCAGCAAACGTATCGACGAGGCCGAACCATACTCGCAACTCTTCGTCGAATTCGGAAACGCGGAAGGCGAATCTATTACCTTGGAACGCCACCTTTCTGGCGGCAACCTCATGCTTCACTCCGGCAAGTTTTCCAATTGGGAAGAAGGCAAGGGTGAGAACATTGCACCGAAGCGCTCGGGAACAAGCAAGGCCAAGGATGTAACTGAGGTCCTCTTCAAATTCGCCGGGATCGCTGAGGCGCAGCTCCGTCGCGACGATCTCGGAAATACAAACCGACTGACAATAAGAACCTTGCTGCCTCTGTTTCTCGTCGATGAGGTCTCTATGATCGACGAGCGATCGCCAGTGCTGGGACGCGGCGGATACGATATCACTCCCCGAAAGCGCGCTTTTGTCTACCTCCTAACAGGCAAAGATGATGTAGGGATCATCGCGAGCGAGAAGAAGGAAATTGTAAACGCGAAGCTGACGGGTCAGCTATCGCTCATATCAGATTTGCTGAAGCCCATCGAGCAACGGATTCAAAGTAGGCCATCTCATGCAGCCGATGAGGGTATCGAGAAGGTTGATGACGCCATATCGTCATTGTCCAAGTCGCTTTCCGATCATTCATCCGAGAGAAAAGAGCTCGAGGAGCAGCGTCGTACAGTCTTCGCTTCTGCTCAGCGAGCGGAATCGCAGATAGTCGCCATCGATGAACTGTTAAAACAGTACCGACTCTTGGATGAGCGCTATAGGACCGATCTTGAGCGCTTAGATTTCATTGCCGAAGGCGCTCATTTTTTCGATGGTCTACAAGCGGTCCGCTGCCCGCTGTGTGACCAACTCATGTCACCGGATCATGTCCACAAAGCATCCGAGCAAAGCAACGCTGTCTACTCCGCCGCACGCGCCGAAGCCGCAAAAATTCTCGCTCACCGTCAGGATTTGGGTGAGACGATCGAAACTGTCGTGCATCTCCGCGAAACGAGGGTTGGAGAGCAGACGGATTCCCAGAGCGAGACGAGAAGAATCGACACGAGGATCGGGACCATCTTGGCACCTGCCCTCCAGGATGGCAGCTCGCGGTTGGACCGCTTGGTAGCTCGCCGCGTACAGCTGGAGGCTATGCAAAACGACGATATTCAAGCCGCTAACCTGCGACAGTTGAGAGAACGGATCGAAACTGTCTCGAGCGGTAAAGCAGGCGCTGCTACGCAGAAGTGGGAAGCTCTCCCGTCCGCTGCCTTGCTGAAATTTTGCAAAGAGGTGGAAGCAGTTCTCAAGGAGTGGAATTGGGAGGGAGAGGGTCGGGTCGAATTCGATGAGGCCGTATTCGATATCAAGGTTGATGGCCAAGCGCGCCAGTCACATGGCAAAGGCGTTCGCGCAATCCTATACGCCGCATTCGTGATCGCGCTGCTACGCTACTGCCGGGAGAATAACCGCCCGCATCTAGGTACCGTGATCATCGATTCCCCTCTGACGAGTTATAAGAAACAGGGAAAAGCGGTCAGTGACGATGAGCGCGTAAACGCTGGAATCGAAGCTGCATTCTGGGAGTCTCTGCGCACCGTAAAGAAGGGCATCCAGATCATTGTAATTGAGAACAAGGAGCCCCCGCCCGATGTTGCGCTTGCGCTCCATTACGAGCGGTTTGCCGGAAAAGAAGCGGAGCCCGGAGAGCGAGTGGGCTTCATGCCGCAATAACTGGTCCGCGGAGGCGCGGATGTCGACAGCGGGTTGGAGAGGATGTCCGCTTTTGGACAATGCGAAACCTCACGTCAATGACCGAGATTGGGCGCGTATCCACCAGACATTCGCCGCTAATTCGAAAAGTACCAAAAGCTACCTTGATCAGGTCAGTTCGTTGGCGGAGCGTTCCCAGGCAGAGTGTCTTCTCACCAGATTGATGGCCATGATAGACGGCGTCTATGGGAATCAAGAACTATCTGATCGAAGGCGGTTCCGGCACTGGAAAAACGTCTGTCGCTACAGAACTGGAGCGGCGGGGCTACCATGTCGTCCATGGTGACCGGGTCTTGGCCTATGTCGGCGACCCCGAGACAGGCCAGGCACTCGCAGGACCGCCCAAAGGCGCGGACCGCATCGTTTGGGGATACGCGCACTGGATCTGGCCTGTCGACAAGGTCCGGGCTATTGCTGCTGACACTACCCATCCTGCGACCTTCTTCTGTGGCGGCACGCGCAATTTCCACAAATTCTTGGACCTATTCGACAAGGTTTTCGTGCTCGACATCGACGTTGAGACGTTGAACCGACGATTAGATGGGCGGCCGAATGAGCCGGGCTTCGAGCCGGCCGAGCGAACACTGGTACTCCGCTACCATCATACCCGGAAATATCTTCCCGTTGGCATCAATATCGACACGGGGGGTACCGTCCCAAGTGTCGTCGACGATATCCTCGCTCAACTCACCTGAAGCCCTGACAGTATTGTGAGTGGGATGGGAAGCACTCGATTATTGCGGGAAAAACGCTAGCCGCCTGAACGGCTAACTTGCGGCATTGTCGCTTTCGTAGCCGACCGGCGGCTTTCAGAACGACAAACCGGGTGTCTTAACGACCGACACCGGGCGCATTGCTGCCATCCCTGATCATTGCCTGACGAATGCGTCGCAGACCTCCGCGGGAGGACGCTAGGTCGGCCCTTGCTCAACGCTCGTAGTCGTTCTCGTTTGAGCGCTGTGTCTTGCGGTCCTGCTCCTCTGCCTGATTAGCCTTCCGCTTGTTGNGCGCTCGTAGTCGTTCTCGTTTGAGCGCTGTGTCTTGCGGTCCTGCTCCTCTGCCTGATTAGCCTTCCGCTTGTTGGCGTCCTTCTGCTTGGCTCTCACCTTCTCCTGCTCGGCGCCTGCGCGCGGCTCCTCAGGCTGGCGGGGATCGTCCCGAGTTGGAAGGTCTCGCCCTCGCGCCTCACGCTCGGGGATCGGCTCACCACNCCTCAGGCTGGCGGGGATCGTCCCGAGTTGGAAGGTCTCGCCCTCGCGCCTCACGCTCGGGGATCGGCTCACCACCGCCACCACCACGACGCTGCTGCTGCCGCTCGAATTGCAGCCGCGCGAGACGGTCGAGCATCTTGTCGTTGACCTCTTCACGATACTGTTCGAATTGTCCTTGATGTGCCGGCGGCAGCGTCTCGCGCATGTTGTCGAGAGCCTGATTGACGCGGGCCATCTGACGCCGCATTTCCAAGGGGGTTTGCGCCATGTCCAAATCTCCTATCAGTGCATTCAATTCTCTCATACCAGGATGGGACAGAAAAGACTTTTGCCCCGATTGATCAGCTCCGCGACCCGCGGCAGGACCTGGCTGCCCCTCCCCTGTCCGGTCGCGACGGAACTGCAGAAAATTGTTGCCGATCGACTCCGCTGCCGTGAGAGCCTGACCGACTACGCCCGCGGCCCGCATCGTCGTCACAGTCTTTTGCCATGCGGCAGCGATAGCATCGCCGTTCACGACAAGGGATTGCCCATCCAAACGGCGTTGCCGCTTGGCCTCCACCCGCTCGATCGTCCTGGCGCTGACCTGGTAGCGCGGATCGCTCTGGGCGCGGCTGTAGGCTCCGGCATGCTCCTTCGTGAACGGACGCGTCATCGCATGGTCCATGCGCCGCGTCGCCACCATCGCAATGCCGTTCTCGCGTGCCTTTTCAGCAAAGGCCTCGCGCCAGGCCACCAGATCTGGCTTGTTGAATTTGAGGCGCTCGCCGTCGGCAGAGCGTGCCTGCACCATCGCATGGATATGGACGTGCTTGGTGTCCTTGTGATGCGCCAGGACGAACTTGTATCCTGGCGCTCGCTCCTCGAGCACGGCGCGCGCCGCAGCCATGACGGCGTTGGCATCGGTGCCGGCTCTTGCCGAGAAAAGCAGGTGATAGGCATTGCGCCGCTCACGCCCCGAAAACTGCGGGCGCCATTGTTCATAGATCGAAGCCGCCGCCTTGGTGGAGCTTTTCACAGCAGGCACAGGCTCGCCATTTGCGTGGCGGATGTGGCTGTGGGTGCGGATGAACTTCTGCAGGAAATATTTCGCTTTGGGTTCACGGCTCACGGCCGCCGTTACCTCTGCCTTGGCGACCACCCCCGCCTCGCCCATGGCTTCAGACAGGCGCGCTTCGATCTTGTCGAGCGCCTTGCTGCGCGAATTTTTTTCCCGACCGCCGGCGAGCACCTTGGCAAGCGGTCCGGCCCGCTCATCGGTATGCGCGTAAACCTCCACCGTCTGTCCATCCTGCGCATAGATGAACGGTTTTGCCCCGAAGGCCTTGCTCAGCGCCTCGCTCAAGGCGGCATCGGTGACCTCGCTAGCGAGATCGAAGCGAACCTCGATAAAATTGGTGTTTTCCAAGGGCGGTTCGAACGTCTCGCAAAACGATTCCAGGAACGCCTTTCTTGCGGCACCTGTCGCAAGCACCTGCCCGTCCTCGTCGAAAATCTCGATGTCGTGTTTCTCGCCTTTTTCGTCCTCGCGCTTCCCGATGTAATTGAGCAGCCGGGCGGCAGCTTCCTTGGTCGATGGCGGATTGGGCATGACCTTGAACACGGCAGGCTGCGCGCCCGCCGCATAGCCTGCCCGTGCCGCCACGGCCCGCGCCTGATAGCCCGTCCGCGCCGCTCGTGCCGTACCGCTCGGACGAACAGCACCACGACCACCGCCGCCGCGCCGCTTCCAGTCTTCCTCCTCCTCTTCCGGCCGGAAACCGGCGAGCGTGACGCCATAGATCATGATCGGCGCGCTAGCGGCCTTGGGCGAACTCGCAGCAGCAGTGGACTTCGGTGCCCTGCTGGACATGGAGCTCCCCGCCGCCCCCAATCCTCCCGGCGACGAACAATGGGCGCTCCTGCCGCCACCTGCCGTCGAGCCGCCTCCTTGCCCGAGGCGTCCGCCGCCACCGGTCCGCTCATAACTCTTCATCACCTGGAATTCACCGGCCGCGCGTCGGATGCCCGTCACGGACTTGTCGTCGTCGAGCTCCTCACGCTTCACGCCGGACTCGCCCCGCAGATAGCGTTCGATTTCGGCCGCGTAGCCAGCAAGACGACCGCTCATGGCCTGGCGTCCCTTGCCTTGCGAGACTGGACCGTCATCGTTTTCAGTTCATCGCGAAACTGCCGCACGAGGTCGCCCACGGCGATCAGCGCCTGCTCAAGGTCCTCAACATGGGCAACACGGCCGTCGTTCATCGTGCGCACGGCCTGATTGAAATTGATCCCGACGCGCCGCAGCTGATCGGTCATGTCCACGATCGCCGGCCGCAACGCCTCTGACGCGACAGGCAGATGCCCGACCTCTGCCCGCACGAGACGCCGGACGACCTCGCTGACGGTAACGCCGTCCCGCTCCGCAACGGCTTTGAGGCTGGCCAGCTCGTCAGCCGAAAACCGGATGTGCGTCACCTCGCCGTAGCGTCGTGACGCGCTCTTGACCGCTGCTTTCTGGGCGTCTGCATCCATCTCTCAAGCCCGCTTGCGGGCGCTAAGGCCCGCCAGGGCAGCGCCGCCTATTTTGTGTGTATCACAAAATAGGCTATCCTGCCAATCGTAGGAGGGAAGCGAATGACAAAGACNTTGCGGGCGCTAAGGCCCGCCAGGGCAGCGCCGCCTATTTTGTGTGTATCACAAAATAGGCTATCCTGCCAATCGTAGGAGGGAAGCGAATGACAAAGACGCGCCCGTCTTCTCACCGCGCACAGTTGCCAACGCCACAGCCCGCCGCGCCGTCGCAAATGTCTCCATTGCGATTTGCTTGATAACTCCATGAGGCGTTGCGTTGAAGACTTGTTTCCATGTTAACATGGAAACAAGTCGGCGCGATCCGACTCCGGTCAGCCTGCCAGACCCCTTCCTCACTGATAGCAGCTGCGCAATGTCTGCACCCCGAGCGGGCCTTACGGCGCTCGCCTGGGTTGCCAAACCGGTTCGCCCCGTTGACTATGTCACCGTGTTTCGACCGTGATATTATTCCATGTGTCCATGATGACTTGTTTCCATGTTAACATGGAAACAAGGAGCTACGCCGGAAGGAGGCCCCCCATGATCATCTCCGCTGCGATCCCCAAGGGCGGCACCGGCAAATCGACGATGCTGCGCACCCTCGCATCCGTCGCGCTGCATCGGGGCTATTCGGTCACTCTTATCGACGGCGACCGGCGGCAGAACATGAACCGCTGGTTCCAGATGCTGGGTGAGGCTGGCAATCGTCCTGACAGGCTGCAACTGGTGAGCGCGATGACCCCGCAGGAAATCCTTGACGCCGCAGCCATTCACAACGGTGAGCGCTCCGTCGTCTTGATCGATACGGAAGGCACCACAAACGACAACCTCATGGCCGGGCTTTTCGCGGCCGATATTGTCGTCGTGCCGGTCTACTTTGCCCTCGACGACGTGACCGCCGCCATCCAGATCACCGACCACTACATTCCGTTGGCGGTCGAGAGCCGGGGTAGACCGCTGCCTGCGATATTCGTGCTGACCAAGCAGACCATCATCGATGCCAGGGCGCGAGCCCTGGCCGAACTGCGCGCCATCATCCAGGCCAACGGCACGCCGATTGCAGAACACGTCCTGCACAATCGTGTTGCCTACCGCGACTTACAGACCGGGCAGACCCTTTACAGCCCCGCGGTGCCCGATGCGAAGGCGGTTGCCGAGAGCGAAGGGGTCTTTGACGACCTTCTGCAAACCTTCATCGAAGCCACAAGGAACGNGCGAAGGCGGTTGCCGAGAGCGAAGGGGTCTTTGACGACCTTCTGCAAACCTTCATCGAAGCCACAAGGAACGCGGCATGAGTGAAGAAACCGCACCGAAACCCGATGACGACAAGAAAGCCCGCATGATGAAGGCGATCTCCACGCAACCGCCCGTGCTGCCGAGCATGTTCATTTCATCACCGAAAATCGAGGGGCAGAAGCTGGAGCCGAATGCCGGATCGGCCATGCCGCAGACGCCCGAGCCGGCAGCGGGTGCAACGCCTGACTTTCGCAAGCTGCTGCGGCAGGGTCAGAAAAAGGATCCCGTCGCCGGAAAGAAGATTCGCGAGGAGGAGATGATCCGCTGCGGTTACTACCTGACGGCTGCGGAGCAGCGNGGGGTCTTTGACGACCTTCTGCAAACCTTCATCGAAGCCACAAGGAACGCGGCATGAGTGAAGAAACCGCGCCGAAACCCGGTGACGACAAGAAAGCCCGCATGATGAAGGCCATCTCCACGCAGCCGCCAGCGCTGCCGAGCCTGTTCATCCCACCAAAGGTCGAGACGTCAGGGACCAGGCAGCAAGCTACGCCACAGATGCAGGAACCGACAAAGCCGTCCCCGGCAGCCGGGCCCGATTTTCGCAAGCTGCTGCGGCAGGGTCAGAAAAAGGACCCCATCGCCGGAAAGAAGATTCGCGAGGAGGAGATGATCCGCTGCGGTTACTACCTGACGGCTGCGGAGCAGCGCCAGTTCAAGTTACTGGCGATCAGCAACGGGCACAGCATGACCGAACTGCTGCGAAAGGCTGTGCAGGATTATATCCGCGTTCATAAGCACAAACTGCCGAAGGAATAATCAGCGGTCGGGAGTCNCTGGCGATCAGCAACGGGCACAGCATGACCGAACTGCTGCGAAAGGCTGTGCAGGATTATATCCGCGTTCATAAGCACAAACTGCCAAAGGAATAATCGGCGGTTTGGAGTCGCTGTCGCATGCTGTGACGGGTGATGTTCCTGGCTCTTTGCGACGCGCAAAAAAAGGGCCCGCGACGGAGTATCCCGTCGCGGGCCCTGAGATGCCTACTTGGGTTGGTTGAGGTGTTTCAGCAGTTGCCCGAGGATGCCTTCCCGCTTCGGACGCCCGCTTGCCGCCGCTTTGTCGTCGACCAGCTTTGCGACCAATTTGGGCGACAGAGGCATGAAGTCGTAGCCGTGTGAGATGGCTGCATGGCGAAGATCCTCAAGTGCTTCGAACGCGTGATCGCGGGTGCCGAGCCAGAGCACGGGCTCGTCGGTTTCTTCGTGCGGGAACGCTTGCAGGAAGTAGGTGCGAAGCGGTGGATCGTAGCCGATGACGGCGTCTGGATCCGCGCGGCCCTGTCCGGTGACGGTGCCAGTGACCGTGATCGTGTAGCGGCTCATTGCAACCTCCTTTTGCCAGTGGGGAGCCGACCCCTTGCGGGGCCGGCCACCGATGCCTCACTGGGGGTTGTTCCAGAGGATGACCTTCTTGTTTTCCTCGCCGCCCGGGGCGGGTGCGAGGTTGCCGAAGATCACGCCGATCTCGGGTGCTTCCAGCTTGACCGAGAGGTACTCCTCGCCCGAACGTTGGGAGATGCGGTGCCAGCCGGCTCCGATCTCGAAGCCCGTGCGCTTGTTGACGATCCGGTAGTCGGGCGCGTCCTCGCGCGACTTGTTGGTGTTCGGGATCAGGGTGATCGGGGCGTTGACCCGGAGCGTGGCAAAGACGCCTTCCATCGAGCCGTCGGACTTGGTGGTGAGGTTTGCGATCGTGGTGGCCATGGTAGTTCTCCTTCGGTTGCATCGGGACCATTCCCGATGGCGCCAAAGGAGAGGGCCGTCCTGCTGCGGTCATCTCGGCGAAAATTCTGGAAAATTCTATTTGCCGAAAAACAGCGGGCAGGCCCTTCGCCTGTCCGCAGACAAAAACAGAAATCGAATTTTCCTGAATTTTCCCCGAGTGTACCCCCAACGGGGGTTGACCGCACAAAGCAGGCGGTCGTCTACAAAGGCGACATGAAACGGGAATGGCCCCGGATGGGACCGAAGGAAAAGAACTCAGGCCGCCATCGCTAGACCGCCGACGCAACGCTGCCGGATCGCAGGAACATGCAGCAGCCTCTCGGGTCATGTCGTCGGCATCGCCAACACATCGAACAGCAGCCCGGCGCGTGACCGCCTGGCGTGTTCGGTATGGCGGCACAGCGGTTTCGAGATCGGAGCCGACTGGCAGCGAAGTTCACGCCCCTCGGGGACGAGCCTCGCAGCCAGGTTGGATGACCCGGCACGCCAGGATGTTCGGCACGCTTGCCCCGCCTCAGAGGCGAGAAGCGTCAAGATGATCATCCTGCACAACGCCCCGCGGCTCTGCGCGGGCCGGTTTCGAAAGGGGTCGGCTCCGGCCGTTATAAAAGTGGAGTAGGCGGCGCGGGGCCGGATCAAGCCTATCGGATCGGACCGCCGGGCTGTCGGCGGGACCGCGCGTACATCATCCCGGCAACGCCAGACGCTCGTCCGGCATCATGCGGGCTTCGGCCTGGCGGCGAATGTCCATACCGGCATGGCGGAGTATGGCGCACCAGTCTTGCACATTGTACGTCGTCGCCACGCTGCCCCTTGCCAGATCGTAAATGACGCACGGCTTGTTCGCGATGGCGAGCCGAAGCACGTTGACGGCCGTGCCAGGTGATCCGCCATCCCAGACCATCATGCCAAAGTCGGCGCGCCGCGCCATCTCCCGGTCTTTGGCGGCGTGGAACCAGTATCCTTCGGCGCCCTCAGGAGAAGGAACATGGTAGGCGGCCCAGTCGCCCAGATTGTTGCGGGGTTCCTTGCCGGTATGGAAGACCCCGACATGCTCGTAGCCGTAGCCCGCGAGCAGGCCCTGCGCCTCGGCATCGGCTCCAGACTCGTCGCCAATCAGCACGCCGTGCTCGGCAGCGACGATTGCGCCGATCCGAGCGATGGCAGGTTCCGGCAGCTCGAATATCTCGCGCGATCCACCTATGAATATCATCGCCATCGTGACTTTCCTTTCTCTCCAGCGCCCCCGCCTCGCTCTGGCCGCCCTTTCCCTCCGGCCCTTCGCGAGGGATCGTCACCCGAAGGCCGAGACGGCAAAGCTGGCTCGGGAAGCGNGGCTCGGGGAGCGGCGGGAGGCCGCGACGAGAGCCCGGCCGGCCGTAGGCCGGCGCGCCGGCCCCTGCCGCTGCCGGAGGCGCTACGCGCGTGGAGCTAGTGGCCTTTGTCGGCCAGCCAGAGGCTCACGTCCTGGATCGAGCGCATGAGCACCGACGGATTGTCCCGCGCGGGAATGAAGCCGGAGTTCTACCAGTAGCGCTCGGCCTCGGCGTCGATAGCCCGCACCTCCACCGCGCGGCCTCCCACGATGTCGGCCCCGGCGACGCAGCGATGCAGCGCGTCCTTGACCGGGCCGCTGCCGACGCCTTGCCCGGCATGGCGGTGGTCGACGGCGAGTTGTCCGATCAGCAGACAGGGGGTCGGATCGGGCCGCCGGCCGGTGCGGAGGCGCGCGGTGCGCTGTTTGGCTGGATCACGCCTGGCGCGAGGCCGTAATAGCCGACGACTGTGCCCTCGTCGTGAACGATCAGGACGCGGGTAAACCGCGGGCCTGGTTCGTTCGCGCGAAGCCAGCCAGCCAGGCGTTGAGTGCCGGCTTGCCGCAATCGAAGCTGTCGAGGCGGTGCGTGTCATCGAGGAGTTCGATGCCTGAAAGCGCCACCTAACGGTCCCAGGGCGGGGACCGGCGCAGCCGCTCGGCCGCCTTCGGCGGAGGCGCAGCGGCGGGGGCTGAGATCGCCTGCATGAAAGCGTCATAGGCTTCCGGGGACACGATGGCGGTTGTGTTGACGATGGCCGCCTGCGCCTCGTGCAGTGCTGCGCGCCGCATGAACTCGGTGCGCGACAGGCCGAGCAGCTCCGCGCCGCGGTCGATGATCGTGAGATCGTCGTCGCGAAACCGCATCGAGACGGATATCTTCCTATTCGCGGCGGCGGCCATGGTGCGTTCCTGTGCTGGATGGACATACGTCCGTGCAATGCAGCATGACACCGGATTTGCGTGACGCAACATTCCTGTTCCTGCGACCGGCGTACAGGCATGCGGAAACGGCGGACTGATCCGATCCGAGGTATGCTCCCTGCCGCGAAAGAGAACGTCAATCCAGACGGCTGACGCGGCGGCCCTCGCTGCGCGCTTCGATAAAGGCGCCTGCGATCTTCATCATGAATGCCTTGCTGAAACGACCGAGGGGCTTACCGTCGGATTCGATGTACCAGGAGCGTTCGGCAATATCGTAGTTGTATTCGTCAACCACAATCCAGCAGCGTTTGAGATCGGTCAGACCGGCGCGGCGGCACTCGATAGCGGAGACTTCCAAACCGACCCGATCGCTGGTCGGTGGATGGGTGGTTATCGCCAGGAGCGCGAGATGGGTCAGGCCATCTCTTGCGCCGCGGACAGCGATGACTACGCAGGTCGGCCGGCTCTTGCGGCCTTCCGTTTCGCCGCGCTCGTGTTGCCATGCCCAAAGATACGGGTAGGAGATCACCTGACCAGGCAGAAATCTACCGCTCATCATCGTATCTTTCCCCGCGCGCTAGTCGGTCGATCTCGGCGGCGAAGAGTTCCGTGTGTTCCTCTGGCATCTCGGAGACACGGTATGCGCGGCGGGGATCGCCGCCGATGCGCATTCGTTCGTAGTGCTCGTAACTCATCAGCACGAACCGGGGTTTCCGGTGCTTGGTAAGAATAACGGGTTCGCGGCTGGCAACGTCGGTGACGTCGCCAACCTGCTTGTTGAGATCCCCCGTCGTGAACTGGCGCATGGCTGGACTCCTTATCGATCTCCATATTATCTGGATTTTCTTGATTTGCAAGAAAACGGCGCTCACGCGCCGCCCTCCGCGAACCGCCACACGGGGATGCCGAGCCGACGCGCCTTGTCGGCAAGGTTGTCGGTAATGCCGGAGCCGGGAAAGACGATCAGGCCGTAGGGCACCACGGAGAGAAGCTGGTCGTTGCGGCGGAACGGAGCCGCCTTGGCGTGTCGGGTCCAGTCCGGCTTGAAGGCGATCTGGGTGACCTTGCGGTTCTCGGCCCAGCAGGCGGCGATGCGTTCGGCGCCNGTGCCGGGTCCAGTCCGGCTTGAAGGCGATCTGGGTGACCTTGCGGTTCTCGGCCCAGCAGGCGGCGATGCGTTCGGCGCCGCGCGGGCTGCCGCCGTGGAGCAGGACCATGTCGGGATGCTTCTCGCGGGCCTTGTCGAGCGCCTCCCAGATCCGGTCGTGATCGTTGCAGTCGAGGCCGCCGGCGAAGGCGATCTTGGTGCCGGCTGGAACGAGCACCTCGGTTTCGGCATGGCGGCGGGCGGCGAGGAAGTCTCTGGAGTCGATCACCGCTGCGGTCATCGCCTGGTGGCTGACCTTGGAGCCGGTGCGCGGCCGCCATGCCGATCCGGTCTGCGCCTCGTAGAGGTCGGCGGCCTCATCGCGCATGATTTCGAGCACGTTGCGGCGCTCGATATAGGTGATGCCTTCCGCAGTGAGCCGTTCCAGCTCCACCGATTTCACCTCGGAGCCGTCCTGCTCACTCTGGCTCGAACGCTGCGCGTCCTCGTTGCGGTCAAGGCTGCGGGCGACGCGCTCGGCGGCGCGGTGGAAGACGTTTGCGAAGGACCAGAGCAGGTCGTCGAGATCGGGTTCGAGCCTGGTGTCGCCAAGCAT
>NZ_AYVY01000058.1 GCF_000503055.1 Mesorhizobium sp. LSHC420B00 | reverse complement strand
CCATCCGGCCTGTTTCATCGCCAGGACAGCTGGTCTTTCGGCAGCCGACCGCTCGGATCGAACACGTTCACTTTGTGCGGAAGATCCGGGCCCCAGTCCCATAGCACCAGATTGCGGTCCTCCGTCTCCGCGCCCGGGGCAAAACTCGGCACCAGAATTCCAGCGATGCCCTGAGGCCGCAGCCGGTCATAGATGGACCAGGATGCAGGTCGCTCTCCGTTGCTGAGAGCCGTGGCCCAGGCGCTCCCCATGTCCGCAAGCGTGACAGAAGATTCTCCCCTCCCCTGCTCGGTTGTCAGATCAGTGATGTCCTCGCAGTCCACCTCATAAGAGCACAGCACGCAGGGGTCGATGCGATGCGCGAAGCCCTGGTTGGCTTCCTTGACAGCCGTCATGACGGTCAGCGCCAGATATAGCGCGGGCACACCTTTGGGATTGAATCGAGCGCCCCTGATCGCCGCTCCATCACCGGAACTCGGCTTGAATGCCCAACGTGGATCATGCGCCCTGTAGCAGGTTCCGACAAACCTCAAGCAAAGCCACCCAGGGCCATGTGATCGAGGTAGTCGCGAATAGCAGCGGCCTTGCCGTCCTTCACGAGGGCTTCGGCGGTGCGTCCACCGAATGCCGGCAGCGGCTGGGCTCGGTACCAGGCCATGGCCTGTTCCTTGCCTCCCGCCCAATCCGTCACGCGGCTGATGATTTCGAGCATCTCGCGCAGACGCCCCTGCGTCTTTGCCGTGCGGCTGCGCTCCAGCCGATAGAGGGTTTCGCGGGCAAGCCCGGCCGTCTGAGCCAACTGACCCTTGGACATTCCAAAGCTGTCGGCCACCTGGTCAACGGCAATTTTCCCGGCACGGTCCATATAGGACAAAACCAGGGGTTCATTCTGCATGGATTTCTTGAGGGCTTGCCCCATGGAGTTCCTTGTCATATTAGCAGCCGTATTTACTGTGCAAAACATATGGCGCTTTTCGACTGGTTTCAAGCCCCCAAGCGCATGGCGTTGTTTGGCGGCTTCTGGACGCGTGCCCCGGGCGACAGCACCCGCCAGATCTCGTTCCGCGGGCATGTCACCTTCGTCCTCCAGGGAATTCGTTTTCGCAAGGACGGCACACTCGGCAAATTGCACGAAACGCTGACGTTGTCTTTCAAAGACGAAGGCAAGCGGAGGGAGGAGGTTGGTGGCCGATCAAAAGTTTGAGCGATATCCTCGTGATGTGCGCGATTGGCGCCGCGAGCAGTTGGTTCGGTGTCTCGCGACACTCCGGCGCATGGTAGACAAACCCCGTTTAGGAAACGAACGTCCGTCCCGACGGAGGGACTGCGCGATTCAGATGTCCGGATCGTCGAGAATGCGAGAGATCGTGCTGCGCCCCAGCGCACTCATGGCGGGGTTGGTGCGATGGTAATACCAGACGAGACCCATTGCCTGCTGGAATGCCCAAGCAACACCACGCTTCCACCAAAGATCTTCAACCTGAAGGCCGCACCGAAAGGTCGCTCTTCGCTCGCGGTCTAGAAGATGCCACGCGACTACCAAATCTAGCGACGGGTCGGCTGGTCCGAAACTGCCGCCATCAAGCACTCCGACAAGACGCCCGCCCTGCACGAGAAGGTTTGCTGGGATAGGGTCCCTATGAGTCATCACGACAGGCCCAGCGGATGGCAACTCCCGGAAGCGAGTCCACAAATCGCGCAGTCGAGCCACATCAAGAAGGCCCTCGCTGTTTTTAAAGCAAACACTCATCCAATCGTCATGATCGGAGAGATGTCCACCACGTCCTTGCCCGTCGAAGCGTCGGCCCCGTGTGTCCGCTTGGCGCAACGATGCCACGAGGTGTACAAGGTCTAGGGCGAACGTCGTCGATCCACTTAGCCCGTGCGGCGTGGCAACCTCGCCTTCGATCCAAGTTTGTAACGCCCATGGCATTGGGTAGTGAGGACCTGGCTCGCCGAGCCCAATCGGTTGAGGCGTCGGAAATAGCAATGTTCCCCAATCTCGACCATGGCAGCGGCCTCTGACCGAAGCATATTGGCGCATTCGGTCGGATTCATCGCCCTCAGTGGGAACCGCGCCGTGCTCTTCGAGCCAATGCGGAAGATGGCATTGACGGTTCCCGACGATCTAACTGAGGTGATGTCTTCATGACGATACTGGGGAAACTGGTCGCGGATCATCTGGCGGGCGATATCGATGTCGATATCCACCTGGTCGTCATGCATCATGAATTCTCGTCCTGCCGAGCTCGAATATGCGCAGCACCCGAGGCATTCCACACTCTTGTCCTACCTCCACCGATGCCATCAAAATCTTCCTTGCGGCGCTTCGCTTGGCATAGATGCCGACGCCCAGAAATTTTCGCCACGATACCTCAGCCCGCCGATCGCGGTCTATGAGCATCAAGCAGAGGTCCCCCTATTCCCAGGGAGTAAACCGTGGCGACGCGCAGATCGCCGGCGGCCTCGGCAGCATGATGGATGCGTCGATGTCGGGCCACGTCGGCAATGTCGACAATCGCGAGCGCGATGGTGAGTGTCTTTGCTTCAGCACGCCGCGAATGACCGGACGGTAGATCCCAGATCAGGAACCGATTGATAGGGTTCTTGTGCTCCGGGACGCTAAGCAGAGCTTGCAAATGATGGTGTCCCGGGCGTGACGATCAGGCTTGCCGGTAAAACAGCGCCCGTCCGGTCGGAATTAGCTGAAGAAGATAATCGAAGTCGCTGATGTTCGCTGTGAGTACCGTGAACCCTAGCTTCTGCGCCTGCAGGAACAAGACACAATCCTGAAGCGCGCGGAGGCGAGCATCTTTCTGGTAGCCCTGAAGGCGGCACATGATGCCGGACAGCAGCGCAGCTTTTCCAAGCACGTCCGTATCCGGTGCGAAGACACGATGCGGGTGCATGACGCGAATGGTAGCGCCAATCTGTTTGATTGCAGTCTTTGTACCGGGATGCTTGGGGTCCAGCACGCCGACGGTGTGCATGAGTTTCTGGATGGCAACCGTCGAATGATTACTCAGTCTGAGATCGAGCAGATCGGCGACAACATCCGGGGCGTGGCTCTGCAAACCATCAATGTAGACACAGGTATCGAGCATCAGCTCTTGCCCCGCCTCGGCAGTATCACCGAGGAACGGAAGGTCGTCGTCCTTGCGGCGAGACAGCCTTTCCTGAGGATCGAATCGTGCCCAGCGGACAGAACTGGCAAAATCAAAGTCAGTCAACTCAGAACCCGAGCTTAAGCGTCGGATCGATGGTGCCTCTCGTCTTTCTGAACGTCTGTCCGAAATTGTCGTCGAGGGCGACATTGGCGAGGGCGAATTCGATCAAGTCGGTGTCAGTCTTGATCCCGGTCTGCTTCTTGGCTTTTTCGATCAGCGCCGGACTGATACGACCACCGATCCGCGTGCTCTTCTCACCCAGCAGACCAGAACGTTCCGCCGCCTTCATGACGGCCTCAACACGGGTTCTGCTGACCGCGACAGACTTGCCGGTCTTTGTTGCCCGACCAGTCTTCGGAAGTGGCTCGCCGGCCTTCCTCGTCATTTCGATTATACCGGCCATACCGGCGCGCTTCTGAATGGCAAATCTCCCTTGCCGTTCCGCGCCACCACCCGTGTGTTTCTTCCTCGCTGCCTTCGCCATGACGCAGCCTCCAATGTCTGACATTTCACGATTTCGTCCAACATAACATGATTGAGACAATTTTCAAGGAGCCACCGAAATGCGGCGACGGCTGGCGGTCTCGGAAGCCCGGCAGGGCGAACGCCTGGATGCGATGCTTCTCGCCGACGCCGTGCGGCGCGCCTATGCGAGCGCGGCCACAGTCGGTTCCTCAGCGAGCGCGCCGCTGCCCTCTATGAGGGAAACGGCTTCGTGCGGCTGCCGGACTCCCTCCGGCTGGTCCTACCGATGCACGCAATCCAGCAACTGGTGGAGCCATGATCGACGCAGCACCTACATCGCCTAACGTCAGGCGCTCTGTCGCTCGGGCGGCCAAAGCCGGGCGACACTGTCGCAAAATCGCGTCACCCATCCCTTGTTGCGCCGCTTCGCCAAAACAGAACCGAAAAATGGGCGACTTTTGTGTGCACCGAGCGTGCACGTCGCCCTCTAAACACTGGGTTCCTGTCCTGTTGCCAACCCATCACTGGATACCTCAGAGCACGCTGGATGATCCAAACGCTAATTCCGCAGCGTCATGGTCGGCCTTCAAAGCCCTTGGCCGGGAAGTTGGTACGCATAGTCGGAATCAAGCAACACCCTTCCGAACTGGATTTTGAAGCCGCGGATAAGCGG
Source organism: Mesorhizobium sp. LSHC420B00 (assembly GCF_000503055.1). Lineage (GTDB taxonomy): Bacteria > Pseudomonadota > Alphaproteobacteria > Rhizobiales > Rhizobiaceae > Mesorhizobium. Next base: position 5,879 of record NZ_AYVY01000058.1, on the reverse strand, counting down.
CTATGATGAGCGTGCCGAATGCAAGTAAGGTCGAGGAGGCCTCGAACAATCGGCATTAGAGGAGATTACGTCGATGACGAACGTTCGCGCCCTTGTCCTTGAACGCCAGCACGAACTCAAGCTGCGCGACATCGACTTGCCGCAGACGGTTGGCCCGGGCGAAGTGCGCATCAAGATCCATACGGTGGGCATCTGCGGTTCCGACGTGCATTACTACACGCATGGCCGCATCGGCCCGTTCGTGGTCGAGGCGCCGATGGTCTTGGGTCACGAAGCCGCTGGCACCGTCGTCGAAACAGGCGAAGGCGTCGAGCATCTGAAGGTCGGCGACCGCGTCTGTATGGAGCCGGGCATCCCCGACCCGAATTCGCGAGCGAGCCGGCTCGGCCTCTACAACATCGACCCGGCTGTCAGATTCTGGGCAACGCCGCCGATCCACGGCGTGTTGACACCCTATGTCGTTCACCCCGCCAACTACACTTTTAAACTGCCCGATAATGTCAGCTTCGCCGAAGGCGCCATGGTGGAGCCTTTCGCTGTCGGGTTGCAGGCGGCTGCCAAAGCAAAGATCGCGCCGGGCGACACGGCGGTGGTGATTGGCGCAGGGCCGATCGGCACGATGGTGGCGATCGCTGCGCTCGCCGGCGGCTGTGCCCGCGCCATTGTTGCAGATCTCGCCCAACCCAAGCTCGACATCGCCGGCGGCTATCAAGGTGTGATCCCGGTCAACATCCGCGACAAGAGCCTGGCGGCGGAGGTAAAGCGCCTGACCGACGGCTGGGGCGCCGACGTCGTCTTCGAATGCTCGGGCTCGTCCAAGGCATGGGAGACCCTGCTCGATCTGCCGCGGCCCGGTGGCGCGGCGGTGGTGGTCGGCCTGCCCGTGGCGCCTGTGGCGCTCGACATTGCCACGGCCTCGACCAAGGAAGTCCGTATCGAGACCGTTTTCCGCTATGCCCACCAATATGAGCGGGCAATCGCGCTGATGGGGTCGGGCCGGGTCGACCTGAAGCCACTCATTTCGGCGACCTTCCCCTTCGAAGATTCCATCACCGCCTTCGACCGCGCAGTGGAAGCCCGGCCGGCGGACGTAAAGCTTCAGATCCGATTGCCGGATTAAGGGGACGCTGTTTTCTACAGCTCGCCGACTAGGAAGCGATCCATAACGGCAGCCATGACAGCCGCGGCTGGTTCGCCAACCCATATGTCTCGTATCATCTCGTATGGTCCGGCGAACCCTAGGATAAAACCCAGAAACGACTTCGTCGCACCTTGCGCTCCTCCAGGCCCCGGGGCAGGAGTTCGAATCTGTTCGGGCGCGCCACCTTCTCGGCCACCATCCTCCGGTCCATCGCCCGCGCGGTCATTTGGTCCCGATGCCAATATTGACGGGGTTTCTCAGAATGGCCGAAGCGTCATCGCCGGCCCGTTCGCGCACCATGCGATCGAGCGTCTGGCGAATGACCGCGCGCTCGCCTTCGCTCAACGCGAGGCTGCCAAGCACTTCCTCGACAATCGGATTGCTCCATACGATCCAATCCCATAGCTCAGCACCTGACTTGAACGCCGTGCTCTCGGTGATCATCTCGACATTGACGCCGTTCAGTCCAGCCTTTGCCAGTTCGCGGGCAAGCCGCTCCGGATCGCTGAGCTGAAACGGCAGTGGCGGCGGATCCATTGGCGGACCATTAAACTCCGGGCGTACCGATTGAACGGCCCCAACCAAGAAAGTGAGGAAGTCAATTCGATGCGGGTCGCCATAGGCAATGACCAGCACCCGCCCTCCAGGTTTGACAACCCGCGTCATCTCCCGAATGCCCATCGGCATGTCGGGAAAGAGCATGACCCCAAACTGAGATCCCGCCACGTCGAAGCTGTCGTCGACAAAGGCAAGCGCATGCCCGTCCATCACGCGGGCGTCAATTTCCAGGCTTTCGCGGCTGGCGCGCTCTCGCAGCAGGCGGAGCATGACGGGCGACTGGTCGACGGCGACTACCTCGGCACCGATCCGAGCTGCCGGGATACTGAGCGCGCCGCTGCCGGATGCAATGTCAAGAAGGCACATACCTGGGCGGAGCCCTGCCCTGGCCAGACTCTCATTGCCAAGCCACATCTGTGTTTCGGTATTCGTCCGATCGTAACCCGAGGCAATTCGGTCCCAAGCCTCACGTGTGTCCGGCAGCGCCTGAGGAGTCGCGGATCCGGCTGCGGCAAGCGCAGCCCGCAGCACCTTTACAAATTCGGCAGGCTGCTCGATCGGCGGATCATCGGCGGCGCCGTCGATAATGTGGAGCGGCCACCCATATCGGACGCTCGCCGCTTCCGCTACAGGCAATGGGGTGGCAAGATCGTGCCGCCCCCAGATCAGGAAGGTCGGGATTCTGATGCGCGCTAGTTCCTCTGATGGGATTGCGGGAAATCCGAACTGCTCCATCAGACCTTGCTGGGTCGGCTTCAACTCCGGCGCCTGCGCGCGATCGAGATTGTAGGCTCGCAGCCGCTCCCAGTTCTCGCCCATATGATCACGCAGCGTGTCGAGGTCGAAGGCGCATTGCTGCCAGAGGCGGTCATGGCTTTCCGGACTTGGCTCCGTGACGAACGCGGCGAGGGCCGCACCGAATTCAGGCGCCGGCTGAAACGGCGCAAGGCCGAGCGCGTCCGACAGCACCAAGCAGCGGAGCTGGCTACCGTGCTTGGCGGCAAAGCGAGCAGCAATTGCGGCGCCGAGAATTTGGCCGACAAGAATGGGCGGTGTTGGGCAGGTGCGTTCGATGAGTTCGCCAAGCCACGCGAGAACACGATCGGGATGAATCGGACCCTCGACGGTCCCCGACGTGCCGTGGCCCGGCAGATCGGGCGCGATTACGTGATGCGTTCTCACAAGCTCCGGAAGAATTCTCAGCCACTTTGCTGCATGTTCTCCTGGGCCATGCAACAGCACGATCGGTGATCCCGCGCCCCCGTCCAGTAGCACGGTCGAGATGCCGGCCAATTCGAGCCGCCGTTCGGCGATCGACAGCCCGGTGAGCAGGCGCTTGCGCGCAGCTTCTCCGGATATGCGGTTCGATTCAATTGCCGCCGGGGTGGCGGTGTAGTCTTCAACGTGAGTCATCATGGCCTCCCTCATGTTGATAGGGCGATTTCGTCTTGCACATGCCGCCTCGCCTCTTGGGTTGCTCACGTGCTAGAGCGCGAGCTGCGAGCGGTTGACACGCTGATCTCGGTTCGCGCGAGCCCCAATCCGAACCACAACGTCCAAAGGGCCATCACGAAAGACGACGCAACCCAGACGAGGCTGCCCAGCCAGATGCCGAACCACATGCCCAACGGCCAGCCGGCAAAGGCAGCAAGCCCAGCCACAACTCCGACCAGTGACGCCCAGGTCGGCGTTATCTGTTGCCGGCTCAGCGCCTCATTGCCGGCGATCACGACAACCGCCAGACACAGGAACATGAATCCGTTGGCCTTGCCTTCGGCGAACGCCCACCAGACCGTGAAGCGCGCCATATCGTTGGCGGCGGCGGCATCGGCGACGGTGGTGGCCTCGGCCACGGCGGTGGTCATCGTCCAGAGGGCGCCGACCGGCACCACCGCCCAGGCGGATAGGGTCCACCAGTGTTCGGTCAGGCGAGAGCCCGCGGTCAACACGATCAGGCTCGCGACGACGAACAGCGACAGTGCTGCCGCGGCGGCCCAATGCACGACCACCCACAGGGTGACGTTGTTGGCGATGATGTGCATTTGAAGGGCGAGGTCGGGATGAATCGGCCCGTGACCGACCAGGACGAAACCTAAGAGTACAGAAGCAATCGCAAGCCAGGCGCCCGCGACCCGCATCCTGGTATCGGTACGTGACATCGCTTCCTCCTTTCATTGTGGCCGGATGTTTGCAGCGCGATCACCGAGTCCGTCCTGCAGTCTGCAGGCGAGTTGCGCCGAGGCGCCGCGCATCCATAGCCGACAGGTGCAAGCTTAGGCCGGAAGGGAAGGCGGCGCTTCGGGCGAACTACCCAATCGGCGCCGACGATGCATGGGTGATTCCACCCATTGCCGGGCACGCTCAGACTAGGCGGTGCTCGTAGGCCCAAGCGGTGGCGGCGGTGCGAGTGGGGACGTCGAGCTTGTTGAAGATATTGCTTGCGTGCCTGTCCACTGTCTTTCCGCTCAAATGCAGTTCGTTGGCGATTTCCTTGTTGGTTTTGCCAGAAGCGATCAGGCGGAGGACTTGCAACTCGCGGGCAGAGAGACCGCTGGCTTCCTCCGACCGCATGTCAAGCAGAGCATCGATGCGAGAAACGTCGGGCGTGGCACCAAGCTGCTGAAATACTGTCCGTGCTGCCTGCAGCTCCAGTGTCGCGCCGTCTTGGTCACCGAGGGCGCGGCATGCCAGGCCCATGATGACCCGTACGCGCGCTGCTTCGTATGGCGCGTCGACTTGCTGCCACTCCTCTATTGCCCGGCGCAGACAAATCGCCGCGGCCTGCGCTTCGCCTTCTGCCAGTTCCACCGCTCCCCGCGCGTGGGCGGCAAGGGCGCGCAACGGTTCGGTCCCGTAGCTTTCTGCAACGTCCGCCAGTTCGTGGCAGGCACGCCGTGCTTCCTCGATGTCGTCAGCCGCCAGCATGATCTCGACGTGAGCTGGCAGCAGCCGAATGCGCTTCACTTGGTCGGTCGTCGCGGCCATGACGCGCCGGATTGCGGCCACAGCCGCATCGATGTGCCTTTCGGCCAACCGCAACAGGGCAAGGCCCGGCTGCGGTTCGAAGCCATATTGGCTTGCACTCCGATATGCCTGTTCGGCCGCTTCAAAGTCTCCACGGAGGCGGTGTACTTCCGCCAACTGGTACCACGCCCCAGCCGTATCTTTTCGATTATTTGACTGCGTCAAACGCTCCACGGCATGCTGCGCTTCGTCGATTGCGTCCTGCCATGCGCCGCTGAGCCGTTTAATTTCAGCGCGATGCATCAGGCAGGTGCCGCTAAAACTGATCAGCTGGGGCTGTTCCGAGCACCATCGCCCCAGAGCGGAAGTCCATTCGCGTGCGCGACCCAGAGCATGGACTTGCTGACACGCTTCGATCACGCTGCAGTAGATCAGGCCGGTAAGCAGCGGCGACAATTCGCCGGCCGTGACCGAAACCATCGCCTCATCGAGAAGCGCGAAACCTTCTGTGGTCCGCCGCTGACGTAACAGAACACGGCCCTGCAGGTGCCGCGCACAGGCAACGAGATCCGCGTCCGCAAAGCGCTCGCCAATCTCGACTGCGCCGCTGGCCGCAGCGTAGGCTGCCTCAAGGTTGCCCGCAGCAAGATTCTGTTCGACGTGGGGCAGCATCAGGTAACCCTGTTCGACACAATCATGTGGCTCGCGTTCGAGCAGTCGATGGGCCCGCCCAAACCAGCCGGTCGCCGGAGCCATCTCCCCACGAAAGACAAGACGCAGGCCCAGCCAGAAGGCGCAGCGGGCGGCGCGATGGTATTCGCCAGCGTCGAGATATGCATGATGGGTTCGCTCCAAGGCCCGCAGGTACTCCTCGTCGCGCCCAGTCAAATAGGCCGACATCGCCAGCCGTTCGAGATCATCCACAGCAAGCGGAGCCGTCTCATCGGCGTGCGAGAGGAACCTATAGGCGTCGCCCCACGCCCTTTCTTCGTAAGCCTCACGACCGAGAGCGAGCTGATCCGTCTCTTCCAGGGAGCCGCTGTTGCATTGCTGTCGATCTGAGCTGCCCATCCCATTGGCTCCGCAGACGAACAGAAATCCTAGCCATCAATGGCTACTTTCCGAGGCGGAGTATAGCATGTGACCTTGCCCCTCTGATCTAATCCGGTTTGAAGTTCGTTCTGGCCCATCGAGAGGACCAGGACATGAAACGCAG
>NZ_AYVY01000057.1 GCF_000503055.1 Mesorhizobium sp. LSHC420B00 | reverse complement strand
ATGTCACGCGATCTGCTGGTAAATTGCTGACTTAGGTTTGCGATGCAGGCGGAGCGCCAAACGATGCGGCGGCATCCCCAATTCGAGCCGCGCTGCATTAGGATGATCCATATGTAACATTTCGTGTAAAGTGCAAACATCTATTGCAACATCGATCGCGACAAGCTAGTCTTTGATCCGCTGGTCGTCAGGGACGGTTCACTCAGAATTCGGCGACGGCATTGCATTAGTCGGACACAATCGGCCAAGGCTTTCAGATATAGAAGTCGCGATGATGATCGCCCACCAGGCGGTGGGCTACTAAAGAGGTGATATCCAAATGCTCGATTCTTATCCTACCAAAGGTATGCGGTGGCCCGCCTGGGTGAAGCAGGGTTTGGCGTTCCACGGCGCGCCCCTTGGAATCATGCTAACTGAACGCTGGCCCACCCCCGGCGTCCGCCCTTATTTACCCGGGGACACTGGCAATGCGACAACTTGGAGCGTCCCCGTGCGCTACAAGACAGTGCCCGGTCTCAACAATGCGTCGATCTTTGCGACTGACGGCGACAAGATGACAGCGGCTGTGGTGCAGACGGCTCGTGAGCTCGTTCGTGAGGGCGCTCAGTTGATCGCCTGCAACTGCGGGTACTCGATTAGGTACCAGCAAGCGGTGCGTGACGCGGTAGACGTGCCGGTGTTCCTGTCGCCCCTTCTCCTCGCTCCTTTTCTCGAAATGATGCTTCCATCGAACCAGGCCCTGGGCATCATCGTGGCAAACAAGCCTGCACTAACTCAGGACATGTTGGAAGCGAGCGGGTTGCGAGCCGATATTGGCCGTAGGATTGTCGTTGTCGGGCTGGAGGACACTCCTGTATTCGCGCCCTCTTATGTTAGACCCGAGGGCGACCTGGACGTCGGCGGCTGCCAGGCTGACCTAGTCAATACTGCGGTAACTTTACAAAAGGAGCGCCCCGACATTGGGATGCTGCTGCTGGAATGCGGCGATCTGCCGCCTTACGCCCATGCGATTCAGCAGGCGACCCAAATTCCCGTCTTCGACTTCACCTCGATGGTCGAGTTCTTCGTAGGAGGGTTGGTGCGCAAGCCCTTCACGGGCCTCATCTAAAGGCACTTAAGTCGAGGGGAACCGGGCCTGAGTCTGTTCCCCTACGGTGAGATGTTGTCAGAGCTCGTATCTGTGGCAGTTTGTTTGCTGACAGGAGGATTTTCTCAGGCGTCGTCGACCCACAGGTTCTGCATAATTGCGAGCAGCACGCTTCAAGACTGGACGATCGAGAACGCGATCTACGGCGGCCCTTACGCCGGCAACGGCAGTATGATTGGCGCGATCGTTTGCGCCTGACCGACAGCCTCAAGCCGCGTCGCCGTGGACGCCCGGGTGTCGGCCGAATTGAGAAACTGACCCCCCCTATTGCCTCACCGAGGAATGTTACCGAACGCGATAGGGCCGACATGGGCCCTTTCTCCATCCGTCGCGGCGGAGGGAGATAGCGGCCAGCTCTTCATCCAACCGCCATCGAGGATGATCAGCCCAGCCATTTCCATGCGCCAGACCTTCACAAGCCGTTGCACCATTCTCAGGTTATTTTCCTTGAAGCGCGAGGGGTCGATCTTTGTCAGGCGTTGCAACACACTTGCTGCCGAGAGCGCCGGCTCTTCCTCGAGCCATCCCTTGATCTGCGCCTCGAACGGCTCGTAACGGCTCGTACATGCTGGGTCTCTTCGGATAGGGTTGGGTCCGCCGATACGGCCGCCGATGCGTTGGTCGGGTCTCGCCACTCTTCCAGGCCGTCTTCAGATTCGCGGCGAAGCGCTGGAGATCGATAACGGCCGGCTCCTCAATCTTCGTATTCAGGCCACGACGATCGACCCGCCGCCCAAGCTCCTCCTGCGCGGCGCGGATGCCAGCAAACAGCAGCACGGGATCGGCGGTTTCCATCATCGCCTGGAGCCGCTGCTTGTCGGCCTCGGCCACACCCGGATGTGCAAGGACACGGGCCGCAGGCGGAACTGGCGGATGATAGCGCTTGATCACACGAGCGCCGATCCGCGTCTTCTCCTGAAGCTTGAATGACGGTTGGAACAGATTGCCGTAAAGCCGCACGACAGCATAAAGTTTACCAAGCGCGGCCGTCGCCTCCGCGCCGACAAACCGACCATACCCCACCAGGCGACGCACGATGGCGCCATTCTTCTGCTCCACATGCGCCTGGTCATTCTTTCGATAGGCGCGCGAGCGCGTCACTTCCAGTTCCTCACTGCGGCACCAGGAGACGACGAACTCGTTCATGAAGGCGCTGTCGTTGTCGAAATCTACGCCGAGCAGGGGGAAGGGAAAGAACGAGCGGGCCTGCTTGATCGCCACAATCACATTGCCGCTGTCGCGCGTGCGGACCGGAACGCATTCAGTCCACCCCGTGGCAATATCGGTCAACACCATCGTCTGCACAAAGCTGCCGGACGAAGATGTGCCGGAATGCGCCACGAAATCGACCTCGACGTAACCGGGCGGCGGATCATTCCAGTCCCCGAAGGTGCGCACCGGCACCGATCGGCGAACCGCCGAACTCATTCCTGCTCGCCGGCGCTGGCCGCCGCGAGCCACAACACGTACCTCCGCCAAAAGCCGATCTATCGTCGCCGGGCTCATTGTCAGCAGCTTGCCGCGGAGCGCGGCATCGAGCTCCAGCCGGCCATGTCGTTCAAGCGCTGGCAGCAAGACAGGTATCAACGGCCGCAGCCGTTTGGAACACAGCCGCTCCGATGCCTCCCACAACACCACGAGCGCTTCGCGAACATCGCCGCCATAGCGAAGGCTGTGCCTCTTGTTGCCAGGTATCTTCGACGCGCGTTGACGGAGCACTCGGATCGCATGCTTGCGATGATAACCGGTCACCGCGACGAACTCATCGAGGATGAGGCGCTTATCGCTTCGGCTCCCCGATCGATACCGCTCGACAATTGCTTCCACCAATTCCGACCGTGTCGCCATGCTGATCCGCCTTGCCATCCATCCTCCGAATCGGGATGACAACACCTGACCATCCCATTCGGAACAGCGACACTATTGGTAACATTTTGCTTGAGGCAATGCGGGGGTCAAATCCTCACTTCGCTTGACACCGGGAAGGCGCCAGCTGCCCGACAGAGCCATTGCAGCAATAAGATGAAATGGGGCCGCCACCTGAGGCTAAGGCGAGAGGCGTATCGCCGAACTGGAACAGAGCGTTGGCCAGCAGCAGCTGAATCTCGTTTTTCTAGAAGCGTTACGGCAGGTCAGGGACCATCAATGTGCTGGCTGGCGTCAGCCGGCCCTTTATTACCGGCAATGGCAAAGTTCGGCGCCACGTAAGGAAGAGACGGCCTTGCGTGACGTTATTCATCGGGTGCCCTCAATAACCGCCACTACGGGTATCGGCGGATTAGCGCCTTGCTGCGCCGGGGCGCCGGGAGGCCGCATGCTCGGTTCGGGGAGAGGCGGGAAGAAACCGGCCGCTGACGGCGGCGCGGCGCTTGCCGCCTACTCTATTGTCAATGGAAGTACGCAAACTGCATTATTGATGAAAATGCGCAAGCTGAGTACCGAGAAGGTTGAGAGCACACCGTATGTGATCGCCGTGTCCGGGACTTACTGAAACACGCACTCCTCAAGACGCTTGAGCCGGTCGCGCTCGAATGGCTGTAGCAGAAGACACCCTGACCGAAGCAGACCCTCGTAGAGTCCCTTACCCGCTCGTTGGTCAGCGCCTTGCGCTCGCACGGCGGGCGGGCGGGTGGNTCGCACGGCGGGCGGGCGGGTGGGCGACGGTGCATCGCACAACCGTGCTGGTAGGCGACTTTGGATGTTCATCGCGGGCTATGGCCATGAAACCTCACTGTTGTCTGGCAGCGCCTGCGCTGATGCAGGGAGGTAAGGCCGCAGATGTTCCTATTCGTCAAGGGGTCGGAAATGGTGTGATCGACCAACTGACTAAATCGACGGCACGCTGAAGTATGGACTCGGTCCGAGTACGGCTAGGCGAAGCGGCGATGACATGTCCGATCATGTCTCTCCAATCGCCTTTCCGGATGATCGGCGTCTTGGGCTCGACATAAAATCTGACCTCACTAACACCTGGTACAGCAGCCGCCGGACTGGTGCCCTCGCTCCGATCGAGGATGCCGTCGCGATCAGGAACCAGGAATCGCGCGGCAGCAGTGTGGGAATGCTTTAGCCGCAGATCGCATTCATCGCCGGTGACAAGCTTGATATGCTCATTGACGAGATCGACACCGTAGGCCAGTTGAATCAGCCGAGGGGTAGTCCACCCCGGAAGACGCGCATTGACTTCAATGACGACTGGGCCCCGCTTCGTCCATCGGAATTCAATGTTCGTTGGCCCCCACCCAAGACCGAGAGCGCGCAAACACTTCAGCGAAACATTAGCGATCTGGTTATACTCCTCGGCAGGCAGTGGGGCCGGAAAGATGCTCTCGCAAGGAACGAAATGCGGTGGGCGGTCGAACTCAGCGGCACCAACCGCAATGACCGCGTGTCCCATCGTAGTTGCTTCATAGAATGGGCCTTGTGCGAATTCTTCGACCAGCATCCTCGGCGAAGACCGCCCTATGTGCGTTCTTCCTAATAGGTAGGTCGTATGCTCGGCCAACTCATCGACATCGCGGCACAATCGGACACCGCTGCTGCCGCTGCCTTCGGCTGGCTTGACAATCACCGGCAGGCCGATCTTCACGGCAGAGCTTTCTACCTCCATCGCATTTGCTGCCACGCGATAAGCCGGCATTGGAACGCCGGCCCCCGCTAGGAGCTGACGTTGAACGACTTTGTCGCTACATCGTTCAATCGATACGGGGTTCGGTCCGGGCAGATTGAAATGCCGGCAGAGCTTGACAACTGTCACATAGCCCGACTCGCCGAGGCTTGGAAAGCCAGTTATGCCAACAATGTCATAGGTCGCACGCAGCTGGGAACATTCGCGGATCAGCGCATCGAGATCGTTGGTATCGACACGGATGGCCTCAATGCTTTCCGTCGCAAGATAGTCGTGGCGAGCTGGATCAGCCGCCAGGGTAATTGGATGAAGTCCAAGACGCTGGGCCGCTCGAACGTATAGGAGACCATTACCCCTTGAACCCTCGACCAGAATGAGTGCTCTTCTTGGCATTGGCTGTTGACCTTCCCTGCGTGCAATACGGTGGCATGGAGCGCAAATCGGCATCATCTTTGTCAGCCGGCCTGACCTCAAATCTCCTGGTCAGTGCACCGAAATAACATGAGTTCTACAGTGCTTGGGCAAGCCCCGATACTGCGGTATCTGGTAGTTGACGCATCTGCTCATGGCCCACCAAAGCGCCCCGCCAGTCAGGCCAAAGTGGCCAGTTGTTGACTCGGCTAGGCCCCCGCGACGCTCCAAGCGTACGTGATATAGTCGGCAGTGAACAACGACAGGGATCAGGCGTCGAACTCCTTCGGCTGATTTTGGAGGGCGCGGCAGTCGCACGGAACTCAGATCGGGATAGGTCACAACACGGTCACACCGGCGGAGTAGACCTTCTGCTTGAACGGGGTGCCGATCGCCCAGGCAAGGCCGCGCTCGATGAGCGCCTGCCGGAAGGGCGCGCTCAAGCCATATCCCGCATCCGCAAGATGCAGCCGAAGCGCACGCCGGCCCTGCGAAGCCGATCGTTCTCCGCCCGCGCGATCTCGGCTTGGTCCTGTAAGTCGATGGTAATCGGGCACGTTGGTACGGGCGAGCGGGGGCGGTGGCTGACCAGCTTCTCGCCGGCCAATACCCGCACCCGCCTCAGGCCGACCGGATATCAGCTCTGCATCGCAGCCGTCCTGCCCGCAGAGCCGCCGGCAATGGCGTGCTTCCGATCGTTGCTAAGCACGGCATTTTGTCGATCATCAACTATTCCTGACCTGTCCATGCCCGTCAACGGCGCTTCCGGTCGGATCCAAGTCATTGTAAATGCCGCGAAATACCGGCGTTTATGGACGGAAACTAGTCTGACTTAAGTCTAATTAAGGATAGCCTTTGCCAATGGTGACACGGTAGCCGAATTCTCCAGCCGACGCGGCAAACCAAGACCAAAAGCTGCGTGTCATACTGCGTTCCACGAGGAACTCGAAGGCCGCACCATCCGGTCCGTCCTCAATTCTCCAGAACTGTACCCCCATACGCGCGAAGCTCGTCAACGCGGCTGCCCCAACTGGAAAGACCGATGGGTGTACGTCAATCATGGATCCCTTCGCGAGAACTTCACGTACTCGCTCCCCTGAGAGGCGAAGCGCCGCGAAGGCTTGGCTTTGGTCGCTGACAGCAGCATTGGCTGATAACGAAGCGAGCAGTTCAGGGAAGCGCGCTCTGTTACGCGCAAGGAGCAACCACCGGTCCGGCCCTGACCATACAACGGCATGAGTGTCCGACAGGAAAATAGAAGGTTCCCGTGGTAGATCGAGATCCAACAGGCGTCTGGTGGCAAGCTCTAACCCTGCTGAGTTAGTCTTCTTGATTAAACTCGCGAATCCCAGGCTCTCCAGAGTGAGTACAGTCACACCCAGTGCGCCGCTCGCTCCGAACCAGCCCGCATCAGCAACACCGGCCCAAGAGCTGTGCGTGCGCCAAATAAAAGTGGGTCGCTCAGCCATGGAGACGTGCACCTTCGGGATCGAAGAAGACGGAAGAGCAGACCTCGACCTCCACATCGTGGTTTCGGAGCGGGTCAACGGCCCGGATGTGTTCGCCCAAGCGTGTGGGTCCATTCTTAAGAAACCCAAGAGCGATCCAGCACTCTAAATTCGGCGAGTAGGCGACGGAGGTCATATATCCCTCATCGTTCTCCATCACTGCCAACTGGCCAACGCAAACGAAATGGGCGCCAGCGGTCAGAGGGCTCATCGAGTTGACGGACCGGAAACCTACGAGGCATGGTCGGTCGGGCTGCGTAAGCGCTTCCCGCTTCGCCATGAGGCGGCCAACGAAGTCCTTTTTGGACGACATCATCTTGCCAAAGCCGAGGTCACGAGCAGTGGTTTGGCCGTTGAATTCAGTTCCACCTACATGGCCTTTCTCGATGCGCATGACGTCAAGCGCATCCAAACCGTAGGGGGTAATACTGAAGTGTTCACCTGCTTCCATCAAAGCTCGCATCAGCGCAACTCCATAATCTGCGGGTACGGCCAACTCGTACGCCAGCTCGCCCGAAAAAGAAATTCGGAACAGGCGCGCCGGGATGCTCCCGCCCACGGTGATCTCGCGAGCAGCAAGGTATGGGAAGTTCTCGTTCGAGATGTCGTGCTCAGTGTCAACCACACCGCGCAGAACATCGCGCGATCTCGGCCCGGCTATCGCCACTTGGGCCCATTGTTCAGAAACAGAAACGATATGAACTTCAAGGTTCGGCCAAAGCACCTGGTGGCAAAAATTGAGATGTTGCAACACCTTTCCGGCATTGGCTGTGGACGTGGTCATTAGGAAGTGATTCTCATCGAGCCGGGAGGTGGTGCCGTCGTCCATTACAAAGCCGTCCTCGCGCAACATCACTCCGAATCGGGCCCTGCCGACCGGGAGCGTCTTCCAACCATTGATGTACACGCGCTCCAAGAATTCGCAGGCGTCGGAGCCCCGGATGTCGATCTTGCCGAGCGTTGAGACGTCGCAGACGCCAACTCCATTGCGAACCGCGAGCACTTCACGATTGATGGTCCTCAGCAAATCTTCGCCCGGTTTGGGATAACACTTCGCGCGAGTCCATTGACCCGACACAACAAAGTCCGCCCCCAACTCGCACGACCAGTGATGCGTCGGCGGCAATCGCATTGGGCGGAAATTCTTGCCGCGATGGTGCCCGGCGAGCGCCCCGATCGCTACCGGGGTGTACGGTGGGCGGAAAATCGTGGTGCCGAGATCGGAAATTTCCCGACCCTCCAGTTCCGCCATGATCGCAAGACCTATGACATTCGAGGTCTTACCTTGGTCCGTTCCCATGCCAAGCGTCGTATAACGCTTGAGATGCTCAACCGAACGGAACCCTTCGCGCGCGGCGAGCTCGACGTCTTTATCCGTGACATCGTTTTGGAAGTCGACGAAGGCCTTGCCCGTGCCGCCTTTCACGCGCCACACCGGCTTTAGGCCGATCGTTTCCGTGTCAGTGCTAGGAACGGCCTCGGCCGCTGTCGGTGTCACGCCGATCTCGGCCACCATCTCGCGGCCGAGTCGTGCGCCATCTCGCAGAGCATCGGCAAGAGTGAAACGGGCGGCGGCGCTGCCAGCAACGGCGAGACCCGACGGAAGCGCGCCAGGCACGAACGCCTGCGCTGCCTCATTCCATACTGCTCTGCCGCCCTGGTGTGAGGCCAGGTGCAGCGTCGGGTTCCAGCCGTTTGCGACCGCAAGGAGGTCGCAAGGCACCAATGAACGTGTGTTAGAAGCATCGCGGACGATAACACTGCGAAGCTGATGGCCGCCGCGCGTGGACTCTACGATGCCGCCTGTGAACAGTCGTGCTCCGACGCGCTCGGCGAGCGCCTTGAAGGCGGGATCAATTTCGCTGCGGGAATCTACGATAGACGCTACGCGGATCCCGGCCGCCGCGAGTTCAGACACAGTATCCCAACCATTGTCACCGGTCGTGAATACAACAACATCACGGCCAGGTAGGACGCCGAACCGGTTGATGTAGGTGCGCACAGCGCCGGCGAGCATAACTCCTGGCCTGTCGTTGCCCGGGAAGACGATCGGTCGTTCGAGTGCGCCGGAGGCGAGGATCGCGCGCTTCGCGTATATCCGCCAGCCACGCTGGCGCGGTTGATGCGCCGGCGGGACGGCGACATGGTCATTGACGCGTTCGACCGCACCAAAGATGCCATGGTCGTAGAGCCCGAAGACGCAGGTGCGCGGCATGAGGCGTACCTCGGAGAGGCTGGCGAGCTCAACCAATGTAGCGGCAAGCCAATCGGCAGCGGGACGTCCATTGATCTCGCGCTTCTCGCTGAGCAGGCGCCCGCCGAGCCGAAAATCCTCATCGCAAAGAATGATGCGCGCCCCGCTGCGCCCGGCCGCGAGGGCTGCGGAAAGGCCTGCAGGCCCGCCACCAATCACCAGAACATCGCAGAAGGCGAAGGCCTTCTCATAATGGTCGGGATCTTCAAGCCGGGCGGCGCGCCCGAGACCGGCGGCGCGGCGGATCAGCGGTTCATAAAGCTTCTCCCAGAACGCCACTGGCCACATGAAAGTTTTGTAGTAGAAGCCAGCGACAAGAGCTGGCGAAGCTAGTCCATTGATTGCTTGCAAATCAAAGGCGAGCGAAGGCCACCGGTTCTGGCTCTTTGCATCGAGCCCTTCGAACAGCTCGATCGTCGTCGCCCGCGTATTCGGCTCACGGCGCGCACCGCTACGCAATTCGACCAGAGCATTCGGTTCCTCAGGGCCTGCAGAGAAGACGCCACGAGGGCGATGATATTTGAAAGAGCGGCCGAAGAGTCGTACGCCATTGGCGAGGAGCGCAGAGGCTAAGGTATCGCCGGCGTACCCCTCATAGCTCTTGCCATCGAATCGGAAGGTGAGCGCCTGGGCGCGGTCGATTAGGCCGCCGCCTGCGAGCCGTAAGGATTGCGCGCTCATGATTCCGTCCCCGCCTTTCGGTCCTTGACCGGGAACACTGAGTCGATTGCGTGGGTCAGTGTATTTCGGCGCACGACAAGCCAGGCATTGCAGGCGGCAGCGTGATACCAGAACTCCTCATGAATACCGTGCGAGTTGTCACGCAGATAAACGTACTCGAACATCACTCCTTCCGTCGCGTCGGGGCCGTCTGGGCGCTGTGGGCACGAATCGCCTGCATAGGCAAATTCCTGAACATCACGTAGTCCGCAATAAGGGCACGCAATTCGCATCTGATCAAAATCCACTATTGAAGGTTTGGATGGGCGCCTGCGCCCCTTTCGTCAATCAGGCGACCGGTAGCAAAACGGTCGAGCCTATATGGAGCAGCGACGGGATGCGGCTCGTCCTTTGCAATTAGGTGGGCGAAGCAGAGTCCAGCAGCTGGTGTCGCCTTGAAGCCCCCATAGCACCAGCCGGCATTGAGATAGAGTCCGGAGACCGGCGTTTGATCTATGATAGGTGAGCCATCCATAGACATGTCAACGATTCCACCCCAGTGTCGCAGCAGCCGCACCCGGCCCAAGGCGGGCCACACCGCCATTGCCGCTTCCATTACGTCCTCGACCACAGGTAGGTTTCCGCGCTGTGCGTAGGAATTATAGCCGTCAATATCGCCGCCAAAGACGAGCCCTCCCTTATCTGACTGGCTCACATAGAAATGGCCCGCGCCGAATGAAAATGCGCAGTCGACTAAAGGCTTAAGTCCCTCAGTAACAAATGCCTGTAGCACATGACTCTCAATCGGTAAGCGCATCTCCGCCATCGCAGCGAGACGTGAGGAGTTGCCGGCAACCGCGAGCGCGACTTTTCTTGCATTGATCTTCCCACGCGTCGTCTCGACGCCGGTGATGCGGCCATCCCCTATTTCGAAACCGGTCAACTCGCAGTTTTGAACGATATCGACTCCACAGCCGTCGGCGGCCCGTGCATAGCCCCAGGCAACCGCATCGTGCCGCGCGGTGCCGGCGCGCCTCTGCAGCAAGCCACCCTGAATGGGGAAGAGTCCTGTCTCGTAGTCGAGGAAGGGTAGCATTGCGCGCACCTGCTCGAGCGTGAGAAGCTCGGCATCGACACCGGCAAGCCGCATCGCGTTGCCACGTCTTGCGACGGCGTCACGCTGAGAGTCAGAATGGAAGAGGTTTAGCATACCCCGCTGGCTGACCATCGCGTTATAATTCAGCTCCTGCTCGAGTCTCTCCCAGAGCTTCAGCGACATTTCGTAGAAGGGAATGTTCCCAGGAAGGAGATAGTTCGAGCGGATAACCGTGGTGTTGCGGCCCACGTTGCCGGAGCCAATATGGCCTTTCTCGATAACCGCCACGTTATTGATTCCATATCGGCTCGCAAGATAGTAAGCCGTGGCAAGGCCATGACCACCGCCTCCGATAATCAGGACATCGTATGCGGACTTGGGCGAGGCATTTCGCCAAACCGGCTGCCAGCCGGTATGCCCCTTCAAGGCTTGAGCGATCAACGTGAAACCGGAATAGCGCATTGAACAATCAACAATATTGAAGTGCAGTTACGGTCTGATTGGGCAGCCCGATGGACCCCCAACATGTGCCTAGCCAATAGTGGCTTCGACAAGGACAGCTTAGCTGAAGATGCGGTAGCGCGGATGTGTGTGAATCGGTATGTGTCATGTCGGGAACTTAGAATAAGCGGCGCCAGCGCTGCTCATGTAATAATGTACTATTGCCAGGCGCCAAGCACGACTAAGCCCGGCTTTTCTCCATACTTGGCGTTAATGGGCAGATGCAGCTCGAATGACCGCCCATCCATATGCATCAGTTGGAATGAGATTCACCAGTATAGATTCGGGAACGGTTCCATCGCGTTTCCAGATGACACAAACGACTTTGCCGTTGAGATGCGCTCGGTCCGAATTGAACGCCACCGCTAGGTGACGTTACCCACACGCTTCGATAGGCGCTGGTGTTCCGTTGTTTGACACACGTCTCACAGATCGACGCGAGGTCCGAGTCGGGGCCCTGAGAAAGATAGACCGAAATCCAATTGGAGCATCCGATCGTGAATGATTATGCGGGGTCGATCGTAATTCCGACAGAAATTTGGAAACCGGCCCGTGATCATAACTGGCGACGGGCTGGCCGCAGGCATGGGCGTCATGAGCGAAAGCCTGCAAACGTTCCGACGTTGGGCAAACCCTCGACGGCATGTTCATGGCAGCAATGGGGCCCATCTCACTTCTAGATGACGCTCGCCAATAATCTATATTTGACGAAAGCACTCGAATGAAGCTCAACGGAGGCAGGGAAAATCGACAGAAGCCAAGCGGGACATAGTTAAAAAAATCCGGGAGGAACAGATGCGCAGCTTTGAGCCACTAACGGATTGATTGAGACGGAAGCCAGCTTCAGAATCCCAGCTCGGTTATCGAAGGCACAGCGCTGTTTAGGTAGAATGGGAAGGGGTCAACATTCGGTTCGAGGCGGATGTTATGCCTTGATGATCCGAGCATCTCCAAGAGTCCCGGTTTCCGGAGAATCTCCAGGCAAGATGGAAGCATGTGACCATGCTGTCGGCGCGGCGAATATCTTCGCTTTTCAAGACTTGTTCTTAGGCAATGTACT
Source organism: Mesorhizobium sp. LSHC420B00 (assembly GCF_000503055.1). Taxonomy (GTDB): domain Bacteria; phylum Pseudomonadota; class Alphaproteobacteria; order Rhizobiales; family Rhizobiaceae; genus Mesorhizobium. The sequence goes on along the minus strand of NZ_AYVY01000057.1, from coordinate 142 downwards.
CGTATCAACGGAAACTAAAGAAACTAAAGATAAGTCAATTGACTTAGGGCCGTCATCATTAACAAGCATAGGAGAACGTGGCAATGCCCGCATTCACTCAGCAGGAATATCGCGAGCGCACGACACGGCTGCGTCAGAAGAT
>NZ_AYVY01000056.1 GCF_000503055.1 Mesorhizobium sp. LSHC420B00 | reverse complement strand
GCCAGGCGCCGGCCCAGGGCGGTGCCGCGCGCACCAGAGTGTCGAGCGCATGCAACGCCGCGCCGGCCATGAACGCCGCCTCCGCATCGCTTGTCACCGACCCGCGCTGGGTCGCCCAGCCGGGCACGGTGGGCGGCTCGCAGGTCGATGCAATCGGCGACATGGCGGGACGAATCATGGCGTGGACGATAACGCCATCGTGCGCTTTTCGCTAGCGATCCGGTGCAAAGCGCACAGCCTGTCGCAACGCTTTTATGTCCGATAAGCTTGCCTTATCGGACGTATTCTGATAGCCTCCCAAATCATGCAAAATCCCCCGGAAAACAGGGCCATAACCGACGAACCGACCCACGACGATTTGCCCGACATCGTCGACCTTGTGCTGGAAATGGGCTCCTCACCCCCCGCCTCGCGGGCGCCGGCGCGTCTGGAAGCCCTCGTCGAGACCGCGACGGCCTACGCCAAGGCGGCCAGCTCCGACAACACGAGAGACGCTTACGCCAAGGATTGGCGGCATTTCACCAGCTGGTGCCGCCGGGAGGGATTCGATCCGATGCCGCCGTCGAGCCAGGTCATCGGCCTCTATATTGGCGCCTGCGCCGCCGGGGATCCGAGACGCGGCCTCCCCCCACTTTCTGTCGCGACGATCGAGCGGCGCCTCTCCGGTCTTGCCTGGAACTTTACCCAGCGCGGCGTGCCAATGGATCGCGCCGATCGGCATATTGCCACCGTGCTCGCCGGCATTCGCCGCAAGCACGCAAAGCCACCGCGGCAAAAAGAGGCCGTGCTCGGCGACGATCTCATCGCCATGATCGCGACGCTCGGCCATGATCTGCGCGGCCTGCGCGACCGCGCTATTTTGCTGCTTGGCTTCGCCGGCGGGCTGCGGCGCTCGGAAATCGTCGGCCTCGACGTCGCGCGCGACGACCATCTCGATGGCAACCACAGCGACGGCGCCGGCTGGATCGAGATTTTTCCTGACCAGGGCGTCCTGGTGACGCTGCGCGGCAAGACCGGCTGGCGCGAGGTCGAGGTCGGCCGCGGCGCCTCCGACCAGACCTGCCCCGTCGCTGCCCTCGAGAGCTGGATCCGCTTCGGCCGCATCGCGAGAGGCCCGCTCTTCCGGCGCATCTTCAAGGACAACAAGACCGTCGACGTCGAGCGGCTCTCCGACAAGCATGTCGCGCGCCTGGTCAAGCAGACCGCACTCGCCGCCGGCGTCCGCTCGGATCTTCCGGAAGGGGAACGGAAACTGCTGTTCTCAGGACATTCGCTGCGCGCCGGCCTTGCCTCCTCGGCCGACATCGAGGAGCGTTACGTCCAGAAGCAGCTTGGCCACGCCTCGGCCGAGATGACGCGCAAATATCAGCGGCGGCGGGATCGGTTCCGCGTCAATCTCACCAAGGCGTCTGGGCTCTGAAAGCCCCTCCCCCGCTTGAAGCCGGCTGCCGGCGTTGGTCAGGATGATGTCGCTGGCGACAGCACCTCTTCGAGCAGGGCTGTTGCAGTGGCAAGGCTATCAGCAGCCATCTCCTCGTAGTCTGGCATGATCATGAGCTGTGCAATCGTCCGTCTGACGAACTCCGGATTCAGCTCTGCAAGCCGCTCCCTTGTTCGAGCGACACGATCCGGAAATGCCCGGAGGGCTCCGACAACGCCGGCTCGATGCGATCGCGCGGCGGCTGCGATATCGAAGATGTCCCGCGGTCTGGGCTCCGCGCCTCGGTAATAAACCTTCTTGGCAATGATCTCGGGAATGGTCTCAAGCCATACCGAACGACCTTCTACCTCTCGCTTTTCGAAAGGTGTCCCGGTCAAGGCCCCGGCCACGATGAAGTCAATCTCGCCCAAGCCCTCGAACGCGAATTTCTGAAACCTCGTCCCGTCGCCGTCATATGCGGCAGGACCCGTGCTGAAGCTCAGTTGGCTCTTGGATGGGTCAATGAAGCCGAGTAGCTGAGGGTCGTCGAGGAAGATATCGACGTCGTGGCTTTCGCGATGGTTGATGTGGATCATCATCGCCGTGCCGCCGCCAAACGACCATTCGAATTCAAAACCTCCGGCCTTCTCCCGGAGCTGGTCGATCAGATCGGCAGCAATGGCGAAAAGCCGCCGCCATTCGGACGGACGACGGCTATGGACCTCGATCATCAGGCAGCGAGTTGATAGCTCTCGCCGGACCAGGCAGAGAAATGGGCCGCGAAAGCCTTCAGATCATCAACCGCTATCTGGTGCGCGGCGGCGAACTCCATCTGCTGCTCGACCGGTACTTCTCCAAGGAAGGCACTGACCTGCCCAGGATACTGCTTCGCCAGATCTAGATCCGAAAGACAATGAGCCAGCGCCACCCCGTCGAGCTGTTCGCTGTAGGGCGCGTTCACTGTCGTCAGAACCAAGGCCAGATGCTCACTCATAGTCATGCAAAATAGTCAATTCGTGGATGGGGCACAAGCTGCGAGACTCGGGCACTGCAAATGGCTCGCGAGACTCACAATCGTCCTTCCGTCGACCACAGTGACGCCTGAGCGGCCATGCGCGCGTAAACGGACGAGCTACAGACGCGCGCGGGATCGAGCGGCATTCGGCCAGCTGCGAACTGATCTTCGGAAGCACGACTCCGGCACGTCTCGCCCTTACGAAGCCGCAGGGCGAGATCGGCGGTGGCGCGATCGGTTCCGCGTCGACCTCACCAAAGGCTCTGAAGGTCCCCTCCCCGCGCTTGAAGCCGTAAGGTGTAAACGGCGGTACTGAACTTCAGCTTACGACTTCAATTGAAATCGGGAAATAAAAGCGACAGTCACAGGCGATATCTTCGGCAAGAAAGCTCACTATCGATAATGACCTCATATCGGGACTGTACAGCACCACGCCCTGGGGCGGTCAGGAGGCTAGAAATGGTTGATTTTCAGCCTCATCGAAGCCGTAGGAGCTACCCAAAGGGCCACTAGAGACGTTTACAAACGATCGTTTGTTGATATCTTCGGTGTTTGTACAAACGCCCTTTCCTAAGCTGAGAGACGCCGCAAATGGCCCGTGAAGCGCAAGATCGACGCTCCGGACGACCACAGGGCCGACAAATCGGGTACGCGCGCGTGTCGACGGACGAACAAGCGACGGAAGCGCAGGAAATTGAGCTGCGGTCGGCTGGCTGCGACGTGGTCGTTCAGGAACATGGATCCGGGGCGTCAAGAGCTCGCCCTGCCCTACTGCGGTTGATGAGCGATATCGGCGCCGGCGATGTCCTGGTCGTGGTGCGCCTCGATCGCCTCGCGCGCTCGGTAAGCCATCTTCTTCAGGTGATCGAGGATCTGACTGAGAAGGGCGCGCATTTCCGATCTCTCCGAGATCCGATCGACACGTCGACGCCACAGGGCATGTTTTCGCTACAGGTACTCGGCGCCGTTGCCCAACTCGAGCGTGCGCTGATTTCAGAGCGGACCAAGGCCGGCATTATCGCTGCACGATCGAAGGGGCGGCTGCCAGGCAATCCTGGTATCCGGGAGCGCAGGCCCGAAGCCCTGGCGAAGATGACAGCGGTACAAAAGGCAGCCTATGGCCGACGGCTACAATCAACGATGAACCAGTGGCTTCCGACGGTCCGCCGGATGCGACCCGACCACAACTGGGACGACATCGTTCGGGTCTTGAAGCAGCGCGGCCTCGACTGGACGCCTGAACGACTGCGGCGGGCAGTGAGGTGGCTCGTCACAGAGCACCTGGCCGACTCCACACTGCTAAAGCGGGCGTCTCCTCTGTCTCCCGAAGATCGCCTGATGACTCTCGTGGCAGGGATTTCGCAGTCTAACCCAAACCTGTCGCTCCGCGACATCGCTGGCCAGCTCGAGCGTCTGCATGAGCGAACCCCACGAGGAAGCGCAAAATGGTCTGCCTCCTCAGTCAAGAACCTGCTCGATCGAGCCCGACGGCTTGGACTCGTCGCCGAACTACCTGCGAACTGACCGCCATCCCGCTGCAGAACAGTCCTCAGTTTACGGTCTGTGGCTGACGCTCAACGTTCCCGAGCCGCTTGTACGCGGCCCAGGCATCAGCTGGAACGGCGCTGCCGGCCCGCGCCAGCCAAGCCGCACGATCGGATTCGGTAAGCGAATTCCACCACACCATCCCGGCGGTTTCATCGGGCGTCGGTTGCGGGTCATGTTCTTTTCTCATACCTTCGATGCTCGCATAAGACGCTCGTCCCGACAAGCGCCGCAGCGACCCGCCCAAGCTCATAAAGCGGATCGAAACCCGCCCACCTCATCATGATCCGCGCCCCGGCTTGTCGAGGCTGCGGCGCAACGCATTGCTGATTTCCAGCCGGGATTCGGTGCGCACGACCTTGCCCGCCATCTCCAAATCGACGGCAGCGGCTTCAGCTCCGGTTCCGGTCATTTTCGACGCGTCAAGCTTGGCCCGCAACAAGGCCATCACCATCGGCCAGACCGAGAACTTTCCGACCTTTGCTCGATCTGTCAGGCTGCGCAAATAGCCGCCGGCGCTGTTGATCTGGTCCTGCCGCTGGTAGATCGCGGCAATGGAAATTGCCGCCTGCTGCTCACCCATTGCCGTTCGCGCTTCCTCCCAGGCGCTCGGGCTGACGCCCATGGACGGTCGGGCAACCTCGGCCGCGGCCAGAAATTCACGCCAGTTGCGGATTCCGCCGCCGCCCTTCACCAGCCAAAGCATGTTCGGGCAGGCATCCAGCACGATCCCTAGCGGCAGTTCGCGTTTCGGTAGGCTCCGTACGTTGTCGGTGTCCGCAACGTTTCCGCCCGCTTCATCTTTATTTCCTGAGCCGCTTTCAGATTCAAATTTAGAGTCTGGTTTTGAATTCTGTATGTGGCGCCCATTTTGGGACTCATTGGCGTCCACTTTCTGTGTTTTTACAAATGATTCCAATGCTTCACGCACTTCAGCCCAAAGGCCTTCAAGTTCTTCGGCAATCACCTCGAGAGTCTGCCTAGGTGCAGTGCGTGGTATCTGACCAACAATCGCCTGGTAGGCCTGCTGGACCCTGCCCCAGTTCGCCGGAACGCCTTCCTCAATCCCCGCGTCGATCATCTTGACGATGTCACGGCGGCATATGGTTAGCCGCTCCTTAACGAGACGAAAGGCCTTCTTCTCAGATCTGACCGCTTCCGCAAGATCCTTGAACTCCTCAGCGCGCGCCACGATCGGCGAGATGTCAAAGCCATAGGCTTGCTCGATCTCGCCCGCCTGCCCTTTCCGGGCGAAGCGCTTGCCGTTTGGGCTGTCCCGACGGATGATCAATCCACACTCGACCAGAACGGCCAGGTGTCGCCGTAAGGTCGTTGGGGGCATGCCATTGGCGCGGCGGATCAGCTGCTCGTTGGATGGCCATACAACCAGTTCACTGTCGCCATAAAGTGCCGTGTCCGGATGGAACGACAACAGCGCGTCGAGAATAGCCAAAGCGCGATCAGTGGCGCCCAGAGCGATCCTGGCATCCTTGATATCTTGGAAGACATGCCATTTGTGGACGATCGCGTCCTTCGGCACGGCCCTTGCGGTGACTTGGCTTGAAATCATGCCAAGCGTCATCGGCCGCCGCCCAAAGGGCGTCGTCGCAATATTCGTCTCCATTTTCTTTCACCCTCGATTAGGCAAAAGAAACCTGCTCGCCAAAACGACGCCAATGACTCTTGACAGTGATTCGTGGAGATGCGATTCTCAGAGTGCTTAGTTCAGAGAGAGGCTTCCACGGCTTGCCGTTCGGGGGCCTTTTTCTTTTGCGGTTTTCAGACTCCTTGTTTCGTGATGGACTTCCGAAAGGCCTCAAACAGGTCGTCCAGTTGTCCGGCGATAAACGCTGCGAAACGCGATCCTTCAGCCTCTCCCACCGCAATCATGGTAGTTTTTCCGTTGTCTTTGAGGCTGACGCTGACTGTTTTGTCTGGAGCAGCCCAGGATTTCATAGCAATCTTGGGCTTTGATGGCTTGGCCGGACCCGCAGGTTCTTTGATCGCATTATGATCCGATGGAAGCGTCTCAAGCAGAATAATGAATCTGTCGTCGGACGTTGCCTCGCGGAATTTGTTTTTGCGAATAAGATCGAAAGCTTTTGCGGGTGAGCCGTCTATGGAATAGCGGTTCGAGAATTCCTGCCATCGTCCTCGACCAATCCCGGGAGCTTTACCAATCGATTGCAGTATCTCCTTGTCGACCGATGAGGCGATTTTGATCATCTCGGAGACATGCGATTTTCCTGTCGACAGCGAAGCGCAGATGGTGTCCCGTTTGTATCCCGCTTCCTGCTGCGCAAGCGCAAAAGCGCACTTCTCAATGTATGAAAGATCCTCTCGAGCGGTGTTTTCTTCGCCTTGGAAAATGACTGCTTGTTCATCAGTTAACTCGCGGACGGCCGCTTTGAATCCGATCCCAAGCTGCTTAGCTGCCGCTAATCTTCTGCGACCATAGACGATTTGAAACTCGCCATCCTTGCCTTGTACTGGCCGAACCAGTCCAGGCACAATCTGACCGCGCTCCCGCATGGATTCAGTGATCTCAGCAATGGCGGAAATCTCGTAGGCGTCATCATATCGATCGGTAATAGACGACGGCCGTATTTTGTCGGGATCGAGTTCAATGATCTGTTCGCCTGACTTCAGTAACTTGTCGGCGATATCGCTACGCTCTTGCATTTGGCGAACACCAGCCGCCACCTTCATCAGGTGCGGCGATGACGTGCGGCGGCTGACGCCCTCCTCCGAATTGTCCTCCCCGAGTTGCCCCAAAACAGCAGCAAACATGCCCTTAGAATCTTTACGGCTCACTGTTCACGCCTCCATGCCATTGTGATGAGGCTTTCTATTTCCGCGTTCGCGGCATTGATCGATTCGATTGCACGATCATAAGTTTTAGGTGCCGAAAACCTCGATCGTTGCACTTCATAGAGGCTCTGCTTCCAAGTGAGAGCGTCCGCAACCGCAGTGGATTTGGAGACTGAATTCAGAAGTAAATCCTCGCCAAACACTTGGCGCATTAGGGCCTGCATGTTGGCTTGCGGGTGGTCGTTGGCCTCAAACTTTGTGATGAGGAATTTGGCGAAATCCCAACGTGCGCCTGCACCAGCCTCATCCAGGATTTGCATATAAGATGCGGCCAGCTCCAAAAACTTCCCTGTGGAGTCGACATCGAGCATGTGCGCTGGAACTGGGATTAGGACTCCGGTAGCGGCAGTGAGCGACGAAAGTGTCAGGAAATTGAGTGACGGCGCACAGTCGAGAAGGACGATGTCGTAGTTATCGACGATCTGTTCGAGCGCCTGTGACACTCGAAGCAGAAAACTGGTTCCACCGCTCTTGCGCATCTCAAGGGTGACGGCCGTCTCGAATTCTGTCAGCTCAAGACCGGCGCAGATGACGTCGAATCCGATGATATGCGTCTGATGAATAATCTTTTCCGTTGGCACCGGATCATCAAACCGAATCGCTGAGTAAAGGGTGTCACCTTCTCGGTAGTCAAATCCGGGTAACGCTCCTTGCAGACTTGTCAACGACGCCTGGGGATCCATGTCGACTGCGAGAACGCGATATCCACGTAGTGCCAACCAATGACCCAAGTGAATAGTGGTCGCTGTCTTGGACGATCCACCTTTGAAGTTCGTGATCGCGATGATCTGGCAATCCTCGCCTTTAACACGACGAGGATTGATCCATTTCTTCCGTGCCTTTTCCGCCAGGTGCATCCGAAGGTCCAGCACCTGCTCCACAGAATATAAGCGCTTTCCGGTGGTCGTTGTCTCTGGCTCAGGCCCCTGCCCTTTTAAGGAGACCTGCCGTATGTAAGCTTCAGTCACTCCTAGCAATGCTGCCACTTCCGTCGAAGTGAATTTGCGCATCGTACGAATCGCATCTGGAGGATACTGAGCCAGCGAAAGATTGTTGAGTGCCTTCTCGAGTTTCGTCGAAAAGGTATTCATGAACTGAAGGCTACTTAGATGCCGCGTCACCCAGATTCTCCTCTTGCACCCAGCGCCTATTGATAGCGACTGTGGTTAACAAGCTGTTAACGCCACGCCAACTACGCCAACTTTTCGAATTACGCGGTTTTTCCGTTACTGGAGGTATGCCCGATTCGGAGAATTCGAGCAAATGGACACAGGGCAGTTCCCAGCTGGGAACTTTTCGCTATCGCTGGCTTCCCTGTGCCGTCAAAGTTGCGCATCAGGCATTGAAAAAGACAGCTATGAAGTTGGTTACGCAGCATGGGGGCACGGGCGGGCCCCGTTGCCCGTTTTGTTCTCGTAGATAGTCGACGTTGGTGTACCGGTTGGCCTCTGGCTTCCGCGTACGGCCGCGAGCGACCTACAAAAGCGCAGGTAGGTTTCGGCGCATGGAGAGATACCCCCTCCCCCCACTTTGGCGCGGCGGCGAAATTCCCGTTGTGACGGAGGCACTGAGCTCGCGCAGTCCTAGGGAAGTCACCATCCTTTGCGTCGGGGACGATGGGTTGTGTTTGTAATGCAGCCATGCCGCGCCGCTTCCGATGTCACTTCGGTGAACGCCCCCAGGCAGACAAGTTAGACGCCCCACGGCCCCTACCCTGCAACGAGGCATTCCTTCCGGGCCGAGCGACTCTCGCGAATGGCAACTCAGCGGCTAGGATCTATCGCCAGGCGTCCCACGCGATTTGACAGCAATCAGCACCGTTTGGCACGTGGGCGTCCTGTCCACGCGCACTTTCCTCCAGCGTCGAGCAAGAGGCTCCTGCAGTCGCCAGGCAACTTCCCTCGGGGGCTAGTCCAAGTGTCGGCGAAGGATCCTGGAGAACTCATCGAGAAGCAACTTCTCGCACAACCCGTATTTTGAGTTCCCAGCTGGGAACAGCTCTTCAAGTTGGAGGCTTGCGCCCGCACCAATAAACCTTAGAAACCCATCAACTTGATGGTTGGATCTGTGGCGCCGGGGTGGATTGGCGCATCCAGAGGCACCTGCGGCTGGGGGGCGTACCGCACTCTACAATCCTGACGCCTTAGTTAGATTGACGCGGAAGCGATCGCGCCGGCGCTGGTATTTGCGTGTCATCTCTGCCGAGGCGTGACCAAGCTGCTTCTGCACGTAGCGCTCGTCAACCTCGGCAGAGGAGGCGAGGCCAGCGCGCAGCGAATGGCCGGAAAACTTTTGGCCGCGCTCGCCCTCGGAAAGATCACCGCGCACGCCGGCGGCCAAGGCCGCGCGTTTGACCAGCCGCGCCACCTCCTGATCGTTGAGCCGCTCGGCGCCCACAGCTTTGCCCTGCCCCGTGACGCGGCGGAAGAGGGGGCCATGCGCGATGCGGGCCAGCTTCAGCCAGGTCTGCAGGGCGACGACCGGGCAGGTGGCATCGGACGAGCCGCGGCCAATCTCGACCTCGCGCCAGCCGGTCTTGCCTCGCAGCGTAACCAGCACGCCCTTGTCCGGGAAAAATTCAATCCAGCCGCAGCCGTCCTCGGTTTGATCGCGCGCAACATCGAGGCCCACGATTTCGGAGCGGCGCAAGCCGCCGGCGAAGCCCAAAAGCAACATGGCGCGGCCGCGCAGACCGCGCAGCGTGCCACGATCGAGCGTTTCCAGCATGGCGACAAGATCGTCGCGCAGGATGGCTTCCTTTTGACGGGGAGGGGAGGCGTGTTTATTGCGGATGCCGGCGAGCACGGTGGCGATATGCCGGTCCTTCCGGTCGAGCGGTTGACCGCGTTGCGTATAGTTCCAGGTCAGCGACGACAGGCGGCGCTCAATGGTCGACACAGACTTTTTGTCCCGTTCCGATCCTGAGGCCTGGGCCGTGATGTAGAGGCCGACGACTTGTGGATCTGGCGGCAGCGGATCAAACGCCTGGCGCCGGCACCAGGCGCAAAAATGCTTCCAGTCGGCGGCATAGGCGCGACGGGTGTTTGCCGAACTCGCCGCCTCGACGTAATCGCGCGCGCGGTCGGCCAGCTTTTCGAGATGGGCAGGCAGTGATGCTCGTCGCGAGTCGAGGACCTGCGTGGGAGGAGCGGGAGCCTCATCCGGATGCCCCATTTCCATGACGACGTCGACAATGTCAGGCAGGTCGCTGGTGTCGACCGCGTCGATGGGCGTCATGAAATTACGGGGACTGCCCATCGAAACTCTCGATCATTTGAATGTCACAGTGGTGCGATTCTGAGAGCCCCAACGTGCGACCAAAGCGCCCAATTGTCCACCGCGAGGTGCTTGACCAGTAGCTCCCGAGATTTGCGCCGGTCGCGTACGACCACACGCTGGGTCGTGCTTTAGCATGACCGGGCGACGGACCATGTCCGATCCAGTGTTGACCCTCCTAGGGCCCTCTTTCTCAGTGCCGATCCTTGCCTTCATGTTCAACATCCCTTATGTTTCGTTCAACAGGAGAATCCAGGATGAGCGTACGTGGCGCAACGGTAGCCGAAAGCGAGGAGCGGATCGCCCACACCCGGAACCGTCTGGTGCTTGAGCAGGCGAGGGCGGTCGGCCTTCTCGGCGCGGCCAAGAACACACGCCTTTCCGGGAGGGTGCCGTCGGAATTGATCGAGGCGGCAAAAAAGCGCGCTCATGTGACCTCCGACACTGAACTGCTGGAGCTCGCCTTGTCGCGGCTGGCCCTCGAGGACGATTTTGGCGCCCAGCTCGTCCGCCGCAAGGGCAGCATCTCCGCAGACATTGATCTTGGCGTTTGATCTCGGGAGCGCACTGCGTTCCCTCAAACCACAGCGGCGTGCCGGCGGGCTGGAACGGCGGCCGGATTCCGCTCTGTCCTGGGCAGGGGACCAGCCGCCTGTCGGCGGTGCATTGCTTCTCGACACGAGCGTCTATCTGGATGTCCTTCAGGGGCGCACGCCCAAAGTGGTCGATGACCTTCTGATCTATAGGCTCTGTCAGCACTCGGCCGTCTGCCTTGCCGAGCTCAGCCACCTGTTCGGCCGGCTCGACCCAGCGCACCCCACGACGAAGTCGGTCCTGAAAGTGGTTGCAGGCACGATTGAAGACATTCCAGTGCACCGGCTGCATGCACCCGACGCCACCGCCTGGGGACGCGCCGGCATGCTTGCCGGCCTGCTGTTCCGGCTGAGCCGTCTGCCGAAAGGGGAGGGCCATGAACGCCGCTTCCTCAACGATGCGCTGATCTTTCACCAGGCCGGTCTGCTGGGCGCGACGGTCCTGACCGGCAATGTTGGGGATTTCGATTACCTCAACCAGCTTGTTCCGTCGGTGCGTGTGATCTTCTACCGGCCGGTGACAGACTTGCGCCCGCAGGGTTGAAAGCGTCTGTGGCAGATGCCCGTGCACCGTGATCGTCCAACCTCCTTTAATGACCACCAGTCTTCAAAAAGGTCGCTGACACTCTCCTGCGACCGTTGAACCGCGGGCGACAGCGGCCATTTCTAACGTAATGACAGACACGAACGATAAGGCATTATCGTTCGTCATTGTGCAACGACAGGCTGTGCGTTTGAGCCCTCGAATGATGGCGTAAAGCGCACGCCCAGTTTACCATGTCAGACATGATTCGAGCCGACCCCTCACCTGTTAGCGCTCCTCTGCCGCCGCGTGTGCCGGGCTGGGCGCTGCCAGACGGGCCAGTTTCGAGCGATGCCGATGCCGCGTTTTGGGCTGGGGCAGCCTTGACTTCGCTCGATAATCTGGTGCGTTCGGAGCCGCCCTGGGCCGGTGCCTGGCGGCAGGGGCGGGCCTTGAAATGCGCCGCCGCCGCCGTTCGGCTGGCCGGCCGCAGCGAGGACGAGGCCGCCCTGCGCGATGCCTGGTATATGCGTCCACCCGACACCGATCCTGGACCTGCCGGCGCTGTTTTGGGCGCCTGGCGACAACTGGCGTTGCGGCCGCCGGTGGTCAATGCCGCGAGACTGGCCGAAGTGGTCGCGCTGCTCGGCTTGCGCTGGGACGATGCCTTTGCCGATCTTCCCGAGGTGATCGACAATCTTGCCCGTTCCGGGCGACCGGCGCCGTTCGCTGCCGGGGCAATCGCCGGCTACGTGGTCGCAATGCGGTCGGAGGCCGAAACGCTGGCCTGGTGGTGTGCCGATCTGGTCTTGGCGCAAAAGCTGCGCTGGTCGCGGCCCGTGCCAATGTTGGTGGCGCAGGCGTTTGCTCCGGCCTTCCATGCTGAAGGCGGACGCGGCAAACGGATCCGGCCTGGAGGGGAAGGGTTTGAGCGGGCAGTATGCGTGGCGCTGGCGCAGGGCGCGGCGGATGCCTGCCGGGTCGCCGGCGAAATTTCTCGGCGGGCTGAGCGGCTTATGGCGGTGGCGCCTAAGCTCCGCGCCAAAGGCGCAGGTGAGGCGATCGCAAAACTGCTCGACAATGATGCCGTCTCCGGCTCGCTCGTGACCAAAAACCTGTCGCGGTTCGGGTCACGGCGGCTGTTCGACCGGTTGATAGAATTCGAGGCAGTGCGTGAATTGTCGGGACGGCCGACCTTCCGGCTGTATGGGCTCTAGCGATGGCCGACCAAACGGCCCAGAGAAAAGAAAATGCCCAGCCATCGCTGCTCGACACTGAGTTGGAACACCTGCCGGCGGAGTTGCGCTGGCGCGAATGGATGGGTCGCGTCGAAGCGGTGATTTTTGCGGCCAACACGCCGGTGATGCGCGAGACGCTGGCGCGGGTCGTCGGAAGAAGCTGCAACATCGACCTGGTTATCGACGACATTCGCGAAGAATTGCGCGGCCGGCCCTATGAACTGGTGTCGGTCGCCGGCGGTTGGCAGCACCGGACCAGGAGGGTCTACTCCGATGCAATTCGAGCTGCCACGGGGCAGGGTACGGATGGCGGGCCGGGGTCAAAACCCCTGTCGCAGTCCGAGGCGCTGATCTTGATGTGCATTGCGTATTTCCAGCCGATCACCCGGGCCGAGCTGTCGAGCTTCTTCGGCAAGGAGATCTCGCGCGACCTGATCGGCGTGCTGCGATCGCAGGATTTTATCGCTTCGGGTCCGCGCTCGCCGCAACCTGGCGCGCCCTATACTTATGTGACGACGAAAACTTTTCTCTCGCAGTTCGGGCTCGACACGCTGCGCCAGCTACCGGATTTCGAGGCGCTTGAGGACGCAGGGCTGCTGTCGAAGGAGAAGCTGCTGGCCGGCGATATTCCAGCCGGGCTGGCGANCATCGAAAACATGTTCGATCTGCTCGACAAGCTGCTGGCCGGCGATATTCCAGCCGGGCTGGCGAGCGGGGAGGGCGACGGCGAGGACGATGTCGTTGGGGACCAAGCGCCGTGACGGGGGACGTCGTCGCGTTGCGATCCCAGAGACGGTCGATAACTCAGCACCAGGACGACTGGTCGTGCGGCAACCGTTGATCGGGATCGTGAACCGCGACATGGTCGCTGTCGACAAGATTGGCCGGAAAGATCACCAGATTGGTGCCGCCGGCGTGACGCAGCGACGGAAACAGGATGCCGCGAAGTCCGGCGGTGATGACCAGATCCGCGAGCTTCCACGATGGCGGGATCTTCTTGTCGATGCGAGCGACCTGGCGCCAGGCACAATCCCACTCCTTCCACGGGCCGTCCCAGATGTCCGGGTCGAAACCCTGCGAAAGGTCGGCTACCTCGGCGAGCGTGATCTTGTAAGCGGCAAGGGTGGCGGGCGGGGTGATGCTGGCTCCCTGCTTGTATTCATCAAGCGCCGTCTGGGTCGCACGCGACAGATAAAGTGCTTCGATGCCTGGCCGGTTGAAACGACCGCCGTCCATCGCTGCGCCTGCACCGCTGGTGGGCAGGAAAGCCCATTTGGGAGTCAGATAGCGATGGAAGATTTCGTCTGGACCGATGCGGGTGATCCTCACCCGCGCGCCCCATTCTCGAGATCCCGGATAAAGGCCAGAACCGCCTCGACCTGGCCGTCGGCGACGAGCTCGGCTGCGGTACGATGGCCATAGTCGGCGATCGGTTCATTGCGGTACCAAAAGATCGCCTTGTTGACATCGCCGGTGAGTTCCGTCGCCGCCGAGATCACCTTCACCATCTCGCGCATCCTGCCCTGCAGGCGCTCCGATGACGGGTTGCGGAGCGTGTTGCGGTGGNGATCACCTTCACCATCTCGCGCATCCTGCCCTGCAGGCGCTCCGATGACGGGTTGCGGAGCGTGTTGCGGTGGACACCGGTCAACTGGGCCAAGTTGGCCACCTTCACGCCAAGCGCCTGCGACAGGCGCTTCGGCGAGATATAAGGCGTGCGCGGCTCCTGCAGGCTATCGACAAAGCCTGAAATCACCGTGGAATGTGCGAGCTGTGCGTGGGCCATGACAAATCTCCGACCTCTCATATGCACAATATATGCACATTTCGACGCATAGCAAGTGTACAAAGGCTCGACCCATTCCACCACACTGCTTGCCCTTCTTCATCCCCGTCGCGGTTGTTAGATAGCGGCGGCAATGCCCCCAATGTCAGCCGTAAGATCGCCCATTGGTTCGTCCCCCCGGTGTTCGTGAAGACTGAAACCGGCGACAGGCATGGCTGCAACAATGCGAGGACAGCCCTTGAGCAACTTAAGAGGNTCGTCCCTCCGGTCTTCGTGAAGACTGAAACCGGCGACAGGCATGGCTGCAACAATGCGAGGACAGCCCTTGAGCAACTTAAGAGGTGGACCCGGAGAGGACCTCGCTGGCACAAGGCGGTGACCCTCTGCCTGTCGGATCTGGAGGGCGATCCGATTGATCCTCAGGTGGTACGAAAGGCCTTTGAGGCTGCCGCTAAGGAAGCCAAGATGTATCTCTCACCAGAGTAGGAACCCTCCACTCGTGTTCATCGACCCGGTTCGCCATCCGGTCCAGCAGCTTACGGGATGCCACAATTACGCGGCGGGTTGCGTCAAGGGAGAGCCGAAGGCATCGATGTCTGCGCGCGCGCGACGCTCATTCAACCGAGAACTCTCTAATTGTAAGCGAGAGCCGTCTATTAAGTGATCCCAATCGGAAACCATCTTTGCAGACCTAGCGCGTCCGCATCTTAAACTCGATCATAGCCTCTAAGAACGTCTCGTTGGACTCGTCGCGAACGGTCATCACAAATTCTCTATAAGTGCCATCCGGCAGCTTATCCTTGGTAATCTCGACCAAGGCTTTAACGCCTCTTGTTTTGCAGCTTCGAGGTCCGGGAGATCGGTACCCTCAACGTCAAGGAAGACTTTGCCAGTGTCGGTTAAGTCGAAGAAATAGCGCGGCATCCCTACAAACACAGTAATCCGAGAATGGTTCACGCTTGCGTTGCGATTGGCTGTGCAGCGGGCCGTGGCCGCTCTAATGCGCGCAACGCTAACGAGCTTGACCTGACGTCCAATGATGTCCGCGACATTTGGTTAAAAACGTACGCGCCAAGACTCATCGCCCCGATCGGCTTAGAGTTACTTCCGAAAGGAAGCGCTCTCATGCTGCCATTGCCCCACGCCGTCGATCCAAAAGTAGTTGCCGAGATCAACAATCTTCTAGACCATCACGCCGGGGCGGTACCGGTGCCCGTTCACAAGCTCGCCGCGGTTGTCCGGCTGCGCCTCAGAAGCCATCTTTCCATCGCGACTATTGAGGCGCTGATCGTGGACGAAGCCGAGTGTCGCCACCTGCCCATGCTGTTCGAACTGCCGGCAACACATGCGGCTGTAGTTTCATCTGCTCTGGGCCGTGCGATTTGAAGTTTAGGCGCTCTGCCGTCTGGCAACGAAAGCGGACCCTCAGGCTCGCGAAGCGGTATGCCAACGGCCTTCGATGATGAGCGCGAGCGGCCCCCTCATGGCAACTCATTGGTTCTCCCCTCCGGTGTACGTCAAGACTGACCGACCTGGGGTCACCTACGGCTGCAACAATGCCCTGGAGGAAGCCCGGAGGGCCTTCGAGGCGGCTGCTAGGGAAGAGGGGGTGTCAGGGCAATCTGGCTAGGCCTGCAGTCCGCTTGCCACCACGTCCCACGTCTGATTACACTACCTTTGATTGTTTCAATGCGGGCCCCATCAACTTGGCGGTCAGGGACATCTTTTCCAAGCGGCAGAGGCGCCAGCGAGGCGAAATGCCTGTCAGTACGACACGATCCCTGAACCCCTGCGGGTTCAGATTGTGCAAATATTGAAAGATGCCATTGAGATTGCGGAAAGCCGCCGACAGGCTGTCGCTGCGGTGATAGAGCGGCGCTCCGCCAAGTGACCAGAGCGCGTTCTGCAGTCCCTCGGCCAGGGCGACGGAGATGCTGGTCTGGCTCAGAAGCGCCGGATAGCGGTATCGCCAATTTGAGCCGCGTGAACGCCTTGAATTCGCC
>NZ_AYVY01000055.1 GCF_000503055.1 Mesorhizobium sp. LSHC420B00 | reverse complement strand
GGAGCCGAGGCCTGCGACACCGCGTCCGGCTTCGCTGCCGGAGCGGCGGCAGCATTGGCTGCTGCGCCGGCGCCTGCCGAAATCGTGCCGAGCAGCGCCCCGACGCCAACCGTCTCGCCTTCCTTGACGGCGATCTCGCTGAGCGTGCCCGCGGCGGCGGCCGGCACTTCCACCGTCACCTTGTCGGTTTCGAGTTCGACCAGCGGCTCATCGGCGGCGATCGCGTCGCCGACCTTCTTGAACCATTTGCCGATGGTCGCCTCGGTGACGGATTCACCAAGTGTCGGGACGCGGATTTCGGTTGCCATTGTGCCTGTCCGTTTCTTTCGGTTCTATTTTATCCGCCCAGTTCTGTTCTATTCACCAAGCGCGTCGTCGAGCAAGGCGGCAAGCTGGGCGAGATGCTTCGACATCAATCCGGTCGCCGGCGAGGCGGCGGCCGGCCGGCCGGTATAGCGTACCCGCTGGTGCTTGGCGTCGATATGCGCCAGCACCCATTCGAGATACGGATCGATGAACGACCAGGCGCCCATGTTCTTGGGCTCCTCCTGGCACCACACCATCTCGGCATTGCGGAAGCGCGACAGTTCGGTGATCAGCGCCTTGGCCGGGAACGGATAGAGCTGCTCGAGGCGCAGCAGGTAGATGTCGTTGATGCCGCGCTTCTCGCGCTCTTCGTAGAGGTCGTAGTAGACCTTGCCCGAACAGAGCACGACACGGCGGATCTTCGAATCCTTGGTGAGCTTGATGGCCTGGCCCGACAGCAGCTGGGCGTCGTCCCACAACAGCCGGTGAAAGGCGCTTTCGCCCGACATTTCCGGCAGCGTCGACACCGCCCGCTTGTGGCGCAGCAGCGACTTCGGCGTCATCAGGATCAGCGGCTTGCGGAAGTCCCGCTTCAATTGCCGGCGCAAGATGTGGAAGTAGTTGGCCGGCGTCGTGACGTTGGCGACCTGCATGTTGTCTTCCGCGCAAAGCTGCAGGAAGCGCTCGAGCCGGGCCGACGAATGCTCCGGCCCCTGGCCTTCATAGCCGTGCGGCAGCAGGCAGACGAGGCCCGACATTCTGAGCCACTTGCGCTCGCCCGACGAGATGAACTGGTCGAATACCACCTGGGCGCCATTGGCGAAGTCGCCGAACTGCGCTTCCCACAGCGTCAGCGCCTTCGGCTCAGCCAGCGAGTAGCCATATTCAAAGCCGAGCACGGCCTCTTCCGACAGCATCGAGTTGATGACCTCGAACCCGGCCTGCGCCGCCGACAGATTGTTGAGTGGGATGTAGCGGGTCTCGTCGCGCTGGTCGTAGAGCACGGAATGGCGCTGCGAGAAGGTGCCGCGCTCCGAATCCTGTCCGGACAGCCGGATCGGATTGCCGTCGAGCAGGATGGCGCCGAAGGCCAGCGCCTCGGCCGTCGACCAGTCGATGCCTTCGCCCGATTCGATCGCCTGGCGGCGGTTGTCGAGGAAGCGGATGATCGTCTTGTGTGCCTCGAAATCCTTCGGCACCTCGGTCAGCTTCTTGCCGATCTCCTTCAGCGTCTTGACCGGCACCGCGGTCTTGCCGCGCCGCTGTTCGTCCTGGTTGTCGGCCGAGCGCAGGCCGGACCAGGCGCCGTCCAGCCAGTCCGCCTTGTTCGGCTTATAGTGCTGGCCGACCTCGAATTCCTGCTCGAGATGCGCCCGCCAGTCGGCCTTCATCTTTTCGAGCTCGGCCTGGCTGATATGGCCTTCGGCGATCAGCCGGTCGGCATAGATCTGCATGGTCGTCTTCTGGTTGCGGATCTTGCGATACATGATCGGCTGGGTGAAGGCCGGCTCGTCGCCCTCATTGTGGCCGAAGCGGCGGTAGCAGAACATGTCCACCACGACAGGCTTGTGGAACTTCATGCGGAATTCGATCGCCACCTTGGTGGCATGGACCACGGCTTCCGGATCGTCGCCATTGACGTGGAAGATCGGCGCCTCGATCATCTTGGCCACGTCGGACGGATAGGGCGACGAACGCGAAAAGCGCGGGTTGGTGGTGAAGCCGATCTGGTTGTTGATGATGAAATGCAGCGTGCCGGCGACGCGGTGGCCGCGCAGGCCGGACAAGCCAAGGATTTCGGCAATCACGCCCTGGCCGGCAAAAGCGGCATCGCCATGCAGCAGCAGCGGCAGCACCTTGGCGCGCTCTTCCAGCGGCACGATCTCCTCGCGGCTGCGGCCAAACAGATAATCCTGCTTGGCGCGCGCCTTGCCCATCACCACCGGATCGACGATTTCCAGATGCGATGGGTTGGCGGTCAGCGACAGATGCACCTTGTTGCCGTCGAACTCGCGGTCGGATGAGGCACCGAGATGGTACTTCACGTCGCCCGAGCCTTCGACCTCGTCGGGCGCGGCCGAGCCGCCCTTGAACTCGTGGAAAATGGCGCGGTGCGGCTTGGCCATCACCTGCGACAAAACGTTCAGCCGGCCGCGATGCGCCATGCCGAGCACGATCTCCTTCATGCCGAGCTGGCCGCCGCGCTTGACGATCTGCTCCAGCGCCGGGATCAGCGACTCGCCGCCATCGAGGCCGAAGCGCTTGGTTCCCTTGTACTTGACGTCGATGAACTGCTCGAAGCCTTCGGCCTCGACCAGCTTTTGCAGGATCGCCTTCTTGCCGGTGGCGGTGAAGGAGATCTCCTTGTCGGCGCCCTCGATGCGCGCCTGGATCCAGGCCTTCTCCTCGGGATCGGAGATATGCATGAATTCGACGCCGAGCGTCGAGCAATAGGTCCGGGTCAGGATGTCGAGCATCTGCCGGATGGTGCCGAATTCCAGCCCGAGCACATTGTCGAGGAAGATCGGCCGGTCGTAATCGGCTTCGGTGAAGCCGTAATTCTCCGGCGACAGCTCGTTATAATCCTCGAGCGGCTTGGCAATGCCGAGCGGATCGAGATTGGCATGCAGGTGGCCGCGCATGCGAAAGGCGCGGATCATCATGATGGCGCGGACGGAATCGCGCGTCGCCTGATGCACGTCGGCGTCGGAAAGCGCTGCGCCGTTGCCGGCTGCTCGGTCCTTCACCTTCTTTTCGATGTGCTTTTCGACCAGGCCCCAATTGCCGTCCAGCGCCGAGACAAGCTCGCCGTTGGCCTGCATCGGCCAGGAGGGCTTGGCCCATGAGGCGCCCTTGGCATTCTTGCGCACGTCGCCAGCGTCGTCCTTCAGCGCCGCGAAAAAGTCCTGCCATTCGGGATCGACCGACGCGGGATCGTCCTCATAAGCGGCATAAAGCGCGTCGATATAGTCGGCATTGCCGCCATAGAGAAACGAGGTAAGCGAAAACTGGTCGTTGGTTTGATCTTGTCGTGCCATTTTGCCTAGCGGAGTGCTACTCCGTTCTCCCTATCCCTAATGCGCTACCACGCGGCTAAGCCGCCACATGCCAAAAGGGTTCGTATACAGATTGTGTTCCCCGTCTGGCTGCTGCGTCTCCACACTCAAACGATATCGCGGTGCGCCTGCTTCCAGTCCAAACGTCTGACCGGCCAAAAGCTCGGGGCTTTCGTAAAGTTGATACATGTTGAAGCCGCGAAGCAGCTTGACGGCAGACTGAAATTCGTCACCTGAAACGATAGAATCCCAAAGCCCCAAATTACGCATGCCGCAGCTGTAGGTCGTCGTGCCATCCGAGACAGAATCCAGAACCATCAGTCCATAGATCTCAACAAAATCACCGCTTGTGCGTTCAAGCCATTGATCGGCTGAGAATGCCTTGCCGGCCGTTTCGACCTTCACGCCAAGACCGCCGGCCTTGATCAGATGGGCTGCCGCTTTTGCGACGGAAATCGACGTTTCCTTCGTTTGTGGGGATGTGGAAAGCAGGTAGACGACACTCCTATGCGAGGCGATTTTGTCGATGACATCCTTACCGAGCTCGTTGACGAGGCCAGCGCTAGCGAAGGCTCTCGTCATGTCCTCGTCGCGGTCGCAGAAATCAAACTCGAACGCAGCTTTGCTCGGGCCGTGCATCACGATCATCCCCGCAGCCACATAATCAGCTGAAGGCATCGACGCCTCTGCAACGGCGCGCACAAAGGCCGACCTGCCTTCCCAAGGGCCGGGTATGCATAGGATGATGCGCTTCTCGTCTTCCATGTCCTGCTCATCGGCATTCGAAAGCTCGACTGCTCACTTTCTTAACCCTTGATCGCCTCGACCAGCGTCGTACCGAGCCGTGCTGGCGACGGCGATACCTTGATGCCGGCCGATTCCATCGCCGCGATCTTGTCTTCCGCGCCGCCCTTGCCGCCCGAGATGACCGCGCCCGCATGGCCCATGGTGCGGCCCGCCGGCGCCGTGCGCCCGGCGATGAAGCCCGCCATCGGCTTGCTGCGGCCACGCTTTGCCTCATCCTTGAGGAACTGCGCGGCGTCTTCCTCGGCCGAGCCGCCGATCTCACCGATCATGATGATCGACTTGGTCTCATCGTCGGCAAGGAACATCTCCAGCACGTCGATGAACTCCGTGCCTTTGACCGGATCGCCGCCAATGCCGACGGCGGTGGTCTGGCCGAGACCGACATTGGTGGTCTGGAACACCGCCTCATAGGTAAGCGTTCCCGAGCGCGAAACAACGCCGACCGAGCCCTTGCGGAAGATGTTGCCGGGCATGATACCGATCTTGCATTGGTCGGGGGTCAGCACGCCGGGGCAGTTCGGCCCGATCAGCCGCGATTTCGAGCGGTCGAGCCTCGCCTTGACCTTGATCATGTCCATCACCGGTATGCCCTCGGTGATGCAGACGATCAGCGGGATCTCGGCCTGGATCGCTTCCAGGATCGCTTCGGCGGCACCCGCCGGCGGCACGTAGACGACCGAAGCGTTGGCGCCGGTCTTCGCCTTGCCTTCGGCTACGGTGGCGAAGATCGGCAGTGCCTCGCCCTTGGCGCCGGTCCAGATCTCGCCGCCCTTCTTGGGATGGATGCCGCCGACCATTTTCGTGCCGTGATAGGCCAGCGCCTGTTCGGTGTGGAACGTGCCGGTCTTGCCGGTCAGGCCCTGCACCAGCACCTTGGTGTTCTTGTCGACGAGAATGGACATGGTGGTCCTTTTCAAAAACCGTTGATCGGGGAAGGCCGCGCGCTCATCGTCACAACCGCTTCAGCTCGGCGACGGTCAGGTCGCTCTTGGCGTTGCCGGTGTTGAGCGTCGTCGCCGGCTCGAACATCAGCACCACAGGTTCTTCGCTCAGCGAGCGCGGCCGGTGCTCGACGGCGCGCGGCACGACGATGAACTCGCCGCTGGAAAGCTCCACCGTGCCGTCGCGGAAATCGATGGCGATGCGGCCGCGCAGCACCAGGAAGGCCTCGTCTTCATTGTCGTGCGCGTGCCAGTCGAAGACGTCGCCGAACTTGGCGATCTTGACCTGGGAATCGTTGACGTCGCCGGCAATATGCGGATCGAAGACCTTCTTGATCTTCGTATCCGCCGCCTCGACGAGGTTTATCTTGTGCGGAGGCACAGGCTCATTCCTTTTCCGTCATCGGGCATCGGCAGCGTGCTGTTCATCAATCTCATCCCGCAGGAAACGGTCAGGTGCATGTCCGAGATCATTCTCTTTGCCATACATCCAGGCTCTCATTTTCATCGTAGGTTTGAACGGGCTCTTTCCTGCTCCGACGACGACGTACCACTCGCGCCCAATCTCATCTGACACCTGATAAAGCCAGAAACGTCGATAATTATCGGTCTCCTCAGCGACTACGCCCCGCACTTTGTAGTGCATCGGTTTTTCGTCCAGCTTCCAATGATAGTGGCACTCCCAAAGGTATTGTTCGATTTCCTCGACCGAATAGGGGCTGCGGTCGGGCAGCTGGTCCAAGCTCTGAACCTCTTCTTCCCAGTGAATGGGGAAGCTACCCAACGCAACGCTCCTAGTTTCTCAGTGTTTCACCGCCGCCACGATCTTCTTGGCCGCATCGTCGAGATCATCGGCCGACACTACGTTCAGCCCGCTGTCGTTGATGATCTTCTTGCCGAGCTCGGCATTGGTTCCTTCCAGCCGCACAACCAGCGGCACTTGCAGGCCGACCTCCTTGACCGCGGCGATGACGCCCTCAGCGATGATGTCGCACTTCATGATGCCGCCGAAGATATTGATCAGAATGCCTTTGACCGCTGGATCCTTGGTGATGATCTTGAACGCCGCCGTCACTTTTTCCTTAGACGCGCCGCCGCCGACATCGAGGAAGTTGGCCGGCTCGGCGCCGTAGAGCTTGATGATGTCCATCGTCGCCATGGCAAGGCCGGCGCCGTTGACCATGCAGCCGATATTGCCGTCGAGCGCGACATAGGCGAGGTCGTATTTCGACGCCTCGATCTCCTTCTCGTCCTCTTCGGTGGTGTCGCGCAATTCGAGCACGTCCGGGTGGCGGAACAGCGCATTGTTGTCGAACGACACTTTTGCGTCGAGCACGCGCAGCCGGCCGCTCTTCATGACGATCAGCGGGTTGATCTCGAGCAGGCTCATGTCCTTCTCGACAAATGCCTTGTAGAGGATCGGAAACAGCGTGCCACCATCTTTGGCGGCGTCGCCGTCGAGCCTCAGTGCGGCGTTGAGCGTGTTCACATCGTCGGCCGTCACGCCCTTTTCCGGGTCGATGGCGACGGTGATGATCTTTTCCGGCGTGTCGTGGGCGACCGCCTCGATGTCCATGCCGCCCTCGGTCGAGACGACGAAGGCGACGCGCCCGACCGAGCGGTCGACCAGGATCGACAGATAGAGCTCGCGCTCGATGTCAGCGCCGTCCTCGATGTAGAGCCGGTTGACCTGCTTGCCGGCCGGGCCGGTCTGCTTGGTGACCAGCGTATGGCCGAGCATCTCCTTGGCGTTGGCGACGACCTCGGCCACCGACTTCGCCAGCCTGACGCCGCCCTTCGCATCGGCGCCGAGCTCCGTGAACTTGCCCTTGCCGCGGCCGCCGGCATGGATCTGGCTCTTGACCACATAGAGCGGGCCGGGCAGCGCCTTGGCGGCGGCTTCCGCCTCGCTCGCCTTGAACACCGGCACGCCCTCGGCCACCGGTGCGCCAAAACCTTTCAGCAGCGCCTTGCCCTGATACTCATGGATGTTCATGCGCTATGTCTCCAGCTTGTTTGGCGGGCTTGGTTGCCGGCTTATTTGGCCGCGAGATGCGGAGCGATCTTGACGCAGGCGTCGCACAGACCCTGCACCGCGGCGACCGAACTGTCGAACATCTTCTGTTCGCTTTTCGCCAGTTCGATCTCGATGATACGCTCGACGCCGCCGGCGCCGATCACCACGGGAACGCCGACATAGGTGTTCTTGACGCCATATTGGCCGGAAAGAAAGGCAGCACAGGGCAGCACCCGCTTCTTGTCCTTGAGATAGGCTTCGGCCATGGCGATGGCCGAGGCGGCGGGCGCGTAGAAGGCCGAACCGGTCTTGAGCAGGCCGACGATCTCGGCGCCGCCGTCGCGGGTGCGCTGCACGATCTGGTCGAGCCGCTCCTTCGAGGTCCAGCCCATCTTGATGAGGTCGGGCAGCGGGATGCCGGCAACGGTGGAATAGCGGATCATCGGCACCATGGAATCGCCGTGGCCACCGAGCACGAAGGCGGTGACATCCTCGACCGAGACCTTGAATTCCTCGGCCAGGAAATAACGGAAGCGCGAACTGTCGAGCACGCCGGCCATGCCGACGACATGGCTCTTCGGCAGGCCGGAAAACTTCTGCAGCGCCCAGACCATGGCGTCGAGCGGATTGGTGATGCAGATGACGAAGGCCTTCGGCGCGTATTTCTTGAGGCCGGCGCCGACCTGCTCCATCACCTTCAGATTGATGCCCAGAAGATCGTCGCGGCTCATGCCGGGCTTGCGCGGCACGCCGGCGGTGACGATGCAGACGTCGGCGCCCTCGATGCCGGCATAGTCGTTGACGCCGGTCAGCCTGGAGTCGAACCCATCGACCGGCGACGACTGCGCGATGTCCAGCCCCTTGCCTTGCGGGATGCCTTCGGCGATATCGAACAGCACGACGTCGCCGAGATCCTTGAGGCCGACCATGTGGGCGAGGGTGCCGCCGATCATGCCCGAGCCGATGAGCGCTATCTTGTTGCGTGCCATGTCAGGATGTTTTCCCTTTGACTATGACGGCGCCCAAATCCTTGACGATTTGATGACGGCGTCGGAGGAAGAGGCCGGAATGCTGCGGAACCGCGAAATTCGCCGCACGCAATAGCCCCGGCCGTGCAAAAATTCAAACGATTATTTTGGAGTGAGTAATTTCAATCGGTTAGAAACAATGGGACTTACGTAAACGTAAAAGTTCTGAAGCCGGCTAGAGGAATTCTACACAATGGCATCTGAAATCAGAAGGCTATTTCCGGGCGATGACGCCCTTGTGATGCGGGTTGCCGACGAGGTTTTCGATGAGCCGGTCAGGCCGGATCGACTCTCTGCCTATCTCGCGGCGCCCGGCCATTTCATGATCGTGGCCCTCGCCGACGGCGTCGTTATCGGCCAATGCGCCGCGATCGTCCACCGGCACCCGGACAAGGTGAGCGAACTCTACATAGACGAGGTCGGTGTGGCGCCGGCCTTTCAACGCCAGGGCATTGCGACGAGGATGCTCGACGCCATGTTCGCACTCGGTCGCGAGCATGGTTGTGAGGAGGCCTGGGTCGGCACCGAGCCGGACAATGTTGCTGCTCGCGCACTTTACGAGTCGCGAAAGGTGCCGCATGGGCCGGCGGAGGATTTTGTGATGTATGTTTATCGATTATAGACGCGGCGGGACGGACCCTTTTAACGATGGCTGGACAGGTGTGAAGGAGCGCTGCAGATCAGCCTGCTGGGCATCGGGCTCCTAGCCCTAAGCCTGCCGCGCCTCTGTCGATGATCCCCGCGCCTTCTGCCTTTCCACCCAATCCTCCAGCCAGTCGTGGCTCTGCATCTCGATCAGCCGCGATGCGGTGCGCTCGAACTCGAAGACCTCGTTGCCGCGCTTGGCCGTATAGAGCTGGGGCGGCGGTGCTGCGGCGCTCATCACCAGCCGCACATGATGATCGTAGAGCGTATCGACCAGCAGGATGAAGCGCTTGGCTTCGTTGCGCTTGCCTTCGCCGAGCACCGGCACATGGTCGATGAAGATGGTCGAGAAACGGCCGGCGATGGCAAGATAGTCACGGGCGCCGAGCGGCCTCTCGCAGAGATCAGCGAAGGAAAACCGCGCCGCCTCGCCGGCAGCACGCGGCACTACGACATGCCGGCCCTTCACCATCAGCATCGTCTCGGCCGTCGGCCTGCCATGCGTCATCACCGCCCAGGCGTCGTCGAGCGCATGGTCGGCGGCGGCATCGGCCGGGGTGACGTAGACCGGCATGCGGCTGAGCTTGTCGAGGCGGTAATCCTTGTCGGCGTCCAGCGCCAGCACCTGCGCGTGGCGCTCCAAGATAGCAACAAACGGCAAGAACAACTGACGGTTCAGGCCGTCAGGGTAGAGCTCCTGCGGCGCGACATTGGAAGTGGCGACCAGCACCACGCCATTGGCAAACAACGCCGAAAACAACCTGGACAGGATCATCGCATCGGCGATGTCGGTGACCGAAAACTCGTCGAAGCACAGCACCCAGGCTTCCTCGGCCAGCGCGCGCGCCACCGGTGGGATCGGATCGTCCTCCTTGGCCGTGCCGTTCTTGCGAGCCTGCCGGTGCTTCTGGATGCGATCCTGCACGTCGGCCATGAAATCGTTGAAATGCACGCGGCGCTTGCGCCGCACCGGCAGCAGCTCGAAGAACATATCCATCAGCATGGTTTTGCCGCGGCCGACGCCGCCATGGATGTAGAGGCCCTTGACTGCCTCGTGCACTTCGCGCTTGCGGGCGAACAGCCACCCAAGTGCGCTTGATTTATGCGCCAGCCGCTTTGCCGATATTTCGTCGATCAGCCGGTCGAGCGCAGCGGCGATCCGCTCCTGCGCCGGGTCGCGCCCGATGGCGCCCGTCTCGACCAGATGGTCGTAGCGCTGCTTGACGGTCGCATGGGTCTGGAGGCCGTCACGCAGATGCATCGGTCACGTCGTTCTGCAGCAATTCCAGGAAAGTGTATAACGGTTTTCCGTCCGGAATTGCGTAACAATGGGGGGCCGTTCTCTTACCTTGTAAGCGAGATCGGCAGGCCGTTGGAAGTCTGGCCGTCGAATTTCTCGCCGCCCGAGGAATAGAGCCGTGCCAGCGTGCCGCCGTTCTCGTCAAAGAGCGTCAGCTGTTTGCCGGCGACGTTCCAGGATTTGATGCCGTCGAGCGGCGCCGGGCAATGCAGCGGTCCGGCGCGGTAGCCCGAGCCGAATTTGGTCTGCGGCGTCGCCACCTGACAGCTCTGGCCGGATACGCTTGCCTTCCACACGCCGGCGACGCTGGAGGCGGTCAGGTCGGCCGCACCGGCCGGAGCCGTCCCGTCCGGCGGCAGCGAGGCGACCTGCGTGTTCTGAGGCGCGGTTGGAAATTTCGACGGATCGGCCGGGCCGGGTGTCGCCGGGGGCGGCAGCTGGTTTGCAGTCACCTTGCCGGCGGGCGCAGCTTCCAGCGGCGCCGGCTGCTGCTCGTCCATTGATGAGAACCGCGAGGTTGAACAGCCGCTCGCAACGAGCGCGGCCAGCGATACGGCCAGCAGGCCGGTTTTCGAAAATCTCATTCTTCAACCTCCGTCGGATCCGGCTGGGGGTGCCGTCCGCGCAATGTCCCTCTCACCAAGATGGAGAAGGTGGCGAAATTTCAACCCGATATGGTAAAAATACGGTTTGCGCCGCTAATGTTGCAAATTTATCGCAAAATGCACATTGCCTGGCTGATACCTCCGGGTCGGTGCGATACGGCGCGCCGGCTCCAAATCCTTGACGTTCACCTCAAATGCTTGCGCCAGCTGGCTCCGGCATTATCTCTTGGCGATCAGCAAACTGCAAGGAGCCGATTTCTTGGCCGCGAGAAAGAGAGCCGCCAACCGCTATTACAGCGGCCCGCCCAGCGATCATTTCGACGGCACCTTGTTCTTCAATCCCGACGGCCGGCCGCCGGGCCGCTTTGCCGATCTGTTGAAATGGCAATTGAGCGGCGAGCGCTCGAAATGGCCGACGGCGAATCCGAGCCCGTTTCCACCGGTAAGACCGGCCGAGCGCATCGATGGTGCAGCGGTCCGCCTCACCATGGTCGGTCATTCCTCGCTGCTCGTCCAGACAGCCGGCCTGAACATCCTTACCGATCCGGTCTGGTCGCGGCGTGTCTCGCCGCTCTCCTTCGCCGGGCCGAAACGCGTCAATCCGCCGGGCATCGCCTTTTCCCATTTGCCGCCGATCGACCTCGTCCTGGTCAGCCACAACCATTACGACCATCTCGACCTCGCCACGCTAAAGCGCCTGAAGACAAAACACGACCCGCTGCTGCTGACGCCGCTCGGCAACGACACCATCATCGACGCTGCCGTTCCCGGTATGCGGCTTTCCGCGCATGACTGGGGCGACCGGGTCGATATCGGCAATGGCGTCGCCGTCTATGTCGAGCCGGTGCATCACTGGTCGGCCCGCGGCACCCGCGACCGGCGCATGGCGCTGTGGGCGGGTTTCGTCGTCGAGACACCAGCGGCAAAGATCTATTTCGCCGGCGATACCGGCTTCCACGGCGGCATCAACTACCGGCTGATGGCTGAAAAGCATGGCGGCTTCCGCCTCGCCATCCTGCCGATCGGCGCCTACAAGCCGCGCTGGTTCATGGCGCCGCATCACCAGGATCCGGAGGAGGCGGTGCAAGGCATGCTTTTGTGCAACGCTGCCTATTCCGCCGGCTGCCACTGGGGCACGTTCCGACTCACCAACGAGCCAATCGACGAGCCGGCCAGAAAGCTCGGCGAAGCGCTTGGAGCCGCCGGTCTGCCGCGGGATCGTTTCCGTGCCTTGCAGCCGGGCGAAGTCTGGGACGTGCCGGCGGTTTAGCGCGGCGACCGGCCTGACGGCGAAGGCGGCTGCAAAGCTTCCATATGCCTGGCTATATGGGCGGCGTCGCGGCCCACATATGAAAGAAGGCCGGAGCCGAAGGTATGCATCCAATGAAGGCCAAGAAAGTACAGGCCGGGAAAGGCTGTCACGCCACGCTGTTGAATAGGTGCGTTGCGCGAATCGAAAATTGGTAAATCGATCCAGTTATAGTCGAAGCGATATCCCGTTCCCCAGATGACCGAGCCGACGTTCTCACCGGAGATATCCACTGACCGGGCGCCGCCAACTTCCGCCAGGATTGGCGTTGCTGAGCGTTCATTGCCATCGCTGATGTGGTCCGCGACTTCAGGTTTCTCTGCCAGCGCCTCTGCCGCGGAGACAAAATCGTCATAGGACCTATCGGCTTCAGCCAATATCTGCGAGGCATCCCCGGCTACCAACAGTTTTCCATCGGCGCATCTGAGTACACGTCCCAGCACCACTCCACCATCGCGTGCAAAACGGCGGACGTTCATATCGTAACCGCCGTTGACACCGGTTACGACGGTCGAGGGGGGATACCGCCGCTCCGGGAAACTATCGATAGTGATCTCGAAACGTCCCATTTTGTCGAACCACCACAAGACATCCTGGCCGCGATAGCGCCGCGGCACCCGACGATGCGGACTGACCGAAAGATAGACATCGCGCCCCGATTGCTGGAGTTCATCCGCAATCTGGCTACCGGATGCACCACTGCCCACCACCAGCACCACTCCGGGGGGAAGCTCGTCGGGGTTGCGGTACCTCGAAGCGTGAACCTGGTAAACGGATCGAGGCAAATCCTTGGCCGCCGCCGGTACCATCGAACGCTGGAAAGGGCCCGTCGCCACAACGACATTGCGGGCCGTCATGCTGCCGGCGTTTGTCTCCAACGCATAATCGCCGGTATCCCTGTGTCGGAGCTTCGTGACCTCCACACCCTCGCGAACCGGAGCTGCAATTTTTGCCGCATAGTGCTCGATGAACCGCGTGATGGCGGTGTGGTGGGCGAATCCTTCCGGTTCAGGGTCCTGATAAGAAACCCCAGGAAGCTCTATTGCCTGGTTGATGAATTGAAACCGAAGCGAATCCCAACGCTCAGTCCGCCAGCGTCCGGCAATACGCGCGCGTTCCAACACGACATGCTCACGTTCATGTTGGTGAAGATAGTAACTCATGGCGAGCCCCGCCTGGCCGCCACCAATAATGATCGTGTCCCAACGCTCAGTCATTGGAAAACTCTATCGCCGGCCCGCCAAACACGTCGTCAGCTTACGGTCTCGGTGCGGTGAATCTTGGGTAAGACGAAAAAAGGGATCCAAGATTGCTTAGCAGCGAAATATCCATTCCCGGACGTCAAATCGACACAACGGTAGCGTTCATTCAACACTATGACAACATTGCATCCGTAGCTGCATATCACAGCCGGGTCCTCGACCCGCACAGCCACCGCAGGGAACCCAAGCCCTCGCAGAAGCGTTTGTAGGTGTTCAAACCTGCCGGCTGCGAGGTGTCTCTCATGATCAGGTGGATCATCATTCTTTTGATTATCGCGGCCGCGGCAAGCCTGCTCGGCATGCCGGCACTGGCTGGAGCCGCCGCAACCGGCGCCCGCATCCTCATCGGCATCGTGCTGATCATCTTCCTGCTGATCGTGCTTGGCGTATTCGCGGTGACCTGAAAAGCATGCCGCACTGGTAATTTCGGCCGGTATCCGCCATATAGGCGCCAAATCGGCAAGAGACCTTTCGATCCATGGCAAGCGCGGCCCCTTTCGCCAAGATGAACGGTATCGGCAACGAAATCATCGTTGCCGATATGCGTGGCCGCGCCGATCGCGTAACGCCTGCGGCAGCCGTCGCGCTTAATGCCGACGCCGCGACCAGGTTCGACCAGATCATGGCGATCCACGATCCCAGGACGCCGGGCACCGCCTTTTTCATCGACATCTTGAATTCCGACGGAACCAGTGCGCAAGCCTGCGGCAACGGCATGCGCTGTGTCGTCCAGGCGCTCGCCGCCGAGACCGGCCAGAAGACATTTGCCTTTGAAACAGTCGCCGGCATCCTCAATGCCGAGGAACATGCCGACGGAATGATCTCGGTCGACATGGGCAAGCCGCGCTTTGGCTGGCGGGACATCCCGCTGGCCGAGGAGTTTCGCGACACCCGCATGATCGAACTGCAGATCGGCCCGATCGATGCGCCGGTACTGCATTCGCCGTCGGTCGTCTCGATGGGCAATCCGCACGCCATCTTCTGGGTCGACCGCGACGTCTGGTCCTATGAACTCGAGCGCTTCGGCCCGCTGCTCGAAAACCACCCGATCTTCCCTGAGCGCGCCAACATCACCATCGCGCAAGTGACTTCGCCGGAGACCATGGCCATCCGCACCTGGGAGCGCGGCGCCGGCCTGACCAAGGCCTGCGGCTCGGCTGCTTGCGCCGCCGTGGTCGCCGC
>NZ_AYVY01000054.1 GCF_000503055.1 Mesorhizobium sp. LSHC420B00 | reverse complement strand
CTGCGCGGCGGACACGCCGACGTCACAGCTACTGCCACGCCATTTTTGCAGAACTTGACGCACACAACTCGTGAGCTGGTTTCCGCATTCCGGCCGCGATTGGGCGATTGTTCCCGGCGCTGCTGACCCATGCGCGAGCTGCGTGACCGCAACTTGCCTGCCCTACAGGCAGCGTAAACCTTCGAGGCAACTGCGTGGATGCGGAGGAGTCACACCGTGGCGGCTATGCGATCGCGCACGATATTTCCGGCCGGATCCTCCGTTTCGAAGAAATCCTCCCGCATCTGCATTTCTGTGTAGAGCTTGGCCGCTTCCGCGAGAGTGGCATCCGCGCCAGCGATCTTGCCGCGCCGCTTCGCAAGCCCGAGAGCTAGCAAGGAGCGGGCAAGCTCCGGCCGTAGTTCAACCCGCCTGGCAAGGCTGCAGGCCTGTTCGAGCCAACTAATGGCCGATCTGGAAGTTTTCAGCTCGGCAAGGCCGCGCAGTGCGACGATCTCGCTCCACGGATCGCGGCGTCCCCGTGCAAGCTCGAGCGCATGGCCGAGATTGGCCGCGGCTTCCGGCTCACAGAGGCGCGCACGCACGCATGCGAGTACAGCGCGCGCGTGACATTCGAACTGGGCAAGATCGAGCCGCTCAGACTCGGTCACCGCCATCTCCAAGGTGGCGCCCGCGTCGTGGTTGCGGCCTAGCAGGAATTCCGCATACCCGAGCACCGTCAACAGCCATGGCCGGAGTAGGATAGATCCGCTGGTCGCGGCTTCGGAGGACCACAATTGCAGCGCCTCGACAAGCGTCGGCTCGGGCCCGCGCAGGACGCCCACCACACCGGTGAAATAGGCGGCCGCGCAGCTGTCGATCGGGCGCGCCACTTCGGCGGCGACCTTCTGCAACTCGCCAAGCGAGCGCTCCGCATCGTCGAACCGGCCAAGGCGCGCTTCCGCCTGCGCGCGGTGCCCCAGGTACCAAACCGCACGAGCACCGAGCTGTCCGAAACGCTCAAGACGCCAAGCTTTGGTGAATCTCTCCTCATGCGGAACAAGCCGCTCCAGCACCTGCCGCGCCTCGCTGCGGATCAGAAGCGCCTGTGAGGCGGCCAGATCCGACTCGCTTATGCAGCGCTGCACGCCGTTTGCCGTCGCGCCGCGCTTGAGTGTATCGGCCGGTTCCAGCGCCTCCTCGTAGCGGCCGTGGGAGCTGTTGAGATAGCTCAAGTGGAGCAACACGTCGGAAATGAGTTGCGGATCGCCCAGTTCCATGGCCAGTTCGCGCGCTTCCAACAGCTGCGGCAGCACCTTCCGATAGGCACCGAGGGCGCCGTAGGCGGGCCGCATCCGCACCCGCAGGTTGATCGCCTGGGCGAGGGTTTTCGGATTTCGGGGCAACGCGGCGACCGCTTTGCGGGCGCTTTCGAGGAACTGGACCGCGGCGGAATAGGCCGAGCGTTCCTCGGCCCGACCCGCCGCTTGCAGCAGATAATCCGCGGCAGGTTCCCATGCCTCGGCACGAAGCGCGTGTTCGGCCAGTTGCTCGATGTGGTGGTTCAGCGATCCGGCATAGAGTCTTTCCATCGCAACCAATGCAGCCCGATGCAGCCTTTTTCGGTCCTCTGCCAGGAGGGATTCGTAGGTCACCTTCAGCGTCAGCGCGTGCTTGAACGTATATTCCACGTGAGGATAGCTCTGGACCTCGAACAGGAATTCCAAAGTCTGCAGTTTGGCCAGGCATACCTCCAGCTCCGCCTCCGAGAGCGGCGAGAGCGCCCGCAGCAGCGGATACGGAACATTCTTGCCGATAACCGAAGCGAGTTGGAGTGCCTGCCTTTCCGAGTCACCCAGCTGCTGGATGCGTGCGGCGATGAGCGATTGAACCGTCGACGGGATGGTGATGGATTCCACCGGTCTCGTGAGCTCGTAGCGGCCCGACTGGCCGGCAAGGACGCCGTCCGCCACCAGTCCGCGCACCATTTCTTCCAGGAATAGCGGCGTGCCCTCGGCCCGCTCGGCAAGTGATTTCCGCAGTTCCCCCAAACTGGGATCGAATCCTAGCAATTCGGTGAGGAACTGCTCCATTTCGTCCCGCGCGAACCGCTCGAGCCTTATCTGCTGGAAATAGCCGCGGCGGTTCCATTCGTGCCGGTACTGCGGCCTGTAGGTGGCGAGCAGCATGATACGGTTGGCGCCCATGACTTCGACCAGCCTGTTCATTACGGCCTCGCTCTCGGCATCCATCCAGTGCAGATCCTCGATAAGCACGGCTACGGGCGCGGCCCGGCTCAAGGCAACGAGAAAGGCGCTCATCGCCTCGGATACCCGTGAGGTCCGCTCTCGCGCATCGAGATGCTGCCAGGAAGAATCGTTGATCGGCAGGTCCGCGAGGAAGGAGAGCGGCGCGGTGTGACGTGGATCCAGGTTCAGCTCCGCCTGTTTGAAGGCAAACAGGCGCTGGGCCTCCGCCAGGCCGTCTTCGCCGCGAATGCCACAAGCCGAGAGCAGCAGTTTCTTTACAGCGCCCAGAGTAACTGACGAATCAAACTCCAGACCGCCGCATTCAAGCACAGTAAAACCAGCCACCTCGTCGAGGGAGAGAAATTCATGGGCAAGCCTCGACTTGCCCATGCCGGGGTCGGCGACGATCCCGACGACCTGGCCGTGGCCCTCCCTGACCCTGCGCCAGGTTGAAAGAAGGATTTTGAGCTCGAGCTCGCGCGCCACCAGTCCGGTGAGGCCACGGTTGGCCCTCAGGTGCCAGCGCGACAGCGCGTAATTTTCGCCCAACAGCTCGTAAATGCGTTCGTCGCGGCCAAGGTGCGGATGCTCCGAATGCGCCAAGCGGTGCATCTGCACATAGCCCCCCGCGGCTGCGCGCGCTCGGCCTGTCGCGGCGATCGTCGCACGGTGCAAGGCACGCATCAGCCGGTTGGCTGCACGCGGCGCGGCTCCGGCCAGTTCAACCTTACTGGCTTCGGTCGTCCATTGCTGCCGTACGATCACCTCGCCGGTGTCTATTGCGGCCCTCAACTGGATCCCGCCCTGGGAAAGCTCCTCCACTGCCAGCTTGGCCGCAAGCGCGGCGCGGCACGCAAGATAAGCGTGATCCTCGGTGGCGCGAGCGAGGCCGAATGCTGCGGTGATTGTCCCGTCAGCAGCCGACGTGACGACGCCGCCGTGGCTTTCCACGACTTCTATCACCCGATCCTCGACGGGCTGGAATTCGCGAATTGCTACTTCCGGATCCGCCGTTTCGAGGAGATGCACGGGACTGATCACTTCCGCGGCCAGCACTGTTATGTACTGCCGAGAGCGGTTGATTCCCAAGGACGCCGGAGGGCCTGCCAGTTGCTGCGTCTGTTCGGGGTCGGCGAGGAAACGACGCGTTTCTTCCACGAAGGTCGCGAATGCCGGTTCATGGCCAAGCAGCACGTGGTTGACGCTGTCGAGCGCGACGAAACGCGCGCCGGGGATTTTCCCAGCCATCGCCTGGCCATGATCGAACGGAATGACTGCGTCCCTCGTGGCATGCATCACCAGGGTCGGAACGCGGACCCGCGGTAACAGCTCGTCCACGTCGATGACGGCGCCTTCCTCGAAGATGCGATGGGCAATCTCGGGCGAGACGGTATTGCGTTGCAGCTCGTTGTACCAATTCCTCTGTTCCGGCGTTGCTTGCGGAATGAAGAGAGAGGTGAACATCTGCCGGAACACCGGGTCGTCTTGGCCCCAGCCTTCCTGTATCAGCGCTCCCATCGCTTCGCGGCGGGCTATTTCGCGCTGATTGCCCCGTTTGCGCCAGCCTTTGGTAAATCCGCCATACAGCACCATCCCGGCCACGCGCTCAGGATGCCGGACGGCATAGGCTATCGAAACGGCGCATCCCTGGGAAATGCCAAGCAGGGAAACGCGGCGCAGACCGGCCGCATCGATGATGCTCTCCAAGTCGGCGACCATGGCCTCGAAGGATAGGTCGGCGGGATGCCGATCCGATAGGCCGTTCCCGCGCTGGTCGTAGCGTATCAGCTGGTAGTGCGCGGACAGGCCCTCGATCCAATGCTTCCATACCGGACTGTCCCATTCGAGCTCGAGATGGGACATCCAGTGGGCGGCCCTTACCAAAGGGGGGCCTTGACCACTCAAGGAATAGGCGAGGCGCGCGCCGTCGGGCGTTGTGCACCGCCGGATCTCCTGCGCAAGGACCCGCTCCGGCGCAGGGGGGAGCTGTATCTCCGCCCCCGGCCAAACCTGGGTCGGAGTGACGCTCTCACCGGCGGGAGCGACCTCCGTGTCCGTTCTCGAGGCGCGGCTCTGGACCATGGCGGATTGCCGTGCTGCCTCGCTCAGCCGACGGATGTCTGCTCGAAGAGCCTCGTCTCCGGGCTCCAGCCCGTGCAGGACATGGGCGTACGGAAGCGCCCGCGCCGGCTCATCCGCCAGCCGGTCGACTAGCACCCGAAGGATGCGCAGATGCGTCACGTGCAGTTCGTCGGCGGTCGCAATGCGCCAGGCTTCGAATTCCGGACAGCGCGGCAGTGAGAGGTCATCCAGGAAACGTCCGCGAAACGCTCCGGCGAGGGCTTCCAGCTTTTCCCGTTCGAGAGCCTCTATGTCGCGAGTGCCAAGGCCGCGGAGCGGCGCGATGTCCAGCACGATTTCGCTGGTGTTCAGGCGAACTGCGTTGCGGTCGGCTTGCAGGATCTCGCCGTCCCCGAGGTCGACGACCTGTCGGATCTTCGAGAGACTCCAGCGCAGGGCGCCGCGAGGATCGTCCGGTACCTCCCAGAACATTTCGCAAAGGCGCTCGCGCCGCTGCGGGCGCTCTACGAGCGCAAGATAGGCCAGCAGCGCCCGCGTCTTTTTCGAAGGCGGCAAGGAAACGACCTCGCCAAGGCGAAGGACGGTCAGATCTCCGAGAACGCGAATTTCGAGCGACACTTTGTTGATCCTAGTGCGCCTGCTAAATTAGCGATGGATTGTATCAAGTCCGTGCCGCTGCCGAAAGCGTTCGTTTCCGGAGCGCGAGGTTTCCGCCTGCGCTGATTTGCTCTTCTCTTGGTGGGAAGGCCGACAAGGCCGACACGGACAAGTACAGATGAAAGCCGAGCCGGAACGGGATCACGCCCGTTCCGCTCGCTTGATGGTGGCGACGGCACTCTGAAAAGACCCGGAGGCGGGATCTCACGCTGCCGCGCGCACCCATCGAGGCAGCAGGCTCTCGGGATTTGCGCATGCGCCGGGCGTGTAGTTTGCGCCGACAAACTCCAGCCGGGCGGCGAGCGTGCCGTCCCGCCAGGCCGCAAGCGTATCCATGCAGCCACCGATATGCTCGCCGCCGACAAAGACCTGCGGAATTGTAGGCGAACCGATCCGGGCCCTCAGGGCCTTGCGGATTTCCCCGTCCAGGCCGTTCTTCTGGAATTCCGGAGTATCGATTTCGATGGACCTGTAGGCGATTCCGGCACGGTCGAAGAGCTTTCTTACCGTCCAGCAGAATTCGCACCATGTCAGCGCGAACATGACCACCGGACGCTCCGGATCATGGATCGCCTTGTCGACCATCGCATGCGCCGACTGATCGATTTGGATTCGTTTACGGGTGCCGATGAAAGGGCGAAGGACGGCGGCCGGTCGAAGCGGTAGCCGGGTGTGGAGCGAGAGATCGCCTCTTCGGCGGGCGACATGTCCTCGCTGATGTGATCGAACAGGATCGTGCTGAGATACCGCTCACCCGTATCAGGCAACATACAGAGCACGTTCCGGTCCGGGCCGACGCGTCGAGCAATTTCCAGTGCCCCGCTCAAAGTTGCTCCGCCGGAGATGCCCGCCAGTATTCCTTCTTCCGTCGCAAGCCGGCGCGCGGTTTCCAGAGCGCTGGCGCCTGAAACGGGTATGATCTCGTCCACAAGATCGTCAGCCATCGCCTTGCCGACGATCTGCGGAATGAAATCAGGGCTCCACCCCTGCATCGGGTGTGGCCGGAACCGAGTATGCGCCCGAGTCGGCAGCCCCTGTTCATCGAAAGTTTGAGGAATGCCACTCGACAGCAGCGCCGAATTGTCGGGCTCGCAGACTATGATCCGCGTTTCCGGCCGCTCGCGCTTGAGCACTCGCGCCACACCGGCAAGTGTTCCGCCGGTCCCGGTGCCGGTGACCCAGTAGTCGAGTGGACGGTCCTGGAATGCCGCGATGATTTCGAGCGCTGTCGTGCGGGCATGGACATCGGCGTTGACGGGCGTCTCGAATTGCCGGCAGAGGAACCAGCCGTGCGCTCCGGCCAGCTCGACCGCCTTGGCGAGCATGCCGCTGCCGCGCTCGACGGCAGGGGTCAACACGACCTTGGCACCGAAGAAACGTATCAGCTTGCGGCGTTCGAGGCTGGCGTTCTCCGGCATGACGATGACGAGAGGATAGCCTTTCCGCGCGCAAACCATGGCAAGTCCGATGCCCGTGTTGCCGCTCGTCGCCTCGATCACCGTCTGGCCAGGCCGAAGTGCACCGCAACTCTCCGCTTCTTCGATGATCGCGGCGGCAAGACGATCCTTGACCGAGCCGCCAGGATTGAACGCCTCGATCTTGGCATAGAGCGAAGCGGCACCATTGTTGATGCGGGAAAGGCGGACGACCGGCGTGTCGCCGATCGTGTCGAGAATGCTGTCGTAGATACTGCTCATCTCAGCTGTCCTTGCCTGGTGATGACGGTGCTCCGCCCTCTTCGATCTCTGAGGTTGGCAGGAAGGCCGTGGTTTGCAGCGTTCGAACCAACGTGGAATTAAGCGGAGTTTCGACGTTTGAATCAGCGGCTTATCGCAGGATCCGCAAGGCGGCCGCATGGGAACTGCGCTCTCGCGCCGGATGATGCCGCCAATACGCCCAGAACCACGAGATTGGCCGCGCCTGCGACAGATGCCACCAGGAAAGCGGGCCCATAGCTGCCGAAGCTGTCATAGACGAACCCGCCGAAATAGCCGGCCACGCCCATGCCCACCCAGGCGATCAGCATGACGATGCCGAGTGACTGACCAAAGCGTTCGGCTGGCGCAAACTGGTGCACGCAGAGGATCAGGCATGTCATGTTCCCGGCAAAGCCGAAGCCGAAAACCGCCGACAGCACCAGCAGGCTCACTTGCTGGCCCAGCGCGGGAAAAATCGCAACGCATGCAGTCTGAATAAACGACGCCAGGGCGTAGGCAGAAAGGTTGCCTGCCCGGTCGGCGAGGAGCCCGAATGCGATCCGCCCGATGGCG
The DNA here is from genome assembly GCF_000503055.1 of Mesorhizobium sp. LSHC420B00. Classification (GTDB taxonomy): domain Bacteria; phylum Pseudomonadota; class Alphaproteobacteria; order Rhizobiales; family Rhizobiaceae; genus Mesorhizobium. Next base: position 8,753 of record NZ_AYVY01000054.1, on the reverse strand, counting down.
CCGAACAGCATGGCGATCAACACGCTAAGCGATCCGACATCCGAAGACCCGCACACGGCCGTGACGAAACTCGTGAGGTGCATCAGCGGGACGCCCATGCAGGCGCAGCAAAGGAAGGCTGCGGCAGATAGCAGCGTCACCGGGGAAAGATGGCCACCTTGGAAGCCTGGCGTCGCTGAAAAACGCACCGGTGCGGCAAGGATCCGATCTACGGGCGGCGCCTGAACCGCCGGCATGAAGATCGCCAGCGCAGCCGTCGTCGCCACAGCTATGATCGCGTATGCGAGGCGCCAGCCGACACCGTCGATCAATGCATTTGCGGCGTAGGGCAGTATGCCCTGACCAAGGGCTCCGCCTGCTGTGACGATCCCTATCGCCAGGCCGCGCCGGCGGTCGAACCAGAGTCCGGTTACGCCAAGTACCGGCGCGTACAGACAGGCAAAACCTAGCCCGCCCAAAGCGAAGTTGGCCGCATAGATCTGCCAGAGCGAAGTGGCGAAGGAAAGCGCGGCGAGCGCGATCACCATGCCGGCCGAGCCGATGAATAGCAGTGTTCTGATATTCAAACGGTCCGCAAGCCGGCCCCAGAACAGCCCGCCCAGGGCCATGCCGACGCTCGAAAGCGTGTAGGCAAGGCTTATATCGGCTCGCGACCAGCCAAACTCCGCCTCAAGCGGTCTGATGAAGACGGATGTGAGCGCCAGGCTGCCAAATCCGAAAGCCATGGCGGTCGTGGCGCCGGCCGCAGCCAACAGGCCGCGTAGCCGTCTTGCGCTGTCGGGAACCTCCCTGCCTCCAGTTGGCAATGATTGACGATTCGACATGTTCCTGCCCTCGAACGACCTCTTCGAGGCTGTCATCGGCCAGCGGTATGGAAGCAGGCGTGTGCGTCAGCGTGGAAAGCTCCAACGCGGGCCGTGGAAACGGCGGTACTAGATCGGAAGCTGCAGCAGCTCGGAAATCACCAGACCGGCTGCGCCAACGAGGGCGGCCCGGTCGCCTGCATCGCCGGCAATGAATTCGATGGCGCCGCCCGGTCGTGTCGGAACCATGCTGCGCACATGCTCCGCGATTGCGCCGAGCAGGCAATCGCCGCCGAGCACGACATCGCCATGCATGATGAAGATGTTGGGCGCCACCGTCTGCTGGAGATTGGCGATGCCTACGGCGACGTTGCGGGCATAGCGGTCGAGCAGCTCAGCCGCTCCCGGCAGCCGCCGCGCCGCCATGTCGACGAGGCGGGCCGAGTCGATCAGGTCTGGCTCGGGCAGAGCCGCGCGGGCGGCCTCGCGCCGGAGCCAGCTCAAGGTGGCAATGGTGTCCCAGCAGCCGCGCCTGCCACAGCGGCAGGGCTCGCCGTCGAGCTGCACGAAAGTGTGTCCGAGTTCGCCGCCTGCGCCTGCCGTGCCACGATAGAGGTGCCCGTCGAAATAGAGTGCGCCGCCCAGCACCTCGCCCGTGTAGACGACCGCGAATTGCCTGACGCCGCGCCCGGCGCCGAACCAGCGGTCGCCGACCAGCAAGGCGCGCGGATGATGGTCGAGTTTGACCGGCAGGCCGAAGCGTCGCCCGAGATCGTCGGCGAGCGGGTAGCGGTCGAGCGCCGGCGCGAGATTGACAGCGACGATCGACCCGCGATCGGTGTCAACCATGCCGCCGACGCCAACACCGATCCCGAGAGGCATGCGCCGCGCCCTGGAGAGAGTGTCGCCGACGCATTCGGCGATCGCCTCGATGATTGGCCGGACCGGCCCCCTGCCGTCCGGCAGGGCCATCTTGCGTTCCGATTCGATCTTGCCGTCGAGCGTCGCCACGCATGCATGCACGGCATCCGGCATCAGCAGCACACCGCAGATCGGACGGGCATTGGGCGAGAACCACAGCGGCCGGGCCGGCTTGCCGCCGCCCGGACTGGGAGGAACCGGGTCGCTCTCGACCAGCACCTGATCGTCGATCAGCGGCTGCACGATTCCGGAAATGGTGGTGCGGTTGACCCCGGCCAGGCGGGCTAGTTCAGCCCTGCTCGTCGGCCCAAGATCGAACAGGGCCTGCAGCACACGGCCGCGATTGGTCGAGCCGACCATCGAGGAGGACAGCAGCGCCTTGCGCCGGCGCGAAACCCGCTCCGCGCCGGACGCATCGCCGGGCGGCGTGAACAAAGCGCTGCGTCCGCCATTCGGGCGCCCATCGTCGGTATCGTCCATCGTCGGATTTTTCATACGGGGCATCCTGCCAGCTCTTCTAACCCAGGACCTTACCGGTTTCGAGCCCTTTGTGCGAGCAGGGAACAAACTCGTGCATTGCCAGGAAGGCAAGGACTTGCGCGAGTGCGGGGAAAAGCTGCCCCTTGATTCTGCTGCCAAAACCCCTTGGGCGCCCGCACCTCACCGCATCCCTTTTCCGGTCGTTGCGCTGTCCAATCATCCGTTTGCTAGGAGATCTGCGCTCCCAATTTCGTGGCCGCCGAATGGGAATTCACAGAATGCGACAGAGTTCTGAAAGACATTTCGTGTCTCTGGGGTTGTTCAAGCCCAAGGAGACCCCATGGCTTTCGAGTTGCAGACAGCGCCCCCTATCCGTGCGGCGCAGTACATTCGTATGTCCACTGAACATCAACGCTATTCGCTGGAGAACCAGGCGATGGCCATTACAGAGTACGCGGAGCGGCGCGGATACACTATCGTCCAAACCTACGAAGATGCTGGGAAAAGCGGCCTGAGCATAAGAGGTCGCGACGGACTGAAGCAGTTACTGGCCGATGTCATGACTGGCCAAAAGACTTTCTCGGCAATCCTCGTTCTTGACGTCAGCCGCTGGGGCCGCTTTCCGGATACGGACCAGTCCGCTCATTACGAGTTTCTCTGTCGTGACGCAGGCGTCGCGGTGGAATATTGCGGCGAACATTTCGAGAACGACGGCAGCATGGTCTCTGCAATCCTCAAGAATATGAAACGGGTGATGGCAAGCGAGTACAGCCGCGAGCTATCCGCAAAGGTCTCCAGAGCGCACCTGCAGCAGGCTCGTCTCGGATTCAGCCAGGGCGGACCTGTGCCCTACGGCGTCAGGCGACTGTTGCTGGATAAAGATGGGGAGCCCCGTTACCTTCTCGGCTCTGGAGAACAGAAAGGGCTCGCTGGCGACCGCGTTCTCCTTGTGCCCGGCCCGCCAAACGAAATCGAGCTTGTTAGGCGCATCTTCAACATGTTTGTTGCTGAAGGGCAGAGCATGGCCGGCATATCGGTTCGTCTGAACAAGGAAGGAGTGCCCTCCACATACGGCGATGTGTGGACGACCGGGCGCGTCGCATCCCTCCTCAAAAGCGAGTTGATGATAGGCTACTATGTCTACAACCGAACGTCGCACAGTATGGGTAGCCAATCCAAGCCAAACACTCCCGATAAATGGGTCCGAATCGGGGTCATGGAGCCGATTGTAACGGTTCAAATATTCGAGAGGGCGCAACTCGCAAGGGGAAAGCGCGGGTACACCTATACAAAGCTCGAAATGCTCAAAAACCTGAAGCGGCTATTGAAAGAGAAGAAACGACTCAGCCTCACCGTGATCAATGCTTGTCCGTATACTGCGTCGGGACAGTGCTATGTCCGGCTTTTCGGCAGCTTGAAGGCGGTCTATGCGGCGGTCGGCTACGTACCGGATCGGCGGGGAGCTCTGCGAAAGTACTCGGACGAAGAGCTTCTAGACGGATTTCGGCGGCTGCGCGCCGCTCACGGGCACCTCACATTGTCGCTGATTAATGCGGACTCCGATCTGCCCATATCTCGTGTGTTCAAAAAGCGGTTTGGCTCGATGGCCGCGGCCTATACGCTGGCTGGCTTTCCAGGACTGGAGTCGGAGCTAAAGCTGAGCGCGGTAGCGCGTATACGGCCCAGCGGCCCGGAAAGGCTGCGACGCGACGTCTCAAATGCTCAGGGCGAAAAAGGCGCATGATACGAACAGACCGAAGCTGCGGCTCTTCAATGAGGAGCCCCGACTCTGTTCCTCACGCAGCCGTCCCGCCGCTCCCACCTGATCTCGACTAGGGCGGCGGAACGGACGGTGCCAGCTCCTGCCCTACAGGCCCGCACCTCTCCCATGCGCTCTGAACGGATCAAACCGAAGCGCCATAACATCTGAACATAGACGGATTGGGGAGATCCCAGGGAGCGGTATGCTGAGATCGTGGCGGGGTCGAGCGGGCCATAGCTGGGAACCTTACCTGGATTGCGATATTTGCCTGCTCCTAGCGTCGAAGAGCCGTCCGGTTCACCAAATGCCAGGAAGATGGTGAAGCGTTCCTGCGCGGTCGTCTGCCCTGTGGAGAGGCCTTGCATGGAGAACCCGAGAATCAATGCAAGGTGCGCCGCACACCTGATGGCGCATTGCGATATGTCTGCGAGAGCCAGGCGCGGCCGCGAGACAACATGGCGACCGCGTTGACGCTCGCCTTCTTGCGGAGCGTGGCGGCAGATTTCGCCGGAGGCGTCAAACCGACAACGAACCCAACCGGCCACGTGCCATCGGATCCGGTGCCCTGCCCTGCCCTGCCCGCCGGCACTTGCATCCCGCCTCTGAGTGTACCCGATTTACTGCCGTCAAATATGATCCTTATGACAGAGAAAACATGCCGTTAGCTTGGATAGCAAGACAATGCCGCGCTCAAAAACCCGAGCAGCTGCCTTCGTGATGGCAAGAGCAGCTGGCAGCAAGAAAAGCCGGTCAGTGCCGGTAACCTTTTGTTAACCCAAAACTTCTTGCCGGGACCGGCCGAATCGGAGCTTAATGGCGCTTGTTGAGTGAATTGCTCACAAAAAGCGCCAATTCAGGTTTCGACAGAAATGAATATCTCCATGCGGCTGCCACGCTTCGAGTTCGATGACAAGATCCTCGAGCAGGGCGCAGAGATATCGCGGCGGCTTAACCAGCTCCGCATGGAGAAGTTTCCGCCAAACGCAACAAAGACGCTTCGTCCTTTTTCGCTGGCGGAAGTGGCCCACTACCTCGGGGTCTCGCAGAACAATCTCAAGCGCCTCCATCTGGAGGGCAAGGGCCCCCTGCCCGAGCAGATACCTTCCGGACGCCGTTCCTATACCGCCGAACAGATGCTTGAACTGCGCCATTTTCTGGATCGGCATGGCAGGACCGAGGTAAAAAAATACGTCCCGCACCGCAAGCCTGGAGACAAGCTCCAGGTGGTTGCTGTCGTCAATTTCAAGGGCGGCAGCGGCAAGACGACGACTGCGGCCCACCTCGCCCAGCACCTTGCGCTGACCGGGCACCGCGTGCTTGCCATCGATCTCGACCCGCAGGCGTCACTTTCGGCTCTTCATGGCTTCCAGCCGGAACTCGATCGCAATCTCTCTTTGTATGAGGCGATCCGGTATGACGACGAGCGCAAGCCGATATCCGACGTCATCGTGCCTACCAATTTTCCGGGCCTGGATATCATCCCGGCCAACCTCGAGCTTCAGGAGTATGAGTACGACACGCCGCTTGCCATGCAGGACAAATCGTCCAGCGTTGGCCGCCAGTTCTTCACCAGGATTGCAAAGGCCTTGGCCGAGGTCGACGAGCGCTATGATGTGGTCGTGGTCGATTGCCCGCCGCAACTTGGCTACCTCACCTTGACCGCCATGTCGGCGGCGACGTCGGTTCTCATCACCGTCCACCCCCAGATGCTCGACCTGATGTCGATGAGCCAGTTCCTGCTGATGCTCGGCGGCATATTGAAGACCATCAAGGCCGCCGGTGCTGCGATCGAGCTGGATTGGTTCCGCTATCTGATCACGCGCTACGAACCCACCGACATTCCCCAGGCACAGATGGTCGGGTTCATGCAATCGATGCTTGCCGGCCAGATCCTCGAGAATCCCATGCTCAAGTCGACGGCAATCTCGGATGCAGGACTGACGAAACAGACGCTCTACGAGGTGGAAAAGTCGTCTTTTACCCGTTCGACCTACGAACGGGCGCTCGAATCGCTGGATGCGGTGAACTCCGAGATTGTTGCGCTCATCCATCGCGCATGGGGGCGGTCATGACGGCGCATTTTACGGCAGTAAAAAGTGGAAATTTTGCTCGTGAAATCAGCCGACTAGCTGCGAATCGGAGTGATTGAATGGCGCGCAAGGATGTATTCGGCAGTGTGATGGGCCCCGCGACGTCGGTCGCCGACAGCGGGGATGTCTCGGGCTATGCGGTTCGCGGGGCATCCCGGTCGATCATGCAGTCATTCGAGGAGCTCTCTAAGAGTTCGGTCGTCGATCTCGATCCGGGGTTGGTCGACACCTCATTCGTCTCGGATCGCATGGACGATGACGATGAAGCATTTCATGAGCTGCTGGCGGCGATTCGCGAGCGAGGGCAGGATTCTCCGATTCTGGTCAGGCCCCACCCGGATAGTTCCGGCCGGTTTCAGACCGTCTTCGGCCACAGGCGCGTCAAGGTCGCACGCCAGCTGGGCAGGCCCGTTCGTGCAGTCGTCAAGAAGATCGGCGATGAGGACCATGTCATCGCGCAGGGCCAGGAGAATGCTGCCAGGGCCAACCTGTCCTTCATCGAAAGGACGCTTTTTGCCGATCGCATTCTCAAGCGGGGCCATTCGCCGGAGACGGTGAAGTCGGCCCTTGCGCTCGACGATACGACCTTTTCGAAAATGCGCTCCGTGACCAACAACATTCCCGAGCAGGTCATTGTGGCCGTCGGCGCCGCCAAGAGCATAGGCCGGGACCGCTGGTGGCAGCTTGCCAAGCTCATGGAGCATCCCCGGACTGCCGCACGGGCGGCAGAGTACGTGACAACTGCCGATTTCGCCGAACCGGGCAGTGACGCTCGTTTTGCTCGTCTGTTCGACTTTTTGAATGCGCCGGTGAAGCAGCCGCGAGCCGCATCGAAGCCTCAGGAAAAGGCCTGGGTGCCCCAGGACAAGTCGGTCCGAGCCAAGATCACCGACACGGGAAAGGTGTTTACGCTTGCCTTGAAGTCAAAGGATGCATCGCCCTTCGGCGCATTCATCGCCGACAAGCTCGACGAGCTTTTCGAGGCTTTCAGGGCCTCGGAAACGGCAAAGAAAACAGGAGACTGAAACCGCAAAAGAAAAAGGCCCCCGAACGTCACCGTCGCGGAAGCCCTTCTCAGGTCTGTAGCAAGCTGAGAATCGCATTTCCCCGAATCACTGTCAAGAGTCGTTGGCGTCGTTTCGACGAGCAGTTTTCTTTTGCCTGATTGAAAGGCGAGGAAATGGAGAGTGGTTATGCGACGACGCCCTTTGGGCGGCGGCCGATGACGCTTGCCTTGGTGCAAGCGAACACGGCATCACGAAAGATTCCTGAAGGGGCCGCCGTCGAGAAATGGCAGGTGTATCGCTGGCTGTGCGAGGGCAAGACCATCATAGGCGTGGGAGATCGCGCCCTGGCCGTCCTCAGCGGACTGCTATCGTTCTATCCGGACGATCAGATCAGCGTGGAGAACGGCCTGATGGTCTATCCTTCGAACGCGCAGCTGTCACTGCGGGCGCACGGCATGGCCGATTCCACGCTGCGCAGGAACCTGGCCGAACTGGTGAATAGCGGACTGATCATCCGCCGAGACAGTCCAAACGGCAAACGGTTCGCTCGCAAGGCAAAGGGCGGCGCAGTCGAGGAGGCGTTCGGGTTCTCGCTGGCGCCACTGCTTGCACGGGCCGCAGAGTTTCAGGAGGCTGCCGAGCAGGTCCGCGCCGACAGCCGGGCGCTCAAATTAACGCGGGAGCGGATCACCCTCCATCGGCGCGACATTCACAAGCTGGTCGAAGCCGCGATCGACGAGGGCGCTCCTGGCGACTGGGGAACCATTTGGAGGCGGTTCAGAGCAATCGTGGATGCTATTCCTCGGCGGGCAGGGCTGTCGGAGCTGGAAGCGATTGTTGCGGAGCTCTCCTTGCTTCACGACGAAGTGGATATGATGCTGGAAAGCTTCATGAATTCCACGAATCCTAGCGGCAATGAGTCCCAAAATGAGCGGCAGCAATCTGATTCAAACACAGACTCCACTTTTGTATTTGAACCAGCTTTAGAACAAAGCAGGGCGACGGTCGAACCAAGAACGGCCTACGCCGAGAAGCCGAAAGGTTTTCCGATAGGACTTGTGCTGAAGGCCTGCCCCGAACTTGCCGACTATGCCGCCCACGGAATCGCAAGCTGGCGCGATTTGATGATCACCGCCGCCCAGGTGCGTGGCTACCTTGGCGTGTCGCCCTCGGCGTATGAGGAGGCTTGCCATGTGATGGGCCAGGAGGTCGCCGCGATCGTGATTGCCTGTATCCTGCAAAGGGCGCAGCATATCAATTCGGCCGGGGGCTATCTGCGCGTGCTGACCGAAAAGGCGAGGGCAGGACAGTTCTCGGTCGGACCCATGCTGATGGCAGCGCTTAAGGCCAATGGCACGACGGCAAGAATGACCGGCTAGGGGCTGGAAATTCTTGTGCGTAATGCTGCCGTTGCTGGTGGTCCGCGCGCGGTCGAGGAGACGAATGGCAAGGTGGTGTTCTGAGATCGACGTGCCAAGCAGCTCGCAAGCTGGTCTACGCAATCAGAGCCACCAAGCAACGTCATGCGCCTGCGGGCTTGAAACCAGTCGATAAGTGCCATATGTTTTGCACAGTAAATGCGTCTACTAATATGACAAGGAACTCCATGGGGCAGGCCCTCAAGAAATCCATGCAGAATGAACCCCTGGTTTTGTCCTATATGGACCGTGCCGGGAAAATTGCCGTTGAC
>NZ_AYVY01000053.1 GCF_000503055.1 Mesorhizobium sp. LSHC420B00 | reverse complement strand
AGGCGCCGCGATGATGCCCCCAACGCGATAGCTAAAGCTCTTATCGGTGACGGTGCGCGGGCTTGGCTTTGAAGCGTCAGCGGAGCGACATTTGCACCCTTCGCTGGGTGATCGCATTTTCGATGTCGATGTCGCTGACGTAGTTATCGCCTCCAGGCGAATGGCTGGTGTCCGAGCGCCTTGAGGAGGTGAAGCAGCTCCTGATTGGTCGCCACCACAGCATCGAAGAGATCGCGACCGCGTTCAGCGGATACGCTGCGAAATCCTCGGGCTGCTCGTAAATTTCCTTCTCCATGAAGTGGCGATGGTTGCCCTTGTTGGCCAGATCGGCCGCGGCCCTGGAGGTATGGCGCGGACGCTCGACGGGATGGCCGTCGAAATCGAAGATATGGGCGCCCGAATTGCCGACAACGGCCCAGTCGCCNTGCCCTCCCGGCGGTGTCTTGCCAAGAGATGCGCGACGACCTCGGTGTCGGTGTCAGTCTGGAACTCGGCGCCCATTGATTGGCGCGTCATCGACATCCCCTGATTTTCTACTGAGACTCTATGCGCCTTGCCGATGTTGTTGAAGACGCCAACCCGACACATTCTCGACACCCAAAACTGCCCCTCACATATCTTCCACCTGCCTTCAACGACGTTGAGAGGGGCCATGCCGAGACGGAAGCAAGCGAGACGAACGATAGCGAAATCCGCGCGACAAGGCTAAAGTCATCGCGCCACGCCCTGACCTGCCGGGTGAGCGCACTGATCTCAGCGAACTCAAGCCAGATCCGTTTGCGAAAAGTCGTTGCCTTTGTAGAGCAACGGGAAGCGGTGAGCCTTCGCACATGCGTAGGCGAAGCAGTCCCCGAAATTGAGATCGGCCTTGTGCCCCACAGCCTTGCCATATTTCATGCTGGCTTCGATCGCGCGATTGCCGATATCGCCGGATATCATGATTTCCTTGCCAGCGACCTCGGTTATGAAAGCATCGACGGTGTCGCGAGCTCGCGCCAACATGTCGGGCGTGGGCTTGGTGTTCTTCTGGATGGCTTCAGCCGCCGCTCGCGCGAGACCTTGAACTGCCTCGAAGCGGACGAGTGGGGAGACGTACAGCGGGCTGGTCGCGGCCGCGAGCCGTTTTTCCAGTTCTTCCGCGCCAGGCTCCTCGTTGAGGATGGCGACGATCACCGACGCGTCGACGAACATCAGTCGTCGCCCCACATTTCGTCAGTGAATTTCTTCATGTCGAAATCAGGATTGGCCGGCCCGATCCGCCGTGCCATTTCCTTGACCTTAGCCAGTCTCTCGCGCAGTGGGACGCTGCCGCGGTTGCGCTCGATCTCGTGGCGCAAGGCGGTTCTGACGGCCTCGGTCTTGCTACGCGCCTTTGTGATCTGCTGCAGCTCGAGGGCCAAAGCGTCCACGTCGGGATCGCGAATGAAGAGCGGCATTTGTATATCCTCTGAATGATATTTATATATCACCCAACAAATATACTCGCCACCAAATTCGCAATCTGCCGGTTTCGATTGGCAGGAAGAATGTGACTCGCGAAAATCGTCCAGGAATAATTCCGAGACCCGCTCCTCATCTGGTCGCCATGAGATCGCGCTCCAGTTCCGCAATGCGCACGCACCTGCCGAGGGTCGTCCTGACGCAACGCCTTAATCCATCCTCGCCCGCGCATAAGTCTTCCTGCCAGCACCCACCCGAAAAGCCATGCGGATTTATTCACCGAGACCCTAATTTCCGGCAAGCCGAAACGCTTATGGAAAAGAAGGGCGGCGCTTGGGAGGACGCCGGCCAAGAGCGCAGTTGCCATGTGGGCATCGGGAGGGCGATTGGTGCGTGGATAGTCAGCCCTGGCCTATTGTCGATTGTGCCAGCCGGCGCGCATTTTCGCAGCCATGGTGGCGCAGCATGTTGAATTGGCGGTTGAGCAGTCACTCGGCAAATATCGAAGGCCTGCATCGGCCGTTCTGTGATCGTGTGGCTGACGCTGCGGAGAAAACCGCAGGATCGGTTCTTTTCGATGTTCGTGTCGACGGCGATATCTGCGTTCAGCGGATGGCCGCGATTGGATATGGCGTGACCGGCACAGCAATAATCGTGATGGACAAGAACGGACAACTTAGATGCGCATCTGTAAGCGGGAACACCGCCGTTTTGGTGGCAGAATTGGCTGCCTGGTATGCGTCTCCGCTGAGTGAGCAAGCGAGGGTTGACCACCGCGGAACGGCCATCATCCTGCTCGCCGAGCTTCGGAGCTCAGGTCACTTCGCCCGGTTCTAGCCGGCTGAGCGCCGCTTCCTACCTTGCGGGCTAAGCAGATGGCGCGGCGGCGATGAGGCACCAGGCGCGCGAATCCCCGCCGGCAGCAGCCTCTCCGCAGTGAGACCCGGCTTCGTTCCCGTCATCAAACTGCTCACGTTGAACGCCGGCGCGACTGGCTCCGGGATGCGGCCTCCCACTCGAAACCTTTGAAGGCGTCAGGGCGAAAAGGAATGCGACGCTTCTAAAGCGTGTAAACCGGATCGTGCGGATGCGGTGCTCCAATAGGCTGTCGCTTGCCGAACCGTTCTGCTTCAACGACCGCTGGTGGGATCTGCTCTTCGAGCCAATCGTAGACCACTGTCCGTTCGGCAATCCGCCACTCCCCCTCCCTCTTGTGAAACAGATCGCAGTATCGGCCGCAGAGGAGCGCCTGGCGTACTTCTCCGTCGTTGTCCAGTCCGCGTTGCAGCGCGGTGAAATAGCTCTCGACCGCAGCGTCTGCCGAGCTGATGAATTCGATCAGGAAATTCGTGATCTGATGATGTTGCGGGGTCCGCTCTTGAAGACGCTGAGCGCAAACCGGATGAAGCCCTCTGCCGAGCCGCAATTGGCCCGGTGATTGTCATGCGCATCGGGCCAGTACGCGCTGCGGAGCGCCGCTTCATCCGCGCGGTCTATTCCGCGGCAGTACCGATAGAGGCAGTCGCGGATCGCCTCACGGTCAAGTAGTTCGGCAATTTTTTTCGCCTGGTCCATCGGCTCTGTCCCAATTCTGTGATTGGAGAGGTGTTTCGCCAACCCGCGTCCTGCAGTTTGCGCATCAGAGCACAGATGCCCCCCTGCGCAGTTGGATGAGGACGGTGCCGGGACAGGGATCGCGCGCCGTCCTTTTCCCAGTGTGCGGCCACATGGTCGATCCCATTCAAGCCAGCCAGACTCTCGACTTGAATGACGTCCTATTCAACCCGCGCAGCCGGTGTACGGTCGAGTTCCAGCGCCCGTTCGGGGCAGGATCGCGCGCCTCGCGATGCAGGCAGCTCCTCCCCTTCCGCAACTTCAATGTCACCGGGTAGGATGTAACCCTCGTCATCAAGCTTGAAGATGTCGGGCGCTTGCGCCGCGCATCGCGCGTGACCTTGGCATTTGGAATTTTGGACGATGATGCGCATGGCGCTGCCTCCATTGTCTGTGCCCCGGCTCGGGGCGGGCCTAAGACCAGTCCAAGATCAAATTTTCGATCCCGAACACATGGCCGCCAGTGGTTATGGGTGCCGTACCCCTCTTGATCCTGAAAGCCGGGATGCGCGCCAGCCACTCCTCCAGGCCAATGACAATCTCCCGCCGGGCAAGGTGTGAGCCAAGGCAACGGTGGGGACCATAGCCAAAGGCGGCGTGGCGGTTGTCCTCCCGCTCCAAATCGATCGTGTTGGGGCATTCGAATTCCGCCGGGTCACGATTGGCAATCATCGTGGCGCAGGAAACATAGTCCCCCTTCCGGATGGGCGCGCCTTCGAAGTTGATATCTTTCGTTGCCACGCGGATCAACTGAACGGTCGGATAGACGCGCAGCAATTCTTCGGCCGCGAGCACGATCCGTTCCGGTTCGCTCCGCAGCAATTGCTGATCTTTGAGGTTGCGCGCGAGGTAGGCCAAGTCAAAGCCTATAGCTGCTGCGACCGTGTCGAGCCCGGCGACGAAGACAAGCACGCCGATGCCGCGGACTTGCGTGTCCGTCAGCCGGCGGCCCTCGACCTGTGCCTGCACGATGAAGGTCATGAAATCGTCAACGGCGTCCTCGCGGCGCATGGCTGCAAGTTCGTCGATGAACGCCACGATCGTCCGGGCCGCCGCCGGGCGTTTCACATCGTCACCGTGGAGCAGGTCTTTCCCCCAGCCGACAAATGTGTCGAGTCGGTCATCCGGCAGCCCCAGAAAGCGAAGGAAGATGCTGACTGCGAAAGGAAATGCAAAATCCTTCATGACGTCGCAGCTTGTGCCCGACGCGGCGATCCTTTCGATCAGCTCGATCGCCCGTTCGCGGACAGCCGGTTCCAAAGCCATCACCCGCTTTGGCGAAAGCAGCGGATTGAGTAGCGAGCGAAAGACGCCATGGGCAGGCGGATCCAGTTCAAGCGGGATCATCGGCCAGTTTTCGCCAAGCGCGGACGCGAAGATGCTGCGATGGCTCGAAAACGTTTCGGCATCCTGCAGCACCCGGCGCTGGTCACTGGCGCGAGTGATGACCCAGGTACCCCGCCCATCGCGCGTGTTGCAGGGCGAATAGAAGATCGGCGGCCCGGCATGTACGCAAGCGACGGCTGCTTGCGGATCCCCGTTGGGCGTCGGTGACATCCCTGGTGACGTAAACAGGCTGAAGTCCCTCACCATTTCGGGCGGGACGTGATCTGGAACGGGATTGGTCGCCATTTTGCTTTCTCTACATCAGGCGTTCATGCGCTCGATTGAGGTTGCACTCTGTTCATAGAGTCGATTACCAGCATGGATACGTCCCGGCTTCAGGCGCTTGATATTCTGTTGCGCGACACAGCCCACCTGCGTACCAGAGCGGATGAGATCGGTTGCGAATTCAATCAGAAGGGGCATCTCGTCGCGCTGCGGTCGTAAAGCATAGCCGCCGCTTATCCCCGTTAGGGTTGAGAGACTGGTCAATCACCGCAGAGCTCGTTAGGCACTGCTGACGCCCCGCTGATAAAATTGTTGAAGCAAGTCGCGTGCCGGATAGGCGTACCGATGGCGCTGCATCAAGCGACGCCCAGCCTGCACTGGGCCCGCCGCCGCTAAGTTTGATGACCATCTGTCCATCATTCTTAGGACAACGTCCGACACCGACATCCACGGTCGGTTTTGTCGAGTCCGCGACACCGGGCTGTTCAGCCTGGCTCCTGCTGCACTGGATTTAAGCCATTGCGTCGATCGCCTGGCGGGTGATGGCGAGCACACCATCCGGAGATGAATGAGGAAAAGATCAGCGGGCTGCAAGAGGTCGAGGTTCGCGATGCCAAGGGCAAGCCTGAGACGCGGTCGAGATCAAATACCGCCGCATCCATGTCCTGCCGCCGATCGGCAAACAGAAGCGCTATCCCGCGCTCGACCTCACGTGCTGTACGCCCAGGAGCGTGAGGAACCAAAGCATCGCCAAGGAACGGCTGGAAGCTGATCACCAACTGACCGTGCATTCCCACGACGATGCCATCGCGAAGCTCGACTGGTAGGCCATGCGCTGGAAGATCGAGACCTTCCAGAAAATCCTGAAATCCGGTTGCACAGCCGAAGAGGCACGGCTGCGGTTGGATGGGCTCAGGCGGACATTATGCGTTTTATCTTTTCTCGCCTTTGGCTGAAGGGATGGGCCGCTCAGGCGAGGGCCATGGATTCCAGATCAGATGGGAAATCGGTCAGCTTTCGGTAGCCATCAGCCGTGATCAGAACGGTGTCGGAATGGCGGTAGCCACCTTGGCGCCAGTAGATGCCCGGTTCGACACTGATGACCATGTTCTCTTGCAAGATGTCGTCGCTTCCCTCGGCAAGCCACGGTCCTTCGTGCCCGCTCATGCCGATACCGTGACCGTCCGGTGCAACAGGTTTCCGCCGAATCCTTCGGGACGCAGGAACAATATAACCTTGTGATCGACCTCATGGGTGCTGACGTGTATCAAGGGACGCTCGTCTGGTCACAGATTGAGACCGAAGATAGGAATCAGCAACTGCAGCCAAGCATCCCTGCCCGGCCGGACAAGAGGGACTTCCAGGCCTGCGCAGGACCAAGGGCGGGATCGCGAGCGGCGCGGTTGAGCGCAAGCCTCAGCGGCTCGCCCGATCTGCGAGCTGGGCTTTGATTTCCTTTCTTCTTGAACTCCGCTCATTCTGCCGCTATATTGCGTCAGAATCATTGGCGTCGAGACGAGGTCTGAGCCATGGGCGTGGCCCAATATGCGGATAACGGGATTTTCGCCCCGCGCCGGATTGCGGAAGCCTTCCGGACGACGAGCGAGGAGATCGCTCGCACGGCCGGGCTGGGCAAGGACGCGATCCAGCGCAAGGATCGGGTCCGGTCGGACAAGACCCAGCGGCGCTTGCGCGAGATGATCGAGATCATCAACAAGGTCGAGCCGCGCTTCGGTTCGGCGCTGATGGCCTATGCCTGGTATCGCTCGGAGCCGCTGCCAGGATTTTCCGGTCAGACGGCGATGCAGCTCGTGCGCAGCGGTCGGGCCGACGACGTGCTCGACTATATCGATGCGGTCGATTCCGGCGTGCACGCCTGACCCTGCGCATGCGTTATGACGGCAAGCTCTATCGGACATTGAACCCGATATATGCCCGCGAGCCGCTGTCGGGACGTGGCGCCGAGCTCTATGGCGGCCGGTTCAATCCTAAGGGCCTGCCGGCGCTCTACACATCTCCGTCCGTTATGACGGCGCTGCGGGAATCCAACCAGGTCGGCAACCTCCAGCCGACAACGCTCGTCTCCTATGACGCCGACCTCGACAACATTTTCGATTGCAGAGACGCGGCCGCGCTTGCGGCCGAAGGAATGGACGCCGCGACCCTCGCCGACATGACATGGCGTGATCAAATGAAGGCGAGCGGCGAGGCGAAGACGCAGGCTTTTGCCCGGCGCCTGATTGGCGCCGGCTACAACGGCCTCCTTGTCCGAAGCTTTGCTGCCGGTGCGACTGCCGAGGATATGAACCTCGTGCTGTGGAGGTGGTCCGACATTCCCCCGGCCCGTCTCATCCTGATCGACGACGAGAACCGCCTCTCGCAATAGAGCGCCTATGCGGCGATCCGGTGGCCCAGGTTGCCGCTGTCATCGCGAGATCCGCCTCGATCTCCGCGAGCTGACGGCTCTTCTCGGAAAATTCGCCGGCGAAGGCGAAATTGCCGCCATCGCGACTGGTAGGTACTTGGGGCTGCTCGAGCGAAGCATAGACCTTGCCTTGGCGGCCTTGTACCGCTGGCGAAAGCCAGTCTTGATCGAACTCGATCCCGTTCTCGATCCGTGTGAGGCGGCTTTCGCCTTCCTCCGGGCCGAAGCAGCTTTCGAAATCATTGCATTCCCGGCAACTGGGCGNCTCGATCCGTGTGAGGCGGCTTTCGCCTTCCTCCGGGCCGAAGCAGCTTTCGAAATCATTGCATTCCCGGCAACTGGGGGCGGTGCATAGCGAAAAACCTTCGGCCGCGCAGAGCTTCCGGTATTTCTTCCATTCCATGTTTTGGGCGTTGCCGGGCGCCAGCGTCGGAAAATGCGTGGCAAGCAGGCGGCTGAACTCGGCCCGATTAAGGCCAAGATTCTCCCAGACATGGTCAGCAGCCGTCCATGCTGATCAGCGTGCGGCCTATGCCAGTGAGTCGAGGCGATGGAGGGGTTCGCGAACAGCTCGTCCTCCGATATCGGCGGCCCGGCATTCTTCATCGGCAGGATCATGTCCGGCCTGGCAGTGACGATCGCCTCCTCGGACATCTGCTGTAGCCGGAGAAACACTCGACCGCATTGACAGCTTGATGCTGCCGTCGCCTGCTGTGTCGCTGCTCGCGGCAAAGATCTTGCCGTCTTGCCCCGACAGCAGGAACAGGATGCGCTTGCGTTCCTTGATTGCTGCGGTCTGCTTTTCGGCTGCCTTCAGCTTTGCATCCATCTCGAGCGCCAACTTTTCGGCCTTTGGCATCGACGCCGAGCGCCTGGAGACGACGCGCATCATTCAAGGACCCCTTTATGGCGGTGGTGCCCGGGCAGCTCGATGAAGGGCCCGTTCGATTTCGTCAACACATCGACCGCTTCCTTCGCGCCTTGCCATGCAAGGCCCGAATGTTGGACGGACTGACCGACAGAACACCCTGCGCCGACAGCTGACGCATGTAGCCGACATCGGGCACCTTCAGCGCGGCTTTCGGGTAGTAGCTCGTCGACTTGCGAGCGACGAGATGACTTTCCTCTAAGCGCGTAGACGATTCTCGGTGATCGAGCCGCCTATCGAGCGATCCGTGACAGATCGTACGTGACAGATCGTAAAGGACAGCTACGCCCTCATAGGCCTCGGCAGGCAAAGCGACGGCCAGCAGAACGAAGAGCACCGGCGCAAGCGCCGAGCGAAAACGGAAAACAACGTGCATTGGATCTTACCTCATGCAGCGGTCGGACCGGGAATGCGTGGCAGGTTCTCGGCAAGGAACCGCCAGTCGCCACGCTCGCGTTCGCCTTCCTTGCGCGTGCCGAAGAACTGGATGATCATCTTGCCGTCGGCGCCATAGGCTTCGAGAGACGTGACGTGACCGTCTCTCGTCGGCTTGCGCACGGCCCAGACCTCGCGGATGTGATGGGTCCTAAGATGCAGGTGGAAGGTTTCGTCGAGCACATTGATCCGCGGCCCGATCTGCTTGACCGACTTGATCGGGCCGGAATGGATCTGGACGCAGCCACGATTGCCGACAAAGCACATGATCGGCATCTCGTCTTCGGCCGCGTGTTGGAACAGGGTGCCAACGGCATCATTGTCGAGCAGCCAGGCGTAGTCCTCGCCGGCCATACGCATCGCCTGGCAGCGGCTGAGCTTGAGTGTCTTCAACATATCGTAGAACTGATGCACGTCGCTCAGCCGACTCCAGTGCTCGCGTAGGTCCTCGACCGTGGCGGCTTGGTCCGGACTCACTGCGTTATCGCCCGCACCGCTCGCCTTGACCGATATGATCGGCTCCTGGTCCGAGGATTCGAGCTCTGCCACCAGCTTCTGATAGGCGTAGAGGTTTGAGGCGGGCCTGAGATGCACCTTGTGCACCGCCTCGCCGGTGGCATCAAAGAATTGCAGGCTGCGGCGGATGTGGTCGCCATCGCGCTTCTCGACGGCGAAGCCATACGCCCACACTTTCGGGAAGATGCGCAGGTCGATGTCGTCGCCGAGCACCATGGCATGCTGGTTGCCGGTGACCACTTTGTCGTAGACGCCGATCTTTTCGTGCACGGCACTATCATTGCGGGTCAGCGCCATCACCTCGCCGACCGCTTCGAGGCCGGTCAGCAGATCACTGACGCGCGGCTCGATGCGCACCGATCCGTGACCGCAATGCGCCGCGACCAGTTCCGCTTCCGAAACGCCCAGTTGGGCGGCGAGATCGTGCTCGCGTATCTTCGGATTGTCTTCCCACGCCCGCCGGATTTCGTCCGGCGACGGTTTCTCGCGCTGGTCCATGTCTTACCCCTGCTTCCACCTACGTGTGAGGATCAGCTGCCCTGCCGGTGAATCTTCAGCCGATAGGGCGCGCCGTAATGCTCGACCCTGATCGCTGCTGGCCCGTGAACAAAGTGTCGCTGGACAGCGTGCGCACGTCGTCGCACCCGCGCGAAAACCGGGGGTGCTATCGGAGCGGCGAGACCCGAGTGACACGAGCAGGCACATGCCGATGGAATCACATCGAGCCGGTCGGTGGCCACCGGGCGGTGGTGAGCGATTGTGGGTGTTGTCGCAATCGGCCAATCGGTCATTCGGATGCCACGGGCGGCGCTGCTTCGCCAAACAAAGCGTGTCTGACCCAGTCCTGACATGTTGCTCCCTTGCTTCGCCCCATCGATCGCGAGTGCACCCACGACACGATTGTGGATCGGCAGTCTCTTGCCGCCTCGCCAGTGGAGCTTCAAAAACCGTGCCAATTGCGCCGAAGCAAGCTCAGAAGAAGTCTTTTGTACGATGGTCATTGGTTTAATGTGAGTTCAGCCAAGAACTCAGCCCTAACACCCCGTGTGGCGGACTCGACAAACCCGACAGTACGTGTCGGTTGGCCGACACCTTCCCAGCCGGCTCACCAGAACCACAGCAGTGTCAGAGATGTCGCGCTGTGTTGAAACGGTTTTTTGCTTTGGCACGGTGCATGCAACGTGATGCGCAAGCAGGAGAATGGAGCCATGATTACGCTCACCGACAACGCTGTTGCCGCCGTCAAGACTGCGCTTTCCCGCGCCAGCGAGCCGGCGGAAGGCTTTCGCATCATGGTCCAGGCCGGCGGCTGCGCCGGCTTCAAATACTTAATGGGCCTGGAGAGCGTGTCGCGCGAGGGCGACGCGATCACTGAGACAGATGGGATCAAGCTGTTCGTGGACGCGGGCTCCCAACCCCATGTCGCCGGTATGACCGTCGACTTCGTCACCGGGCTCGAATCTTCCGGCTTTGTCTTCGACAACCCCAACGCGCGCGAGAAGTGCGGCTGCGGCAAGTCCTTTAGTTGATCGCCCGAAGCGCCTGCGCGGGTCCATGAAGCGATTGCCGCCGATGGACTCATTGCGGCAGAGGAGGCTTATATGGCCAGCACAACAGATGTCCCCGTCCTCAAGAACAAGGCAAGGTCGAAGCCGATCTTGGGACAGGCAATCGCTTCCGGTAGGATGCAAAGAACGTCGCCTCCCGAAACAGTTCGGTTCCTGGTGGCACCCGAGCTGCTGGCCGTCAAATCGCGCCGCTGCGCCAAATTCGGCTTATCAATAACGTTGTCGCGTTCGGGCGTCCTTACCTGCGGGCTGACGGCGGCGACTGCGAACTTGTCCATGTCGACGCCGATCCGTCTACTTCAAACTGTCGGGCGTCTGCGCCGGCTGCCGGTTCGGGACCATCATCATCAACCGCATGCGCCAGAGGCTCAATGAGGCGGTCTCGCGCTCGCGTCATTCTGATCAACTGAGGATCGCACCTATGAAGCCTGTCTATCTCGACAACAACGCAACCACACGGGTCGATCCTGAGGTCGTGCAAGCGATGTTGCCGTTCTTTACGGATCAATTCGGCAACCCTTCGTCGGCGCACGCTTTTGGCGGCTCAGTCAGTGCGGCGGTGAGAAAGGCGCGGAGGCAGTTGCAAGCGCTGATCGGCGCGGAGTTCGACGATGAGATCACCTTCACCTCGGGTGGGACAGAAAGCGACAATGCCGCGCTTCTTTCGGCGCTCGAGGCGGCCCCTAACCGAACCGAGATCGTGACGTCCGCGGTCGAGCATCCCGCCGTGCTGACGCTCTGCGCGCATCTTGAGAACACCCGCCGCGTCAAAGTGCACAGGATCTCAGTGGATTGCCGTGGCCGGCTCGACCTCGACGCCTATATGGCTGCCCTCACCCCACAGGTGGCAATCGTCTCGATAATGTGGGCGAACAACGAGACTGGTGTGATCTTCCCCGTGGCCAGGCTTGCCGAGTTGGCCAAGGAAGTGGGCGCCCTTTTCCATACCGATGCTGTGCAGGCGGTCGGCAAGCTTCCGATGGACCTGAAGTCGACCGCAATCGACATGCTGTCGCTCTCCGGCCACAAGCTGCACGGGCCGAAAGGGATCGGCGCGCTTTTCGTAAAACGTGGCGTCAACTTCTACGCGCTGATCAAGGGAGGGCACCAAGAGTACGATCGGCGTGCGGGCACCGAAAATACGCCCGGCATAGTCGGGCTCGGCATGGCGGCCGAACTCGCCTCGAAATTCATGGACGACGAGAGCACACGGGTAAAGTCGCTCCGCGATCGCCTTGAGAACGGGGTTCTCCAGCGCATCCCGAACACCTTTGTCACTGGCGACACGCTGGAGAGGTTGCCTAACACCGCAAACATCGCCTTCGAATCTATCCAAGGGGATGCAATCCAAATTCTCCTCAGCCGCGTGGGTATCGCCTGTTCGGCCGGCTCCGCCTGCAGCTCCGGCTCCCTGGAGCCGAGCCATGTCTTGAGGGCGATGACCATGCCACATGGGGCAGTCCGCTTTTCCTTCGCGCGCGACAACGGCGAAGCGGACGTCGACCGGGTGCTCGAGGTCATGCCCGCAATCGTGGAGAGGCTGCGTGGCGTTCGCAATTCCGGGCCGGGCAAGCGAAGTGCCGAAGACCTTCAATTCGGTCTATGCTCCCGCGCCGGAAGAACCGGTAGTCGCTCATGAGCCGTCAGGTCTTTCTCAACGATACGACCTTGCGCGATGGCGAGCAGGCACCAGGCATCACCTTTACGACGACGGAAAAGCTGGAGATAGCCCAATCTCTTGCGGCGGCCGGCGTCGCAGAAATCGAGATCGGCACGCCGGTCATGGGCGCCGACGAGATCGAAACAATTCGCGCCGTGGTCGCGCGGCGTCTCCCGGTTCGGCTCATGGCCTGGTGCCGGATGACGTCGCTGGATCTCGATGCAGCGATCGAGAGCGGCGTCCAGGCCGTCAATCTGTCGCTGCCTTCGTCGGACATCCAACTTTCGGCCAAGCTCGGGCTCGACAAAGCGAGAGCGCTCCAGGTCATCGAGCATATGGTCAGGCGCGCAGCCGCCGCCGGCTTCTTCGTCGCGGTGGGCTGCGAGGATGCCTCGCGGGCCGATCGGGATCATCTCGCCCGCGTCATCGAGACGGCTGTACGCGCCGGCGCAAGCCGCGTCAGGCTAACCGACACAGTTGGCGTTCTGGACCCCTTTTCGGCCTTCGAACTTGTCGCCCAGCTCGTGTCGCAGTCTCCAATCGACCTTGAATTTCATGCGCACAACGATCTAGGACTTGCTGCCGCCAACACGCTGGCCGTGATCCGCGCAGGCGCGCGGCATGCCTCCGTCACTGTCCTGGGGCTCGGCGAGCGTGCGGGCAATGCCGCGCTCGAGGAGGTGGCCGCCGCGATAGCGGTCCTCGACGGCGCGGACACCGGCATCGAGTTGACCGCATTGCCCGACCTCGCCGCCCAGGTGGCTTGGGCCGCCCGCCGGCAGACCGCGGCCATTAAGCCGGTCGTCGGCGCCGATGTTTTCACCCACGAATCCGGCATTCACGTCGCAGGGCTGAACGACTCGCGTACTTATCAGGGGCTCGATCCGGCTCTCGTGGGCCGCTGCTGGCGTATCGTCATCGGCAAGCATTCCGGCGCCACTGCGATTGCCCATGTGCTGAGCGAAAGCGGTCGCGATCTCGACCCGGATCTGGCAGCCGCGATTGTGGCCCGCGTCCGGCGCGAGGCGGCCAAGACCAAATCGACCGTCACTGTAACTCAACTGGTCGAGCTCTACGATGGAATGTGCAGCGAGGCATCCCTCGCGGAGCTGTGCGGGTCCAGGTCAGCCGTGCGCGAGCGCACCGACACCACAGTTTTCCGACCAGGGAGAATGCAATGAATTGTTCCGCTGACAGCCGCCCCATCGATGTCACCGACATCCTCGCACGACTGAAGCGCCTGTCGGCTGCGGAGGAGTTCTTCGCAGTCCTTGGCGTCTCCTATGACCCGAAGGTGCTGAATGTCTCGCGGCTCCATATCATGAAGCGCGTGGGCCAATACCTTGCCGAAGAAGATTTCTCCGGTCTGCCCGACCAGGTGATTGCCGCGCGGGTGCGCGCGACGCTCGAACGCGCTTACGAGGACTTCGCGATTTCCTCGCCGCTCACGCATCGGGTCTTCAAGGTGCTCAAAGACCACGACCCGAACAAAGCTGCCACGCCGGGCCGCACCTTTGTCCCGTTCGACTCCGTACTGAAGCGGTTCGGACAGGAATGACCGCGACACGGGTGCGACGCGACAATGTCGAGAAGCCGACAAATCCGGTCATCACCACGGCGTCCTCAGAAGCAACCAACCGAAGTTCTAGCAATAGAGGACACGCAAAACAGTTGGCACGAATGATGCAAACCAAGGAGATGAACCGCCAAGCCCGCATCCGGACAGGAGCCTCGAGAAACCGCCAATGCACATCGTAATCTGCATCAAGCAGGTGCCGGACTCGGCACAGATACGGGTCCATCCGGTGACGAACACGATCATGCGCCAGGGTGTTCCGACCATCATCAACCCGTACGACCTGTTCGCCCTCGAAGAAGCCCTCAGACTGCGCGACGCCTATGGTGGCGAGGTCACAGTGCTCACCATGGGGCCGCCCATGGCAGAGGACGCGCTGCGCAAGGCGCTCGGTTACGGCGCCGATCGCGCGGTGCTCTTGACCGACCGCTATTTTGCCGGCTCCGACACACTTGCGACATCATTCGCACTATCCCAGGCAATCGCGAAGGTTGGCGAGACGTTCGGCACGCCAGACCTCGTCTTCACCGGCAAGCAGACGATCGATGGCGACACCGCCCAGGTCGGACCCGGCATCGCCAAGCGCCTCGATCTCCTGCAGCTCACTTATGTCGCGAAGATCGCCTCTATTGACCTTGCTGCGCGCGAGATCAAGGTCGAGCGCCGCTCCGAAGGCGGCACGCAGATGCTGAAGAGCAGGCTTCCTTGCCTCATCACGATGCTGGAAGGCACAAACGAGATCCGCCGGGGCTCGATCCAGGACGCCCTATGCGCCGCGCGCAGCCAGGTCTTGAAATGGACTGCGGCCGACGCCGGCATTGAGGATCTCACCAAATGCGGCCTGCGCGGTTCACCGACGGTCGTTAAGCGCGTTTTCGCCCCTCCTGCGCGGGCGGAAAAGGCGGCACAAATCGACACCGCCGAGATGGCCTTGCGCGATGTCGCTGACGAACTCATCACCGCAATCTTCACGCGCCAGCCGGCGCTGGAACATGAGCTCGCCTTCAACGGCGGCGCGTGACGGCAAGGAGCAGACGATGTCGAGCGCGAACCGAGAAACCCCTCGCCCTGCCGCCGGCCGGGCCGGCATAAAGAAGGAGCTGCCCGCGCATTTCAAGGACTACCGGCACGTCTGGGTTTTCATCGAGCTCGAACGCGGCCAGGTCCATCCCATATCATTCGAACTGCTCGGTGAAGGCCGCAAGTTAGCCGACAAGCTTCAGGTCCAGCTTGCGGGCGTCGTGCTTGGACCGCCGGGAGAGGCCATGGGGAACGCCGTTGCCGAAGCCTTCGCTTATGGCGCCGACCTTGTCTACATCGTCGAGGCGCCGCTGCTCGCCGACTATCGGAACGAGCCTTTCACCAAGGCGATGACGGATCTGGTTGATACCCACAAACCTGAGATCCTTCTTCTCGGTGCCACCACACTTGGCAGGGATCTTGCCGGTTCCGTGGCGACGACCTTGCAGACAGGGCTGACGGCCGACTGCACCGAACTCGATGTGGATGCCGACGGTTCGCTGGCGGCGACCCGTCCGACTTTCGGCGGTTCCTTGTTGTGCACGATCTATACGCTCAATTTCCGCCCGCAGATGGCGACAGTGCGACCGAGGGTCATGCCCATGCCGCAGCGGGCGGATAAACCGGTCGGCCGTGTCATCCGGCACAAGCTGTCGGTAGCGGAGGACGAGATCGTTACCAAAGTCCTCGGTTTCCTGCCGGATAGTCAGTCGACAAAGTCAAATCTTGCCTATGCCGACGTCGTGGTTGCGGGAGGCCTCGGTCTAGGCGCGGCGGAGAACCTGCAGCTTGTGAAGAATCTCGCGCGAGCAATTGGCGCCGAGCATGGCTGTTCGCGCCCGTTGGTCCAGAAGAGCTGGATGTCGGCTGATCGGCAGATCGGCCAAACTGGCAAGACCATCCGGCCGAAGCTTTACATAGCGGCCGGGATTTCCGGCGCCGTCCAGCATCGGGTTGGCGTCGAGGGGGCGGATCTCATCGTGGCCATCAACACCGACCCGAACGCGCCGATTTTCGATTTCGCTCACCTCGGGATCGTCACCGACGCGATCCGCTTCCTGCCCGCACTGACGGAAGCCTTCACCCGGCGGCTGTCGCCCCACAGTCGCGATAAGCTTGCGAGCTAAGAGATGGACATGATCGAGGAAAAATTCGACGCCATTGTTATTGGTGCCGGCATGTCCGGAAACGCAGCTGCTTACACCCTGGCCAGCCACGGCCTGACGGTGCTGCAGTTGGAGCGGGGTGAATACCCGGGCTCCAAGAATGTCCAGGGTGCCATCATGTACGCGAACATGCTGGAGAAGATCATCCCTGATTTCCGGGACGATGCGCCTCTCGAGCGGCATTTGGTTGAACAGCGGCTTTGGGTGATGGACGACACGTCCCACACCGGGATTCACTATCGATCGGACGACTTCAATGAGGCGAAGCCCAACCGCTACACGATCATCCGTGCCCAGTTCGATAAATGGTTTTCGCGTAAGGTGCGCGAGGCCGGCGCGACGGTTCTGTGCGAGACGACCGTGACGGAACTCATCCGTGACGCCAAGGGCAGGGTGATCGGCGTCCGCACAGACCGGGCCGGCGGAGCCATCTACGCGGACGTGGTCGTTCTCGCAGAAGGTGTCTGCGGACTGCTTGGCACGCGGGCCGGCCTGCGCGAGATGCCGAAGCCGCAAACCGTGGCGCTCGCCGTCAAGGAAATGCATTTCCTGCCCGAAGAGGTCATTGAGCAGCGGTTCGGCCTCAAGGGCGATGAAGGCTGCGTGATAGAGGCGGTGGGCACGACCTCCCGCAGCATGGCCGGGCTCGGCTTCCTCTACACCAACAAGGAGTCGATCTCACTGGGCATTGGCTGCCTCGTCTCCGATTTCGCCGCGATGGTCGAGAGCCCTTACGTCCTCCTCGACGCCTTAAAAAGCCATCCTTCGATCCGGCCGCTGATCGCCGGCTCGGAAGTGAAAGAATACTCCGCGCATCTCATTCCCGAAGGCGGCTACAAGGCTATTCCGCAGCTCTTTGGCGACGGCTGGGTCGTGGTCGGCGATGCCGCGCAACTGAACAACGCCATTCACCGCGAGGGTTCGAACCTCGCCATGACCTCCGGCCGCATCGCGGCTGAGGCAATCGTCGAGGTCAAGAGCCGCAACGGTCCTATGACCAAACGGAATCTCGCCCTTTACAAAGCCATGCTGGACAAGTCCTTCGTGGTCAAGGACCTAAGGAAATACAAAGACATGCCGGCCTTGCTCCACACCAATTCCTGCAATTATTTCACGACCTATCCGCGGTTGATGTCGCAAGCCGCGCAGAACTTCATGCGTGTCGACGGGACGCCGAAGATCGAGAAGGAAAAGGCTACGACGGCGGCCTTCATCAAGGCGCGCTCGCGCTGGGGGCTGGTCAGCGACGCGGTCCGCCTTGCATTGGCGTGGCGCTGAGGGGAGACGAAATGACGATCGCAGTGACGAAGTCACGTGTCGAGGACAAGCTTTACCAGAACCGCTACTTGGTGGATTCCGGCCGTCCGCATATCAAAGTGCTACCGCACGAGACGCCAAGCGCGAACTTGCTCGCGCTGACCCACGTCTGCCCGGCGAAATGCTATGAGTTGAACGACAAAGGTCAAGTGGAGATCACCGCCGACGGCTGCATGGAGTGCGGTACCTGCCGGATTTTGTGCGAGACCAATGGCGAGATCGAGTGGAACTATCCACGCGGCGGCTTCGGAGTCCTCTTCAAATTCGGATGACCGAGGCACGCACCGTATCAACAGGGTCAATCTTGGTACACCTGAGGTCGCGACCAACGCCAAGCCTATCTTTGCTGGAATCGCCTCGCAACAAGAGAGGCTCGTGAATACTGTGCTTTCAGAATTCAGATTCAAAAGGAAGAGCACTCTGGACGACAACCCCTGAGGTGTTTCCATGGCTCACGTACCGCAAGATCGGGTCGACGAGGTAGGACCTCGGGATACCCGCCCTGAACCGCCCATCAAAAGCATGCCCCAAGCAGATATCGCGCTCAGGGGACTCTACGAGATATCGAAGGTGCTGACCGCCCCCAGCGAGCTGGAGATTACGCTCGCCAATGTCGTGAACATCCTCCCTTCGTTTCTGCAGATGCGTCAGGGAGCAATCGTCGTCCTGGACGCTGAAGGAGAGCCGGAAATTGCAGCAACTGCCGGCAATACCCACGCACCTCAATCAGGCACTCGCCGCGTCACACCACAGGCCGTAACAGATCAAATCGTCGCTACGGGGACGCCGCTACCGGACGTCCGCAAGTCCCAACTATTTCAGGCTAACCTTCAAACGTCTTCGGGCAGCGGCACTGACGTTGCCCCCAGTTTCTATCCAGTTTTGAGTTCGTTTCCGGCGTGGGTTGTGCCCTGCTGGGCGGGTGAAGCGACGGGCGCTGGCGCGGAGCCTTTGGCATAGCGCAGCGCGAGCGACCGTCGCGGGTTGAAGGTGCTGGCGAACTCGGCCGGTGTCTGCCAGGCGATTTGGGAGTGCGGCCGCGCGGTGTTGTAGTCGGCGTGCCACAGGGCGATGGCTACGCGTGCCTGAGCCAGCGAGGTAAACAGTGTCTCGTTGAGCAGTT
>NZ_AYVY01000052.1 GCF_000503055.1 Mesorhizobium sp. LSHC420B00 | reverse complement strand
AGACGTGTGCTCTTCCGATCTTCCCATCAGCCATCGCATCAAGAAATGCGCCTGGAACGACGACTATCTCATCAATGCCATCACTCATATGCGATAGCCCTGCCCTTGCGGGGGAGATGTCCGGCAGGACAGAGGGGGGCGCTGTCCCGCCGACCAATCGTAATTACGTCCTTATCCATTCTGGCCTGACCGCAGTTAGCTAAAGCCGCCGCGATCCTTCGCGCCCCCCTCTGCCCTGCCGCGCATCTCCCCCACAAGGGGGGAGATTGGCAGCTGCGATGTCCTCCCTCAAGAAGGAACCACCCGTGACCCAACTCCCCCATGCCGAAGACCTCGGCAGGGCGCGGACGGCTGCCGATTTTGCCGCCGTCATCGCCTTGCTCGACACCGACCTCAACAATGCGATCGCCCGCAAGGGCGAGCTGGAAACGGAAAAGTTTCACGCGATCTTCGGCGCCGGCAATTTGACGGCGGCGCGTGCCGCATTGGACGACTGCACCGCTGAAATTGCGCTGATCGAGAAAACTATCGAGGACGCGGACGAGCGCCGCGTTGGCGCCCCCCTGGACGAACCCCCCGCCGAACCCTGCGCTGACACGCCGCCGCACGGCGACGAGGTCAGGACAAACGCCGAGGCGCTCGGCGAGCGCTGGCGCACGGTCCACTGGCTGATCGAGCAACTGCGCCAGGAGCTGTTCGCGGCCGATGCCTTGAGCCGCGCCGTCACCGCCGCCAACGGCGTGTCCGACGGCGCCGCCGGGGTCAAAGTCAACCTGACCACCATCCGGCGCACAGCCATGGCCGGCCCGCGGGCCACAGCACCCACGCGGCTCAGCCGCCCGGCGATCCAGGCCGACCGGCTGCTTTTGTCCTTCCTCAGTCCCGGCGGCGTGCTCGACCGGCGCCCTTCGATCGGCGCGCCCGTCGACGGCATCAAAAGCAAATTCATTCCCGCCGGCGAACGAGGCTGACCATGTGCACACTAGCTCTTATCGGCACGGCGCTTTCGGTCGGCGGCGCGCTGGCGGAAGGCCAGCAGTCCAGGCAGATGGCCGACTACCAGGCCAAAGCCTATGAACAGCAGGCGCGGGCCGACGCTCAAAGCTCGGCCTTCGAGCAGGGCCAGGAGCGCCATAAGCAGGACCTGCTGCAGGCGCAGGCGCGTGCCCAGGCCGGCGCTTCGGGCGTCGCCATGGCGGGATCGCCGACCGAGGTGCTGGCCGCCAATGCCAGGCAGGGCCAGCTCGACCTCAAGGCGATCCAGTACGGCTCGCAGCTGCGCCAGAACGGTCTCGGCACGCAGGCGGCGATCGCGCGCTTTTCCGGCAGGCAGGCGGTGGGCGCCTCGATCTTCAAGGCAGGCGGCAACCTCGTATCGGGCATTGCCGGCCTCTACGACCCGGCCAAGGCGGTGACGTTCGGCAGAAGCGCCTTCCCGCCGGCGCCGGGCGGAGGCCTCTACTGATGGCCACCATCCCGCTCCAGCTTGCCCAGCGCCGGCTCGATACTGACACTGTGGCCTCCTATCCCAACGGCTCGCCGGTGGGCGCCGCCATGCAAGGCTTTGGCGACGAGCTCTCGGCGGTGGCCGAACGCTTCCGGCAGCAGAAGCAGCAGCAGGATGCGTTCGACGCCGACATTATCGGCCGCGAGCTGAACGCACGCATCGCGCACGCCGAGGCCGTGGCGGTGCAGACCGCGCCGGCCGACGGCGGCGGCCTGCACGACTTCATGTATGGCCAGCTCGATCCGCGCAGCGACGGCGTCGTCAAGCCCGGCCTGTTCGACCAGATCTTCGACGACACGGCGGCGAAAGTGCCGGAGGGCGAACGCGCCAATTTCCTCGCGCAAAAGCAGGCGTTGCGGCTCGCCGGCTCGGCGCGCATGGCCGCGCAGCAGCACGCGCGGCGCCAGAACTACGAGCAGGCCGAGTGGACCAAGGTCGAGGACGGTTACACAAGCGCCATCGCGCAGGGCGACCCGGACGACAGCGAAACGTTCGAGGCGATCAGGCAGAGCGGGCTCGAACTGATCGGCAAGATGGGCAACCCGGTGGCCCGGCAGGCGGCTGAGGCTGCCTGGCGCAGCAACACGGCAAAGGCGCTTGCCCAGGCGATGATCGCCCAGGATCCGAAGCGCGCTGCCGAGATGCTGGGGGCGGTGTTGGCCGCAACGGACGGCAAGACCAAGGACGATACCGTCGAGGCTGTGAGTGGGCCTCCGGCGGATGGAACTGCCGCACCGGCTTCGCTCCGTGACCGGGTAGGCAAGCTTACGCCGGACGAAAGGTCGGCGCAGGCCTTTGGGGACGACATTGCCCCCGAAGAGCGGCCAGGGTTGGTCCAGCAGGCCCGAGCCGCCGACGCGATGCGGCAAGTCGAAAAACGCACAAACATTATCCTGGCCGAGCAGAATGCGCCGGCCGACATCAGGGACAGTGGAACCTATTCCGGCCCGATCCCAACGCCGGAACAATTCGTCGCTCTCTATGGCGCTACCGAAGGCGCCGGGCGCTTCGAGGCGTTCAACAGGACCGTTGAGGTTAATCGCCAATTCCACGGCATGCGCGACCTGTCGAATAACGCCGTGCGGGCCATGGTCAAGGACGCCGACCCCACCGCAGATAGTTCAACGCCGGAAGTGGACAAGGCACGCCATGACGCTATCGCCGCCGCCGCGGACCTGACGTTCAAGGCCAGGCAGGCCGATCCGGGCGGCTATGTCCGCGAGGCATTCGCGAACCTTGATGCGGCCTGGAGCAACCTGTCGAAGCCGGGAGACTATCGGGCGGCGATCATTGGCTCCATCGCCGCCCAGCAACAGTTGGGTTTTGAGACCGCCCAGCCGCTACCCAACTCTGTCGCTGAGGACATTGTCGGCAGACTCAAGGCCCAGCCGCAACACCAGACCGCAGAGCTGCGCAATGTGTTCGCCGCGCTACCGAATCAAGCCGCGCGCGAAGCGGTGCTGAGCCACCTGTTTCAGACCAGCGCGTCCCAAACGGACAACAGCATCGCGGACAGGTCGGTCCGGGCAGCTGTAGTCGACCCGATGATGCTGCTCGATTTAGCCAACACTGTCGAGCCAGGACGATCGGTATCAAACGCGGAACTCACCAACTACTTACCGACGAATCAAGAGTGGCTCGGGAGATTGATAGCCGGCGACAGTGAGCGGGGGAGCCTATGGCGTCTTCTCGCGCAAAAACTCGTGGGCTCCGATGGGCTTGGCGAAGACAGCATCTCGGTGGCCGACTTCACGCCGTTGGGGACGTCATTTGCACTGGAGAAGGCTGGAAATGCAGCGCTGGAAGGCAACTACGACCAAACACTGCTCAATGCCGCGGGCGCAATTCCTGGCGATAGGTTGGCGGTGGTGGCCCTGGAACGCGCCGCGGCGAAGATTGCCAAGCCCTGGGTAGAGAAACTCTCAATATTTTCGAGGCGGCCGACTGACCTAGTCGAAGGCGGCGAGGCACTTGTTCGTGGGGTCGATGCCGAAACCCTTAGGCACCAGCAAGCGCTTGCGCGCTCGGTCTCGCCACCAATCCCACGCCGGAAGACGCGAGCCGGTGAAATGTCCGATAGTGCCTTTGATACCGCGTTACTAGGTGCGATGCTTGCTAGGGATACGTCCAAAGTTAAACATGCCGGGGCGAAGGTTGGGTGGGCTCCATCCAAGGACTATCGAAAAACCTTTTTCGACGCGAATCCTAGTCTCAACAAAAGCGACTATATAGGGCTTTTTGCAGAGCAAGAGCTGCATTCAATCGAGAATCTTCGTGGAATCCGGAACGAGTTCGACATAAATTTGCACCAGAAGGTCATTCGGAACGAGTGGGAATATTTCTATAAGAAAAACCCTCATGCTACTCGCCAGAAGGTCCTTGACTATGTTACTGAAATCGACAAGAAGTATGGACATTTGTTCTATCTACCAATAGGTGACTGATGAGATACTTTGACATTCTGCCCGATGTGGCCGGCGGATTGGGCGACGGCACTGTCATGGATACCAGTGTCCACCCTCCTATCGTGAGCAAGCTTGTGTACCAGATGGAGGGATGGATCGGTGATGTTCTTATAACAAGCTTTCCATGTTTCCTCGTGACGGAAGAGGCCGCGCACGCATTGTCAGAAATCGGCTTCACCGGAGCGGCATTCGCCCCTGTTGAAGTCATAACGTCCGAAGATTTTCGCGAACAGCAGCCCGAGGTAGAGCTTCCATCTTTCGTGTGGCTGAAGGTGAGCGGGAAGGCGGGTCACGATGACTTCGGCATCGCCAAGAACCTTGACCTCGTCTTATCAGAGCGAGTCTTCGATGTGTTTGATGAACGAGGTCTCCCTTCAGCTACCATCAAGCCGTTCGACATTTGGCATGAGCAGCGTTGAGCTTTGCGAGCCCATTCCGGTAGAGCCGTGCAGCGCACTCGCGACAAGCCTGTGCAGCGCTGAATATGGATGTGTCTCACGAGAAAGCGCTGGCCGACCGAGGGCACGCATCGTGCGAGAGCAGATCATATTAAACACCATAGCGATGCAGGAGACTATGCTCGCTGGGCAAGAAGAAGATGGCTCAAGCAAGAAATGAAAGGGAACACAAGTGGTCGAGCGAAATTATAGCGACGTCAAACCCGACTTGACTAGCGTCACCCGCTTGCCGTCGGCTGACAAAAGCACAGGCGATGAAGAGCTTGATGCTGCACGTCTGGAAGCCCGAAAATATCTTGAGTTTTATGACTGGTTTCAGACATCAAGGGAGAATATCTTGGGTATGGGCCGACGGCATAATATATATTTTCCTTTTCGAGATTGTACCTGGCAGGCCGGAAGTGGATCCGTGGGTATGGGTGATCGTAGGCGATGTGCCTCCGACATACCTGACTTGTGAGGACGCCAAGACTCCATACGAGGCGCTGGATGGATATATCGGCGCCATGGAAGAGTGGGTCGAAGCTGCGCGACGGGGGGACCCGGTGGCGGATCTAATCCCGGTCGATGTGCCGGCTAGCCCAGCCAACGCCGAAATGTGGGTAGCCGTCTCAAGTTCCTTGATGAGAATGTGCTTCCGTTACGACTCTTTTGCGACCATGGCAAGGATCGCTTTTCTGCTTACCTTGGCCGCTGTCCTCCTGCTCGCGCTTTCGCCGGTGCGGTTCCTGCAGGAGCTGGACATGGGCTTCACCTTCCACCATGACAAGCTCAACCACGCCGCGGCGTTCGCTGCGCTGGCGGCGCTCGGAAGCCTCGGCTAGCCGGAACACAAGACGAGGCTGGTCGTGCTCCTCGCCATTACCGGCGCGGCGATCGAGCTGCTTCAGGGCGCGCAGCTGATCGCGCGCGACATGGATATCCTCGACTGGGTCGCCGACTGCGCCGGCATGGCCTGCGGGCTGGCGGCGATCGGCGGCACAAGAAGGCTCATTGGCGGATCGCTATAGCCCTGGACCGCGTTGCTCGCTGTCCGCAAAATTGTCCGTGAATACACCGGCCGCGCCGGATAACGCGGTGTCCGGCCGCGCAGCTTAGATTTCCCACCGCCAGCACCGAACCCCCTTCCAGCCTCGCTCATGCGGGGCTTTTTTTATGGAGCAAGCCCTCATGTCCCGACCTGCAACTGCCGCCGTTCGTCTCCTGACCGGCGAACGCGAGCCCGTGCGCCTCGCAACCACGGCCGACATCCTCCTGCATGGCCTGCAGGCCATCGATGGCGTGCCGGCCGAAATCGGCGACCGCGTGCTGGTCAAGGACCAGGCCGACCCGACGCAGAACGGCATCTACACGGCGAGCGCAGGCGAATGGTTCCGTGCCGCCGACGCCCGCACGACGCGCACCCTGCAGAAGGGCACGACCGTTCACACCCAGATCGGGTCGGTCAATGCCGACCGCGTGTTCGAATTCACGGCCGACGAGCCGGCCGTCGGCGCCGATGCCATCACCATCGCCGCATCCGTTCCGCCCGACATCGCCGACGTGGTCGAAGAGGTCGAAGCGCTGCGCGATGAAACCCAGGCCCTGAAGGATGCTGCCGCAGCCAGCGCCGGCCAGGCATCCGCCAGTGCCGCCGCTTCCGCCGCGAATGCCGGCCAAACCACAGCCGACCGGGCTGCCACCAATTCCGATGCCGTCGCCGCCGCGGCGGCCGTCGTCAGCGCCCAGGCCGCACGCGACGCTTCGCTCTACGGCAAAGGCATTTTCCCGACGACTGCGGCGGCAATCGGCTTCGGCGTCGCCGGCAACGGTGCGATCACGGCAGGCTCGGGCGGCGCCAATGGCACGTTCGACCTGGCGTTTGCCGGCGGCACCGGTTCGGGCGCGGCCGGCCGCTTCGTGGTGGCGGGCGGGGCGCTGACGCAGATACTGATCACGGCGCCGGGCTCCTACACGGTGGCGCCGACGTTCAGCTTCGGGGCGTCGGCGGGGCTGGCCGGCGCCGCGGCGGTGGCGGTAATGGGCAGGAATGTCGATGTCGGCGAGTATTTCTGGACGGAGGTCAGCGCCGGCTTGCTTGGCCTATTCCGAGTCGACGCCGGGCCGGTTGCAACCGACATAGGAGTTCGTTCATCGACGGCCAGCATTGTGACGAACGTCGATGCGCTGTCGCGCATAGAAGGGCTTGCGGTCACTACGATCAAGCTGACCGAGGGCACTGGTTCCGTCGCGCCGACCTGTTTCCGAACCTATACATTCTCGACTGGCGTCGTANATCAAGCTGACCGAGGGCACTGGTTCCGTCGCGCCGACCTGTTTCCGAACCTATACATTCTCGACTGGCGTCGTAGTCGAGCATGTCGTGACCGCCAGGGCATCCGAGCGCCGGCTGCTGCAGCTGCTTTCCAACGGGCCAGCTGTCTATACCGCCAATTTCGATCTGTCGGACGGTACCTGCACCGGTACCGGCCCGGCACTCACCAGCTTCTCTATGATCGCGCTGGGCGGTGGCGAGTACGAATGCAGAGCGGTAGTCACGCCGACTGCGAACGGCGCTGCCAACGTCCAGACGCGGTTTTCGCCGGCCGGCGTGTTCCCCTTCACCGGCGATGGCGCCTCCGGCGTTTACGTGCGGAACATCGTCCTGCGGCTTCCGTCAACGACCACCAATCTGTTTCCGAGCAGCGACCCGACGAACGCCGTCTTCACCAAGACCAACTGCACAGCCGCAGCCGCGACCGTCCCGGAAGTCAGGGTGGTGCCGCAGTTGCAGGCGCTGGTCGACGTCATCGATGTGCTGGTCAATGGCCGGCTAACGGCCGACAAGATCATCGAGCAATCCGGTTCGGGCAGCCCGTCTGTATATCAGGCCATCGCATGGGTGATCGGTCAGACCTTCGTTTGGGATGTGTATGCCCAAAAGGCCGAGAGGACACGCCTTAACCTGTTTTCCAACGGGGCCTGCGCCTTCGACTGCACCTTCGATCTTGCAGGTGGCACCGCTTCCGGCAGCGGCGCGGCATTCGGCACCGTTTCGACGCAGGCGATCGGCGCCAACTGGTATCGTTGCCGGGTGACCGGCACTGCGAACGGCACCGGCATCGCCAATGTCCAGCATCGCGTGTTCCCGGCCGCCGGTGGCCATCCTTACGTCGGCGACGGCGTGTCGGGCCTCGGTCTCCAAAGCTCTA
This sequence comes from Mesorhizobium sp. LSHC420B00, assembly GCF_000503055.1. Lineage (GTDB taxonomy): Bacteria > Pseudomonadota > Alphaproteobacteria > Rhizobiales > Rhizobiaceae > Mesorhizobium. Next base: position 12,009 of record NZ_AYVY01000052.1, on the reverse strand, counting down.
GCCTGAGCATCAACGGGGGCGCGAACATCCTCAATTCGCCGCGCGATTTTTCGTCCGCAGCCTGGATCAAGGCTGCTGGAATGCCGCCGGTTGCCGCCAACACCATCCGCTATGTCGGCGCGCTCGATCCGAGCGCGATTGACGCGGATGCCGACGACGGTCGGGCAGCGCTTGTCGGCAAGAAATGGACGCTGCTCGGTTCGAGCATCACAGCCCAGGCGTTCTATAGGGGACCGCTGGCCGTGAAGACCGGCATGGTTCCGACAAATCTTGCCTATAGCGGTGGGTCCCTGGGAATTGCCACCAATGGGCACTATGGGTCGCAAAAGATCTACGACCAGATTGCCCTTATTCCGGTAGATGCCGAGATCATCACTTTAGAGCCGGGTCCGAATAATTTCGGAGCGGCCGACGTAGTTCTAGGCGACCTGGGGGATCAAACCCTTGCTTCCGGCTTCACCGGGGCCATGGTTGATGCCTTCAAGGCCATGCGCCTCCGAGCCCCTATTGCCAAGATCATATGCCTCGGTACTTACAGCGGTGGTCCTGGCCACGCTACTCATAGGCTTTTCAGGACAAACAGTCAGGGGAACACTCTCGACCAGTTCATGCGGAGGGAACGCGAGGTCTGTGAAATGATGGGGATGGGCTTCATCGACGTCGGCGGCGGCAGTGGTATCGGGTACCTGACCTCGACACTCTACATGTCGGACGAATTGCACCTCAACAGCGTCGGCGGGGAGAGATACGCCAGCTTCGTTGCCGATAAGCTGCGCGCGCTATCGCGGGTTGGATTCTTTGGCACTTGATCTAGTTGGAAATTTCGCTCGCTTGTGGCAGATACCGGTGGATGCGTATCTTCTCGACCGTCCTCGCTTTTCGCCGTCTCTTCTGGTCATGGATCGCCACCGGCGCTGCCAGGGAGAATGCGATCCTCGGACCCCGGACGCGGTTCGGTGCAGGGGCGGAAATCTTCAACATCCACGGCGACCGAGCGAGGGTTTCGATCGGTGCCGACAGCCATTTGGATGGACATTTGCAAATCTTCGCCCATGCAGGCCGCATCGAGATCGGCGATTGGTTCTACCTTGGACCCGGCTCAACGGTTTGGTCGTCTGATCCGGTGGGGATCAAGATCGGCAAGCGGGTGCACGTTTCATGGGGGGTCGCGATCCACGATACCAACTCGCATCCCATGGACCCTCGGAAGCGGTTTGCGCAAATGCAGGCCATCTTCAAGGAAGGTCACCCGCGCGTCGACCCCGGCATCCGATCGTCGCCAATTGTGATTGGAGATGACGTCTGGATCGGCAATAGCGCCATGATCATGAAGGGTGTCACCATCGGCGATCGGGCTATTATCTCGGCCGGGTCAATTGTTCGATACGACGTTCCGGCCGATGCATTGGTGCGGCCAGCAGACCTAGTGAAGTGATGCCTGTCGCTGCCGCTCATCAACGAGGGTCGTGCCGTCGTATCGCACTGCATGTCGAGCCGGTCGTCCAGTCTACATTTCTCGTCTCGATCTCAGGGCGCTTCGATAAAAGGCATATGCTTGATGCGCTCCCATTGGTCTTTAGCCGTAGTTCTAGACCAGCGGTTACGCAGGACGTTCTCTCGATAGGCCTGGGCAGGCTCTAATTCCGGTATGTCCGAAGCGTCAGGTAAGAAGAACGCGTTCGCGCCGGCGGCCGAGACGGCAACGAGCTTGTAGTCGTGCGTCTTGCATAGCTTGGTCAGGGCGGTGATCGATGCACCGTGATACCAGCCGCTGTCATGCTTGGCCGTGCGGTCGAACGCGAGATCATAGGGCACGGTGATTGGGTTGAGACCGAAACTGGCATTGTACTCCGCGACAAATGACAGCCGGACGCACTGGCAGCAGGGCTTGCAGAAACCAGTAGTCGTTGCCGTCGACGTCGACGGAAAGCACTCCAAGCTGTGGAAAATGCGTGGCGAGGTTTTTGATGTTGTCAAGATCGATGAAGCTCTGGCGCACTTCGATCCGCTTTGGAAGCAGCGAGCGGGCCAACCGCACGGTCGTTGCGTCGCCGTCGACGAGCAGACCCCTGAAGTCGCTAAGCCCAATGCAGTTGTATTCCGTGGGATGAAAACCAAACTCCAAGAATGTTTTCGGGCTTTGACCAACGATCCGCGACAGGATCACGCTCTCGTCGGATTGTGGAGACCCACCAAGGTGAGCTTTTGCGAGGTGAAAACAATAGCGGAGCGGGGTTGCGCGAAGAAAGGCATGCACGCGCGACTGGACATTCATCGCTAGATGACTCCTCGATCGCCCGCCCGCAGCAAATTATTTGCAACAAACAGCGACGGTTTGCAACCTTGCGCAACGACCGCGACCGCCTGCCAGACGCTTCGTTCGAACCGCCGAAAAGAAGAACTGCGCTCGAGAGCGGCGCGAGTCGCATCTGCAAAGGCATTTGACCGGAAAAGGCGCTCCGGCTGAGGTTGATGGCCGAGGCGCCGAGACTACCAGAGCGTTTCACTAACCTGCAAAGCTGTCGGCTCAGGAACGCCTTGCGATCGGAACATTGGCGCTAAATTGGGTGAGCTGCTGTCGTGCAATGCCTTGTCAGCAGTTGCGCTTGTTGAGGGTGGGATTCTGCGGTTTGTCGCTTCAAGCCGGTTCCACCTATAAAGCTTTCGCGACGCAACCATAGTCCTACGGCGACCCTTGCTCAGTTCCTCTGGCGAACCTGTTGGGATAAAGGTCGGTCCTTAGCCTTCTGATGGCAGCAAGGGCGCCTGTGGTTCCGCATCTGAGATGGGCGCTTTTACGATATCTGGCGCAGCGCGGCGCGCTTTGCTGCCATAGTCGATCTTCTTCGACTGCTTCTTGGCCCACTCTTCGACAAAATACCAGAGCAACAAAGCCGCGCCGAAACACGCGGCAAGCGCAATAGCCGATGCCAGCCATGGGGAGCCGGGGAACACCCGCTCGGATAGTTTTACGAACCTCATGCCGATAGGGACGTGCACGAGGTAAAGCGAATACGAGATCATCCCGACCCTGCTGAACAGGGACGACGCCGGCACCCAAGAGATTGCAATCGCAGTCGAGGCTAGAAGACAGGTGATTGCCCGCTCCGGTCCAAGCGTCCACCATACCACGGCGCAAAGGGCAGCGATCCCGACGCAGAACGTGTTGAGGTCAACCCGCTTCGTCTAGAACATGAAGGTCAGAATGCCGGTGCCGAACACGCTCAAATGGGGCGGCAGGAATTCGACATATCCGGTGCTCACGATAGAGAGCGCGGCAAACCCGCCAAGCATTGCCAAGCCTGCAGTCCTGCTGCTGACCAGGATCGGAAAGAGCAGTCCTATCACCACGTAATATTGAAACTCGATAGCCAGCGTCCAGAACGGTCCGCTAAGCCAAGGCTGACCCACGAAGGCGTTCACATAGCCGATATGCAAAAGCACGTTGGTGACGGTGTAGGGAGGATGCGAGGTGTTGAGTTGCGGGATGTGAGCCAGCGCCACGCCGCTGATCAGGATGAAGGCGATCGTCACGAAGTAGGGCGGTTCGAGGCGGACCACGCGCCGGGCAATGAAGCGGAAATAGCCGCTGATCTTGTGCCCAGCGAGGTCCATCGACAGCGGAACGATAAAGCCTGAAATCACGAAGGACAGCGGCACGCCCATGCGGCCATAGCTCCACACGTCATCGACGCCGTTTCCAATCCCGGCAGTACCGACGACATGGAAGACACACCATGAGAGCCGTGATGCCTCGAAGGGCATCTAGTGTCTGGTTGCGCATTCTTCCCCGCTGTGAGTTCGTCGCTAAGCCGCAAGGTGTGCCATCCGGCAACTGAATGCGCAACGTCAATTGCTATTCTGGCGCGGCTTCGCAGGGAGAAACGCCCTAATCTGTTCCGCCCATAAAGTATATGCGGCTCCCGTAATATGCGTGCCATCGACTGAATATTTCGGCAGCAAGACGCCATTCGGCGCAAGGGTCGCATTGAGGTCCAGATAGTCGCAGACCGAGCCGGAACATAGGGCTTGCAGCTTGCGGTTCAGCTCAGCGGTGGCTTCATTTATTTTGGGATATCGGTCGCTTCGGAACAGTGTAGATTGAACCACTACCGCTTTGGAGCCAGCGCTTTGATGATCCTGTTGTAGCGCCCGAAGGTCCCATTCGCGTCTAGCCTGATCGTGAAGTCATTCGTGCCGATCATCACGAAGGCAATATCGGCATCGACGCGGGAAAGTTCATCGGTTCGAGCCAGAAGGCCGGCCGTGTTGTCGCTGTAGACGCCGCGGTTGATGATCCGGTAATCAGGAAAGATCGCGTCCCAATCGCCCATTTCCGTGATCGAGTCGCCGATCATCACAGCGTCACCAGAACTCCGGCGGGCCGCAAAGATGCTGTTGCGGGCCGCCTGATACGTGGTTGCCGGAACGCTTACCGCTTCAGGCCAGATGGAAGCCTTTAGCGGCATGTAGCCCAATGACCGAACGCCGAGCCGGCGAGGAACCCGGCAACAAGGATGGAAGTCTTTCGCATCCTTAGCCCCTACGTGAAATCCCGAAACATCAGGGTGGCTCAAGCAGGCCCCCTACCGGCTAGAGCCCTAACTGCTCGGGCCGACCAGTCCTTGAGCCCTCTGGAACCTCTCATGATCGCCGAAAGCTTTAGATGCCCAAGGGCAGTAATTCAATATAGCCTTCCACAACATTGGAGGGTGACCACGGGCACTGCGTCCCAGGAGGACCTGCGAAGCGCGCATCACCGATCGCATATCCCGCGCGTCGGGGCATTGATCGGCATCGGCGACGACGAAATTCGTGCCGAATCAAAAGGCCATCCGAGTAGCCAATCCCTGTGAAAATAGGAACCTAACAACCTACCCGCGAGGGCGGAGCTGACTGGAGCGCTCTGCTCGTCGCAGTAGCATTTAATCTCGCGGGAGGATCGGGTCCCTCGCTAGCCAAACAATCTGCCTAGACATTTAGAGTCACGACAGCAGAAAAAAGCCGAGCAAAACCGCGAACACTGCGTCCGCCGCCGCCAGCGGCTACCGCCTGCTGTCCTGCGGCTTCTCGTGAGGCTCCTGGCCTTTCGACCACCAGACAAAATACAGCGAGCCCATCTTCATCACGGGAACGCGGCGGTCGCGTTCCCGGGCTCGCAACTCACGATAGGTCTTCATCTTCAGAGTGCCGCCCGGCAGCCTGATACGCACTGCCATCGGTCCAACTCCCGTTGTGCAACGCAGCAATTGTGTGCAATGCGGTAAGTAGAGACCTTCCGTTACGGAAGAGTCAACAGCAGCATCATCAACTTATTTTGCGAGCTGGCCGGCGCAGGCTTCGCGGTGCCGGGCGGGCAGGCGCATGCCCGGACGAAAGGAGCTTCATCCTGGCGACTGATCGTCAATCAGGCGCTGGCGGTTCGACCACCAGGTGAAATAGACCCGGCCGAGCCTGACGACGGGTACGCGGCGGGCGCGTTCGCGATCGCGCAATTCGCGATACACCTTCACCTTCAGCGTGCCGCCAGGCATCCTGATACGCACCGCCATCGANTTCGCGATCGCGCAATTCGCGATACACCTTCACCTTCAGCGTGCCGCCAGGCATCCTGATACGCACCGCCATCGATTCCGCCACCCCATTGTGCAACGCAGCACAAGAGACCTTCCGTCGCGGAAGAGTCAACGCCTGCCCGCTGACTATTTTTGGGATCTGGCGAGCGGTCTTCGGAGGTTTCGGCGCGCAGGGCGGTTCCTGATCCCGCACGGAGGCACCAGTGCCCGGTCGGGATCGTCGGGTGCGCGGGCTATTTCCTGGGCGAGGATTTTCTGGGCGAGGATGGACGATCGGACATGCCGCTCGGCCACCAGATGACGAAGTAATTGCCGACCTGCCAAACCGGCACCTCGCGATTCTGCTCGCGGCGCCGCAGCTCGTCGCTTTTCTTGATCTTCAAAGTCCCGCCTGGGAGTCTGATTCTTATCGTCACGTGTCCTCCCGCACCCGCTACAGGTACGAACGATATACGCGAACAGTTTCATCCCGGCTAAGCAATTTCATCCAGGCCGAGCAATTTCGGGGCCGATACAGCGCGCCGGACCGGCGCGAGATCGCCGAAACCGGCTCTATTTGAAGAAATCAGCAATGCCGTTGATGGCCAGCACCGCATAGACGATCGGTCCGGCGATAAACGCACAATAAAGGCAGAGGATCGCTGCCAGCACCGCGAGCAGCGGCTTGTCGCGACCGACGGCGCGGAGCTCGGACCTCACCGACCAGCGCGCCGCAGCGGTTTGTTCATCATCAGGCATATGCACCATCCCGCGGCCATTTCACACGGCGGGTCGAAAACATCAACCTTCCTTGCCACATCGGCACGCGCTGCCGCCCAATTCTGCTTTGCCGCCACGCATCCGTTTTTCAACCTCAAAACCTGCCCACAAGGGCGGAAAGGACTGCCCATGGACCTTTCATTCAAAGGCGCCGCGAGGCGCCTCGATGATATAGACTTGCCGAAACTCGGCGCCCGGATCGGCGTCAGCGAGGACGAGATCCACGCGTTCCTCGATGTTGAAACCAGCGGGCACGGCTTCGACGCCGTTGGCCGGCCGGTCATCCTGTTCGAACCGCACGTCTTCTACCGCAACCTGTCGGGTGCCAAGCGGGCAAAAGCGGTAGCCGCCGGCCTCGCCTATCCGAAATGGGGCGAGAAGCCCTATCCAAGGGATAGCTACCCACGGCTCAGGGCAGCTTGTGCGATCGACGAAACCGCGGCGCTCAAATCCGCCTCATGGGGCTTGGGCCAGGTTCTCGGCGAGAATTTCAAAGCCGCCGGCTTTCCTACCGTGCAGGCGATGGTCGAGGCGATGATGGCGGACGAGGCGCTGCAGCTCGGCGCGGCGATCGATTTCATCGTCGAGAAGCGGCTCGACGACAATCTGCGCAATCACGACTGGGCGGGATTCGCCAAGGGCTACAACGGCGCCGGCTATCGCAAGAACGCTTACGACACGAGGCTTGCCGAGGCCTATCGCAAATGGTCGCGCATCAAGGATACGCCGTGGCCGTCTGCCGGTCTGGTGGTCCTTCGGCCTGCAGCTCCGCTAGAGCCCGCAAAATCGATTCCCGTTCCACCGCCGGCCGCCGCGCTCTCTGCGCCTCCTGTGCCTGTCGCCAAGCCCGGCTTCCGGGCAGCGCTGATCGCCGCCGTCCTGAAACTATCAGCCATCCTCAAACTGTTTGGAAGGAAATGACATGTGGACCCGGATCAAGAGCTTTTTCTGCGATAGCGAGACAATATTCTGGGCGCGGCTTCAGGCCGCCATCGGCGTCATCGCGAGCATCGTCACCTATGTCGACCCGCAGGTTCTTTCGCCGATCATTCCGGGCGAATGGTTCCCCTGGTTTCTTGTGGTCAACGGCGTTTTGACCGAGTTCCTGCGCCGCCGCCGCGCGGAGGATTTGTGATGGCCGCACTCCTCGCCATTCTCGGCGCCATCATCGGCAACAAGCTCGTCATGACGATATTCGCTGCTGTGGCCGGCGGCATCGGCCTTTATGTTGCGGGCGGCATCAACCGGGCGAAGAAGGAGGCGGCCAAACAGGCCGAGGCAAAAGTCGCGGCCGGAGAAGATCGCCTCGAAATGAACCGCGAGGCCGCCGCAGAAGAGCGCAAGGCGGCCGGCATGACCGATGCGGCAGCACGAGCGGAGGCTGGGAAATGGGCAAAGCGCTGATCCTCTGCCTGGTGCTCGCCGGCTGCACGACAACCGCGCCGGCCGGCAATCCGCGCCAGGTCTGGTGCGACCACAACCAGCCGCGCCGGCCATCGGCGGCCATCGTCGCCGCCGTGACCCGGCCCGAGCTCGACGAGATGAACGCCTTCAACGGGCAGGGTGCCAGATGGTGTGGGTGGACGCCATGATGCATGAGCTGCTCGACGTTCTGGGCATCAAGGCGCCGGTGCTGGTCGCCGGCCTTTCCGGCGGTATTTTGCGGGCTTTGTCGCGTCATCGCTACAAGGTCCGCGAAATGGTGGCCTCGCCGATCTGCGGCGCGCTGGCGGCGGCCTATCTGACGCTGCCGGTCGTGCATTATTTCCGCGCCGCCGGCCTGCCCATTCCTTCTCCGGACGACGACACCACGACGCTCGCCGCCGCGTTCCTCATCGGCGTCTCGGCGATGTGGATCTCGGATATCGTCTTCGAGGTGATCGTGCGCCGGTTCGGGCCGGTGAAGGAGGAGTAAGCCGCCCAAGCTGACAAAAGAGTGACGTTCAGTTGAAGCCCGCGGCGCCGAAAGGTGCGGCGGGCTTTTGCATTTTCCCTGGCAATCTGTACGATCTTTTCTCTGCGAGGGCGGCTCGATCCGGCGCTTGCGAAACCAAGATACGCTTTAGGCCTCACGGGAGATGGTGTCATGCTTGCCAGAGTCCTGACACAAGCGGCAGTCCTGACAGCCGGGGCGCTTCTGTTTGCCGCGACGGCCCATGCCCGGCCGGACAGCCGCGCGATGACGTGCGAACAGACACAGCTTCTGATCCAGAGGCACCGCTCGGTGGTGCTGACCACCGGACGGAACACCTACGACCGATACGTGCGCCAATTCGGCAATGAATGCGACTGGCCGCAGATGCCGCGCGTCGCTTATATCAAGACGCGTGACGGTCAATGTCTGGTCTATCGCTGCCAGGAGCCGGTCTTCGACCTCCCGAATTGAAAGCAGGGGCTTTTTCATCCGGCCGCCGACGCGGACAGCGAGGGCAGTGCGAAAGGCGGTGGCTCATTCTTCGTCGAAAGGACCACCTTCGCGTGCGAGATCGCGTGAAATAACGCGTTCATCGGTATCGTCCGGCAACGCCTCGTCGCTTTCCTGGTAAGCGTTATCGTCATCCTCCTCCGGCAGTTCGCCGTCTTTCTCGACGTCGTAACGGATGTCGCCGTTTTGCGGCACGCCGTCTGGGAGAATTCTCCCGCTCCGGATGGCGTCCCAGTCCTGCTGCTGGATGGTCGGGCTCTCCGTCTCGTCGTCGGTTCGTTCTTTCCTGCGCGGTTCCATCGCTGGTTCTCCATAATGTCGGCGGCCCTGAACTGGCTCAGTGGTTGAACTCATAAGTCTGGCGGCCGGTTCCCGGGCCACTGCGGTCCGGGCGCATTGCCGCACGACGGAACCAATCGCGCCTGCCTGCCTTCACAAGTCAGACGATCCTGGCGCGAAAGGAGCTCGACATGAGACCGCTCATTTTCTTGCCGTACATGCTAGGCGCGCTGGTGCTGGCGGTGCCGGCGTCCGCGCAGCCGGGCGAACAGTCGCAATTCGACCGCTGCAAGGTCGAGCCGCCGGACAAGAACAGCCAGCAGCAGCAGCCGGCCGGCAACAATTTGTCCGATATGCTCGAGCCATGCGGTGGGGTGCTGAAGCCGCCGCCAACGGGCGATCAGGGCATGGCGGCACCACCGGCGGATGAGGGCAGGACCCCGGTGATCAAGCCTGGCGAGGTGCCGCCACAGCCGCCCAAGCAGTAGCCGCTTCAATTGCTGCGACAGAGGCTGCCCATGGGGCTGCGACGGGCGGTAACGCCGCGCCGCTCGAGCCGGCAGGTTAGTTGCAGTCGCCTAGGAACATTAGCTTGTCCTAAATGTTGTTTTAGACGCAGCCGATATCACCCCCTCCGGTATCGCTGCTGATCGGGAGACCGATCGGCCCGCGTCTTGCGACGCGGGCCACCGCAGCTCATCCGCAGTCCATTCGCCGCACCGCACGGGCACTTCACCGCTATTCGATTAGCCGCCACTTACGGAACAACAAGGTGGCCTGGGCGTTTGCCTAGAGGGTTCGCCGCTTCGACCGGAATGCCGCGTCGCAACCGTAAAGGCGAGGCCCGTAACAACAGGAGTAGACGATGAAAATCCACCTTGTTCCTGCTGCGGCGGGATTGGTGTTGCTCGCCGGCGTCGGCGTGGCCACCGCAGACCAGGTGATTGTCACGCCCGAACAGCAGACGGTCATCCGCGAATACGTCCACAAGCACCCGTTGGCGTCGATCAATCTTCTGGGGGTGGAGCTCAATATCGGTTCCACGTTGCCCGATACGGTCGAGCTGCAACCGATCGATGTTCCCGACGTGCAGTACAGATACGTCGTCGTCGACGGTCGCACCGTGCTCGTCGACCCCGGCACGCGCAGGATCGTGCACGTCATCGAGTGACCGGCGTTCCCAAACCGCGAACCGGATTTGGAAAGGTCACGGTCTAAATTATCAAAAGAGCTCCATCCCGAAGGATCGGGATGGAGCCGCTGTCGTCTCGAAACAAGGAAAGGAGCCATTCCCATGCTGCCGCATGTCGAGCCGACCAACGTGGCCGCAGCCGTCGACAAATTGCTTGCTGAACGAGGCGATGGCCTGCTGTCGATGAAGGTAGCGATTGCGCTGTTGCGCGAACGCACCGGAACGGAGCGCTCGGACGCCGATCTTGAAGGGCTGATCATCAAGAAGGCGGCGCTCCTCGGCGTTGCTGTCCTGTGTGACAGAGAGGCTCAATAACGGTGCCTGCCGCTCAAGACGCGGGTCGAAATTTCAGCTAGAACAAAGTTGCTTACGCATGAACCGAGCCGACGGAGGCAACAGTGACGGACAGGCAGGAACGGATTCGCCAGCGGGCACACGCGATCTGGGAACAGGCAGGCAGGCCCGACGGGTCGCATCAGCAGCATTGGGATCAGGCTACCGCCGAGATCGACGCAGAAACCGCCGCGCAGGAGACCGCCAGCCGGCCGAAGCCGCCGGCCGCCAAAGAGGGAACCAAACCCAAGGCGCGACCGCGCAAAGCGTGAACTCGAGCGGATTTGATTGCATCGCTGGATCTCGTGGTTCGGTTGGCCCATCGTAAGGCGGGACCAGTCCTAACCAGTCCCGCTGCCGCCCACCCGCGATGGTAAGCCGGATTGTCGTGGCTTACTACTTACCGCAATTGTTGTCGTTGACAGTCGGGGAAACCGTCCCGGCAGGCTTGTTGGACGCATCGGGTTGGGCACCTTGCGGGGTTGCAGGGCAGTTTTGATCCGCATTGGAGTTCATGGCACCCGTCGTGCCCATCGTGCTGCTGGTCGTGCCAAGGTCGATGCCATTCGGCTTGGGCTGGACGACGATGCTCTTCTCACTGCCAGGCGCATTGTTGTCCGAGCCGGCATTCTGGGCCATCGCCGCGGTCGCCAGACCGGCTGCAAGTATGGAGGCTGTCAGGATTTTCGTAAGCATGTTGATCTCCATCATTCGGTTGTCGTCGCATGGCGACTACAGAGAAAACAATGCGGGCGACGGAAAGGTTCTGGCAAAAATGGCGCAGCACGGCGAAGCAAACACGCGCATGGCGGACCTTCTCGGCCCGTTTTCTATTGCCTCGTGTCGGATTGATGTAGTCGTTTTCAGATTTAAGAATTCGCCTTATTTCGATCGCCGACCGTTGGGGCGACGTTCGTCTATCGCGGCGCCCATCAGTTGACGCTCGCATTGCTTCACCCGGCAGAGGACCTTCCCGAAGTAAAACTTTCGGAAAATTTCACTACAAACTTCACTCGGCTGTTGTGTGAACAGATACCATGAGGCCAGTAAGTTGATCGGCAAAGAAACCGATAATCTTCTTGCAAATTAGTAGGTATGCAACCGGCGATGTCGCGGGCTGTTCAGCGCAATACAGCAAGGAGAGTGTTATGACCATCATAATCAAAACAATCACCGATGCGGTGGCGGGCAGCGCAGTTGTTTTCATGCTCTCGATGCCCGTGAATGCCGCGGACGGAATTGCCGTTGGTGTTGGCACTTCCATTGGCGGCAACGGCGGCATCAAAGCCGGCCTCGGCGCGACGGTTGGTGGCCGCCAAGGCATCAACGCTGGTGCCGGCGCAACGGTTGGGGGCAGCGGCGGCATCAAGGCCGGCCTCGGTGCGTCGCTGGGCGGCAGTCGCGGCATCAACGCCGGCGCCGGCGCAACGGTTGGCGGTTCCAGC
>NZ_AYVY01000051.1 GCF_000503055.1 Mesorhizobium sp. LSHC420B00 | reverse complement strand
CATGCTCGGCCGCGCCAAGAAGGTGTCGATCTCCAAGGAGAACACCACCATCGTCGACGGCGCCGGCAAGAAGGCCGAGATCCAGGGCCGCGTCGCCCAGATCAAGCAGCAGATCGAGGAGACCACCTCGGACTACGACAAGGAGAAGCTGCAGGAACGTCTCGCCAAGCTGGCGGGCGGCGTTGCCGTCATCCGCGTCGGCGGTGCGACCGAGATCGAAGTCAAGGAAAAGAAGGACCGCGTCGATGACGCCCTCAACGCGACCCGCGCGGCCGTCGAAGAAGGCATCGTTCCTGGCGGCGGCGTCGCGCTCCTGCGCGCTTCGCTGGCCATCACCGTCACCGGCGCCAACTCCGACCAGACCGCGGGCATCAGCATCGTGCGTCGCGCGCTGCAGGCTCCGGCTCGCCAGATCGCGGCCAACGCCGGTGCGGAAGCATCGATCGTTGCCGGCAAGATCCTCGAGAACAAGGGCCCGACCTTCGGCTTCAACGCCCAGACCGGCGAATATGGCGACATGATCGCCATGGGCATCGTCGATCCGATGAAGGTCGTGCGCACGGCTCTCCAGGACGCGGCCTCGGTCGCCGGCCTGCTGGTCACCACCGAAGCCATGATCGCCGAGGCTCCGAAGAAGGAGTCGGGTGGCGGCGGCGGCATGCCTGGCGGCATGGGCGGCGGCGGCATGGGCGGTATGGGCGGTATGGATTTCTGATCCAGCCAACCTCCAACTACAGGAAAAGGGCGGCAGCGATGCCGCCCTTTTCTCTGGCGCGGATCCAAGCCGGCTGCCCGATCCACAGGCCTGCATGCGGCGCACTTTATGGCGGACACCAATGACTGAATTCATTCTGTTCGCCATAGTCGGCTTTCTCGCCCAGGCGGTCGACGGTGCGCTTGGCATGGCATACGGCGCGATCTCCTCGACGGTTCTGCTTTCCTTCGGCGTTCCGCCGGCGCAGGCTTCGGCCGCGGTGCACGCGGCGGAAGTGTTCACCACGGCCGCATCCGGCACGGCGCACCATTACCACCGCAATATCGACTGGAAGCTGTTCTGGCGGCTTGCACCGTTCGGCATCCCCTCGGCGGCTGCCTCGGCGCCTTCGTGCTGACCTTGTTTCGACGGCGACATGGTGAAACAGCTCCGGTGGTTCCGCAAGATCCCCAACAATCCGGTTCCTACCTGCCTGGTGGCTCCGCTGGGCGCCGCAGGCGCGTTCCTCCACCGGCCGGTGGCGGTGGTTGGGGTCCGATGGTCGGCGGCTGAAACACCGCTGGGGGCAATGTTCAACGGATTTCCTGGCCGAGCACGGCCTGACCCCGCATGGCATCCGCCGGTTCTGGCTGCATCAGGCCAATGCGCGCATGAACGCGATGATCCTGAAGCTCTCCTTCGGCCATGATGTCGGCATGACCGGGCGCCAATGGTGCTGGAGCGGCTCGGCAACACGGCGGCGGCCGGCGCGATCATCGCCTTCAAGGAAAACCACGAGGATATGAAGGCGGGCGATTACGGCCTGCTCTGCACCTTCAGGGCGGGGATACTCGATCGGCGGCGCACTGCTCAAGAAGCTTTGACGGGTTTTGCCCGCTCGTTGGCCGGCGCTCTCATGCGCGGCACACGTGAAGGCTGTTCGCCAGTTTGTCACTCGCCCGACCAATGCTATTCTGGATGGACTGGAGCTTCGGACGGCTTGTTCATGAAGGCAGTGTTTCGCCATGCCGGTTTGCCTTGGATCGTCGGGCTCGCGGGCTTCGCGCGTTATGCTCGACGATCGCGAGACGCCGAGCATAATCCGATCCGTCAACCGCACGGCACTATCAGCAAGGCTACGGCGGGGGGCCGCTATCCTCACGCACCTCGGTCATGCCGCAAGCCGCCCTCGCATTCAATGTGTTAGTGGATTCGTGTGAATCTACATCCACACAAACATGTGCTCCAATATTGATCTCGCCGAAGGGGTTGAGCAGCTGGCGCGGTCGTGATTCCAACAGGTTGTCGAAGCCTGATTGGAGAGACCTGATGTGGACGCCAGCTACTCGCCGCCAGCATAACCGCGGAAGCCTGCGTTACGAAACAGACATGACGGACGCAGAGTGGAGTTTGATCGCGCCACTCATGCCCACGGCGCGCCCGACGGGGCGACCGCGAAAATGGCCATTGCGCGAGATCGTGAACGCGATCTTCTACGTCATGCGCGGCGGGATCGGGTGGCGTCTTCTGCCATCGGATTTTCCGCCGAGGAGCACGGTGTTTCGCTGGTTTTGCTTGTTCCGTGACACATGCCTGTTCGAGAAGATCAACCACAAGCTCCTGATGCTGGATCGCGAACGTTGCGGCCGAGAGGCTTCACCCACGGCCTCCGTCATCGACAGCCAGACCGTGAAGACCTGCGAGAGTGGCGGGCCGCGTGGCTATGACGCCGGCAAGAAGATCAAAGGCCGCAAGCGCCATGCGCTGGTCGACACCGACGGTCGGGCTCTCGTCCCTTATCCGCATCCCGCCAGCATCCAGGATCGCGACGGCGCCGGCCCGGTCCTGAACGCCTCGCGGCGACCATTCCCCTTCATCCGAAAGGTGTTCGCCGACCTGGATATCAGGGACCGCGTGTGGCCGAAGGCACCAGTGCGGTTACCAACCCGCGGATAAGAGCTGGATCAACCGTCGTCTTAAGCCCCATCTCGTCCCCGTGCTGCCCATCAACGAAGGACAAACCTGTGACAAAGGACATGGGGCGGAAAAGCTCATCCATCACCCTTGACCACGGTCCGCTCCGTCGTCTGCTCCGTCGTCTGGCGGATTGCACAACAAAGATTTAGGAAATTTCTCACATTTCCGTCCCCCGTTGTAAGTGGCGCCCGGATCCGGAGCGGTCGTTACCAGGGCCAGCGCGATCGCAGGAAGTATCGGGCGCAGCCAGTCAGGCCGAAATTTCGTCGACGGTTTTGGGAGGCCCCGGGGCCGCGACATCTTTTGGTGACGGTGTCATTGTTGCCTTTCTCTCGTTCATTAATGTTTTGCGGATGATCCGGTGTCGTTTGCCATCTGCGATCGGCACGTCGGACGGTTTTGGTAAGGTGACTGGTTTCATAAGGTCGCCAGTTGTTTGTCCCAACAACAACCCTTTTGGCAGAGCTAGCTGACAGTAGCCTCAAAAGCAGTCAGCGAATTTCACGACGTAGTGGTCGAGGCCGAGATCGTCTTTGGTGCGCTCGAAGCCATTCCTCGACCGCCCAGCGCAGGCGGCGGCACCGGCCAGTTCGGCCAACGCCGTGCCCCAGACCAGATAGTAGGCGAGCTTCTCCGGCTCCTTGCGGTGGTCGGAATGACGCTGCTGCCAAAACCTGTGGCGACGAAGCTGAGATCCCCCGCTTCATCGCCGGACCAGCTCTAGCCGCACACGCCTTTGATCCTATCGAGTGCCCGGTCGCGTCGTAAGGAACATCCTGACAGGCTGCATAAACGACATGAATCTACCAATCTTCAAAACAGGGCCATGGCCGGATGATGACCGGACGATAGATCACCGGCCGGTCCCAAGGATCGAAAGCGCACGCGCTTCTCAGGTCCGCGCGGCGCTCGAGCTCGATGCGCTGCAGACATTCGGCGAAGGCATCGTTCCCGACGAAGCCGTAGGACCGGCATTGCGCCTCGTCCGCGGCACGGCGGTCCTCGTCCGCGGCACGGCGGTCTTCCGCCGTCATGCAGCCTGTGCAGATTGTGGCCAGCGCGACCACCATCGCCGTCTTATACCACATACTTTCCTCCTCGACACAAAAGTTGATTGTAGAGATTCTGGGAAGCATTAGATCGCCCGCGGAACCTAGCCCGCTTGATGCACGGCGAAGAGCTTTCGGCGGCCTGAAGCGGCGATCTGGTTTCCTTTGCTGTGCGTTTTCCCAAGCCTCATCAGGCGCCGGCGGTGATCCGTCGTGATGGAAGGCGAGGGTTTGCGGGTTGAGGTCAGCGGGTTTGTTCCGGGACGTCTGCGCCCCATTGTTTATATCGCGAGTTGCGGGATGCGACTGAGGACGATGCGTAGAATGCGCTGGTCCGGGCAGGATGTCGGCAGGTGCAGGCGGATTTGGGTCTTCATGTCGACCATGCGAGCGGCGATCTTGATGAGGCGCAGTCGCAGCGTGTCGAGTTGAGCGACTGCAAAGCTGGAGCGTTTCGGCATCGCGGCACGCAGGCCCCCCATAAGCCAGTAGGCGCCGGCATGCAGGAACAGCCGGAACTGGTTGGCCGTCGCTCTTGTGCCGGAGGTGCGGTCGGCGGCGAGATGCGTCTTCCACGACTTGATGTGGTTCTCGGCAGCGCCGCGCCGGCAGTAGACATCCTCGTAGAGCACCAATGGGCATGGAGTGCCTGCCATGCAAAGCGAACGGCAGTCATGATGATATCCTTTGCGAGCTCATAATGGAGCGACGATTGCGCGACAATGCATCAGGTGTCCTCACAGCATGCTGTACAACAAGTCAGGATGCATGGAAGTAGCCGGCCTTGAGCACGTCCTGGAGTTCGAGATCTTCCACCGGTCCTTCTTGTGCTGCGAGGTGCAGGACGTATCCTGCGCCTTCGCGTTCAGGATCAGGCGGGTGGAGTCGGCTTTGTGGCCGCAGCCGACGATGAGGATTCTTTGCCCGAGGTCGACAAGGGCGGCGAGCGTGGGACGTCGTCGACTTTGCCGATGCCCCCCTTGCCGTAGAACGCGATCTGACGCAGACGTGACATGTAGCTTTCCTTCTTCTGTTCCATTTGCGGCTGCCCGCGCCATGAAGGCAGCTCGCCGCCTTGCACCAAGGGCTTCAAGACCCGTGCCAACTCGGCTGAGTTGGGCCGGAGCAAAATTTGTGAATACTTTTCAGCTGCTTAGCCCGAGGCAACAAGAGATTGGCTAAGCAAACCGTGTGTAGCGGACCCGACAAAGACGACAATGTGTCGGATTCCGTTACTTGCGACCGCTATTGATCTCCCAGGAGCCCGACAACTGGCCGGCCTCCAATCGGGTGATCCATGTTGAACGTTAGCACATGCTTGGTCTTTGCGCCTCGGCTGCGGCCGCATTAGGTAAGCGTCAGCCGCTGGGTGACGTTGACGGCGTAGATTCTTCACGGCTAGACACCCGAAATCGGCGTGTTGGGCGGGTTCGGGATAGGGGAGAGCTTCGCAGTGTGGATCGGCCCGCCGGTTAAGGAATCGTACTCGCTGGCGATCCTGACCGCTTCCTCGGCCGTTCTGCCCGCGTGCAGCGGGCCCAGTGCAAACTCCGTGCCGGAGCCGATCGCGAAGAATGGCGCCTCGAGCGGCCCGGTAAAGCAGGACCAATGGTTCCAGTAGTGGACGGTGCCGTCGGTCCACACCAGCAGCGCCTTGACGCCGATCTTGCTGTCATGGGTGGGGATGGCCTTCGTTGACCACCTGGCTGCACCATTTGGCGAAGGCGTCGGTCTGGCCGCCGTGGCTCGCGGCGTCGGTCTGGCCGACATCACTCGACGAGGACGCGACCAGGGCGCCATTGGGCAGGACGTGCAGGTTTTTCTTGAAGCCGATCGGGCTGCCGTCGCTCGAATAGACGCGGCTGTCCGTTGCCATGATCCCATCTCGGTACACAATGGTCGTCATGGCAATCACCCGAGGTCGACAAGGGCGGCGAGCGCTGGCGATATGGTGCCTTGACCTCGATTGGTTCATCTATGCCTTCGTGCGCAAGGAGGCAGTGATCTCCTCGCAGATCGAGGGCACGCAGGCAGCACTCGTGGACCTTCTGGCTTTCGAGGCCGAAGAGGGGCCGGCACCCAACGCCGATATGGAAGCGGTCACGAACTACCTCGACACGCTCGCCTATGCCCGCGACCAGCTTGCGTCGAAGCAGGGGCTGCCGATTTCCATGCGCTCCTGAACGAGACGCACAAGCGGTTGATGCGCGTCGTGCGTTGTTCGAACAAGAAGACGTACGCCGCAGCCAGAACTGGATCGGGGGAAGTCGGCCAGGCAATGCGACCTAGGTCCCGCCGCCACCGGATAAGCTTCCCCAGCTTCCCAGCGAATTTGAGAAATACATCCACGTCGACGATCCGCTAGCGAAGCTGGTGCGGGCAGGTTTTCGCCACGTGCAGTTCGAGATCATTTATCCCTATCTCGACCGCAACGGGCGGATCGGGCGACTCCTGATCGCCCTGCTCTTGGAGCACTGGGGCTTACTAAAGGCGCGGCTCCTCTATCTCAGCCTGTTTTTCAAGCGCCACAGGGAAGAGTACTACCGGCGCCTCGATTTTAATCCGGTGGAAGGGAACTTTGAGGGCTGGATAGACTTCTTTCTCGATCGCCACCACTTCCGGTGAAGCCGTCGCTTCGGCGCGTGAACTGTTCAATCTCGTATCCTCGCACCGGGTGCGACTGCTCCAAGCCCAATCCGCCTCCGGCTCCGCAGTCAGACTGTTCGAGCAATCGCCGCGTCATCCGATCGTGAGCGTTGCCTCGGTCATAAAGTTGATCGGCGTAAGCAAGCGACCGCGATCCGTGCGATCGAGGCGCTGACCGAAGCCAATATTCTCGTGGACACCATGGGGAAGAAGCGCGACCGCAGCTTCGCCTATCGCGCCTATCTGGAATGCGTGCGAACCGGAACGGAATTGGACAGTGGCTGATCGCTACCAACCGGGAAATCATATCACGCTGTCAATGACCGTGGAATCCCGACCCCGCATTTTCGCGTGCTCATTCCATGAAAATCACACCACGCTGCGCGAACGACTCCTGCAGCCTCGCCAATTAGTGGCGACGCTTCGGCTATCGGAGGCTGTTCATCCAGGGCTGGCAGTGCGCAAGCGTCGTTCACGACGAACACTGACTGCGGCGGATCGGAGCGGTGCGGGACCGCTCCGCAGGTGAGCCGCCAGGTGAATTCGGGCACTCATCGTTCCTGGCCTCGCATCGAGCCGACCAGGCATGGCCGAGGGGCGCCCACTGGCGCCTTGCGCTGATTAGAGCGAAGTCATCGAAAATCAGCACAAGGCGCACTCGGGCCGCAGAACTTTAGCCGCAGCAGTCACTGTCATCTTCTTCGGCCTTTTTTCTTCTTGACGCCTTGTCGGTGAGGCCGACGATGCGCCTGTTGAGACGGCTGGACAATACTCCGGAGTCGCCGAAGACCACCTCCACATCGTCGCGCGAGACAAAATGAGAGCCATCTCGCGCGAGGCTCCGTTGGGCCAGACGACGGACCATCTCCTTGACATAGACCGCGCTGCTGCCGTCTGAGCGTGCGACGGCATCGGCCACCGCTCCGCTCTCGAAGGTGAGAGCACCACCATAGAGCGCTATCAGCCGCTCGCGGCAACCAGCGTCGGGGAGCGGAATTTCAATAGCTTCGTCCACGCGGCCCGGGCGCGAAGCGAGCGCTTCCTCAATGTCCTCCGGCCGGTTCGTCGTCAGGAAGAAAAAGATATCTGTCCCTGACTCAAGACCGTCCATCTCGTTCAACAGACGGTTGAGGAGGCGTTCGGCCTTTTGACCATGAACATCCTCTCGCGACCGGCCCACCAGATCGACGTCCTCCAGCACGACGATGCTCGGCTGCAAGGTACGCGCCAGCGCGATGTAGAACCCAATCGCAATTGTCTGCTCAGCCGTGACCAGAACGGTAGTGCGGCCAGGCAGGTTGGCACAAACATGACGGATGACGTGCGTCTTGCCTGTCCCAGGAGGTCCGTAAAGCAGAATACCCTTTTGCGTCGATTGGCCGAGACGCTTCAGCTCCTCTCGGTGTCCATCGAAATCGAAGATGTGGGCATCAAGACGCGCCATAGTTGCCTCGGAAAGCACCAGGTCGTTCCGGCATACGGCAGGAAGACCATGAACCCGCATCGTACCCTGCATCCCAGAGGTTCCTGCATCTTCTTCGAAAGAGAGGACCTTGTTGCGATAATATCGTGAGCTCTCGCAGCCCTCCTGGATCTTGCGAAGAAATTCGCGCGAGAAGTCGCATGCCTGCTCGCCGGGCAGAAAAGCGA
The DNA here is from genome assembly GCF_000503055.1 of Mesorhizobium sp. LSHC420B00. Lineage (GTDB taxonomy): Bacteria > Pseudomonadota > Alphaproteobacteria > Rhizobiales > Rhizobiaceae > Mesorhizobium. The sequence continues at coordinate 28,096 of NZ_AYVY01000051.1, read as the reverse complement.
TTTCCACTTGAACGTATGTCATGCCATTGTATGGGGCGGTGAACTGCGACAGAAAAACCGCAACCGGCTCGTCGCCGATCTGGAACAACCACAGGCCGTTGTGCAGAGACGCATAAGGCTCCTCTTCGCCGATGTCGATGTCCTGATATTGCAAGGGTGTTATCGGAACGACGGCATGTTCCTGGCGAATGATAAGGTCTGATAGCTTCATGGGCTCAGAGTCGTAGAACTGGTGGACGCCGACCAGCTTGGGAGACAGAGGCGCGATCTGCTCTTCGATCATGGTTTGAAGATCCGGCAGGAGATGTGGATAAAACCGTCGGTGGGAGCTCGTCAGCTCCAACAAATCATCGGTTTTGAAATGGGCATGAAGTGCCTGCCAGGTAAAGCGAATAACCTCAGTCATGGTGATATCCTTTGTGAGTTCACAATTGATCGACGATTCGCGCGACAATGCATCAGGTGTCCTCACAGCATGCTGTACAACAAGTCAGGATGCTTGGAAGCAGCCGACCTTGAGCACGTCCTGAAGTTCGAGATCTTCCACCGAACCTTCTTGTTCTGCGAGGTGCAGAACGTATCCTGCGCCTTCGCGTTCAGGATCAGGCGGGTGGAGTCGGCTTTGGGGTCGTAGCCGACGATGAGGATCCTTCGCCCGAGGTCGACAAGGGCGGCGAGCGTATTTTGGGACGTCGTCGATTTGCCGATGCCCTCCTTGCCGTAGAACGCGATCTGACGCAGACCTGACATGTAGCTTTCCTTCTTCTGTTCCATTTGCGGCTGCCCGCGACATGAATGCGTTGGCAGCTCTCGCCGCCTTGCACCAAGGTTTTCAAGACTCGTGCCAACGTGACTGACTGGGCCGGAGAAGAAAATTCGTGAATTCTTTTCAGCTGCTTAGCCCGAGGCAACAAGAGATTGGCTAAGCCAGCCTGTGTCGCGGACCCGACAAAGGCGACACAACGTGTCGGCTTCCGTTACTTGCGACCCGCATACCTCGCAGACCGGAAAGAAGTTGGGAATGTCAGGCAGCGAGTCTGAGGCGATTTTGATCGGGGAGACCGCAGCAAGGACGTCGGTCTACGCATACCTCTGTATCGCTCCAGCCTGCCATTGATCTGGGCCGGCCGTTCGCACATTGAACACGAGCTGGCGCTCAACCGCGACCAACACATCTGCCGCTTTTTACAATGCGTTCGTTGACGGCTCGACCTCGCCTGTCTTGTCTTGGCGCACCCTGGTTATCTTCAGATAGTGGTGCCGAGCGGAATTTCTTACACGCCGCCCAAGCGGTCGTTGGGCCGTCGCGCTGGTGTTGTCACTAATCGCACGTATGATGGCACTCGTGCTGCACCCCGATTTGCAGCTGCTGCTGGGCCAGCTTCTGGTGCTCCAATTCGGCTGGAGTATCGCCAATCATGTCGCCGCGCAAGCCAAGAGGTTCTTGAGCTGTCCCGGAGCGTCGGGTCCTGCAATCGTGACACGCGCCGGGGGTCTCATTCTGAACCGCAGTCGCGTCGGTCCACACGGCGCATATCTGACGGGCACTCGAGAACGCTCAGTTGATTTTGTCGCTTGTCGGAGATGACTGTCGGGCCGCTTAACCGCAATGTTGGATGAGTTTTGCCGGAGCCATACTTTCTAACGCTATCTTTGTTGGTCCAATTCGCCGCAGCCAGAGCACCGGATAGACATCATCTGCATGCGACAAGCGTTTCCCTCAGCACCTAAGGCTCGCAGCGGAACCTGCATGTACGTGTTTTATAAAGAACATCGTAGTTCTACTGCGACTATGTCGCAAATCCGACATCGTTGGACAGCGGACAAAACTGACGCGCAACAAAAAGGGAGAAGCCTGCCAAGTGAGGCTGGGCCACCGGCGCTGGCGATCATTCCGCCAACGTTAAGCCAAGAGGCTCGGCTCACTTCTCGGCGCAGGAGTTCAGTATCGGCGTCATCGCCTTCACATTCTCGTCGATCCACCCGAGCACTTTCCCCGCGACAACGTCGCGCTCAGGCAGATGCCACCAGTGCTCGTTGACGAGTTCGACGGTCTCGACCACTGCCTTCAGGACTGGCGGCTCCGGATTGCACGGTTCGCAAATGCTTTCCATCGCGGTGCTGCTAGCGCCTTGAACGAGCGCTCTCCTCCAAGCGAAAGCGCCATGGCGTCCGCGGGAAGATATGGCACGGTCGACAGTAGGTCGTAGATTGGTGAAAGGGCCGGCTTAAAGCCGTTTCCGCGATAGATCAACGACCAGTTCTTCAGGTGCATGTCGCCATTGCCGGTGATGACAGTCAGCGCCAAGCGGCGGACGAATTCGAGAGCCGCCGTAGTCAAGACGGCCACGCCAAGAGCCGAGGCTATGTCATGGTAAGCAGCGCCCTCGTATTTGCGCGAGGGATAGACACCGAAGACCTGAGCAAAATCCTCAATGTGAATCCTATCGCCATCGGCGCCGCGATCGAAGCGTTTGACGAGAAGGACCTTGCCCTCCGACAGCGTGTTGAATTCTTCGGGANGGCAAGTGAGAACCGTGCCTTGGGGTCATCCTTTGAAGCATCCTGCGAAACCGCTATCGCGCCGTCACTGGGCGACGCCCGTACGGCTCCCGGCAGATCGGCGCCCAGCGCCGCTAAGAGATCGAAATCATTGCCAGGCCGGACATTGCCTTCGTGGTGCTTTTCCATCGCCTCGCGTAGCTTCTCCTCCGGTAGGAGGTTCGCGAAAAAGGCCGGCAAGGCGCCCGCCAGAGGCTTCGGACCTTTCCGCAATCCTCCGGTCGCTGCCCGGAACGACAGGCTGAAAACCGGAAAGCCGCCCGTCGCGCGGTAGGCCTCATCGAAGTTGAATGCATTGAAATCGCCCGGCGTCCTAACGATTGTGCCGATCTTCAGTGCGTTCAAGAGCACGTCCAGCGACGGGATCGTCTTAGGTGCGTGAAAGACTGGAGCCATGATCGTCATCGTCAGATTGAGGAACAAAGGCGGGCAGGTCGTCATCATCATGCGGACGCAACAGAGCCTGGACAGCCGGCACCATGACTTGCGGAACCAGCATCATTTCCAGACCGAGCGCGCGAGCGACATTCATGAGCGTCGTCGCACGCGCCGCCGCGGCCCCCTTTTCGATGTCGCGATAGCGGGGACGGGATATACCCGCCAAATCAGCGACCTGCTGCTGCGTCATGGCAGCGCCCTGCCTCACCTGCCTGAAAAGCCCACCGATTTCGCGCAGAATTTCCGATTCAGATTCCACCATTACCTATACGATTCATTCCAATGCCCCCATTGATATGCAAAGGTATCTCATCCGGCGAGCAAGTTAATTTAATGATCTTCGCGTATCATATATGAAGATAATGATATCCAAAGAGATCAGTCCTTCATTCGAGGATCTCCCAGGTTACCGCCGCACAGCGGACGTTCCTCCGAGAACAGCTGCCATGGCCACCGCCCACGGCATTTTCACCGAGCGGTGCGTACGTCGCTGCGAAAACGGCCAACGCAAAGACATTCAGCGAACGGCTAGTTTAACCTCAGCACCGATGCGCCCGACGGGGCCCTATGAACGCGAAACAGACGCGACCGCGGCATCAGCCGGCCGGCAGATGCGCCCAAGGCAACAAGCGCGCCTGACGCAACGCCGCCAGATCAGCCGAGCCGGTGCAGAAGCAGGCGACGGCCAACTGGCGGATGACGATCTCGAAATGCGCGACAACCGCCTCGGTGGATACTGTAGCCGCGCGCAGCACGCCGGCCGCCTGCCCGACGATGTCCGCGCCCAAGCGGATGGCCTTGGCCACGTCGACGCCGTCGCGGATCCCGCCCGACGCGATCAGCTTCACCGTTGGCAGCGCCCGACGTACCGCCTGCACGCTGGCCGGGGTCGGAATCCCCCAATCGGCGAACGCCATCGCCACTGCACGGTCGGCGGCATCGCGGGCGCGCTCGCCCTCCACCGCGGCCCAACTGGTGCCGCCGGCGCCGGCGACATCGATCACCGCCACGCCCGCCTCGACGAGCGCACAGGCCACCGAGGCGGACAGGCCCGAACCCACTTCCTTGGCCACGATCGGCACGCCCACTCTGCGCGCGGCGCGAGCGATCTGCGCCAGGACGCCGCGCCAGTCGCGGTCGCCCTCCGGCTGTACCGCTTCCTGCAGCGGATTGAGATGGACGATGAGTCCATCGGCCTCCAACGCATCAACCGCCCGGCGCGCCAGGTCCAGGCCGTCGGCCTCGCACAGTTGCGCGGCACCGATATTGGCCAGCAAGGGAATGTCTGGGGCCAGGCGGCGCAGCGCGCGCGTCAGCCCCTGCGAGTTGCGGGATAGCAGGCTCACGCGCTGCGAACCGACGCACATGGCGATCCCCAAGGCTTGCGCTGCCTCGCTCAGATGCCGGTTGATGGCCTCGGCGCGTGGCATGCCGCCGGTCATGGAGCTGATCAGCAGCGGCGCGCGCATGGTCTTGCCCAGCAGCGAGGCGCGCAGGTCGATCTGTTTCAGGTCCAACTCGGGCAATGCGCAGTGTTCGAAACGGATGTACTCCCAGCCGGCGGCGACCGTGGCTGGCGCCGTTAGTCGATCCAGCACGATGTCCAGATGGTCGTCCTTGCGCCGGCTCAGGGCGGTGTCGCTCATGCTCGCTCGATCCGTCGCATCGGGCGACGGCGTTGCGTCGGATCGGACCGACGGCAGCGCGCGCACGCCGCCGCCTCCCCCCGCAGCGTCGCTGCGGTAGCGGCTGGTCGAGGTCTGGTAGTACTGCGCGCGGATGGCCGCCATGGCCTCGATCAACGGTCCCCACGGCGCGGGAAAGCGTTCTTCCGCCATCACCCGGTGCAGCATGCGCGTATGGCCGGCCAGCTCGTCGTTGAGGAACTCCACCACAGGCATAGCCGGATAGCGCTGCAGCAGCAGGATCGCCGCGTTGTCGGCCTCGCTGGCCGACCTGTCCTTGTCGCGTCCATGCAGATCGTTCTGCAGGCGCCCTATCGCGCAGATGAGCCGCAGGACCTGGCGAAAGGCCGGACGCGCGCGCAAGGCCGCCATGTCCAACCCCCACAGCAACGACAGACAACAGAACACGTTCGTGTAGGCGATCGACTCGATGCCGTTGTGCAGGTACTCGGCGTAGGACCAGCGTTCCGCCCCTGCCGCCTGCGCGCGTCCGGCGCGCAGCGCCGCGCAGTAGCACCGGGTATCGTCGAGAAGCTGAGCATAGTCGCGACGATCGTAGGCGAGCGCGGCCAGCGAAGCGCGCAGCACAGCGCAGCCCTCGAATCCGGGGAGCGCGCACGGCCCGCCCTGCCCCAGCGCCTGCTCCACCGCGGCGAGCTGCTCCGGCGCGATCAGGCCAAGGTCGTTGCAATCGTCGAGCCAGAACAGCAGCGCCAGTTCGCGATAGAACGCCACGATCAGCGTTTCGTCCCGCGGATCGCGGCCGGTGCGGGCGCTGGTGTCGCGCAGGCTCGGGTAGATGCGCTGCAGGATGTACTGGCCGCCCCTGACCGCTTCCACGGCATGCTCGTCGGCGAACCCGGTCAGGGAACGCCCCCACCCCAGCACCTGCTGCAGCGCGCGTTCGGTCTGGATCATGGCGCCGCTCCTGCTCCCTCGCCCAGGACGCGCCGCCCCCAATGAAGTGCCAGCCACAATCCGGCAAGTTCGGCCACGCGCACCACCCGGGTGGGGCAATACAGTTCCTTGCCGATCCACAGCGGCGTCTGCGGCAATGCATGCGCCGCATGGCGGGCGAGCATCCACTCCAGCGCACGCGCCACCGCCTGCGCGATGCGCCGGCGCCCTGTCGGCTCTTCGCTCCCGTCCATCACGTGCAACGCGAACAGCGCGTAGGCGGTTTCCTCGAATGTGGACGCGCGACCGGCGCCCCAGCCGCCGTCGTCGCGCTGCGCCTGCATGAGCGCCGCCAGCGTGCGCTCGTCGCGCCACTGGGGCTTGCCTTGCGCCAGCGCAGCGACCGCATGCGCGGTCGGATACAGCCACGAAACGTGCCACTTTTCGTTGTCCCATAGACCGTGCGGGTTGCGATTGGCCTCGACGTAGGCGCTGGTGCCGGCAGCGGGCTTTCCCAACAGTCGCAACGCATGCAGGGCATGGATGTTGGTCGACACCGAGGCATTGCGCTCGCCGGGGAAGGTGACGAACAGCTCGCCGATTTCGAAATGGCGCAACGCATCGACCGCCGGGTCGCGGCCTGCAAGGCGCAGGACGCACAACGCAACGGCGGTGTCGTCCGCATCGGCCGCGAAGTGCAAGGCCGGGCCCAGACCGCGCACGCCCAGGCGGGCGTCGAGCTGCGCGACGATCACTTGCACCGCCTCGGCGAGCGCGGGATGCGCGAACAGACCGGCCAGATGCAGGGTGTACAGCGACCAGCATGGCTCGAACACATTGATCGGCCAGACGTTGGGAAAGACACCTTCGATGCCGCTGCGCGTCGCCCGCGATGCCGCCTGCAGATACGCGTCGGCGCGCCCGACCTGCGGCGTGCTTCCCTGTGTCACGGCGTGCGCACGCCACGCGGCGGTGGCCGCCGGACTGATGCCGATGCTGCCGTCGTCATCCGGGCATGCGGTGGTCGGCGACGTCCCCCAGGCTTCCCATGAGTGCAGCAACGGATGGCCGCTCGGCAACGTCCCCACCGCCCCCAGCTTGGCCAGGCACGCTTGCCGCAACGGCAACAGCGCCGGGTGGCGCGGAAACGCCACGCCGCCCAGCAAGGATGCGGCCTCGCCGCACGACTGCGGCAGGATCAGCTCCGCGCCGATCGGCGCGTCTTCCGGCACCGCATGCGCGTAGGGATCGGGCTGGCGCTCGAGGAACCGGGTTGCAGCCTGGACTGCGTCGGCAGCGCCGGGAAGAGGATCGGCACGCTGCAATGCCAGCAACGCCGCCCACGTGGGCGCATGGCGGAACAGCGGGAAGTCCGCGCTTCCCCATCCGCCATCGGCCTGTTGCTGCGCGATGAGCCACGCGTATGCGTCCTGCCGACCGGTGATGTTGCCGTGGAACTGCAGAGCTCGCGCCGTGTCGTAGACGGACGGACCGACGCTGCCGCCGTCGCTCATCTCGCTCAGCAGGTGGCGCAATTCGGAAAGGATCTGTTCGGACAGCGCGTTCACGCGGGATGTTCCTTCTGCAGACGGTTGGCGAGGACCAGGATCGGGCAACCGCTGCGATCGGCGCCGCGGACTCGGACAAAGAGCAGCATGCATCGCCCGCCGACCGGTCGCAGCAGCATAGGGCGAGTCCATGCGGACGGGCGCGCTCATGCGTATGGCGCGGACAGATACACGTTGGCCCGCTGCAGCATCTGCGCCAACCGTTCCGCACGCGGCCCCAGCGGGACGATGGCCTCCCCGGCGTCGCGCAACAAATCCAGCGCGAACTGGCGCGCTGCCTGCAGCCCCATGATCGACGCGCAAGTCGGCTTCTGCGCCGCCGCGTCCTTGCCGGGGGTCTTGCCCAGCGTCGCGGTATCCGCTGTCGCGTCGAGAATGTCGTCGATCACCTGCAACGCCAGCCCGAAACAGGCGGTGTAGCGATCGAGCGCACCGTACAGCCCAGCGTGCGCGGCATCCTCCGCGATGGCGCATAGCGCGCCCATGCGAACGGACGCGCGCACTAGTGCTCCGCTCTTCATCCGGTGCATCGCCACGATCCTGTCCAGCTCGGCGTGCTTTCCGACCAGCGACAGATCCATGGCCTGCCCGCCTGCGGCACCCTCGGCGGACACCGCCTGCGCCAGTTCGCGCACGAGCGCGATACGGTTGTCGCCCGGCGCATCCAGGCTCGCCAGGGTCAGGAAGGCGTGCGCCTGCAGCGCATCGCCGACCAGGATCGCAGTGGCTTCGCCGAACTTGACGTGCACGGTCGGAAGGCCGCGGCGAAGCACGTCGTCGTCCATTGCGGGCAGGTCGTCGTGGACCAGGGTACAGGCGTGCATCATCTCGATGGCGGCGCCGACGTCGTCGAGCGTGTGCGCCGGCGTGTCGGCCAGTGCGCCGGCAGCCATACAGAGCAAGGCGCGGGTGCGCTTCCCGCCATTCAAGGTGGCGTAGCGCATCGCCGCCATCAGCTCGGTCTCACCGTCGTCTTCGGCGCAGAGAAGACGCGCCAGCGCCTGTTCGACCCGTTTTGCGCCGTCCTGCATCCAAATCTCCGGCAGCAGCCTGCCGGATGCGCCGCGCGCCTGCGCGCCCAATCCGCCGAGCGCGGAAACGCCAGTTCCGTGGTCGTGTAGCGTGGAACCGGTCTGCATGTCGTTCATGTCCTTGTACCTGACAGCAGACGGCCACGGCGAGCGGCGAGCCGATGCAGTGTTGCCGGCGTCGCACCGAGCGCGCGCGCCGAGTGCAGCAATGCCGCGCGTCGCCGGCGCCGCTGCCTCGCCACACGGGGTATGCGATGCCAGCTCACGAGAATCCGATGCGGATTTTCATGGAGGGTTGTGCTGTCGGGTAATAGCGCCGGCCTTTTTCGGCGTCGCTCAGCAACCGCGGCCGCACCCCGGCCTTGTGCATGGTCAGCGCCAAGGCGATGCTGAACTGCACCAGTTCCAGCCATACCAGGTGGTAGCCGATGCAGACGTGTGGGCCGCTGCCGAACTGCAGCATGTCCACCGGCCCGATCGGCCCCGTGCGTTGCAGCCACCGCGCCAGGCGGAACTGATCAGGCGCCTCGTGCAGCAGCGCCGAGGTCGAGAAATGCAGCAGCGGGATGCATAGACTTGTGCCCGCGGGAATGCGGCGCTGGCCGAGTTGTAATTCCTGCGTCGTGCGACGCGGTATGAGCGAGGACGCCGGATGCATGCGCAGCGTCTCGCGGAACAGCGCCTCGGCGACCGGAAACTGCGCCAGGTCCGCGTGCCGGGTCGGCACCGCGCCCACGCGTTGCGCCTCCTCGACCAGGGCGTCCCACAGCTCAGGCTGCCGCGCCAGCTCGATCACCATCCAGGCCATCGTCGAGGCGGTGGTCTCGTGACCGGCAAGCAGCAGCAAGCGGATGTTGGCGACCAGGACGTCATCGGAGAGCGCATCGTCGCTGCGATCGAAGGCGCTCACCATGTCGTTGATCAACCCGGTGCGCGCGGCATGCGCACGCGCGTCGCGGATGAACTGGCGCGACTGCGCGTCGATCCAGTCGCGGGCGGCGCGGCCGCGCCGCAAGGGCGTTCCGGGCAGGTCGACCGGGGGCGCGACGATCAACTGCAGCAGTTGCCGGTACTTGCGATGCCACTCCGGCAGGTCTTGGGCGGGGATGCCCATGAGACTGAAGGTGAGCTTGAGCATCAGGTCGCCGGTTTCGGGCAGGATAGTTACTTCACCGCGGTCGCGCCACGCCTGCACCCGGGCCTGGATGACGGGCTCGAACAGCTCGCCAATGCCGGCCTCGGTCAGCCCCCTGGGCAGGAACGCCGCCTTGATCCCATCGCGCGCCTGCCGGTGCGCGCTACCGTTCAAAGTGACCAACGTTCCGCCAAGGATTTCGGGCGCGATCTCTTCGATCAGCGCCGAGGACACGTGCTTGTGCCGGAGCAATGCGATCACATCCGGATCCAGGCAGGTCATCAGGTGTCCGGCACGACCGAAGTCCAGCCAGAAGTGGCTGCCCAGCGTCCGCTCCGCGCGCCGCAGCAGGCGCGGCAGGTCGCAGACGATGGCGGGAAGATGCCCGACCAGGGGAAAAGCGCCGGGCATGACCGGGACATCGTATCGCAGCCGGTGCCGTCGGTTGAGCGGGTTGAGCAGCATGTCCATCACCTCCTTGGCGCAGCGTCCGCTTCGGCGGTGTCGCCGGATGGCCGCGCGGCGCGGCTGTTGCCACCATCGGCATATGTCGGCACATGCGTCAGCATGCCGCCGTCGATGCACACGACCTGGCCGGTGATGAACGCAGCATCGTCGGAGAGCAGGAACGCCACCAGCGCGGCCACGTCCTCGGGACGGCCGACGCGCGGCAGGAGCTGGTGCCGTCGCAGATGCCGTTGCATGCACTCGTCCAGCTTGGCGAGGAGACGCTCGGTCATGATAAGACCCGGCGCAACCGCGTTGCAGCGGATCTGCGAGTGACCGTACTGGGTGGCGAGCGAGGCCGACAGCATATTCATCGCCGCCTTCGAGGCGGCGTAGGACGTCTGCGCGGTATCACCGCTGAGCCCCTGGCACGACGACATGTTGACGATCGCGCCACCGCCACGGGCCATCATCCGTGGGATGGCCTGCCGGCAGCAGAGCAGCGTGCCACGCAGATTGGTCGCCATCGTCTCATCCCAAACCGCCAGGTCCAGGTCGAGGATCGCGCGGTCGCGCGGGGTCAGATGCATGGCGCTCGCGTTGTTCACCAGCAGGTCGACCCCACCAAAGTGCTGCTCCGCCGTCTCGAACAGCGCGGCCACCGCCTGCGCATCGGCGATGTCGATGGCCAGGGCCAGCGCGTGGCCCGCTTCGGCCGCGATCTGCGCGGTGCAGGCGACGGCAGCCGAGCCATCAATGTCGGCCACCACCACTCGGCCCCCCTCCCGCGCGATGGCGAGGGCGCATGCCTTGCCGATGCCCGCGCCAGCGCCGGTCACCACGGCCACCTTGCCTTCAAACCGTCCCATCGTGTCTCCTGGATTGCCTTGGTCTTTCGCGGCATGCCGCTCGGCCTCCGCCGGAGAGGGCGCCGGATCGGCGCTGGCGGGCTCGTCATCGCCAGCGTCGCTTTCGATGACCCGAATGGCGGCGACCGGGCACTGGCTGGCCGCGAGCCGCACGGCGGCATGCAGCGCCTGCGGGACCGTCGCCACGCACACTTCGGCCACGCCGTCTGGTTCGCGCTGGCGAAAGGTGCCCGGCAGCGTCAGCACGCACTGTCCGGTGGTTCCGCACAGATCCTGGTCGACCACGACGCGCATCTCAGCCCTCCTGCGTATGCAGCCACACCGGCAGCGCGCGGAATGTCCTAAGGAACGCGGAGGGCTCCCGGGTCGGCTGCTCGGCCAATGCCAGCGTGGGGAAGCGCGCCTGGATCCGCGGCAGGCTCTCGGCCAACTGCACCCGGGCCAGTTGCGCACCGAGGCAGAAGTGGATGCCGTGGCCGAAGCTCAGCATGATCTTCCCGTCGGTCGACATGCCAGGACTGGTGCCGTAGAACCGCGCGGGATCGAAGCGGTCGGGATCGGCGAAGGCGTCCGGGTCGCGATTGCCGGCCGCGATCAGCACGCGCACGTCCGCGTTCTTCGGGATCACCACGCCGCCCAGTTCGATGTCGCGCTGGGCGATACGCGGAATGGAGCTGAACATGGCGGGCGCGTCGCAGCGCAGGACTTCTTCGACGAATGCCTTCACCCCCACGGCGTCTCCCTGCAGCCAGTGCCGCTGTTCGGGATACGCCAGCATCGCCAGCACCGCATGGTCGATGGCCGCAGCAGTGGTGGCGAAGCCGCCCAGCAGCATGCCCCACAGCATGCTGATCAACTCCGCATCCGACAGCGTGTCGGCATCGTCGTCGTGTGCGCCGACCAGCATTGACACGATGTCGTGGCGGGGATCGGTGCGCTTGCGCTGTATGAGGTCGCCGAAGTAGGCCTGCACCCTGGCGCTGGCCGCGTCCGCCGCGGCGAGCTGGGGATCGCTGGCGTGCGGGCTCAGGCCTTCCAGAATGGCGCCGATGCCGGCAGCGAGCCCGAACATGTCGTCCTGGGGCATGCCGAACAGTTCGGCGAAAACCAGCATGGGCAAGGCCAGCGCGAATTCGCGATGCAGGTCCACCGCCTCCCCGCGCTCCAGCGCGGGCGCCATGCCGTCCAGGCGCGCTGCGACGATGCGCGCGATGCTCGGCCGCAGGTTGTCGATCTGGCCCATGGTGAAATCGCGCGAGATCAGCCGGCGCAGACGCGTATGCGTCGGTGGATCCTTCATCGCTAGCGTGGACGCCAGCAGATTGAGTGACAGGCTGGTCTGCGCACGCGGGAAATAGCGCGCCAGGTCGCCCGGCGCCGGTCCCCGAAACGCATCGCCCGTGGCTTTGAGCGCCCAGTAGATGTCGGCGTGGCGGCTCAACAGAAAGAGGCCCGACGCCGCGCGATGCACCGGATCGTGCTCGCGCAACCACCGCATGAACGGATACGGGTCGTTGATGCACGCTGGCGACGCCAGTTCGGCGAAGGCGTCCCGGCATGCTGCCGTGGTTTCTTGCACATCCATCTTGGTTACCTGTTGGCTGGTGATCTGACCGGCGCCCGCCAGGGGCGCCGGCAAATTGCGGAGAAGATCGCGATTCCCGGCGGCGTCCGCGCCTCACCAGAGCACCGGGAACTCCTCGAACCCGCCAGTGATGATCTCCTTGCGCAACTTCAGTTCTTCGGGCGCCACCGCCAGGCGCAGCGCGGGAAAGCGCTGAAAGATCGAACCGAACACTACCTTGAGTTCCAGCCTGGCCAGCGCCGCGCCGATGCAGTTGTGCGGCCCGTAGGAGAACGCCAGGTGCGGGTTTTTCTCGCGTCCGATGTCGAAGATTTCCGGGTCGTCGAAGTGGCGCGGATCAAACGACGTCGCCGGCAGGCCGACCAGCACCTTGCTCTCCGCGGGAACATGCACGCCCGCGATGGTCACGTCGGTCCTCGGATAGCGCATGATGCCGTCCCAGCCCGCGCCCGGCGGGTACATGCGCAGGATTTCCTCCACCGCCTTGTCCACCAGGGATGGATCGCCAACCAGGCGTTCGCGCTGTTGCGGATGGCGGAACATGGCCAGCAGGCCGAATTCGATCTGTGCGACGGTGCTCTCGTGCCCCGCCACCAGCATGCCCGCCGCCAAGCCGATCGCCTCTTCCTCGGTCGCCTTGCCCTGGTCGACCGCCGCGAGCAGATCGGTCAGCACGTTGTCGCCCGGATCCTGGCGCTTGTCCCGCAGCTTGCCGCGAATGTAGGCGCGCAGTTCTTCCCACGCCAAGCGCGACGCGCTTCGCGGGCCGCTTTCATGCTGGTGCGTCATAACCTCGTCAGACAGCCCGGCGAAAAAGGCGTGATCCTCGTAGAGCACGCCCATCAGCGCGCAGATGACCATGGCCGGAAGCGGAAAGGCGAGGTGACGCCGCAGGTCGGCGGGCTGGGGTTGGGCCGCCAGCGTCTCGAATAACTGCGCGGCGATCGCCTCGACCTGCTGCGCGAGCAGCTTCACCCTGCCATTGCTGAGGGCCGGCGCCACGATCGTGCGTAACCGGGCATGCTCGCCCCCCTCGTGCGAGACCAGCCACCCCGGCGAACCGAGCATCACCGAATCCGGCGTGAATGCCGCCGGCGGCATTCCCGCGGGCCGGAACGCCGCGTCGGACAGCACCGCCTTGGCTTCGTCGTACCCTGTCACCCACCAGCCATCTTGCCCGGACGGGAAGCGCACGCGGTGGATCGGACCGTTGGCGCGCAGCGCCAACATCTCGGGCGAGGGCTCGATGTGATCGACGCGCCACATCGGCAGCGTCGGCAAGGGTTGTTCGGACATGGTGGCACTTCACTCTCTAAGCGATGGAAGGGCGGAGGTGACCGGCAGGCGCTGCGGGCAGCCAATGACGTAAGACAGCATGTAGACGAAGTCCTCCGCGGCGGTAGCCCGCGTGTAACTGTCTAGGCATACCGCGCGGCGCGATGCAGAACTTTATCCTGCGCCTTCGAGTTCAGGATCAGGCGAGTGTGGTGGGCCTTTGAGTCGCGGCCGGCCATCAGGATTTCCCGCGCAAGGGTCGACAAGGGCGGCGAGCCTGTTTGGTAGGGGGCGGTTTCGCCGATGCCCCTTCCCATAGAATGCTATCTGACGCGGATTTGACATTTTGCTTTTCTTTCATCGTTCCATCGATCGCGGTGTCATCCACGAAATGAAGGTCGGGCGGCGGCTCCCGAAGGAGCTTCAAAACTCGTGCCAATCTGGCCGACCCAGCATAAGCAAAAAAATTGTGGTTGCTTTTCAGTGAATTAGCCTGAGGCCAAAGAAGAGCTCGGCGAAATAGACCGGTGTCGCGGACCAACAAAAGGCGACAGAACAGTGTCGGATAGTACGCCTCGGCGACCTTTTGGTCAGGCTTGCGACATTCTGGTCCAGTTTCGAACATAAGAGGGTTGCAAACAGGACCCGCTTGGAGAATTCGATCCTCACGGAACCAGGGCGCTTGCCGAAGAGCGTGCGCTCATGGTTGCTGCCACAGGCGGGTGTTCGCAATAGCCGTGCCTGCGCACGCAAGAACACGCTAGCGGCATACGCTATGCAATCGCTGCAGTGCCCGCCGGTGCGAGGTGGTGCATCGGCTCGGCTGCGTTCGTCTTTGCCCAGCTGGGGCGGAAGCGCCCAACATCGCACCATACAGCACCGTTGTTGGGTGTCGTGACTAGGCGGTTATAGCGCGCGCCCGATCTTGGCGAAGACACCGCCTCCGAGAAAAAGGGGGCGGTCCAAAAGCATGTCTATTTGAAATGGCACGCCGCTTGCTGCTCCTGGTTAGAGCCCATCAAATCACGATGAAAGCGACAGCGCCATGCCCGACACCCGAAGCTCTAGACCGTGGCCTGAGGAGACGGTGCCCGTTCCCGCTGAACATCGGTACATCGTCTCCTCCGGAGGTCCGTGCTCGGCAGGCGCTTTGCGCACGACTGGTCCGATGCCGGCACGCCAACACATGGCGCTCGCGCAATTGCCGTTTACCGGTTTTGATCAGCATGTGAGTGCCCAAGAGCCCGATCAAAGAGGTACCGAAGCCAAGGTCGGCGGGTCACTGGCAAATATCGACGATACGCCGAACCAGTTGAGTGACGCGGGTCTCTTGCGTGAAGTCACATCTGAGGCCTCCACACGCTTCCGATATTGGCTACTTCCGGCCGCTATCACTTTTCCCCGGGCACGAGCGCGAGTGATCGATGCCGCCATAGCCGTGGAAAGACTGCCCAAGCGGCTCGACGGCCTCCAGCTCGCCCAGATCGATGGCGTTCGGGTGGCGAAGACCAGCAGCCAAAACGTTCCCATACATCCGGATGGCAAGAGGAAGTTGCGGCCGCGAGGGCCTCATTTCATGCCCGGCATACGAGCCTTTGCTCGGTATTGCGCCAGCCTCTGCCAGAATCCAGCGTGCCAGTTTTTTTCTTGAGGAGCAAGTTGATGACCGTTCAAAAGAAGGTTCCCTTCGTCACCTTTCTCACGCGTGTTCGCGATGAGTCAGTCCAGGGCCCAAATCCATATCGCTGGGAAGAAAAGACATCTGACGACTACTTTGCCGGCAAGCGCGTCATCCTGTTCTCGCTGCCTGGCGCCTTCACTCCGACCTGCTCGACCTACCAACTGCCCAATTTCGAAGACCTCTATGATGAGTTTGAGAAGGAGGGAATTGACGCGATTTACTGCGTCTCCGTCAACGATGCCTTCGTCATGAATGCATGGGGGAAGTCCTTGGGCCTGCAGAAGGTCGAGCTCATTCCCGATGGCTCAGGCGAGTTCACACGCAAAATGGGCATGCTGGTCGCCAAGGACAATCTCGGCTTCGGGATGCGCTCCTGGCGCTACGCCGCTCTGATCAACAATGGCGTGGTGGAGCAGTGGTTCGAGGAGGAAGGTTTCTCCGACAACTGCGAGGCCGACCCCTATGGCGTCTCATCCCCGCAAAACGTTCTCGAAACGCTGAAGGCCGCCGCATGACCTAGAAAACTTTTCCTCCCTGGTGCCATTACCCACCCCAAGAAGCTCCTCGACAGGATGTCGCGCTCACCATGCAATCCTCAGCAAGCCTACTTCAGCGCCAGAAGCAATCCATGGTCGCATCGCCTCAACTCATTGAGTCGATTCGCTTGCTGCAACTGGCGCATACTGAACTGCATCAGTTCGTGGAGCAGGAAATCCAGAAGAACCCGCTCTTGGAATCTGCGTCAAACGATGACGGGTCTTTTGGCGATGTTTCGATTTCGGGAGCGGATCAGCCTATCGGCCCACGTGCAAACGCCGTTGACGGACCGACCGGGGCCGGGTCACTCCGCAACAAGACCAACAACCCGTCGGGTAATGGCCCTTCCCTCGACGAGTTTGCCACCCTCGCCGAAACATTGCACGACCATGTCGCTGGTCAGATCGCCCTCACTGCGTTCACATCAAAGGAGCGGCTGATCGCTCACCAGCTTGCCGCCGATCTGGAAGACACTGGCTATCTTCGGGCCAACCTTTTGGAGCTAGCCGAGAGCCTGAATGTCCAGGAGGCTGATGTTGAACGGGTTCTCGGAACCTTGCAGCACTTTGATCCACCGGGAATTTTTGCGCGAACTCTCGAAGAATGCCTCGAGCTCCAGTTGCGCCAGCGAGACCGGTTCGACCCGGCAATGGCAGCTTTGGTTGCCAATCTTAAAATGCTTGGGCGACGCGATTTCCAGGCACTGAAGCAGCATTGCGGTGTCGATGAAGACGACCTTCTCGACATGTACCATGAGATTCTTGCGCTCGATCCCAAGCCTGGAAACCGGTTCCAGTCCGGTCCGTTGGAATCCATCATACCCGACGTCTGGGTCATGCCCTCGCCGGAAGGCGGATGGAAGATCGAACTTGATCCGGCCACACTGCCCAAGGTGCTGATCAACCGAGCCTACTATGCCGAAGTCTCGCGTCACACCGTCCAAAATTCGAAAGATCAAGCATTTCTCAACGTATGCTTGGAGACTGCGAACTGGCTGATACGCAGCCTCGATCAGCGCGCCAACACGATTCTTAAGGTTGCGACTGAAATCGTGCGCCAGCAGGAGGCCTTTTTTGAACATGGCGTTGCTCACCTGCGGCCTCTCAATCTCAGGACCGTCGCTGACGAGATCGGCGTGCACGAGTCGACGGTAAGCCGGGTGACCTCGAACAAGTACATGCTTACCCCGCGCGGAATCTTTGAACTGAAGTATTTTTTCACCGTCGCGATCGCTTCCTGCGAAGGCGGCGATGCCCACTCCGCCGAAGCTGTCCGCCATCAGATCAAAGCGATAATTGCCGCAGAACCTCCCGGCGACGTGCTTTCCGACGATGCCATCGCTGTCCGGCTGAAGGAAACCGGCATGGATGTTGCGCGCCGCACCGTCACAAAATATCGCGAGGCAATGAACATCCCCTCCTCCGTACAACGCCGCCGGGAAAAGCGCCTGTGTCTTTAAGTGGGTCAAGGCAGCCAACCTCATGTTGCGGTACATCCAAAGTGGAGACTTCGTTCGTGACCCAATCCGCGGCAGGCGTGATGGACGCTGTTCGGCACGACCCAGAAAAGCCCGACCAGCCGTCTGGTCCCGCATGGGGTGCGGTCATTTCGCTTTCCTTGGGCACCTTCGGGCTGGTGACGGCAGAGTTTCTGCCTGTCGGCCTACTCACGCCGCTCGCGCATGATCTCGGTGTCACCGAGGGTGCGGCTGGACAGGCGATGACGGCGACCGCCATCGTCGGGGCGATCTCGGCGCCGACGATGGCCATCATCACAAAGCGCTTGGACCGCAGGATCGTCATTTGGGCGATGACGCTGTTACTGATCCTATCGGACGTTCTGGCGGCCGGCGCGTGGTCGCTGGCGGTTCTCCTGACGGCACGCGTCGTGCTCGGCATAGCGCTCGGAGGCTTCTGGTCGCTGTCGGCAGCACTGGCGATGCGGCTCGTCCCAAGCCACCTCCTGCCGCGCGCCATGTCGATAATCCTCACCGGTGTTTCCGTCGCTACAGTTTGTGCAGCTCCAATCGGCGCTTATGTCGGCGATATCTGGGGATGGCGAAGCGCGTTCATACTCGCCGCTGTCGTCGGCGCCGCAACACTGCTGGTGCAACTCGTAACCATTCCGAGGCTGCCTCCGGTTGGAGTGGCCAGCTTCCGCAGCCTGCTGGATGTGGCCAAGATCCCGATGATCAAGGTCGCGATTTTTGTCGTCCTACTGGTCGCTTCCGGCCACTTCGCCGGATTCACCTATATCCGCGCCTTCCTCGAGAAGGTTCCCGCGCTCGATGTCGAGATGATCTCGCTTGTGTTGCTTGCCTTTGGCATCGGCGGATTCTTCGGCAATTTGGCCGGGGGGCTTCTGGCCGAGTACAGTCTCAAGACAGTCGCGGCCCTTGCACCGCTGCTCATAGCGATAGCCGCTGTCTCGCTGCTGACGGCGGGAGCATCGGCCTCGGCCGCGGCGATTGCGGTTGCCGCATGGGGCTTTGCCTTCGGCGCGGTGCCGGTGGGATTGCAGACGTGGATGGTGCGGGGCGCCGCTCCCGAGCAGGCCGAAACCGCCGGTGTGCTGATGGTCGTAGCGTTCCAAGTGGCAATCGCAGCCGGCGCCTTTTTCGGCGGATTATTGGTGGACAATGCCGGGATTGCCGGCGCTGTCGTCTACAGCGCGGTTGCCACGTTCCTCGCCGCCCTGACAGTGTTCGTGCTCGGCCCGAAGCGCGAAACCTATACCGCCTGACAGAAGAGGCCTCAGCAGCGCAGCGCGACGAGAGATGCAATCGCGTCCACCGCGCGGCGCGATCCTCCGCACGATTACTTTGGCGGTTGCAGGCTTCGTTTCGCCGAGCGCATAGGCGACTGGATCGCCGCCGCGGCAGCCTGTTCCGTGTCGGCCTCCGATCTCGCATGGACCAGCGCCAGCGCCTCGCCGGCTTCACCTCCGGGCCATGGCTATCTTCGCCAGACAGGCGAACATTGCCGGAACCGGTTTCCATTTGGCGAGGATGAGCGGTGCCAGCGCGATGAAACCCTCGCCGGCGTCATGTCCTTCACGAAGCCGGCATTCTGCGCGAGTGACAGGTACGCGCCGGCCTTGCCCGCCAGAACGCCGGTGAAGATGCCGCGCGGTAGCGCAGGCAGGTCACCGAAATGCCGGTGGTACCAACGGCGGCCGGATTTTCACCGACGGCGCGAAGCCTTAGGCCGAAGCGGGTGCGAAACAGCACCAACCAGGTGAATGGCACCATCAGGGACGCGACATAGACCAGCAGCCAATGGCCCGAGATCAGCTCGGAATAGACCGGCCCGAGCACCAGCACGCCGCGCACCGCTTCGGCGCTGGGCAGAATGATCGCCTCGAAGCGCGAGTCTTCGGAGAGCGCCGGCGCGCGCCCTGCCGGAACCAGGCCTGGCCGAGAATGATGGTGGAGCGCGGCAGCGGTGAAACGGATGGCGACGCCGAAGACGATCTGGTCGCCGCGATGAGTGATCGAGGCGAAAACCGTGCACCAGCGCGAAAAACACGGCGGTCGCTACGGCGGCGCCCAGGCCGAGCCGAGCCTGCAACCGCGGCCGCCGAGGCGCCGGCAAAGGTGCCGGCCAGCATCTTGCCCTCGAGCCCCGTGTCGAAGACGCCGGCCCGCTCCGAATAGAGCCCGGCCAGGCAGGCGAGCAGCAACGGCACGGAGAACACCAGTTGCTCGGCGGCGATGGTGCGGGTCCGGTCCTGCTCCGCCATGATGAGGCGACCGCCGAAGCGAGCATAGGCGCAACCGGACAGCAGGCACAGCATTCAAATCCTCGAAGGCGAAAGTTCGACGTTCGACAAGAGACAGATGGTGCGGCGCGAGCCCTGGCGCTTGTACGACCGACGAAAGCGGCTCTTAATCCAAGCCCATGCCGTTCTTGATCCGTGTGAGGCGGCTTTCGCCTTCCTCCGGGCCGAAGCAGCTTTCGAAATCATTGCATTCCCGGCAACTGGGNTCCGTGTGAGGCGGCTTTCGCCTTCCTCCGGGCCGAAGCAGCTTTCGAAATCATTGCATTCCCGGCAACTGGGCGCGCTGCACAGCGAAAAACCTTCGGCCTCGCAGAGCTTGCGGTAAAAGTACTTCTTCCATTTCATGTTTTGGGTGTTGCCGGCCGCCAGCGTCGGAAAATGCGAGGCGAGCAGGCGGCCGAGCTCGGTCCGATTAAAAAGGCCGAGGTCCTGCCAGAGATGGTCATTGCGCATGGCACGCCGGGCGATGATCTTGGCGAAGCGGGCGCTCGCCTTGTCGCCCGGCCGGGCATGCGCCAGCAGCAGTCCACGCAGAAGTTCTTCCTCCAGATCCGGCTCGGGCTCGCTCACCTCTTCCAAGACAAACGCGTTGATAGGAATAGCAGGGAAACTGCGGGCCAGGACATCGCGCAGCTCGGCGCGCGAAAGGCCGGTTGCCGCCGTCGCCGTCGCCTCGCCGGCCTCGATCTCCTCGAGCGCACTTGAAAGCACACAGGCAAGCACATGCTGGTCGAACCTTCTCTCCAACTCGATCTGCGGCCATTGGCCAGTGCTGAGCCGGGTATAGTGTTGGGCAAACATGGTGCCGTTCTCCTGGTTTGTCCTATCAAGTCATGCAGCGACCCGGTCGGCCGCAACATGGGTCGGGCAGTTCTTCGGGCAGAAGCGGGCGCCAGGCTCCGCAGGCAATGCAAAGGCCGGCAATGGTCGAGAACCATGATCATGCGATCGAGCTCGCCGTCGAAATCGTATCCTCGCCGTCGCAGACGCTGAGGATTTCACCCGCATGACCGACGCCGTAAAGATGCGCCTCTCCGACGCTTCCGGATTTGCTACCGCTCGCTCAATAGCACTGGGGATAAGACCCCAGTATAGGAAGATGGCGGCGTCCATTTAGAAATGAAAGCATTTTTTCGTCACTTGCATGACCTGACATATCGATCAGGTAGTGATGATCATCCAATTCCTGGAATGTCGGACGTTCGTAGATCTTCAAGATCTCGATCCCGCTTTGCGCCAGATCTCGCATGAAGCTTCCAAATTCCTGTTCCCGGGTGCGAAGGTGGAGGGTCGTCCGATCATAGCCGGTGGCATCTCCCGACCGAGCACCCACCAGCGCGTGACGTTAGCATAGCTGGCTCGCTTCCGAGGGCAATGTTCTGAATGTATAGCTGCTGACCGGGGACACAAGCCCAAGGCAGAGTCAAACACGTCAGTTGTAGAGTTGCCTTCTTCATTTGCCGGCTACATCGCCGACTCCATCTTCAACAAAAAGATGTAACTCCCTCTGGGACGCGGCAAGCGCCTCCTAGACGTGACTTGCGAACCTTCGTTCAATTTCGTATTTGCGCCAATTCTCTAGGGCGACTTTCCAGATGGCTGCGCCAACCTCAGCTATGACGCCGGCAGAGGAGGGTTGGATGCCACGCTGTTGCAGCGTCAGGTCAATGAGGCCTACTTTGATCAACCGCACGCCGTTCGTGAGTTCCGCCGTTTTACAGGTTTGACACCAACGAATTTTGCGAGCTGGCGAGACGGTCCGCTCACTTCTACGAGTTGAGATCGCCGGCTTTGGCTCGCAGAAGTCAGTAGTGGGTTGAGCCGGCCGGGCAACGCGGCGGAAGCTCCGTTCCTCCGGAACCACTGCAAAGCCGGCCGCAACCATCAACCCCGAAAACGCTGTCCGATGTGGGGGTTCGAATCGCTGGAGCGCTATCGGCAATACAGCGCATCGATCGAAATCACCTGTTAGCCTGTCCTCTGAGCGCGACCGCAACTCCCTTCACGCAAGATGCGCGAGCAGACGGATATCTATCTGACCGAAAGCAAAAAGAAGCCAGGCGTGCCCCACTGAAAGCACAAGCAAGCGCAAAGGTTCCTGAACTGATGCTCGGCTGGCGGCAACTTGCTCGCCAGCCGAGTTGATTTAGCCGGCGGTCGGGGAGACCAGCCAGCCACACGCTGGTGATTCCAACCTGAGCCGATGTGCCAATCAGCAACCTTCACCGGTCTTTTTCACCTGGCCCGGCGCGGCGGTGTTGGCTGCCGTGTCCTGCTGACCAGGCGCCGCCTGCTGAGCGCTGCCAGTCTGCTGGCCGGGCGCGCAGTCCCTGGCCGAGTTCTGATTTGTGGTGCCGCCGGTGGTGGTCGTGTCGGTGCCCTGATCGCCGGACAGGTTGGTCCCGCTGCTCGTCGTGCCGGTGCCCTGATCCGTTGTGCTGGGCATTGTTGTCGTGGTCGAGCTTCCACTCGTCGAGGTTCCGCTCGTCGTCTGGGCAAAGGAAAGCCCGGCCGACACCGCCAGCACGGCCGGAGCCAAAAGGATACGTTTCTTCTTCTTTCTCCTGTCTGAATGCGCGGGGTGCGCTGGCAAATCCAACAGGCAGACAGAAGGAGTGTTCCCCGATGAAGTTCAATTTTGTAACTCCGGTCGTATTAGGATGGCGTATATTAGAAGCCTCTTGAAGAAGACGCTGCCCGCACCAGAATCCATGGTATGGCTCGCGGACAGGCATTGGCGACCAGTGGCCATCATGGCCACGGTTCTAAGGCGGGTAACAGAGGACCGCGTAAGCGTCTCGATCCCGGGTTACGACTTCCCACATTCCATCATCGACCACACCCAGGTGACCGAGGCCAGCAAATCGCCCTGAAAGGGGCGAGGTCACGCGCATCGACGAGGGCACCGTGACGATCGACCTCGGGCCGCTGGTCACGGTCGACCGTGAGAAGGTCCGGTTGGTGGAGAAGTATCGGCCGCCAAAACGACGAAAGGCACTTGTCGATGCCCCGGATTAGAACCGACAACATCGCGACGGGCTATGAGGGCAGGCCGCATGACGGGCCGGTAGAGGACGAGTCGAAGCACTTTGTCTACTGCCCAGTCTGCGGCCAAACGTTCGACGCGCGCGATCTTGGACAGGTGTTCCACCACGCTGAGCCGCAGNCTTTATCTACTGCCCAGTCTGCGGCCAAACGTTCGACGCGCGCGATCTTGGACAGGTGTTCCACCACGCTGAGCCGCAGCACGAGCCGCTTCCGGTCGAGCAATAGTCCAGCAGCAGTTGAGCTCCGGCGGCAGACCGACCTTGAGACCCTTCAGCGCCAGCGACGTACATTGGATCAGAAACGGGTGCTGCGTGCACCGCCCCTTCCCCGCGCGCGGACGCTCCACCTGGACCGCAAAAAAGTCCCGCCGCACTGCCAGGAGGACGGGACCGAATCAAGCGCTTGCACCAGGCGGAGGGACGCGGGGGGGCTTTTTCGAGTGAGCGCGGATCGTAAACGACCCTAAGCGCAACAGCGGCAAAGCGTCTAACAACCGCCGATTGGAGCGACAGGAGGAATTGAGCCACCGACAGGTCAGGTCATCCTAGTACTACAGTTGCGGATCATTTGATGTTCTGATTCACTCGACAGGTTGTGGAGGGAACCATGTCTGTCGCTTCGTGGTCAGGGTCGTTGTTGGCTTGGGAGCAGGAGCTCACGGCGCTGAAGGCGCGGGTTGCGCGGGTGCTTCCTCGTCGTGAGTTGCGGGAGACGGGCGCAGATTTTCTTGACGGCCTTCTTTCCGGCATTGAGCGCAAGACAGGCTGGCTGATGGCCGAGCAGTCCGAGCGGAGCGGCCGTATCGGATGCAGTCGCTGTTGGGGCGCAGCCACTGGGACGCTGACCGGCTCCGAGACGAGGTTCGCGGGTGGTGGAGGCGTTGGCGATGAGGATGGCGTCCTGATCGTCGACGAGACGGGATTTGTGAAGAAGGGCGATCGTTCCGCCGGTGTCGCGCGTCAGTACTCGGGAACGGCGGGGCGGATCGAGAACAGCCAGATCGGCGTGTTCTTGGCTTACGCGAGCCGCTACGGCCAAGCGCTGGTTGATCGTCGCCTTTATCTGCTGGAGAGATGGACAAAGGATCGGGCGCGATGTGCCAGGGCGTCGATCCCGGAGACGGTCGATTTTGCAACCAAGCCAAAGATGGCGCGCGCCATGGTCGAGGCGGCGCTCGATGCCGGCGCCCTGGAGGGGATCGTCTGTTTGAGGAAACCTCGCCCGAGGAACTGGCCAGCGAGTTCGAGCCCCACGACTGGGCCTGTCATGCGGCAGGTGAAGGCGCCAAAGGGCCTCGGCTCTACGACTGGGCACGCATCCGCCGCCCTTGAACGTCAAAAGGCGGCTTCGAGCACTGGCTTCTCGTCCGCCGCAAGCGATCGACATCCGGAGAAAAAGCCTACTACCTGGTCTTCGCCCCGCCCGCTTCCTCATTGGCCGAATTGGCGGCAGTGGCCGGCCTGCGCTGGGCGATCGAGGAGTGTTTTGAGCGCGCCAAGGATGATCTCGGACTTGATCATTGCGAGGCTCGGTCCTGGCACGGATGGCATCGCCATATGAGCCTGTGCATGGCCGCCCTGGCATTCCTCTCGAAGCTATCGGCTGATCTTCGCCGCAGCGCATCGAGCAAACCGAACGAAACGAGTCCAAAGGAGCCAATCGCCGCCTGATCCGGATGGCTGCGCTCGTCCCGAGCGTCCCCGAGATCCGCTATCTCCTCGCCCGGATCCTCATCTTCCCACCGACACAAAAGCCCTTCATCTTAGCCTGGTCGTTATGGCGACGACGACATCAGGCTGCGGCCATCATCTGTCACTACAAACGGCATCGGCATCTGCAACTGTAGTACTAGCCTGCACAGCATTCATGGGACATGGTGAGGATACCTGTTACACCGAACTCCGGTTGTTGGGAGATTCTGCGCATTCGGATAGACGCGGCAACGTGAACTTTCCATCCTGCACGCATCCCGACTCGCCGCCTCAGTCAACGGTATTTTTCATGATCCATTCGTAATAATACGACACGCGCGTATACACACCGTATGTCGTTCCGCATCCTTTCCCCCACGATGTAATTCCAACCAAGATGGCCTTGCCTTGGCTATCGCGTTTGATCAGAGGACCTCCACTGTCCCCTTGGCAAGAATCGGGCCCGCCGTTTTCCTTTCCGGCGCACATCATCCCAGGAAGGATCCCATCATATTTGCGGCTGCACGTTTCGTTGTCGACGTACGGGACCTTGCCCTCTCGGAGCTGGTCTGATGATTCTCGATCTTCTGTCTTTCCCTTGCCCGTCACGATAAGCTCCTTGCCAATAGGAATTTCCGTCGTGGGGGTAGCAAGGCGAATGACCGCTGCGGGTCGCGTACTGTGCACCCGCACGAGCGCCAGATCATGTGGAGGTGGGTATTCCTTCTGCCTCTCTTCATCATGCTTATATTTTTCGTGAACAATAATCTCCACTACATCCAACGAAACGCCATCGACTACTATGGCCTGGACGTGCTTGGCTGTTGCACCCGCTACACAGTGCGCCGCTGTGAGGATCCATCGCGCTCCGATCACCGCTCCACCGCAAATGACGCTATAGCCATCCGCTTGAATATTGAGTTCGACCTGCCAAGGATGCTCTTCGAACGTGGTCAGCTCGCCGCGCACGATTTTCTCACGAAAAGAACTCGTGGGCTCCCGCGTTGAGTCGGGTGGCTCGCTAGATACAGAATATCGAGCATGGGCGTGGTTTCCACCAAAAAGGGCAGCGAGGCCGCAGAGGGCATGACGACGGGTGAAGAGTGGCATCGGTTTACTCGTACTATTTAGCGTTATATGTCCGGCCGTGTGCCGTTGGCGCCACTCATGCCTGCCAAACCCATTAGTCGGCAACCCTCATCTCGCATGTGATTCGGAATGCCGCAGGCAACATGCTTTGTCCTCGATAGGACGCTCTGGTTGCCGTGGGCAGAGGACTTCTTCGGAAAGCGCGACGACGGTACGGGGCCTGTTATAGGCAGGCTCTGCAATACGGTGCTGATGCATCTCGAGACGCTCAAGGTTACTCGCCGCCAGGCACGATACTAATAGCTCCGCCCCATCTAGCCGCTTGCCACCCTTTGCGGAGCGGCGGCTTTTTGCATTTCAGAGACGCCTAAAATACGATTCAATCATTAGATTCACGCGGCATGAGTAAACGTTCTGTCGCCGCGTCCCGGCTCGAGTTCAGCCCCCCGCAAATACCGACCCTGGTGGATCAGCCGCCTAAGGGCGAAGGCTGGATTCACGAAGTCAAATTCGACGGCTACCGCGCGCAGATCATCGTAGAGAACGGCGAGGCGCGTGTGTTCACCCGCAACGGCGACGACTGGTCATGGTTTTCCACCCGAGGGCCAAAGTCGTGGCCCACGGCTGACGGGCGGATAGGGCGAGGCGGGGAATGTCCATCATTCGCCTTCTCCCGAGCGGCGCCGGCTGACCGTCGGCGTGAAATATGCATCGATCACACTGAAGGCCCCCATCACCGCGAAGCATGCGAACGCCGTGCTGTGGTCTATACAACTGCCGGTGACGATACGGTGAGCGACGATGATGGCCACCATTGCGGCCATTTTGATAAGAAATTTGTAGAGTCTCATGCTTCGCCAAAGGGCAGCGAGCGCGCGGAGGGCATGACGACGGGTGGTTGGGGGCATCGGTTTCCTCGTACTATTTGCCGTCGACCGAACCCATGAGTTCGGTCGCCAACGCGCTGATGCTGCTGCGCGACACCTGGGACCCAAGCGAAACGCCGCCGCGCATCCTGATCGGCGGAGCGCTCTATCTCGTCGGCGCGGTGCTCGCCGAAAACGGCACGCCGCCGAGCTGATATTCAGCCACAAAAAGCCCGGTACGAAGGCCGGGCTCTTAATCTATTGGACGGTCAGGCGACGTTGCCGCTGATCCAGTGCGCCAGCGCGGTCTTGGGCAGCGCCGACCTTGGTGTCGGCGACTTCGCCGCCCTTGAAGATCATCAACGTCGGGATCGAGCGGACGCCGAACTGCGACGCGATCTCCGGATTGTCGTCGATATTGACCTTGGTGATCTTCACCTTGCCAGCCATTTCGGTCGAGATTTCCTCCAGCGACGGACCGATCAGCAGCGCCTGGACGCCGATGCGGTCATCGACGGCGCGCTGGGGCAGGGGATGGCCTTTCGTTAACCGCCTGGATGCACCATTTGGGAGGCAGACCTGACATGTAGTTTTCCTTCCGGTTGTTCTATTGGCGGCTGCCCGCGACATGAATGCCGTTGGCAGCTCTCGCCGCCTTGCACCAAGAGTGTCAAGACTCGTGCCAACTTGGCTGATTGGGCCGGAGAAGAAAATTTGTGGTTGCTTTTCAGCTGCTTAGCTCGAGGCAACAAGAGATTGGCTAAGCAGGCGTATGTAGCGGACCCGACAAAGACGACGCAGGGTGTCGGATTTGGTTACTTGCGAGCGCTAGTGACCTCGCCGGAGCCCGACAACTGGCCGGCCCCAATCGGGTGATCCATGTTGGATGTTAGTGCATGCTAGGTGTTTGCGCTTCGGCTGGGGTGGCCGGCGAAGCTGGTCCGGGTTGCGCAGCCGGCCACAGGATCGCATCTGGTGCCGGGGCAATGTCACGTTCGGGCGCGGCGAATGCGTTGGCCATCGCGGATGAATTTCAGACCACAGTTCCAGACACAGCTTCCCATTCCACGATCGCTTGAAGGCGATGCAGGTGAATTTGGAATGCAGATCGTTGGGAACGGGGTGGGACGAAGAGATTTCGGATGGCGGAGAAGATTGAGACGAAGCGTTGCAGATTTCCCGGCGATCTGAACCCTGCATCGTTCGCTCCCGCTTTCGCAGCGGCACATGCGAATTCTCTGCCCGGTTATTCAGGCCCTTATGCGATCGATGTTCGACATTCGGCATGACCTGGCGACGCGCCGCACCATAGGAGCGCAACTTGTCGGTGATTATTCGCTTCGGCGCAATGCCCTGCTTCTTCAGAAGCCGGGTCAGCAATCGCTTGGCAGCCTTGGCTGTTGCGGCGAGCCTGGACGATCTCGTCAAGCACATAACCGTCCTGATCGACGGCGCGCACAGCCAGTGTTTCCTGCCAGCGATGGTGATGACCACCTCGTCCAGATGCCACGCGTCATTCCGGCTGGGCTTCTTGCGATAAAGGCGACGTGCATAGTCCGGGCCGAACTTCTTTGCCCAACGCCGGATTGTTTCGTAGGAAACAACTATGCCGCGCTCCAGCAGCATTTCCTCGACTAAGGCCCAGGCTCAGCGGAAATCGAAAATAGAGCCAGACGCCACGGGCGATGATCTGAGGCGGGAAGCGATGGCGCTTGTAGCTGATGGGCAAAGTGTTCATGCATGTGCGTCTACCGCGTCAGTCTCTCACAAGCCGTTACCGTGACATCCCCCGCCATCGCGCACTACAAGTGTCGATCACATCCGCAACTGTAGTACTAGGTCGCTATCGCTCGCAACCAGACGGTAGCGGAAATTGTTGCGGATGTGGTCGTTGAAATAGCGGCCCTTGGCG
>NZ_AYVY01000050.1 GCF_000503055.1 Mesorhizobium sp. LSHC420B00 | reverse complement strand
GTGGTCGAGGCCAGAATCTGACCGTCTATCGGGGTGCTGTACCATTTGGCGTCGGCGGTTACCTGGTCGACAACCCGCTGGCAGATCGCCCGATCTTTAGGTCTAAGGAACTGACTTTTCGGTGCTCGTAGCATCTCGACGCCTTGAAACGGGGAGTCACTGTCTCCCGCGCGATACCCATGCGTGGTCTCCGAGCATGGACCCTAAACGCATTCAGACGGAAAATTGCCATTCGTTTGAGTGGTACCGATGTCGCGTGGATAAGTGGCGGTCCGCGAGCTAATCCACCATGTCGCGCAGCGGCTTCTTGCGCTTTGGCGTCCTGTACTTCTCGACCANGGTGCTGAGTGACCCGTTTGCGAAGGTGGCCTTGATCGCCACCTCGTCACGAATGGAAATTCCGCGCGCCGTTCCATGAGTCTGGTGCGCTCGGTGCCTTACTCAAGATATTGCTAATTATGGATGAGCCTGCTTCCTCCAATCGATGGATGAAGCCGATCGTGGGCCGGTGCTATTTTGATGCATCGCGCGACTTACCCGACAAGAGCTGGCTCCAGGGGCAAAATATGAGCAAGACGACTCTCATTGCTATCGCAATCCTCGCGATCAGTGTCGGCTGTGCCGAAGCCAAGGACCGTAAGGTCGAAACCGCGACGCTCGGCACGTACGCCAATTCGAAGAACCTGCCGGTTTGTACCGCGTCAAGCTCACCCTTCGAAGTCCTCGGTGATGAATGTTTTCTCGTCACAGGTTCGATGATCTATGGCGACATCGCCGAACTCTCCCGGACAATCACTTTGAGTTGGTAGCCGAAGCAACAACCTCCCAGCGCGGCCTCCATTCTCCGGTATGAAGTTGCGTCGCAGGGGCTGCCTTCGCCCAGATATCGACCCTGTCTTCGCGCGTCGCCAAAACCGGCGCAATCCCCAGTCACCAATCTGTTCGCGCAGATGCGCATCGAGCGCCGACAGCGGCTCGTCGAGCAGCAGCACGCGCGGTTCGCAGACGATGGCGCGGGCAAGCGCNATAAATGTTTTCTCGTCACAGGTTCGATGATCTATGGCGACATCGCCGAACTCTCCCGGACAATCACTTTGAGTTGGTAGCCGAGGCAACAACCTCGCAGCGCATTCTCCGGTATGAAGCTGCGTCGCAGGGGCTGCCTTCGCCCAGATATCGACCCAGTCTTCGCGCGTCGCCAATACCGGCGCAATCCCCAGTCACCACGGGCCTCTCCAAAATTCTTATGCCGTCCGCACCTGCGGTCGAGCGTGTCGCGCCAACACAGCAGCGCCTCTGCATCGTTTGGGCAACCCAACGCATAGCTTCCGGTCCGGAAACTCGCTTACGCGTCTCATCGTCCATTCGGCAGCGGAAAATTAGGCCGATTTGGCAGTGCTCAGAATCGCGTAGCTGTCCTGCGATCCGCTCGGAGAGGATGGCGAGTGGTTGCGGCAACTGCGCCTCAAGCTGGCTGGCGACCGCCGTCTGCAGCGCGCTGCTGCGGAGCAGCGCTGACGCTGCGTTCGTCCGGACCGTCGCAAGACCGCTTGATTGTATCCGGCCTGGAGACAGACAAACGCCGGCGCAATCTCACCCTGAAACCAAAAGACAATATCGATGACCTCCAACAGCTATGCTCCCAAGGGTTCAAGCGCCTGCAAACATTCACCATGCCAATTTCGCCCGCTTCGATAATGACGGCGCCATCAATTTCATGGCGCAAGCCGCTTCATGAACCGGCTAGAAGACCCCACCCCAAAAGCCGCTGATCGATTTGAGCCGCAGTAACGAAGTCTAACCGGGTTCCCAGTACAAGAAGCTCAAACCGCGCAAGACCGCTGATCGATACGGCCACGATCTTCAACGGTCTTGCCCAATGGAAGCCGCCCCAATGGAAATCGCCACGAACGGCCATACGACTAGCCATCTGATGACGTCACGGCGCTATGCGCCTCTCTTCTGGACGCAGTTCCTTTCCGCCTTCAACGACAATTCCTCAAGAACACGCTGGTGTTCCTTATTCTGTTCACCCTGGCGGCGGACAAGCACTTGCATGGCGGATTGAAGCGTCGTCATGCGTATCCTAGTCCCTTCATGCGCTGATAGGGTCCGCTCCCACTGCTCGCACAATGGCGTGTCCACAGCCGGTATCAGGGCTGTTAGTGATCTTCACACGCGCACCAATGCGCCTTGTGGCAGTTCTTCTCCCTCGAGATGCAGCTATCGCCGCACGCCTTGCCGGCGGAGCACGTCTTGCAGCAGCCCTCGACCGGGATTGTCGACCAGGGTATTGCGGATCCGGGCGCATGACGATCGGCGCCGTCAGCATCAGAATGCCGGCAATCGCCGCAGCGGCGACGAGTCGAAACATGGTTGCCCCCTCCCAAGGAAGGAGGATCAGAGCATTTGTGATGGCTCAAGTCGAGGGAGGTGCAAACGTGATGAAATGCAAGGTTTTCGCCCACTGCCTCACGGTGGAGGGCTCTCCTTTCATCGTGACATCCAGCCGTCCGGCCCGTTGTCTGAGCGCATTGTCTCGTTGAGTTGCCGAAGCCGCTCTTTTCTCGCCGCCTCGGCCGCGGTCCGTAGCGGGTGAAGGGAAAAGCCTCGAGCTTGGAGGCAGAGGGTCACCGCCTTATGCCAGCGAGGCCCTCGCCGGGTCCACATCTTGAGCTGCTCAAGGGCTTCCTTCGCATTGTTGCAGCCATGCCTGACACCGGTTTCAGTCTTCACGAACACCGGAGGGACGANCGGCTCCCTCGACGTGGCTGACCCCATTGCGAATGCCCGGACGTTTCGTCTTCACGTAGACCGGGGGAGCGAACCAGAGGGGACCCATAAGGGGGAACTTAGAGCGCCAAGAGCCCGCTGACCAACCCCGCTTTAGCCGCAGCTAAGGAACGATGTAGGCCCTCGCGGGTTTAGAACTCGCAGCGGTCCTTCTTGGATGTGCAGCCGCTGTGGGGGTCCGTCGCCTTTCTCTCACGGGCGGCGGGCTCCTTTCGCGAAGGCGGTGTTGGTCAGAGAACCTTTACCGCAGTTCAAGTTAGCTGGTTGTCATTGGGGGGAGTAATGTCCCCTCCTCTTTTGCAGCGGCCAGGAATGCCTTCCGTGCCTCCTCAGGTTCCATCTCGTCGGCAATGCAGGCCATGCAAACGCGCACCGCGAGGTCCCACCAAGGGCCACGCTTGGTCCACTTCATCAGCTCCTCGCCGGCTGNGGCCATGCAAACGCGCACCGCGAGGTCCCACCAAGGGCCACGCTTGGTCCACTTCATCAGCTCCTCGCCGGCTGCCTCGGCGTTGTTGACGTTGCGGATGATCCCGGGACGCTCGGTCTTGACGGGGACCGGAGGGTTGAACCAGTGGCGAGCCATGAAGGGGCCTTAGGGCGGCTAGCGGGTTTCCTCTCTATGAACCGGCTCAGCGACGAGGACGGCTAACCATTTGTTAGGGATGGTCTGAGTCCGTGACGGGTGTTTCCAAACGTTCATCGACGTTTATCCGAGCGGTCGGTACGAAGCCGGTATGCATCATCTTCCGGTGGGTGTCGCCCTAGTCATTTCGCTTGTAGTCGGTCTAGCCATTGCGGCGATCGCCTCAAAGGACCATTCGGAAATCTGCGGCATCCGATGCTTATTCGTCCTCGGCGAGAGCGTTAATGTGAGGGCTGTCACGCCAAGGCCGGAATGTCGAGAATGAATGGCAGCACACGGTCGCCATTGCCAGGTCACGACAAGCGAAGTTGGCTGACAGCTACTCCTGGGCGTCGAAAGCCACGCAGAGGCCCATGGCAGTTGCTGCCTCGACGATTGCCTCGGTTAGTTCTTCGTCGGAGGCCACCAAATAAGGCGCAGTCTCCCGAGCTTCGCGTAGTGCCGCTTTGATCGAGACCNACAGTCGAAAGCCACGCAGAGGCCCATGGCAGTTGCTGCCTCGACGATCGCCTCGGTTAGTTCTTCGTCGGAGGCCACCAAATAAGGCGCAGTCTCCCGAGCTTCGCGTAGTGCCGCTTTGATCGAGACCGTGTCGCGACGGTCCGCCCTGTTGAGGAGTACAGTAATTGCTTGTTCTAGAAACGGACCGACCCTTCGCGCGACGCTCATCCAGCCCTCCCCAGGGACACGCCGAAGGGTGACTCTACTCCCTACCTGAGCGGCATCAAGGCCATGTACGAATTGTACAAATTGGTACGGCGCTGGGCCGCCACAGTCAGGAATGTTTGTAGAATTTCTGTGGTGGGGATCGGACACCGGCTCGCGAAGACCCCCATGTTCCTCCTCGATCCTATTGACGCGCCTCGAGCCGCCTTTCTCCCACAATCCCAGGTCGGTCTGTCCTGACGTACACCGCAGGGGAGAACCAATGGGGTGCTACGAGGCTATTCGCGAATGTCGAACGCAACGAACATGCCAAAGGCTGGGGCAAGGTCGACGATAAGCTCCACCAGCTCGCAGTCACTTTCCACCAGATGTGGCCCGTCTCGGCGCACCGCTGCGATAGTCTCTTTGACGGAGATGATTTGGCCGCGACGGGCTTGTNGCAGTCACTTTGTCGGGTCGGCAGTTCGTCCAAACGTTCATACAAGGCCTCCCACCTCAGCGAGAACCCAAGGGGAACATTCATGATCCTCTGTCGGGAAAAATCAAGAAGAATGTTTGATAGACTTCTGAGTGGGAATCAGGGGGACAAGCCACGAAGCGAGCCTCTATACTCTTTGACCTGACGCCCAGCCAGCCGGCTAGGGACCTTCTTCCGTCGGGCCCTGTTTGGCCCGATCAATAGCCGCAAGTAATGACTGTANCCCAGCCAGCCGGCTAGGGACCTTCTTCCGTCGGGCCCTGTTTGGCCCGATCAATAGCCGCAAGTAATGACTGTAGGGTGGGCGGCAGTTCTGGTTCGACCTCCAGATTTAAGAACGTTTGTACGTGATGACGATAGCCTTCGGAACGGATCAGTTTCCGAAACGCTCCGGAGACAGACTGATGGTCTGCTTTGTTGCTCGTTGTCATGTTCGGGAAGTCCGTCCCAATGAGCCGCAACTCGCCCGCAACGAATGGGTTCCATCAGGAGGTCGGAATATTTGGTAGAAATTTCTGAGCGGGAGACCGGATAACTGGCTCGCGCGAAGACCCCCCGTTGCTCGAGCGCATTACCTTCACCAACTACTTCTCGCGCGAGATTGCGTTGCCGGTCCGTCTCGACTTCGATGCCGATTTCCGAGACATGTTCGAGGTGCGCGGCACCACGCGTAGCCGTCGCGGTCGTGCCCCTGACGCGCTGATTGGTGAGGCAAGCGTCACATTTCGGTACGAAGGGCTTGATAATGTAGCGCGCCAGTCGGTCATTGCGGAGCCGGATCAGGTGCATTCCAGTTACGCCGAGTTCCGCATTGTCGTGCCGAGCCGTGACCGCAGGATCCTCCATCTGGATGGTCGGTCACGGCGAAGAGATTCCGTCCAGTGACCGGTTTCGTGCCGCCGCTGCGCGAGCGCGATGTGCGATTCGCTCAAAGCGCCGGCAAGGCGCCACCGTTTTCAGTTCCGGACGCGTGTTCAATGACTGGCTGGCCCGCATACGTACCGACATCGCGCTCCTGACAACCGACCTCGAGACGGGACCATACCCGTATGCCGGCATTCCATGGTTCTCAACCGCCTTTGGTCGCGACGGAGTCATTTCCGCCTTGCAGATGCTCTGGCTCAATCCCGAGCTTGCCCGTGGCGTGCTGGCGTTTCTCGCCCGCTACCAATCGACCGAGACTTCCGTCTTCGGAGACGCGGAGCCAGGCAAGATCATGCACGAAATGCGCAAGGGCAAGATGGCCGTGCTTCGCGAGTTGCCGTTCGGCCGTTACTATGATGGCGTCGACACCACTCCGCTGCACATCTATCTGGCTTCGTCCTACGCCGACAGGACCGGAGATGAGGACTTTGTCGATCGCATTTGGGAATCACTGGGTGCTGCCACGGCTTGGATGGAAGAGGTCGGAGCCCGCAACGGGGAGGGGTTCGTTACCTACAGCAGGGCAGCGGATACGGGCCTCTTCAATCAGGGCTGGAAGGACAGTGCCGATGCGATCTTCCATACCGACGGCACTATTCCCAAGGGACCGATCGCCTTAGTCGAGCTGCAAGGTTACGTCTTCGCAGCATACCAACCGCGCTGAACGCTCGCACCTACCAAGCCGGACAGCGCTACTGGTCGCTGCATGTTGCACCGGAGCGGAAGAAGCTCGAACGCCGAGGCTTTACCCCAAGCCAGATCGACGCCGAGATCAGCCGCTATGCGACGGCGATCAGCCGCATCCTTCACTCTCAAAAGCAATATGGCTCAACACCGGATAGTGCCGCATGAGCGAGGGAGCGAGCATGTCCGTCCGCGAAGCGGAACGGAATGGGGGTGTGGGGCCTCAGGCCCCACGTCTTCCTTCTGTTGGCGCCGCGCGCGCGATGGCATTTCGAGGCAGTGGAGCGCATGCCCGATGACAGGTTCCTCGCGAGCACCAGGCCGCGCACCATGAGCTGCGCTCGCCGTCTGTCGACCTGGTTGCCGCCGTGCTTGAGCGCGAGTGGTGCCGGTGGCCTGAAGGTCGCGACGAATCAACCGCCGGCCCAGTTCAACCCGCGCGACGTCCTTCAAAGCTCGGGGGATCGATCTTCACCAAGCGGTCTGCGGCCTCGACCGCAGTTCGTATCCTGCTGCACAGCGCAAGATTTTCGGCCAGCATTTCTTCAGTGCGTTGAAGTGCGAGCTCGGTCCGGTGGATGCGCTGCCTGGCATTGGCAACTTCCGATGTCAAAAGATCGGCCGCCATCCCGTGGCCGTGGGGTTCCAGAGTGTCGATCGGTTTCTAATACATGGGGGGCGATATCGTTCCCTGATATCGGGCGAAACGGCCGCAGAAAGGCGCGATGGGCCGAATGACCAATGCGCTCCCTGTCAAAACAGCGTCAGCAGGCGAACGGCTTCGGCCGCTCTACATCCCACGGGCAGATGCGATCACGGTCCATTGGGCCATTGATCTGTTCAGGTACGACTATAACGTAAGCGAAGACACACTCAGGCGGCTGGTGATCAAGCACCGTCTTCACAACCAGACAATGCCCGGTGCTCCGTGGAGAGNGAACTCGGTCCGGTGGATGCGCTGCCTGGCATTGGCAACTTCCGATGTCAAAAGATCGGCCGCCATCCCGTGGCCGTGGGGTTCCATAGTGTCCATGGGTTTCTAATACATGGGGGGCGATATCGTTCCATGATGTCGGGCGAAACGGCGGGCCGCAGAAAAGCGCGATGGGCCGAATGACCAATGCGCTCCCTGTCAAAACAGCGGACGCTGAGGAAGATCACAAGGGAAGCACTAAGGCGCAACTCAACCTCAAAGCGAACGGTCCGTTTTTTTGGAACTTTGTGGGCTGGTCGACAAATTGCACGACGTTCCCTGATATGACAGGCACTCTGACCCTGTCGTTCCCAGTCAGGCGAATGTCGCTGTCGTCTCGACGGACCAAAACCATCACCTTTCGGACCGATCACGTGACGATTCGCGACGGCATGAAAAGATGGACGGCGGCACCCGCTAGCGGGTGCCTTGTCGGTGCTGCAGGCCGCAGGCCGAAGCAAGGGGGAGGCCGGTTTTCTGCTTGTGGGGGAACAGCGCCTTTTATTACCCCTGCCCAATACCGAGCAGGTGCGCGACCAACGCAGGCGTGATGAATGCGAGCAGTTCCACACGAGCAGACCGACCCCACCAGCGCCGCATCCTCGCGACGACTCGGACCGTCTCGAAATGCACGGGCACTGTTTAAACCATCAGGACGGTGGAGAGGGCGAGAGCAGTAGCTATTCTGAAATCTCCAACGATGGTCGGCAAACCGATAATGGAAGCGAGCAGTCAGTCGGCGCCAGAATGGTTGTCGGCCACCTAAGTCGAAGAAATTCTGGAGGAGGAACAAGGCGTCCAAAGGACGGGGTCAATCACCGCCCAGCATACGGCTACGAGGTGTGGTTCAGGGGATTTAGCCGTAGTGCCAGTGCGGCTTTGGCTCGGTGCCGGTGAACATGACGCCGATGCGGTCTTCGCGACGCCAACGAACCACCGCCTTGTAGGCGATGCCGTCGGTCGGCACATAGAGCAGGAATTCGTCGGGGACGCGAGCGTCGATCGAGGCCTTCAGTTCGGCGCCGCCGGCATGCATGTTGCGCACCGTGCACGTGACCTCGGAATGGGTCATGCCGGTCAGGATTGTTGCGCCCTTGAAGACGCGCTGCCTGCGTTGGCGCCTCTGTTCGTCTTCAGCCATTTCGCCTAATTCCCGGCGTCTGTCGCTTCGTGTAGTTTTTGGTCTGCCAGATAATTGAGCTTGGCTGATGAACATAGCGTTATCGTCAGAGGCGGCGTGACATGCGGGATCGGTTGTGGAAGTACGTTTCAGGAGCATGCCGGCCTCCTACCAAAGGGCTTGCCAAGGCCGCCGGCGACCCCACAATGGGTCAAGCCGGGGATCAAAGCCCGCGTGAAGCACCTTGCGGCAAGGAAGAGCTTCGCTGCAGGTTTTTTGATGGAGAACTAGCTGCGGCGTCCGACTAGAATGAGCCTTATGTTCCAATCAACGGAACCGTGACGGTTGTCGCATAATAATCGGATACCGGTCGAAATACGGGAATTCAATCACGAACGCATATTTGGCGGTCAGATGGGCCATTCGAAAGCCGCCGCTGGGGGCGTCGATTGCTATTGTTATGTTGACATCGCTTAATCCCAAACTCAGCAATTTTGCCGTGGCTATCGCTTTTATCTCGGCTTCGGTCAGCGAGTTCTTCATTTGCAGCGCTCGTGAGGACGTTTCCAGAGTATAGCGAACACTCGACATGGCATTCAGAGCCCAGCCGAATGCGAAGATGCCGATCAAAAGCATTATCAGAATAGGCGCGATCAGCGCGAACTCCAATGCGGCTCCGCCTGATACCCCACGTATGAAGGCTCCCGCTTTAGCGGACACGAATCACCTGTTTGTGGCTGATCCCGCGCGAGAGGGAAAAATCGCCAAAACTGAAGGGCGGGAACCAGGTGGCTGTCGCCTGGATTTCGACGAAAACCGCGGGAGCTTTCAAACTGTCGCACAGGACAGATGGATCGACCACGGTGATCCCGCACATATATTTCCGGCTCAGCGTCACCTGCGCGTCATCGGGATGATTTTCCCAGCTCGAAAGGGCGACGGCTTGGGTAGCCGCGTCGTCGGCCGCGCCTTGCATCACGAGGTTCGCCGCCGTTTTGACGCCTGCACGCATCGACAACGCGCTTGATACGAAAGACCAGCCGTTAATAACGCCAAGAAGTACCAGGCAAAGGATCGGCACAATCAGCGCAAACTCTACCGCAGCAACACCCGAATCGCTCCGGAACATCCGGACGGATCGCCGTTCCACGAAGATTACTCCACAAGCCGAACGGATTGCGTCGCCGGAATGTCGCGCATTCCGAGGCTCGTGCAATCCTGGCTGATGCTCGTGTTGCCGGACCACTGCAAGGTACCGGCGACGACCTGCGTGCAACCACCTTTGCCAGAGAAATTGCCCAGAAAATTGACATCCTGGGTTGGAAAATACAAAGCGCCGGTCAAAAGCGAGTCCGCCGTGCCATTGAACGTGTTCGATCCCGCCAGGTTGCCTCTGTTGCCGTAAAACAGCACACCGGAATACGTGCCCGACGTCGGTGCGCTAAGCTTGACGGTGGCGTTGCCGTTCATGCTGACGCTCGATGTGCCGGCCAGATAGATGATGACTCCGTCGCCGGAAATATTGGCGTTCGCGTTCGCCTTGAAATCACCGCCTTGAATGACGTACACGCCGGGCGCGAGCGCAACATTGCCGCTCAAGCTCAGCCCGCTGCAGTATGTCCCGGGGTTCAGGGTCGACAATTTCGAGTTTTGACAGGGGGTTGTGGTTGGTGGCGCCAGCAGGTCGGCAAAGGGATCACCAGCGGGTAAGGCCTGGGTTATCGGGCTGGCGCAAACAGTCGTCACGGGGTTGTTCAACGAAACACCGCCGGCCGATATCAGGCAGTCGGCCTGAAGGTTTGCCGATCCCTGAAGCTTGATCGCATCGGCGGCAATGGAATTGGACATGACGGAGCAGCCCGTCATTTTTATGGTCGAACTGCCGGAAAACAGCGCCGCTCTCGGGGCGGAACGATTGAGCGACAAAGCGCAGGCCTTTGAGGCGTCAGTGATAAAAGCCACCGCTCTTGCCCGTGCGCCGATCGCGTTTTGCGTGAATATCGATGTGAAAAACCGATCGAGGGTCTGATGAACGATGACCTCGACGGCCTTTTGGGCGACATTCGGGCCAGAGGACGGGGGAGTGAAGATTTCGATTGTGCCTGTTGACGGGTCCCAGCCGTTCGTCGTCGCTGACAGTGTCGCGGCGGCGACTATCGTTGGCTTGTCAGATCCCGAAACCTTTTCCAAAGCGCCAGCATAGGCTGCCGCATCCGCCACCGCCTGTAATTTCAGGCTGCTAAAGTACCAGTAGGAGGTCTCGATACCGAGACCCGCTGCGCCGACGACAATCGGCAAAGATAGGGCAAAAATAGTAGCAACGTTGCCGCTCGTCCCGACGCCTCGTCGCAAACACCGAACCAACCGCCTCGATATGGGGCGCCCCATTTCCATGGGGTATTTAACGAAAGATGGATGAAGGAATGGCTAAGAATTGCGCTCCATTTGATATATCCGCTCCTTGGCGCGGCCGGCACAAGTTCCCGCGGCCGCACTCGGCGAGCACGCTGCTGGTCGCTGGCCCTCTCTTCAACCGGCGGCGCCAGTCGCGTATCGGGTTAGCGTTTCCAGTCTCGATGATTGACTTTGCGAGTGTTTCGCCCTCGTGGGTAGGCTAACGGCCATAGCCGCGACAAATGAAATCAGATTTGCGCCAGCGCAAAGCGTGCACGGCAAGCAGGCCTCACCTGCACGCGCTCCACTTTGACAACCCTAGGCGCCAATTGCACGGCGCTTCCAGGAGTTCCACCTCGAGC
The DNA here is from genome assembly GCF_000503055.1 of Mesorhizobium sp. LSHC420B00. Classification (GTDB taxonomy): domain Bacteria; phylum Pseudomonadota; class Alphaproteobacteria; order Rhizobiales; family Rhizobiaceae; genus Mesorhizobium. The sequence goes on along the minus strand of NZ_AYVY01000050.1, from coordinate 13,276 downwards.
TATGTGCGCTCTCGCGCGAAACAGCGCGCCCCCTTGCCAGGCCTTCGAAGCAATCCGTCGCTGAGAACACGCGCGACTCACGAGCGTTTCAATGGAGGGGAGTTGGTTGCCACGCTCGATGTGGGAGATACTTTCCAGTTGCGGCCGATGCGATCGACCATTGGTTTGGACGCGTACATGCCGTTCGCAGGCGGCTTGTGGGCGCGACGTGAACGGAAAAGAAACGTTTCCAATATTAGATTCCGCGATTCGAATGAATCTCGCCTGTTCGGCATAGTCGCAACGCGGTGCTGGGCTAGTCGTGCCAACAAATCAATTAGCGCCCTGGCGGAACTGAGCCCGATGAACAGCTTGACGATACGCCGCCGCATACTCGCCAGTTTCGCGGCCGTTCTGGTTGTCATGTCGGTTATGGCCATCATTACATACGTTTGGTTTCTCCAGACGGAGCAAGAAGCGACCAGCGTGGAAAAGGAAACTCTTCCGGACCTCTATCACAGCACCCAGATCATGATGGGACAGATGGATGCCCATAGTCTTCTCCAGGAATATGCTCTTCAGGACAATCCTGCCGACAAGCGGGCTTTCGAGACTACCATCAAGGCGAACCGCGACGCCCTGCAACGGTCGATGGACGAGTATGAAGAGACCATTGAGTCCGATTTGGACAAGCAGAACTACGCTGTCGTCAAGGACCTCGCCGATCAATTCCGCCAAGCCGAAGCCGCCGTACTGGATGCCAGTCGTGCCGCGTTGGCGAAGGGAGAGATCCCCAACGAGCGCCCGGCCATCAAGAACAATGTGGAGCCGATCTTTCGGAAATTGCAATCGGCTCTGCAAGCCATGGTCGAGGACCATAGAGGAGAGGCAAACAGCTCGACCCAAAAGATAGGTTCGATCGTCCGCACAGCGAAGTTGGGCCTGATTGCCGGGTTCCTCGTAGCACTCGGTTTGGCCCTTTTGTGCGGCTATCTTCTATTCCGTGCCGTTAGTGTCCCGCTTGGCCGATTGGTCGATCTCGTCCGTGTAATGCGCCTGGGCGACTTCAGCGGGCGCCTCGATTTGAAGCGCAAGGACGAGTTTGACACGCTGGCTGAGGGCTTCAACACCATGGCCGATGATCTCACCACGCTGATAGGCCAGGTTCAGAAATCCAGCATTCAAGTCAACACATCGATAACCGAGGTGGCCGCCACCTCAAAGGAACAGCAGGCAACCGCAAATGAGATCGCGGCCACTACGACCGAAATCCGAGCGACCGCGAAGGAAATCTCGGCAACCTCCAATGAGCTCGTACGAACGATGAGCGAAGTTTCTGCGGTCGCCGAGCAAACCGCCACGCTCGCCACCGGCGGACAAGCAGGGCTGGCACGCATGGAGGCAACCATGCAGCACGTCATGGAAGCCGCCACCGCGATTAATTCCAAACTTGCGATCCTGAGCGAGAAGGCCGGCAATATCAATCAGGTGGTGACCACGATCACCAAGGTTGCCGACCAGACCAACCTTCTTTCGCTAAACGCCGCAATCGAGGCTGAAAAGGCGGGCCAATATGGGCGAGGCTTTGCGGTCGTGGCAACGGAGATCCGGCGGCTTGCCGACCAAACCGCCGTCTCGACATACGACATCGAGCAGATGGTCAAGGAAATTCAATCCGCCGTCGCAGCCGGCGTCATGGGCATGGACAAATTCTCCGAGGAGGTCCGACGTGGCATGCAAGATGTGCAGCAGGTCGGCGGCCAACTCTACGAGATTATTCAGCAGGTCCAGGGCTTGGTGCCACGCTTCGAAGTCGCCAATGAAGGAATGCAGGCCCAGGCAACGGGCGCAGCGCAGATCAGTGAGACGCTGATACAATTGAGCGAAGCCGCTCAGCAAACGGTTGAATCCCTCCAGCAATCCACGCTCGCGATCGACGAACTCAATCAGGTTTCGGGCGGGTTACGCAGCAGCATTTCCCGTTTCAAACTGCGGGCGCTACGAGAGGTGCCTGCGAGCTAGGACGACTATGCTATTCCTCGGGTTCTGTATAGGTGGCGACCGGTATGTGCTGGACATGGAGCAGGTTGAAGAGGTCCTGCCTTACATTGGCGTGAGAACGCTGCCGGGCGCGCCGAACGGCGTAGTAGGCCTAATCAACTGCCGGGGCTTACCCGTTCCCATGATCGATCTCAGCCTGCTTGCGCTTGGCCGCCCCTCGGCGCTGGTGCTGAGCACACGAATCGTTCTGATACGCTATCCAACCAAGGATGGTGAGAACCACCTGCTTGCGCTTGTTGCTGAACGAGCGACCGATATGCTCGAGCGGGATCCTTCTGACTTCGCGCCGTCCGGGATGGAGGCGGGAACTCCGCCCTACTTGGGCCCCGTGGCGTCCGACGATAGAGGACTTGTCCAGTGGGTCAGGGCCGAAGCGCTGCTATCGGACGACATTCGCAAAACGTTGTTCCGTCAGGTCGCGATGAGTTCATGATGTTTGGTGCGGTCGAACAGCTATTGAGGGAAAAGATTGGACTGGACAGCGGCACTGTCGGTCTGTCGGTGATCCGTCACGCGCTCCGGGAGCGGATGTCAGCCTGCCGGATCAGCGGGCTTCAAGATTATTGGCAGTTGCTGGCTGGCTCCCCATCCGAGCTCCAGGAACTGATCAACGCGGTTGTCGTACCGGAGACATGGTTCTTCCGAGATCGTGAAGCTTTCACTGCAATGACGCGTCATGCACGGGCGCGCATGCGGCCGGGTCAACCCATAATGCTCTTGAGCCTACCATGTTCGACAGGCGAAGAGCCCTATTCGATGGCGATGGCCATGTTCGATGCTGGTTTCGGAGCACAGGATTTCAAGATTGACGCAGTCGACGTGAGCACGGGCAATCTCGCGGCCGCGGAGCGCGCGGTCTACGGGCGCAACTCATTTCGCGGCGATTTTCTCGAATTCAGAGGGCGCTATCTCGAAGCGGCCGAAGGCGGACTACGGCCTGAGGTGCGGGTCCTGAAGCAAGTCCGGTTCAGGCTTGGCAACCTGTTTGATCCTGCGGCCTCGTATGGGCCGGCACCGTACGACATTATTTTTTGCCGCAACCTGCTGATCTATTTCAACCGAAACCTGCAAGACCGCGCGCTGGTTTGTCTGAAGACCCTCCTCGCGCCAGATGGCCTGCTGCTCGTCGGTCCAGCGGAATCAGGCCTTCCGATTCTGCACGGCTTTGCTTCAGCGCGATTACCGATGGCATTTGCGTTCACGAACGTGGAGCCGGCTAAGGCGCCCCGGACGGTTGCCCCCTCCAAGTCGCGCTTCGGTCCGGCCACCCCTGCTCCTATCTCTGACGTCAGCAAAGTGCTGAGCCCGATCCGGCCGGCCTCCAGTAATGCAGCGAAAGTGGAGCGCTCCTTCCACCCTTCCGAGCGGGCGGCCCAAAGCCTCGCTTCTGTAGAACGCACCGCCAATGCCGGACGAGTTGCGGAAGCAAAGGAACTCGCGCTGACGCATCTCGGGGAATACGGTCCTTCGCCGGAAATCTTCTATCTGCTCGGGCTAGCTCAGGATGCAGAAGATGCGCGTTCCGAGGCGATCCAGAACTATCGCAAGGCCCTCTATCTCGAACCCCGCCATCAAGAAGCCCTCGCGCATCTTGCGCTGCTGCTTCGCAAGCAGGGTGACATCGCCGGTGCCGAGGCACTCACCGGGCGGCTCGGTCGGATTGGGAAAAGGAGCGGCACTTGACGTCAGCTGAGCCCGGTAGCGCATCATCGGTGCCGGACATTGCCATCGGCGACTGCTGGCGGCAAATAGGCGTTCGTGGTGACAGATCGTGCCCTGAACTGGAGCAACATCTCCACTGCCGGAACTGCCCGACCTATAAGGAAATCGCACGGAACCTCCTGAACCGTCCGCTGCCGCCCGGCTATCGGGACGAGTGGGCCCGACATTTTGCCCAGGCAAGGACCGATGAAGCAGTCGGGAATGCCGAGAGCAGTGCATTTCAGACGGTCGTTGTCTTTCGTCTCGGCGAGGAATGGCTGGCGCTTCCGGTTGGCTGCTTCCAAGAAGTGGCCGAGCTGCGTAGCATTCATTCGCTGCCACACCGCAGGAACAGTGCGGTTCTCGGCATTGTCAATGTTCGAGGCGAATTGCTGGTTTGCATTTCGTTGGCCAAACTGCTCGGGGTAGACGACCGCAAAACGCGGGTACAGGACACGCGGACCAAGGCATTTCCGCGTCTTATCGTCGTCGGCAACAGCGACAAGCGCGTTGCTTTTGCTGTGGACGAAATGCACGGCATTTATCGATTCAAACAGAGCGACAAGCTTGCCTTGCCTGCTACCGTTGGCAAGGCGTCCTCGACCATGACGGCAGCCATGGTCTCGTGGCGAAGGGGCGCGGTCGGTTGTCTGGACGAGGCGCTGCTGCTGGCCATGCTCGATCGAGCTATCGCATGAGCGGCGCGGACTACAGCCAATTTTCGATGCTCGACCTCTTTCGGGCCGAATTGGAGACGCAGTCGCAGGCCCTGACGTCCGGTCTGCTAGCGCTCGAACGCGATCCCGTGTCCGCCCAGAGTCTCGACGCTTGCATGCGGGCTGCCCATTCGCTGAAGGGGGCGGCCCGGATCGTCGATCTGACGCCGGCGGTGGAAGTTGCGCACGCGATGGAAGAGTGCCTGGTCGCCGCACAGCGGGGGCGTCTCAGCCTGAGTCGCGAGCACATCGATACACTTTTGAAAGGCGTCGATCTCCTCGGATCCATAGCGAGTGAGCCTGCCTCGGCCGATGAGAGCGCCAAACTGGAAATAGCCGGTTTTCTGCTGGCGCTTGAGCAGGCATCCTCCCCATCGACAGCATCAGAGACGGAGCTCGCCGGCTCAAATGCTGCCCCGCAGGAGGCGCCGTGGGCCTCTTCGGCGAAGGAGACGAGCGTCCTCGCTCGATCGGAACCACTTCTTCAACCTTATGGCGGCGTCGGTTCCGACCGTATGGTGCGGGTAACGGCCGATAGTCTAAACCGCTTACTAGGGCTTGCCGGTGAGTCCCTGATGGAGGCTCGTCGCCTCAGGCCGTTTACGGGCGGCCTACTTCGACTGAAACGGATTCAGTCGGATCTGGCCATTGCCTTCGACGTGCTAGGCGACGCACTGGCCGAGATTCCTAAGGACGATCGGGCGGTGCAAGCACTGGCAGAGGCGCTGCAAAAACTTCGGCTGAGCCAGACGTTCCTCGCAGAGCGCCTTGACGAATTGGACTCGATTGACCGCAGAGCCACTGACCTTGCGAACCGACTCTATGACGAAACGCTGGCGAGTCGCATGCGCCCCTTCGAGGATGGCGTCCGGCACTACTCAAGGACGGTGCGCGACCTTGGCCGAACCTTGGGGAAGAACGTGCGGTTAGACATCGTCGGGGGCTCAACTGGCATCGATCGCGACATCCTGGACCAACTCGAGGCACCACTCGGCCATCTCCTCCGCAATGCTGTCGACCATGGGCTCGAAACGACCGACGAACGTATAGCAGCCGGCAAATCTGAAGAAGGTGTCATCAGGCTCGAAGCACGGCACAATGCGGGCCTGCTGCAGATAATCGTCGCGGACGACGGAAGGGGAATCGATCTGAACAAGCTGCGCGAGACGGTCGTGGCGCGCGGCCTGACGACAGAGGAGACCGTCGGCAGACTTGCCGAAGCGGAATTGCTCGAATTTCTGTTTCTGCCAGGCTTTTCGATGAAAGCGACGGTTAGCAACATCTCCGGACGCGGCGTGGGGCTCGATGCCGTACAGGCGATGACCAAGCAGGTCCGAGGCCTCGCAACCGTCTCCTCAGAGTTCGGCTTCGGAACCCGATTTCAACTACAGCTGCCGTTGACCTTGTCGGTGCTCCGCACGCTGCTCGTCGACATTGACGGAGAGCCATACGCCTTCCCGCTCGCAGGCATCGCCAGCACGATAAAGTTGCCGCGCACGCGCATCGAACTGCTCGAAGGCCGGCCGCATTTCCGCTTCGAGGATCGACAGATCGGACTAGTCACCGCGCACGAGGTTCTTGACCGCGCTGAGCCGCAAGCAGACGCCGATGAACTTTCAGTCGTTCTGATTAATGGTGATCACGGTGAAACCCACGGGTTGATTGTCGACCGCTTCCTGGGCGAGCGCGAGTTGGTGGTCCGGCCGCTAGATCCTCGCTTTGCCAAGGTCAAGGACATCAGCGCGGCGGCGTTGATGGAAGATGGTTCGCCCGTGCTTATCGTTGATGTCGACGATCTGATCCGATCAGTAGACAAGCTCGCGTCATCCGGCGGCCTACGCACCTTGCGGCGTGGTACTACCAGCCCCGATCTTAGGCGGCGCAAGCGCGTTCTGGTGGTCGACGATTCTTTGACGGTACGTGAGCTCGAACGCAAGCTGCTGGACAATAACGGCTATGAGGTCGAGGTGGCGATTGATGGTATGGATGGATGGAACGCCATACGGTCTGAACCATTCGATCTTGTTATCACCGATGTTGATATGCCGCGCATGGACGGCATCGAACTGGTGACCTTGATGAAGAAGGACAGCCGGCTCGGGAACACCCCGATCATGATCGTGTCGTACAAAGATCGCGAAGACGATCGCAGGCGAGGTCTGGACGCCGGCGCGGACTACTACCTGACTAAAGGGAGTTTCCACGACGAGACACTGCTCCATGCAGTCGTCGACCTGATCGGCCAGGCGACAGAATGAGGCGCAGCGTGTGTATCCATCAATGAGGATCGCTATCGTCAACGATATGCCTCTTGCGGTCGAGCTTCTGCGGCGATTGGTTGTATCAACCCCGGAACATCAGGTGGCCTGGATCGCCGTTAACGGGCGTGAGGCAGTAGAGGCCTGCCAACGAGACCTCCCGGACCTGATCCTCATGGACCTGGTGATGCCGGAAATGGATGGCGTCGAGGCTACGCGCAGGATCATGGCGAAGACGCCATGCCTGATTCTGCTGGTCACGGCGAGCATTGAGGCCAACATTCCTGGTATCTATGAAGCAATGGGGTATGGCGCGCTTGACGCGGTCGACATCCCCTCGATCGGCTCTGACGGCCCGGGGTCCGGACGGTCCGCACAGCTTCTCATCAAGAAGATAACGACGATCAGCAAACTCGTACGTGATGCGCCGTCTTCAAATTGGGGCACACGGACATTGCCCCCGTCTGTGTCATCGGCACAGCACCTTATTGCCATCGGCGCGTCTGCGGGCGGGCCCGCAGCTGTTGCCGCGATCCTCGGCGCATTTCCGAGCAATTTCACGGCCGCAATAGTTCTCGTACAGCATCTCGATGCGCAGTTCGTACCCGGTTTTGCAAACTGGCTCGGCCAGCATGCGGCACTTCCAATCCGTCCGGCACGCGAAGGAGATGAGCCCGAGGCCGGCACCGTTCTAATTGCGGCCACGGCTGATCATCTCGTCTTCAAGTCAGCCCACAAGCTCGGCTATACCCCGAAGCCGCACGACAACGTCTACCGTCCCTCCGTAGATGTATTCCTTGAGAGCGCCGCGCAGTGGTGGCCGGGTGTCGTGATCGGTGTCTTGCTCACGGGCATGGGTAGAGATGGTGCCCAAGGGCTCAAGCTGCTACGCGACAAAGGGCATTTGACAATCGCTCAAGACAGCGCGTCGAGTGCGGTCTATGGGATGCCCAAAGCCGCCGCTGCCATCGGTGCCGCTGTCGAGATCCTACCGCTTGACTCAATCGCCCCGCGCCTAATCGAGGCGTGCGGCCCATCTTGCTGAAAGGTTATTCTATGACGGGCAAATCCAATCTCGTCTCACCCCTGGCAGACAATTACTCGTCAATGGTTCTGCTGGTGGACGACCAGATAATGATCTGTGAAGCGGTCCGGCGCGCGCTCGCAAACCAGCCGGACATAGATTTCCACTTCTGCACCGATCCGCTCAAAGCGACTACAGTTGCCGACGAAGTGAAGCCAACGGTCATCCTGCAGGATCTTGTCATGCCGGGCGTTGATGGGCTGGACTTGGTACGGCAATACCGAAAGAATTCCTCGACGCATTCTGTCCCCGTCATCGTGCTGTCAAGTAAAGAAGATCCGGCCATCAAGGGCGAGGCATTCGAGGCCGGAGCGAACGACTATTTGGTCAAACTGCCGGACCGTATCGAGTTGGTCGCTCGTGTCCGTTATCACTCCCGGGCCTATCTTGACCACGTTCAGCGAGAGGAGGCATACAGGGCCCTGCGAGAAAGCCAGCGGCAATTAATGCGCGCGAATCTCGAGCTGGAACGTCTCACACGGATTGACGGTCTCACAGGTCTGGGAAACCGGCGCTACTTCGATGAATATCTCGCGGCGGAATGGAAGCGCGCGGTCCGCACGAAGAGCCCGCTGTCGTTGTTTATGATCGATGCCGATCACTTCAAGCGCTACAACGACACCTATGGCCACATGGCAGGCGACGAGGTGCTGAAGCAGGTCGCCAGTGTAATCCAAAGCAGTTGCAACCGCTCGACCGATCTCGCGGCGCGCTACGGCGGCGAAGAGTTCGTCGTGGTGGTGGTCGATATTTTGCAGGCGCAGTCGGGCGCTATGGCCGAGCGGCTCGTGCAGAGCGTGCGAGCCTTGAGCATTCCACACGGTTCTGAGCGGGTGACAATCAGCGTCGGTGTTGCAACCATGGTGCCTGATGAGAACCACACGCCAAATGACCTCATCAAGGCGGCCGATCTGGCGCTCTTCCGCGCCAAGTCGGAAGGACGGGACCGTGTCGTGTATTACGACTAAAGGTAAGGGTGCTTTACGGACGGGCTTACAGCTCGTGCAGTTTAAAGGCTTGGTGATCGCCGAACGGGACCCCTCGATTGTCAACCGGGCAAGCGAAACAGTTCAAAGTCAGTTCCATTTCTGGATAACTGCTGTTCCGCGGACCGGAACCTCAAACACGAGTTCGTTTTCGACGGGTACGCCTCCGACGCTTATGCGGCTGGTCCAGTCTAATCTAGGACATCCCTCGCCCCTTTTGGCGCGAAATAGACTTGCGCAACGCGCCCGCCCGGATACGCCCACCGATCTCCTTGCGTGAAGGTGATCCTCACGTCAGGGTATCGGACGCCGCAGCCGATGCGGGAGGCTGGTGCGATGGAGGACCACTGCTGGCGAAACCTTACGATCACACGCTGCTTGTCAATTGATCAACCGCCTGCTCAGCACGCGGGAGCGTCTTCGAGATAGGGGAGCCGCTTGAGAGCAGTGACTAACGAGCCGGAGGAGTGTGCCCGGCACGAGTAGGGGGTCGGGCGGAGCATCGTGCCGGGCCTGGGCAATCCCCAGCAAGCGCCGGCTCCATGCGCCTATCTCAAAAGGTGACCGTCACAACGACAATATCCGTATAGGTGCCGGACGGCGGCGTCGACCATCCGCACCGCTATTTGAGACTGTAGTGCACCCTGCCAGAGATATGCTCGATATCAAAAGCCCGATGGCCAATGCGTTGCTTGCGAATGATCGCTGAATGCCAACCTGATTCTGTTTCATACCCGTCACCTCAACTGACAATAGTGCAGGCTAGATGGGGATACGGCGCGAAACAAGGGAGCGCCTCTTCTTTGGTTCGGCCGATCGCTTCTAGTCAGCAGCCGCGGGCCAGCCGCATCGCCTGCAAAGCCAAATCGTACGTGATAGGCTGATCGCGCGTAAGCGGTCAGCCGATAACGTCAGGCCTAAAGTTCCAAGGCATGAGCATTTCGATCTCGGATGCCGGCCAGCCTTGAGCGATGCGGGTCAAGGTCTGGGAGAGCCAGTCGAGCGGATCGACGCTGTTCATTTTGCAGGATTGCAGCAAGGTGGCTACCGTAGCCCAGGTTCGTCCACCGCCTTGGCCGCCGGCGAATAGACTATTCTTTCGCGTGATCGTCTGGGGCCTGATTGCACGCTCGACGATATTGGAGTCGATTTCGATGCGACCGTCCATCAGAAAGCGTTCCAGCGCCTCCCGCCGGGTGAGCGCGTAGCGGATCGCCTCGGCGGTCTTGGATTTTCCGGAGACCTTGCCCAGTTCCGCTTCCCATAGATCGAAGAGGCTCGCGACAATGGCCACGGACTTTTCCTGACGGAGCGCGGCGCGGCTTCCGGCATCCTTGCCGCGAACCTCGTCCTCGACCTTCCACAATTCGGTCATGGCGATGATCGAATCCGTCGCGGCCTGCGAGATCCCGCTGATGTGCAGGTCGTAGAATTTGCGCCGCAGGTGAGCCCAGCAGCCGGCGAGCCGGATTGTTTCATTGCTGCCGGCTTTGGCCCGTGCCTTGACCAGGTTGGTATAGGCCGAGTAGCCATCCACTTGCAGGATGCCGCTGAATCCGGCGAGGTGGCGCGCCACGCAATCCGCGCCTCTGCTGTCTTCAAAACGATAGGCAACCATTGGCGGACTGGTTCCGCCATAGGGTCGATCATCCCGTGCGTAGGCCCATAGCCAGGCTTTCGTGGTTTTCCCCGCTCCGGGGGCAAGGGTGGGCAAGGTCGTCTCGTCGGCGAAGACCCTTTCGCCCTCCTTGACGCGCTCAAGGATGTAATCGGCGAGCATCTGCAACTCGAAGCCCAGGTGCCCCATCCACTGCGCCATCAACGACCGGCTGAGTTCAACGCCATCGCGCAGATAGATCGTCTCCTGCCGGTAAAGCGGAAGGCCGTCGGCGTATTTCGACACGGCGATATAGGCGAGCAGCCGCTCCGTCGGCAGGCCGCTTTCAACGATGTGCGCCGACGCCAGAGCCTGGACCACGCCGTCACGGCCCCGGAAAGCGTATTTGGGACGGCGCGTGACGATGACCCGGAACTTCGGCGGCACGACGTCCAACCGCTCGGATCGATCCTCGCCGATCAGAACCTTTTCCAGCCCCTCGCAGTCGCCCGGGATTTCCGGCTCGATAACTTCCTCGATGCGTTCGAGATGAGCTGCAAAACCCTTGCGTGGACGCGCTGCGCGCTTTGGCTTGCCCTTGACTGCGTGATCGAGTTCGCTGCGGATCGCAGAAAGGCCGGTCTCGACCTCTTCGAAGGCAAAGGAGGCCTGCTCGTCGTCGATGGCCAGGCGTAGCCGCTCGGAACGCGTGCCATGTTGCGTGCGCTGCAAAACCTTCAGGATCGACGTGAGATTGGCAATCCGCTCGTTGGCGCTCTTCTCGACGGCCTTCAGCCGGGCGACCTCCGCCTCGGAGGCTGCGATCCGAGCTTCGGCGACTACGATCCGGGCCTCGCTCGCAGCCTGCTCGCGAGCCATGGAAAGGATCATCGCCTTCAGCGCATCAACGTCGTCGGGAAGGGCAAGACCCGGTAGAACCATGGCAGGCAGCAAAGCACAAAAACAGCCGCTTTCCCAACCGTTCCAGCCGCATGATTCATCTTGCCGCAGGCCGGTTTCAGCCCGTCGATAACGGCCGCCTGATCCTGGCCGGACGGATCTTTTTCCAGTCTAACCCGGCCAGAAGCGCCATCAGCTGGGCGTGGTCGAGACGCATGCGCGCGGCCGATATCGCAGACCAGCAGAAGCTGTGATCTTCCAGAGTCTTCGAATAAAGACAAACCCCGCTGCCGTCCCACCACACGATGCGAACCCGGTCCGCACGCTTCGAACGGAATACGTGAAGCGCCCCCGAGAACGGGTCCAGGCCACCATCCCTGACCAGCGCCATCAAAGCTGCCGCGCCCTTGCGGAAGTCGACCGGCTGGCACGACACGTAAACCACCACACCGGAAGCGATCATGCCTTGCGAGATCGACGCACGATGTTTGCACAAATGTAATGGCCGCTGCAAGAGTGATGCACGATGGACAGTGGTGGGGCACGCGTTGACGAGATGTCAAGCAGTCAGGATTTTCGCTTCCTTGGCGGCGTTGAGAAATGCCACGCGCGCTACCTCCGGTGCGCTGCCGCCGCCGAGCACCTTCATGCACGCCATGCGAGCCTGGATGCGGCGCCCGGTTTCTCCAATGGGCCAGCGGTAAAGCAGCATTTCGGCGGCTTCGCGGGTGCTCGAAACACTGACTTTGCCCGAGGACAGCAAAACGGTCACGGGCTCTTCGAACGTGCCGACGTCTCGTTCGCAGGTCATATGCTGGTCTCCTTTCGCAATCTCCCCAAGACCTTACGGGTGAACCATCCGTTCCGTTGCGTCACGTTTGGCCCGGTGGGCGAACATTCTGTGAGGATGGGACCTCGTCCAGAGCGCGGGCTTGATCGCTCAGACTAGACTCGCCAACCCGTTGCGGTCCTCAAATGGCGAGAACCGTCCTTATCGTTACGAGCCCGCTATGCCTTGGTCAGTTGCCGGCGCTGATATCGGAAACGAAGCGCGGAAGGGCACTCTGCCGCCCAGAGTAACCGGCCTGCACGGTGAGGACGAGAAGGACGCTCTTCCAAGCGCGGAGTTCGAATCCTCCCTCACCGCCATAAGTCATTGTTTAGATCAATAAAAATACAAGAATAGGTTGGGCGCCCGCCATAAAGCCCGCCTACCGAAAACGGGTATTCGCGGCACGTCAGCTTACGACACAAATATGCGGGGTCGATGGTTGGACCTGGTAGATGGCAGAGATCAACTTCGGCCTCGCTAAGCGAAGTCGTGGGGTTCATGCGACAGCGGAATCAGGATACGCGACGAGCACCCCGTGCCGGGTCAACCTCGCCGTCGGGAAGTACCGATCGGTGCGGAACCAAGCGGATTCACGCTTGTCGGCAGCGGACGCCGGCGGTGGCGATCAGCACCCGAGCAGGCTCCTCATTAGCGAGACAAACGTCCAGAGCGGAGGCCAATCTTGGCACGCGACCGCGCCATCCTGAACGACCGCTCTCCTCGGCTTAGTCAAGCATACCTGCGGAATGAAGCGCCTGGCCTGTGACAAATGAATCTCTGCTGGACCGCCGATGATATAGGGAGGCGCTCGCAAATCGCGCCCTACGCGCGGGTTGATCGGTTGATTAACATCAAAGCTTGAATATGAGAAATGCGCCAACTGTGACGGCGGTGGTCACCGTGGCTCGTGTGTCAGCAGATGTGGTAAGGTTGAGTGTCGGCGAGTGGCAGAGGTCCAGCAACAATGACTTTGAGACGAACCAGAGCTCACGGCGCGTCCGGCTTGGTTCTAGCGGTTTGCACTGTGTTTGCTTGGCAGAACGCCACTGCCGCTCAAAATTGCGACGCAGCCGCGACGCCTGGCGTCAATTGGCACGAGTGTGACAAGAAGCTTCTCATCCTAGAAGGACAGGACCTGAGCGGGGCGAACCTGTTCGGTGTT
>NZ_AYVY01000049.1 GCF_000503055.1 Mesorhizobium sp. LSHC420B00 | reverse complement strand
AAGCTCGCCGCCGCGGGCCGGCCGGTGCATCTTGGCGTGGACGCACCGGCATGACCGCCTTTCGAGATAGGGCCGAGACGTTCGCCGCCGGGCTGATGGTGCAGGTGGCATGGCCGCTGCTGCTGGTTGCCGCTGCCTTGCTGGCGGCGCCGGTCGTCGGCCTGGCGGCAGTGCCGCAAACATCGTCGCTGTCGGCGGTAGCCTGGCTGATCGCCGCAGCGGGTGCCATAGCCACAATCATTCTCTCGGCCCTGCTTTTGTTCGACGCGCTGCTGTTCCGGCTGATGGCCAGCCACGCCAGCGAGGCAGGCGGCGGTGCCGCGGTCGACGATGTGCTGGCGCGCATGCGGCTGAAACCCACGGCGGCCGGCGGCCGCTCGCTCGACCAGCGGATAGCCGGCACGCGCCGCCTGCTTGCCAAGCAGCGTATCACGTTCGGCCTGTTCGCGGCGGCCTCGGTCGTCGCGGCATTCTTTTGAGCCCGTACATGTCAAAGCTTCGTGTCAGCACCTATACCTTGCTGCAGACGGTGACCTCGGTCGGCCTGTCGGCGCTGGCCTGGGCGGTCACCGGCGTGCGGCCGATCTGGAACGGCAGCCAGCCATCGGACCGGCAGCGCATCTACTTCGCCAACCATGCCAGCCACGGCGATTTCATCCTGCTGTCGGCCTGCCTCAGCGAGAAGGAACGCGCCAGTACCCATGCGGTGGCCGCCGCCGATTATTGGGGCAAGACGCGGCTGCGCCGTTTCATTGCCGAGGACATGCTGTCTTCCGTGCTGATCCACCGGCAGTGGACGGATGAAACGCAGCACCCGATCTCGATCATGCTGTCAGTGCTCGATCAGGGCCATTCGCTGATCCTGTTTCCCGAAGGCACGCGCAACATGACCGACGAACCGCTGCTGCCGTTCCGCTCCGGCCTCTACAATCTGTCGATGGCGCGGCCCGATGTCGAACTCATCCCGTGCTGGATTGAGAACATGTCGCGGGTGCTGCCCAAGGGGCAATTCGTGCCGGTGCCGCTGCTTTGCCGTGTCGTCTTCGGCGCGCCGATCGCTATTCAACCGGGTGAGGAACGCCGCGCCTTTCTCGACCGCGCCCGCGAAACGCTGCTGGCGCTGAACCCCCGGCCGCAGCGAGACGATTGAGAACCAAGGCAAAATGCTGCCGATGATGCACGAAACCCTCATTCTGATTGTCGGCCTGCTGGCGGTGCTGATCAGCGCCAGCGTCGTCGCCGGCGTCTTGTCATGGCGCGCGCCAAAACCGTTGTCGCCGACGCTGGTCAACCTCACCCAGCGCATCAATGCCTGGTGGGTGATGGTGGTGGCGATCACCGTTGCCTTCTTCTTCGGCCGCCCCGGCATGACCATCCTGTTCGCGCTGATTTCCTTCGCCGCCCTGCGCGAATTCGTGACGCTGACACACAGCCGCCGCAGCGACCACTGGGTGCTGCTCGGCATGTTCGGCATCGTCATCCCGTTCCAGTACTGGCTGGTGTGGACCGCCTGGTACGGGCTNCACCGCACTGCACGGCGACACCGAACGCTTTCTCGAGCGCGTCTCGGCGCAGCAATGGGCGGTCATGATCTCGGTCTACTGCGTCAGCCACGTGCCGGCGCTGCTAACACTCGAAGTACCCGGTTTCGAAGGCCGCAACCTGTTGCTGATCGCCTTCCTGATCGTCACCGTGCAAGGCAGCGACGTGCTGCAATATATCTTCGGCAAACTGTTCGGCCGCCACCTCCTGGCGCCGACGGTCTCGCCGTCGAAGACCTGGGAGGGACTGGTCGGCGGGCTGGCGGCGTCGAGCCTGCTCGGCGCGCTGCTGTCGTTCCTGACGCCGTTTTCGCCGCTGCAGGCGGCCGGCGTCGCTCTGGTCGCCTGCCTGATGGGATTCTTCGGCGGGCTGGTCGCCTCCGCCATCAAGCGCGATCAGGGCGTCAAGGACTGGGGCCACCTGATCGAAGGCCATGGCGGCATGATGGACCGTGCCGACAGCCTGGTCTTCGCCGCCCCGGTGTTCTTCCATACCGTGCGCTATTTCTGGACGGTGTGAGGGGTACGCACCCTTTGCCGCGGCACCGTCCGGACGGTTCAGCGCAATCCTTGCGAAGACACCTGATCCGTTTCGCTAATTACCGTTTTCGCGAAAACGGTAATAACACCACTGCCGCGGTCGTTGGCCGCGCTCATTTTGCCGCGGCGAGCGGCTCTTTCTTGCGCGCCGGCGCCAGGCGGCGCATGCGGCGTTTGGCGGTGGTCTTCAGCGCCACCGGCGGATTGCTGGACAACGCACCGAGCACCGCACCGACCATTCCGTGTGCGACGAAATCAGCGTTGATCTCATTGGCCAATTTGGCGGCTGCCTCCTGGTTGTCACTGTCGGGTTCCGACCACAACACGATACCCACCCGCAACCTTGGTTTGGCGCGTTTCAGCCGACGGACCAGGAACCGGCCGTGCTTGACGGAATTCCGGTTCAAAAATCCGACGACGGCGGTATCGATAGCGTCGAGCTCAAGGCGGCGAATGCTCCCCGGTTCCATATCGGCGAAGCTCGCTCTCAACACCGTGGCGCCCTGGACTTCGAGCACCTGTGCGAGCATGGCGGCAGCCGCGTCGTCGAGTTCGCCGCGCCCTCCGGCGCACAGCACCGACATGCCCGTGCCATCCGGTAGTTCGGTGTCGTCCCCGCCCTGAACCTCCCCCTGAACCTGCTTGTCCTCGTGTGAGCCGTTGTCCTCGGCCGCGGCAGTGTCGCCCGCTTCCGCCTCCTCCTGCGCGCTGTCGTCGAGGTTCGCCACCATCGTCAGCGCGCTGCCCGCGACCTGCTGTCTTTGCTCATCGCTCAACACACCACGCACACGGTCCTGCTCGCCGAGCAGAAGTGCGGGAATCGCGACCTTGTCGTAGAACTCGACGAGATATTCTTCCTCCAGCATCTCCTCGGCATGGTCCGTCGCTTCCTCGGGATCGCCGGCCAGCAGCCGCTGGTAAAGCCGGGCGTGCGGTTCGAGCACCGGTTCGTTGCCGAACAGAACGTCGAGGAATTCGAACTGCGGCACATGTCGGCCGAGCACGACGAGGCAGACCGTGAGCGGCGTCGACAGAACGAGGCCCAATGGCCCCCAGAGCCAGGTCCAGAAGATCGCCGCAACGATAATAGCCAACGGCGACAGCCCGGTGCGCGAGCCGTAGAGCCAGGGTTCGATCACGTTGCCGGTGATCAGTTCCACCACCGCGAAAAGCCCGGCGGTCCATAGCACGAGCGACCAGCCGGGCGCCACGGCCAGCGCCAGGAACAGAGGCAGCAGCGTCGCGATAACCGGGCCGATATAGGGAACGAAGCGCAGCGCCAGCGCCAGCAAACCCCACAGCAATGGATTGGGTATGCCCAGCAGCCAAAGTCCGATTGCAATCGGAACGGCATAGACGATGTTCACGACCAATTGCATGAGCAGATAGCNAGATAGCGGCCGACGCGCTTGCCGGCATCCTGCAGCGCCTCGGTGGTTCGATGCAGATCGCCGTAGCCGACGAGGCGTATGAAGCGATCGCGCAGGTCCTCCCGCTCGAGCAGCATGAATATGACCACCACGACGATCAGTCCGGCCGATGCCAGCGGGCTCAGCAGCGGGCCGATCAGATTCTGGAGAACCTCGAGCGGTCGTTCGCGCGCGACGATTTCGACCGGGATCGGCTCCCGCGGAGGCTGATCGGCGGCGGGTTGCGCGGGTTCCGGTCTGTCGAGTTCCTGGCCGACGCGTTCGATCACCCGGCTCAATCTGGAAACGATGCCTCCGCCGACGCCGGTTTCCTTGAGCGACCGGACCTTGGTCAGGATATTCGCCTGGTAAAGCGGGATGTTCTGCGCCAGTTCACTGACCTGTGTGGCGACTATGAAGGAGAACAGCGCCAGCGCCGTGAATGCGCCGAGCACGCTGGCGATCACGGCAGGAAGACGCGGAATGCCGGCTCGCTTGAGTGCCGACACCATCGGCACAAGCGCAAAGGTAAGCAGCAGGGCGATTGCGATCGGCAGAAAGACCTCGCGCCCGAAATAGAGCGCCGCGACGGCCGTCACGACCGACGCTACGCTGGGCAACGATGTGCGCGGAAGCGCCCTGGCCGCGGAAACAATGCTCGCCCGCCGGGTCTCCGACAGGTGCGCGCCGTTTCGACTATTTGCCGCCACTTGATACCTCCGCCCCGCCATTGCCATGATCGGGCATATTGAGCCGGCGTGCAACTTCGCAGCCTCTCCTACAGCGAAGCTTTGATTTGCCGTCGTTTGGCTTGCTGCCGGCAGCGCGGCAGCTCCGTCACGGTAGAATTTTTTGCATAAATGGCGGCACCAGCAATCCTGTTCCATGCTTGCGCCAGAACCTGGAACTTTTGGGTCAAAACGCCGTTCCTTCGTAGATCGCTGATGGACAACCTCAAAGCAGCAGCTCAGGAGGAATGATCATGAACATCAAGATGCTTTGCATGGGCGCGATGGCGCTTTCAATGATGACCGGCGCAGCGCTTGCCGCCGGTGCCACTGGCACTTCGGCGCTCGACGATCCGCAGAAAATGTCGCCCTTCTTCACCGATGCCGGCATGAAGACCATGAAGCCGGCAGCCGAATTCAAGACCGCATGGATGGCCATGTCCAAAGAGGACCAGGCGATGATGATGAAGGAATGCGGCGACGAGGCCATTGCCACGGAGCATGACGATTTCTGCAAGATGACCAAGCAACTCGGCGGCGCCAACTAGGCAGGTCGGTTCAGCACAATCGCAGTGGCGGGCAGATGCCCGCCATCTTCATTTTGGGACCTTCGGTTCAGTCGGGCGCAAACGTCAATCGCACTATTCGGCGTCAGCCGATCCTGACGACGAAGTGCTTGGTCACCGGCTCGATGATCTTCCACGTCCCCTTGAAATCGGCTTCCACCACGAAGGCATCGCCGGGGCCGACTTCGACAGGCGCGCCGCCGTCGGGCGTGATGACGATACGGCCGGCTATCATGTGCACGAACTCATAGTCGCTGTAGGTCGCGTGATAGGTGCCCGGGCTCGCCTGCCAGGTCCCCGACATGACCTTGCCGTCCTCGGTAATGTGCTGGACGGCGGTCTTCATGGTCGGCTCGCCTTCGACCACGACCCATCCCGCGAGATCGCCGGTCTCGGCGTTCTCGACGGCGCCGAATTTGAGGATGGTCTTGTCTGTCATGGTCGGCTCCGTCTTGAATTGTGCCGGGATGGCTGCCGGTCAATAGCTGATGCACCTGACCCCGGCAACGCGGCTTGACCCGGCCGCTTGACCTCCCCGCCAACCGTGGGATAGGCCGGGGACTGGCCCAACCACCTCCGCACCGGAGCCCCGCGAAAGACCTGCCATGACGGACACGATCGTAAGAGACAGCAATGGCACGGCGCTGCACGAGGGCGACTCCGTGACCCTGATCAAGGATCTCAAGGTCAAAGGCACCTCGGAGACGATCAAGCGCGGCATGCTGGTGAAGAACATTCGCCTCACCGGCAATCCCGGCGAGATCGAATGCAGCACCAGGCAGGTAAAGGGCCTGGTGCTGAAGACCGAGTTTTTGAAAAAGGCGTGATTGCCTCGGCACCCTTCGCTTCGCTTCAATATCAATCGCTCTCATGACTGAACCGCTCATGTGAGTGAATCGCCCACGCCAGGAGTTGGAGGAGCCGCGCCCTCCCCCTATGTTGCACTGCGTTAGATTTGTTGCATTGCAATATCACCGCATCGGGTCGAGCCTCTGCGAGGTGGGTATTCCTTGCACGAGGTGACTGTGTCGGCATCATTTCGGCCTGACATCGAAGGGCTGCGCGCGCTGGCGGTGGCGGGTGTCATTGCCTTTCATTTTGGTCTCTCCGGTCTGCCCGGCGGCTTTGCCGGCGTCGACATCTTCTTCGTCATCTCCGGCTACCTGATTACAAAACACCTGGTTACGGAAATCACCGAAACCGGGCGGCTGAATCTCTGGCGCTTCTACGCCCGGCGCGCCCGGCGCCTGTTGCCGGCGGCACTGTTCGTCATCCTCGCCACGCTGTTCGCGGGTTATTTCATCCTGTCGCCGGAGGAACAGGCGCTCTATTCGAAAGGCGCCATGTTCGCCTCCGCCTACATGATCAACCTCTGGCTGATCCGCTGGTCGTTTGACTATTTCGCCGCCGACGCCACCAACAACCCTTTCATCCACTTCTGGTCGCTCTCGGTCGAGGAACAGTTCTACCTGGCATGGCCGGCGCTGCTTCTTGCCGCCGCATGGCTGCGCCCAGGCAAGCGCACCGCTATAATCGTCATCGGCGTCGCAGGCCTAGCCTCCTTCGCCGCCTGCGCCTGGCTGACCGAAGTGTCGCAGCCTTGGGCCTTTTACTTCTCGCCGCTCAGGGCCTGGGAATTCGCCGCCGGCGGCCTCGCCACCATGGCGCCAGCAAGGATCTGGCGCGACCGGCCGCTGCTGGCCACCCTCCAGGCATGCCTCGGGCTGGCGCTGATCGCGTGGGCCTATCTGATGCTGGACGAAGACTCGCCCTTTCCCGGGGTGAATGCGCTGGCGCCTGTCGCCGGCACCGTGCTGCTGCTGCTCAGCGGCAGCGGCCGCAACCTGCCAAGCGCCGTGCTGGCGCTGGCGCCCCTGCAATGGCTGGGCCGGCTTTCCTATTCGCTCTACCTCTGGCATTGGCCGGTCATCGTCTATGCGGCGATGATGGTTCCCAACCTGTCCACGCTTGACCGGCTTGCCTGCGCGGCGCTGACGCTGCTTCTGTCGATGTTCACCTATCATTTCATCGAGAACCCGATCCGCCGCAACGGCTGGCTGATGGCCGGAGCGGCGCGGGCGCTGGTGCCCGCCGTCGCGCTGACCGGCGCCGGCGTGGTCGCGGCCTATGGCAATGCGCGCTTTGCCGAGCACAATCTCAGCCCCGAACAGCACGTCATCGCCGACAGCGCCGCGCAGCTCTCCACCGTGCGCGCGAGCGACGGCGGCTGCGTGCTCGATTTCGAGACCGTCAAGCCGAAACCCTGCATGTTCGGCCGCAAGGACGCCCAGCGCTCGGTCGTGCTGTTCGGCGACTCGCATGCCGACCATTGGTCGACGCCGCTGATCAAGGCGGCCGAGAAGAACAACTTTCGCGTCGTCACCTTTCTCAAATCCTCCTGCCGGGCTTCGCGGGTGACGACCTGGAATTGGCGGCTGAAGCGCGACTACACCGAGTGCGACCAATGGCGCCAGCAGTCGGTCAAGGACATCATCGCGCTCAATCCGCAACTGGTGGTGATCTCGGAATTCTCGATCGGCAATGTGATCAAGGAATCGCCCGAGGAGTTGAAGCACGCCGATTGGCAAGAGCAGTGGCGGACGGGCCTGACCTGGACGCTTCAAGCATTCAGCCAGGCCGGCATCAAGGTCGCGGTCATCAGGGACGTGCCCTACAATGCAAGCTACGCCGACAAATGCGTGGCGCGGGCGCTGTGGCGGGGACAGACGCCCGCGACATGCGATACGCCGAGGATCATGGCGGCAAATGACGACATCGCCACGATCGAGCGCGACATCGTGCGCTCGACACCCAACGCCAGCTATATCGACATGACCGACCGCTTCTGCGACCAGACCACCTGCCACGTCTTCATCGACGGCAAACTCGCCTTCCGCGACCGCCACCATCTGGCAACGCCTTTTGCCGAGACGCTGGAGCCGGCGGTGGAGCGGGCGCTGTTTTCGGATGTGATGGCAGCGGCTGTGAAGTAACGGCGCCGGCAGCCTTTCCCTCCGAAATCCTTCAGGCGGGCTTTGGTGCCACGTTGACCGACACGGCAACCATGCGGGGTTAGCTAAGGATGAGACCCGCCAGGAAAACCGTAAGGATAAGCGACAGCGGAACTGCAAGAAGGCAGCACAGCTCGAAAGTATTGGCTCGCCAAGAAGTCATTGGTCGCTTTTCCATGTTGGCCTCCTCCCTCAACGGCCAGACCGGGATGGCGGTTCCGCTTAGATGGTGCTCATCCCCACCACTCATCATGCAATTGGCGCAACTCGTTCCGCTTCCTGGTTATCCATCGTGCACGCGCCAGATGTGTCGCCCACGCCCGGAAAGCCCTGTCCGGCTCCTGCTCCGGATCAATGTGCAGAACGATGCGGGCGACCTCACGCCAATCGGTCCCTTCAGCCGACGCGTCGAGCAGCCTGATGTAAGTAAGCATGCGATCTTCGTCATAACCGGTCGGCACTGAAGACGTCGGCGCTGCGTTCGCGATATGAGAGTTTGGCTGCTTTGGCATTGCGACCTACCAGCAATGGCGCACCGTAGCAGCCTATGAAGAAGCCGGCGCCCTTTGATCGGAGGATGCGGATCGAGATTCGCCTCGACGGTCGGCAAATGCGGGCCTCAGGCGGGAGTTCGCCGCCCAGGAGGGCCACGCCTCATCACATCGCGATTGGGTCGATGCATTCCATGTATTTTAGTGGAACCTAATTTAGTTGGCGCAATTATGCATGCGTGAAAAAGCGTGAAATCCAGACTGTCACTGAAAGCTGGCTATCGCGAGATCAGTTGGCCGATGATCCAGTGATTGCCGTCGATTTGACCGAACGAATATTACAGGCGGCCGAAAACGACAGGATCGTCTGCCTCGTCGTGGCAACGGAGCAGCTGGAAACCGACGGCATCGAGAAAGCGGAACCTCAGGAGACCAGGATTGCCGCAAGTTTCGTCCGGGACTTTGAGGTGATGCTGCTTGTTCTTTATGCGGCCTACGCCCTCGCTGTGCTGGGCGCGACGGCTTTCGTTTTGCTGGAACTGGGCCATGTTCTGTAGATCGGCAAGGTGACGGGACTGGCGCTGGCCAATTTGTCGCTGTTTGACGGGATACATAGGGCGCGGACCACAACCCGCTCGGGGCTTGCGTCGGCGGCCCCACCCTGGCGCACAGCCAGACGCGTTTTCGCCCCCGCCGGCGCTAATTTGGGGCTCTCGGTTCGTGGCATCTTGCAAATTTGTGGAACGAGCCTGCCCCTCGGGGGTTTTTCTATTAGAGGGACGTTAAAGAAGGAGGTAGCTATGAAGAAGCTCCTGCTTGCCTCGGTGATCGCCATCGCCTCGGCGGCTGCCGTGATCGGCCCGGCCAATGCCGGCGGTAGTGTCACGATCGGCATCGGCAACGGCTATGACGACGACTATTATTATCGCCATCATCGGTATTCCGATTACGACGATGAGTACGTCCCCCGTTACCGCTATGACGTCTATGACGAGGACTACAGGCCACGCTACCGGTATCACCGGCGCTGCCACACGGAAGTCGTCAAGCACTGGCGTCATCACCACCGGGTTATCGAAAGAATCCGTGTCTGCCGTCGTTGACGGATCGATCCGGCCGGCAGTGCCGGCCGGATCGGTGGAGCTCCTCACCGCGGCTTGCGCATCAGCATCATGCCGTAGTGCACGGCCAAAATGTCGAGCCCGATCTTGAGTAGTTTCACCACCACGTCGCGCGGCTCGCCGGCCTGTTCGGCCAGGCTCTTCACCGTTGCGTCGGCACAGCAGACCTTTTGCACGATGCCGGCGATCTCCCAATGGGCAAGCGCCCTCGTGGCCTCGGCATGGTCGCGGCCGGCGGACAGGATGTGATCGGCGACACCGCTGCCAGTGCGGCCGCCGTCGACGCGCTCGGCCCAGGCCATCGGCTTGGCGCTTGCCTCCGACGAGTTGCGGAAATCCTGGCGGTAGCGCATGCCTGCCTCGCGTTGCTGGCGCGACAACGAGGTGAGGCCGGTCAGCGGGTCGACATTGCGCACCCGCACGATGCCGCCGGTCGCGGTGTGGCCGTCATTGGAAACCTCATAGAGGCGCGCCGCCTCCTGCGTTCCCTTGGCCAGCCGCTTGCGGCCGAACCGGTCGTCCTGCAGCGCGAAATCATGGCCGATCTCCTTGCGGATGCGCACCTGCTCGGCCTCGCCCTTCGGCAATCGCGATAGCCTGGCTTTGGTCTTTTGGGCGGTTTTGTTGCTCATCGGCTCTGTCCTCCTGGTCTGTCGTCGGGCTATGGCGAATTTCCGTATCCAGCGGGGCTCAAATAGCTTTGGCCGGCAGCGTGCGCAGGAAGCGCGCCGCGTGATAGGCGCAGTAGCTTTTCGAAGGCCTTGTGCGCAGCCCGCAGCACAGCATGTCCAAACCGGGGCGGCTGCCGGGGGCGTCGTTTCCCGCATCCTCCTGCGGCGTCGTGTCGAGCGGCGCGCGGCAGCGGTCGAACAGGCAATCGATGAAGCGCATGGCGACGAAGTGCGGCTGGCGGCCGCCGGCGGCGATCGGGCGCGGCGCCGGCATTTCGAGCGGCTCGCCATCGGACCCCGTGATCCGAACCGGACCCGGCTGCCAGGCCGGCGGCGCCAGCCTGGCCGACAGCCTTGCCGGGCGGNACAGCCTTGCCGGGCGGCAGTGGTGCTCGGCCGGTACTGCCCCTGCCTGGCCGGCGGGGTTCGACGGCTCTGGCGCCGATTTTCCATGCCGGCCGCCCGACCGTCCGCTACACCAGCCCTTGGATCTGGCAAGGCCGATGGCGTGCAGACGGGCGGTGCGGTGGACGATGCCGATGATCGCCGCGCGCGAGGCCGGGCGGCCGCGCTGCGCACTCAGCCGGGCGGCGATCTTCGCGGCCGACAGCCCACTCATCAGCCAGTTCTCGATTTGTTCCAATTCGGAGGCGGAATAGCGGGCGGCCATGACGTTTTATTCCCTGCAAAGGTGGTTGTGTGGCGCCGGCTTCGCCGGCCTCAGGCTCGAAAGCCGGTCAGCCCTCGCGTGGCCTGCTATCGAGCTTCATCCCGGCCGCCTGCCTTGTTGCGCCGGAGACTGCCTTGCCCGCCCGCTTGTCGAAGGCGATGACCGTGCCGTCTTCGGTGCGGATGCAGGAAACTGCGGCATCCGCATTGCCGGCCGGCAGGCAATTCGTGGCCGGAGCCGTGAGGGGAACGGCTCCGGCCGTTCCGGCCGCTTGCGCTGCCGGATCCGAGGCGCGAGCCTCGGGCATCGTCCCGGCCGGGGAGGAGGACAGCCAGGACGA
The DNA here is from genome assembly GCF_000503055.1 of Mesorhizobium sp. LSHC420B00. Lineage (GTDB taxonomy): Bacteria > Pseudomonadota > Alphaproteobacteria > Rhizobiales > Rhizobiaceae > Mesorhizobium. Next base: position 23,672 of record NZ_AYVY01000049.1, on the reverse strand, counting down.
AGGCGAAAAGGTTGGCACATGACTGCCGCGGCCGCCTCCTTGGCGCTGAAGGGCGGATTCGAGGACCGAAAGCTGGCGGAGCGACTTGTGCATGGCCGCATAAGAGCATAACTCAATCCGTAATGCAAGTGATTCTTGCATAGACGAAACCGAATCTTGTGCCTCAGATGGAGCCATGGTGAAAACTGCACTGTCGATCAAGGTCGGGGCGGCGATCCGCCGGGCGCGCAAGCAGCGCGGCCTGGTGATGCGCCACATTGCCGAGCACAACGACACCGACGTCGCTGCCGTCGGCAATTGGGAAACCGGGCGCAACCTGCCCAAGACCGAGAACCTTTTGAAGACCGCCGCGTTCCTGCGCGTCGACCCGGTGGCGCTCGGCAAGGGCGAGGTCGTCTTCCTCGAAGATGCCGGGCCGGTTGCCGATGCCGAGATCGTCACCGATCCCGGCCCCCTGCCCGCCGGGCCGATGGACATCCAGCTTCTCGGCACCGCCGTCGGCGGCGACGATGGCGACTTCACCTTCAACGGCCAGCCGGCCGGCTATGTCCAGCGGCCGCCGGGGATCCGGCATCTGCGCAACGTGTTTGCGCTGCACGTGCTGAGCGATTCGATGGTGCCGCGCTACGAGCCCGGCGAGATGATCTATTGCGGCGGCCGCGAGGCCGTGCCCGGCGACCATGTGGTGATCGAGACGCTGCCCGAGGAGAACGAGCAAAACGGCAAGGCCTTCATCAAGAAGCTGGTCAAGCGCACCGCCGCCGAGCTGATCGTCGAGCAATACAATCCGCCCAAGACGCTGACCTTCAACCGCTACGCCATCAAGAACGTCTTCCGCGTCATCCCGCTCAAGGAACTGCTGGGGTATTGACGGGCGCTTGTTGCCTTCTCCCCTTGTGGGAGAAGGTGGATCGGCGCACAGCGCCGAGCCGGATGAGGGTGCTGGAAGGAACGCGGCGGAGGAAATGTAGACGCGATTTTAAGCACTTACGCCATCAAGGTAGCGATCCGTCCAACACCCCTCATCCGACCGATCTTCGCTCGGCCACCTTCTCCCACAAGGGGAGAAGGGAAGAGCAGCACGCCCTCCCCCTCAAGCCCGCCTCGATTGCTCCAGCTCTCGACCGTTGAGCAGGCGCGCCTCGGCGCGGGCCCGCTGCCGGTCGTCGATGAAGGCAGCCTGGATCGAAACGGCGGCGCCCGGCAGGCCGTCGGCCCGGCAGGCCTTGCAGATCAGGCGCCCGGAAAGTGCTGATAGCGGTGTCTCCGGCCTCACCCCATGCCGCTTGAGCTCGGCCGGCTTCCACCACCTGTTGCGGCCGCAATCGATGCACTCGACGGCAATCGAGACGACATCGGCGATCGTCGCTTCCTTGCCCGCTAATGCCATGGCCATCCCCATAGTTGTTCCTGCTTTGTTCACATTATCGGTTTTCGAGGCGGAGTCGAGTCGGTTCCGCTTACACCAACGTGAAAGTTTCACTTGTTCATTTATTTGAGTTATGCTTCTATGCCATGCAAGCTGGAATCGGCGCAGCCGCGGCCGCTCCGTCCACCGAATGCAAGGGAGTGACGATGGACCTCGCCCAGTTCGCCCAGGCCTGCGGTTATGCCGGCGACAGTCCGGCCATGCTTGCCGCCTTCGCGGCCATCCGCCAGGACGGCATCCGCACGGCGCGCCAGGGCCATCGCCAGCGCAAGGCGGCGATCGACCGGATGAAGCCGAGCCGCGCTTTGTTCCTGGCGGCGATCCGCCCGGCGCAGTCGGCCGAGGAGGCGATCGAGGACGCCGCCCGCTTCCTGTCGATGTTCCGCAACATGCCGCACTGGCGACAGGAAAGGCGCAGCGCCGACCTCGCCCGCGCCAGGCAGCAGCGCCTCTTCGCCCGCTTCTTCCGCCGCTACGGCTATCGCCTCTGGGCGTTGGAGGCCGCCTGAAGACGCGCGCCCCCTTGCAGTCAAAACGAATATTGCGATCGCCAACACTGCGCCGTATGTCTCCGCGCGATGAGCGAGATCGAATTCCGTCGTGCCCAGGCGCCCGACCTGCCGGCGATCGTTGCAATGCTTGCCGACGATGCGCTCGGCGCAGACCGGGAAGACCCGTCCACGCCGCTCGCGCCATCCTATCTCGATGCCTTCAGCGCGATCGATGCCGATCCCAACCAGTTGCTGGCCGTGGCCGTCGAGGCCGGGCAATTGGTCGGAACGCTGCAACTCAGCTTCCTTCCAGGCATTTCGAGGAAAGGCGCCTGGCGCGGCCAGATCGAAGGCGTTCGCGTCGCCCGGCAATGGCGCTCTCGCGGCGTCGGCAAGCTGATGATCGAATGGGCGATTGAAGCGTGCCGTTCGCGCGGCTGCAGCCTCATTCAGCTCACCACGGACAACAGTCGACGGGAAGCGCACACCTTCTACGAGCGCCTCGGTTTCACCGCCAGCCATCTCGGCTACAAGATGGCGCTGTAGGTCGCTGCAGCAGGCGCCGTCGGCGAAGCTGCCGATCTCCCCCCTTGCGGGGAGATGCCCGGCAGGGCAGAGGGGGGTGCTGTCCCTCCGACCTGTCAACCAATCGGAGCCAAACCCCCAGGCTGATTCGAGTTGGCAACAACTGAAGTCGAAGTTGGCGATCCGTCCCACCCCCCTCTGTCCTGCCGGACATCTCCCCCGCAAGGGGGGAGATTGGATGTTGCTTCGACTTTCGCCAACCACCAACGCTGGAACGCAGGCAGACAGAGGGCGCCAAACTGAAACAATTGCCCTTCACCTGCCCTCCGCGCCGCTTGACAATCCGCCCACAATGTTCTCTTTATGTTCTCATCAAAACTCTAGACAAGGCGGCGTTCGAACCGCCGCGGGCGAACGGGCCGGATGGAAGCCAACATCCTCCACGCGGATCTGGATGCCTTCTATGCCTCGGTCGAACAACTGCTCGACCCGGCCTTGCGCGGCAAGCCGATTGCCGTCGGCGGCGGGGTAGTGCTCGCCGCATCCTATGAAGCCAAGGCGTTCGGCGTGCGCGGCGGCATGCCGGGACGGCGGGCGCGGGAACTCTGCCCGCAACTCATTTTCGTCGGCGGCCATTTCAAGGACTATCAGCGGCTGGGCGATGCGGCAATCAAGGTGCTGGGCGATTTCACGCCGGTGGTCGAGCGAATTTCCATCGACGAGGCCTTTGCCGACGTCGCCGGCTGCACCCACCTGTTCGGCTCGCCGGCCGAGATCGCCGGCAAGATCCGCCACCGCGTGCGGGCCGAGCTCGGCCTGCCGATCTCGGTCGGCGTAGCCCGCACCAAGCATCTGGCCAAGATCGCCTCACAGGTCGCAAAACCCGATGGGCTGGTGGTGGTCGATCCGCGCCACGAGCTGGAGTTCCTGCACCACCTGCCGGTCGAGCTGATGTGGGGTGTCGGCCCGGTCACCAGGGAGCGGCTGGCCGGCATCGGCGTCAACACCATCGGCGAGCTGGCGAAGACCAACAATGGCGCGCTGGAGCGCCTGCTCGGGCCGGCGGCGGGAGAAAAACTCAACGCGCTGGCGTGGAACCGCGATCCGCGCAAGCTGGAGACGCAGCGCCGGGCGCGCTCGGCGGGCGCGCAATCGGCGCTCGGCAGGAAGCCGGCCGACGAGGAAGTCTTCGTGCCGGCTTTGCTGCATCTGGCCGATAGGGTCGCCACCAGATTGCGGGCGAAATCCCGCCCCGGCCGCACGGTGACGGTTCGTGTCCGCTTTGCCGACCTGCGCTCGGTGACGCGCTCGATCACGCTCGACCAGCCGATTTCGGCAACCGCCATGCTGGCCGAGATCGCCGAGGCGCTGGTGCGCAAGGTGCTCATCGACCATCCGCACGAAAAGACAATCTCGCTGCTGGCGATCGCTGTATCGCATCTGGAGCAGCATGCCGGCCTGCAACTGGAACTGCCGCTCGGGCTCGCCGACGACCGCCGCCGCCCGGGCACCAGCAGGGGCGCGGCGCGCTGGACCGCAGATCGCGCCGTCGACAAGATCCGCGACCGCTTCGGCTGGGAGGCGGTCGGCTACGCCTCGGTCGCGCTAGGCCTACAGCGGTCGGTTCCCGACGCGTTTCGCGAGCTCGCCGAAAAGGAGCTGTGAGCTGCGCGGCCGGGGCGAAAAAAGACTATCCGACAGGAGCCAGGGGCGATACTGCCGGCCCGTTCAAGGCCGTGCCATCGACGGCAAAATGCGAGCCGTGGCAGGGGCAGTCCCAGCAGCGTTCCAGCGAGTTCCAATGAACGTGGCAGCCGACATGGGTACATGCGGCCGAGCGTTTGTAGAGCGTGCCGTCCTCGTCGCGAAAAGCCGCGACTTTGGTAAGACCTTCGCGCACGATAGCGCCCTGCCCCGGCCGCAGCTTGTCGGCGGAATCGATTTCACCAGGCGCGACATACTCGGCAAAACTCCTGATCGCTGTCGCATTCTCCGCTAGATAATCGCCGATCGCCCGTACCGTCTTGCGGGAGGGTTCGTAAAGTTCCCGCCAGGGGCTTTGCCGCTTCAGGATCAGGTCCGAAATCAACAGGCCGGCCACGACCCCATGGGTGATGCCCTGGCCGGAATCGCCGGTAGCAACGAAGACTCGCCGATCACCGGGATTGCGGCCGATGAATCCGGCATAATCGACGGTCTCCATCACCTGCCCGGACCATCGATTGGCTTCCGCGCCGATATCGGGCACCAATTTTTTGATCCAGGCCGCCAGGGCCGTGAAGCGGTGGTCGGCGTCGTCGGCCTGCCCTGTCTTATGGTCTTCACCACCGACGATCAGAAAGTCGGTCTCGCCTTCGCCAGGCTGCAGACGAACGTAGTGATAGGGGTCCAGCGTGTCCCAATAGAGTGCATCCGGCAAAACGTCGCGCGCGATCTCGAACGACATCGCGTAGGTCCGATAGGGCGCTTGCTTGGTATGGAGCGCGACCCGATCGTTGATCGGCGAGTTGGTGGCGACAACGGCCGATTTGGCAGACACGGCAAAGCCCGAGACCGTGCTTACGCGCACGCCGTCGGTCTCCTCAACTTTGTCGACGATGGTCTCCGCATAAAGCGCGCCGCCGCGCGCGCGGATGCCGGCAGCCAGCCCGCGGAGATATTTGAGCGGGTGAAATGTCGCCTGATTGGCGTAGCGAAGGATCGGTGCATCCGAAAAGCCTGCAAGCGGCACGCCCACGGTTTTCTCGACGTCGACACCGATTTTCCGGGCGGCGTCCAGTTCGCGCTCGATGACGGATTCCTTCCTGCCCGACGCCGGAAACAGAAAACCGTCGAGGCGGCGGAAATCACACGCGATACCCTCCGCCTCCAGGATCGATTGGATACGGTCAATAGCGGCCGACTGGCTTTGATAGTAAATCCGCGCCAGTTCCTCGCCGCGCAATTTGATCAGTTCCGAAAAATAGTCATCGCAGATCGATGACAGGTGCGCGGTGGTGCGGGCCGTCATGCCGCTTCCGATCCGGCCGCGATCGAGCACCGCCACCTTTTGCCCGGCGATGGCCAGTTCGTAGGCGACCGACAGTCCGACAATGCCAGATCCGACGACCACGACATCGACCTGTTCACTCCGCTCGAGCGGAACCGCATCAGGCGCGACTTCGGTTCTCGCCCAAACGGATACAGTCCTTTCGTCGCCGACATTCATGGCGGAGCCCTTCATACCCGACATTCGGATAAACGGACGCCAGGATTCAAAGTTCCTTGACGCCTGAATGCCTGCGTAAGCTTGACGTCACCGCCGGTCCGCCCCGACGCGTTGTGAGCCGGCCTGGCTGGGGCGGTGCGATGCACTTTACGTGGCCGTCACACCAAAAGCGTTGCGCTGCCCCAGGCGATCAGGGCGATGCCGGCTGCCCGGCCGACCCACTGGCCGGCAGGAAACGCCTTTTCAACCAGCACCAGAATGGCGAGCCCGGCAACCCACACCAGGTTCATGATGCCACCCACGAACAATAACGCCATCAGCATCCAGCAGCATCCGACACAGAACGCCCCGTGCAGCGCGCCCAAACGCAGCGCGCCAAGTGTGTGGGGACGCCAGTGGCGGGAAAGGAACGCCGTCGGCTTCCTGCAATGCGACAGGCAGGCGTTCTTGAGCGGCGAGAGCTGATACAGGCCCGCGGCGATCAGGACGATGCCTGAAAGCCAGCGGCTCTGCGAACTCATCGTCGCCGCGGTAACGAATGCCTCGCGTTCGAGCAGCCAATGCAACGCAGCTGCCGCGACGGAGAACCCCAGCCAGACCAGGAGATAGCCTGCCATGAATACGCCGGTGGGCGCGAGCTTGTCCTGGATCTGCCCTTGTGCGAGCGCATGGCGATGCACGCGCGCATAGAGCAGGACAGTCGGCGCCGCGCTCGGAGACATCATGGCGATCATCATGACCCACCACATGGCGATCATCAGCGCCCAGTTCGCCGCCCCCCAGACCCGCGGTTCCGTCGCCGTGGCCATTGCGCTCATGTCCATGCCGGGCATGTCCATGCCAGACATATCGGAGGTCATGTCGGCGGTTTGCTGGTGGGGGAATAGCGCGACCCTCGTCATCTCCCACGCATTCATGCCGAGCCCTGCACCGGCGACGATATAAAGCCAGCCCAGCAGGCACAGCGCCGCCACGCCCGCAATCGTGATGACGCGGTCGCGTCTGAGCAGCCGTTCCAGTGGCGACCCACCGTCCATGCGGCGCGTCAGGCCCGCACCACCCCGTGATTGTTGAGATGCAGCCGGGCGAACTGGCCGTAACTGTCCTTCATATTCACCTGAACCGGCCCGCTGGTTGTGCTTGAAGCGCTGCCGATCTCGGCGACCGCATATTCGAAGCCGTTCGGCAACACGATCTGAGCGCGCGAGTCCGCGCCCGTCACCTTGTTGCGAATTGGTTCGCCGACCGTTTCGATGTAGTCCTTGACGAAGATGCGGCCCGTGCGGCCGTCGATATCGAGGTCGAGATCGATCTTGGTGAAAACCGGCTCATTCATTTTTGTCACGGTTGAGGCGTAGACGGCGAACATCGTCGCGAACGGGTCGGTGTCCTGGCCGGTCATGATGCGCAGCAGCGCTTGACGCTGCCGGTCGGTTGCATTCTCGTCGACGAAAGCGATGGCTTCGCCATTGCCTTCGTGGATCGCGCCAGGCCATTTGAAGATCGCGGCGATCCGCAGGCCGTCGAGAGCGGTTTCGCCATGATGACCTTCGTCAATCTGGATGCCCGCCACCGCATGGCAATGGCCTTTGTCGGGCAGCGCATTGAATTGACAGTTGCAGCCATATTCGCAGGTGCAATTGACGAGTTCCCGTCCCTTGATTTCCCAAGACGTCATGCTGTCCTCCCTGATGCGAAGTATTAGACCATCATCATACACCTGCGCCGGCCGTGCCGCCATCCTGTGGCGCCAAGAGTGATCGCGACAAGAGGCGGCAGGCCAATGCGGTTTCTTGTCGAATTTGGGTGAACATACCCCCCGGAGATGGCGGGGCGATATCGGAACGGCAGACGTGGGTCGAAACAAGCGTTTCCGAGCGCAACCCGCCAAGGTCCGGAAATGACCCCAGAAGGGGCGTTCGGCAGCGATCCGAGCAGCAAGGATTTGGCAGGACCGGAAATCGGCATGGAATGCCGCAATCATCATCATGTCCCGTCCAAGTTGTGGACACTTCCTTCTCAAAGGCGCACTCTTGGCATGCGAAACGCGAGCCAGAGTTTCGTCCAACGCTTCACATGCCTGACTTGCGTCGGTGATTGTCTGACCTATCCGGATACTTCCGGATGGGCAGACCTCACATTGTGTCGCCTATCCGTGATCAGGCTACGGCCTAAGGCACGTTGCAGCCCGTTCCGGATCAACTGGGAGGTAAACAACATGCCTGATTTTCAGCGCAGAGAACTTCTTGTTCAAGGAAGCGCGGCTCTTGCCGCAATTGCTGCTCTCTATACCTCGCGTCGGGCTTACGCTTTTCCAACACGGCCGAGCGAGGAAGTTATTCCGTGGCTGGATCAGCCGGCCGAAAATCCCGATCCGGTGGGTATCCAGAAGCAGCTTGTCTGGGAGGATTTGGACAGCTGGATAACGCCAAACGACAAGTTCTTCAGCATCTCGCATTTCAACCGACCAACGATCGACGAGAAGACATGGTCGATGGAGATCGGAGGCCTGGTCAAGAAGCCCTTGGAGTTAACGCTCGCCGACATCAGGGCGCGACCGCGGCAGGAGGTCGTTTTCACAGTGGAGTGCTCGGGCAATCACGGGTTTCCCTTTTTCACCGGCGGCATCGGCAATGCCCGTTGGGCAGGGACGCCGCTCGCCCCGATCCTCGAGGAAGCCGGTGTTCTGGAGAAGGGCATCGAGGTCGTCTTTTTCGGTACCGACACAGGCGAGATCCCGATACGCGACGTAAAAATGAAGCAGAACTTCGCTCGTAGCATGTCGCTCGCCGACGCGATGAACCCCGACAATCTCCTCTGCTATGAAATGAATGGAGCCGCCTTGCCGGCGGCCAATGGCTTCCCGGTACGGCTCATTGCTCCAGGCTGGTACGGGATCGCCAACGTCAAGTGGCTAAAACGCATCGAGGTTCGCGATACGCGGTTCATGAGCCTTCTGATGGCCCGTGACTATGTCACCATCCGGGAGGAGGACCACAACGGCGAGACCGTATGGGCCGAGACTTCGGTCGGGCGAGCGCTGATAAAGTCCGCGCCCGCGAAGGTTACCCGGAAAGATTCAGATTACTCCATCATTGGAGCAGGCTGGGGGGCGCCGATCGAACGGGTCGAAGTGCAAATCGATCAGGGGCCTTGGGCACCAGCGACCATTGACCACAGTGAGGAGGCAGAACACGCCTGGAAAATTTGGTCCCTGGATTGGGCAAATCCCTCTCCTGGAGAACACACGGTGACCTCGCGCGCGGTCAGCACCACGGGACAAATTCAACCGGCGATGGACGATCCCTTGATTGCCAAGAAACACACATACTGGGAAAGCAATGGCCAGGTGACGCGCCGCGTGCGTATCGGCTAGCGCATTTTGCAGCCAAATGGAATCATTTGGCGTCCGCATAAATGCGGCAAAACAGATAGTTAGAGCGGGTTACCGGTTCCAGAGAACCGGAACCAGTCTAAGAACTTGCTGCCGTGTGACAATTTGCGTTTGGGTCACCCAGGAGGAGGCTGCCTGATCCGAAAGCTGGCACCGCTCTGTATCGAGCATGACGGGTGTAGGCCGTAGATCCTCTTCGCGACGATACCGGTCCCCGAAATCGGGGGCGGAGCCCTTCAGCTTAGTGATCGAGGCGATGGCAGACTTGTCCGGTGGCGCAACCTTGGCCATGTCGCCTTCGCGCGCCATTTCCGCACCATTTCCAGCCTTCTGCTCACCTCTCCACGGCCCTGATCTCCGCGTCGACCAGGCACCAGGGCGCATAGCGGAAGTCGCGGATCTGGATGACCTCCTCGCCCGCCCATTCAACCAGCACGAAGCCGCGCACGGCGCCGTCGGCCGCTTGCGGGTCGCGGATGAGGATCGCCGGCCTGCCGTCGACGAAGCCGAGCGACAATGTCCAGTCGCTGATACGATCGTAATTGCCGAAATAGGTCGACGCCTGGGCCTTGCCGCGCAGGCGGACGCGGTTGACGACATCGAGCCGGACGTCCTCTGCGATCAGTGCCCTGACCGCGTCGAAGTCGCGCGCGTTGAACAGGTCGACATAGCGCCGCAGCCGGCGCTCGTCATCGGCGTCGAGCCTCGGCGCGAGCGCCTGCTCGGGCTGCAGCGCCAGCAGCTTGAGCTGCGCCCGCCCGCGATGCAGCGCGGCCTTGGTGGCGGCGAGCGTCGCGCCGGTCACCTCGCAGGTCTCATGCAGGCTGAGGCCGAGCACGTCGACCAGGATCACGGCGCTGCGCTGCGGCACCGAAAGCTGCATGAAGGAGCGCAGGCCGGTCTGGGCGGCGAGCCGGCTGTCGGCGCTGCCGGAGGGATCCTCGATGACGCTCATGTCGGCCTCGGTCATGCGCGACCTTTCCCGATTGCGCCGCCGCAGATGATCCTGCGCGGCATTGTGGGCGATGCGAAACAGCCATTGCTCCGGCCGTTCGACCATCGCACCGCCGTCGATCGCCTGCAGCGCGTTGATCAGCATCTCCTGGACGATGTCCTCGCCGTCGATCACCGAGCCGGCCATGCGCGCGCAGTAGCGATGCAGCCTTGGCCGCAACCCGACGAGCATCGCCTCCAACGTCGCCCTGTTCATTTTCGGCGTAGCATCCCGTTTCTGCGCGAGCGGCATGGCAGGCGCTACCCGGCTTCCTGATCCGCCAGCATACGGTAATTGCCGATGACTTTGACAGGCGATCGCATTGCCGGGGTCGAACGGCGTTCGGCGTGGTTTTCCGCAAATGCCTTGAAGGCGGCAAGCCCGGTCAGCGCCGACGAATCGCCGTTCTGGCCGACGATGTGGACGAACGAGCCGTCGTCCAGCTCGAGCACGAGATAGCGCACCGTCGGCGGTGCCGCCTCGCCCAGCGCTTCGAACACTTTTTCGACCAGCGCGCGGTTATCTTCCAGGTCGGCTTGGTTCACACCGTATCGAATGAGCGCGTAGTCCATTGTCGTCTCCTGACTGGTTGGTATGAACGAAGGACGACCGGCTGCGCTGAAAAGATTCTCCTTGTGGAAGAATCTTTTCGGTTGCCCGCATCGTCTTTCCCGCGTGGGCGGCTGCGCGGCAGCCATCAAGCAGGAGCGACGATCATGCATATCCAGTTTGCCGAGCTTCCGGTATTCGACCAGGACCGCGCCAAGGCGTTCTACACCAGGCATCTCGCCTGTCAGGTCCTGGCCGACCAGAAGATGGGCGATGGCGGCTGGCGCTGGATCGAGCTGGCATTTCCGCATGCCGTGACGAACCTGCATTTCATCAGGCGCGCCGACGACGCCCCCGGCGCGGAGCCCGTATTGGTGCTGGTCGACGAAAATGTCGGGGCAATGAGCGCGGCGTTGAAGGCGGGCGGCGTCGAAATCATCACCGATCCGCATGAGGCGCCGTGGCAGCCGGGGCGCACGGTGGCGGAGTTTCGCGACAGCGAAGGCAACCGCATGGTCCTCGCCAGCCGATAAGCCACCGGAGCCCTCTGTCCGGGGGGCGTCCTACCTAAGTCCTACCTCCGGCCGGACCATCGGCCGTGCTTCCTTCGTATTATTATTTCGTGACCGCTGCGCGCCGGAACCTTCCCTTGCATCGGGCGTTCGGGCGCTGTATTCGCGCTGCCTCATATTTAGGCAGGCGGAGGATATGCGAATAAGGGCGGGTGGCAAAACAAACATGGGCCGGGGAGGAGCATCTTACCATGTCGAACCGTAAAATCGGAATGTCCCACAGTTTGGGGCTGCGCGTCGCTGACCTCAAATCCAGAATGCAAACTGCCCAGATTACCGAGCACGAAATCAAGACGTTTCAAAAGGTTGCCGCCATTATGGGCGGCGCCAAAGGCTCACTGCGCCTCGATGCGGACGATCTGATTGCCGCATCCTTCCTTGTCGATCCCGTGGAAGATCTCCCGCTCTCCAGTTGACGGCGCTGAACGCGGGTCGAAATCCTATCGGGTTTGAACCTGCGATTGCCGCCAGCGGAGCATCCGCCAGCCCAGGCCGCATGCGAGGATGACGTTGGCCAGCGCCAGACCAGAAAGCGCGGCCAACGTCCCATGCGGGCCGAAGCGCTCCAGCAGCAATGCGCCGGCCGAGGGTGCCGCCGCCTGGGCGATCAGGCTCGGCATGGCGAGGCGGCCCATCAGCTTCGCGTAGCCGTTCGAGCCGAACAGCGCGAGCGGCAACGTCCCCCGCGCGATGGATTCCAGGCCGATGCCCGCGCCATAGAAGCCGAGCGCCAGCGGGATGATTGGCATGCCGGCCCAGAGCGCCGAAACGCCGATCGCCACAAACGTAACCGAGGCGAACTTGGTCAGGATCGGATGGTGGTAGCGCGCGATGGTCATCTCGATCGCGCGCGCCGCCACCTGGGACGGGCCGACCAGCGCGCCGAGCCCGACGGCCGCGGCCAGCGCCATGCCGCTGCCTTGCAGGATGGTGAGCAGATGCACCGACACCGTCGAGGAGATCACCGCCGCAAGCGTAAGGGTGGCGGCCAGAACGATGATGATCGACGGATCGGGATTGCCTTCGCCGGCCGGCGTCACCTCTTTCAATCCTGGCCCGACCGGCAATCCTGGCCCGACTGCCGGTTGCGGCGCCTCGCGGGGCAGGATCACGAGATAGAGCGGAAGCGCAATCACCAGCTGAAAGACAGCGTAGGCCAGGCAGGTGCCGCGCCAGCCGACCTCCCCAAGAAGCCAGGCCGAAATCGGCCAGCAGATCGTACTGGCAAAACCGCCGAACAGCGTCAGCGTGGTAATGGCGGAGCGCGCGCCGTGGCCGTAGTGGCGCCCAAGCGTCGCGAAAGCGGCATCGTAGAGCCCAGCCCCCATGCCCAGTCCGATGACCAGCCAGGCTGCGATATAGGCCGCAAGATTAGGGGCGAGAGCCAGCCCGATCTGGCCGAGCCCGATGCATGCGGCGCTGAACGCCAGAATGCTGCGGCCGCCATGCCGCTCGATCGACGACCCGACGCGCGGCGAGATCAATCCTGCCGTGAGCAAGCCGAGAGACAGGCCGCCGACAACCCATGCCAGCGGCCAGCCGGTATCGGAGGAGACCGCCGGCGCAATGACCGCTGGAAGATAGTAGGAAGATCCCCACGCCATGATCTGCGTCAGGCCAAGCGCGGTGATGATTGCGCCGCGGCTGCGCAGGATGGTGGGCGAAGGCGCCAGAAGGCTCATGCCGCGACGCCGCAGCCACAGCCGCTTTTGCCGATCGCCTTTGCTTCGGCATCGGCGACACAGCAGGCATCCACCGCTACCGGCGCCGGACCGCCGCAGCAGCCCGTGTCGGCAATGCCGATCCGCGGCACGGTGCAGACGCCGGTCTCCGGCAACACGAGCTGGACATTGTCGGCGGCCACCATGTCGCCGGCGATCGCCGCGGCGACGGAGCGGACCTGCTCATACCCGGTCAGCAGCAGGAAGGTCGGCGCACGGCCATAGCTCTTGATGCCGACCGTATAGAACCCATGCTCGGGATGGCTGAGCTCGCGGTGACCGTGCGGCGGCACGTCGCCGCAGGAATGTTCGTTGGGATCGATCAGCGGTCCCAGTGCCTTGACGCTTTCCAGCCACGGATCGAGCTCGAGCCGAAGCTCGCGCGTCAGCGACAGATCGGGGCGCTGTCCGGTCGCGGCGATGATGCGGTCGACCGGGCCAATCCGCTGCAAGCCGTCCTTGGTCTGGCCTTCGACGACCAGCCGGCCGTCGGCATCGCGGATCGAAACGGCTGCAAAGCCCGTCACCAGTCTGACGCCGCCGCTCTCGGCGAGTTCGCGCACTTCGGCGCCGAGTTCGCCGCGTGCCGGCAATTGGTCGGCATCGCCGCCGCCATAGATGCGCACCAGGTCGGTGCCGCGCGTTGTCCAGATGAAGGCCGTGCCGGGCTCCATATCCGCCAGCCTGGCGAGATCTAGTAAGGCGTTGGCGGCTGAATGGCCGGAGCCGGCGACCAGCGTCGTCTTGCCGGCATAAAGGCGGCGGTCGCGGCCGAGGATGTCGGGGATGCCGTAGGCGATGCGATCGGCAAATTGCGCTTCGCCTACGGCATGAATTCCGCCGGCGCCGAGCGGGTTCGGCATCTGCCAGGTTCCCGAAGCATCGATGACGGCGCGGGCGCTGTCGCGCCGCGTGCCACTGGCGGTTTCGATCACCAGCATGAACGGCCGGTTTTCGCGTTCCTTGCTCAGCACCTTGTCGGCGCCCCAGCGCGAGATGCCGACGACCCGGGCACCGGTTTCGATCGACGGCGACAATTGCGGAAGCTTTGCAAGCGGCTCGAGGTAATCCGCGACGAGGTCGTTCGCGGTCGGGAATGCCTCAGGCTCCGGCATCCGCCAGCCACGCGCCTCGAGCAGGCTTCTAGACGCCTGATCGACGCAATAGCGCCAAGGCGTGAACACCCGGACATGGCCCCAATCCCTGAGGTTGGATGCAACCCTATTGCCGGCTTCGTAGACTTTGACAGGAATACCTTGCGCGATGAGGTGGACCGCTGCCGCCAAGCCGATCGGCCCGGCGCCGATCACCGCGACGGGAAGCCTTTCGATCATCTCCATATCTTCCGTCCTTCCGGTAGTTTCGAATTACAATGCCAAAAAATTACGCCGCCGTCTTGGCCGTCGCTTCCACCGAAGCCGGCGCACAGGTGGCGTCGGCGCAGCATTCGTCCGCGAGGTATCCGATGAGCCCGTTCATGGCGGGATAGTTGGCCCGGCAGATCAGCGTCGTCGCCTGCCGCTCCTGTGTCACCAGGCCGGTGTCGACCAGCCGCTTGAGGTGATGCGACAGCGTCGAGGCCGCGATGCCGAGCCTGTCCTGGATGCGCCCGACCGGCAGCCCTTCATCGCCCGCCCGCACAAGCGTCCGATAGAGCTGCAACCGCGTCGGGCTGCCGAGGGCTTCCAGTTGCGAGGCTGCTTTTTCGAGTATCATGGAAACACCTTAGCTCCGAGAGCCCACGACGTCAACGCTTATTTCGAACATTCTCGAATAACCGGACAATCGCCGTCTCGTTTGCGCCAACCGCCCGCCTCAAATCGACCGCTGATTTACCCGTCTGGCAAGCTCTTCCGCGCTTTCGACGCGTTCGGAATATCGGTTGGTGAGATAGGCCGACCGGTCGCGCAGAAGAAGCGTGAATTTCATCAGCTCCTCCATCACGTCGACGATGCGGTTGTAGTAGGGCGAGGGCTTCATGCGCCCGGCCGCATCGAATTCGTTGAATGCCTTTGCCACCGACGATTGGTTGGGGATCGTAAACATGCGCATCCAGCGGCCCAGGATACGCAGTTGGTTGATGGCATTGAAGCTTTGTGAGCCGCCGGAAACCTGCATGACGGCAAGCGTCCGGCCCTGGGTGGGACGCACCGAGCCCAACGACAATGGCAGCCAGTCGATCTGCGATTTCATGATACCGGTCATTGAACCGTGACGTTCGGGCGAACACCAGACCTGACCTTCGGACCAGAGCGAGAGCTCACGCAGCTCTCTCACCTTGGGGTGATCGGCGGGCGCCGAATCCGGCAGCGGCAGACCGGCAGGGTTGAAGATACGGACTTCAGCGCCAAGCCAGGTCAAGATACGTGCCGCTTCCTCAGTGGCCATGCGGGAATAGGAACGCTCCCGCAAGGAGCCGTAGAGCATCAAGATCCGAGGCTTGTGGACCGACGCGGCCACATCGAACAGCGCAGATGCATCGATTGCCGGGAGTTGCTCCATATCTCTATGTTTGGCAGGGACCCTGCGTGATCGACTGGTTTCATGGCTTCAAAACTTTCTTATTTCGAGTTTCATCGAAATAGGTAGGCGCGATCCGTCGTGGCGTCAAAGCAAATTTCGAGAAATGTCGAAATACTCTAGGCGACGCGCTTGCCGCTGGCGTCGACGACGACCTCGCCGTCCTCCTTGGTGAAGGGGCCGATATCCGGATTGGGCAGGATATCGAGCACCGCTTCGGAGGGTCGGGCGAGCATGGTGCCGAGCGGCGTCACCACGATCGGCCGGTTGATCAGGATCGGATGCGCCAGCATAAAATCGAGGATCTCGTCGTCGCTCCACTTCGGGTCGCCCAGGCCAAGTTCGGCATAGGGCGTGCCCTTCTGGCGCAGCAATTGGCGCGGCGTCATGCCCATTGCGGCGATCAGCTCGACGAGCTTTTCGCGCGACGGCGGGGTTTTCAGATATTCGATCACCTTCGGCTCCTCGCCGGACTGCCTGACGATGGCCAGCGTGTTGCGCGAGGTGCCGCAATCGGGGTTGTGGTAGATGGTGACGGTCATTGCGCAGCTTTCATCTGTCCGACTGGTTTCGGTTGGGCGAGCAGCCACCCTGCCAATCCCATGGCGAGCAACGCGCCCAAAAGTTCGGCGGCGATGAAGCCCGGCAGATCGGCGGGGCGGATGCCGGCAAAAGTGTTGGAGAACGCTCGGGCGATGGCGACGGCCGGATTGGCAAAGGATGTCGACGCGGTGAACCAATAGGCGGCGGTGATATAGAGCCCAACCAGCCAAGGGATAGAATCCGGGCGGGAACGCAGGCCGGCAAGGATGGTGAAGACCAGCCCGAAGGCGGCGACCAGCTCCGCAATCCATTGGCCGCCTCCGGTCCGCACCGTCGCCGACACTTCCAGGATCGGCAATTCGAACATTGCATGCGCCAGGAACGTTCCAGCGATGCCGCCGGCAATCTGGGCGGCGACGTAGGCCAGCGCTGCGTTCGTTTCGATTTCACGCCGAAGCGCGAACACCAGCGTCACCGCCGGGTTGAAGTGCGCTCCGGAGATCGGCCCGAATATGGCGATGAGCACGACCAGGATCGCCCCGGTCGGCAAGGTGTTGCCGAGCAGCGAGACGGCGACATCGTTGCTCAGCCTGTCAGCCATGATGCCGGAACCGACCACGGTGGCGACCAGCAGAGCCGTGCCGAGGGCCTCGGCAACAAGGCGCCGGGAAAGCTGAACCACCTCAGCCGGCCTTCGGCAGATTGCGGCCGATCTCGTCGAGGCGCTTCTGCAGCGCAAGTCTGTCGACCGCATTGATCGGCAGGCTGACAAAGATCGAAATTCGGTTGTTGAGCATGCGGTAGGCTTCGGCGAAGGCGAGATGCTTTTCCGCCTCGGTGCCTTCGACGGCTGCAGGATCAGGTACGCCCCAATGCGCCGTCATCGGTTGCCCGGGCCAGACCGGACATGATTCGTTGGCGGCATTGTCGCAGACCGTGAAGACGAAATTCATCTCTGGGGCACCCCGCTCCGCAAACTCTTGCCAGTCTTTCGAACGGGCGAACGACGTGTCGTAGTTGAGGCTTTTCAAAAGCTGAAGGGCGTAAGGATGAACCTCTCCCTTCGGATGCGATCCAGCCGAATAGGCCTTGAACTTGCCTGCGCCGACGCGGTTCAGGATCGCCTCGGCGAGAATCGACCTTGCCGAATTGCCGGTGCAGAGAAAAAGAACATTGTATGGCTCGCTCATCGCGCACCTCCCTTCTAGCAGTTGCAGGTCACAGCCTGGATCACAGGCTGGCAAAGTTCCGGCGCGCCATTGCAGCAGTCCTCCATCAGGTAGGCCAGCAGATCGCGAAAGCCGGCCATATCGGCGAAATAGCGCACGCTGCGGCCCTCCCGTTCGGTCCGCACCAGGCCGGCATGCGACAGGATCTTGAGATGGGCCGACATCGTATTCGGGAACGCGGCGAGCCGCGAAGCGATCTCGCCCGCCGGCACGCCGTCGGCTCCAGCCCGCACCAAAAGGCGAAAAACGTCCAGCCGGGTTTCCTGGCCGAGCGCGGCAAGCGCCGAAAGGGCGAGTGTCTTGTCCATAATTCCAGGATTCCAGAAATGGCGAAGAGAGTCAACGCGCCTCTGCCAGCGACCCAAGGCAATCTCTCAGTTTTGAATTCGCCCTCTAAGCGTTTGCGTTGCCCCTCACCTGCCTGCCGGCATCCTCTCCCCGTATAGTGACGGGGAGAGGGGCCTCGTCATCGGTGATTTCGCCAAACATCGGCGGTGCAGAAACGACGCCAACGCTGCGGCCAGCCCCTTCTCCCCGTCACTATACGGGGAGAAGTGCCCGGCAGGGCGATGAGGGGNAGACCGGCAACCGCTTTCCTGACCCGCTGCAGATGCGCCTGGCGTCCGGCGGCCGAGACGCTGTCCATCCGGTAGAGCGCCAGGAATTTGGTCCGGCACAGCGGATGGCAGACGGAGCGGAAGCCGCGCAGCAGGGTTCGCCGGCCGGGCTGTCCCATGATCCACGACATCAGCGGCGTGGCACCGCATGTGGTCATCGCCACCACCCGGCGTATGTGCCGCAATTTGGGCCGCGGACCGCGTCGTGCGGTCGGCATCTCGAAAGCGAAGCCCGGCACCAGCACACGCTCCAGCCAGCCTTTCAGCATCGCCGGCACGCCATACCACCAGGTCGGGTAAATGAAGACGACCGCCTCGGCCCAGATCAGCTCCTGCGCATGTTCGTGCACCGGTTGCAGGTTCGCCGCCTTGTCGTGGTAACCGCGCCATTCCTGCGTGCGCATGACTGGATCGAAGCCGGTCGCATGGAGATCGAGCAGGTGGACCTGATGCCCCCTTTCGGCAAGCGTCTCCAGCACCGTATCGCGCACGGCGCCGTTGAAGCTGTCGGTGCAGGGATGGCAATAGACGACGAGGACCTTCATCTTGCGCTCAGCCCGGTCGGTCGCCAGAGGATCGCGGTGCTGCATGCAAGCGCGTCGCATGCAAACAAGCCACCCGCAGACATAGTCGATCAGCTGTTTTCATGCGAAGCCCCGCAGCCCCATATCAAGACGCAACACCTCCAGTCGCGTCAAGCCCCGCTCGTTCGCTCAAGGAAAATTGCGCAGACATGGGCTTGCTGGAGGGCGCTGTCCCGCATGCCTTGAGGTACTCCGCGGGATGCGGCGCTGCGGAGTATCATGCCCAAGAACTCCCAGCATTGTTCCCAGAATGTCTGCGCCCTAGCTTCAGGGCGTGTTCAAAGCGTCAGGAGAAAACGATGCAGACAGGAAAACTGAGCGGCAAGATCGCCTTGGTGACGGGCGCCTCCTCCGGCATCGGCGAGGCCACCGCCTTGGCGCTGGCGGCCGAGGGCGCCACGCTGGCGATTGCCGCGCGGCGCACTGAGCGCCTGGACGATCTGGCGAGGCGGATCCGTGAGACCGGCAGCACCGCGCTGCCGATTGCCGTCGACGTCACCGACGAAGCGCAAGCCACGGCGATGGTCGAACGGGTCCTGCAGGAGTACGGCCGGCTCGACATTCTGCTTGCGGTTGCCGGCGTCGGCGTCGCCGCGCCGTTCCGCAATACGACGCCGGAAGAATACCGCCGGATGGTCGACGTCAACATTTTGGGCCTGCTTTATCCGATCCATGCGGCGCTGCCGTCGATGCAACGGCAAGGCGCCGGCCACATCGTCGTCGTTTCTTCCGGCACCGGCCGTTATATCCACCCTTCGGTGGTCTATTCCGGCACCAAGCACGCGGTAAGCGCGATGGCGGAATCGCTTCGCCGCGAGATCGGCAAGGACGGCATCCGCGTGACCTGCATCGAGCCTGGCGCCGTCAAGACCGAGTTCACCCAGAATATGCGCGCCGATGTGCGCCAGGCGGTCGAGCTAAGGCTTGGCGACATGGAGCAGCTGGAAAGCGAGGACATCGCCGCCGCCATCCAGTATGCGGTGACGCAGCCGCCACGGGTCAACGTCAACATCCTGACGCTCTATCCGACCGAGCAGGCATGAGCTTGGCCGACAGATATGGTGCCCTGCGCCGCCCCGCAGCATCATCCCCCGGTCATCAGCGTGAACACAAGCTGCCGCAGCTTGCCGCCCGGGCCGAATTCGACCCGGTCGAAATCGCGGCTCGCCTGCCGCTGTGCCTGCGAAATTCCGGCGAGCCGTCTCGTCACTTCGGTCCTGATCTTGCTGCAGCCGCGGTCGTCGGGGACGGTCAGGCCGATGGTGGCCGCCTCGATCTTGTGCACCATGTCGATGATGCTGGCGCCGTGCACCTTCTCGTGGGCGGCGAGGCCGGTTGCGAAAACCTCCCAGTTCTTCTGGATGGCGCCCGGCAGCCGCGCGGCCGGCTTCGGCAAGGTGTAGGTGATGATCAGCTTCGGCCGCGCCGACACCAGCACGCAGGCGTCGCCTTGCGGCTGGTAGTCCCTCACCCAGGTCAGCTTGAAATTGGTATGCGCGATGACGCGGCGCTCGCCGAGCAGCGGCCCGCGCCCGCCGATCGAGGCATAGAGCTCCGGCCCGGATTGCCCTGAGACGGCATAGGTCTCGACCTTCTCGACTGCCTGCCAGCCGGCATGCGCCGGCGATGCCGGCAGAGAGGCGAGCAGCAGGCAAAGGCGAATGGCTGTTTTCATGCAAGTCCTCGCAGCCGCTGCGCACGATGCAAAAGACATGCAGTTCCCTTCCGTGGACATAGCCTGCGGCCGGCTATAGTGGGATGCTCGTATACAAGAATCCACAGGCAACGCCATGTCGCCGCGACCGAACATTGCCCGGCAACGCCCTGCCCCCGGGACCCAGCCTCCCGGCGTCAGCCTGTGCCGCGCCCTGTCGAAGCTTGGCCTGTGCTCGCGTAAGCAGGCCGAGCTTCTGGTTGCCGAGGGGCGCGTGCGGGTTGCCGGCAAGATCGTGCGCAACGGCTCGATGCGCGTCGATCCCGGCCGCGACCGCATCGAGGTCGACGGCCACCGCGTCGCTGCCGAGCGCAAGGTCTATCTGATGCTCAACAAGCCGCGCGGGCTGGTCACCACCCGCGACGACCCGCAGGACCGCGGCACCGTCTATGATTGCCTGGCAGGGCTCGACCTGCCCTTCGTCTCGCCGGTCGGCCGCCTCGACAAGGCGAGCGAGGGCCTGCTCGTGATGACCAACGACACGCGCTTCGCGCAGCGCCTGCTCGACCCCGCCTCGCTTGTCGCCAAGACCTATCACGTGCAGATCGGCGCCCTGCCCGACGAGGCCATGTTGGCGCGGCTGCGCGCCGGCGCGACAGTCGATGGCGACTTGCTGACGGCCCGGTCGATCGAGCTGCTGCGCGGCGGCACCAGCACCGCTTGGCTGGAGATCGTGCTCGACGAGGGCCGCAACCGCCATATCCGAAGGCTGCTCGGCGCCCACGATATCGAGGTGCTACGCCTGGTGCGCGTTGCGATCGGCCCATTGCAGCTCGGCGACCTCGCCAAGGGCAAGACACGCCATCTGACCGCCGAAGAGCTGGCGCTGCTTCGGGCCTGAAGGACAGAGCGAAGCATCACCCCGCACCCAGGCCGGTTTGATGAGCGTTCTCATGGATTTCGGCAAAATCCAGCCCATATCCTAGATATGGAGCTTTGAGCGTGAAACTCGCGCGTGCGGTCCTGCTTGCCGCGGCTTTCGTGGCTGCTGCGGCCGTTTGTCCCTCTTCCGCAACCGGAGAGGCGAACGGCCGGGAGAAAATTGTGTTGCGCGTCGAGATGGACGGCGCCATCGGTCCGGCGAGTGCCAGGCAGCTCGAGGAAGCGCTGGCGGTGGCCGCGGACCGAAACGCCCAGGCTCTCATCCTGCAGATGGACACGCCCGGCGGGCTGGTCACCAGCATGCGCGAGATGATCGCCGCTATCCTCGCCTCGCCGGTTCCCGTCATCGGCTATGTCGCGCCCGCCGGCGGGCACGCGGCGAGCGCCGGAACCTACATCCTCTACGCTACCCATGTAGCGGCGATGGCGCCCGGCACCAATCTGGGCGCGGCAACGCCGATCGAGATGGGCGGGCCGCTGCCATCGTTTCCCGGCGACAAGAACGATGGCCCGGAGGCGGACAAGGACAAGAAGAACGCACCCGCGGGCGATGCGATGATCGCCAAGGCGACGAACGACGCCGTTGCCCTGATCCGCAGCCTGGCTGAATTGCGCGGGCGCAATGCCGAATGGGGTGAAAAGGCCGTGCGCGAGGCGGCCAGCCTGTCGGCCGGCGCGGCGCTGCAGGAGCATGTCATCGACTTCGTCGCCCGCGACACCACCGAGTTGCTTCAACTGGCCGACGGCCGGACCGTCGAGATCGCCGGCAAGAAAGAGGCATTGGCGACGAAAGGGCTGCCGGTTGAAACGCTCGAACCAGGCTGGCTCATCCGGCTTCTCGCCGTCATCACGGACCCAAACATCGCCGTCATCCTGATGCTGGTCGGCGTCTATGGCCTCGTCTTCGAATTCACGAGCCCGGGCGCGGTCGCGCCTGGCGTGATCGGCACGATTTGCCTTCTGCTCGGCCTCTATGCGCTCAATCTCCTGCCGATCAGCTATGCCGGCCTTGCCTTGATGCTGCTTGGCATCATCTTTCTCGTCGTCGAAGCCTTGAACCCGACAGTGGTCCTTGGGCTGGGAGGCGTGGCTGCGTTTCTGCTGGGCGCTGCCATGCTGCTCAAGATCGAGGGGCCCGGCTTCGAGATGTCGTGGGCCGTTATCGGCACCGCCGCCGTCCTGACGCTCGGCCTGGCGCTGTTGACCGGCAGCTATCTGTGGGCGGCCCGCAAGAACGTTCCGCGTGTTGGCGCACAGGCCATGCAGGGGCTGCCGGCGGAGATTCTCGACTGGCAGGGCAGCGAGGGCCACGTGCTCGCCCGGGGCGAGCGCTGGCGGGCAAAAGCCGACGAACCGCTTGCGGCGGGCGACAGCGTCGAGGTGGCTGATGTCAGGGGTCTTGTGCTGACGATACGGCGCCGCAATGTGGGAAGCGATGGAGCAAGGCAATGATCATCGGTTATGTGGCCTATCTGGCAGCAGCGCTCGTCGTGGTCATGTTCTTATCCGCGGCCATTCGCGTCCTGAGGGAATATCAACGCGGGGTGGTCTTCACGCTCGGCCGCTTCACCGGGGTCAAGGGCCCCGGCCTTATCATCCTCATCCCCTTCGTGCAGCAGATGGTGAAGGTCGACCTGCGAGTGGTGGTCCAGGACGTGCCGCCGCAGGACGTGATCTCGCGCGACAACGTCTCGGTGAAGGTCAACGCGGTGCTGTATTTTCGTATCGTCGACGCCGAGCGGGCGGTGATCCAGGTCGAAGACTTCATGACCGCCACCAACCAGCTGGCACAGACCACGCTGCGCTCGGTGCTCGGCAAGCATGAGCTCGATGAAATGCTGGCCGAACGTGACAAGCTCAACAGCGATATCCAGGAGATTCTCGACCAGCGCACCGATGCCTGGGGCATCAAGGTCTCCGATGTCGAGATCAAGCATGTCGACCTCAACGAGAACATGGTCCGCGCCATCGCCAAGCAGGCCGAGGCGGAACGGCTGCGGCGTGCGAAAGTGATCAATGCCGACGGCGAACAACAGGCGGCGGCAAAGCTCGTCGAGGCTGGCAAGATGCTGGCCGAAGCACCGCAAGCCATGCAGCTACGCTATTTCGAGGCTCTCCATGACATCGCCGGCGAGCGCTCGTCGACGGTCGTGTTTCCGGTGCCAATGGATCTGCTCGGTCATTTCATCAAGCAGGGCGGGAAGTGAGGGAGGAGCGCATAATCTCCCTCGTGGGGAGATCAGCACCCTCACCTCTGCCACGGCGGGACCGGCGCAAAGCGTTTGCCGATCCAGTCGGCGAAGGCACGTGTCTTGGCGGCTTGCCCCTTGGCCGAAGGCATGACGACATAGACGGCCCCTTCGTCGGCAAGGGTCCAGTCCTCCAGCACTGGCACCAGCCGGCCGTCGGCGAGCTCGCGTCCGACCAGCCAATCCGTGCTCATCATCAGCCCGACGCCTTGCACGGCGGCTTCGACCAGGACCTCGGCGTCGTCGGTGACCAGCGGGCCGGAGACCTCGATACTGACGCGGCGGCCCGTGGTGTCGGTCATCTCCCAGGCCGGAAAGGTCTGGAAGCCTGAGAAGCCGAGACAGCTGTGTTCCAGCAGCGCTTCCGGCGCAGCCGGCGTGCCCCGGCGGGCGAGGTAGGACGGCGCGGCGCACAGCAGCCGCCGCCGTGTCGCGACCTTGCGCGCCACCA
>NZ_AYVY01000048.1 GCF_000503055.1 Mesorhizobium sp. LSHC420B00 | reverse complement strand
TGGTGGCCGGAATGAAATCGGAATGACTGGCCGGCTTCAAATCGGAATCGGTGGCCGGCTTCATCGGAATACGCAGTTCGCAGCCATCTCGACCGATTGGTGGACTCCTGACTGCGGGATCTAAGGAGCTTTTCCTAGCCTATAGCTAAATGGAAAGACGCCCATCCCCTCGATTGAGCCAACCCAGACCCAACCTACTGGACTCCAGAGCGAAAAGAGCGCGTGCGGCTCGTGCGACTTGTGGGGAAAAGGAAATGGCGCCTCGGCATGACTGACTCCGACTGCCTGAGCGCCGGCTTTCAGTGCGCGCAAGGGGAGCGTTCCGGTGGCCAATGCTGCTGTTGGAACGGAGCAGGTGGGTTGTTCTAGCAACACGGTTGAGTGTCCGGGGTGCCAACAATGAACAAATGCGCAGGAACACTCGATCCGCGCCTTCTGCAGGCCTGCCTACAAGCTGTGCAAGTGCACAGGTAGCGAAGGTGCGCGCATTCAAGCACGTTTGAGCGTCGGCGCAATTTCCATGCCGACCACCAACGGAGATATCTGCGATGACCAGCAACATGCGGCTAATGAAAGCGAGCGAGATTCCCGCCTTCGTCGACAAGGTGATCGAGGCTGGCTGTGATATCTGTGCGATCGGTCACTTAGGCTATTCACTGGGCGATGTTGACGGGAAGGTACCCTGGCGCAAGGTAAAAAGAATCGTGGAAGAGTTTGGCGATCGTGATCACCTGCTACCGGAGATCGTTGCCTATCTTCGCTCGATAGGTCGGTACATAGAACTCACGTCGTCGACAAACGACGGCCGGAGACCGCACAAAACAGGCACTCGAAATTGGAACGCATAAAGGACGGGTCGGATACGATTGTCGAATCCGGCTCCTTCACCGACATGACGAGCTCGACTTCCGGACGGGTATTGACGCCAATGAGCTGTGGTTTGCCCAACAGGGCAATAACCTGGTCTTCTCGTACTGGGCACCACGGACAAGGGTCGGTCAGCCCCCCAGTGGCATTGCGATGTGCTGTCGTTTCTGACTCTGGCACCATAGTTCAACCCGATAACCGCAGTTTACTGAGAGAATCCACAACTTCGTAGCTGCGGCAGGAGAGAACCAAGCAACAGCTAGAAAACCGCCGCCGAGTTCCATAATAGCGTTATGAAATGTCCTGATCTGGCAAAATAGGAATGTCGCTCCTGCTTGTGCCTTGCCAGTCTCTCGCCTTCGAGAGCGGAGAGATTGCATCTTGACTGAAATCGCATTGAGGCCCTTGTCGAGGGTTATAGAGCGGCGGATGACGAGCGTTGCCGCCGCAAGCGTGGCTGGCGCGAGCAAGCGTAGCTCATCTCGTCAAAATCGAAGTGGAGGTCGATACGCTGATCCAGTTGGAGGAGGCACTTGGCTTCGCCCCCGACGCTATCCTGCTCGACAACATGTCGGTCGATGAGTTGCGCCACGCGGTGGCGATGGTTGCCGGGCGGGTGGTCACCGAAGCATCGGGCCGGATTACGCTCGATATGGCTGCGCAGATTGCTGCGACGGGCGTCGATCTGGTCTCCATCGGCTGGCTGACCCATAGCGCGCCGATCTTGGATATCGGACTTGATTATCGGGACTCATAATCGACTGATGGACGGCACCGGGCGGATAAGTTTTCCGGTCACCGTCAAGCGGCTAGCAGAGAAGCCGTAAAGGTCAGAAACCAGGGAACAGGATGGAAATGGACGCAACGATTTCGACGAAGACGATGCCGCCAGGTCAAGCACATGACTTGGCGCGAAATGCGCAAGAAAGGCTTTCGTGGCCAGATCGGCGTCGTCTCTGAATGGGCGCGGCGCAGACGCCTTGCTGAAAGNAATGCGCAAGAAAGGCTTTCGTGGCCAGATCGGCGTCGTCTCTGAATGGGCGCGGCGCAGACGCCTTGCTGAAAGGACCGATCAAAGCGCACTTGCCCGCACGCCTTCGGCACGAAGCATGGCCAAGCTCATGACGCTGGCGCGTGACGACCTGTCCAAATCGGACGCTGTACTGATCGGGGCAATCGAGAGCAATGTTCCTGACCTCGGTCATCGCGCGAACGCTGATCGACGACTTTCAGCAGATGATCCGATCAAAGGCGGCCGCAAAACTGGACACTCGGCTGGACGGCGCGAAGGCAAGCCTCGTCGGCTCCTTTGCAAACAGGGTCGAAAAGGACATCGCCGCAGTCCGCAACGCCATCATCTCTCCGTGGTCGAATGGCTAGACCGAAGGCCAGATCACCAAGCTCAAACTCATCAAGCGGCAAACGTACGGCCGCGCCAAGATTGATCTGCTCCAGGCGCACCTTGTCGGTGCAACTTAGGCTGTGGCCGCAGCGAGAGTGCCGAATGAGGACCCCGTTTAAGGGGTGATTCTCGTCCAAACGGTTCGGATGGGCGGTCGTCCGCCAGCAACTTCTCCTTGCTAAGAATCCGGCATCCTCGAAGGCCTCGCGCCAGTTCGAAGCGCATTCATATCCCCCTCCGCAGCAGCACGCGCAAGCATCGTCACAAGCCCCGAGCCGCTTCGCGTTCGGCGCTGTCCAATTTCCGACAATGTCGGATACGCAACGTAGCAGGGTCAGATCTACCAGACTGCGTATAAATGGTTTTCTCATTTGGCACGGTACATGCATCATCATCCGCAAACACGTGCCCGACCAAAGAAGACGTCGCATGATCACCTCACCAAAACATACCGCCGCCGCGGAACAAATCACTTCGCCCCGAACCTTGCTTATCGTCCGTCCCGTCACCACAACCGGAGCCATCCGCTTCGTCTTCGACGGCGGCACCACGCAGGACTCGGCTGACAAGGAGGGACTGGCCAATTTGATGACCGGCCTGTTCGACGAGGGCGCCGGCGATCTCGACAGCGATGCCTTCCAGGCGACGGTTGACCATGCCGGGGCCGAGATGAGCTTCGACGCGCAGCGCGACGGCATTTATGGCAGATGCGCATGCTGCCCGAACGGAAGGACGCCGCCTTCGATCTGCTCAGGCTCGCGCCTAACAGCCCCCGCTTCGACCAGGAGCCCGTCGACCGCATCCGCGCCAAGCGGCGCAGAATCTACGGCACGCATCCTTATTCGAGGCCGGACGAGGGGCACCAAGGAGAGCCTCGCCGGCATAACGCCGGTCGATCTAGGCGCCCTCCACAAGGCCGCTTTCGTCGGTGACGGGCTGCACGTAGCGGTCGTCGGCGACATTGATGCCAAAGGCCTGAGTGAAAGGCTCCACGACTCGGTCGGCGATTTGCCTCAGAAGCAGGCGATCGCGCCGGTGGCCGATGTCGCCCCGAGCTCGGCCGGCGTAATTGGTCGCCTACGACCCGCCGCAGACTTCGCTGCAGCTTGTTTTTCCCGGCATCGGACGCAGCGACTCGGAATTCTAAGCCGCACAGCTGATAAGCAAAATACTCGGAGGCTCGCCATTTACCTCACGTCTGTTCCAGGAAGTGCGCGAAAAGCGCGGCCTTGCTTACGGTATCCATTCCAGATTGAAAGACTACCAGCATTCCAATGCGCTTGTCGTGACCACGGCGACGCGCGCCGACAGGGCGGCCGAGACGCTCGGCGGATACGCCACGTGATCAGGGGGTTGGCGGAAACAGGGCCGACAGAGGCCGAGCTAAAAGCGAGCAAGAACTATCTGATCGGCACCTATGCTACCAACAATCTGGATTCCTCCAGTTCGATTGCAGCCACGCTTGTCGGGTCTTGGCATCGGCTACACCAGCGCCGCGCCGCCCTCATCGATCGACCAAGTCGAGGCAGCGGCAAAGAAGCTGCTTTCGGCCGAACCCGCCATTATGGTGATCGGCCCGCGCGTGGACGCCAAAGGATGGGCCCGGGCTCCAATTTCGCCATTCTTCTCCCCTTGTGAGGCTTTTACCGGGAGAGATCGAGCCCAAAGGGAGATTCCGATGTCTGAAGCGAGTCAGCAAAAGTTGGACACATTCTTGGAGAAAATGGTCTGCGATCTCGGTGCGATCGCTACGGGCGCGGGAGTCTTGTTGGGAGACAAACTCGGCCTGTTCGAGGCATTGCGCGAAGGCGGCAAGATGACTGCCGCCGAACTTTCGACACGCACCGGCACCCAGGAGCGCCTTGTAACGGAATGGCTTTCCGGGCAGGCGGCTGCGGGGTATGTCGACTACGATGAAGCCAACAACAATTTCTATCTCAACGCCGAGCAGGAACTGGTGTTCGCCGATGAAAATAGCCCGGCCTTCATGGCTGGCGCATTCGAGTTCCTATCCGCGCTGTGGCTCGACGAAGAAAAGGTGAGGCAAGCGTTCCAGTCCGGCAAGGGCGTTGCATGGCACGATCATAGCGCGTGTCTGTTTCGCGGCACGGAGCGGTTCTTCCGTCCAGGCTATAATGCCAATCTGATCGACTCCTGGCTGCCGGCCCTGGAGGGCGTAGTCGAGAAGCTCGAACGCGGCGTGGAGGTCGCGGATGTCGGATGCGGTCATGGCGCATCGACGGTGCTCATGGCACGTGCTTTCCCCAATTCGCGCTTCGTCGGCTTCGATTATCACGCCCCTTCGATCGAGCGCGCCCGCAAGGCCGCCGAGGAAGCCGGCGTCGGCGCCAACACGCGCTTCGAGGTCGCGGCCGCCAAGACCTACCCCGGCACCTATGACCTCGTCGCTTTTTTCGATTGCCTTCACGACATGGGCGACCCGGCGGGCGCCGCCACCCATGTCCACGGGTCGCTCAAGCCGGATGGCACGTGGATGATCGTCGAGCCGTTCGCGCATAATCATCTAGCGGCGAACCTCAATCCCGTCGGACGCGTTTACTATGCCGCTTCCACGTTCGTGTGCACGCCCGCATCCCTGTCGCAGGAAGTCGGGCTCGGGCTTGGCGCCCAGGCCGGCGAGGCGAGGCTACGCAAGGTGGTGACCGGCGGCGGCTTCAAGCGATTCCGTCGCGCCACGGAGACGCCGTTCAACATGGTGCTGGAGGCCCGTCCCTAGCGCGGCCGTCGCTAGAAATTGCAGCTCATCGCTTTATGGTGAAGATCTCGTCAAAATCCGAACTCACAGTTATCGACAAATTTCCAGAGGCGTCACCCCCCTGACATCAGATTGGAGTTGTTAGAAGCCAACAGTAGTTGAAGGCACACGCAGCCAAGCTCGTCGCCTAGACTACTTCGGTGCTCTCAGAGAAGCCAACTCCGAAGACCGTACTCCGCTCAAACGCGCAGTCTCTCCACCTGAACTTGGGCGACTTCGGCGGCGTCGGCGACAAACGCGAAAAGCGCCAGGAGCGGCACTGCGACCAATGGCGCTTTCATAAACCTCGAAGGCGCTTTCAATCCTGGCGATGCGTTCCGTCAGTGTCATCTGAATAGACTCATGCTAATCACAGCTTCACGACGCCTTGCGACGCAACGCCGTTTGGTATCCCAACCATTGGTGAATTTCGGCGGCGATGCGCTCGGTATGTGCGGTGACTTCGGGAATTCCCATCAGTTCGCCGACGCTGCCGCGCGCCAATGGCCCGCTGACGAAAATGCTGTCGGTCGGGCGCCCGGATGTGCCGACCGCACGGCCTTGGCTGTCGGTCTCCAAACCAAGACCAATCGGGTCGAGCCGGACCAATCCCATCCGCTCGAGCGCCGCAATCGCCGTGTTGGTCCGCAAGATATCGGCGTGCGCCGGTCCGGTCGTCACGATCACACTGTCGAAAGCCTCGACAACGAGGCTGCGTTGGCCACGCAGCCGCTGCCTGACGCAAATGCGTCCGTCGACCTGTTCGGCGCCGACAATCGTTGCGGCGCGATAGGCAAGCCTGCCCTCGGCAACGCCGCGATCAAGCACGGCCGCGATCTGTGGAGCGATGCGGAAGCGATGCACATCCCACAGCGCGCGAAGATGGCGCACCACGCGGCGCTGCTCGGCGAGCGGCAAGGCCTGCCAGATGATTTGCCCCTGTCGCCGGACGGCGTCGAGCACCGGGTGCCAGCCTTCGCCCCGACGCTTGGCATCAAGGATCGTGGCCCGGATGCGCCTGAACAGTGCCGTTGCGCTGCGTGAAGGCAGGGTCGTGAAATCGCCGATCGGATCGCCACGCGAGGCTGCATGGCTGCGCGAGCGGTAGCCATGGCGCGAAAGTGCTGTGATGCTGCCGCGATGCCTCCTGCGGTCGAGAGTGGCGATGACGTCCGCCGAGGTCAGCCCGGTGCCGACGACCAGGACATGGTGGTCGCGCTCGATCGCTTCCAGTCGTTCGAGATCATAGGGATTAGCGACCAGACCGGCGGCGCCGGCTATAGCGCGCAAGGCTGGCGGTAAGGCCGGCGGCGGATGAGTCGTTGCGACAACCAATGCATCGGCCGCGAGCGTTCCGCCGTCGGCAAGGATGAGGCGATATGCGTCGCCGTTACGCTCGACCGACGCGACGGCGGATCGGACGTGCCGAATCGTCTTGCTTTGCAAAAATGGCTGAAGGTGGGATTCGACATAACGGCCGAAAACGCGACGCTGTGGATAGGCCGCGCCGTTGGTAGTGATCGCCTCGGCGTCATTCAGAACGGCGCCGGTCTGCTCCAGCCAGTCGGCAAAGTGGCTGTCCTGGCCGGAGATCAGCGTCATCCTCGAGGCCGGCACATTGATGCGGTGTGAAGGATCGGTCGTCGAATAGGCCAGACCATAGCCGAGCCTTTCGCGCGGCTCGACGACCACGATATCGGATGCACTGGCCGGGAGCAGCCGCGCCAGATGAAACGCAGTCGCCGCACCTGAAAAGCCGCCGCCGACAATCGCTATGATCGGTTCGCTGGCGCTCAAGACTGGCTCGCGCGCAGCGACGACGGGCGATGGTCGCCGGCCACCGTTTCGCCGAAGGGGCCCATGTTAACCGCCGTCGGCCGCGTCGAGATTTCGTGATCGAGCGGCAACAGCGGCAGCACCAGTTCGCCGAAGCGATAGGCTTCCTCCAGATGCGGATAGCCGGACAGGATGAAGGTATCGATGCCGATGCGCCGGTATTCGTCGATGCGCTCCGCCACCGTCGCCGCATCGCCGACCAGAGCGGTGCCGGCGCCGCCGCGCACCAGGCCGACACCGGCCCACAGATTCGGACTGATTTCGAGTTTGTCGCGACGGCCGCCATGCAGCCGGCTCATGCGCGACTGGCCGACGGAATCCATGCGCGCGAAAACCTTCTGCGCCTCGGCGATCGTCTTGTCGTCCAGGCGGCTGATCAGGCGGTCGGCATCGGCCCAGGCTTCGTCATTGGTTTCGCGAACGATGACATGCAGCCTGATGCCGAAACTCACCTGGCGTCCGGCCTTCTCGGCAAGGCCGCGCACATGGTCGACCTTGGCGGCGACGTCAGCCGGCGGTTCGCCCCAGGTGAGGTATTTGTCGATCTGCTCGGCGGCGACCGCATTGGCCGCCTCCGACGAGCCACCGAAATACAGCGGCGGATGCGGGGTCTGCACAGGCGGGAACAGCAGCCTTCCGTCCTCGATGCGGAAGTGCTTGCCTTCGAAGGCAATGGTCTCGCCGCTGAGCACGGCCTTGTAGATATCGAGAAACTCCCGCGTCACCTCATAGCGCTCATCATGGCTGAGGAAGATGCCGTCGCCCTTGTTCTCGACCGGGTCACCGCCGGTGACCACGTTGATAAGCAGGCGCCCGCCGGAAATGCGGTCGAGCGTCGAGGTCATCCGCGCGGCAAGCGTCGGCGATTGCAGGCCCGGCCGCACCGCAACGAGGAAGCGGAGCCGCTGCGTCAACGGCGCCAGCGCCGACGCCACGACCCAGCTGTCCTCGCAGCTTCGGCCGGTCGGCAGCAGCGCGCCGTAATAGCCAATGGCGTCGGCGGCCTTGGCGACCTGGGTCAGATAGGGCAGGTCGACCGCCCTGCCCCCCTCGGAGGTGCCGAGATAGCGGCTGTCGCCATGGGTCGGAAGAAACCACAGGACCTTGATCCTGTCGGGGATGGCAGTGCTCATGAACAGTCCTCTATGACTTTACGGCGTTCTCGCTCAGCTCCAGGCGTGTAGCGGCGGGTTGACGTCGTTCAGGTAATAGTTGCCGAGGATCGCGTATTTCCAGCGCACCGGATCGTGCAGCGTGTGGGTTCGGGCGTTGCGCCAGTGCCGGTCGAGATTGTGCTCGGCCAGTGTGGATCGCGTGCCGGCGAGTTCGAACAGTTTGTTGGTGGCGTTGATGGCGATCTCGGTGGTGAGGATCTTGGATTCGGCAACCGCGATCTGCGCTTTCGCGACGGTCCTATCGTTCGGATCGGCCACAGCGCGATCGACCGCAAGGCCGGCCTTGTCCAGAACCGCCTCGGCCGCATTGGCCCGCAGGCGGAGGTCGCCGACCGCCTGGATCGTGTAGGGATCCTGCCAGGCATGATCGACGCCGCTGTCGATCCACGCGCGCGACTTGGTGCGCACGAAGCTGACGGTTTCGTCGATCGCCGCGTTGGCGATGCCGAGATCGACAGCAGCCTGGATGATCTGGAAGATGGCGCCGTCGGCCGTCGGCCGGTCATAGCCCTTGTAGCCGGGGACGAGATGCGTCTTCGGCACTTTCACATTGTCGAGCAGGACTGTGCCGGACAGCGTCGTCTTCTGGCCGAAGCTCGACCAGTCGTCGATGACCGTCAGTCCGGGCGCGCCGCGATCGGCGATGGCATACCAGGCCCGGCCCTCGTCATCGAGCGCCACGATCGGCACCAGATGGGCGAGCAGCGCGCCGCTGGAATAAAATTTCTGGCCATTGACCACGACGTGGTCGCCAGCGTCGACGAATTTGGTCTCAAAATCGGCCGCCCGCTTGGAGCCGAATTCCGAGAACGCGTTGCCGAACCGCGTGCCGGACAGAACTTCGGCGAAGAGCAACTGCTTCTGGGCCTCGTCAGAGACGGTGCGGATGGCGGCGACGACGCCGAGATGGTTCTGCGGAATCTGGCCGAGCGACGGATCGGCCGCCGAGATGATGGTGATCACCTTCGACAGCGTCACATAGGAGAGTTCCGGTCCGCCATAGGCCTTCGGCACGTTGATCGACCACAGGCCGCTCTGCGAAAACGCATCGAGCTCTTCCTTCGGCCAGATGCGCTCGCGATCCCGCCTGGAGGCGTCCTTGGCGAAGTCTGCGGCCAGTTTTTCCGCCACAGCGATCGCCTCGGCGTCGGTCTTGATGACATGCGCTCTGGCCGACGGACGCTCAACCGGGGGGACGGCGCTGCGGATATCGGACGGCTGCTTCGATTGGATGGTCATGCTGCGGTCTCCTGGGGAAAATGTTGCGATGGAAGCGGCGTGCCGCCGAGATAGTAGGTCTTGATGTCGTCGCGCTGGCGCAGGTCGGCGGCCGACCCTTCCAGCACGCTCTTTCCGTTTTCGAGCACGGTGGCGCGGTCGGCATATTTCAGCGCCACTGCCGAATTCTGCTCGGCGACAAGGATCGAAAGATCTTCGTCCCGATTGAGCCGCTTCAAAGCGCTAAAAATCTCGTCGACGATCAGCGGCGCCAGCCCCATCGAAGGCTCGTCCAGCACGAACAGTTTCGGCCGCGACATCAGACCGCGGCCGATCGCCGTCATCTGCTGCTCGCCGCCGGAGGTGAGGCCGGACCGGGTTCGCCGCTTCCCGGTGAGCCTGGGGAAAAGCGCATAGACGCGGTCGAGGTCGGCCTTGACGCCGGTGCGGGAGGACGAACGCCCGAGCGCGCCGGTCAGAAGGTTCTCCTCGACCGTCAGCGAGCGGAAGCAGTGTCGGCCCTCGAGGACCTGGACCAGACCCTTGCGGACGAGGTGAGAGGGGCTTGCCCTGGAGACATCCTCGCCGTCGAAAGTGATCCGGCCAGCGGTAACGGTGCCGCGCTCGGCCGGGAGGAGATTGGATATGGCGCGTAGCAGCGTCGTCTTGCCGGCGCCGTTGGAGCCGAGCAGTGCGACGATCTCGCCTTTACCGACCGACAGGTCGACACCGTGCAGGGCGGCGATGGCGCCGTTGTAGACGGCCTCCACGCGACTGACCGACAGGATCGGATTTTCCGGGCTGGACATCGATGACTCCGCAATAGGCAGGAAATCGCGGCCGGCCCGTGGGCCGAGATCGGAAGAGCNCGTGGGCCGGCCGCGAGTTGTTTGACTTCAGTTGCTGACCACTGCTTCGGCGTCTTCGGCCGTGCGGATCTTGATGCCCTTTTCCTTGGCATAGGCCTCGGACGACTTCTCGATGATCGGACGCAGCAGCTTCCAGTCGGGCGCAATCCAGTCGGAGACGACGTTCCACTTCTTGCCGTCCCACTGCTGGAAGGTCACGTAGCCGTCACCTTCGTGATTGTCCCAGGAGACGTTGATCGAGTGGAACAGGTCCTTGGCGCCCAGCGCCTCGACGCGTGCCGGATCGAGCTTGAGATGCTCGAAGCCCCAGCGGACTTCGTCGCCGGTGAGCGTGCGGTTGCCGAACTTGGTCTGCGCGATGCGGACCGCCTCGACATTGAGGATGCCGTTGACGATGCCGAGATTGTGGTAGACCGAGCCGATACGGCTCTTTTCCTCGAGATTGCCTTTGCCGGCGCCGTAGACCGTTTTGACGATCTCCTGGACCACCGGATACTGCTCGCCTGACGCCTGGGTGGTGATGGCCGTATAGCCCTTGGCGGCATCGCCCGCGGGGATCACATCCTCTTCCGAATTCGACCAGACATTGCCGACGATGTGATCGGCCGGGAAGCCGGTCTTCTGCGCGGTCTTGAGCGCAACCGGGTTCATCACGCCCCAGCCGCGCAGCACCACATAGTCCGGATGCTCGCGACGGATCGTCAGCCACTGCGCCTGCTGCTCGTTGCCTGGATGCGGAACCTCGATCTGCGACAGCTCGAAGCCGTATTTCTGCGACAGCAGCTCATAGATCGGAATCGTCTCCTTGCCATAGGGCGAGCCGTGATAGAGCACGACGATCTTCTTGCCCTTGAGCTTGTCGAGGCCACCTTCCTTGGAGGCGATATAGTTCACGATGCCCGAGGTCTCGCTGTAGGGATTGAGCAGCAGCGGGAAGACGTAAGGGAACACGCGTCCGTCCGTGGTGTCGGTGCGGCCGTGGTTGATG
Source organism: Mesorhizobium sp. LSHC420B00 (assembly GCF_000503055.1). Taxonomy (GTDB): domain Bacteria; phylum Pseudomonadota; class Alphaproteobacteria; order Rhizobiales; family Rhizobiaceae; genus Mesorhizobium. The sequence continues at coordinate 13,304 of NZ_AYVY01000048.1, read as the reverse complement.
GTGATCAGCGGCACCTTGTCATCGGTGATGCGGTCGATCATGGCATAGGCGATGCCGACCGAAAGCGGGTTCCAGGCGGCGATGCCGGGATTGCTCTTCAATCGTTCATAGACCTCGACGCCCTTCTCGACCTCATACTGCGTCTCGCCCTCGCTCCAGGTCAGCTTGACGCCGTTGACGCCGCCGTCGCGGATGTTGATCAGGTTGAGATAGTCGATGAAGCCGCCGAAGAAGCCGGTGCCGCCGGCGGCATAAGGGCCGACGCGGTAGCTCTGCAGGGGAAAATACTGCTCGTCGGCGTGGACCGCCGTCGCGCCGAGGACGAAGGCCGTGGCGATCGCCGCTTTCTTGAGGTGACTGAAGAAGGTCATGGATTGCGTCTCCTGAGGTTGTGGTCCGTGAGAGGATGTCGAGCGGCGCTCAGCTGGACCTTGAGCCGATCCGTCGTTTCAGGCGGTCGAAGAGGGCCGACAGCCCGTTCGGTTCCGCGATGAGGAAGATGATGATGAGCGCGCCGAGCACGATGCGCTGGCTCATGTCGAGAACACCCGAATCGAACAGTCCGCCAAACAGGAAGGCGCCAAGCCGCGACAGGATGAGCGGAAAGATGACGATGAACGCCGCTCCCAGAAAGGCGCCGCGTATCGAGGCCAGCCCGCCGATGATGATGATGAACAGGATCTGGAACGAGCGGTCGAGATTGAAGCCGGCCGGCTCGACCGTGCGCAGATAGGTGAAGGCCCACAGCACCCCGGCGACGCCGATGATGAAGGACGAGATGGCGAACGCGAGCAGCTTGGTCTTCAGCACAGGGACGCCGATCACCCGCGCGGCGGTTTCGTTGTCGCGCACGGCGATGAAATTGCGGCCGGTCGCGCTGTTGACCAGGCGCCAGACGAGCGCCGTGAGCACGATGACCGTGGTCACCGAGAGCAGGTAGCGGCCCGTCGCCCTGTCGAGCGAGAAGCCCGCAACGGCAAGGTGCGGCGCCGAGATCACTCCGGATGGGTTGTCGTTGGAGAACCAGCCGAACTTGGTCAGCGCCCACTGCACGAAGAACTGGGCGGCGAGCGTCGAGACGGCGAGATAGAAGCCGCGCAGGCGCAGGCTCGGCAATCCGAACACGACGCCGATGCCGGCGGCCGAAATCCCGGCCAGGATCATGGTCGCAGCCAGCGGCAGTCCTTCGACCCGAAGGTTGAAATTGTAGGCGGCGAAAGCGCCAACCGCCATGAAGGCGGAGGAGCCCAGCGAAAGCTGGCCGCAATAGCCGGTCAAAAGGTTGAGGCCGACCGCCGCCAGGCTGAGCGCAAGGAACGGCAGCAGGATCGCCTCGACGAGATAGCTCGACGCATAGGCGGGGATCAAGCCGTAGGCCACGGCAATCAGGGCGACGGGCAGAGCTAACCTCTGCCAGTCGATGGGAAGCCTTGCGGCATCGAGCGCTTGCACGGCCATCGGTCAGACCCTTTCGACAGTCTTCTGGCCAAACAGGCCGGAGGGGCGCACCAGCAGGACGACCAGCGCCAGCGCATAGGCGAACCAGCCTTCGATGCCGCCACCGACAAAGGGTCCGAGGTAGACCTCGGCGAGCTTCTCGCTGGCGCCGATGATGAGGCCGCCGACGATGGCGCCGAGGATAGAATCGAAGCCGCCAAGCACCAGCACCGGCAGCGCCTTCAGCACGATCAGCGACAGCGAGAACTGGACGCCGAGGCGCGCGCCCCACAAAAGTCCCGCGACCAGTGCCACGAACCCCGCGGCCGTCCACACCGTTCCCCAGATCCGGGGCAGCCGCAGCCCGACGGCAAGCGCGGCGAACTGGTCGTCTGCGACGGCGCGAAACGCCAGGCCGATCCGGGTCCAATAGAAGAATGCGCTCAAGCCGGCGACCATCGCCGCGGCAATGCCTGCAGCAAGAAGATCGAACGACGAGATCAGGATGCCGCCGACCTCGAACGGCGTGTCGTCGATGCCGAGATCGAGCCCGTGCACCTGCGTGCCCCACACCAACTGGGCAGCGCCTTCAATGATGTAAGACAGGCCAAGCGTGGCCATGAACAGCGTCATCGGCGAGCGATTGACCAGCGGCCTCAGCACAGTTCGCTCGATGGTGAAGCCCAGCGCAACCATGACCGCGAGGGTAATGAGCAGCGAAAGCGCAAACGGGATGCCGCGTTCGACAAGGCTGACAAAGGTGAGTGCGGCGAACAGCACCATCGACCCTTGCGCGAAGTTCAGCACGCCCGACGTCTTGTAGATCAGCACGAAACCGATGGCGACGAGCGAATACATGACGCCTGAGAGCAAGCCACCGACCAGCACCTCGATGACGAAGAGGAAATCATAGTAGCTCATCAGATGCCCTCGCCATGTTCGCCTTCGGCGGTGCCGATATAGGCCCGGATCACCGCCGGATTGGCCCTGACCTCGGCCGGTGTCCCGTCGGCGATCTTGCGGCCGTAGTCGAGCACGGCGACGCGGTCGGAGAGCCCCATGACCACGCCGATGTCGTGTTCGATGAGGATGATGGTGACGTCGTGCCGGTCGCGCGCTGCGCGCACGAAACCGGCCATCTCGGCCTTCTCGGTCGCCGTCATGCCGGCCATCGGCTCGTCGAGCAGCAGGATCTTCGGCTCGGCGACAAGCGCGCGCGCCAGTTCGACCCGCTTCTGCAGGCCGTAGGGCAGCGTTGCGACCAGGCGATCGGCGACGGCCTCGAGATGCAGGAAGGCGATTGTCTGGTCGACCTTTTCAGCGATCGCGGCATCTTCGCGCCGGGCGCGCGGTAGACCGGCGATATGTTCGACGAAGCTGGCGCGCCGGGTGTGGACGCGGCCCGACGCGATGTTGTCGCGCACTGAAAGCCCACCGAACAGTGCCAGGTTCTGGAAGGTGCGCGCGACGCCGAGCCGTGCCAGACGGCTTGCCGACACCCGGGAGAAGGACTGGCTATCGATCGCGATCTTGCCCTGATCGGCGTGATAGAGGCCGCTGATGATGTTGATCAGCGAGGATTTGCCGGCGCCATTGGGACCGATCACAGCGCGAATCTCGCGGCTTTTGACCTCGAGGTCGACATCCCGCAGTGCCGTGACGCCACCAAAGGAAATGCTGATCCCGCCCAGCGCCAGGATCGCATCAGCCTTTGCCGACAGGCGCGCCGGGCGCGTGTCCTCGACGGGACCAGCACCAGCAAGAATGCCGGAAATTTCGGGCGCGCGCTCGTATGCGGCGGCTCCCAGCGAAGCACCAATCATGAAACGTCCCTGATTTTAAAGGCGTGCGGGCGGCGGCCTGGAGGCCGCGCGTGTCCTATTCCGCGGCGACGAGCTCCCTGTCGCGCGCCGCTTCCAGTTCGCGCACCAGAGGGATGACGCGCTTGCCGAAGAACTCCACCTCTTCCTGGAAATGCAGGAAGCCGAGCAGTATCAGATCCGCGCCGGCATCCTTCAGCTTGAGGATGCGTTCGGCAATCTGTTCCGGCGTGCCGATGAGATTGCTGCGGAAGCCGTCATTGTATTGGACAAGATCCTCGAACGAGGATTTCGCCCAGTTACCCTCGCCTTCCGGCGACGCCTTGCCGGCATTCTTGACCTGATCGGCGAAACCCTGCACCGCCTCCGGATTGGCCTTGGCGATGATCTCGTCGAGCACGGTGCGCGCTTCTGCCTCGGTTTCGCGAGCGATGGCAAAGGCGTTGACGCCGATCTTGACCTTGTGGCCATTGGCCTTCGCCTTGGTCTTGATGTCGTCAACCTGCTTCTTGATCTCTTCCGGCGTGTTGCCGTTGGTGAAATACCAGTCGGAAACCCGCGCAGCCATGTCGCGCGCCGCGCGTGATGAGCCGCCCTGGAAGATCTCCGGCTGCGGATCGATCGGCTTCGGCTTCATCGAGTAGTTGGTAAAGCGATAGAAGTCGCCCTTCAGAGTGAAATTGTCCTCGGTCCAGATGCCGCGCAGCGCACGGATGAATTCCTCCGAACGGCGATAGCGCTCGTCATGGTCGAGCCACAGCTCGCCGATGGCGGCGAACTCACCGCGGAACCAGCCGCTCACGACATTGACCGCGACACGGCCATTGGTCAGGTGATTGATGGTGGCTATCTGCTTGGCCGCCAGCGCTGGATTCCATGGGCCGGGCAGGATCGCCGCGATGACTTTCAGCGTTGTGGTGGCCGCGAGCAAGGCATGGCTGAACGAGACGGATTCGTGCTGGTTGTCGGCGCCATAGCCGGCCGTGAAGCGTATCTGGCTCAGCGCGTAGTCGAAGCCGTTGGCCTCGGCGATCTGGGCGAGCTTGCGGTTATAGTCGATGTCCCAGCCGGTCCGCTGCTCGATGTTGGAGATGACCAGGCCGCCCGAGACGTTCGGGACCCAGTAGGCGAATTTCACGTTGTCGGAATTCGAGGTCATTTCGTTCGTTTCCCCTTTTGATTGGCTTCAACCGACGCGCGTGGCGACGGCAGTGTTTGCATCACTGGAATTAAGCAAGGAAATCGCTTCGGTAGCGGCCCGTGAGATGCGCTCGATAATCGCCGCGCCGACGATCTTGGCATCGACGAAATCGTCGGGCGCGCCGTAGACGCCGGTCGGGACCGTGACGGCCCCGAAAAAACCGAACAATGGCCGGAGCTGATGTTCGAGAACCAGGCCATGGTATGGACTTCCGCGGTTGCCGCGAGAAGCACGGTCTTGCCCGTCAGTGCACGATGATCGACGAGGTCGAACAGGTGCTTGAGAGCGCCGGTGTAGGACGCCCGATAGACCGGCGTTCCGACCACGAGCAGGTCGGCCTTCTCGACACGCTGGATGATCGCTTCGCCAGACGCGCCGAGCGCACGACGAGACAGCCCGGCGAAAATCGACGGCGCCGCCTCGGTGATTTCGATCAGGCCGGCGTCCGACGGGACACGCGACGCGACCGCCTTGACCAGCGCGCTCACCACCGCGGTGGTGCGGGATGGCGTACTAACGCCGCCGGATATGCCGAGAACCGAAATTCTTGCCACGTGTCGTCGATCTCCTGTTCCACCAAGGGGATGCCCGGTTGCCAAGACGGGATCGTACGATATTACACAAAATCTATAGAGATAAGGAATTATCTTTTGATTTTTCCAAACCATTGAGAAAATCGGAGTGCTGACGCCTCATTAGCATGAGCTCTAACATCCGATTGGCGGCAAACCGCGGGCGCAGACCGGCCAGGCTTGATCGTGGCGATCGGCGCTCCGTTGCCCGGTGCGGCCCGCGCCGCAGATTGTCACCACCGGCACGTCGCGCTTTTGGTCGTCGATCGGCGTCGCCGCCGTGATAGCTGCCGTTGAATCGGACCCCGAACTGCCGCTCGGCGCCGAAACGCCCGCTCACATCGAGATGCCCGCCGCCCTGGGGGCTCGACCGTGTCAGATCGACCTCGGCCCGCGCGCTTGGGATGATATTGGTCGTACCCCCCGAGACTGCTGTTCGGCGCGATGCCATAAAGGAGCGCCACCGGTCCTTTGAGAACCTCGATCGCTCGATATAATCGGTGAACAAGCGATAGGTCGGCGCGACCCCGAACACACCATCGAACGCGACCTCGCCAAAATTTCCTTCATTGATCGGAAAGCCGCGAATGTAGAAGGAATCCAATATCCCGCCGGTTGAATGGGTGCTCCGTACCAAGGATCATTGATCATCACGTCGTCCACCGTGCGTGCGCCCTGATCCTCGATCGTTTGCGCCGTGTAGCTGCCTATGTTGAACGGCGTATCCATGATGTCGCGATTGCCGAGCAGGCCCAGGCGCCCGCCTCGCGCGACTTGTCCGCCCGGATACGCTTCCGGCAGATTGTCGATCGTTGCGGTCAGGGGCAGGCCGCCCAGCCCCACCACCACGATGCGCTCGAGCACCGTGCCATGGAATGTTCGTTTCATTGTTGACAGGTTAGTCATGCAAGACCTCCTGACCATCCGCACCCAGCTCTCGCCAGGCAAGGCAAAACGTTCTTGGTCCTTGGCGTGAGGGGACTTGGATGAGGAAATCTGTTGGGCTGTTCGCTGCGCTGGCCGTGATGGGTCAGGACGCCGCTGCGCAGGAGTCGACGGCTGATCGTCTGATGAAACTAGACCGGGAAGACGGTTATGCCGGACTTTTCTGAAACGCCGGTGGCTGGCGCCCGAGGTCAGAACATATCGGTTTTCGCTCGCCTTCCCTCTCGGCTCACTCACTTGTGCGGCATACAATAGACGCCCTCGGATTCCATGAGTACCGCGCCGCCCTTCAACTCGCTCATTGCGCCGACCCAGGCTTCCGAATAAGTGCGGCTGGCATCCACGGCCGTCAGCCAAAGAACGCGATTGTCAGCCAGTTCGACTTTAACTTCCTGCTGCAAAGGGCTTGCCTGCACGGTCTGTTGATAGTGCCGTTTGATCCTGACATTGCTGGCCGGGAACTCAGCTTCGTTGCTGCCATAGTTCAGCACAAACCTAGTATGGTCCTCGGCCACTGTGCAACTGCCGTCACGCTCACACACGATTTTGGCGGCGGTCTTGCAGTCCCATTTCAGTGAAGCGGGCCACATCGGATTGTCCGCGCTCGATCGCGGCTTCTCGCTCTGGCTAGCCACCGCCAAGCCTGCCCATGGGCCCATTATCGCAGTCGACAGGAGCAGCGCCTTCAACACTTATTACCCTTCCCTGATCCAGTACCGTATTGCTGTCTCGAAGCTATCGCTGGCGTCGGGGTGAATGAACCGGACAGACACGCCTTGTGATCCTCATGGCGACTCATCCTGCGTGATCGCCTGGCTTATGGCATGTTGAGATTGAACCAGCTTTTCTGGCGCATGCCGTTCGCGTCGTCATACTCGATGAACCAGGGCTTTCCGCGCACCGGCCGAGAGATGGTGTAGTAGGTGGGGCCATTACCAAGGGAATGCCCTCTATCGTTGCCCGTGATCTGGATTTTTGCCGTCACCAACCTACCGTTGATTTCGATCTGGGCCTGTCGAGATCCGTTGTCATGGTCTTGGCCGAGACGACTATTCGTGAAAGTGGCGGGCAGGGTGAGCCTGTCGGAGCTGATACGGCAGATGTTCCGTTCTTGCCTCATTCCTCGCCGATCGGAGTCGTAGCTGCCAGCTGCTTGCCAGCCAGCTGGACAATCCTCATACTTCTCGAATCTCGCGGCGCTGGAGTTGGCTTGTGGACAGATCGGCCAGTTAAAACCCGGCGCTTTCATCGCCGCCATCAACTTGTAGATTGACGGGTGGCAAGAAGGAGTGGCCTGCCAGTCACCGGACAGGCAGAGGAGGACCTGACAGCCCCATTCCGATGCCTGTGATTGGGATGGAAGAGCCGCGGCGCCCACGACGACGGTGGCACCCACCAAGAGATATTTCAGCATGTTCATAGCCTTTTCCTCGCTGCGGATTCTGATACTTTACTATGGATCATCCGCGCGAAAAAGGACAGATCGAGAAGGCAGGTTGTGCGACTACATCGATTTATGAAACGAGACGACGCGGGCCTGGTCAACAACCCGTTGCGCGCCAACATTGCGAGAACGCTGGAGCGGGAGAGAGCTAGGCGTGGCCTATCCCATATGCACATGGCCGAGCTGTTCCGGACCGTCGAGGGCGAAAGGCTCGCCTACCGGACATACATCCAGACCGTGCGACAGAAAAACAATGTCACCCTGACGACGTTGCAAATCATGGCAAGCGGCTTGCATGTGTCAGTTGCGGACCTGCTCGCGGGCGGAAAAAAACTTCCCGAATGGGCGCATCAGTTGGACGAAAATGCAATCCGCATGCGTCTGGCGCACATCATCGACATTGAGCGAAAACGACGCACTTTGCTCCGCTATAAGATGGCCGAGCTCATCGGCGTGGCGGAGGCGACATTCATGAAATTGGAACGCGCAAGCGGCAATATCAGCGTCGACACAATTGCGGCGATCGCCAAGGCGTTGAAACTTGATCCAGCGACCTTCCTCTTTTCCGATAAGGTCCCGCCATCAACTGATCTACCTGATTCTGACGCACCCGGAGGCGTAGGTTCTCATTTCAGAGTGCCGTGAACTTCCAGCGTCATCATCCGTCTAAGCTGCGCTACACAGAATGCCTGGCAGGTTTTCGCCGTGATAGCGCATACCGGTGCATTCAGGTGAAAATGGAGCAGAGCTGACAATTAGGCGCGCCACGTGTGTACCTTTTTTCGCCCGCGCCTGAGGAACGACTGCCATGACGTGGCGGCAGTCGAATGCACCGGAATCCTGATCTCTACGGTTGTGCCGGCACCGGGAGCGCTGTTGATGATGAGCCTTCCTTTCAGCGTCGAGACCATCTGGGAACATGCGGTCAGTCCAAGGCCAGTATGATTTCCAGCTCGCGTTGAAAAGAAAGGTGTAGTTGCCTTCACAAGGATTGCAGGCGACATGCCTGCGCCGTTGTCCGCCACATCTAGTACGAGGTAACTGCGCAGGAGGAAGGGACGTCGCTTGACTGTCGCGGAGATGAGAATTGGGGCGTTTCTGGTGCCGGATAGAGCGGCAAGAGCGTTTTCTATCAGCTCATTAACGACCAACCGTAACGGCGTCGCCGGAACAGGTTGCAGACGTGCTTTAGGATCGACCAAAACTTGCACCAAACTGCTGCGATCGTGCGCGAGATCCTCGAGGAGTGGGCCGAGCGCCACGGTGCTGGAATCTTGTGGCGCATAGGCGATCTGAAGGACACTGTTGGTGATCGATTCCAGTTCAGTAGCAGCACTGCGCGCAGCCTCAAGCATTTCGCCGCTCGGTTGCTTGTCTGGTTGTGCGTGCTCAAGGAACAGCCTCAAGGCTGTAACCCGCGATCGGGTCATATGCGCAAAGAGCGAAGCGAACGAGCGCATATGCTGGTCACGGCGATTGGCCAAAGCATAGCGTTGATGGATAACGAGATAAAAGGTGGCACCCAGGCCAAGTGCGATGGCAAAGATGAACCAGTTGCGCGAGGCCGCAATGTCGATGCTGGCGGTCTGCTGCAAGGTGGCACTGTGATCAACGGTAGAGCTGGAAATCTCGTAAATTGACTGTTCCAGCTTGGCCATGTCGGCAATGGCTTGGGTGTAGTTTGTACGCGCTGACACAAGAGGGGCAATTTTCTGTTCGAGGGTTAGGCCAATCCGGCCCAGGAGTTCGGCATCGTGGTCGGGAAAAAAGCGGTTCAGATAGGGCAGGTTTTCCAACTGCGCGACGTTGACGTTCACCAACGCCATTTGTCGATCGATGTCCGCATCAAGCTTGCCCGTCTCGTCGGCAATGCGAAGATAGCCATAGACTCGTATAAGGCGCTCGCGAATCTGTGCCGCGCGCCACTGAATCTCGAAAGTCTGATTGAGGATGGCATCCGTCTCCTGACGGTAGCGGTTCGATTGCATGAATGTCCACGCACTCAGCCCAAGCGCTGCAGCCATACCGAGATACGGCAGAACAGTGAGCAAACGGCCGTTTAAGAACTTCATTGCGTGGCGCGCAGGATGACTGGGAAAAACACCCAGATCGAGTTTCTTGCGGGAACATATGAAGCAGGCAATTGGTCGAAGGGCCAAACAATGAAGATGGGGCCTTTTTCTACCATGCTGATCGGGCGGAAATCCTGGCCCGGCGGGCAATGCGAGCCGGCCTTGTCACTCTCGTTGCAACGACGTTCGATCGCCAGGATCGGATTATAAGACCGGATTTCGTCCATATGAATGTCGGAAACGAAGTTGTCATAGGCGACAACTTTGACCTCCTGCACGGCGGTGACTCCGGCCTTGGCAAGCACATTTGCAAGCAGCGGCCCACGATATTCGATTTTCTCGTTGTCGCTCGTCCAAGGCGTACGCGTGTCATAGGTCTGTTGTGGAAAGTCTGCCCGCAGCTGCTTTACTGAAAAAACGGCGACAGTCTTGCCGCTGGCGTCTTGAACCGACACTTCGTTGGGATCGAGCGGAATTTCCTCGGCGGCGCTGGCGAGCGGAAGGGCTACGGCAAACATGACGGCGAGAGCATTACGCAACATCTTCCACATCCTCGTATTCGCGGGGGCCATCGTTCTTAGCGAAGAGGACGCAAGGTCCTCGGGAGCCCCGCGGATCGTAGGCAAATCCCTTTTCTGCTAGGGCAAGGGTGATGTTGCGGATGCCGTCAAGGCCATAGAGGTGGTCGTGCAGCTCAAGAAAGATGCGTTCGACGCCGGGCAGCTCGGCATCCTGCAGAAGTTCTTTCTCAGCTCCTTCAATGTCCATGACGAGGGCGTTTATTCGATGATCGGCGATGAAACGATCGACGTCGGCCGAGACGATCGAAAGTTCGCGCTCATATGGTCCTTGGTCTTTGTCCGTGGAAGACATCCAAAGGTCGCGGCGAACGTAGAAGGTGAAGGACCGCGGCGGGCCTGCTGTGAGGATACCCTGCGAATATGTGACATTGTCGAGATCGTTGGCCGCTATCACGCGCTTCGCTAGTTCCGCTGTTGCGGGATTCGCTTCAAAAGCCCACACCTGAACGCCGGGGATTTTCGCGATCAGTGCGGTGATGATGCCGATACCGGACCCTAGCTCCAGTACGCGATCGCGCGCCTTGACTGCCCTGAAGATCCACTTCGCTTCCTTCGCCTCATAGCTCTGGCTTTGAAGCGCTCTCCAGATAACCGGCGAAACATCCTGTGGTGCGACAGGAACCTTGATTCCATGGACGATCATGGGCGCAATTGTCTCACAGACCTCGTGGGAGCGGATGGCCTTGCCGCATGAGCTTGGCGCGAGCCTGCTTGTAGTATTTCTCGGCCGAGCCGGCATCAATGGCCAGCCGGTCGGCCATCAGCGAAAAGATTTCCTTGCGTTTCACGCCGGGTTCGCGATGCGCCATCATGTCGATGGCCTCTTGTTCGCGCGGTGTAAGAACAGAAAAGCGATAATCGGGTTTCGTCATGACAACCCGCGACAGGCGCAACGAGAATCCCTTGGTGGAAATATCGTCCAGCACGTCCCTGAACACGCCGGGCGCAAGCCCGGTCTTGCCGAGATAGGCGGCAGCGCCGATTTGCCGGAAGCCATCCGCCTCGCAAAGGTTGTCAGAACCGGTGACGACAACATGGATCGCACTGGGTGAAGCCTCGATGATCTTGTCGACGACAGCGACGCGGTCGCCCTGTGACGTGGGATCAAAACCGGGCAAGCCAGGATCGATCACGACAAGATCGAAATGATTGTTTTGAAGCTCGGCAGTCGCGATGTTCAGCGTCTCCGCTCCCAGGACAATGCATTCTTCGAAGCTTGCTTGCACTTCGTTCATCAGTGCCAGACGCATAAGTGTCTGGTCTTCGACCACCAGGGCACGAAACATTGGAAGCCAATCCCTCTACGCATGCGCCCACCGCCCCTGTCTCTCAGAATTGGTCGCTTCAAAAAAGGGATGATGTCATCCCTATTTTTCCTCACCTCCCGAGCTACCAGTATGTGACCGATGTACGCCAGGGCGAGGACGATGCCTATTCAACAGGTCTGCAGCAATGGACAGATGGAAGCGGCTGAAGACGTCGCAAAACTGATTGCGGAACATCGTCAGAGCGTTGCCGCGCTTGAATGTATCGGCAAGCGATGGATGGGGGCCGAAGGGCCGGACGCGATCGTGCTGGGTGAGAGGCTGGACGCGGTCATGGCGGAGGAGGCCGCTGTGCGAAGGCGTGCTGCCATTGCTCCAGTAGCCACTATCGCGGAAATGAAAATGAAGGCTGCTTACTTCCAACGGCTGACGGCTCATGGCTGGTGCGAGATTGATGTCGACGATTGGCGCGCGTTGCTCGGTTCCTTCACGAAACTGCAGCCCTAAGAAAAGATCGTCGAAATCCATGAGGCCACGGTATTCCAGCCCGCGTAGATGGCCGCCGGCACCAAAATGATCGCGATGAACGCAGCCGCTCCGCCAATGGCGCCGTCGCCGCGTCCTTCCACAGGATAGTAATATCTGTGCGCTTCATCATCGTGTTTCATGCTGTCTCTCCGACCGCTTGTTTAGCAGCAGTCGCACAGGATGCCGAAACGTTGTGCCCCACAAACCCGCACGTTTCATCTTAGCGTTGATTTCCGCGATCAGATAGTTCTCATTGACGGCTTTGCCGTTTGCGGTTGTTGCGGCAAACGCGTATCCGGTCGCTATCAGCGCCGTGCCGACGTCGATTGTGTCGCCATTCAGCTGCGCACCGCACACGACAAAAACCGCCTTGTCCAGGGCGTAGCCGATTGGCTGGCATGTAACCGCCGCGCTATCGAATAGGGCTGCAAGGTGCGCCAGCGAGGTGTTCCCGCAATCGATTTTGTTTCCATTTTGCTCTTCGGCTGACGTGCCTCGAAGACATGACTGGACGCCATAGAGGCGGAAAAGGTGATCTCCATCACGCCAGGTATCTCCGGTCAGCAGTTGAGCCGATTTCGATACTGCCAAGGGCGTTGGCACGGCAGACTCGGATGCATCCTGGGCCTGGGCCGAAGCGCACAAACCAAATGCGGCCAGCACTGCGAAGCTCGCCTGCTTCATTCCTGGAACTGTCCACCGAGGTCGGCCGAATGCTCCAGATCGGGGCGCAGCGACTTGCCGTCCTTGTTGCGTCCGATCGCCGCCATGTCGAAAAAAACCATTTCGTCATCGTCGTAGGCGACGTTGTACAGGTCGTTTGCGTTGCCCGCACCGACGAGAGAGAAACACGACACGGCGTCGGGTTCACCCTTCGTGCTTTGCAGCACAAGTGTTTTGCAAAGCACGACAGATGCGCGATTGTTGTAGATTGCCTCTTCAGATTTTACGGCTTATGGTGCACGTCTTCTCGGTCTCGTGAAGCGCCGCAACGGCTTCTTTTCCGAGCCCGCGGAATTTTTGGCGAAGATCCTCGCCGGCGGCGTCGATGTGGAAATGCCTTTGCCGCGCATGTCCCTTGGCGATGTGCTGGCGACGCGGCAGCTGTTTTTCGGCAAGTCCGCGCTGGAACTTCGCGGACCGGACGCTGGCAAGCTCGGCGCCATTGTGTCGATCAAGGAATACCCACCGTTCACCGCGCCGGGCTCATTGGACGGTCTCTTGCGCCTGCCACAGGAGTTTGTCCTGACGCAGAGTTTTGCGATCGAAGATCGTGTAACGGCGATGCGCAGGATCAACACCATCGCGAACCAGGTTGAAGGATCGGACGAGGCGGGCACGACCGTTGAGGAGTCCGTCCACGACGGCGCCGACAAGCTGGCCGGCGGCGAAGTCGTCTTCGGACAACATCACATGAGCGTCATGGCATTGGCACCGGA
>NZ_AYVY01000047.1 GCF_000503055.1 Mesorhizobium sp. LSHC420B00 | reverse complement strand
CGCACCCGGCCGGCGTCGATGATGATCTGGGAGCGGTAGCCGTCGAACTTGACCTCGTGAGTCCATCCGTCGCCCTGGGGCGGCTTCGCTACCAGAGTAGGCATCATGGGAGGTATGAACTCTAGACCCCCTGCGCCGGCAGTCGACCCCTTGCTCACGACACAGGTCTAGGTTTTTGTTACGCCAGAACGCATCCCTCGAACGGTGGATGCGCTATCCTTTCCTCCAAGGGTCGTCACCGGTCGTCGGTAGGAACAAGCCGGTAACGGAAATGATTGCGAATGTGATCGTTAAAGTAGCGGCCCTTGGCGAAGGCGGCTCGGAATTCGGCGTAAATGTCCGGCGGCACGTTCTCAAATTCGTACCGTTTGCCGCTGGCGACAAACCACACCGAAAGGGTTTTGCTGTCGGGATCATATTCCGTTTTGCGGATCGAAGTAGATGGCATAAGCACCACAGCAACGCGCCAAGGCCCGCGCCCATGCGGGGGCGCGGGCCGATCGGGATACCGATCTGCAGCAACACCCGGAGGGGAGGATTCGCTGCGTGCACCGAACTTTCGCGGCGGTCCCGTGTTCCCAACCGAGACACACAAAAAAGTTAGCCGCAAAAACGAGTCGAAGCCTCGTTCGAAACTGCATGCATCCGCGTCTAGCCCAGTTTCACCTGATTGAGCAAACAGGCCGACTTCCCGGTCGCTATTGTCAAGCCGCCTGGGTTTTCATGTCTTCGCCGCTCACCATTTTGGTCACAGCGGAGAAATCGAGCTTGCCTGAGCCCAGGACAGGCACTTTCGCAACGACGTGCACTTCGGCCGGCACCATCAGGTCCATGGCGCCGTTGGCCTTGGCGAAGGCCAGGAATTCGGCACGCGTGGCGTTGACGGCCTCGGTGATGAGGATCAGCTTTTCGCCCTTGCGTGCATCTGGCACGGCGGCGATCGCCGAGAGCGAGCCTTTCCACAATTCGCCCGCCAGCGCCTCGACGGCGGCCAGTGAGATCATCTCGCCACCGATCTTGGCAAAGCGCTTGGCGCGGCCGCGAATGGTGATGAAGCCGACGTCGTCCACGGCGACCACGTCGCCGGTGTCATGCCAGCCGTCTTCGAGCGGTTCGAGCACGCCCGGCTTCTCGGCGCGCAGATAGCCTGCCATGACGTTGGGCCCGCGCACGAACAGCCGTCCGCCATCCTCGACGCCAGGCACCGGGTCCAGGCGATACTCCATACCCGGCATGATTTTGCCGACACTGCCGGAGCGGTTGTACATCGGCGTGTTGATGGAGATCACCGGCGCGGTTTCGGTCACGCCATAGCCTTCGAGGATGCGCAGCCCGAACTTTTCCATATAGGTCGCGCGCGTCGAAGGCTTGACCGGTTCCGCGCCGGCAAAGCAATAGCGCACTGAGCGGAAGTCGTAAGGGTGTGCGGTGCGGGCATAGCCGGCAAGAAACGTATCGGTGCCGAAGATGATCGTTGCGTTTGAGGCGTAAACCAACTCCGGCACGATCCGGTAGTGCAACGGCGAGGGATAAAAATAGACCGGCACGCCCGAGATGAGCGGCAGCACCGTGCCCGCCGTCATGCCGAAGGAATGGAAGATCGGCAGCACATTGAAGACCTTGTCGCCCGAATGGAAGTCGATCCGCGAAGCGGCCTGCGCGGCATTGGCCAGGATGTTGCGGTGGGTGAGCACCACGCCCTTGGGCGTGCCTTCGGAACCTGAAGTGAACAGGATCACCGCTGGATCTTCAGACTTGCGGGCGACCCGGGGTGCGCTCTTGCGCAAAAGGCCGAGCAGCTTGTCCTTGAGGCCAATGGTGGCCCGCAGATCATCGAGCCAGACGATGTCGACCGATCGGCCGAGTTCCTCGATCACGGCGCCGAGTTTCGCTTGTTCGACAAAGGCGCGCGAGGTCAGCACGGTGCGCACCTCGGCGGCCTTGCAAGCGGAGAGGATGTTGGCCGCACCGGCAGTGA
Organism: Mesorhizobium sp. LSHC420B00; assembly: GCF_000503055.1. Lineage (GTDB taxonomy): Bacteria > Pseudomonadota > Alphaproteobacteria > Rhizobiales > Rhizobiaceae > Mesorhizobium. The sequence continues at coordinate 46,049 of NZ_AYVY01000047.1, read as the reverse complement.
AGTTCATCATCGCCGGAACCTTGCCGGCGGACATCACGCCGAGCAGCGTCGCACAGGCGGCGTTGGCGTTGGGCAGCATGATGCCGAGCGTCTGCTGGCCGGCATAGAGGTGTTCGAATTTCTCGCCAAGCACCGCAGCCGCCGTCAGCAGCTTGCCGTAACTCAGCGACCCGCTAACGGGGTCCTGCACGGCCAGCTGCTTCATGCCGCGTTCGTTCGCCGTCTGGACGATCTTCTCCAGCACGGTCTTCTCGATGTCCTGGGTGCGGAAGAGGAGGTCGGACATGACCTGGTAGAGGGCAGCGCCCGCCGCTGCGCGGCGCTTCCGGCCCTTCAGATCCGGCGCTACTTGAAGTTTGACGGGCTCCAGAATGGTCACCTTGACCTTCGGGAACAGCCGGCGACGAACATGCTGCGAGGTCAGCCGCGAAAAATAGCTCTTCTCCAGGCCGTCGATGCGCACTGGCACGATCATCGAGCCGGTCTTGTCGGCCACCATGGCGGCACCGTCATAGACCTTCATCAGGCCGCCGGTCACGGTGATCCGGCCTTCGGGGAAGATGACAAGCGGATCGCCGCCTTGCACGACCTTGATAAGCGTGCGGGTCGACATCGGCTTGGCCGGATTGAGCGGCAGGGCGCGCGCAAGTTTCATGAACGGCTTCATCCACCAGGCCTGGGCGATGGTGTAGTCGATGGCAAACACCGGCTCCTCATCGGTCAGAGTCAAAGCCAGCGGGCCGTCGAGGAAACTGACATGGTTGAGCGCCAGGATGGGTGCCGGGCCGGCCGCCTTGAGGTTTTCCAGCCCCTCCAACCTCCAGACGATGGAAGGCTCGGAACAGAATGGAAACGAAGTCGCGGAAGGCGTTGGTTGGCAGATATCTCAGCATTAGCCAGGCGGCGACCACGTTGAGTGCGGCGAGGCCGAACAGGATACCTCCAGTGGAGACGCCCGCTGCTTGAATCGCGGCGACAAGTATGCCGCCCACCGTCATGAAGCCTGCATTGACGATGCTCACCGCGGCGACGACGCGAGCGCGGCTGGCTTCGGGCGCCCAGGCCTGTACGGCGGCGAAGGTCGGTACGACAAGAAATGCGCTGGCAATAGCCATGCCGGCAAGGTCGATCGCAACATGGACCGTGTTTGGCCCGGCGAAGAATATTGCGAGCGTTTCGGCCCTGACCGAAGGCTGCATACTCCAGATGGTCCAGGCCAGGTCCATGCCGAATAGCGCCATCAACGCCGTGCCAACCGGGGCTGGCAAGAGCACGATGCGGCCCTGCGACATCCATGCGGCTATGGCAGAGCCTATGGCGATCGAGACGGCGAACACCGCCAGATAGGCGGTGACAGCGATTTCTCCGCCACCGAGCGAATCCTTGACCAACGTAGGCAGGATCGAAAGGACAATGGCCCCGATCAGCCAGAACCACGAGGTCATCAGTCCGGCGCGCCAGATCCGCTTGTCGGCACGCAAGCCGTTGACCTGTCGCCACGTTGAGCGAAAGATGTTTTTGTCGATGACTAGGTCGGGGGCCGCAGAACCGGTGGGCGGGATGTAGCGGCTGACAAACCAGCAACCGATGGCGAGGATCATCATCATCGGCCCGAAGAGCGAGACGCCTATGCCATCGGCCGAGACGACGCCTCCGGCGATAGTGCCGCCGAGGATGGCGGCGAAGGTTGCCGATTCGATCCAGGCATTGGCGCGGGGCAATTCCTTGCGCTCGAGATGATCCGGCAGGATGCCGTACTTGATCGGTCCGAACAGTGCCGAGATGATGCCGAACATGAGCAACGCCATCATCAGCACCGGGATCGACGACAGCGCGATCCCAACGACTGCGACAGCAGCTGCCGCGATTTCGGTGAATTTCAGCCGACAGGCGATGAGCGCCTTGTCGAACCGGTCGGCGATCTCGCCACCAAGGGCAGACAGGAGCAGGAAAGGAGCCATGAAGACGGCACCCGCCAGGGTGACCAGTGATGCTGCCTTGTCCGCCGCCAGGGTAAACAGAATAAGGAACACCAGCGTGTTCTTGAGGAAATTGTCGTTGAAGGCGGACAGGAACTGCGTCCAGAAGAGAGGCGCAAAACGCCGTGAAGTCATCAGATGGCTAGTCGTAGGGTTGTTCGTGACGATTTCCATTGGGGCGGCTTCCATTGGGCAAGACCGTTGAACATCGCGGTCGTATCGATCAGCGGTCTTGCGCGGTTTGAGCTTCTTGTAGTGCGAACCCGGTTACACTTCGTTACTGCGGCTCAAATCGATCGGCGGCTTTTGGGTTTGGGGACTTCTAGCCTCTTCATGAAGCGGCTTGCCTCTTCCGCGTCTCGCAGGGTCTTGGTGATGGTGATCGAGGTATGCACGAGCTTGGTCGCAAGCGGCGATGGCGAAATTGGCATGGTGAAATGTTTGCAGGCGCTTGAACCCTTGGGAGCATAGCTGTTGGACGTCATCGATATTGTCTTTTGGTTTCAGGGTGAGCTTGCGCCGGCGTTGGTCTGTCTCCAGGCCGGATACAATCAAGCGGTCTTGCGACGGTCCGGACGAGCGCAGCGTCAGCGCTGCTCCGCAGCAGCACGCTGCAGACGGCGGTCGCCAGCTTGAGGCGCAGTTGCCGCAACCACTCGCGGATCGTCTCCGAACGGATCGCAGGACGGCCACGCGAATCTGAGCACTGCCAAATCGGCCTAATTTTCCACTGCCGAATGGACGATGAAACGCGTAAGCGAGTTTCCCGACCGGAAGGTATGCGTTGGGTTGCCCAAACGATCCAGAGGCGCTGCTGTGTTGGCGCGACACGCTCGACCGCAGGTGGGGACGGCATAAGAATTTTGGAGAGGCCCGCGTGTCCGAATTGTCGGGTGGCCAGCGCCAGCGCGTCGCGCTTGCCCGCGCCATCGTCTGNAACTCAAAGTGATTGTCCGGGAGAGTTCGGCGATGTCGCCATAGATCATCGAACCTGTGACGAGAAAACATTTATCACCGAGGACTTCGAAGAGTGAGCTTGACGCGGCACAAACCGGCAGGTTCTTCGAATTGGCGTACGTGCCGAGGGTCGCGGTTTCGACCTTACGGTCCTTGGCTTCGGCACAGCCGACACTGATGGCGAGGATTGCGATAGCAATGAGAGTCGTCTTGCTCGTATTTTGCCCCTGGAGCCAGGCTCTTGTCGGGTAAGTCGCGCGATCCATCAAAGTAGCAGTGGCCCACGATCGGCTTCATCCATCGATCGGAGGAAGCGGGCTCATCCATAATTAGCAATATCTTGAGTAAGGCGCCGAGCGCACCAGACTCATGGAACCGCGCGCGGAATTTCCATTCGTGACGAGGTGGCGATCAAGGCCACCTTCGCAAACGGGTCACTCAGCACCTAAACGTCTCGATTGCGAGCTATAGCTTTCCGCATTCGATCATCGAACAACCAAGGTGAAGAAGGGGCAGCAGATCGAGCTTGCCGGAGAGATCACGCTCATAGACGAGGAAGGCGGCAGGGTGACCGTCGATGTGGGACCGCTGGTGACGATCGCCATCGACAAGGTCAGGCTGGTCGAGAAGTACAGGACGCCAAAGCGCAAGAAGCCGCTGCGCGACATGGTGGATTAGCTCGCGGACCGCCNAGAAGGGGCAGCAGATCGAGCTTGCCGGAGAGATCACGCTCATAGACGAGGAAGGCGGCAGGGTGACCGTCGATCTGGGACCACTGGTGACGATCGACATCGACAAGGTCAGGCTGGTCGAGAAGTACAGGACGCCAAAGCGCAAGAAGCCGCTGCGCGACATGGTGGATTAGCTCGCGGACCGCCGCTTATCCACGCGACATCGGTACCACTCAAACGAATGGCAATTTTCTGTCTGAATGCGTTTAGGGTCCATGCTCGAGACTCGCATGGGTGTCGCGCGGGAGACAGGTGACTCCCCGTTTCAAGGCGTCGAGATGCTACGAGCACTGAAAAGTCAGTTCCTTAGACCTAAAGATCGGGCGATCTGCCAGCGGGTTGTCGACCAGGTAACCGCCGACGCGAAATGGTACAGCACCCCGATAGACGGTCAGATTCTGGCCTCGACCACTCTGAATCTCTTTCAATCAGGGGTCGTAAACGAAACGAATTTGCTGGCACATGTTCGCGCGCGGCGCCACGACTTCACTAAACTGACAGGCTAGCTCCACCCGGGCGGAAACAGCNCTCTGAATCTCTTTCAATCAGGGGTCGTAAACGAAACGAATTTGCTGGCACATGTTCGCGCGCGGCGCCACGACTTCACTAAACTGACAGGCTAGTTCTTCACCCTCGCGACATGGGCGCGAAATGCGGCTCCTCGTAGTCCGCCGGCCTATTATTCAGCAGATTGAGCGCCTTTCGCATATCACGATGCAACTGGTCGATTGTTTCCCAATGCGCACAGAACGGCTTGAGCGCCAACTGCGCATCGCGGAGTTCTACCGTCAAAAGCCATGCCTGCCGTTCGATTTTGGCGAGATGGAATTCGGAAATCTCTTCATGGCGGCGATAGCGTGGCATCCCGCTCTCCTTGGGTGAACAGGATAGGAATATATTCCTAATGCCGTCAAGGCACATAGACTTCGTCCCGCCCTCAGCGCATGCTCGCCGCGGACATTTGGGGGAAGCATGAAAATCAAGTTATGTGCGTTTGTAGCCATCGACGTTTTGTCGGGCTGCGCTACTCGCCCAGCCGACACCAAGCCCATGCTGGTTTCGTCCAGCGTACGCGGGCAAGTCCTGCAGCCAGTTGGAAGCCGAACTTTGCCGAACGAGTTCCGACCTGGTGCCGAATAATGGCCGTACAAGACAGAACCGCCCGCCATGACGTGGACGGCGTGTTTTGGCTTGGCTTGCCGGTTGGCAGCATGATGGACAACACAGACATGAAGGCACGTTAAGCCACGATCAGCGAGCTGAAGGGCAACATGGACGCGATCAACGCAGCCCGACGAAAGGGCGGCTGTGTTGCCGGCACTCTGTAAGCCGTTCCAACGTTAAAATTGTCGGCTTGCTTCCCGNCCGACGAAAGGGCGGCTGTGTTGCCGGCACTCTGTAAGCCGTTCCAACGTTAAAATTGTCGGCTTGCTTCCCGCCCTCGCGACTGCGGAGTGGTCGTTTAATTCGATTGACTCGCGTAATGCACCGGCAGTTAATCTCCCCGCCAGGGCAAAAAGAGGGGCTATGAAACTGGGAGCAAACGATGACTGTCCAAAAAGAAGACTATCGAACCAACAGAGCCGACTACGCCACAGCTGCGATGCATAGCCGAGCGACCGTTGAGGGCGATCGTGACGATTTGGTGGCGAGGAAAAAGTCCCTGTGGGTAACAGATCGGCGATCTGCAAAATTGGCTGCAAACCCGTCCGAAAGCTCGCCAGAACCCAAGGCAAGAGCGCGCGGTAAGTGAAGCGTGCCAGCCTCTTGCCGCGCGTACTTCGTTCGCATGGTTCGATTACATTAGCTTGATCTAATATACTAACCAGCCAGTCGAGCATTCCCGAACGCTCGCTGGTCAGGCCCAGCGGCCGCCCCCCTAACCCAAGCTGCTGGGCCGCCCGCTAAGGAAGTGCGTTGTATCACTGATACGGTCGTCGGTGACCGCCTCCGTACCGCGGCCGTGATCGCAACCACGTCACCGATGCCAACGCCCCGCATCGTACCACTCAAACGAATGGCCTGGATGCGTTTAGTATCCATTCTCGGGAGACCCACGCCTGGGTGTCGCTTGGGAGACAAGTGACTCCCCTTTAAAGGCATCGAGATGCTACGAGCGCCGAAAAGTCAGTTCCTTAACCTAAAGATCGGGCGATTTGCCAGCGGGTTGTCGACCAGATAACCGCCGACGCTAAATGGTACAGCACTTCGATAGACGGTCAGATTCTGGCCTCGACCACGCTGAATCTCTTTCAATCAGGGGTCGTAAACGAAACGAATTTGCTGGCACATGTTCGCGCGCGGCGCCACGACTTCACTAAACTGACAGGCTAGNTTGTCGACCAGGTAACCGCCGACGCCAAATGGTACAGCACCCCGATAGACGGTCAGATTCTGGCCTCGACCACGCTGAATCTCTTTCAATCAGGGGTCGTAAACGAAACGAATTTGCTGGCACATGTTGGCGCGCGGCGCCACGACTTCACTAAACTGACAGGCTAGCTCCACCCGGGCGGAAACAGCGCGTTTCAGCAAATCGTGAATTGACCTGCATCCATGGAAGCCGGTTGGCGGCACGGCAGTTGGCTGAAGATCAAGAGCTACATGGTGGAAGAATATGACTTGCTCGGCGGGTGGACCGGCCGCTGCGATATTTGCTGTCGCGGCGGCCAACACACCCAAGTGGCCGGCTGCTGTCATGCGACCACAGAGCCGCCACGTCAGGATTGTGGAGCAATGAGTTGTCGAAAGATCCGCGCGCAAACTGTTCAACGAAGAGACCCGCGATAGTCGCGGGTTGGCTCCATTGGATGGCGTAGCCCGATACTCAGCCATTCGTCAGCCTCTGCAGGCGCTTCTCCGCTTTGTCTAGCGCAATGCGGCGCGCGATGACCTTTGCGCTGTCACCACGCTTGGTGTGCTGTTTATCGCCCGGCAGTCTCACCAGACGTTGACCAGGGCGCCCCTTATCCGTGGCGGTTTCGTATTCTCGCCGTTCCATACTCACACTCCCTTGCGCACAGCCGCGCAGAACGCGCTGGAAAAATGCGAAAGATTCCCGTGCGGCCATTGAAAATGACCTGATGCATCGTGAGCTTCCAAATCTATGCGCAACTGTTCCAACTCGCGAAGCGGCACCATCGCGGCCTCCAATGCGGCGGCGCGCGACAGCAGCACGGCTGCCGTATGTCGCGACGCTCCCGCAGACGTTTAGAAATGATGTCAATGGCAACCATAAGATCGCCGACCAACTTGCTCAGTTCGGCGGCACGCTGCCGTTTTCCCGTCGCCGAGTCGGGTTCATCACCAAGCAGGGCTGCAACGCTGGACGGAATGGACGGACCGCGCGCTTCGGCCAGTTCTTCACGCGGGCTCGCAAGCTCGCGATCGGCCAAACATTTTTGGGAGTTTAGGTCCTGAAGTTGCCGTTCGAGTTTTGCGAATTCCGGGTCGACATCGGTCAATTCGGGCATTACGAAAGGTCAGCTTTTGACATTTTACTGGTCTCCAAAAAGTTCATTGATGACGTCGACAAGCGCGGCGGCATTGATTTCGACAGATTTGCGATGGCGAGAGGCCTGCCAGTGACTTGGCGCGCCCGCGCTGAAGCGTCGGGTGTCGATCTGGTCGATCGGCACGACTTCCGGCCAACTATTGACTACGGTGATGATGGTCTTTGCTGCCCGTGCTTTCGCCTCTGGCGAGCCAGTTGCAGCGATCTCGGCCAGGACGTCTAGCTCTTCACCAGTTGTGGCAACACTGATAGCAAATGGCGCGCCATCAGGAACGCCTTCACGGCGCAGGGCGCGGTAATCGCGCACCGCGTCAACAACAGCACGCAAAGGCACGTCCAGCGCCGCGCCAAGCATGAGTGACGCCACGTCTTGCGGGCTGAGATCTGGAGATGTCCAAGGCGCACCGGGCGGCAGAACAGCGGCGTCCGTGAGTATGCGGGCTACCGCGCCCACGCGCCCTTCATCGAAGCCGATACGCCGCACAATGGCGGCTACGGCTTGTAGGCATATTTGATCCTTGAGTTTGGAAATTCGTGATTGCGATGGTTTAAAAAAAACACCGTCGCAGCCCTGAAGGCTGGACGGTGAGCGCACGCAGCCTGGCCGGAACGCGCGCAATAATTCCCGCCTCTGGTGCCAGATTGACGGGTTGCGCCTGACGATGACGAGGCGTAGGGCCCAAAGCGGGTGGGACGCCGAAGCGCCCCATTCGTTGCTGTTGCCCCTTTAGGTTTTTGGGGCCACGATTTGGCACACGTCCCTAAGCGGCCCTGATTCTCGGGTTGTCATTCGCCACCGCCAACTTCGCCCACTTGCCAGCCGCCAATAGCTCAGCGCCTCCGCGACGGTCTGCATATCCGCCTTTAGCGCCGAAAGCCTTGCCGACCTCAGCAATTGCCGCCTGCTAAGATGACCTCGATGACAGTATCGATATTGGCCGGTGGGGTGATCGGATCGGCAGTTCCAGCCAGCCGTACGTCTCCACGACTCCTGCCCAACTTAAGCTGGCCTAGTCCGCCTATTGCACCCAGAAAGAATGCGCCAGGTGCGATCTCTGGAGGATGGAAGCTGAAGCAAGTTGCCGACGTGAATACTGCGTCGGGATGTATCCACTCCTGCGATTTTATAGAGACACCTCGCGACACCGTATCCCAGTTGCCTGCTCGTGCCGGTTCCGGTTCGGCATCGCCGAGCCGCGGTTGGGCAGACGGCAGCGCTATGCAGGCATCCAACGAACGTGGATCTGGATTCTTCCCTCTTGGCCTGCCGTCCTTTCGGCTCCGGTCGACATGCAGTCCCGCGTCAGTGGGCAGGTTGTCGTTGGCGGCCTGCGGAAGGCGCTCTCGAACGATGAGCCACAATGCGGCGGCCCCCTTCCCGTCGTGCTTTTTCAGCCAATTCCAAGCTGGCCGACCGCCACGAAAACGAATCCGTACAGCGGTGCGCTTCTCCGCCGGGTTGGCCTTCAGGAAGGCGTCTGTTGCTTCTAGTATTTCCTTGCGGGTGGTCTTTGTCATGGGTGGTCATCCCAATTCGAGAAACCGGCCAGGCCGGGTAGTCCGTTTCCGCAATGCGCGGGACGGGTAGTCAGTCGTCATCCTTTAAATCTTCGGCTTCGTCCTTGAGCTTCTGCCAGTCAGCGCCGTGCTTCCGCAATAATGTGCGCGCCTGTTTGGCCGATAGGTCCGTGACTTCGGTAAGGTGCTCTACCTCAAGTTCTGCGCCCTTCTTAACGCGGCTATCGTCGCTCTTTTTCTTCACGGCCATATCTCCGCGCTCCTCGCCCATCGATCAGAGGCAACGAGCGCTAGCGAGCATTGTTCCGGACCTGTGGAACTATCTGCCCGCCGCATTGGTTTCTCCATTGAAAGGAGGACGATCATGCTAAAATTTTTACTTGGTCTTGGCGCGCTCATGCGGTGTTCCAAATCGGCCGAGACTTACAACGACAATCCTCCTAAGTCCCGCTTCAAGATGACCTGGTTTGACGACATTGCTGATAGCCGCCCTAAGAACTTTCTCATCAAGGGCGTCTCTCTCTCGATGTAAATAATCCCGGCCGTGTCGGCGTCACATTCTGGAATGTTGTCGACCACAACGCACCAGCGGAGGGCCTCACTGATATCTGCAGGTTCGTTGTCGGATCGCGGCTGTAACAGTTCGCGCTTGAACGTGTAGTGGTTCCCAGGCCACGTCTTCCGGCGCAACCATGATCGATCCGCCTGTCCTGGCCATATTGCCGTAGTGAAAACTGGCCAGCCTCTCTGCGTCGCCATTGTTGATAAGGTCGAGGAACCTTTCTGCTTCAGTGTGGGTGCGGTCATTCGGCGTCGGCTCCATGAGCGCGGCAACAGCGGCGCTGGCAATTTCGGCAACAAGAGAACGAGAAAACGTGACGACGCGCCCACCATGAGCGTTCGGCGCGAAAACGGCGAAGCCGCCATCGGGTCGCTTGGACACCTTCAGATTATAGATTTTCACGGCATCATTCAGTGCTACGTCGACGCGCGCAATGACGTTGCCGCAGCCTGGCGGCTCCGGTCGGGCATCAAGGATTTTCAAGGGGAGCGGTCCAGTCTTGGAGTGCCGCCGTTGGTCGGCGGTGTTTTTTGAAGAAACGCCGCGGCCCGTCAGTGTGCTCACTCTCGAGCGATGCGCATTGCTGTCATTTCAATCAATTCGCCAAGGAAGCGGATGCTGACTAAGCCCTGCGCTTCTCGATCTTTGTCTGTTCGGTCGATGGGCCACTCCTCTTGCAGTAGGTGCAAGCCGGTTGCGAACTTTTCCCTATTGAAGTCCGGAACATCCTCTATCAAGCGGATCAGAAGATGCTGCAGGAACGCCTTCTCGGTAGCCTTCCAAAGCATAAACATTTCGCAACAGTTTCGGCATTGTGGCTCATGCTGCCGCGCTCGCGGCGATATGCTTATCAATCCACTCTTCGACCTCGGCACGCATATATGCACTACGTCGTTCGGATAGCGAAACGGGCTTCGGGAACCCCCCGGCTTCGGCCATCAAAATCAATAGTGTACGAGAAAGAGACGTGGCTGCCGCCGCGTCTTTTGGTGCGATCAGGCGCGGTCGGTTGTCGTTTGCTGTCATCGGAATCCCCAGTGCAACCCGGCGCAAAAAGAGCGTGCGGAAAATCCAACGTGCGAAGGGGCACGTTCAAACTCTGAATCTTTAGAGAGGGATTCGGGTCGCCGTTAACTTAGGCGAGGTAAGCCAAGGTGAAGAACAATATGCGTTTTCGCCTGTAATGTCGATATGGTCAACGGGCTTTATTTTCACAATACTGTGCCAGTCTACCATCAAGCCGCGTCTTTTTTGCGACGCGGTGCCACGTCTGTATGCGGCTTCGGTCTTGTCCTTGAGCACATGAGCCAAGGCCGCCGCGGCTACATCGCGCGGGTAATCGGTCTATCGCCAGCCCAATCACGGAACGATGAGCGCAGACCATGCAAGGTCGCATCGCCCGCACCAGCGGCCCTAAGCGCCTTCGTCATCGCTGTGTCGCTGATTGGCCTTCCGTCGCGTCCACCTTCGAACACCAGATCGCTGGTCGACTGCTGCTGTGTAGCGCGGAGGATTGTCACGGCGCGCTCGGAAAGCGGAACCTCATGGTCGCGCGCAGCCTTCATCTTTGCGGCGGGTACCGTCCACAAGGCCGCATCAAGGTCGATCTCCGGCCACACTGCGCCGCGAACCTCACTGGAACGCGCTGCGGTCAATGCGGCGAACTCCACAGCCCTAGCTGACACGCCAGCGGCGGCTCGTAGGCGCTTGATGATGGCAGGCAGTTCCTTGTAGCCGACTGTTGCGTGATGGCCGCGCGTGAGCTTCTGTCGAGCCGGAAGCATATCCTTCAGGCCTCTCCGCCAGTCGGCAGGGTTGTCGCCGACATAAAAGCCGCCTCGCCTTCGCGTGATCCATTACTGCTGCAATGCACATGCGGAGGCGGTCAGCAGTCTCTGGTATCTTCTCCCAGATCGGCTTCAGCGTCTCGACCACGTCGTCGCGCGCGATCTCGGCGATCGGCCTCTTGTGCAGCGGCTTGGCATATTCACGCAACGTCATCGACCACTGCGCCTTGTGCTTCCCATTGCGGAAAGACTTCTCCTTCACCGCTATCTTCATCGGAAAGCGAGCCGGGAAAGTGTCTCGCTTGACGATTCGAAAGACCCGCTGTTTATAGCTTTTTCATCGGCTTCTTTCGTTATCGTTGGCGTCGGAATTGTCCTGCCTGCATGGTTGGCTTTTCATGTTGGCGGTTCGGGTTTGGTTGGCCTCGTGTTGCTGTCGTCCAGCGTGGCGGGTCTGGTGCTCGCACCGGTCGCCGCCATCTGGTCGATCGTCATGATGGAGCAAAGAACTGAGGTCTTTCAATTTGAACCTAATTCCCGCAGCCCCGACCGTGAGACCGCTCTTTTCGCGGACGCCGTAACCACATCTGAACAGGCGGAGCGTGTCGCCGCCTGTTCGCCCTCATCCGGCGAACAATTCCTTGTAACCGGTCGTCACCATCCAGTTCGCCCGATCGAGATGGCTTCGCACAGTTTTCCGGGCCCGCTCCGGCTCTTGCACCGGATCGATGCCGAGGATGACCTGCGCCATCTCCTCATAGCTTGCCTCGTCGGCACCTGCATCCAGGAGCCTCAGGTAGGTCGTGAAGTGCTGACGGTCGTAGCTGGTCAGGCTGTCAGACCAGGGCACTTCTTCTTTAAGACCTGGTTTAACGTCTGGATATTTCATCATGACATCGGGCTCCGGAAGTAAGTGATCGAAGAGCGATTGTTCTTTTCGACAGCCTAACCAAGGATGGGAAACATCGTAGCTAAGACACCATCGCGATCATGACCCGCAAGCGCCCGCTCGAGGCGATATGCGCATCTTCTGACCGGTTCGACCCAGGTGAGGGATGAATTGCAAAAAGCTCAAGACCGTGCGGCGCGCACATCGGGTTTCGCATTGTTGGCCATCAAGGTCGTTTGTGACCACAGGATTAACAGGCAAAGCTTGTGCTTGAATTACCGTGATGCTCAGCATCGGTTCAACCACCTTATTCGAGTTCGTAGCGCCTGCCGAGGGCGCGCTGGCCGGGGCGCAGGTCAAATCGAAAGTCAAGAACCGAAGACTAGCTACCGCGTCCGTGAGGGCTTCGTGAGCTGCGCAAGGACGACCTTGGGGCTTCATGGGTGGCGCAAAGCATCTTTGGCCCTTCGTTTTGCCCGGCCGACAGCGCGCAGATCAACACGCCCACGACGGCGGATGCAGCGCTATGGTCCTCGGTGCCGACGAGCATCGCGATAGTCCTGCCGGGCTGTATTTGCTTTCAGCGGCGACCGCCACTATGAAGCGACGCTTCGCCGACTGTGTTTCACGCCGCCTGGAGAGTTTCATGACAGAAGNACTATGAAGCGACGCTTCGCCGACTGTGTTTCACGCCGCCTGGAGAGTTTCATGACAGAAGAAGCCGCAAAAAACATTGACACCCTCATCGAGCTCACCGCCGATGTCGTCTCAGCCTATGTCTCCAACAATCCGGTCCCGGTGGGGGATCTCCCTGCCCTGATCGGCCAAGTGCACGCGGCGCTGAAAGGCACGGCCGCAGGCGTCACCGCACAAAAGCCGGTTGCGCTTACGCCTGCTGTCCCAATCAGGAAGTCGGTGACACCGGACTACATCATCTCCCTTGAAGACGGCAAGAAATTCAAATCACTAAAGCGCCATCTGTCGACCCACCATGGGCTGACGCCAGATGAATATCGCGCCAAATGGGGCCTGCCGGCGGATTATCCCATGGTCGCGCCGAACTACGCCGCGGCGCGCTCGACTTTGGCCAAGACGATGGGGCTCGGCCGCAAACCGAAAGCGCCGGAAGCGCCGGAGCCGGCAGTGGCGAAGCGGACCCGCAAGAAGGTCGCAGGTTAGAATTTCGGCAATCGAGGTTCGTTCTGGAGCGCGCAACTGCCGTCGGCATTTGCGCAGAATACGAGAAGGCGGGGACAGCCCGCCTTCAACTGCAAACATTCTCGTTTCACAAGAAGCGCGTCCGCTTGCAGCAATCTGCTGCGCCGAGCCCTATTCTCGCCCGCTCTTGTCGAGCGGCCGTCAGTACATCCGGACTTGCCGCGTCCTCCCGGCTCTTGCCGGGGGGCAGGAGAAAAATCAGCCAGCTTTGCTGAGGCTGCCAGCGGAGGATTTGCCAGTGCGGCGATCCTGTTCGATCTCATAGTTGATCTGAGGGTCGAGAGGCCCGCGCGTTCGACAGCGGAAATGTGGACGAAAACATCCTGACCGCCATTGTCGGGCTGGATAAATCCAAATCCCTTGGTGCTGTTGAACCACTTCACGGTTCCAGTTGCCATGTGCGTATTCCTTGTAAAGTTTGCAACACGTTCTGGTTCGGCGATCATGCCGGGCCGTTCATAGTATAACGCAGCAAATGCGAAAGACCGGAAGGCCCGGAGCGACACGCCGTGGTAAGCGCATCGTGCAGCCAGTGGACTGGCCGCGACCAAGCGGCAGTCGCAAAGGCAGACGAAACTAACGCATCACGTGGTGAACCTTGCAATGAGGAGTCGGGGGCCGGCACCTCGTACGATCGCCATCGTCAAGAGGAGTCGGAGCGTTAATCACTGCGGCCAGCGCGGATGCGATCGATCGGGCGTGCGTTTTGCTGGGATCAGTCCAAAGGTGAGTCAGGAACAACCGCCCAAGCGATCGACGACTTCCTGCTTGATTTGATGACCCTGGTGGTTGTTGTAGAAAACACCCGCAAGAGGCTCTACAATCCGGCGAGGCAGTTGGCGCGCGTGAGATTGACCAGGATCAGGCCGTTCTAGGCTGATTAGAGCGCCCACTCTCGCGAAGAAGGGGGCCGATCTGATCATCGACAAAATCGAGCGCAGCAAAGCTGACCTGTATCCTGTGGGTGATCGCTGCTGCGATTCCTCATTCACCACCCAGCGTCTGGATCAACGACAACGAGGGCTGCGGAACAAGCCTGGTCAGCGCCACCTCTTGCGACTTCTCAACCCACACTAAGGGTTGATCGGTGGAGGAAAGCCGATGCGATGTGCACCAAGTGTAGCTTTGGGATTGCCGACCGCTTGCGGAGCGCAATCCGTGCCCGGCCACCCATGACATCCGGCATGCGGACCATCAGCAGCATAATCAGTCGCAGGTGACCGATTCAAAAAATGCATTGGACGGGTCCGATTTACACGGGAACATGCGAGCATGGACAAGGGTGGCGGCCATCTTCATTGCATTTTGAATATTTTGCGGCTTCGCGATGGGCCTAATAAAGGCGACTGCGTGGGCGATATTGTCGTTATGGCGGTCATGCTGACAGCAGGACAAGAGATCGGGAGCGTGGGCCCCGGCCTCAGCGGTTAGCCGCTTCAGTCGTGGCTTGGACGACAGCAACGTCTTGGAAAACCGTTGGAGAATGCGTGGGGGCGGGTGGACGAAAGCGTGCGATCGGCCTAGACGACATTCGCAACTCTCCTGAGTCTGCCGAGAGCCTATGAGGCAGCAGCGACCCTTTGTCGTCGAGATCAAACAGAAGCGTTGGCTCGTGAAGCGGCCACACTCAATCTGGGCCGGCATCGACTTGGCCGCCATCACGAACGATATCGCGGAAGCGAGACTGAAGGTCCGATCGCTGAAGCGCCGATTGTTCCTTGCGAAGATATCCGTTCTCGGCCCATGGCCGCCGTTGGTGAAGCAGTACCCGACGCCAAGGACGTGATCATGCCCGACGTATCGCTTCCTAAGCCGCCGACGGTTGAGGAAGCGCCGGTTCCGAAGGCATCGAACGCACCGACTGGAGGCAGACGGACCCGCAAGAAGAAGCGGTGGCAGAAAGATGTTGCTTTGCCGCGAGATGAACGATGGAAGCGGCGCCTGCCATGGGTGCTCCGCCAGCGCCGGGCTGTGCCGTAGGTCAACTGCGCCAGGATTGAAGCTGCCCTTGTCGAACTGTCCATGACAGGTCGGCAGTGCACCCAAATAACTAAGAGGCTTGAACCGTACTGTAGGGGTTGCCTATCAGACGCCCTCGGATTTAGGGGCGAGAATGAAATCGAAAACGGGCTCAGGCTGGCCAGGCATCGGCTCTCGCAAAACAGCCGGGAAAGTTGTGGCCGCTTCGGCGTGTACCGCGAGCGCGGCAGGTGTCATTCCGAGTGCGGCCTCAAAGGGCCGGCTCGGCAGAGGCGCCACCCGACGAAAAAGCGCTGCAGCTCTCGCCGCATGGCGCGCGGCAGCGACCGGCTTTCCCTCGCGGATCTTCACCCCGGCCGCCGCCAACAGGATCAATCCCTTGAACAAAAGGCGATGCTGAGTGCTTTGTTTCGCAGCGTGCCAAAGAGGCTCCCAAGCCTCATGGGCTTCCCAGTAATAACCGTGATTGAACAGGTCGATACCCCATCGGAACCCGTTTGAGCTGAGTGATTCCTCGACGGCAACAACGGTCATCGGGTCGCTTTGGTAACTGTGACCCAGCGGGTCGCGAACCGGATGCGGATGTTTGCCAGGCAGGTATGCGTAGCCCGGGAAATTCTTTTCGGGTAGCAAGCGACGACGTGACATAGACCCCAGCAATCATGAAAGCACGTCGATGACAATCATGTCATATGGAATCTGATGGACACCGCTGCATTGGCTGCTGGGTCCTTCCATCCCTGAGATTTCAGCCTCCGCCGTACACGCACGACGCCGGACGTCTTCGGTGGCAGACGCCGATAGCGCTTGACCGTCTTGAAGCCCGACTACTCGCGCACCGAAGACTGACGCTGCTTCTGCGAGCAGCAAGCCCGGTCGCAAGGCCGAAGGCGACGCCAGGGTAGTTCGGATCGATCTCTGCCCCGGAGCCAGTCGCGCCGGCGTTCAACGTGAGCAGTTTGATGACGGGAACGAAGCTGGGTCTCACTGCGGAGCGGCTGCTGCTGGCGGGGATTCGCGCGCTGGTGCCTCATCGCCGCCGCGCCATCTGCTTAGCCCGCAAGCTAGGAAGCGGCGCTCAGCCGGCTAGAACGGGCGAAGTGACCAGAGCTCCGAAGCTGACGCAAGCGTACGGTCGGCAGCAAGTGGCATATGGACGAGACGTACATCAAGGTCCGCGGCCAATGGATGTATCGGCTTCATCAAGCTCTACACGCTGCGACTGCTCCCGGGCGCCCCGGCCCATCGCAAGTAGCGGAAACGGAAAGCGCCCGCCCAGGGGGGCGGGGCGCTGTTCCGTATGGGTTTTCTGGATCAAACGAAGGTGAAGTCCGACGCGGTCAGGCCTAGGTCGGCCACGGTGACCACACCGCCCAGGTGGACGAACTCATGCGCGCTGTTGTCGGCGGTGACATAGGCCAGAGTTGCGACTCTGTCGCTGTAGCTGCTTTGGTAGACAATGATGTCGCCGGCGTGCTCGCCGGAGATCGCACTCGCGGCTTCAGAAGCAGAGTTGAAAGATTCGCCAGTGATCACCACGACGTGTTCGCCGTTCGCACCCGAGGCCGCACCACTGTAGAAGCTGCTCACCGGGTAGCCGGACTGTATGCTGGCGTTGTTGACGAAGTNGTTGAAGCGGCCGTTGTCGCCGGAGAGATCGTCCCAGCCATCTCCGCCGAAGATGCGGTCGTTACCCTCGCCGCCGATGACTCGGTCACTGCCCGCGCCACCCGAGATCTCGTCGTTGCCGCCACGACCGTCAATCCAGTCATTGCCCCCGAAACCCTCCATCCAATCTTCAAGCTCGGTGCCGAGGAGTGTTTCGGAACCCGGGCCACCCTCGATAATGTTTGCCATCGAAAATACTCCTAATGATGCACCCTGCCTGGCGCGTTCATATTCCTCATCGGATAATTAGAGAAATCGATTGCTTGGATAGACACACATTTACGAAATGGATGCACTCACGTTCACTTCCTTCTGCTGAGCAGTTGCGGGGGCATCGTAAACTTAAAGAGCGCGAGGCGGTCGTAGCCCGCTTGCCCCACGGCGGTTCAAGCCCGCGCGATTTTTGCCCAGAGGTTCATTGCCTCTGAACGCAGTTCGCGATGATGGCTGGAGGAGATTTCGTGGCGGGGGATGTGGAACAGGTTGGCAATCGGATCATGAATTGAGACGAAGCGCTGCAAATGGCGTTGTGACTTGAAGCGTTTCATGATCCGTTCCCGTCGCCGGACTGGCTGATGGGAATTCTCCGCCCGATTGTTCAAGCCTTGATGCGAACGGTGATCGACGCCCGGCATGATCTCTCGCTTTGCAGCGTCGTAAGACCGAAGCTTGTCGGTGATCATCACGCGCGGCGCGCGGCCTTGGCCCTTCAACAGCTTGCGCATCAGACGCTTGGCCGCCTTGGCATTGCGACGACTTTGCACCAGAACTTCCAGGACGAAACCGTCCTGATCGACGGCGCGCCAGAGCCAGTGCTTCTTGCCGCGGATCGAAACGACGGCCTCGTCGAGATGCCACTTGTCACCCAGCCGACCCGCTGAGCGGCGGCGGATCTCGCTGGCAAAGGTCCGCCCGAATTTCTCTGCCCAAAGCCGGACTGTCTGATGCGAGACAATAATCCCTCGTGCCGCCAGCAAGTCCTCGACCATTCGCAAACTGAGAGGAAAACGGAAATAGAGCCAGATAGCATGGGCGATGATCTCGGCGGGGAAGCGATGGCGGCGGTAGAGTGGGTCACGCTCTGTCATAGCCCGTCATCGCACATCGGTATCCACGCTTCGTTAAGTTGACGATGCCCCCCTTGCTCCCCGATAAGATGGGCAAGATTGGGTTTGAGATCGGCCAATCTGGCCAGCACCTCTTGGGCATCGCCTTCACGGACTGCCCAATGCGTGCGGTAGAGCTGGAACCGGTCCGCGCCGAACACCGACCCGGCCATCTCAATGTCGTCGAAACCCACCTCGCCGAAATCGACCAATGTCTCGAAAGTGGTGGAGACCTCTCTTCGCCCTGGCGTGGTGTCGGAGATCCGACCGTACTTGATGAGCATGGAGACGGCGTCTCCGGCCGACTTGATCTCACTGCACAGAAAAGTCGGCAACTTTTCGAGAAAGGCGATCGCAGTGGAATCGAGGCTTTCAAGCCGCTTCTCGGTGTCAGGCGGCGTGTATTCGAACATGCGCCCTCGCCCGATGGTGACGACATCGACGTTCCCCTCGACATATTCCCAGTTGCCAAAAGAGATGTAATTGAAGTTCTCCGTCATGAGTCCCATTCCGTTCGCCAAGCGCATTCTCTAAAGACGCCGGGCGGCGAGAGCAATTTAGTACTCGAGCGCATAACGGACACCTCTGCGATGCGGAGACGAACGAATGCTAGATTCCGTCAGCGGAATGCTCCCGCTGACTAGGATCGAACCAGCGCTCACGATTTGCGCTTCGCAACATAGTTGCGAAAGGCCTCTTTGAATTTCGCTTCGAGATCTACTGCCTGGGCCGAAGTCGGTGACGACAGGTCGAACTCCCAACCGGCTTTATGGTAGGCAATCATCCTTGCTGCGGAATCGGAGGTCGTGTTGGTCACCAGCAACCGATCTTGCTTACCGAGTTCTTCGGCGAGTCCGAGATATCCTCGCGCCAAACCCAACTTCAGGGTGCTCGCGTAAAATTTACATTCGGCTGCGTTCAGGACCTTGCTAGCACGAGGATGCACCTTTTCTTTGCGACAGACGCGCGCTTCGTGTTGATCGATCACGGCGAGATCGCATTCGTGGAGGACACCCGAGCGCCCCGACACTTTCACGCCGATATGCGCCTCAAGCGGCGGGCAGCCTGGTAAGCCTATAACGGCGTGGGTGTATTTCTTCTTCGGGCTGAAGATGTCGCCCGGCGAGGTTCAGAAAATCAAGTTGGTGGTGGCATTTCCATCGTTCGCCTCGAAAGCGATGGTGGCCCCAGCGGCGCGGGCCGCCCTCACGACGATCGCGAGCGTATAGCCTTCGAACACGTCGTTGGCGTCCGACGCCGCGGAGTAATTCATGCCATGTGCCGGACCGAGAATCGCGGAGATCTGTCCGACGAGAGTCGATGCGGTCATCATGCGGCGGTAACTCCAGCTTGCTGGCGCAGTTCCCGGAAGCGGCGGCGGGCTGCCTCCTGCTGTTTGCCTGAATCGCTGCGCAAGCTGTGGCCATCATCGCCTTCTCGTTCAGAAACGAACGTCACGCTCTTTACTTCCAAGATCTTCAGCGCATCGGTTGCGAACTGCGGGAGAGCCAATATGCGATCGATGGCATCGAGAAGAAGATTTAGGCGCTCAATGTTGGAAAAGAGCTGAGTCGTAACGAACTCCTGCATTTGCCGTCTGCCGCGCCGCTGACCCGCGACTTGGTCATCGATGAACTCGCTGGCATCAGCTTTAGTGATGACCGTCTTCCCGAGATAGATGCTCTCCTCAACTTGCTCTACTACCCAATTCAACCCGACCTTTCGGAGCACATCCGATATTTCATCATAAGCGCTCTTCGCCTCTTGTTCATCCATCGTTTTTCCCCCGGAGCTGTTGTTGTGTCACGCCATGATAGCAGCTGCGGTGCCTACCTCTGCTCAATGCGGTAGAGAGATCAAGTACACGGAAGCATTTATACCGGTCCGAATGTCCACTCTCCTACAATTCAATGTCGATTGTCAGCGAGCGGTCAGCATCCGGGATTCGCGGCGGGGTCCAATCCCAATCAACAATGCCTGGTCCTGCAGAAAATTGTCGTTCGGTGTGACCCGCGTGGATGACGGCTTTGTCCCGGCGCAGTCGCTAGGGTCGCTCGCCGCCGAGACCTCGGAGGAATGACCGGTTTCGGGAGAAGCGTGTCGTCGTCCGAAAGGCGGAGATGGGGCGCAAAGCGGCCATCCAAGGTTCGGCCTACGGAAGTCGTCTTTGGGCAGCAGGTGCATCAACTCATGCTACGCGACAGCAGGCAACTATCCGAGCTCGTGGATCGTTACGCCCGGCACGACAGCCTTGGCGATCTCGCATAGGTGCTGGTGATGCGTAAGGTAGATCACCTGACCCGCACTTGCCATCTCGCCAAACAGTCTGAAAACCTCCTCGGACCGGAAATGGTCGAAAGTCTCCATTATGTCATCGGCAATGAATGGCACTGAGGGTCGAAACTGGGCAAATTCGTAATACCCGGCAAGCCTCAGGGCCAGGTAGAGCTGAAAACGCGCGCCCTTTGACAACGCGTCGGCGACCTTGGACTGCCCGTCGCGCTGCAATGCGATGAGGACTTCGCCGCCCTTCACCGGTTGGGTTGCCAGGCCCGAGTACTGACCGCGCGTGATGAGCGCGAAAGCGTCAGATGCCCGCGCCATCATCCCGGAGCGATGACGCTCGCGGTATACGCGCAGAGCGTTTCCAGCCGACATAACTCCCAGTTTCAGCTCGATATAATGGACGGCCTTTTCTTCGATTTCCAGAAGGACGGTGCGACGTTCGGCATCTATTCGGGCAACAGCACTATCGCCGCCAATGGCGTCCAGTTTGTCCGCCGCTCGCGTCTGCCGGATAAGCTGTTGTTGTATCGCTTCATCAAGATCCCGAAGCCGCTGCTCGCCTTCAGCCTTTTCGATTGCAAGGCTATCGAAATCGAGAGCATTCAATATTGAACACGCCTGTTCGATCCCCTCCACAGCGAGCTCGGTCGACAACTGCTCCTCAAGGTCGGCTACAGCAGCGCGCAGACGATCTCTGTCCCGCAGCAGCTCGTCGCGTTCCACGACTTCGGATAGGGTGGTTACGCCAAAGACGCCCAAGACCTCGTTCTTGCGGCGTTCATGCGCCGCGATCTCGACATCGAGTGTGCCACGAGCATCTTGAAGGCGCTGCAGGTCATTGACGAGGTTTGCCTTCGCCTCGCGAGTGCGATCGGCGCGCTCCAGGCGCTCAGCAAGCCGGATCGCCAACTGTTCCGGTTCGTCGTCGTTCGGCGGTTCACCCGCTTCGGCTGCAGCTGCGGTAATCTCGACAATGAAATTATCTCTGTCTGCCTCCATCTTCCCGATGCGGAGCTGCATGGCATCCCGATCCTGAAGGGTTTTGGACAGTTCAGCCAATTGATCGAGTACGCTCCCCACTCCGGGCGCCGAAAGCCCGCTCTCGAGCCAGGTACCCTTAAGCGCCTCCGCAACGCCGGCCAGCCATTCTTCCTCACGCCTTTCTGCCACGTCCACGGCCCGTCGTCTGGCAGCCAGATCCTCCTCCTTCGCGCTGACTGTTCGGAGCGCCTCGGCACGTTCAGCGTCCACTTTGAGCTGCCTGTCGAGGAACAGCTCTGTGACGGCCATGATCGTCTCCAAACTCTCTTCGGAGTCAGACTGTATTCCGACGCTCTCCAGCGCCCCGCTCAACTCCAGGCGTATCTGGTCTCCCTCGTCGGCCGCCCGACCAGCCTTCTTACGTGCGACCTCGATCCCCTCCCACGCCGCGAGCGCATCGGTCCGGGCAGAAGTACGATCCTCGATCAGTTCGATCATTCGTTCAGGCGAAGATTCCAGGCTATCTCCGAGCAGATCTCTTGCCGATACGCGGATTTCCGACAGTGCTGCTTCCACGTCCAAATCGACCTGGGAAAGTTGGGCGCTCGCACGCGAGATGAAGGCCGCGGTTTCGGCAAGGCTGCGGGTCGTGGTTCGGATCTCGGCGAGCTCCCGCACGTTGGCCAGACGAACTGCTCCAACACTGTCGTCACGAGCCAACGCTACCGCGAAATCGTCCGCTGTTTCGCCCTTAAGGTCATCTCGATGCCTTGTCCAAGCCTCGTCCCGGGCACGCCGGATGGCTGCGGCGGCTTCATCGTCCGTTATGTCAACCGAGCCACGAAGGGCGTCCAGCCGCGCCGAGAGCAACTCGTGATTGGCCTGGTATTCGGCAAGACGTTCTGAAAGGACTGCCCTGCTCGTCCCAAGCTCTGCTGAGCGAGTTTTCCATGCACCAATCTGCCGGGCCGTCGGAACTGAGATCTTGGCCAGCGCCTGAGCATCTCCGGACCAGGGATGCATGCGATGGACCGCTGTTTCCCATCGAATTCCGCTCTCGTCCTCTGCCTCCCGTGCCATCTTGATCTCCTTTAGGTGCCCACTCCCCCTCGCTTTCGACAAAGCCGAGGTAAGCCTTGCCCTGGCAGGCTCGGGCACGGCCCTTTCTTCACCGACCCGTTCGCGTGCCGTCTGAAGCGCATCAAGGGCTGCCGCGGCTTCGTCTCGGGCGACGCGCACGCTGGTAGCAATTCCGGATCGCTGCTCGACCATATTGCGAACAGCACCAGCAATGGCAGCAGGCAAAATCAGGGCGGCAGGCTCTGGCTCGGAGGACCTTCCCAGTGCGGCAAGGCAAGTTGCCATGGCGTTATCGAGTATTTGCAGCTCCGTCCTGCGACTGGGCAGGTCCAAGCCTGCCGAGATATAGCGCACCTTGCGATCCGCCAGTCCGCGAACCCGCTCGGAGATTGCAAGGATCACCTCGTCCACCTCGACCGACGCGATTTTCATCGTCACTCGCTCGACTTCGTCGACGTTTGCTGACAGCCGAGTTCTCAGGCTGGCGTCCTCATCGATCATTTCGGCGACACTACCTGTCCAGGTCCGTGGCGGTGAAGCGATGTCAGGCAACTCAGCCAGCCGGGCTACCTTACGTCGGATATCCGCGAGGATCGGGACTGCGCGGAGATACTTGGCAATGGTATCGAGCCTAGCCGACAGCACCGACCGTTCGGTGATGCTGCGATCGTATTTTTCCGCCGCATCAAGACGTTCGGCCTCGAGGGTCTCGAACGTCGAAGCCAGTGTGTCGATAGCATCCTTCCGGGACTTCAGTTCCGCAAGTCGCTTCTTGAGAAGCGCGAGTTCGGTTCCGTGTGCCTGCTTCCGATAAAGCCCGTCCGCTTCTGCCTCGAGCGCGCTTAATGTGTCACTCGCGTGTCCAAGACCGGCGCTGGCCGTGAACAGGAGCTTGCCCAGGTCTCCACGCGACTCCAGTATCGATTTTCCGCCGGCTTCCAGTGTCTCGTCGTCCAACGAGAACATGGTGCCGTATGCGTCCCGGGACAGACCTGCGAGATGTGCCGCAATCGCCAGTTCGCTCACCGGCTGGCCCATTGCGTTCAACAACAGTTGTTGCGCTGTTTCGTGCGTGAGAACGTATGCTCCTCTCCCCCGAATTCGAGCACGCCGCCGATGCGCATCGCGCTATATTCATGCAGGAAATTGTAGCGGCTGCGTTCTTCAATCCCGAACAGCAAGTCCAGATAGCCGGAAAGCGCGGTTGACTTGCCGGCCTCGTTCAGCCCGAATACAATATGCAAGTCGGGCCCGGAATCCGGTTTTGGTCCGAACTCGATCGTCCTGTCGGTGAACTTTCCATAACGAATGAGATCAAGGCGCCGGAGCCTCATTGCGATCCACCTGCCTTGAGGCGGGCCGTGACCAGGTCAGCGCCGCTGGCAAGAACCCTGTCGAGGAATAATTCCAGCGCGGCCTCGTCTTTTCCGGCGAAGTCGCGCCCGTCGGGCGGAAGGTCCGCGATGGTTTTCAGGACGAATTCCCTCGCTTCAGCACGGAAGGCTTCTGAACTTGCATCGGCGCGCATGGATTCAGCGAGTTCGAAAATCGGATCCGCGACGCCTTCGAGTGCTTCCGTCCTGGGCGGAGAGAGGCCCAGCTCGAGCTTTTCCACCCATGTGTCGCCGGCCTGTTCCGCTACCTGCTCGGCTTCGGCCAGGAGCAGGTCCCTGTCGCGGATCAGTGCCCAAGACAAAGGCGAGTCACCGGTCAGACCGAGACGGACAACAACGTGACGGGATCTGACGGAAGCCCGGATATCTTCGAGCGCGGATCGGATTCGCCCGACGACTTCTGGCCACTCGACAGTCCCTGTCAGGTCGACGTTCACCCGCTCGAATTGCGCGATACTGGTCAGCCTTTCCTCGACCTCGACGGAACGGTCGTCACGTATCGTTACCAAAGTGACTGACTTTTCGCCGGCCTCGTTTATGTCCCTGCCTTGCGGCATTCCTGGCATCACCACCGTGCTCGCTCTAGGATGAACCTTGCGGACGTGGATGTGCCCGAGCGCCCAGTAGTCAAAACCATGGCCGTGCAAGTCAGCGACGCTGCAAGGGGCGTAGACGTCGTGACCGGGCGATCCGGCAAGACTCGTGTGCATGACACCCACATTGACCGCCCCTTCACGGGCGGCTGTATACTTGGGCAGCAGACTTTCAGGTGCCTTGGGGCTTGCGAAGCTCAATCCATGGAACATGACGTCAAGACCGCCGGCCGTTTGAAGTACGGACTGGGGACGGCCGCTGAAGATCGTTACCGTGTCGGGAAAGACGAGCTGTTTCGATATCCGCGACAGGGCGTCGTGATTTCCGCGGATCTTGAAAACCCTGACGCCGGCCTGGTGGAGGCGTGTCATCTGCGATGCCAGGAACCGTGCTGTTTTCATCGAAGTCTGATCGCCATCATAAAGATCGCCGGCAATGACGAGCGCATCGACGCGCTCCGCAAGGCACAGATCCACAATGGAGACAAACGCCTGGCGACTGGCGTCTCCGACGAGTTCGGCAAGATCGGGGCTTCGCATCGCGAGCGAACGCAGCGGCGAGTCGAGATGAATATCGGCCGTATGTATAAATCGAAATGCCATTCGGCGGTCTCCGGCCACTGAACATAGGGTGTTCGACTGCGGCTCGACAAAAAATTATACGACACGCGGTGTTGGCTGTCCTGAGCTCAGGCTGCCATTCATCTAGCACTCATGCCGGCGTAGTTTCGCTAGGCTCCTATCACGTCGCAGGATGCAGTTGTCAAAGCTCTGGCGGGACTTGCTATGTGCCTTTGCACCATCGATCTAGTTCCGCTTCGCCGGCAGTTCTCACAGGGCTAAACCCTGACGCAGGCCTGACGATGCACGGCTAGAAATTATACTTTAGGCGCCTCTTAACGAACGCCGGCTGAGACCCTTCCAATACATCGACAATACGCCGGTTAATATTAGGATTTTCAATTGCGCCACTCTCGTAGGAAAACTTGTAATTCTTGGTCTTGTCGAGTTTCACATAGACGATTTGCTCGGCATCCGCACCAACAGCTAGGTTCGGGTTGTGCGTCACGAGAACGACCTGACGACGTTTCTTGGCCGTTCGAATGCAATTGGAAAGCACCGAGAAGATGCTTTGATTGTCGAGATTGTCCTCGGGCTGATCGATGATAAGCGGGATGTCGTTCTTGTCGAGCTGCAAATAGAAGACAAGCAGAAGGAGTCCTTTCTCACCCGGCGACAGCTCCTCAAGATCCTTGCCGCTAAGACGCAACTTGTACGATGGTTCAATGTATTCGAGACTGAATAGGAAGTCGTAAAACTCCTTCTGGTCGCGCACCTGGTCGGTGAACTTCAAGTCCTCCGTCTGCATCGCGTCGAGAATTCGGTCGAGGCCCGCTGAAATCGCGGCGAAATCATTCCAGCTGACATCGCGGAGGAAGTCGGACAAGGTTTGGCCCGGCTCCTTGATTTGGCCATTGAACGGGCCTCGTTTGTTTTTGCTGACCTTGGACAGAAAGCTATCCTGAAAGTCCTTACTGAGAACGAACGACGCGTCGATCTCGACGCTGAAGCCCTCGATCGCAACCTCGGATAGCTTGGTGTCGACACTCTTCTTAAGGTCGGCATAGAATTTCAGGATCTTGTTCTTGCTCGCATAGATCGCTTCGACAAGCTTACGCCTCGCCTCCCGAGCCGCGACGATTTTCGCCGGCAAATCATTGTCCAGAGCGGTGATCTGGCTCTCGATATATCGAATGGTGTTCGGTTGCGGGTCGGTTTCATTGCCCGTGATCAGGATATTTCGGCTCTTCCAGGCGTCGAGGCGCTCCAGATACTGCTGATATGCGCGCCGCGGCGCGCTAAGCTTGTCCCGCGCGAGATTGACGGCATCGACCAAATGGTCGATGGCCTTCCGGATGTCCGGCAGGCTCTCAAGGGTCGAGAAGTCAAACCCGTGCTCAAACGTTAATTCATTGTTAGCTTCGAGCTTGCCGATCTGGTTGGTCAGGTCGGCAGCAAGGCTAAGCAAGGCCGCATTCTGGATGCGCAGCGAAACGATTTGATCGGCATCAAGCCCGAATTTACCAAGATCCGATCGGATCTGCTCGACCGCATCTGCGACCCGCTTGGTAAGACTTTCAAGTGACTCATTAACACCTTCGAGAACTTGCTTTTTTCTCTTTAGCTCAGCCAGATACTCGATGGCGGGTTGCTCCCGAGAGCGCAGAGCTGTAAGCTGGGCGCTGTATTGTTCGACGGTCGCTGAAAGGACTTTCTGTTCTGGGGTTTCAATATCATCCGGTGCGTCCATCACCTCCGGCTTGGCTAAAGCGTTCAATTCATTATACTTAGCATCAAGCTGCGCTTTCAGAGTCCGGCGAAACTGCGGATCAGCTTGTTCCTCCAAGGCGACCAGATTCACGTTCTGGGCACGAAGGCGCGTCTTTAGCGCACTGGTCTCGTCCTTGCTGCGCAAAGTTTTCAGATCCTGCAACTCCTTGAAGGAGGCTTGACCCATCTGTTCGGTCTCGTCCACGTGGGAGAAAACAACGTCTTCGATCTGCCGCCGGAATTTCTCGATCTGGATTTCGTTGGTGAGTTTTTCAAAATAGTTCTGCGGCAGGTAGCGGACCAACTCCGGCTTTGTACTTTCGACATGGTCACTCAGCCGCTTCGCGGTGAGGCTTCCACTCTGCCATTCAAGCTCGGCCTCGAAGTTCTCTGCGTAGCGTCTCTGCCGAAATTTCTTGTTTTCGGGGGAGTCTGACAGGAATGCGAAGTATTCCTCAAGGCGGCTTTCGCCGAGCAGACCGATGATGTCGACCAATGCGCTCTTGCCACTTCCCTTGTTTCCGATGATTGCCGTCAGTTCGGGATTGAGTGGAAGGTCTACGTTTTTAAACCACTGCCCCTGGGCGCCATCATAGCCTCTCACCTGCCCTATCTTGAGTCCTCTGAGAATCTTCGTCGGATGTTGGATCTTTCGCGTCTCGACGGGAGGTTCTTCTCCGATGAACACCCGAGCTTCGGGCTCGTAACAGATCTGTTGCAGGCCGCGAAACGTCGTGTCGGCTTTGATCCACGTGTATGGGTAGGAGGGGATGTTTCCCTGCAGCCGCTCTAAATCTTCAAATGAATGCGCGTCGCTGCCCCAGATCACGGGCTTGGGCTCCGACTGGCCGTCGTCATAGCGATCTTTTCGCAAGAAATGGTCGCGGCTCGCGCCATAACCTAGAAAGGCGTGGCATATCCGGTCAATGTTGTCCGCTACCCTCACTTTCCGAGGTGAAGACATGTCGGTGGACTTCATGCCATCGTTCTTAGCGGGAAACGCGAGGAGATAGGGCTGGCTATCACCGAATGCTTCGTTGAGCTTCTTGTTAAGATCCTCGAACGCCACCGAGGCGGACTCATAGTCCGCAGGCTTTGAAAGTTCAGCGCAGGATATGGAGGCGCCGGAACGATCCACACCTTTCGTTGTCAGCAGCTGCAGAAATTTCTCGATCTTTCTGCGGGGACAGAACTGCTCGTCGCTGTCGAAAATCACGTGAAGATGCGGGCTGTCACTCGCTGCGTTAATTGCGTCGGAGAGGCGAAATTCGATGTTAATGAAAAATGCCTTAGGGGAATCAGGATGCCTCTTGTGGAAAGCGTCAATTATCTCGAACGACCTGTCACAGCTGAAATAGTCAGTAATTCCGAAAACTTCGATGGGAGACGCTTCGAGTGCATCAATGTACTTTTCATCGATCTCTGGAGACGAATTCCCATATCCATTGGACATCTTGGTCCCCGGTGGGTGGAGATGTAAATCCCAACGGCGCCACACTGCCCCATTCTTGGAACCTGGTTTCATTCGTCCCCCGATCTCGCCCATTTGTTAGTGCGGTCTGCAACGATTATCAACTTGTCAATTGTTGTTGCCATTGAATGTATATCGCGCTCGGCCTCTGCTGGAGGCGAGAAGGTGGATCATTTGCTCGTCCGGTTTCCCCACAATGCTTCCAAGCCCTCGCGCACTTGGTTGCCGACCCTCTCGATAACGGCGCATTCGTAAAAGTCCACGTCGATATGAATCATGTGGTCGCCCACGAGCCGCGAGGTGATCGTGACTTTGGTTTTCCCTTTGAGCGGAAAGAATTTGTCAGGTTTCACTCGGAATCTCTTGCACTGGTATTCGACCAGTGACTTCACCTTCTCGTAGTCGATCTCGTAGTCGATCTCGGGGCGAGCTGACGCCCTGGCGTGTTCCAGCTTTTCGAGCACTGCGGGAGCCGATCCGAAGCGTTCCGTGAATTTTCGTTCCAAAAGAATTGGATTGAGTCCGTGTTCCGCCGCGATTTGGTAGCAGCCGCCAGCTCGCCACCACCTTCGACTTCGCCCCGCAAATCAGCGAGAGCATCTTCCACTGCATTGGTCATGCGGATTACCCTTGATTACGACAGCAGCTCGAACACGATCTCGTTGATCTCGCGGCCTTCGTCTGTGGAATCCAGGAGTTCCCGGATATGTCGTCGCGTGGCCGCGAAATGGAGATCACGGTCGATTGCAAAGCCTGCCACAATGCTTTCGGCCGCACTGCCCAACCTCGATAGCGTCCGATGAATTTCATTATTGGCATCGTATAGCGGGATAGGCACTTCCCAGACGTGCTTGTGGATATCGCGCTCGTCCTTGCCATACGACATGAACGGCCTGGCAAGCTCCGTGGTTACAGGCGCGTTCAACACCGCGCAAAGGTAATCTGCTTCCTGGACGGAATGAACCGCAGCCCAATAGAGCCCGTTGGCGACAATGGCTCTGCGGTTATCGATTTTAGCTGCGGCGACATGCATACCAGCACGGTTGTAGACCACCCGAAGCGGGGGGATCGGAAGCTGCTTGGAAAGGGTCGTTTGATAGTCGAGCCGATCGGCAAGTGTCATCCGATCGCTTGAGCGATTGCTGTCCCACAACTCGACGGCTCGAGACCACCATTGATGCAGGCCGGGGTGCATTTCGATCTGGCTTTGGTCGAGAAGTTCTCGCGCACTGCATGGGATCACCGAAAGAAGCGGATTGCCAACCCGGTAAGGAAACACGTTGTCGCCCGTAAAATACGGCCGCACGAATTCCGACTCAATCACGCCCTCTATCGCGGGCGAGTCCTTCCACGGCTTCTTTTCTTGAACGCTTCGCGACGATTTCACCGCAACGGTGCCCTGAACCCGTCCAAGTGGTGACACCTCTTGTTTCTCGACAACAAAAGCAACTCGCGGCGTGAAGGTCGCCCCTTGCGTAAACGCCGGAGCATATGGCGATTTCGTAATCTGCCCGACCCGGCGGACTTTGCCGTCAGCCCGCACGAGAGAAAGGCGGGCTTCTTCCCAGTGGCTGTTGGGTGTCCGCAAGCGGCCAGACCAGATTTCCGCTTCTTCAGGCATCGGTCGGCTGACTTCCGACCTCGTTCCGAATACCACACTCGCCGCCCTCGGGAAAAAGTGGGGTCGTATGCGCCGGAGATCCCATGAAGGGCCGAATGAAAGCGCAAGTCCTCCAGCTCCGTCGCCATAATGCCCGCGCCGGAAACCATCATAATGATCCCGGTCGATTGCCGCATTTGGCAGCACGAGACCGAATTTGCCGTCTTTGCGAAGATAGAGTTCGCTAGCCCTTACGACAAAGAGACCCGCCAAATCCTGATGGGTCGCGATTTCTGCGCCAGCCCAAAGACCACGGGCCTCGCTCATCTTACGAAAAGTCGCCTGCATGTTTGCTGGCATATGTCGGTAAGCAAGCCATGGCGGATTCCCGATCAGCACGTCCACGCGGTTGCCTGGACGCGACATCCAGAGCGGCCTCGCCAGGTTCCGCACATAGTAGCCCCAGATATGGTCTCGTCCTTCGTCGTGAAGGCGGCACATCGTTTTGAAGGTACCATTGATAACCGCGCGGTGCTGCTCCGGAATAGCCAACCGGTTGAACACAGGGTTCAGCGAAGGGATGGGATCACCCGCTTTCCTGCCTGCCGCCTTGTTGGCCATTTCGTTCACAAGAAGGTCAAACCTGGCCGCGTCTTCGAGCAGAGCATCGGGAAAGCGGAGTTCGGAATCGAACAACTCGCGCTCGTCGTCTGCACGGATGACAAGATTTCCTGCCGACCAAAGATCGACACCCTGTTCCTGAAACTGCAGGGAGTCACCAAGGTAGACAGGAATCTGGATTACGCCGCGATCCTCGTCGGTGAGCCTTTCGCGCCCGATCGCCAGAAGATAGGTGACGCGGGCAAGCGTGACGGCGACAGGATGCAAATCCATGCCAACCACGTGCTTGGTAATCCCATCGATCATTTCCCGAATGCCGATGCCAGCAGATTCCGCGGCCGCGACATATTTTCGGATCGCGTGAAACAGGAATGTTCCCGATCCGCAGGCGGCATCTAGCACTCGTGATTCCAATGGATCAGTGACCGTCTCGGCAACGATCACATGAGCCAGCCAGTCGGGGGTGTAGTATTCCCCCAGCCGCTTTCGGGTTTCAGCGCCAATGACGCTTTCGTAGAGCACCTTGAGAACGTCCTGCTCAACAGCGCTCCAGTCGAACCGCGCCAGTCTCTTGGCAAGCGTCCTGACGAATGTGTCGCCTTCCTCAACCTCTACAACCCAATCGAAGAAATCTGGTTCGACAACGCCGTAGATGCCGCTCTCATCGAATTTATCGCCAGCAAGGAGGGCAGCAGGCGAAATGGATTCGAGATGAAGCCCGAGAACGGCGTGCGCGATGATCTCCGCCGAATTTACCAGCAGCGTGTGCTCAATAAAGAGGTCATCGGTATCTTCGAACTGGGTCCCGAGTGCCGATGTCAAAAGGCGGGCCCAAAGCGTCCGCTTCATGATTACGCTCGGGTTTGTCTTGTTCCGTTCGTAGAGTGAGGACAGCGTTGCCCGATCGAGCGCATAGGAACTGCTGCCGGCACCAAGGCGCATTTCAATGTTCTGTGCGGTCGGCGCGATGCCGTGGGCAGTCGCCAAGACACCCTCAAGCCAGACGACGAGCCTCTCGACCTCGCCAGCGACGAGCGTTATCGCGGATACCAGATGGAGGCGGTCATCAACGAGGTTGTAGCAAATCCACTCGGTGCCGTCGGTCAGCACGCCGACATATCGAAGCCCCGTCTGTGTCATGCGGCGGGCAACATAGTCCGCCAGCTGTTCTTCCGCTTCGCGCTTCGCTTTCTCACGACGAAGATCTCGCTTCACCTCGATGACGGTGGAGCCGACCTCGACGTCAATCCGCTTGCCGTCACCCACCTGGGCTTCAAGATTTACGATGCGGACATCGTCATCCTCTAGTTCGAACGGTGCAGACAGAATAAACTGTCGCACGTCCGCCTGGATTTCCGATTCCGTCCGCTTGTCGTTCCGCCGCGCTATCCGCGAAAATAATTCGAGCAATACAGTATCCGCCCCGTCAAACCGATCACACCATTCACCGTTCGCACCTCTTGTGCAACCGGAAGGCTTTTTCGTTCACTGCTGCAGCGAGCTTATGCACTCGCCATAGAACGTCTGGGTGTCCTGACCGGGAGCGCTGACGCTTACGTTCGCAGGGAGCCTTAGGGAAAATGTGAATTCTTGAGCGCCGTAGGCTGCTGTCATCAAATTCGATCCTACACTCATAGGAACGGGCTTAGTCTGGCCAACTTGAAGCGAGTTGTCGTCGGCACCCATGCCACCGCGGAATGTCAGGATCATGGGAGGCATCTTCTCGAACTGGCAACTGACGACGGTGGGTTCGGCGGCTGTCGCCATGGTTGGCAGCAGTAAGAGCCAGGCGGACGCGAGGAAACGACGCGCCATTAGAATTTGAACTCTGGTCTTGATGCCGACGCGTTCGCTTCCATTTCGACGCAGCCCTTCAGGATTGAGTAGGAACTTCCACTGACATTGGCGACTTCGTCACAATAGCTGCGAGTCTGTGATGGAACGCCAGACCACACAGGCCTGAGATCGTCGTAAGCCTCTTGTTCCATTTTCATGCATCCGTTGTAGATCATCGCTGATCCGCCGCTCACATCGGAAACGTCCTTGCCGTACCCCGCCGGGTCATACCTTGGGATCTCCTGCGCGTGCGCGTACAACGTCGACACGATGAGAAACGACGCTATTAACACTGTTCTGATTGTCATCATGCCCCTCCACGACCGCGGCGACACTCGGACAAAGAGGAAGGGAATTCAAGCACCATTCATGGCGCTCAGCGGGTACATGCCTGATCTTCCAGGCCGACAATCGGCCCTTCTACCTCTAGAATGCCTTGGTTTTGCAGAAATTGGCGTTGAAGTAGCTTACAGCAGCAATAATCCGGGACGGTTCCCGCAGGATCGAACCGTGCATACTGTCGCTGTTGCACTTGATGTATCCACCCTCCCGAGCACCGCATCCGAAGCCGGGATCCTGCCGATACTCGTAAGGTACGCCGTCCTTCTGTGGCCAATAGACCGTGCTCGAGCTGAGAGGCGGATAGACAGTCTCTTGGGTTTGCCGATTGATCATGTCGATCTGCGTCTGGAGGGTTGGTGGTTCTTCCGACAATCGCTCGAGGTTGCGTGCCCTAAACATTTCAGTGACGGGTTCACTCCCGGTGTCGGAGATCCCGCTAAAGAGAAAGGCGGCAGTCTCTGCGGATTGTGCGAAAGCGGAACCGGCATCAAAACCAGATACATCGCTACTGTCCGAAGCATTCGCCATCCCCAAGCCCGACCCTTCGTCGACACAATCACATCTATCTGAGCCCCGGCAACAGAATTATGAAGCCGTACAGCTTTCCCGTTGCTTCACTCGAGAAGCCCCTTTTTCACCACGATTTGGTACGTGTCGGCCGTCAGCTTGCCAATCGGACAGCCGCTTTCCCGGTCATCCAAGGCGGCATGTCATCGTTTGCCATGCGGCTGACGGGCGATCCGTTCAGGTGAAGGCAACCGGTACGGACGCGGACCGGTCTTTCGGCATATGGACACGAGTACTGATCACCTGCTGCTTTTCGACATCGATTTCGACAGCCTCAAGGGTGAGGTCATCTTCAAGGGCCCCGAGAAGGTGGCCTTGGCAAAGATACCCGTGAGCTGGATCGGGCAGCGTCCGGTTGCCAAAGGCATCATCCGGGCGGCTGACAAATCTGTAGACGATCGAGATCGGCTAGGGCGCATAGATCGCTAGCTGAGAACCCCGGCAACGTATCCGCTCATGCCACGCCTCTTGATTTCGGCCCGGTCGCAATGATCACAGCAAGCTCGAAATCCCATTGTGGGCGAGCGGCTCCCGAATACCCAGTCGAGAATTCTGACTGACAGACTCGGACGTTCCCTGGATTTCGGGCCTTGGAAGTAGGTCGAGATCGCCTCTCTCATACAGCTCTGCGACCTCATCATCTCGTTCACCTGGTCGATCTGGCGGAAGCGTTGTTCAAGCCTGTGTTCGCGATCGACAATCAAGACATCAGTCGATGCGACTGTTTTCTCGGCCATGAATCGAAGACGCGAGACGTCGCGGTTTACACTTGAGCCATTGTGGAACATGACAGCCACAGAGGGCCTTCCGTCCCGGCCCGCGCGGCCGAATTCTTGCAGTTGATCCTCGACAGAGGCCGACTGCTGCCAGTGGATCACCAGGCGGACGTTCGGGACATCGAGACCCATCCCAAACGCGTTCGTGCAAATGATCTGGTCGACTGACGGTCTGCTCTGCCCGAGGAATCTTTTCACGAGTTCCTGACGATCCCAAGAGGTTCCCAGCTTCGAATGGTACAACGGGACATCAAGCCCGCCATCGCATAGTGCCTGCTGCAAGTGCTCGCCGACTGCTACCGACGGCACGAAGATCATCGCCTTCTGGCCGCGGAGCTGAGGCAATCTGAGCAGAGTAGCGATTTCCGTTGCCCTGTGTTCGGTCGCACACCTCCAACGGGCGAGCGCGATGTTGGGGCGGTCTACGTCCCGGACGAAAACTACGGCATCGTCAACACCAAGCGAAGCCAGGATGCGTTCCTGCATCTCCCTCCCTGCCGTCGCAGTAAATGCGAGCACGGGTGGCGATCCCAATTTCTCCCTGACCTCACGTAGGCGGCCGTATTCAGTTCGGAAATCGCGACCCCATTGGTCGACGCAATGGGCTTCGTCGACGACCAGGAATGTTGGCTTCGTTTGCTTGAGGCGCTGTCGCTCTTCCTCGCTGCGGACGAAAAACCGCTCGGGTGCGAGATACAGCAATTTGATCGCGGATTGGCCGAGCAACGAAAACCGCGTTTGCTTCTCTTCTGCATTCAGATCGCTATTGATGAAGGTGGCCGGAATCTTTTTGGCGAGTAGGTCCGATACCTGCTCCGCCATCAGGGTCTTCAGCGGACTGACAACCATGGTGAGACCGCAACGGAGAACCGCAGGAAGTTGGAAGCACAGCGTCTTGCCGGATCCGGTTGGGCTGACGACGAGAACGGATTTGCCTGACAGGGCAGCCAGAACGATCGGCAGTTGCCCTTGGCGGAACCGATCCAACCCGAAGAGACGGAGAGCCGGGCCGAAATTCGCGACCGCTTCCGAATACTGACCGTCAGTATCCAGCCATCTGGCCAGCCTGACCGCCCATCTTTCGATAACCCTGCGTGCTAGTCCGCCTGCAAGATTTGGATGATGAGATGCGTGGCACCCATCGCAGAGGGTGATGAGGTTCGAGAGTTCGTCACTTCCGCCCATTGACCGCGGCAGGAGATGGTGAACATCAGCCTCGGCGGATTTCACGGGTGTCGAGCAGGCCACGCAGCGGTAGTTGTCGCGTTTGAGAACCAGGAGGCGAGTGACCTGCCATGTGCCTGCGTTAGACGATTGGTCCATCATCCGGTCATGCCCATCCCCCGTGAAGGTACAGACCTGTAGCAGACGTGGGTTTACCAAAGACTGACCATTGATCAGCGCCACCGCTTTGGTAGAGAATAGGCTGGGCAACGGGGGTTCTTGAATTTTATGATGCGTTGGGCAGCCGTCTGCGCGATGATGGGGCTGGCAATCTTTTCAAGTTCAGCGATAGCCGCCGAAGTCGAACTTCTCGATCTCCCGGGCGACCTCGAAATTATCAGCATCAAGGGCGAGATCACCGATGGCGCCACCGATCGGTTCCACGAGCTGGTAGAGAAAAAGGAGCGGATATCCGTCGTTCTTCAAAGTCCGGGTGGCCTGATCAAGGAAGCCCTGCAGATCGGCGCAGAAATCCCGCTCCGAAATTCTCGACAACGGTTTTCGCCGACGGCGAATGCTACTCCGCCTGCGGCCTGATCTGAGTATCCGGTGCCAGGCGTTACATGTCGCCAGATTCAAAGATTGGCTTCCAGGCAGCTTTCCGCAGCCGTCGCCGCCCGCACGATGGCAGCGAACCATTCTTTCTCGTGTGTGAACGCCTGTAAGCGCTCATCCGACCCCCTCGATTCCGGCCCTGCTCAGCCTGGCCTGACCATGCGAAGAATCCTCTGATTTGGACGGAGGTGACTGCATGGATAGAGACGGCAAAATGGGCGTCCAATTGGACGCCTCAAGCGACGGCTATGCCGGTCGGCTGGAGGTGATCGAGGGCCCGACGGGCCGGCGGCGACGCACGGACGCCGAGAACGCGCTGCATTCCCGGTCATCAGACAACGGCCCAGGCCTGGAACCGCTTTCGGCCGGTGATTTCGCGCAGATTGAGCGCACCTACAAGATCCTGCGCACCCTGCCGGCTGACCTCCAGTTCCTTCTGGACCATGGCCGTCGACACCAGCGGCCGCGCCAGGACCAAGTCTATCAGCCGCGGCAGTTGCGAGTTCGTCCGCCGCGACCGCAAGCGCCGCTCCAGCTGGCACCGCGCCAGCACCAGCCGGTCATGTTCTTTCAGCCCGGCCGATGCCGCCGCGTGGATGGTCTCGAGGACAGCGAGCAGCCGCACACTTTTCTCACGGGCGCGCCGCCGGTCCCTTTGGATAGCGCGCAAGCCGACAGAGAGACTGGCGAGATGGTTGGCGGTCGTGCCGGTCTGACGCAGCAGGGCCGCGGCCAAAAGCGGCCCGAGCCATGGCGCGTGCTGCAAGACCTCGATCTCGGTCCAGGCGTCGATAAGCAACGCGACGCGCAGCACGGCGGGCAGGTCGATTGTTGCCTGCAGCACTGCCTGCCATTCAACCAGCCGTGCATCCTCATCCCAGTCGAGGTCGTAGACCAGCGCCGGCCGGTCGTTCGCGATCGGCCTTTTTGGACCGGCCTCGATGCCGGCGAGCACCTTTGTCGATCGGGCGAGCAAGGCGTCGATTTCGGCGAACTCGTGCGCCAACGCGTCCTGCTCGGCCGACGACCCCCCCTCATCGACGCCCTCTTCAGAAGGCCAGGCACCCTCGCCGTCGCGGCCTTTTTGCGCCGGCTCCGCAGCTGCGCCGCCGCGGCCAGTCAGCGCCAAAAGCCCGTCGCGGCCGAGCGCCCAGTTCGGCTTGTTCGCAAAAATGTGGCGGCGGGCGCGCAGCACCGCATGTGCCCGGGTGAGCTCATGGGTCGGGGTGCGGATGTCCATATGGGCGTCGTGCAGGACGAGATCCTCAAGGTGCACGAGCTCGCCCTCGATCCACAGCGCGGCGGCGGCATCTGCAAAGTTCTGGCGTTCGACAAAGCCGTCGCGGACGGGCGAGCGGGCCAGCCGCTCGTCGAGGCGGGTCAGTGCCGCGGTTGTGGCTTTTACTTGCGGATTTCAATCCTGCGAATGTCATATCCGCGTTGGCTTTGGGTGGTATTGCGCGACTGATTTCTCGCTAAGAATTTCAATCATGGGGTGCCGCCTTGCAGAAGCTGGTGCAAAAGGGGCCTTCGGCCGCGTCCCGAACTGCGACCGACGACCACTGGTCGCAGGCGCGGCGGATAGCGAGCGAACTCGACAAGGTCCTCGATGGTTCCGCGCCGCGCCGATCGGCGATTGCTCGCGTAGCGGCTGAGCTGCAGTTGTCGACCCGTCAGATCTACAATCTCCTGGCGCGCTATCGTGACGACCGAACAGTAACGGTGCTCTTGCCGAAAACGGGCAACACACGCCGGAAGCGGTTGCCGTCGAAGATCGAGGAAATCATTGCTGCGACATTGCGCGAGCAGTGGCTTGTTCTGGAAGCGCCGCCGCTTGCCCCTGTCGTCGCCGAAATCCGCGCGCGTTGCGAGGAGGCCGGCCTTCGACCGCCGTCCTACATTGCCGCCGCGCGCCGCATCCCGGCTTTGTTCACGCCGGAAGAGATTGCCAAGGGGCGGTCAGCCAACCCGAAGCACCTTCGTCGCCTCAAGCCGCGGCCGGGCTATATCCATGCCCCGCGCCCGCTCGACGTCTGTCAGATCGATCACACGCCGACCGACATCAACTTCGTCGAGGTGGTCGACGGTGCCGGCATTTTCGTCGGCCGCGCCTACCTGACCATCCTCACCGACGTGTTCTCGCGCTGCATTCTGGGTTTCTGCCTGTCCCTGGAAAAGCCGTCTTCCCTCTCCGTCGCACTCTGTCTTGCGCACGCAATGTGCCCGAAGGAGCAGTGGATGGCCGCACGCGGCCTTGACCATGACTGGCCAATGCTCGGCCGACCACGCCGACTCGTCACGGACTCGGCCAAGGAGTTCAAGGGGCGGGCGTTTCAGCGCGGCTGCGAGGAATACGGCATCGGCATCCGATATCGTGACCGCGGCCGCGTCCATCAGGGTGGTGTGGTCGAGCGTCTGCTGGGCAAGCTCAATGCCGTGCTTGCTACGCACCCGGGATCGACCGGACGATCGGTGGCCGACCGTGACGAATATCCGTCCGAGAAACGTGCTTGCCTGAGCTTTGCCGATCTCGAGCGTTGCGTCGCGCTTGCTGTCGTCGATCACAATCTCCAGGAGAACGCCAAGACGCTAAAAGTGCCGCTTACCGAGTGGCAGGCACACGCGGTGGATAATCCGCGCTTCAATTACGACGCGCATGACGTCCTGCTGACGTTTCTGCCGGGTGCCGAACGGCGCCTGACGCCGCAAGGCATCAGCATGTTTGCCCTGTTCTATTACGCGCCATGGCTCGGTTCGTTCGTTCCCGAACGCGACCGGTTGGGCAAGCTGGAGATTCGTTACGATCCGCGCGACATCAGTCATGTCTATGTCCGCGACCCCGCAGGTGTCGCCTTTCGCTCGGTCCGGCGCCGTGACGGGATTTTGACGCCGGTCACCCTGTGGGAGCACGAAAGCGACCGCGCCAACCGCCGGATGGCGAATGCCCGGTCGAATGTCGAGAAGGTCCAGCTCCGCCGTGAGATTGCGTCCGTTGCCGGAACCGCCAAGCACAAGAAGACGGAATTGCGCAACGCCGTTCGCGCTGGCCATGCGGCGGGAGCTTCCAAGCCTTATGAGGCAATGGCGCCGGTGCCGCCGGCCCCGGTGGAGCACCCGGTGCGTCAAAAGCGGCGGCTGCCGATCGAAGAATGGTAGCGCGTGAATGGCCGATCATCTTCTCGACCATGTACGGCCCTATCTCGATGGAAACATCGAGGAGCGGATCGCCTTCATCCGCTCGCCGCGCTGGATCGGCCATCACGCGGCGCTGGACGCTCATGAGCGGTTGGCCGACTTGCTTTCCCGTCCGGCTGCACTGCGCACCGGCGGCCTGATGCTGATTGGTCCTTACGCCAACGGCAAGACGATGGTCGCCGAGCGATTCGCAATCGAGCATTTGAGGATGTCTCCGACGCAACGGGTCTGGATCGTGCAAACCCACGAGGGCGCGGGGCTTGCCCATTTCTATGCCAGCGTCCTTCAGGCGCTGAAAGCGCCGATCGGCAACGTCCGCAATGTGGTCGGAAGGCTGCGCAACTCGATCACTTGCTCGCCAGCCTCGCGCCCCGAATCCTGATCTTCGACGAATTCCACAACGCGTTACGCGGCCGCACCCGCGACGTCGAGGCGATCTTCGCCTTCCTGCGTCGGCTTGGCCGGATTCACGACATCTCGCCGGTGCTGATCGGTGAGGTCGCCGTCTATGACTTTATCAATGCGACCGATGAAATGGCGAGCCGGTTCGAGCTGTGCGCGGTCCCGCGGTGGCGCTATGGCGAAGAATATCTGGCGCTCCTCGACAGTCTCGAGGCGGCCCTGCCGCTCGCCAAAAGCTCCGACCTGTCGGAGGAAGAGATGGCGCGCAAGATCTTTTCGCTCTCGGAGGGCCTGATCGGCGAGGTCGTCGCCATCCTCACCAAGGCGGCGGCGGTCGCCGTCCGATCCGGCGCCGAGTGCATCTCGATGGCGATGATCGATCGGTTAGGCCACATTCCACTCTCGGCCCGTCGTCAGGCGCCGGTGCGCGAAGCCCTGCTATAGCGGCTATGACCGGCACGGCCGAGTTCGCGATCGAAGTGCAGTCGCACTACCGGGAGATTCATTCCGACCGCTGGCCAGTCGTGGTCGTGCCGCAAGCGGATGAGCTGCTATCGAGCTGGCTCAATCGCCTGGCGTTCGCCAATGGCATCGCACCGCGCCATTTTGCCGACGTTTTCGGGATAGACGGCGGCATGTGGTCGGCGCGGCTCGATCTTGCGCTGCCGGATGGCGCGGCGCGCCTGCTTCATCACTATTCCGGAGTTGCGCGAGACACTTTGGCTGCAATGACCCTTGCGCAGGATGAGCGCACGCGCCTCCTGCTACCACTGCGCCAGACCGGCCACCGAGGGCGCTCGACCTGGCTGCAATTCTGCCCTCAGTGCCTCACCTCCGATTTGGCGCCTTACTTCCGCCGGCGGTGGCGGATGGCGAGCAGTATCTCCTGCCCGATGCACGGCTGCGGGCTGCGTGACCGGTGTCCGTCTTGCGGCAGCGGCACTGCAGCATTTAATCAATCGGGCCTTATTCCGCAGCATCATTGCGCCACTTGCCATTTCGACCTGAGAACAGCCGCGAAAGTCAGCGTGAAAGCGGCAACGCGGCGTTTCGAGCGCTGCCTTCATGACATGCTCCGCATGGAGGCCGCCAAGGGCTTTCTCGCAAAGAGTTCGCTGATCGCGCGACTCCTCAGCCTTCCGACGGCCGTTGATCCCGGCTCGGCCAGGACGCTGATCAACCTATCTTCAGCCGCGCGCATCCGCTGTTTCGACCAAATAGCAGAAGAATGTCACGATCATCTGACGGCCGGGACGGAGGCTTTCGAAATCATCTTCTGGCGTCAGCGCATTCTCGCCGCCGGTAGCCTTGCTGCAGCCTTGCAACCGCTCTGCCAGTGGATGCGCAAGCGTGTCATGATCGAGGACGAAGCTCCCCAAAGGACGATTGATATCCAGGGCGTCGATCTTTCTGCCCTGATTGGCGCTTATCGACGTGTTAGAGAACGGCAGTTAGGTGGTCATGGTACCAGAGCATATCGGCCTGTTGGAGGCCGAGCTGACATATCTGGCGTTTGATTGACAGACAGTGGTTCAGGCTGTGTCGAAATGCGATTTTGAAAGAGACGATGAGATTGACCGTATCCGTGCCCGCCTGGAATCGCTGGCTGCGGAGCGACGAGCCCTTGAAGCAAGACTTGTCGAGCTTGATCAGCCACAGGCACTGCTCCCCTTGGCGGACCTGTCCGCGCCTTTCGCCGAAGCCGCGCCGGTCACCAATGCGTCAACGGCGGTAGACAAAATTGCTCTGTTCCGCCGCCTATTTGCTGGCCGATCGGACGTGCATCCGGTCCGCTGGGAAAACAGGAAGGCGGGGCGGTCGGGCTATGCGCCGGCCTGCGCCAATGAGTGGGTGAAGGGAATCTGCGGCAAGCCGCGGGTAAAATGTGGCGAATGTCCACGTCAGGCCTTCATTCCGGTCTCCGACGACGTAATTGAAAACCATCTGCGTGGCGCGACCGGGTCGCGACGCGGCTCCGAGAACTTCGTTGCCGGGGTCTACCCGCTGCTGCTCGACGAAACCTGCTGGTTCCTGGCGGCTGATTTCGACGGCGAGAGTTGGTCCGCGGATGCAATCGCCATGATGGAAACTTGCGATGCCAAGGGCATTGATTCCGCGCTCGAGCGGTCGCGGTCCGGCAATGGCGGGCATCTCTGGATTTTCTTCTCCGAACCGATCCCGGCGCGCACCGCGCGACAGCTCGGCTCCCTCCTCGTGACCGAGACCATGGAGCGACGCCCGGAAATCGGCGTTGCTTCTTACGACCGCTTCTTTCCAAGCCAGGACACCATGCCTATTGGCGGATTCGGGAACCTCATCGCCCTTCCGCTGC
The DNA here is from genome assembly GCF_000503055.1 of Mesorhizobium sp. LSHC420B00. Taxonomy (GTDB): domain Bacteria; phylum Pseudomonadota; class Alphaproteobacteria; order Rhizobiales; family Rhizobiaceae; genus Mesorhizobium. The sequence continues at coordinate 4,554 of NZ_AYVY01000047.1, read as the reverse complement.
AGCGGCGCGCGCGGGAACAGGGCAACAGCGTCTTTGTCGATCGAGATCTGCGTCCCTATGCCGACCAGTGGGCGTTCCTGTCGTCATTGCCGCTTCTGCCCGCCGACGCGGTGAGCCGCTTGGTAGACGAGGCGGAGATGCGGGGCCGCGTGCTCGGCGTGCGATTGCCGGTCGAGGACGAAGCAGCGGATGAGCCCTGGCGGATGACGCCTTCCAGGCGTGCTCCGATCGTAGTCACCGAGCCGCTGCCAGACCGAATCAAGATCGTGCTCGCGGATCAGGCCTATGTCGAACGCACCGGCCTGCCCGCCACCATGGTGGCGCGGCTCATTCGGTTGGCTGCTTTCCAGAATCCGGAGTTCTATCGCGCCCAGGCCATGCGCCTGTCGACCTTCGGCAAACCCCGGATCATTTCCTGCGCGGAGGTGCATCCGAGTCATGTCGGCCTGCCGCGCGGCTGTCTGGACGAGGTGATCGGCCTGATCCGGAATCACGGCGGTGACGTCGACCTGGAGGATCGCCGGGAATCGGGAGCTTCGCTTCCCGAAGGCACACGGTTTCTCGGCGCGCTGAGGGGCAGGCAGGTCGAAGCCAATGAAGCGCTGGCGGCGCACGACTTTGGCGTGCTAGCTGCCGCCACGGCATTCGGCAAGACGGTCGTCACCGCGGCACTGATCGCGCAGCGCGCCCGCAACACGCTGATCCTCGTGCACCGCCGAGAACTGCTCGCCCAGTGGGTCGAACGTCTGAAAGCCTTCCTCGCAATTGACCCGCAGCATATCGGCGTCATTGGCGGCGGGCGCCGCAAACCGACAGGCATTATCGACATCGCGCTTATCCAGAGCCTTGTCCGGCGCGGCGAAGTTTCGGATCTGGTGGCCGACTACGGCCATCTCGTCGTAGACGAGTGCCATCATCTGTCCGCAGCAAGCTTCGAGCTGGTGGCGCGGCGCGCCAAGGCGAAATACGTCCTCGGCCTGTCGGCGACTGTCGCGCGCAAGGACGGGCACCATCCGATCATCTTCATGCAATGCGGACCGGTCCGGTATCGCGCGAGTGCGCGCCACCAGGCAATCGAAAGCACATTGAGCCACCGTGTCCTGGAACGATCGACCACATTCCAGCTTCCGCTTTCCCTTGCGAACATGGAACGCCCCTCGATGCCAGCAATCTATGCCGCGCTTGCTGTGGACGAGCCCCGCAACGATCTGATCTTCGACGACGTGCTGAAGGCGCTGGAAGCGGGGCGGTCGCCGGTCGTGCTGACCGAACGGCGGGATCATCTCGAACGCTTGCAGGCGCGATTTGCCAAGTTTGCTCGCAATCTCGTGGTCCTGCGCGGCGGCATGAAGGCTGCGGACCGCAATGCGGCCGAGGCTGCCCTTCGCGTATCGGACGATCAGGAACGGCTCATTCTGGCGACAGGCCGCTATCTCGGAGAAGGCTTTGACGACCATCGGCTCGACACGCTGTTCCTGACCATGCCGATCTCGTGGAAGGGGACGCTCGCCCAGTATGTCGGGCGCCTGCATCGCGAACATCAGGGCAAGTCCGACGTTCTCGTCTATGATTATGTCGACGGGGCCGTGCAGGTTCTGGCGCGTATGGCCGCGAAGCGGCGGACCGGATATCGGACCCTTGGCTACCGTCTGGAATAGCGTCGGTCAGGGTCTATCGACGATGTTGCCGCGTTCGTGCGACGATATGGCGGTTTGGCTCTCCAAGGCCGTCCGGCCATGCCTATGCGCCCGGGCGCAACGCTTGGAGCAGCGGCTTGAGCTTGTGCTTGCGCCGGTGTTTTTCGATAAGCTTGTCGATTCTTTCGATCCAGTCGTCGAACCGGCCCGCCGCATCATAGGCGAGCACCGCCTTTTCCAGCCACTGCGCCGCCAGTTCGTAGAATCCGGCCTGGCCCGAATCCATGACGTTGACGGCCATGCGCTCGCAGACATCGATGACCCAGTCGGGATGGCTGGCGTGCGCCGCCTCGGCGAGGCGCATAAGAACCGTATTGGACGGATTGCGCAAAACGTTCTCGACGTCGACGGACCGCACCGCCTCGTCGATCCTGCCTTCGTTCAGGAAAATCTCGGTCCGGTCGTGAGCGTGTTTCGCCGCCGCCAGCTTCGCGAGAAGGCGGGCGCGCATCGCCGTCCATTCCGGTCCGGCCAGGGTCTCGGCCGCCCGAAAATCATCGAGCGACAGACTGTGCTCGAAAGCGGCGCCCGCCGCCGTCAATGCGGGTTCTCTCCTGGCCAGCGCGGCGGCGCAATCGCGCAGCCAGCGCGCGAGACCGACAATCCCATAGGAGCGGTCCTCTTCCGCCTTCAGCGTCAGACCCCATTCGGCCAGTTCCAGCGCCTCGTCGATCTGTCCCGCCTCCTTCAAGACCTGTGAGAGCAGCAGAACCTCTTCGGCGGAGCGAAACTGTTTCCGGGCATAAGCGGCAGCTTCCGCGACACGTGCCAGCCGCACGAGCATCGCGGCATGATCGCCATGCCGTCCCGCCGCTCTGGCGAGGTTGAGAAATTCCTCCGCCCGCCCGCCGATATCGAGCACCCGCAGCCGGGCTTCCGTCAGCCGCTCCATGATCCAGTCGCCCAGGCCCGAGAGCGGCCAGGTTCGTCCCCGGCCGGCCATCACGTCCGCAAGACCGATCTCATCCCAGCCCTGTTCGAGCGCATCGATCGCGACCTGCAGATGGTCGTCGAGGCCGTAGCCGTCGAGTTCGCCCTGCCAGACATCGAGCCGCGCCATCAGGTCGTCGCGTTCGCCAGGTGCGAGATCGCTCATCAGGACCGCCTCGGCGATCAGTTGGCCGAGCACGGGAAAAAACTCGTGCAGCGTTTCGTCCCAGTCGGCCTGTTCGAGCCATGCGGGCACCAGGGCCTCGGTGACCGGCTCCAAAATGGCGAGGGCGTTGCGACCGTCACCCGCCTCGAGGAAAGGCCTCGCCTTGTCGATCAGCGCCGCGACGCCGTCCTCGTCGATCGCGGGGACATCGTCGCTCCAGCCGCGTCTTCGGGAATTGCGCCCCGACAGCAGCGCCTCAGCCTGCCGTCTGATCGGTTTCGGATCGACGGCGGTGCGACGCGCACCCGCCAAAAATCCGTCCGGCGCGCCGACGGCCAGTTCCGCCTCGAGCCAGAGCACCAAGCCCGGATCCTCCTCGGCCCGGCTGATCAGCAGCGCCGCCAGCGCCGCCCGATCGAGGTCCCGGAGCATGTCCGCGAGCGGAAGCCTTTCCACGACCTCGCCCGGCTTGGCAACAAACTTCAGGAGCACGGCGACGACATGCTTGCAGGCGCCGCCCCAGTCGTAGGGGCAGGAGCAGCGTGTCTCGATCACGCCGCGCGTGTCGGCGACGCCGCCATCGCGGAGCCTGACCGACACGACGTAAGGCGCGAATTCGCTGCCTTCGACCTGCGCGGTCAGGACATCGCCGCGGCGCACGAGTTCGGAAACAGCCCCGCTGCGAAAGTAGCTTTTGCCGCGCGCGAAGGATTCCTCGGTGGCGAGGGCACGGATCGTGTCTTCCCCGAATGGCGGTGGCGTCATGGCAGCCCCTGCTCCTCCGCCTCTGCGTCTTCGCTGACAATGCCGAGCGCGCCGGACAAGTCGGCGAGCAGTTTTGCCTTGTCGAGCAGGCCGGCGTCCTCGAGCTTCTCCATGTCGGGGAGATCGCGCAGCGTCTCGAAGCTGAAGTGGGACAGGAAGGTCTTCGTCGTCACATAGGTGTAGGGCGCCCCCGGCTGCGGCGCGCGCGGTCCGGAAGCAATGAAGCCGGCGCCGCGCAGATTGCCAATGAGGTCGCGGCTGATCTCGCGGCCGAAAAAACCGGACAGCTCGGCGCGGGTGATCGGCTGGAAATACGCCACCGTCATCAGCACCAGCGCTTCCGATTGCGACAGGTCGACGGTCTGTTCGCTGACGCCCGAAGCGGCGCGGATAGCGTCTGAAAAAGCCGGCCGGGTGCGGTGCTGCCAGCCGTCGGCGACCGCCACTAGATCGTAGGGTCGGCCGCGCAGTTCGGCGCGGATGTCGTCGATCAGAAGATCGAGATTGCAGTCGCGGCCCACCATCCGCGCAAGAACCTCCCGCGACACCGGCTGGTGGGAAGCGAAAATGACGGCCTCGACCCGCCCCATCCATTCACGCCACCGAACCTCCGGCGGCAGGTGGTCGAGATCTCGGTCAAGCAACAGTCGTTGCCCATCCCCATTTCCTCGGCGAGCCTTCGTCGGACGCGCCGCCATCATCACAGCCCGTAGATGCGAAAGGTGGCGCGGCCGGACAGTTCGCGCACCGCGCCGAGACCGGTCAGCCGCTCGAACAGGCGCCGCGCGCCCCATCGCGACAGATGGGGCGTCTGCAGCGAGCCGGGCACGGCGTCCTCGTCGAGAAGCAACCTGATCGCCTCCCCCGCCCCTTTCGCCCTGAGCTTGGGCGCCGCCGCGGCAAGCCGGGCGGCGTTCCGGGCGATGTCGGCGGCCAGCCGGCAGGCCTCCACCGAGGCTTGCGCGACCGCGAGGCAGACCGCCCGCTCGAACTTTT
>NZ_AYVY01000046.1 GCF_000503055.1 Mesorhizobium sp. LSHC420B00 | reverse complement strand
CCTCTCGCAGGTTCTCTTCGCAAGCCCGAAGAACCTCGGTTTCGCCGAGCGATCGAGCAGCGGCAATCAGGATCGTGTAGGAGGCGATTTCCATGTGCTCGAACGTGTAGCTCGCCAGCGATCCTTTCATCACCTCGTCTCCGGCGAAGACGCCGCTCAGCGATTGCGCCATCGCCGTCAGCTTGCCGCCAGCATCCTTCATCGTGGATGAACCCTCGTCCATCTGATCGAGACAAGTCTTCAGCCGGGCAGCCTGCTGCTTGGTCTCGTCGAGGTGCTGTCGGATTCGGTCGCTCAGTTCGGGATAATTCTCGATACGACTCAACTGCCCGTTCAACATCGTTTCTGCCTGCTCTTCCATGGCATGAGCGTCTCTAAGCCATTGGACAAACCATTCCCGACTTTCTGACATTTCGAATCTCCTTTGCTACTTAAGGAAAAACTTTCGGAAGAAGACATTGTTCCGGAGCAAAGCCCGCCGAACGGCCCTTGACATTCCCAGAGGATCAGCGACGCAGCGGCCCTCAATTCACCTCGCGAAAATCCTGCAGCGATGCGTGGGAAAGGCCAAGATCGCGGAAGACCGGCGCAAGGAAAACGGCCCGTGGACGCTCGCCGCTGCGCCGCTCCATTACAAAGTCCAACTGGCACTGGCCCGCTTCCTGGCCATCGGACGCGGCGACATACGGCGACATATTGAAGTGCCGCGCATGGCATACTGCGACCGCTGCATGTCGTTCCTGGCAAGTAAGAACGGCAAGCAGATGAAGCTACCAGCGCTCGGCGAAGCTGAAGTGGTTCTCGACGAGGCGCTGATCGCGGCGGCTGGCGCTCCGCATTGCGCCTTGTGCCTCAGCGCACCACCGCAGTCACAAGGAACGCGACGGCCTCTCCGCTCGTTGATTGCTTTTCGAATCGAGCCGCCGTCATGCCCTCCACATCGATCCGCAAGATGGAATATGATCTGGATAGAAGGACCCTCTCGGTGTGGTTCGTCGCCGGCGGTAAGCGGTACGAGTTTGAGGGCGTAGCAGTGAAGGAAATGCATCGCACATTGCGCGGCGAACGTGCTCCGCAGGGATTTCCGGCAGAAGCTCTGTTGCGGCGGGGCCGAACAAGGGGCGAGCTTCTTGCCGGGCCTACGCCAACACCAGAGTGAGTTCAGGGTCCGAGACAAGCTCTAGAATCTCGCCTGCTTCGAATGCTGCCCGTAATCACACGAAAACTCATTCCCGACCGCCTGTGCCGATGATCTCCGGGGATACGCCACGACGCCTGCTTGATTTATGCGGGAGTCTCCCGACTACGTTGCTGGATGGTAGCACGCCACAACTTGAGACGGTTTTGATCGAGATGATTGTCCAAGCTGCAGACTTTCCGGCGGCCAGCTTCGATTCCGTAGCAGGCGACTGCGCCGATAAATCTGGAGGCCGAATACTCTTCAATGTTCGCGTTAACAGCCATGCGGATGTTCAGCGAGTTGCCGCCGTCGCGAGCAAATCGGACGGGGGGATGACTCCTTTGCTTCTGCTGTTGGATCGTACGGGGACATCGATCAAGATCCATGAGGTGCCGGTTGAAGACTACCCGTTGGTAGTCTCCATCGCCCGTTGGGCCAATCAGCCCCTTCACTCGCAAGCCATTACCAGCGTCAATGTCGAGGTTACCCCAATCTGTAAGGATGCGCCGGGAGTCCGGATAAATCTCAACGCGAAAAGTGCCAGTGTGCGGGTTGGACCGAAAGGGCTTGGATATACAGTTAGCACAACAGGCAAAAAGCGCCTCAGTGCGAGCATCCCGGGCACCGGACTTTCTTATTCAAAGGTTGTTTCGTCGAAGCGACAGCCAGTGCCTAGCGTGCCGTCGCAATTAGTTGCTTCTCAAACTAAGCCGTCTTCGAAGGGCCCGCTCGCCCTTGTGCTATTCGCCATGGGCGCTGGACTGGTTTGGTGCAGCACGCCATATAATTAAACCAAGATTACCGGAGGACGGTTATTAACTACTTCCGACTCGGAAAAAATACGAAATCCGAACGGGCCGATGACGACGCCGGCGACGAGGTAGCCCAGGATCGAGCCCAGTCCCATGCGTTCTGAAGATCGGAACGGCGACGACCCCTGCGGCAAGCAGCGCCACCACCTGAACGAGATCGCTACCCGATGCTTCCGCCGCCATGCCTCTTGTCCCAGTGTCTTGCAGCACTCCTTGCATGCACTGGGAGCGGGAGGCAAGGGCGAGAAGCCTGCCAGGAAGGGTACGTGCCGTTGCAGCGATTCCTCTGGTGAAACGACGGTCCCCACTTGCTTGCCGGACGTTCGGCATTTATATCTGCCAAATGCTTGACCATTCGTCTCGACCGTCTTCGCTGCCAAATATCCCGATGGATGCGCTCAGCGAAGTTCTGCAAGACTTTCGCTTGACTGGTGTCAACTATGGCCGCTGCGAACTCCGACATCCATGGAGCATAGAATTTCCGCAACAAAAGCTGCTTCGGTTTCATTTTGTCGGCCAGGGTCCATGCTGGATTCATACCGACAGCCAAGGCTGGCAGGAGTTGCGCGATGGCGATCTGGTGCTGCTGCCGCAAGGCATCGGCCACCGGCTGGCGAGTGCGCCGGACGTGGTAGGCGACTCGCTTGAGGGTTGCCAGGTGATCAAGTTGGGGGGCAACGTATGCGAAGTGGTGCGGGAAGGAACGGGCGCCACAAGCACCCTTTTCTGCGGCTCCATGGCCTTGGGCTCTTGTGCGCTCAACCCATTGATCACGTTGATGCCGTCTGTCATCAAGGGTTGCGACGTGGCTGGCAATGACCCTGTCGTAGGTCCTTTGCTGGCGGCTATGACGGTGGAGGCCGCGCAACCGCAGATGGGCAGCGCCACCATCTTGTCGCGTATGGCGGATTTGCTGACAGCCAGGCTCATCCGCTGCTGGGTCAATTGCAACGGAGCCTCGACCACCGGTTGGCTCGCAGCCATCCGCGACCCCCATATTGGCCGGGCTCTGGCAGCCATGCACCGAGATCCCGGCCACAACTGGACGCTGGGAAGCCTCGCTAGCGTGGCAGGCCAATCGCGATCGATTTTCGCCGAGCGCTTCAGCGCTGTCCTGGGGGAGGGTGCTGCACATTATCTCGCCCGCCTGCGCATGCAGCTTGCCCGCGAGTTGCTGGGCCAAAACGGCTTGTCGGTTGCCGAAGTCGCTACCCGTTTGGGCTACGATTCGGAAGCATCCTTCGCGCGAGCATTCAAGCGCATCACCAATGTCTCGCCGGGTGTTGTGCGCCGCACAATTCCCGGACGAATAGATATGAATTTCGGATTCTGAGACACATATCATCCGGGCGGACTCGTCTATGAAGACCTCTAAACTTTGGAGATCTTCCCGTGACTGACACAACATTACAGCTTGAAGAGGCCGCGATTGGCCTTGATGCCGATGCGCCAGCCACATGGAGCGTGGCCACCTGGTTCGCGGTCATTTCATTGGCGGCCACCAGCTTTGCCCTGGTGTCAGCCGAATTCCTTCCGGCAGGTCTGTTGACGCCGATGGCGCGCGACCTCGGCATCAGCGAGGGAACGGCCGGCCAGGTCGTCACCGCCACCGCTTCCGTCGGCGCCGTGACGGCCATGTTGAGCAATGTTCTCATCGGCCGGTTGAACCGCAAGACGGTGCTGGTTGGCCTCATGGCCTTGGCGGTCGCGTCCAATATTCTTGCGGCGTTGGCGCCCAATTTCTGGCTGTTGTTGTTGGGCCGGGCCGGGCTGGGGATCGCGCTTAGCGCTTTCTGGGCACTTTCGGTTGCCGTCGTAGCGAGGCTGGTTGGCGCCAATGCGACGGGTCGGGGCATGGCTATCGTTACCCTCGGCGTCTCACTCGCCACCATTGCCGCGCCGTCGATGGGTGCATTGATAAGCGACTGGCTGGGATGGCGCAGCGCCATGGCCATGACAGCGGGGCTGGCCGTGATTGCCATGCTGCTGCAGTTGCTTAGCCTGCCGACCTTGCCTGCGGCAGCAAGCAACAGTCTTGCCGACGTGTTTCGGCTGACACGGCGGCGTGGCATTCAACTCGGCATGCTTGCCATTGTTTTGCTGATGACGGGGCATTTTGCCGGCTCTGTCTATGTGCGCCCGTTCCTCGAACAGGTGACGCTCCTTGGCACCGGGCCAATTGCCTTGGCGTTGCTCGGATTTGGCAGCGCCGCTGTGATCGGCAATATTGCCGGCGGCCGCATGGCCGATGCCAATATCCGCATGGCTCTCGTGGTCACCGCCGCGCTGATGGCGTTTGCGGCGCTGGCATTGGTGCTTTTGGGGGCGCACATTGGCGTTGCCTTCGGGTTCGTTACGCTTTGGGGCTTCGCCTTCGGCATGGGGCCGGTGGTGCTGCCGACCAATCTGTCCCGTGCGGCACCTGATGCGCTGGAAGCGGCGGGCAGCCTGATGGTCGTCTCTTTCCAGGTGGCCATTACTGTCGGCGCGGTTGTCGGTGGCTATGTCGTGGACACATATGGGGCCACGGCGCCCTTGACGCTTACCGCCGTCCTTGCCGCCACGACGGCTGTGCTGGCGCTGCTGCAGCCTCGCAGCTGAGTTTTTGCCGCAGTTGACGCCGGCGGCCTCAAATCCGGGCCGCCGCGATGTCGCAGCCGCGTTACACAAGCTTTATGCAGTTCTCGCGTTGCGTTTTGCCGCAATCGGCGGCTATGGACGCTCGGCTTCGGCACGACACTGGGCGAGGCCTGCAAGGCCTATGACGAGGTAACGGCCAGCATCAAGGGCTGATTTCGGTTGGGGATCGAAGGCCGCCCCATCGGCGAATACAGCGCCGCCAAATCCCCCTCTAACGCCGCCGCGCCTCATTCACAATCGCCCGATGCGGCGCAATGGATGATCGCGCCGCACCCGAGCCTCGAGATCAACATAACTGAACAGTTCGCCAGACCGTTCGTCTCCGCCGCGCATGCCTCGTTCTCCGAATCTCTCCGGAGACACTGAATCACGCTCACAACCTCGCTGCGAGCCACTTTTTCAACAGCCTGCTAGGCGCCCGAGCAGCTGCCTCGGGTTGTGTCGCTATCGACAGGTGTGAATTCGACAGCGGCGTCCTGTTCATCACTGGTCTGGCCAACATCCTCTTCCGCGTCGCTGGAGAAGGCCGGCATGATGTCGCCCGCCAGCAGCTTTTCTTTCGAGAGCAGACCTGCGTCCTCGAGCGCTTCGATGTCGGGAAGATCGCGCAGTGTGACGAACCCGAACTGCAGCAGGAACGCCTTGGTGGTGACATAGGTGTAGGGCGCACCTGGCGTCGGGCTGCGCGGCCCGGAGGCGATCACGCCGGCACCGCGCAGGTAGCCGATCAGGTCGCGGCTGATTTCCTTGCCAAGGAAGGAGGACAGCTCCGCCCGCGTGATCGGCTGGAAGTAAGCGATCGTCATCAGGACGAGCACCTCCGACTGCGAGAGGTCTATCGTGCGCTCGCTGGCGCCGACAGCGGTGCGGATGGCGTCGGCATAGGCCGGCCGCGTCAGATGCCGAAAACCGCCGGCGACCGCGACCAGGTCATAGGGTCGGCCGCGCAGTTCCCCGCGGATGTCGTCGATGGCGTTGGCGCTAACCGCTGGCCGGCAGCGCACATCAGTGACGTGGCCGAACACGAAGCTGGCGCGCGCTATCACGCGGTTGCCGAGGAAGGTGTGCCGATGCGTGAAATTGCCGAAGTTATCGGCGCAGGACTCGGTGTGCCGGTCGTGTCGCTGCCGCAGGAGGCGGCGACGGACCACTTCGGCTGGCTGGCGATGTTCGCCGGGCTCGATATGCCGGCGTCCAGCACATGGACATGTGAGCATCTCGGCTGGCAGCCCACCGGTCCGAGTCTTCTCGCCGACCTCAGAGTGCGACTACCGTCCCGTATCCGCCAAATAAGAACGCGCGACATTGCGCCGCGCGACGCCGTTCGGTCCATCCCTATACGACGAAGTCGAAGCGCCCGATACGGAGGCCGCGATCGCTCCCCATATGCAGGACGAGCCGGGGATCGAACAGGCGATCGCTCCTGTTACGCGGATGATCGGGGAAATAGAGCTGAGTGGTCAGCATACGGCCGTCTGGCCTACTGAAGATGGCGGTGTCGACGATCGCAGAACGGTTCATATCAGGCCCGCTGCTGGCGAGCTTCATGGAAGCCTATCCCGATCTGCATCTCGACATCACGATGACGGACGCAGAGTTCGATATCGTCGAGGCCCGCTTCGATGCCGGGGTCCGGCTTGGAGAAGTCCTGGAACAGGACATGCTGGCGGTGCCCGTGTCGTCCGCCCAGCGGCATTGCGCGGTCGCTTCGCCAAAATATCTGGCCACGCGAGCCGCTCCCCTGCATTCACAGGACTTAACAGGCCATGTCTGCATTGGTTGGCGGCCGAGGCCGGATGCCGCTCCTTACCGCGGGGAATTCACCGAGAACGGCCGCGACTTCGATGTCGCGGTCGACCCCGCATTGTCGACCTACGATCTGGGTTTGATGATCCGGACGGCCTGCGCGGGAGCGGGCATCACCTTCGGCATGGTCGAGACGTTCCAGCCATACCTGACAAATGGCAAGCTCGTGCCGTTGCTGGAAGACTTCTGCCCACCGTTCGATGGCTTTTACCTGTACTATCCGAAGCGGCACCGCCAACCTCTGAAGCTCAGAGTGTTGATTGATCATGTTCGTACCCATCGCTGATCCTCTCCAATCAACCGAGGTCGCAGAATGCAATCGTTCACCATCGACATCCCTGATGCGCAGATCGAGGACCTGACGCAGCGACTTCGAAACACCCGTTTGCCCGAAGGGATATTTCAACCCGATGATGAAGACGGGACGAGCTTGCCGCTGGTCCAAGAGCTCGCACGGATTTGGCGCAACGATTTCGATTGGCGGGCGGTGGAGGCGCTGCTGAATGAACTGCCTCACTTCACGACGAACATCGGTGGCCTCGACATTCACTTCATTCACAAGAAGGGTGTCGGTTCCAATTCCAGGCCACTCCTGTTGACCCATGGTTGGCCTGGCTCGTTCCTCGAGTTCGTATCAACCATCCCGCTTCTGACCGATCCAGGCGCTCATGGCCGCAATCCGGATGACGCGTTCGATGTCGTCATTCCTTCGTTGCCCGGCTACGGATTCTCGTCGGCTCCGCAGGAACAGGGGTTTGGTGCGCGACGTACCGCAGATATCTGGAATACGCTCATGCACCGACTGGGCTATCCCAGATACCTCGCCCAAGGCGGCGATATCGGCGCAGGCGTATCTTCATGGCTGGGTGCCAAATATCCCGAGTCCGTCGTCGGCATGCACCTCAACTATATTCCCGGCAGCTTCCGGCCTCCCCTTGGAAACGACTACGCGGCCGTCAGCCTCGAGGAGCAAGCTTTCCTCGACAGAGCGGCGAAGTTCGCGGCCGAAGAAGGGGCTTACTCTCTTCTCCAGTCCACGAAGCCTCAAACCCTGGCCTATGCACTGTCAGACAGCCCGATCGGTCTGTTGGCATGGATGACCGAGAAATTCGCGAGCTGGTCGGACTCCGGCGGCGATCTTACAAAGGTAATATCGGCGGAAACCCTGCTGACCAACGTGTCGATTTATTGGTTCGGAAACACGATTGCGTCGTCGCTACGAATGTACAAGGAGAACAGGCTCCAGCCTTTTGCATATCCTGAAGTGACGTCGATATCCGTACCGATGTGCTTCGCGCAATTCCCGAAGGAGTTGCCGGCACCGCCCCGGTCCTGGGTCGAGCGCAGTTTCAACGTTCGCCGTTGGACTGAAATGCCGAAGGGTGGGCATTTCGCAGCCTTGGAGCAGCCCGAGCTTTTGGCCGCTGACATAAGGGCATCGTTTCGGGGCTTGGGAAGTGAGATATTCTCCCGCCCGCCAGGTTGAGTACGGCACCGCGATTAAGCCTGCGTCGCAACATAATTCGTAACATTTGTTGTATCGAGAAATCAAGATCGCTATATTGCACCGCGGGACGGGCCGCCGCTGGCCCGATTGGCAGGTGACTTTATGGAACCAATTATTGACGCCGTCGTCGTTGGTGCGGGACCCGCAGGTCTCAGTGCCGCTCTGTTCCTGGGGCGGGCGGGACGATCGACCGTTGTCTTCGACGGCGGCAAATCTCGCATCCACGCGGTGGAAGAAATTCGAGAGCATCTGGGATTCGACGGTCGGTCGACGGATGAATACCTGAAGCGAGCGCGCGATGAGGTCCTGCAGTACGGCGTCGAAATCAGGCAGGCATCAGTGTGTTCTGTCGTTCCGAGGTCCGACGGCGTGTTTGACATTGAATACGGGGACGGGGCAATTACCGCCAGAACGGTCGTGCTGGCCACGGGACTGAAAGATGTCCTTCCGCCATTATCGGGACTTCCGGAAGCATGGGGCCGCGATGTTCGCGTTTGCCCCTGTTTCGATGGGCACGAAGTGCGGGGGAAGCGCTTTGTGGTATTCGGGTTGCCCGAACGGCTCGCGCAAATGGCCTCCTGGGTTTGGATGTGGTCCCAAGATGTGACAGTGGTCACGGATCACGTGTTCAACGAAACTGACAGCGAACGGCTCCGGCTTCTGGACATCAAGGTCGTACCCGGAACGGTGACCGGGCTGCTCCATCGCGCGGTCAGGCTAGTGGCCATTGAAACGGCGAGCGGAGCAGAAGTCGAATGCGATGCCGCATGGATCGCCGCACCTATGACGGCGGCATCTGACTTGGCAGCATCACTTTGCGAGGTCGACGAGATCGGGCTTGCCAAAGCCGACAAACACGGCAGGACCAGTCGGCCGGGCGTATTCGCCATCGGCAACGCCAGTGATCCGTTGGCACATCTCGCCCACGCGTCGGCTGCGGGTACGAATGTCGGTCCGGTCGTGACGCTATACTTGCTCGAGCAGCATATAGCTGCTCGGCGGGCCGCATAGTCATGCGAAACGACAGCCGTCTTTCACGAATGCTGCATGTCCTGCTTCACATGGCCCGGCAGGCCAAGCCGTTCACGTCCGAGCAGATCGGCGAGATGCTCAAGACAAACCCTGTCGTGGTCCGCCGGACCATGGCGGGCCTCCGCGATGCCGGATATGTTACGTCGGTCACGGGGCCAGGCGGCGGCTGGACCATCGCCTGTGATCTCGAAAAAACCACTCTTCTCGACATCCAAAAAGCGGTCGGCGGTCCGAACCTATTTGTGATCGGGATCGACAATCCGAATCCGGTCTGCGCAGTAGAGCGGGCCGTCAATGCGGCACTCTCGGAGGCGATGGAACGCGCGGAAAGAATGCTGCTTGATAGGTTAGGAGAAGTATCTCTTGCTAGCCTGGCCATCCATTTCGGTGGCTTATGCGAAGGGAATCATGGTTCGGCGAAATAGTCCGCTTTGCGCCCCGTTCGCGACGTTCAGATTGCGATCGGCCGTGCCTGAAAGCTGCCCTCCGCTGCAGTCCGTCGCGCAACACAATGGGTCGAAACGCAGGGGTTCGGGCGCGTCCGGCCCCAATGCTTTCACAATAGAGATCAATGGTTTGTTGCCTGGTTGCCATTCTGGTAAACGAAGTTCGCAGGGTCAGAGGGAGACCGATAGACCCCCGTCGACCGCCAAAACATGTCCGTTGACGTAGGCGGCAGCGTCGGATGCGAGAAACACCACGGCTCCGCTGAGTTCCTCAGGTTGAGCCCAGCGGCCAGCAGGGGTTCGCGCCTCGACCCATTTGGTAAAGGCCTCGTCGTTGATGAGCGCGGTGTTGAGCTCGGTGGCGAAATAGCCGGGGGCGATCGCGTTGATGGTGATGCCGTGACGGCCCATCTCGGCGGCAGTCGAGCGTGTCAGTCCATGCAACCCCGCCTTCGCCGCCACATAGGCGTGAATGGTGGGGCGGCCAAGGATCGCTGCAACCGATCCAGTGTTTATGATGCGCCCGAATTTGTTCGGCAGCATCAGGCGCACCGCCTCGCGCATCATCCGGAAGCAGGCCGAAAGATTGACCGCAATCACGCGGTCGAAGTCCTCGTCCTCCCATTCGACCAACGGGCTGCGATGCTGGATGCCGGCGTTGTTGACCAGGATATCGAGGCGGCCGTGGCGTTCGACAATCCCCTCAAGCGCCGCCCTTGAGGTCGCCGCGTCCGCGACATCGAACGGCAGGGCTTCGGCCCCAATTTTTTCCGCTGCCGCGGAGAGGGTGTCCATGTTGCGCGCATTGACAATTACCGTTGCGCCGTTTTCCGCAAGCGCCTTGGCCATGGCAAAGCCAAGGCCACGCGAAGCACCCGTCACCAAAGCGACCCGGCCCTTGAGCGAGAACATTTCCGACATTGAAATCCCTGGAGCGCGATAAGACGACAATGCTGCAGTCTAATCGCAACTCGCTCCAAGGAAAGGGCGGGAGTTTCCTCCCGCCCTAAAGCATTATTTGGCGACGCAGGTATCGGCCGTCTGCGGCGTGCAGACGTCGAGGCCTGTGTAGGTCGGGTCAGCCGGGGGCGCCTTGCCGTCCTTCATATCCTTCAGTGCCATCATCGTCTTGTAGCCCATTTCGAACGGCCGTTGGCCGACCTGGCCAAGCGAGAGCCCTTCCTTCATCTGGTCGATCTGCACGGGAAGCGTGTCGGCGACGACAAGGGCCAGCGCTTTCGAGGCAATCTTGTCCTTGTACGGTGCGACCGCGGCGCGGTTGGCATCAGGAATGAACTGCGGGAAGCCACCCGTTGGAATAAATGCATCAAGGTTCGGATTTTTCGCCATGATGTCCTCAAACTGCTGCACCGAAAGCGGGAAGTCATCGTTGGTGTAGAGCGGACAGCCTTCGATTTCGGTCCAGCCATTCTGGCCCGTCAGCCGGTCCCCGGGCGAGGCCGCCGATTTGGTGCCCGAAAGCGTATCGCGAATGCCCTGCATGCGTTCATTGTGGTTGGCCGCCGCCGCGCCGCCCGACTGGATGCAGATCGTGCCGCCTTTAGGCTTGACCTGCATGGCAAGCTTGGCAAGGTTCACGCCGATCTCATAATTGTGGGTGCCGATGTAAGCGACGCGAAGCTCCTTGTTCTCGGGCAGCAGGTCGGAGTCCCAGGTGAGGACCGGGATGCCAGCTTCCTTGGCGGCCTGCAGCGCAACCGCCATCGCCGCGGCGTTCGATGGTGACACGGCTATGCCGTCCACCTTCTTGGCCACGAGATCCTGCACGATCTGCACCTGCTCGTCGCCGCCTCCATGCTCGCCGGGGCCGATATACATGCATTCCAAGGCGCCCTTCGATTCGGCTTCGGCCTTCTTGCACCCGTCGCGGGCCTGGTCGAAGAAAGGATTGTTCATGTTCTTTGGTACCAGGGCGAAGGTATATTTCGCCTGGGCGCCGGAAACGGCGAGCACCATTGCGCAAAGCGCCACGGCCGCCATCAGCAGTTTTCTTTTCATTTTGACGTTCTCCTCCTAGGTGGAATGCCCCGCAGGCCTCCCGCCGGCGGGGTTTCTAGCGGCTTTTTTTGGGCATCAAGACTGCCAGCCAAGCGGCGAGAATCGATTTGCCGCCGGTTTGCATGCCCAAAAGAACCGCGAGAACGATGAAGGCGCCGACGAAGGCGCCTTGCCAATTCGAATCGATGCCGGCCATCAGCAGCGCATTCCGGATGACCTCGAGGAACGCCGAACCGATGATCGCGCCGAAGGCCGTGCCGGCTCCGCCCATAAGGCTGGCCCCTCCGATGACCGTCGCGGCGATCACGCGCAGCTCGTAGCCTTGGCCCATGGCATTGATGGCCGAGCCGTTGTAGCCGAGGAGCAAGAGCGAGGCGACCGAAGCGGTGAACGCCGAGAAGACATAGGCCTCGAATTTGATCCAGTCGACCGGGACGCCGGTGAGCCGTGCCGCCTCCTCATTGCCGCCGATAGCGAAGAGATGGCGGGCCCAGGCCGTGAAATTGAAGACGAAACCGACGATCAGGGCCAGAATCACCATGGTCCAGAACTGCGACGACAGTTCTGGTATCCAGTGCGGTGCCCAATTCTGCGGCCCATGCAGCGGCCATTTCGCCTGACCGATCGCCTTTACGATCGGGGCATCGGGCCCGAATTGGTAGAGCATCTGGTTGGCGGAGAATACGACCGCCAGCGAACGCGCCGCGGACAGCATGCCGAGGGTGACCACAAAGGACGGCATTCCGATATAGGCGACGAAGAATCCGTTGACCGCGCCGCACGCCATACCGGAGAAAAGGCCGACGGCGAATGCGATGTACCAGGGATAGTGCCAGGTCAGGAACAGGCCGGCGACGATGACCACCAGGCCCATAATCGAGCCCACCGACAGATCGATGCCACCGGTGATGATCACCACCGTCATGCCGAGCGCCATGATGCCGAAAGGTGCGAAGTTGCGCGTGACGTTGGCGGCGTTTTCGGAGGTGCCGAAGCTCGGCTCCATAGCCGCCATCAAGGTGACGAGGGCAATGAGCGCGATCGTCACCCAGAACGGCTGACTTGAAAATACATGTTGAAGCGCCGTCTTTTCCTTGGTCGGGACAAAGTCCGACATGGCCGGTCGGCCGGTTTCCAGGGCCGACTCCCTAACACTAACCGACTCCCGACCACTATTCGCCACGGATGGCCCCCGTTATCAGTCCGGTGATTTCCTCGGGCGACGTATTGTCGACATCCTTGTCGGCAACCTTCGAACCTCGCCTGAGCACAATGATACGATCTGCAACGGCGAAAACGTCAGGCATGCGGTGGCTGATCAACATGACGCCGACACCTTGCGCTTTGAGGCGCCGGATCAATTCGAGCACCTCTGCCACCTGGCGTACCGAGATGGCGGCCGTCGGCTCGTCCATCAACACCAGCTTGGCGTTTGAAAGCCGCGTCCGCGCGATGGCTACCGCCTGGCGCTGCCCACCCGACATCTTCCTGACGAGGTCGCGCGGCCGGGTTTCCGATTTGAGTTCCCTGAACAGCGCAGCCGAGCGGTCGATCATCGCCTGCTTGTCGAGCACTCTGATCGGCCAGAAGCCCTTCTTCATCTCGCGGCCAAGAAAGACATTTTGCGCGGCCGTCAGATTATCCGCGAGCGCCAGGTCCTGATAGACGACTTCAATTCCCTTGGCACGGGCCTGAACGGGTTTATGAAAGTGACAAACCTCGCCGTCCACGACAATTTCGCCGTCGTTCGGCGGAAAATTCCCGGCCACTGTCTTGACTATCGTCGACTTGCCGGCGCCGTTGTCCCCCATCAGACCCACGACTTCACCCCGCTCCACCTGGAAGCTGACGTCGGTCAGGGCCTGGATCGCCCCAAAGTTCTTGGAAACGTGACGAACCTCAAGCACCGGCATCGCGGTCCTCCCCGGACAACATTTGCCAATTTTGTCCCGGTGTTACGCAAGGCAGCTAATCAGCGAAACGCACTCAACACAATCATTATTAGATTGGCCTTATCAGATGGCAATCTTCCTCTGCAACGGCAGGTGAGAAGCGGCTAGGCCGCTACATCAATTGCCACCAAGGAGCAGGGGAGTCCTCATGGAAGAGAAGCGTGAACTGAAATCCGCTGATATTGTTAGCACTCTGGGTAACTGGGAGAGAAAGCGCTGGTCCCGGTGGCGATCGTCGGTGGTCGACGCATGGAGAGCTGCCAAGCCAACAGAGGAGCCTTCAAGGACAATGATATCAAACGAACAGAAGCCCACGCCGTTTCGACCGTGATGAGGTCCGGGAGTTGAATGGCAGCTAACCTTGAATCCGCCCCTAAACCGGACGGTCTGAAATCGGCCCACACCGGTCGTTCACACCAACCCCACCCTGAAATCCTGCAGAACCTGAGCCAGCCCTCGCGCGCCGAGAAGGTTCGTAACACGCTTCGCCTGAAGCTTCGGCACCGCGCGATCGTAAATGGCAAGATTGGTCGCCTCATTGAGGCGCGAGGGATAAATGATCCCGTCGGGCTCGGATGGGTGCTGGTGAAACGCCAGTGACCACCGGCGTGCCAGGTTCTGGCGCTGTGCCCGGACGACATCGGTCGGCACACCCATCCGAACGGCATTGTCGCCTCCGAGATCGACCAGGCGTAGGTCTGTCGTGGTCGCGATCTCCGCATAGCGCCGTCGGGTCAGCTCCACCTGCTCTATTGGAAGATCGTCAAGGATTCCTTCGCGGCGGTCGCGGAGCACGGTCTCTAGGAAGCACACCTTCAGGGAGTCACCGAGGTAAAGAACGCCAAACCGGTTGGCGTCAAGACGGCGTCGAGGATCGCTGAACCGGCTCGGCGACTTCCCGTACCCCAATGGATCAGGATAGGTGCTCCAGTAGATCCGACCGAACGTCCGACCCCGCGGTATGGTCTCGATTTCGAGCTTTGCGCGCGCGAAATCGGGTGGAGGTGGAACGCCGGGCATTCAGTCGAAATCGCCCCTGGCCATGCCTTCTGCCGCGGCTAAAACCGAGGCGTCATCGCCTTGTTGAAGGGCTCGAAGGCCCGTCCGCCCATCGAGGGCGCCATGGCGCGACACCAGAAACCGATAGACGGCCCAGGCACTGTTGCCAAACATGGCATGCAGCGCCGGCAATGCGCCGAAGGGACGACCGTCCTCGTCGAGTTGCCAGACAGGAAAGCGGAAACCGCGTTTGGCGCCATCGATCCCGAGCACTTGACCGCTTTGCCGCCTGGCGTTGACCGTCACCCGCGACGTGCCGAGCAGCTTGGCAAAGGCATCC
Organism: Mesorhizobium sp. LSHC420B00; assembly: GCF_000503055.1. GTDB lineage: Bacteria > Pseudomonadota > Alphaproteobacteria > Rhizobiales > Rhizobiaceae > Mesorhizobium. Next base: position 32,244 of record NZ_AYVY01000046.1, on the reverse strand, counting down.
GCGCTCAGCATGTCCTCGCCGGCGACAATTTCGGCGACACGCTTGCGGCCACGCGCGCGCGCTCCGGCAAGAGCCGCCTCGAGATCGGCGTCGGGCATGCCCGTGTCCTCGACGGGAAAGATGTCGTCTGAAGCGATCGGTTGCTCTTCGACCGGCGTGATCGTCTGCGCATCAGCCGCCGCATCGACCTCTACCCGAAACGATACGCGGTGGCCGATCTTGCGGCTGCGTGCGATCGCTTCCTGATAGCGTTCGAGCACTACCTTCTTGAAGGCCGCCTGTGCCGGCAGCTTTGTCGTGAAACTCAGGGCGGCGACTCCCGCATGCGATGCGGTCCCGCTATGATTGCTGCGTTTTGGCGCGGCCATGATGAGAACCTCCTGCTGTCAATATGGTTACAGCGCGCAAGTTCGTCAAGTTAGATAATTTCGTAAAGTTAGTAGCGAATGGCTGCGGACTAAACGATTCCCCATGCCCGAAACCTTCCCCTCCCCGTCATCTCACGCAGCCCTAGCTCGCCGACCAGATTGAGCCCCCTGTTTTGTCACTTTTAGCCGCTCCATCATGCCGGTTGAGACGAGTGGCCGCGACAGCACGAGTCCAACCACGTCGGACAGTTTGGAACTGGCGCGGCGGTCGCGGAGTTTTCGCTCCATCTGGCTTTTCGCCAGCACCAGCCGGTCGCGTTCCTTCAGCCCGGCCAGCGCGGCGTCATGGAGGGCATCTAGGCAGGCCAGCAACCGGTCGGACCGATTGCGCGCCCGCCGCCGCTCCCGTGGAATGTTTTTGGCACCGAGATGCAGGCAGGCGAGATGGTTGGCGGCAAGACCTTCCTGCCGCAGCAGCGCGGCAACCAGCAGTGGCCCGAGCCAGGCGACATGCTGCAGCACCTCGATGTCCGACCAGGCTTCGAGCAGGACCGCGCCGCGCAGGACGACCGGCAGATCGCGCGTCCTGGCGATCACGTCCTGCCATTCGGCCAGCCGTTCTTCCTCATTCCAGTCGAGATCGTAGATCAGGCCGTTTTGCGGCTCCGGCCGGTCACGTCGTGACGTTTCCTCCTTTCGACCAGGCACGTCGGCGTCGCTCAGAATCTTCGACGAGCGCGCTAGGACAGCATCGATCTCGGCGAATTCCTCGGCTAGAAGATCATCCTCTCCATCATCCTGACCGTCGGCTTTAACGGGGCCGGCGACCTCCCCTTCCCGGCTTCTTGGCCCCGATGCCGGCGTCGCGCCGCCGCGGCCGGCCAGCGCCAAAAAACCGTCGCGGCTGAGCGCCCAGTCCGGCTTCTGCGCAAAAATGCGCCGGCGTGTCCGCGGCACCGCATGTGCGCGGGTGAGCTCGTGGGTCGGTGTGCGGATGTCCATATGGGCGTCGTGCAGGACCAAGTCCTCGAGATGGACGAGCTCGCCCTCCAGCCAAAGGGCAGAGGCCGCGTCGGCAAAATGCTGGCGCTCGACAAAGCCGTCGCGGACCGGTGAGCGGGCCAGCCGCTCGTCGAGCCGCGCCAAAGCCGCGGTAGTGCGTGCAACGGGCTCGAACAGGGTCTCCCAGGGGCAAGTCTCGAATCGCATAAGCCATTGTTTTCAGACTAGCTGATTCGAGCTAGTCAAGCTAACCGGCATTTAAGTTGACTTGTAGGGGATTTTCTCCAACGTGCTTTTCACTATCGATAATGAACCTCTTATCGATACTTAATCGTTACACTCAGGCAGCCCAGTTCCAAGTTCGTTTGCTTTCTCCCTCCGAGCCCACGATGCAGCGATCCCTTCGCAGGTCAGAAGCAGCAACTGGTATACTGCTCGTTGCGCAAGCTCCGGCAAACTCGCAACCCGGGCGCCCCGCGGCGTGGTCGTTGCGCAGTTAAGATCATAGACGACCGCGCGACTTCCCCCTCGCGTGCTAGGCACCTGCGGCTTCCTTCATGCGCGCCAGATGCTCCACGGCAGATCTGTTCAGCGCACTTGTGCAGTGCCGTCCGTTCTCCCAGCCAGACGAGCGCTTCCTCACTGATCAAGTAATGTTTGGAATAGCGGGCCTTAACACAGTGAAGACGGTTGACGAGGAAAGCGAAACCGACGGGTGCGCGTAGGCCGTCTTCCGTGATCGCGGAATTATCTGAATCACCAAGTTCGGTACTATCCACCGCGGCGGACCCCAACCCGCCCGGCCGGCGCCTATTCAGGCAAACTACCCCAACGCCCCCCAAGCGGCGCCGGCCACCTTCCCCGCTAGGCGAGCGCTTCAGTTCCTCGGCAGCTTGTGGATCTCCAACCTGACCGGGCCGCCTCTGTCACAGCTCGTACAGAACAGGGCCCTTTCGACCGTGCTGAACAGCGCATCTTTGCCATAGCGCCGGACCAGGCCAGCGGCCTTCACCTCGGCATGATGTGAGCAGTTTTTGCCCCAGGCGCGCAGCGTGTGCCATTCGCGCAGATCGCCAAGCGATACGTCGAGGCCAGCGTGCACGCTACCCGCAACGATGGTATGCGGCGGTACCGTGGGCTCGCCCGGTGTAACGATCTTCTCCATCACATGCCGGCTGTTGTAGTGGATCAGCAGCATCCCCGGCCGGCGCCTGATAGCTGCCTGCCAGGCGGGCCTGGCTGACGCTCGAATCCGGCGATCGACTTATCGTCTCAACGAGCGCCTTCTCCTCGCGGTCCCAAACCTCGATCCGGAAATTGTCCTCCGCTGTTTTTGCCATAGCCTCGCCGACCAGCGCTTTTGGCACTTCGCGACCATTCCTTCCCGCTTCAGATTGAAACAGAAATAAGGAACAAATTCCTCTCCGGTCAAGGCGCTCTTGACCTTTTTTGTTCTTATTTCGTTCGGGGTCGCAGGGTCTTGGCGGCTTCCTGAAGGCGGGCGCGATCGAGGGTCCGCTCGCCACTGTGCGAGCAGTGGGAGGGGACCCTATCAGCGCATGAAGGGACTAGGATACGCATGACGACGTTATCAACTTCAACCCACCGTGCAAGTTCCAGGCGCTATTGTGCGCAGGACCATTACCCAACGCGGTCAGACTTAGGTCCTGTGGTTTCGGGCAGCTCGAACATCCAGTCGAAATGGCGCCGTCTTGACGATCGCCAGCCCAGCGCCAGTATCCTGGCGATGGATGAGAACTACAAATATGGGGAAAGAACTGGCCTGCAGCTCGTTCGCATGGCGATTGAGCTAACCTGCCCCGCCGGCGTTCTGCCTAGCGAGGAGGCGGTCAACCTCCTCTATGGCCCGTTGCCGGTGCATGAGGGCGAGGCACTTGTAAAGGCGATCATTGAGACAGTCGAACGGCTTACGCGCGATTAGCGGGTTCCACGCAGAAAGCGGGCTTCACGTAGAAGCGATGACCAATTGTTTCCTATCAGGTTTACAAGGTCTTTGGCTTGTGGTTCGGAAATGCCGGTTTGTTGCATTAGGTGCTTCACGACCGCACCGACCGCCGTAGCCTTATCATGCTCATTTTCGTCAACCATAGGGACACCGCCCCCGTTGGTGACGGTAACTACTGGTATACTAAGCTCCCCGAAAAGACAACTGACGAGATGCTCAGATTGTATGTTTTTAACACTCCTTCCGGTGTCGTTGACTCCCCTTACGAGCGGTAGTTGAATTTGTTTCTAACTCGCGGCTCCTTTGGGAGGGAGTGAGTCAGATGCTGGGGCGCCCTTCGGGGCCATGGTTTCTATCCGAACGATCTCGCAATTTGTCAGCGGGTCTTCGATCAGGTTTGCAGCGAGCGAAAGCTCGATCCATCATCCCCGGAAGTAGATGGACTGGCAGCGACGCTCATTTCGCTCTTCGGCAACGGCTGCACCGACGAGGCGACACTTCTTCAGTTGTTCAGGAAAGCCACATAATGGCGAAAGCGAGATCCGCGCTTGGAGACGATCCTTATAGCGCCGCAGAGTTCGCCGAAAGGCACGGCTTAACTGTGAGGACGGCTGAGATCATTCTCAAGTGCAATGGTCCTTCGAAGGCGGCATGCGACGGAGCGGCGCGCGCGTTCAAAGAAGCGTTGGCGATGCGCAAAAGGCATTGGTTCGGAGACCCGCACTAACCCTCGTCCCAGAAATCCTGCAGCGAGGCATGCCGCAGGTCTTCCTCTCAGGTACTTGATGCGCGCCTTAATCCCTGGCTTGACCCATTGCGTCGCCGGCCGTTTGGGCATGTCCTTCGGCGGCGGGCCGGCATGCTCCTGCACCCGCTTCCATAGCCGTTCCCGCATCTCGCGATTGACGCTGACGAAAGCGCTGCCGGCATATTTCCGCGTGCCGGGCTCCGCCATCAAGGCGAAAGCCGGCTTGCCTTGCCCCCACTCGACACCGAGCAACTCGAATTCGCCCACCGTGTAGCATTTGGTTTTCAGCCAGTTTGTGGTCGGGCCNCGCCTCGCCCGGCAGCGCCTGGCTAAACTGGATGCGGATGTCTAACGGGATGATGCCCTCCAGGATCTCGCGGCGCTGCTCCATCGCCATGTCGCGCAGATCGTGGCCGTTGAGGTGCAGCAGATCGAAGGCGACGAAATAGAGATCGTGCTGGCGTCGCGTGATCGCTTTTCGCAGCTCGGCAAAGTCGGACAGGCCCTTGTCGTTGAGAACGATGATTTCGCCGTCGATGATGGCGTTCTCAACGTCCAGCGTTTTAGCTGTTGCGGCGAGGTCGCGGTATTTCGACGTCCAGTCGAGCCCGCGACGGGTGAAGACACGCACCCGGCCGGCGTCGATGATGATCTGGGAGCGGTAGCCGTCGAACTTGACCTCGTGAGTCCAGTCGTCGCCCTGGGGTGGCTTGGCGACCAGGGTAGGCATCATCGGCGGAATGAACTCGAGCCGGCCGGTACTTACAATTTTACGCAGATTAGAGAATTAGGCACTCGGCTTATATTAGCCAGAGCGAACAGAAGGTGATCCCGCTCGGAAACCAAAACGCGGCGGTCTGCGTTGCGGATAAATGACGAGCATCAGAACTGACAACATCGCTACCGGCTACCAAGGCAAGCCGCACGACCGGCCAGTGGATGACGAATCGAAGCACTTTGTCTACTGCCCAGTCTGCGGGCAGACGTTCGACGCGCGCGATCTTGGACAGGTGTTCCACCACGCTGAGCCGCAGCACGAGCCACTTCCGGTCGCGCAATAGTCCAGCTAGTCAAGCTCCGGCGGCAGACTGACCTTGAAACCTTCAGCGCGCCAGCGACGTTGGGATTTCGGGGAAAGAGGTAAGGAGTGAGCGCCATCACCGTCGTCGCCTACAGCCTTAGCACAAGAGAGCGCGCGATAGCTTGGTTCCGCTGATTTGAAACGCGCTACAGAGCGTCCGAAGCTACGCGATCGGCTCTAGCGGGAACAGACGTGATCGCGCGCTGATCCTCCCGCGTCTGGATGGAGGAGACGCGGACCGGATCGATTCGGCCGATCTTGCGATATCGTACGAGGGGAAGGATTTGCTAGGGGCACCGGACCTTTTCGCGCCCCGGGGCTTCACCTGGACCGCAAAAAAGTCCCGCCGCACTGCCAGGACGGCGGGACCGATCAAGCGCTTTGCACCAGGCGCGGGGATGCGAGGGGGGTGGGCTTTGCCAAATGAGCGCCGACCGTAAGCGACCCTAAGCGCAACAGCGGCAAAGCGTCTACCAACCGCCGGTTGGAGGCGACAGGACGATTGAGACACGGAGAGGTCAGGTCATCCCGGGTCGCTATCGCTCGCAACGAGACGATAGCGGAAGTTGTTGCGGATGTGCTCGTTGAAATAGCGGCCCTTGGCGAACGCGGCCCGGAGCGCCGCAAAGGTTTCCGGCGGTACCCCCTCAAACTCATACCGCTTGCCGCTGGCCACAAACCAGACAGAGAGGATTCTTCTGTCAGGATCGTATTCCGTTTTGCGTATCGAGGTGGACGGCATGACGGCGGTTCGATTCGAAAAGCAATCAACGAGCGGAGAGGCCGTCGCGTTCCTTTAGCGCGGTGAGGAACGACACTTGGTGAATGCGAGCGCCGCGGCTGGGCCTATTCGATGTTCCGGCGCGTCGGGACAGGAAGTTGGGAGGGAGCAACCGGAGCGGGTATCCGCTGCCACGCATGCACTTACAGCATTAGTGCATCGGGTTAGGTATCGCAACCTGAGCACCCTGCCACGAAGCGGCGCCTCGCGCCTTTCCCTCGAAGGGGCTTCGTCGACGAGAATGGCGAAGGGCCAGGGGTGCGGCTGAAGAAGGCCCCAGCGCCTTCCACGCAATTGCCATCTCCGGCGACGAGGTCGACAGCTTCGTCGTCCTGCCGCCGTCAGGCGCTCGTCCGACGCGGCCCTACGCTAGGTCGAGTCTTTCCTGAAGGGGTGTTTCCGGAATATGACTTTCTCGCCAACGCATCCCGCTTAGGCATGCTTGGCCTATTTAGCCACGGAACAATTAGTTCAAAACTGGCGGCTGGCCCAGCCTGAAACCCTTCAGCGCGGCGGCGATGCCCATCATCACAGACTGGTCGAGGTAGTCGAGCACCCGCAGCGTTCCCGGCACATCGCCACCAACGCCGCAGATCGGCACGACCCGGTAGTCGCCGTCGAACGGCATACTTTCACCGTTGCGCAGGGTCATCGATATCTCAGGCGACGGAAGAAGGCCATCGTTATCAACGGTCTCCCGATAGGCGCGGAAGTGGAAAATGGCGAGACCACCGCGGAATATTACGAGCGGCACGTTATCGGGAGGCCCGGCTCGTTTATCATTCCAGCCGACAGCTCGGCTGAATTTCAATGGGCCATAATCAACAAGCTAATTCGAGAAGTAAGTTTCATCTCCCGAGAGACACGCTCTTAGAACGATCGCACCGATACGCGCGGGAAGGCTCCTATAAATCTGTCGAAGAAATCTTCGGTGACGAGGCCAGAGTTGGAATGATAGACAGAGTGTTAGAAGGACCTAGGCGGCACGTATAGGCAGATTGTGTTGTCGGGGCCAGGTTGCACTTCACGATGCCGGTTTGCCGTTGCTTTTTGGGTATGGCACCAATGGAAACGCATGTCGTGTGATTGACGCACCCTGTTGTCAGCGTAGGGCACCAATTCACCGGATGGCATCTTGAAGCCCTTGCTTGTTTCGCGCACGGCGCCATCTGCGATCGGCTCACAATGCTCATCTTGGCAGCACTGCTTTTCATACCAGCTACCATGTGCGGATACCAACGGCACTCGGAAAGCGCAAGCTGCGGCCATGATAGCGCCCAACCCGAGGGCGCTGCCGTGCCTCCTCAATAGCCGGATCATGAATTATATTAGGCTTATCTTATAAGATGGCGCAAGCGAAGCTGCCTAGCCGGGAGCAACGCGTAAGCCTCGCCAGCGCGCTGGGTGCATCGGTCAGCTTCCGCGCCGTGTCGGACGTACGCTCCTGCTTTTCTCGAGTCTCAATAGCCATGCTTCGCCCCGAATTCAGTGTACGCCGCTCCAACCGTGGTCGAAACCGGGGGTTCCACCGCCAAGACAAAAGCCCGCCGGCCGGAGCCAATGGGCAAAGCCATCGGGCCGAAGCCCGCGCCCTGCGGGGAGCGCGGGCCGATCGGGATACCGATCTGCAGCAATATCCATGAGGGGAAGGACTTACTGCGTGCACCGAACCTTCCTTGCTGGCCGGTGTTCCAACTGGACTCATAAAAAGTCCCGCTGCACTACAGCGCGGCGAGACTATCTAGCGCCTTTTATACCAGGCAGGGTGTGGGCGGGGGTTGCGCTTGCCCGGTGCGGGGCTGACCGTAGGGTAACTCTAGAAGCGGCAGCGGCAAAGCGTCTACCAACCGCCTGACGCTAATTCAGCGCCGCCGGCAGGCTTGGCCCGAAACCCTTCAGCGCCGCAGCGATTCCCATCGTCACCGAATGCTCGGGGTAGTCGAGCACCCGCAGCGTGCCCGGCACATCGCCACCAGCGCCGCAGATCGGCAACATCTGGTAGTCGCCCTCGAATGGCAAAATGTCGCCGTTGGCAAAAAATCGTATTCTGGCAAACAGCTCTTCAGTAATGCCTCGACTCCGCGCAGGTCCGCTTCGGACCGTGCGCCTGATGGCGGCAGGATGATGAAGCTGTCAACCTCGTCCCAGGCATGCCGGAAATGTCGATGGCGGAATGCATGAACCCCCCGATTGGAATGTTCTCATTCCGGTCATGATCCTGGCCCAATTATGGCGACTAGCGCCAACCGTGTGCCGTAGCGGAGATACAACTCCTCGTCATCAGTGTCCCAAGCGCTGCTGTGCTACTCTCCTCGAGAGAGAACCGACCGATGGTACCTACAATCGGCACGTGGTTTCGCAAAGAAAGGCCTGCCCGATGCGCTGGCAGTTAGGGGCCGCCGAGTTTACCAGCTTAGTGCGACCTGTTCGACCAGGCCCTGCCGACGATCCAGGCAGCGAGGCCAATTATGAGCAGGACAATTGATGCCGGAATGTGCGCGAGAGTTTCGTCGGCTCCCAACCATGAGGCGTGGGGAATGAGCAGCAGAAAAGCCATGAGTGAAAGCGGCAACCATTCGGCGTTGAAAAGGTAGCTCATCAACTGGATCAGTATGATAAGAAACGCAAATAGGCACAGAAGGCGGCCGATGAACCGGAGAAGCAAAAAGGCTTGCTCTTTAAAGGACGACAACAAGGCAAAATCCCCACTGCCAAGTGGGCGTTCACCATGGAACCCGTTCGACAGTTCCTCCGTCTGATGTCCAATCTGCGGTCACGCCATTTCGACATGATCATATAGGTCTCCCCGAGCGCCAGCGCAGCGGGAGTTGCGGGAACTCAGCCTTGGCGCGGCACGTTGCTAAGTCGTTGACCATCGCAAAGGGTGTATCCAATGGCGAAAGACATATCTCGCGAGGAAGAGCAACGCGGCACCGAAAAAGTTCTCTTCTGGGGCGCTGCGATCGCTCTTGTCCTTTTTGTGTCTCTGCTGACCATCGCCCTCGTCGGGACGTCCTGATCTTTTTAGACAGCAGGATTGGACCGGCGGGCGCGAGGTCTTGTGAGCTTAGGGGCGGATGCCGGGCTGCTGCACCCTATAACCGCTCCCATCCGCCGTTTGTCTTCTCAATCGCGAGTCGAGCAGCAACGCGCTGAATTCAGAAAAATTAATTGCCACCTACAGCAACACTGTCCCCAATCCGATCCGATCGGCTGTCCTTCGCTGGAGACGAAAAGCCACGAGCGGACGCTACAGGCCCAGCTTCTCCCGGGTGCATCAATGCGTTTAGAAGCTTCCGCCTTGCTGAGGCCATCAGCATAGGCGTCAGGGTCGTCGGCCTGTTCGGCAAGAGTTTTCAAATAGGAGGCTTGTGCGGGAGTCATTGGGTCATCTCCGCTGACCCAATCTTCCGGGTCCTTTTCGACATTTGCCGATGCCTCGATCTTTGGGTTGTGCCGGTCAACCATGCCCAATCTCCCTTGATGATCACCACAATGAGAAATGATCATGATTTGTTCCGCCACATTGTTAGCCTTCTCTGACCGTTTGCATCGGCCCGGTCTGCGGATCGAAGAGAACCAGCGAAGGCCGCCTTCGGGCGGCGCTTTTGCTTCGACTGCGCCGCAACGCGGTGCAGGTCGTTTGGGTCCGAAAACACCAGAACGTATGGTCAGAGCCGCAAGGGGAAGCCAAGGAGGCGATCGGTGAAACTGCTCATGACCCAAACGACGCGCTACGTGTGTCTCGCCATCACCCCACCGCCATCCGACTTTGAGAAAGATCAGGTAGACCGGTCGAAACGGCCCGATTTACGAAGCTTCGCAAGCAAGCTCGCGGCCGCGCCGCAGTAGCTGGCAGAGGCCTGCTCGGCCATCGGCAGCGAACTCCACACGGTTAGTTCGGCCACCAGAAAGTCGTTGTCTGCGTCCATCGGCGCGGATCTAAGTTGTCCGTTTTTATCCATCACGATTGCTACCACGGTGTCGTTTGCGCCATACCCAATCGCCGCCATCCTCTGAATGCGAGTATCGCCGTCCACGCGAACGTCGAACAAGACAGATCCGCCAGTTTTCTCCGCGATGTCATCCACTCGATCGGAAAACGGCCGATTCATACCGCCTGTATTGGCGAGTGACTGCTCCAACAAGACCAGTTCAACATACTCCGCCTTCATGCCGCAACTATGGGCGCGCATGCGCAATCGGCAATCCTACCAGGATCTTTTCACACAGGAATCCCAATGACATCATCCAACGCACCGCGGCGCGAACACACAGCCGTACCCAATGCTATCTGTACGCCCATGTGTGAGCGTCGCGCGCAACGGTGGAACGGTGCCATTCTCGATGAAGCTCGAGTCCCTGCCAAGCGATCCTCAGATACGTAGGTATTTATAGCGAGGCGTATGGTGCCGAAGGATGAAGCGGTCGGCCACGGAAATGGGCTGGGTCAAGCCGGACCTAATCGGCCCTGTGAAGCACCTGCGCGGCGAGGAAGGCCTGCGGCACGCCTACCAGCGCCTATGGAGGTGTCGTCCTAGTGCGGGCGGTATTAGGATCGGCCTTGGCTATAGCTTCAGGCAAGGTTCTGCCGCGCCAGATACAAGCGATCAGTATCGGGAACAGCCAACTTGTGCATTGGTGCGGCGAGGAAACGAACGGCTTCAGCCTTTGCCTTTTCGGTCCAGATTGCCGTCAGGTAGCGGAGCCGCCTTGCCTTTGCCTTAGGCGCCCCAGCCTTGATCGCCGCGTCCTTCGAAATGTGGATCACGAGCGTGCCGCCCCTTTTAGCGCGCGGAGCCAGCGCCTGCCGCCTGGCGGACTTTCCCTGTCATTCGATGATCTTGATAATCTTGTGTGTGTCGGGGTCAACCACTACGGTTCGGTTGTCGATAACGGTGTAACGGTATTTAACGTTGGGAACTTCATGAAGCTCGACGGTGTCGGGCAGCGTTGAGCCAATGTTGAGCTCCACGCCCGGAAGTTTCACCGATGCCAGCGGCTGCTTTTTCACGTACTCCTTAATGACGGTTTCCTGTTCAGGCTCTATGACCACGTCTTGAGCGACAGCGGCCGCAACACCGGCCAGAAGCAGGAGTCCGGCCGCTGCGGTGGTAATGTGTATTTTCATGACTGCCTCCATCCATTCGAGCGGCCTAGAAAACGCCCTGCCGCGCGCGTGGCTACAGGCCGCGACGGCTGCTTAACGCTCGCGAAACATGATTGTTCCAACACTCCCCTCCTGGATTCCTCCACCGGAACCACATGCCTCTCAAGACGCTTTGGTCAATCTCCTTTCATCATCGGCGACGAAGAGATTGAGTCGCCAACTGGCCCGGTCAGCGCGATCTGGCGGGGCTTTTTTGCAAACTGTGGTGGGGAGTAGCTGAGCCGGCTAACGTGTTGGAACTTCGATCGGGCACTTCGCGTTTTCAACTCGCGTTTGAGCGTCCGATGGACGGCCGGCGCGCGCGTCACACCACGCGAAACACAAGGAGAACATCATGATCCGGAAACTTTTGGCGACCACAGCGCTGGCCACGCTGCTGGCAACCGGCGCCTATACCGGAGACAAGCTTGCTGCCGCAACACAGCCTGAAGCCACGCTTGCAGCCCCTGCGGTCGTTGCCGATGGCAACCTGGTGACCAAATTTATCGGCACCGACGTCTACAACGGGACCGCTGACAATGCCGAGAAGATCGGTGACGTCAACGACATAGTGCTCGCGAAGGATGGAACGGCCAAACTTATCATCATCGGCGTTGGCGGTTTCCTGGGAGTCGGTGAGAAGAACGTCGCCTTTGATTTTGCCAAGGCTCAGTGGGCAGAAAAGAACGGCAGCCGCTGGCTTGTCGTGCCGACGACCAAACAAGAACTAGAGGCGCAGCCCAGCTTCGATGCAACGGCATATGAGACAGCTTCAGCATCGAACGCGACCAAGCAGCCTGCAGCCACCACTGTTGACAAGACGTCCACCGGGGCCATTGACAGGTCATCGCTGACTGAAATGCCAATAGATAAGATCCGTGCAGAAGATCTGATTGGCACCACGGTCTACGGCGCCGACGACGCAAATGTCGGAAAGATTGGCGACGTCGTTCTGAGCGGCGACAAAAAGGTGGATGCAATAATAGTTGACGTTGGAGGATTTCTCGGCATCGGATCAAAGGAAGTGGCTGTTGGGATGGAGAACCTAAAATTCATGAGCGACAAAAATGGCAACAAGTATCTCTACACAAACTTCACAAAAGACCAGCTCGATGCCCAAATGGCTTACGACAAGGGCACCTATGCCCAGAATCGCGATAAGCAGCGCATGATTCTGAAATAGCAGGACCGCTATGCTTAAGAGCCCGGGTTAAGAACAGCTGGGCTCTTTGTTTGCTGGCAATAGTCTCTCCCAGATTGCCGCGCTATACTTGAGGTGCGGTGAAGTTTTTGCCGTCTTCTTTCCCAGCCGTCCAAATGGCGTGCTTCTGTTGATGAAACGGCTGGCTGTCGTACGAGATTGAAAAAGGTCAGAAGGAAAAGTAGCGATGATCAAAAAGCCCGCCAGCCGAAGCCCTTGGCGCGCGCCAGCTGATCCCGCTGAGGAACCTTTCGATCGAGCGTGATGTCAAGACGCGGATCGTTCCCATTCGATCCCCTACTCCAATTCGCCCCGCTGGCTTCGCCGGGCGGCTTTTTGCGGCGTCGCCAATAATAATCGTCATAAGTGATCCGCTGTTCGGGAACGTATGGTGTCCATTTGCATTTCCTTTGAACACCAAAGGAGGAAAATGTGAACTGGGATCAAATCAAGGGAAAATGGATGCAGTTCAAAGGCAAAGCGAAGGAGCAATGGGGTGATCTTACCGACGATGATCTTGATCGCATCGAGGGCAATCGTGACCAACTCGCCGGACGAATTCAGGAGGGAATTGCCAAGGAAGAGGCAGAGCGCCAGATAGACGACTGGTCCAGACGACTCACCTAGCGCTGGATCTAACTCGGTCCGACCGGAAGCCTCGGCGCACCCCTAATCAACCAAAGCGACGCGCGCAAGGAACTTTTCGCCGCATCTAATGTTCCCATGTTCGGGCTAGGCCAAGGAGCGTAATCATGAACAACATTATTTGGTTGGTCGGCGCCGTCGTGATCGTAATAGCCATTTTGAGCTTTTTGGGTCTGCGATAGACTGGGCGGTCCATAAGGTCCAGGCAGTCGCGGCGATCTGTTGAACCCGGATATGTAGCCCTATGGCCTTATAGTGTTGAAAAAGTCCGCAACCCAGCTCGCGGACCAATATGGCCGGAATAGTTATACCGCGATGTTTGCTGGCGCTGGTCTCCATGCAGGAGGATGGCTCGCCGGTCGTCCGGGTCCTGCCGATCACCCATACGCCGCCGTCCGGTCCCAATGATGCCATCGAGATACCGGCTGCGGTCAAGCTGCGCTTGCGGCTTGACGGTGAGCGGTCGTGGGTCGTTTCGACGGAAAGCAACCGGTTCGCGGTAGACGGCCGTTCAAGATGTCGCCTGCCAAACTGCGGCTCGCCGAGCCTTCAGTCGAAGGCAGTTGATCAGCACTGCGCACCCGCATGATGTTCGGAAGGCACACCCCCGTGCGTTCTCAAATTAGATGCACAGCTAACCAGCTGAAAACATTCACGAGCGATTCTCACAATTAACTGCAAAGCGACAGCGTAAACGGCAGATGCAACACCCGCACAATCCCCCGCATATCATACCGATGCGGTGGCGGGCATGAGCATGGCCCTACTGATGCCGCGTGAGCCGGTCCATGGGTGCGTTTGCTTCGGTTAACTTGGCCAGCGCTTGCTCGACTTTCTGCGCCGAGCGGTCCGTGCGCTCGATGTGCCGCACCATTTGCCGCCTTACTCGCGCGAGCCTTGCGGCGCGAAATACGTCGCCGTATCTCGCAGTTTCAAGGTGGAGGGTCGCGAGCCTCATGGGCGACGATTCCAATTACCTANCGAAATACGTCGCCGTATCTCGCAGTTTCAAGGTGGAGGGTCGCGAGCCTCATGGGCGACGATTCCAATTACCTAGCAGTAGAATTCGCGTATCCGCCTTTCGTTCCGATGTCCGACCTTACGCTCGCAAAGGGCTGGCCGGAGGGCCGCGACGAATGAGCGTCTGGTCACATGTTGCTGGCGGGTCGAATCGGTGGACGCGGTCGATACGCTGGCCTCTGCAACGGCTTGAACGGAACATCGGCCACCGACGAGCGGATCGGCTTCGTAGTGACCGGGATGGCAGCTTGGCGCTTGCGCAGCGCAGCCGAGATCTTGGCAACGAAGTCGCGTATTTCCATGGGTACTCCTCCCGAGCAGCTTCCCGTAGTCACGCTAGCACCGCCGCGCCCCCCATCACAATTAATTTTGATGGATCGAAATGGGTGGAGGGAAGGCGGCCACATGAGATCAGCCGTCGTCTATCTTCCTGCCAAAACAGTACTGGATACAGGGCGGCGCGACATAGGTCCGTTGTGCTTGACACAGCCTTTGCTGGTCGAGGCGTTCGGTCGTGCTGGCGGTGTCTCAATTGCCCACCGCTGTGAGAAACGGAGGGGCACGGGGGCCTCGCGCGAGCCAGTTATCCGATCCCCCGCTCAGAAATTTCTACCAAACATTCTGGCCTGTCATTCTGCACGAAATCGTTTGTTGATCTTTCATCAGTTCGGCGCAGCATGCCGTTCGGGCACTAGGGGTTGGGCTATCATGGATACCGAGCCGACACGCATCACGACTGACGCTCTTCCCGCCGCCATTCTTGAAGCATCAGACGGGGACGTGGTGTCCCTTAAAGCGGCCCTAGCAGCACTTCGTGCCCTGTGCCCCCACGTAATCGAGACGGATGCTGAATTGTGCGAAATTTTGCTTATCGCGGCCCCGCAAGAAGGGCGCGCCGTCCTGCTTGATCTTCGTGATTAGCAGGAACAAATTCGCTCGCGGTGCAGTTCGCTCCTTTTAAACATGCAGGCCCGAATGCGGTTGAAATCGATAAAGCCAAACAGGAGGTTATTGCCGAAGTTGTGCGGCGGTGGATCACCTCAGAGGTAATCCGCAATTACCTTCGCAACATGCTAAATCNCAACGTCAACAACGCCGAGACAGCCGGCGAGGAGCTGATGAAGTGGACCAAGCGTGGCCCTTGCTGGGATCTCGCGGTGCGGGTTTGCATGGCCGTGATATTCGACGAGATGGAACCTGAGGAGGCCCGTAAGGCATTCCTGGCTGCTGCCGAGGAGGAGGGTATGCTTTTTCCTGATTAGCAGGTCGCGTGGCTCTTCGCGCGAGCCCAAAGTCGATCACCGGCTCAGACATCCCTTCCAAACATTCCCACCCCCTCTAATTATCGCTCAATGGCAACCCATTGGTTCGTCCCTCCGGTCTTCGTGAAGACTGAAACCGGCGACAGGCATGGCTGCAACAATGCGAGGACAGCCCTTGAGCNGTTCGTGAAGACTGAAACCGGCGACAGGCATGGCTGCAACAATGCGAGGACAGCCCTTGAGCAACTTAAGAGGTGGACCCGGAGAGGACCTCGCTGGCACAAGGCGGTGACCCTCTGCCTGTCGTAGGTGAAATTTCTCCCAAATATCAGTCCTTTATTCCATACGATTCGAACATTGATTTTTCGTGGAGTGACCCATAAGGTGGCCGCATGGGTTCTCGCTGAGGTGGGAGGCCTCGGATGAACCTTCTGACGAACTGCCGACCGAGCAAAGTGAGTGCCCATAAGCTTGTTGAAGAGCTGATCTTACAAGCCGGTCGCGGCCAAATCATCTCCGTCAAAGAGACCATCGCAGCGGTGCGCCGAGACGGGCCGCATCTGGTGGAAAGTGACTGCGCGCTGGTTGAGCTTATAGTCGAGATTGCCCCAGCCTTTGGCCTGTTTGTCGGGTTCGATCTTCGCGAATAGCCGGATGGCAACCCATTGGTTCAACCCTCTATGAGATCGAGAGGGGCACGGGGGAACTTCGCGCGAGCACCCACCAAATTCGCATCCCTTCGGAACCCTTTCGCAGCGAAAGTGTTTCAGACCGAATGTGGGAACGACCTTATGCCGGCACGACCAACAGCAGGGACAGCCTTTCAACGGTTGATCAGCTCAGAAGATAATCGTCTGATGCTCCGCAACAGGCTTGGTCTCGAAGTCGACGAGGAACTGCCGGCGTCCCTTGCTGCATTATTGCAGGAGCTTGAGCGGCGCGAGCAGGTCGAGGCTGAATGGAGCGCCACCACTTTGGCAGCGCACGTTTCTATGGCGTTCGACGAACCAGAAGGAACCTTCAGTGACCCTCACGGCCATGCTGCGTAGGGGACGTGCCTTCCGAGGGATGATCAGTTCGGAAGACTACTGCCGGAAGCTACGCAGGCTCCTAAGGTTTGTAGGCGAACCAACTCTGACACCGACGCTTGCCACACTGGCGCGGGAGCTTTCAGAAGACTCTGAGCTGCCGAAGCAAGAATCGGCCGACAAAATTCCATAGCCGTCCTACATTTCCCCTCATGGCAACCCATTGGTTCTCCCCTCCGGTCCCTGTGAGGACTGAGAGCGCCGGTATGACCCGGAACGTCAACAACGTCGAGGCAGCCGGCCAGGAGCTGATGAAGTGGACCAAGCGTGGCCCCAAATGGAACCAATCGGTACGCGTCTGCATCGCCTGCATTGCCGACGAGATGGAACCTGAGGAGGCACGGAAGGCATTCCTGGCTGCTGCCGAGGAAACTAAGATGCTCGCTGCTCCCGGGGTGCGGTGATCCTCGCGCAATGTCGCATAACGCCAATTGCTTTTCGAATTGAATTATTTCAACCTCGCATTGCAGGAACGGGCGATGCTTGGGTCGAGATCGCCAAACATTGAGGGGGCAATTTTTGAACCGCATTTTGATTACACTCGGCGCGGCAGTCTGCGTCATATCTTCGGCTGCTTCAGCCGGACAGGGAGGGGAGCAAAACATTAACTTCCTAGCTCGGATGCCCGACGCCAAGTTGAATTTGGCCGCTACAATGGCAGGTAACGTCATCGGTGTTATTCAAAGATGCCGGGCGCTGAGGCCAACCGAAGGTGGAAAAGCAATTGTAGCTGTTCCAGTCCTTTTATACGACGGTCTGGATAAACACCTGACACCCAATCGACCTAAGTTCACGAGGGCCATCCGCGCCTATGAGGCCGCTTTGAACAAAGCGGTGCGGCGTAGGGATGATTGCCAGACTGAGAAGGCCAAGTACCCGAGACTCTACCGGTAGATAGCTGTCAGGGGGCATTGGTTACGGTCTGGAGTAATAAACAAGCGGATCTCCTGTGTCCCTGTGCGCCCTCGCCGACCTCAGGCATTTCACGCCAGATGCCGGCGATGCAGAAGATCGGCTCGTCCTTCTTTGCGAAGAGCCACTTGTCCTTGCGCTTCTTCTTGGGGTCTTCCGGATCGGTGAACTCGTAGAAACCGTCCGCCACGATCAGGCACGGGTTCGACGAGAACTCCCGGCCCTCCGAACGAAATTATAGACGGGCCGCTTGTTCGGTCCGTGCCAGCTCCAGCGCCGTTGAATCATATCGCCTTCGCCTCGGACACCCTCGACCGTCCTGATGATCGGCGCAACGTCCGTGATCTTGATGTCCTCGCGCGCCTCGAGGTTTGGCGCACCTTCGCCGAAGCGGATCTTGATCTTGAGGTCGGCGAAGTCTTCCACGATCGAAGCGACATCCACCGTCAATCGATAGTCATTGCACATCGGTCCTCCGTCCGACCGCATTGCACCGCGATCGTGTTCCTGTATGTTCGCGTGACCATGAGCGCGAAGGTTTTCGATTCCGACGCATCGCTCGACGAACGCAAGCTGTCTTGGGGCCTTCAGCCCAGCGAAGTTGGAGGCAGGCCGTTCACCGTCATCCGCGCTGAGGGCAGGACGTTTCCCAGTCACCGTTGCCTCGTTCCCGCATCCGAGTTCCGCCATCGTAGCCGCGGCAAGCCCTATAGTTTCTCGCTCGCTGACGATGACTGGTTGTATTTCGCTGGAGTCTGGCGCCAGGCGACACGGGACTGGCCTGAGGCTTATGCCATCCTGACGATCGAGGCTAACGACGACGTGGCGCCCTTCCACGACCGGCAGATGGCGGTGCTGCGGCGCGATCAGCGGATGGCTTGGCTCGACGGGACCTGCATGGAAGAAGAGCTGCTTCGGCCGTTGCCTGCCGACACGTTCGTGGTTTCGCAGCCGCGCGAAGCATCTGCACAGGCGGTGCTCGCATTTTGAACCAAAAAGAACTTTTTGATCTCGCCGGCCATCCGCCGCTCCCACTGTGATCGAGGCTAATATCGTTTGGACCTCAGTCGCTGCGTAGAATTTTCGCTTCTAACGCCGCTGCAACGAAGGCCCGTCTCGCTATCGGCGTCTGGGCTTCACCACGCAGAACCTGAAGACATGCATCCATAGCCAGTTTTCGCTTCTCCGTCTGATGAGGGAAACTTCGCAGCAGGATCGTGCCTGCGTCGTTCACATCGAATATGACGCGCTCACGGTCATGCCGGCCAATTTGCACCACCACGGGCCGGACGAACCTGCTCGACATGCAATTACTCTCTCAGTTCCGACCTCGATACGGTCTTCACCTATCATGACGTTGGGTCAATTTATACATGTATCAGCTAGGCCCGAAGAGAACTTGCAGTTGCTCAATCTCAAGACAAGTTGCCTGTCCAATTTCAGCAGGCCACTATCTGAATCCGGATGGGTCCCCGTCTTGTTTGCGCAAGAAAGCACAGCGGATTTCTGTCGCGTCCGGAAGGTGAAGCGGCGCTTGGTCTTCGGGCTTTCCTGAAGCCCGAGCCTTCTCTCCTGGGTGTCAGCCTTGACGCGGCCGCCGCCGAAATGCCGACGCGCCCAGTGGCGCGCGGATGCCGGGAGAGGAAGAGGGCGGGCGGGCCCCAGTGGCGAGTGAAGGTCCGGGAGAGAGTCTCCCGGCGCTCGCCGAGGAGCGACACCCATGACCCAGATGGAAATTCACACGCCCAAGCGCAACGAGCGTGCCGGTTATAAGATCGACGTCAGCCGCGGCCAGCGCATCGGCCGCGTGTCGTCAGAATGGTTCAACCGGCCGGCGGACGAGCGATATCTGTCGCTCACCGACCTTCGGAATTCGGTGAAGGCCCGGTCGGAGCGCAGCAAGACCCGCATCGTCGAAAGTGAGCGGATCCGCGTCGAGGCCAGCCGCGACGACCCGGAGCGCCTGAGGCTAATGCTGCCCGATGCGCCTGCCCCAATTGCCCCCACGCATTGGAGTTTCGGCCAACTCGCCAGTCTAGTAGGCGCGCCGGCCACCTATCTGCGCCAGCTTCCGGCCCCGCTCGCGGTGATCAACCTACAGCACGGTCTCCTCAACCACCGCGCCGAGCAGGTGAAGACGCTGGAAATCGAGAACGGACGCCTCGAGCTGCGAGCGGTAACAGGTCCGGACTACGGCAGAATATTTGACTCAGAACTGATCGACGCCGTGCAGAAGATCGCTGGCAACGGCAACGGGGACACTCGCTGGAAGGTGCCGGGAGTCCTCGATTGGTCGACGGGAATTTACAACCCGAACGTCGACATCTCCAACGACACGACTACGCTCTATGCGTCCGACCGAGATGTGTTTGTGTTTCTTGTCGACGACCTGAACCCGATCGAGGCCGGGCGGCTGCCGAATGGGGAACCGGATCTTTATTTCCGCGGCTTCTACTGCTGGAATTCCGAAGTCGGAGCCCGCACCCTCGGGATTGCCAGCTTCTATCTGCGCGCAGTGTGCCAGAATCGTAATTTATGGGGCGTCGAAGATTTCGAGGAAATCACCATCCGGCATTCCAAATATGCCGCCTCGCGTTTCGCCCTGCAAGCTGAGCCGGCGCTGATCCAATTCGCGGAATCATCGCCCATGCCGTTCGTCAACGGCATCAAGGCCGCGCGGGAACGGATCGTCGCAGGAGACGACGAAGATCGCCAGGGCTTCCTGCGCAAACGGGGCTTCTCCAAGTCCGAGACCACGAAGATCATTGAGACTGTTCTGATGGAGGAAGGCAGGCCGCCGGAATCGATCTTCGATTTCGTGCAGGGCATCACGCGGGTCGCGCGCGACAAGCCGCATCAGGATGTCCGCCTGGAAATGGAGGGCAAGGCCAAGAAGCTTCTCAATTTCGCCGCCTGATCCTGCGGAGGCCGGCAGCGAAAACTTTCGTTGCTGGCCTCACGTCCGGTTCGCCATCTCCATCAATCCCAGCTGCCGTGCTCCGAAGCAAAAGGACGGCGCTTTTTGCGTGGCGGTCAGGTGACGGACGAAAGGCTTTCGGCCGTCCCGTCGTGGAACAAACCGAGGGAACCCGACAACATCTACGCCCAATGTATCGCCGCAGGTCTCCCGGTCATCGACAGCTGATCCGCCAAGTTCGGTATCGTGCTGCAGCTGACGCTTGGCGGGCCGCTGGTCGCTGTCGGCCGTAAGCCCGAGCCAGCATCCTGGCATGGCCTCTCCTACGTCCCGCAGCATGCCGTCGCCAATGCGGCGGCAGGCGCCGAGGTCTGAAACATAGCCCGAGAAGGCGCAGCGCATGAGCGGCGGGCCTCTTCTCAATCTCTTCACATGACGGAATTCGAGGATCTGAATGTTCGGCACGACCGGACGCGCAACACGAGCAAGTCCGTCACCGTCGACCGGCAGGCACTGATCCATATGCTGACGGACCACGCCAGCATGCTGGAGACCCTCGGGCGGCTCGGTCGCGTCGATCCGCGAGCCGAAACGATAGCGGCGCGTCGTCATCCCGACCCATCAAATCTTGCGGCAGGCGGCCAGCGCCGGCGTGAGGTTTGGAGGCAGAGGGGGGAGAGGAGTTTCCTGACGGGCTTGGAGGTTCGGGGAGCGGCCCCGGGCCGCCCGTCATGGAGAACCTGACCATGGCAAAGAACGCCATTCAGAAGATCGCGATGAACGCCGCGGAGAATATTCCCTATGACAAGCTAATGCTGTCGCAGAAGAATGTCCGGCGCATCAAGGACGGCGTGTCGATCGAGCAGCTGGCCGAAGACATCGGACGGCGAAAGTTGATCCAGAGCCTGAACGTCCGTCCCGTGCTCGGCGGCGAGGGCGAGGAGACGGGCACGTTCGAGGTGCCCGCTGGCGGCCGGCGTTATCTCGCGCTCGGCATCCTCATCAAGCAGAAGCGCCTAGCGAAGAACGAGCTCATCCCCTGCATCGTCAACCGCAGGCAGGAAACCTCAGCCGAGGAGGACTCGCTTGCCGAGAACCTGCGCCGTGCAGACCTTCATCCGCTCGACCAGTTTCGCGCGTTCAAGAGTCTCAGCGACCAGGGCCTCGATCCGGAAGAGATCGCCGCGCGCTTCTTCGTGTCGCCGGCGACGGTGAAGCAGCGCCTGCGGCTCGCATCAGTGTCGCCGAAGCTCCTCGACCTCTACGAGAATGACGAGATCCGGCTTGAGCAAATCATGGCCTTCTCGATCTCGGACGATCACGCGCGCCAGGAGCAGGTCTGGGAACGGATTTGCAGCTCGCACACGCAGGAACCCTATTACATCAGGCGCCTGCTGACGGAGACCACGGTCCGGACCGATGATCGACGGGCCGTCTATGTCGGCGCGGAAGCCTATGAGGCGGCTGGCGGCGTCATCCTGCGCGACCTGTTCGAACAGGATTCCGGCGGTTGGTTCCAGGACGCCGCGCTCCTCGAGCAGCTCGTCTTCGACAGGCTGAAGGTGGATGCCGAGGCGATCCGTGCCGAAGGCTGGAAATGGGTCGAGGCGGCGATCAGCTTTCCCTATGGCCACACCTCCGGCATGCGGCGCATTTATGCAGAGGCGCAGGAACTCAGCGCCGAGGAGATCGAACGCTACGACGCGCTGAAGGCCGAATACGACAAGCTGGACGCGGACGATGCCCGGGCCGAGGACGCCGACGAGGCAATCGAGGCGAAGCTCGACCAGCTGGGCGCCGAACTCGATGCGATCGATGATCGTCCTCAAAGCTACGATCCCGCCCAGAAGGCCATTGCCGGTGTGTTCGTTACGCTTGCCGCGAACGGCAAGCTCCAGGTCGACGCCGGCTTCGTGCGGTCGGAGGACGAGCCGCGGACCGAGACCGGCGACGTCGATGAGGGCGAGGAAGGGGGCGCCGATGGCGGAACCCGATCCACTGGCGACGACGATGGCGACGGTGTTGTCGTCAACGGCAGGCCGGTGAATGACAGCGCTAATGACGATGGCGAGGACGATGGCATCAAGCCGCTGCCCGATCGGCTCGTCTTCGACCTGACCGCGCAGCGGACGCTGGCATTGCGCAACGCGCTCGCCGGTGACGTCGCCATCGCCATCGTCGCCGCACTCCATGCCTTCGTCCTGCAGGTCTTCTATCGCTTCGCGCCGGACTCGTGCCTGGAGATCAGCCTGAAGAGCGGCAGCTTCAGCCAAGTCGATGGTCTTGCTGAGACATCCTGGGCCAAGGAGATCGCCGAGCGGCACGAAGCCTGGAACCGCGATTTGCCTGATGAGGCGGAAAGCCTGTGGGACTTCCTTCTCGGCCTCGACGAAGCAAGCCGCAAGGCGCTGTTCGCGCACTGCGTCTCGCTGACCCTCAATGCGGTGGTCGAACCCTGGAACAGGCGACCGAAGGCGCTCGAGCATGCAGACATGCTTGGCCGCTCGCTTCAGTTCGACATGGTCGACGCGGGCTGGACGCCTACGGTCGAGTTCCTCGGGCGGCTCACCAAGGCGCGGATTCTACAGGCTGTCCGTGAAGCGCGTGGCGCAGACTCCGCGCAGCTGATCGACCACATGAAGAAGGACATCATGGCCCGTGAAGCCGCCCGTCTTCTCGAAGGATCGAACTGGCTGCCCGAGCCGCTGCGCCTTGAGGTCGATGAAGTGGCTACCGATGCTGGCGACGCGGTCGTCGGCGACATGTCGGACGAGGTGACTCTCGACGGCGATGCCGCCGAGTTGCCGGCTTTCCTTGCCGACGATGCGGATCCGTCCTCCGAAGAGCCGGTGACCATCGACGGCGACGAGGCCGACCACCTCCAGGCCGCCGAATAATCGGCCTCACGCTCGCACCGGGCCCGGCACTCCCGCCGGGCCCTTTCTCGTTTTCTGACATGGAGAAACCCGCATGTCCGCACATATCGTGTACGAATCCGCCCCTTTGGGGAGCGTTATCCGGTACAGCGACGGCGCCGCGAAACCGCCGGCTCGCTTCACCAAGAAGCTCGCCGCCTGGGAGAGCCGCAACGGCGTCGGTCGCCTGGTCAGGAAGGAACCGCCGCGCGAGCGCGCGACCTATAGCTCGCCGGCCTACTTCACCCTGCATGAGGGCGATTTCGGGCAGGGCGGCATCATCGTCGTCTCGGTCAGGCGCACCTGGTCCGTCGAGAGTGACCTGGGTTTCGAGATCGTCGAGCGTCCTACGATCGGCATGGTCCGCGTCCTGCAGGAACTCGGCGACAGCCCGGAGCTGCTCTATCTCGCCAAGGATCGCGAGGCGGCCGAACGCTGGCTCGAAACCAGTATGGTCGGGCCTATCTCGAGGAAGTCTCCGCGGACGAGGTTCGGCGCCGACGTCATCGAGGGCCGCACGGTCGCCTGATCGCTTCACCCCATAGAACCACCCCGACGACAGACCCGGGAACGCGTGAGCGGTCGCCGGGTCTTTCCAGTTTCATGGAGATCGACATGTTCGACTGGAACAGAAGCTGCTCCTATGACGAGCAGCAGAAGAGACGTTTTCACACGATAGCCCGTTCACGGCTCAAGAAACTCGCTGCCCAACTAAACCTGCCGCAGGGAAGCTTTGACCTGCGCTCGAACAGGCGGGCATAGCCGTTCCGGTGAAATTACCCTGCACCCATCACCGCGCCTACATCCAGGTCGGCCAGTTCGGTTTGTCCTCAGGTCACGGCATCCTGATCCGCACCTGCAAGGGCCGCAAGGACTATACCGGCGGGGCCAACCACTTCGTTGCGCTCGACATGCTCAACGACATCCCGGCGCTCGCCGCCGCCGTCCGTGCCGTTACTGGGGTGGTCGAGGCGCTTCGCCTTCCTCCGAGCAACGCGCCGCCTGAAGCCTGCAAACCCCATCATCGCCGGCGCACGCGCCGGCCGCAGGCCCGGCCAGTCGACAGCCACAACACCACAAGCAGTTGCGACGACGCGGTTCATGCCGCGCGTGGCCGACCTGCGTTCAGGAGAACCCCATGACCGCACATCCACCCTTCAGGAAGGTGCTCGACGGCGTCGCCACCCGCGAGCAGATGTTCCAACTGTTCAGCCGACACAAAGACACTCCCGGCATCGATCCGCTTTCCGGCACGCCCTATTCAGGCGAGTGGTTCCAGATTGCCGCGTCAGAATATCACTTCATGCTCGATTTGCTGCCGCCGCTCTTCATGCGCACCGGCATGTTCGGCATCTCGGAGTTCAAGGCTGGCAACGTGACCAGCGTATTCTTCGCGATCCGGATCCGGGGCCGCGAACGCTGGTTTCATGGCTTTTGCGACCTCACGGATCGGCAGTCGCCAGACAAGATGCGCGCCGCCATCATCGCCCACGAGACCGGCGCGAGTGACAACATGACCCGCGCGGAAAAGCTCGAGGCCATCTGGAACGCGAGGCATCCCGACTTCAAGGGGATCGCCGGCGAGATCAATCCCCACACCTGGCCTGCGGAGCACCGTGGCAAACGCGTCATTCTCGTCAACGACGGTGGCAACGGCACGATCCTGAAACTGCTGGAGGACCTGTCCGACAACGAAATCGACAACCGACTGGCGGCGATGCGCCCGCACACCAAAAGGCGAGGGAGCAACGATGAGGACCCTTCGTAAGCAGCCGACACGGGCGGACAAGCGCAGCTACGAAGCGTATTCGACCTATACCGCCGGCTTGGGTGTCTCAGATCGTTGCCGATACCGGCGCACACCGCCACCCATCGCAACATCGACCGCAGTGCCGCCCCGGACGGACGCCGATGCGAAAGCCAACTCTCCAGCGTTTCGCTCGCCGATGCAACGCGGGGGTCGGACAGGTCGAATGGCATGACGAGTTCAACGCTGACAACGATCACTCGCCCGCTGTGCTTACACCGCGGATCCTCGCAAACCCGCAGCATGCTCACCGAAAAAGACGATCGCTGGTCACCCCTCACCATAGCGTCATGGTCCAAGACAGCGGGGATCCTTGTCCAACGCATTGTCTGAATCGATGGCCGCCAATTGATTCACGAAATTGATGGAAATCTGAGATGTCGTTCCCAGCCTATGGAAGGGCCGGCATCTCCCCGTCACCGACCCTCCAGGTCCACGCACCCATCTCCGGCCGGTTCGCGATCATATCCTGCAACGAAGCTTCGAACGCTTCGCCCGCACCGGCCGGAACGACAAAGAGCGCTATCGGCTCGTCCCTGTTCTGAAGCAATGCGTTGGCGATCGGCTGGTCGGGTTGCAGGTCAAAGCGCAATCCCTTTACGCTCTTCTCGCGAAGGCGGGCGAGCCCATCGACGAGCTTTTTCTCCGGGATCGTCTCGTAGGGAATCCAGTTCTCGGACACCACCATCAACGCGACCTCCTCGACAATGGCGAGGCCGGCCGGGTTCAGTCCGAACGTAGCGATCGTCATGAGATGTGAGCTGGAATCCGCTGCCCACAGGGACAGTTCTTTCTCAAAACGCGCCTGCAAGCGGCGATGCAATGCATCGTCGATCATGAAGGGAAAACCGGGCAAATGCCTGATGACGAGTTTCTGACCGGATCGGGCGGGCACGATCTCCTTCACCTGGCCGACCAGGACAAGCAACTTTCGTGGGCCGGATTTCGGCGGGAGCGCCGTGCCGAGAACCGCGTTGCGACGATTTTCGATCGCTTCCTTGTTCTCGGCGCGAAACGGCTCGGGTACGAACAGGATGTCCGCGAGCGGTCCTCCCCTCACAGTCATTTGCCTGGCAGCCTCGAGCAGATGCCAGCGGACATTCCACCAATGTCGCTTGCCGGCCCATCGGGATGTCCAGACCGTCAATTCGGCCTCGTGCCAGAGATAATGAAGGAGGCCACGCAGCGACATCTTCCTGGGATCGGCGGTTACGCTGGCGGAACTTTGCCCCGCAGGCACGGATGCTGCGCGGCTCCCTGTCTTCGACAGGTTGAAGTCCAATTTGAGGGCCGCCATGCCGCTTTGCGGATCGAGCTGTATCGCGCTGCCCATCAAGGCGCCCAGGCCGGATAGTTCGTAAGGCGATTCATACGAATCGCAGGATGGATCATGCCCGCCGCCACTCAGCGGCATGCGCTTGATCAGATGAAGGTCGCCGATGCGCGCAATGTACATCGGGCAGCCCGGCTCGCGGCACAGGCATAGCGGACGCTCGGTGCGAGCATAGGCGTTCGCCAGCGCCGCCTGCAGGTCAGGCGCTCCCTCCTCGTAGACCGCACTGCCAATTCTGAACCGTCGCATCACCTCCGCAGCTCCAGGTCGCCGCCGCATCCCTGTCCGGACATTCAAGTCATGGCTTTGTGCAGAGCGCAACCCCTTTGGTGCGTCGGCGCCAGAGGCAGAGGGGAGCCGGGAGGAGTGCGGCCCGGCTGGCGCGGAGAGAGTGCCGGCGCGGGTGCCACTCCCCCCTCTCGCGAAGGACATCTCCATGAACATTGTTTCGACCACCTCGACCGTCGCCCGGACGGCCGCTCGCCTCGCGGTGCCGGCACATGACGCCATCAACACCGCCCAGGCGATCCATGAGGCGTCAATGCTGCTTTTGCCTTTCCTCGGGCAGGGCAAGCCTGTCACCACCGCCGCCCTGCGCACCGCCATGACGACAAGTTTTGGCGGCAGCGATGCGCAAGGGTTCTGGGTCTGGAAGGACGCCTATGAAGCGCTCGAAGTCGCCCAGGTGCTGTTTCTGCGCCGGTTCGGCCCTGCGATCCTGTCCCGGTCCACCACACCGCAGGCAACGCTGGCGATGATGAAGCGCATCGCCGAACTTCTTCCCACTCATACGCGACGGTCCGACGAGGGCCAGGCCATGCAGCAGCTCTCGACGCCCTTGCCGCTGGCCTTGGTCACAGCGCACGCCGCGGCGATCGCATCTCGCGACCTCGTTCTCGAACCCTCGGCCGGCACCGGTCTGCTCGCCGTCCATGCCGAGATGGCGCGCGCCTCGATCGCCCTGAACGAGCTTGCCGCGACGCGGGCCGATCTCCTCGGCCTGCTGTTTCCCCGGTTCCCCGTCTCCCGGCACGACGCTGCCCATATCGACGATCATCTCGACGCGGCCATGGAGCCGTCCGTCGTGCTGATGAATCCACCCTTCAGCGTCGGCGCCTATATCGACGGCCATGTCGCCGATGCGGCATGGCGGCACCTCTCCTCCGCATTCGCACGCCTGCGTCCGGGCGGGCGCCTGGTAGCCATCACCGGCACCGGCCTATCTTCCGAAAACCCCAAATGGCGGCCCGCCTTCGAACGCCTGCAGCAGCAGGGCACCATTGTCTTCACCGCGGCGATCGACGGCCGTGTCTACGCCCGCCATGGCACCACCACTGAGACCCGCTTGACCATCATCGACAAAGTTCCTGCTACCGAACCAACCAGCTTCTCCTCGCCGGGCAAGGCCATGCATGTCGAGACGTTGCTCTCCTGGATCTCGGCCCTGCCGCCCCGAGCACCGGCCGGCTTTCCGGACTCGATCGGTGCATTGTCCAGCGGCATCCTGCGCAATGCCGCCATGCACATGGGCGCCCGATCGGGGGCGAGAGCCGCACCCCTCGGTGTCTCAACGGCTGCTCCGAAGGCCATCCAATCGGTTCGTCCGATTGTGCGGACGAAGCCCGCTCGCCAGGTCATGGCAAGCAGCGCGCCTGCCGTCCCGCTCGCCTATGAGCTGCGCGACTGGATGCCCGAGGAGGGCGGCCGGCTCACCGACACGATCTACGAACCGTACGCGCTCCAGTCAATCGACATTCCCAGCGCCAAACCGCATCCGACGCCGCTCGTGCAATCGGCCGCAATGGCCGCCGTCGCGCCGCCGAAGCCTTCCTATCGACCGCTTCTTCCTGATGCGATCATCGACGAGGGCCTGCTGTCGGACGCCCAGCTCGAAAGCGTCATCTATGCCGGCGAAGCCCATTGCGGCCATCTCACCGGCGCCTGGACGGTTGACGAGACCTGCGATGTCGTCTCGGCCGCGCCAGAAGGTGCTGCGAACGCTGTCCGCTTCCGCCGTGGATGGTTTTTGGGTGACGGGACCGGCTGCGGCAAGGGACGGCAGGTCGCCGGCATAATCCTCGACAACTGGCTGCAGGGCCGCCGCCGTGCGATCTGGATCTCCAAGTCGGACAAATTGCTTGAAGACGCCCAGCGCGATTGGGCAGCACTTGGCCAGGAAAAACTTCTCGTCCAGCCGCTCTCACGTTATCGGCAGGGCACACCGATCCGCCTTGCCGAGGGCATCCTGTTCACGACCTACGCAACCCTGCGCTCGCAGGAACGGGAGGGCAAGAAATCCCGGATCGCCCAGATCCTCGACTGGGTCGGACAAGACGCGAGGGGGGACGAAGGCCCGACGGGAATCAATAGATCTTTCGATGGCGTCATCGTCTTTGACGAAGCGCACGCCATGGCCAATGCCGCTGGCGGCAAAAGCGAGCGTGGCGACGTCGCGCCCTCGCAGCAGGGCAAGGCGGGACTGCGGCTGCAGCACGCGCTGCCCAATGCCCGCGTTGTCTACG
This sequence comes from Mesorhizobium sp. LSHC420B00, assembly GCF_000503055.1. Lineage (GTDB taxonomy): Bacteria > Pseudomonadota > Alphaproteobacteria > Rhizobiales > Rhizobiaceae > Mesorhizobium. Next base: position 3,527 of record NZ_AYVY01000046.1, on the reverse strand, counting down.
TCTCCGCGACCGGTGCGACCGCCGTCGAGAACCTGGCGTATGCGCAGCGTCTCGGCATCTGGGGCAGCGAGGATTTTCCATTCGCCAACCGAGCCGAATTCGTCGCCGCGATCGAGAATGGCGGTGTCGCGGCGATGGAAGTGCTCGCCCGCGATCTCAAATCGCTCGGCCTCTATATGTCGCGTTCGCTCTCCTATGATGGCGTCGAATACGACTTGCTCGAGCACGCACTAACCGACGAGCAGATCCGCATCTACAACGCCTATGCGGACGCCTTCCAGGTCATCCATAACAACCTGACTGCCGCACTCGAGGCCACCAACATCACCAGCGAGGCCGGCACGCTGAACCGCAACGCAAAATCGGCGGCGCGCTCAGCTTTTGAAAGTACCAAGCAACGTTTTTTCTCGCATTTGATCACCTCGATGATGATGCCAACGCTGATCGGCGCGATCGAGCAGGACCTCGCCGACGGGCATGCGGCAGTCGTACAGATCGTCTCGACCGGCGAAGCGCTGATGGAACGACGCCTTGTCGATATCCCAACCGAGGAATGGTCGGATCTGCATGTCGACGTCACGCCGCGCGAGTACGTCGGCGGGTACTTGCTGCACTCCTTCCCCACCCAGCTGTTCGAGGAATATTCGGACGCGGAGGGCAATGTCTATTCGCGGCCTGTCCACGACGAAGATGGCAACCCGGTCCAGTGCCGGGAGGCCATTCGCCGGCGCGACGAGATGATCGAAAAACTTGCATCGCTGCCGCCGGTCGGCAGCGCGCTCGACCAGATCATCCATCACTTCGGCACCGCCAGGGTTGCCGAGGTGACCGGCCGCTCGCGCCGCATCGTGAAGAAGACCGGCCGCGACGGCATCGATCGGCTCGCCGTGGAAAACCGCCCTGGCTCGGCCAATCTCGCCGAGACCCAGAGCTTTATGGATGACGACAAGCGCGTGCTGATCTTTTCGGATGCCGGGGGCACCGGCCGCTCCTATCATGCCGATCTTGGGGTGAAGAACCAGAGGTTGCGCAAACACTATCTGCTGGAGGCCGGCTGGCGCGCCGACAACGCCATCCAGGGTCTCGGACGGACCCACCGAACAAATCAGAAGCAACCGCCGTTGTTCCGGCCCATGGCCGCCAACGTGAAAGCCGGCAAGCGCTTCCTGTCGACCATTGCGCGACGGCTCGACACGCTGGGCGCGATCACGCGCGGCCAGCGCCAGACCGGCGGGGCGGGACTGTTCCGGTCCGAGGACAATCTCGAAAGCCCCTATGCCCGTGCGGCCCTTCGCCAGTTCTATCTTCTGTTGCACCAGGGCAAGATCGAGGGCTGCTCGCTCACGACCTTCGAGACTGTGACCGGGCTGTCGCTGACGACTGACGAGGGCGGGCTGCGCGACGAACTGCCGCCGATCACGACCTGGCTCAATCGCCTACTAGCGTTGCGCATCGAAACCCAGAACCTGCTGTTCGAGGTGTTCGAGCAGTTGATGGCGGCGAAGGTCGAAGGCGCCATTGCCGCCGGCAATTACGACAAGGGGCTGGAGACGATCACGGCGGAGAGCATCGTCGTTACCGATCGCCGGACGGTCTACACGCATCCGGTCTCCGGCGCGCAGTCCCATGTCCTGACTGTTGCGCGCAAAGACCGCATCCGGCCACTCGGCCTGGTAGACGCTCTGGCGATCGTACGCGCCGAGCCGCAGTCAGTCCTGCTGGTCAACACGCGTTCCAATCGAGCGGCGATCCAGCTGCCGACCGCCAGTCTGATGCTCGACGACGGAACGGTCGAACATCGCGTCCGTCTGCTTCGGCCGATTGACGAGCTGCGCTTTGGTCTTGACGCCCTCGCCGAAACCCACTGGCAGCCTGCCGACCGGAAGCTGTTCTGCGAATTGTGGCAGGCAGAAGTCACCGCGGTCCCCGAGTTCACCCCGAGCACCTTCTACATCGTCGCCGGCCTGTTGCTGCCGATCTGGCGGCGGCTGCCCGATCATGATTGCCAGGTCTACCGGATCCAGACCGATGCCGGCGAACGCATCATCGGCCGTCACATCGCGCCGACGCTGGTGGCCACCATGTTACGCAATCTTGGTATCGACCATGTGCCGACGCTTGCACCGGAGGCGGCATGGACAGGCCTGATCGAAGGCAAGATCGGCTTGCAGCTTGCCGAAGGCCTGGTCCTGCGCCGCAGCCGCGTCATGAACGACTACCGCGTCGAGCTGGTCGGCTTCACCGAAGCGATGGTCCCGCGGCTGAAGGCGCTGGGTCTGATCTCCGAAATCATCTCCTGGAAGCTGAAGCTGTTCGTCCCGACAGGCGACGAAGGCTCCGCCATCCTCGCGACACTCCTCGATCGCCATACGCTGGTCGGGGTCACCGACCGCACCGCAGCGGCTTAAGGGGAGGCGATCATGACCGCCTCGGCCTCCGAGCTGGCACGCCGCCTTGGCGAACATGCCGAGGCGGTGTGCCGCGAATATCTCTCCAACGGCCATCGCTCCGGCAATCACTGGATCGTCGGTGATGTCCGCAACGCACGCGGCCGCTCCATGCATGTGCGGCTGAAAGCCAATGCCAAAGGCCCTGCCGGCAAGTGGGTCGACGAGGCGACGGCCGAATATGGCGACCTGCTCGACGTCATCGAGGCGAGCTGCGGCCTGGTCGGATTCCGCGAGGTCGCCGATGAAGCGCGTCGCTTCCTCGCCATCCCACGGCCAGAACCCCAGTCCCGCTCATCCGATATCCAGCGCCAGCCTGCCGCGGCACGCGGCTCCCCTGACGCCGCCCGCCGCCTGTTCGCCATGTCGCAGCCGATCGCCGGCACGCTGGCCGAACGCTACCTCACCGGCCGCGGCATTCTGCTTGCCGCCCGCGAACGCGCCCTGCGCTTCCACCCCGGCTGCTACTATCGCGATCTCGTGACCGGCGAGACGCAGACCCTGCCCGCGCTGATCGCTGCGGTCACCGGCATCGACGGGCGCATCACCGGCCTCCAGCGCACCTGGCTCGCTCCGGACGGCAACGGCAAGGCGCAGATCGCCGATCCTCGACGCTCGCTCGGTCATCTCCTGGGAAATGGCATCTGGCTCGGCCTCGATCCCGGCACGCCCGTTCCGGTCATGGCCGCCGGCGAGGGTTTCGAGACGATGGCCTCGCTCCGCACGGTGATGCCGGCGCTGCCGGTGGCTGCGGCCACCTCGGCCAATCACCTCGCCGGCCTGATCTTGCCCCCCGGCTGCCGCCGCCTCTACATCGCGGCCGACGCTGACGCCGCCGGCCGGCACGGCATCGAACGTCTCAGCCAGCGCGCAGGCGAGTCAGGAATCCTCGCCCTGGTGTTGCGGCCGCAGCTCGGCGACTTCAACGACGATCTGCGCCATCTCGGCCCAGCTCATCTCGCCGCATGGCTCAGCGATCAGCTCGTCCCGGAGGATGCCCGTCTCTTCCTGCCGCCCGGATGAACGGGCGGGGCCGGCAGGCGGGCAGAGAGATCGGAAGAGCACACGTCTGAACTCCAG
>NZ_AYVY01000045.1 GCF_000503055.1 Mesorhizobium sp. LSHC420B00 | reverse complement strand
ACGCTCTTCCGATCTGATCGAGGAGACCACCTCGGACTACGACAAGGAGAAGCTGCAGGAACGTCTCGCCAAGCTGGCGGGCGGCGTTGCCGTGATCCGCGTCGGCGGTGCGACCGAAGTGGAAGTCAAGGAAAAGAAGGACCGCGTCGATGACGCCCTCAACGCGACCCGTGCGGCCGTCGAAGAAGGCATCGTTCCCGGCGGCGGCGTCGCACTGCTGCGCGCTTCGCTGAGCATCAAGGCAACCGGCGCCAACTCCGACCAGACCGCCGGCATCAGCATCGTGCGTCGCGCGCTGCAGGCTCCGGCCCGTCAGATCGCGGCCAACGCCGGTGCGGAAGCATCGATCGTTGCCGGCAAGATCCTTGAGAACAAGGGCGCGACCTTCGGCTACAACGCCCAGACCGGCGAATATGGCGACATGATCGCCATGGGTATCGTCGATCCGGTCAAGGTTGTGCGCACGGCTCTCCAGGACGCGGCCTCGGNGGTCAAGGTTGTGCGCACGGCTCTGCAGGACGCGGCCTCGGTCGCCGGCCTGCTGGTCACCACCGAAGCCATGATTGCGGAGGCTCCGAAGAAGGAGTCGGCTGGCGGCGGCATGCCTGGCGGCATGGGCGGCGGCGGCATGGGCGGCATGGGCGGTATGGATTTCTAATCCAACCCATCAGCCTTCATGTACGGAAAGGGCGGCCGAGAGGTCGCCCTTTTTCGTTGATGGGACGGAGGATGAGAGGCGGTCCGATTCCAAAGCAAGCGGAAGCATACCCCTGACCGTTTCTTCGGCGTCGGCGCAGAACGTGAATTGCAGAGCTGGAGCGTCGGCCCTTCGGCAGGGCTCCGCGCTGGCCTCGATGCCGTGGAAGCGCGAAACGTCAATGCGCCGTGACTGCGATCTCTTTCGCCGGCAATGCCCCCTCAATCAGCGCCGCGACCTCATCGGCTACCGCCAGCACCGGGGCGCGGTCGCGGGTGGCGCGTGCGATCACCATCAGCCCTTCCAGCGATGATTCGACCAGCAGCGCCAGCGCGTGCGCGCGGCGCTCGGGCACCCCTGCCCTGACGAAGGCCGCCCTGAGCAGGCCTATCCATTGCTCGAAGGCCGACCGGCACAACTCAGCCAACTCCGGCATGTCGGTCGGCCAATCCAACACCACGGGCGCGATCGGGCAACCGAGCGTGAACTGGTTGTCTTCCAGCATGCGCGCGACCGATTGGTAGATGTGGTGGACCGCCACCGCCGGATCTTTTTCGGCAGCGAGCGCGGCGTCCAGCCTCTGCGTCACATCGGCGACGCTATCGCGCGTAACCTCGACGACCAGCTGATCCTTGCCGCCCGGAAAGTGGAAGTAGAGCGAGCCTCTCGGTGCGCCTGAGGCGCTCAATATGTCGTTGAGCGACGTGCCGTGGTAGCCGCGCTGCCTCAGCAGCAGCGCCGTTGTCTCGAGTATGCGGATGCGGGTGTCGTTCGCCATGTCAACCTCTGTCAGGAATGAGCATTATAGGCCTTGCCTCGAATATGACAACCGGTCTATATAATATGTAGATCAGTCTATATATCAGCGAGGGGCGAATGCGTAGTTATCGTCTTGAAGGAACCGGCGTGACCAAGTGCCTGGTGATGCGCGACGGGACGCAGCCGACGCCGAAGCCGCACGAGATCGTCGTGCGTGTCCGCGCCACATCGCTCAACCGCCGCGATACGATGATCCTCAACGGCACCTATCCGCTGACGCCGCGCCAAGGCGTTATCCCGCTGAGCGACGGTGCCGGGGAAGTCGTTGCCGTCGGAGATGCCGTCACCCGCTTTGCCGCCGGCGACCGCATCACCGGCAGCTATTTTGCACGCTGGATTGATGGCCGCATCAATGCCGGGCTGATCGACCAGCTTGGCTGCACGCTGGACGGGATGCTGACTGAATACGCGGTGCTCGACGAGCAATGGGCGGTGTGGCTTCCCGATCATCTCGACTGGCATCAAGCGGCGACACTGACCTGTGCCGGCCTGACCGCTTGGAATGCCGTGACGGCGGCCGAGATGCCGAAGCCCGGGCAGTGGGTTCTGGTCATCGGTTCAGGTGGCGTCGCGCTGTTTGCGCTGCAATTCGCCAAGCTGCTCGGCTGCCGGGTCGTGGCCGTCAGCTCGCGCGGCGAGAAGCTGGACCGGCTGCGGGCGCTGGGCGCCGACCTCGTCGTCTCGACGGCCGACATGCCGGAATGGGGTGCAGCTGTGCGCGAGCAAACCGGTGGCATCGACCTCGTCGTCGAGACCGGCGGCCCGCCGACCTTCGCGCAATCGATGATCGCCTGCGCGCTTTACGGGCGCATCGTGCTTCTCACCATACAGGATGCGAAAGGCGGGACGGTGCAGATCCCCGGCCCGGTCTACCAGCGCAGCCTCGCCACCATCAGCCGCCTCTTCGTCGGCAATCGCACCAACCTCGAAGCCATGCTGCGCGCCATCTCGGTGCATCGGCTTAAGCCTGTCATCGACAAGGTGTTCGCCTTCGACGAGGCCCAAGACGCCTACCGTTATTTCCAGCAAGGCGACGTCTTCGGGAAAGTGGTCGTCGACGGCGCCTGACTGGTTCGCCCCCAAAATCTGATCGACCCCCTCAAATCAAAGGAGAGACACAATGACCATTCGTGAAGCAGAGGCCCAATGGCAGGGATCGTTGAAAGAAGGTTCGGGCCGGCTGAGGCTAGGCAGCGGCGTATTCGAAGGCGCCTACTCCTTCCCGTCGCGTTTCGAGAACGGTCCCGGCACCAACCCGGAGGAATTGATCGCGGCGGCGCATGCCGGCTGCTTCTCGATGGCGCTGAGCGCCATCCTGGGCCGCGAAGGTTATACTCCCGCACGCATTCACACGATCGCGAAAGCGCATCTCGGCGCCACCGCGGCCGGACCGACGATCACCCGTATCGAGTTGGAGACGGAGGCAAGCGTGGCCGGGCTGGCTGCCGGGGATTTCGAGCGGCTGGCGCAGACGGCCAAGGAGAGCTGCCTCGTGTCGCGGGCGCTGGCCGGCGTCGCGGCGATCACGCTCAAGGCCCGCCTCGTCGAAACCGTTGCTGATCACTGAAGGGAAGGAATATCCAATGACACAGGAACTCATCATCGACATCGCCGCGGCCAAACGCTCCGCCGAGACGGCCGAGATCATGCGGCGCTACAACGACGTCTTCCAGCGCCACGACCCGTCGGCGCTCGACGATCTGGTGGCGGAAGATTGCGTGATCGAGAACACCACGCCGGCCCCGGACGGCGCCCGCCGCATCGGCAAGGGCGCCTGCGTCGAACTGTGGTCGGCGATCGCGACCGGACGCGGCACGCGCTTCGACATCGAAGAAACCTTCGTCGCCGGCGACCGGGCGACGATCCGCTGGCGCTACTGGATGGCCGACGGCAATTCGCTGCGCGGCGTCAACCTGATGCGCGTGGCGGACGGGCAGATTGTCGAGGCCAGGGGCTACGTGAAGGGATAGCGCTTGGCGCGACAAGCTGCCGTCAGCCAAGCTGCACCGCGCGCGCATCCTTGCGATATAGATCCTTGATCGGCTCCTGCGCGGCGCGCAATGTCGTGATGTCCATGCATATTCTCCAGTCGTGAGATGTCGCTGTTCGAAATCGTGTGTCATTGCCGGGTTACTCCGGCACGCTCACACCCGAGCCCCCGAGTTCGGCGGGGAAGTCTTTCAGCTTCGGCAATCCGTCCTTCATCGGCAGGACCGTCTCGGCGTAGTTGACATGAACCCCCGGCGTGAACTTCACCGTCGGTATCGTGGCCGCATAGACGTCTACCAGTCCGAGCGGCGGATGATCGGTCATCAGATGGCCGCCGCACTTCGTGCAGAACTGACGGTCGCTCATGTTGGACTTCTCGAAGCCGGACAGGAACTCCTCGCCCTTGGTGACCTTGACGTTTTCCGGCTTCCACAGCGTGAACGCGTTCACGGGAGACGCCGACCACGAACGACAGGAACTGCAATGGCAGTAGCCCATCGCCTCGGCCGCTCCGTGCACTTCGATTTCCACGGCGCCGCAAAAACATCCGCCCTTATGTACCGTCATGACTTAGATCCCTCATTTTTCTTGAGTTCGACTGCGCTCAGCAGCTGATTTGAGACAGAGCTCAGCGCCGACGGGGTTTAAAGCTTCCGGCAATGAACGGAATGACGGGGCGTCCGCCTCACTTGACAGCGCGTCCGGAACTCGAAAGGGATGTCGCGCCGGGTTGCCGCGCAACTTACGGGACATGGATGGAATGGCCGGGGACGCTCTGTCTGACCTCTTGAAAAAGGTGCGTCTCACCGGCGCGACGTTTTTCGACATCAAGGCTCAGGATCCATGGGCCGTCTGCTCGCCTGCCCCGTCATCGATACTGCCGAAGATCCTGCCCGGCGCGGACCACCTGATTTCCTATCACGTGGTGACGGCCGGCCGTTGCTTTGCTCGCATCGTGGGCAAGGAGGCGATCGCGGTGGAGGCCGGCGAAGTCGTGGTCTTCACCCACAGCGACCCGCACATCATGTCGAGCAATCCCGAGCTCGCGGCCGATCCTCCGACCGCCGATGTCCTGGAGATCGCGTCCGCCAGCCAAATGCCGTTCCACATCAACCATGGCAGCGACGGGTCGATCTCGGCTAGGCTCGTTTGCGGTTATCTTGCCTGCGACGCACAGCCATTCAATCCGCTGCTCGATGCATTGCCCCCGGTGATCAAGGCCGGGGACGTGAAAGGCGATGCCGGCTGGCTTGGCCAATTCATCAGATTGGCAGTCTCGGAAGTGGCGGAAAAGCGGGCTGGCAGCGAGACCGTGCTCACCAAGCTCAGCGAGCTCATGTTCGTCGACGTCCTGCGCCGCTATGTGGAGTCGCTTCCACCGCAACACACCGGCTGGCTGGCGGGCCTGCGCGACCCGCACCTGGGCAAGGCGCTGGCGCTGATCCACGATCGGCCCGAGCACAATTGGACCGTGGAGGCGCTGGCGAAGGAGGCCGCGCTGTCGCGCACCGTGCTCGCCGAGCGTTTCACCAGGCTCGTCGGGATGCCGCCGGTGCACTATCTCGCCAAATGGCGGATGCAGATTGCCTCGGAACTGCTCAGCACCGGCAACAGCAACGTCGCAAACATAGCGGCGGAAATCGGCTACGAGTCCGAGGCGGCGTTCAGCCGTGCCTTCAAGAAGATGATCGGCGTCCCCCCATCGGCCTGGCGGCTGGGTGTTCGCGCTGCGCCCGGTTTCGGCGGCGGCGAGGCTCCCGAAACCGAAGGCGGACCCGCCGATCCGCAGCGGTAAGAGCAATTCCAGGAAAGGTGCGAAACGGTTTCCGTCCGGAATTGCGTCAAAACAAAGAGATCTACCGGTCCGCCAGCGCCAGTTTGGCGCCGAGCATGACAAAGGCTCCGGCGAAGGTGCGGCGCATCCAGGTCAGCACCTTTGGTCGCGACACGACATGGCTGCGGATCGACGCCGCGAAGATGCCGTAGCCGACAAAGACCACGAAGGTGAGCAGCATGAAGACGCTGCTGAGCTCCAGCATCTTCGACAGCGCATGCGATTCGGTGGTGCTGACGAATTGCGGCAGGAAGGCAAAGAAGAAGATCGACAGCTTCGGATTGAGGATGTTGATGAGGATGCCCGAAGTGATCACTTTGCCGGCCGAGCGCGGCGCGACATTTTCGTCGACGCTCAGGCCGCCCTTCTCCTTCAGCGTGTTCCAGGCCATGTAGAGCAGGTAGGCGACGCCGAGATATTTCAGCGTCTCGAAGGCGACGGCGCTGGTGTGCAGCAGAGCCGCGAGGCCGGTGATGGCGGCCGCCATATGCGGAATGATGCCGAGCGTGCAGCCGAAAGCGGCAATGATGCTGGCACGCGCACCACGCGAAAGCCCGGCGCTCAGCGTATAGAGAACGCCAGTGCCGGGCGAAGCCACGACAATCAGCGACGTCAACAGGAATTCGATGCTCACAGATGGTCTCCCGGTGCTGGCCCTGCCGCCGGCAGCGTAATCAGCGAAACGTGCGGGCACAAGCCAGCCTGAGAGCCTATCCGCATTCAGATCATGCTATTGGCGTGCAGCTTGCTATCCGCGATGGGTTGCCGAACTTCCCAGTGTTCGACGAGCTTACTTTCGTTCAGCCTGAAAATGTCGACGATGGCCAACCCCTCCTCTTCGGGTTCGCGTTTTGCGTGCATGTGCACGATGACGAAATCCCCTTCGGCAAAAATCCGCTTCACCTCTCCCCTCACGAGGGGAAATGACTGTTTGAGCTGCTGCAGATAGGCTTTGAAGCCGTCCGCACCATCCGCAATGTTCGGATTATGTTGGATGTAGCGTTCGCCAAAATGCATCGAAGCAGCTTCGATGTTGCCTTGGTTTACTGCTTTGTCGATGAAGTCCAGGACGATCGTCTTGTTGGTTTCGAGCGAATTATGACTCTTGGCTGTAACTGGATTTGATGGTTCGTCACGCATGTTTTGCTCCGTGAGGTGGCTGCTTCCGCCTGTTGTGGACAGGAGCGTCCGCAGGCCGACATTGCCAACATAATCAGCCACGCTTGTGAGATGGTCGATATGCCATTCCGCTAGATTCTTATCCAATCGTCTAATATCGTTGTCCGATTCATCATCGGAGGATGGTTCTCATGGATGCCTTGTCCGAAGTTCTTGCTTCGCTGAGATTTGGCAGCGCCATGATCGGCAGCGCGACCCTGCATCGGCCATGGGGTATTTCGGTCGATCCGACAAGGAATGCCGCCATCCACGTCATACAGAACGGCGAATGCTGGCTGCGGCTAGCCGGTGAAAAGGAGCCGATCCGCTTAAGCGAGGGAGACGTCATCCTTGTCGCGAGCGGTATCGGGCATGCCCTTTGCAATCCGGCGGATGCACCGACGGCATCGATATCCGCCGTCCTTTCCGCAAATCGGAGCGGACTGGAACCGAAAAGCGAGAGCGGCGCGACAACTCTTCTTTGTGCGAGATATTCACTCGACGGCGTCGGACCATATCCGATGGTTTCGCTGCTTCCACCGCTGATCCATTTGACCCGAAATCAGATCGACACCAGCGAGCCGCTGCGGCTTGCCCTGGAACTTCTGCAGGTCGAAGCAAAAAGCAATCTCGGCGGTCACGACATTGTCGCCCCACGTCTTCTCGACAGCACGTTGATCTTCTTATTGCGTGCCTGGATAGAACATCAGCCTCTCGGAACAGGCGGATGGTTTGGCGCCTTACGCGATAAAGGCATTGCGCAGGCTTTGCGCCTGATCCACGAGCGGCCGGATGGTCCCTGGACTATCGCTTCCCTTGCCAGCGGCGCGGCACAGTCCCGGGCCACCTTCGCGCGTCGCTTCGCTCAACTCGTGGGACAGCCGCCGCTGTCCTATGTGACTCGCTGGCGGATGAACCTTGCCGCCAAGGCTCTGCGGGAAACGAACCAGAACATTGGCGAGATCGGGCGCGCCGTCGGATATGAGTCGGTGCCGTCGTTCTCGCAGGCATTCAAACGGTTGACCGGACGATCGCCCGGCCTCTACCGCAGCGACTTTCGCTCATCTGACTGACGAATTTCAAAAGTGAGACGCCAGCCCGAGGGCGTCATTACAGCGTCGGCAGTCCGTGAGCCAGGCGCGCCATCAGGCAGTCGTCATCGCCCGGCATGCAGGCGCGGCAGACGTCGGGACGGATCTCGTAGATGCCGCAGGCGGTCGACTTGCCGACCTCGCCGCACAGTGCCGAACAGCGCGCGCCGTCGCAGCGCATGCCGGCTTCATCGGCAGCCACGTATTTTTGCGGGATAAGGTCGAGTTGCGCGTCATCCTCGGTTGAAAAGCGCGGCCATCTTGACGAGTAGGCGCAGCAGGCGCCACAGGTCTGGCAATCGAAGGCAACCGGATCGGCGCCCTCTTGTGGCGACAAAAAATCCTCTGCGACCGCCAGGGCAAGCAGCCTTGGCGCAGATTTCCGGCCGGCATTTTGCTGCAAGGGTGCTATTTCTTCTTCGGCTTGCGCGGCGGTGCTTCGGCCGGCGACCTGAACAGATCGGTACCCGCTTCGGCGGCTTCACCGGTTTTTGGTGCGGCGGCCGGCTTGGCCGGCTTCACGGCGGCAGCAGGCGCGGCTGGCTGGCCCTTGGCGGAAAACTTGATTGCCATATCAATCCTCGTCAGAGAAACGCGATGATGGCGCATTCGGATTGCGAAGGCGGCCGATGAGCGCCGAAACGGCCGTGATGTTCATTTCTTCGGGCGACCAGTTCCTGGCTTCCTCGATGTGCCGGGGCGCCAGCTCGCGATGCGTGCTGCCGCTGTAGGCGGCGTCCTGATAGGTCACGCGCTCGTGCGTCTTGGCGTTTTCCCGGACGTATTCGATCAGATAATTGGGGCATTCGGCACGGCCGCGCACGCCGAGCCGCACCTGGGCATCGCCGTGGACACGCCGGCAGCGCTCGAGCTTTTCGAGCACGCGCCGGACATATTCGACCGGCTTGTCGAGTTCACCCACGACATCGGCGATGGTCGAATCGGCGGCGATCGCCTTTTGAGGCACGCGTTTGGTGGCCATCAGCGTTTGCCCGCGCGTTTCGGCGAGGCCGCGAGCGCTGCCGCCATGTCGTCGGCTTCCTTTTCCAGGCGCAGTTCGCGCAGCCGCGCGGTCTTGGCTTCGCGCGCCTGGCTGACGGCATCCCGTTCGGAATTGATGCGGTCGAGCGACATCGACTGGGTCCGCGTCTTGCTAAAAATGGATTCGGCCTGGTCGCGGGGTCTTTTTGAAGTTGCGGTCAAGGTGTTTCTCCCGGTTCGGAGCGCGCCGCCGAAAAGTGGCGAGACTGGTCTTTCGGCCAGGATCCCGCACAAAGCAATACGGCAGCCGGTTTCAAATTGCTGGAACGTCCTCAGAGACCGTTTGGAAATTCTACTCTGACGGCCGTCTGATGGCCGTCAGAGTAGAATTTCGAAACAGCCTCTTAGCACGTCCGGGCCGTCGAGCAGCGCTCTTTCGGCGGTCGAAGCGCAAAAATGAAAAAGGCCAGGCACCGCCTGACCTTCCATGAGAGCGCATGCGCATCCCGAGAGACGCGCAAAGAAACGTTCTTCTCATGCGCATGAACGGGGACTTAACCTCCCGCGATCATGTGCTGGAATTTGCCATTCACCGGTGCCAGTACATCCGTGGTCACCGGTGAGGCTGAATTCCGTTTTAGGCCGCCTTCAACTGGTCGGCGGACATCTTGCCCGACTTGTTGTCGCGGACCATCTCGTAGCCAAGCTTCTGGCCCTCGACGATGTCGCGCATTCCGGCGCGCTCGACGGCTGAGATGTGGACAAAAACGTCGGCAGAACCGTCGTCAGGCTGAATAAAACCAAAACCCTTGGTGGCGTTGAACCATTTAACTGTGCCTGTGCTCATAACGAACCCTTTCCATGGCAAATATTCGTTCGCCGTCATGCGGATGCACAACAACGTTTGTCTCGATTTTGATGGGGAAGTTCGTCAAAGGCGCGCCTCGGCACGCGGATAACAAAAGTCGGTCAAACAAACATCGACAAAATTCTTGTAGACTTCTTTGCGCGCTGTGTCAATTTTTTGATTTGCAACACTCGTGGAGATGCGCGGCGGCGGCAAATACGACAGCGAAAACCGGGCTATTGCCCGCCGAAAAAACCGCTTAGCCGGGAACCATTTTGGCGCCGGAGCATTTTTTCGGTGTCGAACGCCGTTCTCGAAAGAGCGATCTTGAGAAAAGGCGGACGATCACCAGGACGCCCCCCGCGCAGATAAAAGGCACGAGGGGCGTTCCTGTGTGATGCGACCATTCGCGCCGCCGCCCCCTGCTCCTCACACCATGCCGCGACTGAGCCCGCCATCCACCGGCAAAGCCACGCCGGTAATATAGGCGGCGGCGTCGCTGGCCAGGAATGCTGCAACCGCACCGAATTCGGCGGGAGTGCCGTAGCGCTTTGCCGGGATATCGGCCTGACTCTCGGCGGCGATCACGGCAGCGTCGACACCCCTGTCGGCGGCGTCCATGGCGTCGAACTGTTTGGTCCGGTCCGTCGCAAAACGGCCAGGCAGCAACAGGTTGACGGTAACGCCGTCCGCCGCCACTTCGCCGGCCAGCGTCTTGGCCCACCCGGCGAGCGACGCACGCAGCGCATTCGAGGCGGTAAGGCCGGGGATCGGCTCGCGGACGGAAGTCGAGGAAACGGCGATGATGCGTCCCCAGCGCCGCGCCCGCATGCCTGGCAGGAAAGAAATGGCAACGCGCATCTGGCTCAGCACCATGCTGGTGAACTGCTTCTCCCAGACGCTCGCATCGAAGACGCTGGCCGCGAAGGGCGGCGGGCCGCCGCCATTGAGCAGGACGATGTCGATCCGCTGATGCTCGTCCTCGACGGCATGGATCAGCCGGGAGACGCTGTCGTGGTCGGAGAGGTCGGCGCTGAAGGTCGAGCAGATGTGGCCGGCGGCCTCGATCGCGCGCCGCGCCACATCCAGGGTCGCCTCCCCTCGTCCGACCAGGATGATCTCGGCGCCTTTCGCCGCGAGCGCTTCGGCAACGCCGAAACCGAGGCCCTTGCCTCCGCCGAGAACAAGCGCCCTCCGCCCCTCAAGATTTGCATCCATCAAGCCAAGCCTCCTGCTGGTTTCACTGGCTATTTCGAGCGACTTCCCTAGCGGACATGCACGATAGCGTCGGCTTCGACCGGAACATTGGCCGGCAAGCCGGCCATGCCGAGCGAGCAGCGGGCGTGCTCGCCACGCTCGCCGAAAACATGGAGCAGAAATTCGGATGCTCCGTTGCCGACCTCCGAATAGGCCGAAAAGCCGGCCGTCGCATTCACATAGACGGTCAGCTTGGCGAATTTCACGACACGGTCAAGATTGCCGTCCAGTTCCTTGTCCAGCCAATAGACGATGTTGGCCGCGCAGAGCCGGGCGGCGTTCTGCGCAGCAGCCAGATCGATCTCTCTGCCGACCTGGCCGATCGCGGCGATCTCCTGCGCGATCTCGGGAATCTGACCGGAGACATAGACGATGTCGGCGACCCGAACCGTCGGCGAGAACGGCAAAGCAGGCCGCTCGAGCGACGGCCAGGCGACACCGAACTCCTCAAATCTTCTTCTGTAGGACAAGGTGGCTGCTCCTGTTTTCGTTCGTGCGAGCGGACCTTGAATTCAGATCGGGCTTTCGGATAGCCTGATAGTGCTGACACAGCTATCAGGAATTCTTATGACTGGAGATATCGACGTCAGGCTGCTGCGTGCCTTCGTCACCGTGGCCGATACGGGAACGGTGAGCCGGGCGGCCGATCGACTTGCCCGCACCCAGGCGGCGGTGAGCATGCAGCTTCAGCGCCTCGAGGGTGAAGTCGGCGCCGAGCTGCTGCGCCGTTCGCCGCGCGGCGTGACGCTGACCGAGGCCGGCGAGATCCTGCTCGCCTTCGCCCGCAAGGCCATCGCGATCGGCGACGATGCCAGGCGCGAGATAGAAGGCCGCAGGCTGGTCGGCCGTGTCCGGCTGGGCATCATCGAGGATTTGGCGGTGACACGGCTGCCGCTGATCATTGCCGACTTCCGCCGCCGGCATCCTTCCGTGGAGATCGAGCTGACATCGGCCAGCAGCGCCGATCTCAGCAAGTCGCTGGGCGAAGGAAAATGCGACATCGTCATGGCCGATCCGGCGCGCTTCACAAAGGCGCCGCGAGGTCATCTGTCACGACAGCTGGTCTGGGCGGCAAGCCGCATGATCGAGATCGATGACGAGGTCGAGCTTCCGCTGGTCATCTTCGAAGGCGCCTGCTCCTGGCAGGACAGAATGCTGGCCTCGCTCGCCGAGGCCGGGCTCGGCTGGAAGATCGGCTGCCGCGTGTCGACTTTCGCGACGCTGATCTCGGCGCTGAGGGCCGGGCTTGGCATCGGCCTTCTGCTGCAGGAAGGACTGCCGCCCGACTGCCAAAGCCTCAACGGACGCTTCAACATGCCGCCGGCGCCGATGGCGGATTTCGGCGTCTACCTTGCGAGGGACCCGTCCCGGCTGGTCGAGGAGTGTGGCGATTTCCTGCGGGCGGGATTCGAAGTCTAACGAAACGATCCGACGTCATTCACCGTTCCTGGTCGGTCGGGCGGATGACGATCTCGTTGACGTTGACGTGCGCCGGCTGGCTCACGGCGTAGAGAATGGCCGCGGCGATGTCCTCGGCGGCCAGCGCCTCCATGGCGGCGAGCCGCTGGTCGAGCCCAGTCTTCGCCGCCGGATTGGTGATATGGTCGCCGAGCTCGGTGCGCACCAGGCCGGGTTCGATGACGGTGACGCGAACCTTGTCGGAGTAGACTTCGCGGCGCAGCGATTCGGAAAAGCCGACGACGCCGAACTTGGTTGCGGCATAGCCGCTGGCGCCGGGATTGGCGACGCGGCCGGCGACCGACGAGACATTGACGATGTGACCCTTGGCGGCCCTGAGATGCGGCAGCGCCGCTTTGGTGACACCCATCAGCGCCAGCAGGTTGAGCTCGACCATGCGGCGCCAGTCATCGAGCACCGCCTCGGCGGCCGGCGACAGAAGCATCACCCCGGCATTGTTGACGAGGATGTCGAGGCGGCCCCATTCGGCGACAACCTTGTCGACCATGGCGGTGACATCGTCGTTGCTGGTGACGTCGGCCGCGATACGGAGTGCCGTGCCGCCGGCCTTTTCGATACGCGCGGCCAGCGCTTCGAGGCGATCGGCGCGGCGGGCGGCAATCGCCACCTTTGCCCCGGCGGCCGCCAGCGCCACAGCGGTTGCCTCGCCGATGCCCGACGAGGCGCCGGTGACAAGCGCGACCTTGCCGGCCAGTGCGGAAGAAACAGCTGTCATTGTGAAGTCTCCAAAGCCCCTGCCCGATCTTCAGATAGGCCGCGGGCCGCGAAGTGGAAGACCAGCTCGCCGGTTGCTCGGCTCATTCGTCGGGGCCGGGCTCCGGCCATGGCTCCTTCGCCGCCTCCGCATACCAGTGGCGCATCGCCGGCATCGAAAGCACGGCATCGACATAGGCGCGGGTGTCGGGCGCCAGCGTGCCGCCATAGGTGTCGAAGCGGGTGACGACCGGCGCGTACATGGCGTCGGCCGCGGTGAAATGGCCAAACAGGAACGGCCCGCCTTTGCCGTATTTTTCCCGGCATTGCCGCCACAGATCCTCGATGCGCGCCCGTTGCGCCTCACCTTCGGCGTCGAGCGGCTTGTGGCCTTTTGGCCGGCGCAAATTCATCGGCCAGCCATAGCGGACCTCGCGAAAGCCGGAATGCATCTCTGTCGCCGCCGAGCGGGCGTGCGCGCGAGCGCCGATATCGGCCGGCCAGAGCTTCTTGTCGGGAAACAGGTCGGCAAGATATTCAAGGATGGCAAGGGTTTCCCAGACGATCCGGATCTCGCCATTCGGCAGCCGATGGTTCAGCACCGGCACCTGGCCGGTCGGCGATATCCTGGCCAGATTGGCGGCGGTCTCGGGCGTGCGCAGGCGCACAAAACCTTCCTCGAACGGTATCTCCAGATGCTTCATCGCCAGCCATGGCCTCAGTGACCAGGACGAGAAGCATTTGTTGCCGATGAAGAGCGTGAATTCAGCCAAGATGGTCTCTCCGTGTCGAGCCCAGCGGCTCAGTTTGCTTGTGCCGCGGCCAATTGTGCCCCCGGCGTGACGCCGGCGCGAGCGCGGATGGCGGCGACCGCCTTGGTGATATCCGTATTGACCAGCAGCGCCTCGCGACCGGCCGCGATGGTGAGGTCGACCTGATCGACCGGCAATTTCAGCCGCGTCGGGACAGCGTTCAGCTTGGCCTGTGTCGCCTGGTCGAGGTCGGCAAAGGACAGATATTGGACCACGAGTTCAACATCGCGGCAATCCCAGCCGGCAGTCGAGCCGCGATAGGCAGCCACGGTCGAGGTCGGCAAAGCACAGCGGTAGCGGACCAATTCACCGCGCCATTGCGAGACGGCCAGCTTCAGTGCGTCGGCTTCGTCGCGCACCGCGGCCGCCATGGTGGTGCTCGTCACGGCGTCGAGCAACTCGCTAAGCCGCGGTCCGTGGATAGACTTGGCCCAGCTCACGTCGTTGTCGGCGCCGGCGTCGGCAACGATGAAAAGCAGCGTCCTCAACCGGACAGCGGCGGCCGGCGACAGCGGACCATAGGGGGTGCCGGCGGCGGAGCGCTCCAGGGTAAAGCCGGTGACGCCGAGATTATCGGTCAGACCACCGTCCAGCAATTTCACATAGTCGAGGGGATCGGCGTTTTGATAGGAATCGAGCGCGCTGGCATAGGCCTTGAGCCTGATCGAGGCATTGTGATCGGCCAGTGCCCGGCTCAACCATTGCGGCCTGCGGTAGCCGCAATCCGGGCTGGTGGCGGAAACCACGATCGGCGCGAAGACCACCGGCACGGCAGCGGAAGCCGCGACCGCATCAGCCAACCGCATCTTGTCGAGATCGCTACAAAGCGCCGCGAAAGTGTCGTAGCTGAACAGAAATGGCGTGCGGTTATAGATATCGGACGCGTTGATCCAGATGATGGGCCGGTCCGGCTTGGCGAACGCCTCGAATGTCGCATCGTCGAAGAGATTGTCGTTCAGCCATTTGGCAAAACCGCTGCGGTCATTGACGCCGCCATAGTAGGCGCGGACAAGGTTGAACGGCGACAACCTTGTTCGAAGGTCGGCCTCAGCATTCTGGATCAGGAACCGTTCGCGAAAGTCGCGGTAGCCGTCCTCGCCCTTGTAGCCGAAATAGGCGGCAGTCACCGCGCCGCCTGATGCACCGGAAATCATCCTGATGTCATCGACCAGCGTGCGCCGCCGCGGCTGCTCGTCGATGACGATGTCGTCCAGCGCCCGCAGAACGCCGTAGGAGAAGGCCGCGGCCCGGGTGCCGCCACCGGAGAAGGCGAGGCCGAGCACAGTCGAGCCGTCGTCGCCCGGATCTGGAATGAAAGCCGGCGACGGCCTGCCGGCTTCGGGCGTAAAGACGTTGATCGGCCCGACATCATCGGCGACGCAGCCTGCCAAAAGCATGGACGTCGCAACGGCACAGGCAAGGCGAAAACGCATCGAAATCCCCCCGGGGCAGAGCCTAGCCGCATTACCGCGCCGGGTGCAACCGGTTGTCCGGCGATGCATGGAACCGAAGCGGTGCCTGACCGTTTGCCTCGCAAATAAAACTCCCGAACTCCAGGAGATGCGCGATGGTGAACAAGGATCAGGTGGCAGGCGTCGCCAAGCAAGCCAAGGGCTCGGTCAAGCAGGCCGCCGGCAAGGCCACCGGCAACAGACGCACCGAGGCCGAAGGCAACGTCGACAAGGCCACCGGCAAGATCCAGAAGGCTTACGGCGACGTGAAGGACAAGGTGAAGAAGGCGCTTTGACGCCTGCCCTTCGCAAACCAGGAAAAAGGCGGCTCGGCCGCCTTTTTTTGCGCCGTCTCTTACCCGTCAGAAAGTCAGGCTTTTGCTGTACGCATTGGTGAAGGTGACCTCGCCATGATCTCCGGCGGCTTCGCCCAGCACCACATCCATGCTGTTTCCGGTCACCCGCGCCAACGCAAAGCCGCCCATGAAGGCGGCCTTCGGCTTGAACAAATCAAGCCCGTCACGGTGGTAGATCATCGGCGTCGCGTGCTGGTGGCCATGGAAGATGCCGACGACGTTGTAACCCTTCAGCACAGCCAGCAGCGCCTGCCTGTCGGCCTCGCTCCACCAATGCGGTGGACCCGTGCCGTTGTCGTCGAAGCTACTTTCGGTCGCGTCCCATCTTTCGATCGAAAAGGTATCCCAGCCATAATGCTGGAACAGGATGACCGGGCGGCCGTCGCCGGCATAGGTGGCAAGGTCCTGCTTCAGCCATGGCAGGCTGCTGGCGGCGCCGTGGCCGGTATCGCCGGCAAAACGGTGCGTCTGGACAAGATGCAGACCGCCCCAATCCCATGAATAGCAGTCGGTCTCGACGTCGTAGTCGGTCGCCGGCGCAGGCGGCTTGAAGAACACGCCGGGGCGGTGGTTGACCTCAACATAGTCTCGCATTTCGCGGCGGTACCAGTCGACATGCGAGCGCGGGCCGTTCTGGTCGAGGTAGTGGTTGCCAAGGCCGACATAGACCGGAATGTGCACGCGGTCGGGGCCGACGCCCTGCTGGTAGCGCTGGCTGAACTGAAGCAGCTGCGTGCCCTCGCTGGGCTGGGTGATCTGGCCGCCGCCGTCATCGGTGATGTCGCCGCCAACGACGAGGCCGAGCGGCGTGCTGATTTTGCCCGTCGAGCGCAGGCCGGTGGCAACGCCATCGATTTCGGCCGGCCATTGTCTGTCACCGACGCCGTTGAGTGCGGCGACATTGCGCAGCAAGGCAGCGTCAGTCTTGCCCTCCTGCTCGCAATGCGGGCTCAATCCGTTCGCCATTCGGCAGGCATGGACATCAGCGATAAACAGGAAGGTGGCGTCGATCGGCGGGATGCGCTGCCCGGTCTGGCCGAAGGCCGGGCGCGAAACGGCGCCGGCCACGGCAAGGGCCGCTGCCTGCATCAGGAAGCTGCGCCGGGAAACCGGTGGGGCGGGAATGCGATGCATCATGCGCTAAAATTCAGCACGACGCGGACCGGCAGTCCAGTTGCTCGCAAAGTATGTCGACACGTTCTCCCAGGTCTGGCATTGCTTTCGGCATTCAACTTGCGCGGGCAGAGGAGGACGGCATGAAAACTGCTTCCATCGGCATGACAATGGCCATTCTGGCGGTGACGAGCGCAGCGCATGGCGCCGAGTGCATCGACGTCAAATCGGCCAAGGCCGGCTTCATTCTCGAAAGGCCTGGCATCCACAGCGAATTTCGACCGGCAGCGGGCGGAATGGTGGCCGTTGCCAACAAATACCAGTCGCAATCGCCGCAGTCGCAGTACCTGTTCGGCGGACTGATCGAGGTGTTTCGCGACAGCAGCACGGGGCAGCTGGCGATGATCCCGTTTTCCGATCTCAGGAAGGTGTTCCCGCTGAAGGCGGGGGCTAAGAACAAGATCGTGTTTGCCCGCCTCGCACCGAACAAGCCGCCGAAGGGCACCGAGACGCTGGAGATCAACGTCAAGGGCAAGGAGACGTTCAGCCTGGGTGAATGCAAATACTCCGTGCTCGCGGTCAAGCAGACGATCAGGAGCGAGGCCGGCGAGACGCGGGACGAGTTTACCGCGCTTTACGCACCCGACTTGCAGGCAGTTGTGGCCAGGCGCTATGACGAGGGCACCAGCGCCGAAAGCGTGGTCGGCTACGAGCTGATCAAGCCGCTGCCGAATTAAGAGCTCGGCCTCCCCACCTCGGTCATAGTGAGCGACGGCGGCGCCTCTGTCCTGCCGGCGTCAAGGGGCTTTGTGCAGTATCCTGCGACGTCGCCTCGTGACTCCCTGTTCCAAGGCCATCAGGCAGTCGCGCAGCACTCTTGTGTCCTGTGCGGTCTTGGCCATCGACATGGCGCCGGAATAGGTGGCGACGGCGAGCGCTGCGAAGCGCTGCGGATCGGTGCCCTGCTCCCGGCCCGCCTGCTGGTCGGCCCTGATCTTGTCGGCAATCGCCTGACGCCAGGCCGAAAAAATGTCGGCAAGGGCAATGCGGAAATCCGGATCGGCAAGCGACAGTTCGTGCGCCAGATTGTTGAGCGGGCAGCCGCGCACGAATCCCTGCTGCTCCAGCTCCGCCGCGACGGCCGCGAACACGGCGCGCACGCCCTCCCGCGCCGAGCCGGCCCTCCGCACTGGCGCGATCCAGGTCTCCTCGACGGCGGCGGCGACCCGCTCTTCGATGACTGCTAGCGCCAGCGCCTTCTTGGTCGCGAAATGGTGGTGCAGCGCGCCGCCGGTGACGCCCGCCGTCGCCATCAGGTCGCCCATGCTGGAGGCGTGATAGCCGCGTGCCTGAAACGCCTCTTCGGCGACATCGAGCACCTTTTTGCGCATGCCTTCGGGGTCATTGGTGCGTTTTTTAGCCCGCGCCTTTGGGCGGGCTGTGGTCTCTGCTGACATTTCCACACGATAGCAGATTGACAAAACAGGACAACCGGTCTGTTTTGTAAAACAGGATGACTGTCCTGTTTTTGAGATCGAGCGATGAACCTGCCTTTGAATGCCGCGCCTAAATCCGATCTGCTCGCCTCGCCCGTCGTCGAACTTCGGCAATACACGCTGAAACCTGGCCGACGCGAGACGCTGATCGGCATCTTCGACAATCATTTGATCGAGGGCCAGGAAACCGCGGGGATGACCATCATCGGCCAGTTCCGCGACCTCGACCGGCCAGATATGTTCGTCTGGTTGCGCGGCTTCGACGGCATGATCGCGCGGAAGCATGCGCTGGCCGCCTTCTATGACGGGCCGGTATGGGCGGCCTGGCGCAACGCCGCCAACGCCACGATGATCGATTCCGACGACGTGCTGCTGCTGAAACCGGCTTGGCCGGGCGCCGGCTTCGACCTCTCGGGATCGCAACGAGTACCCCAAACGGATCTCGAAGAACCAAGCACAAGCAGTGCTTTACAGGCAATTGTTGTCATCAGGATTCATCATTTGCGACCGGGCCTCGAAGCCGGCTTCGCCAGGGATTTCCAGACCGAGGCTCTTCCGGTTCTTGCCGCACTTGGCGGACAACCGCTCGCCGCCTTCGTCACCGAGCATGCCGAAAACAGCTTTCCGCGGCTGCCGGTGCGGGCCAGCGAAAACGTCTTCATCAGCGTCACGGGTTTCGACAGCGCCGAGGCGCATACCCGCCACGAGGCGGCCTTGGCCGCCTCCCCAGACTGGCAGGCGCTTCAGCAGACCGTACAACGGGAATTCGCCAGGCCCGCGGAGGTTTTGCGTCTGTTGCCGACGGCGCGATCGCTGCTCGGGCAGCACCCAATTTCGGTATGAACCAACATCGTCGACGCCTCCTACGTCGCCGGAGCCTCCTGGTTCATGCCTGAAAGTGTCTGGCATGGATCGCCTGGTAACGCGCCGTCCATGCGGTTGCCTGCTCCAGGTCAAGGCAAACGCGCAGCAGACGGTGATCCTCGTTCTTGCGGCCGATGAGCTGGATGCCAATCGGCAGGCCGCCTTTCGACTGGAACAGCGGCAGGCTGGCGGCCGGTTGGCCGGTGACGTTGAAGATTTCCGTGAAAGGCGCAAAGCCGTAAGCCCGGCTCGCCCAAGCCTCGTAATCAAAGAGAGCACCATCGCCATGGATGGCGCCAAGCCGGGGCGGCAGGCCGGCCGTGGTCGGCGTCATGATCAGGTCGAACGCATCGAACGCCCTCGCCATCGCCAGCGAAGCGCTGTGCACATGGTCCTGCGCCCTGAGATAGTCGGCGGCCGAGGACCGTCGAAAACAGTCGAGCGCGTGACGACTGAGGCTTTCGATTTCGCCGGCCCCCGGCATCCGCCCGATCTCGTCGGCGCGCTCGTCAACCAGCCGCGCGACCTCCGACATCCAGAAGATGCTCCAGTCCGTTTCGGCGCTGCCTTCCCGCGGGAAACGCGCCTGTGTGACCTCGTGCCCCATATCCTCGAGGAGGACCATGGCTTGACGTAATTTTTCCTCGATCTCGGGCGCGACCGGCGCGCCATCCGGCCGGTGCGCCAGGCACGCGACGCGCAGATGCTCGCCGGGCGAAGACAGCCAGTCCAGGTAGGACGGCACCGATTTTGACACGGAGTAAGGCGCTCCTTGTTCTGGACCGGCAGTTATGTCCAGCATGGCGGCGCTGTCGCGAACGGTGCGGGACAGGACGTTGTCGGCGTAGAGCCCGGCGCCGACCTGACCTCGACAGGGGCCGACAGGCGTGAGTCCGCGCGACGGCTTCATGCCGAACACGCCGCAACAGGCAGCCGGCACCCGGATCGAGCCGCCGATATCGGAACCGTGGGCGACCGCCACCATGCCGCTTGCCACCGCGGCAGCAGCTCCACCGCTTGAGCCGCCCGCCGTCAGCGAAAGATCCCAAGGGTTCAAGGTGGGGCCGCGAAAGCTGGGTTCGGTGACGAAGTCATTGGCGAATTCAGGCGTGTTTGTCTTGCCCAGCAAGATCAGACCGGCGGCCCGCCATCGCCGGACGATCTCGCTGTCGGGTTTCGGCGCGGCATCCTTGAAGTAGAGCGACGAGTGCGTCGTCGGCCACTCCCGCACATTCACGCCGGTGTCCTTGACCAGGAAAGGAATGCCGGCGAGTGCGGCGTGCCGGTTGCAGCTTGCCGCCGCGGAAAGCGCCCGGTCCGCATCGATCAGTGTCACGGCATTGATGGCGGGATTGATGCTTTGGATTGCTTCGATAGCCGCCTCGACGACCTCGACAACGGACAGTTCGCCCGAACGAACGTGCCCGGCCAGGGCGACGGCATCCAACGCCACATATTCGGAAAGGTTCATGACTGCTCTCAGCCCGGACTGCCGGTCGCGTCGGCCGTCGACTGGGATCCAGCTTTACTCCGGACCTTGAAATATCGGGCGATGGCTGCCGCGACCAATGCCGGATCCTCCCAGTGCGGGTTATGCCCGCACCGCGCCGCGCCCACGAACTCCGCGGCAGGGATTTCTTCGAGGAGCCGCTGTTGGTGCGTTTCGTCGAAGAGCAGGTCGCGCCCGCCAGCAATGACAAGCGCCGGCAGGCGCAGCGTACGCGCCTTGTCGGTAAGATCGACGCGCCGAACCTGCTCCAGGATTGCTCGCCAAAGTGCCGCCGGCATGGCTGACGCCTCCTTTGCAACCATGGTCAGGAAGTCCGCTGGAACCTCGGCCTCGCAGGCATGCCAATAGTCATAGAACGGATCGGCCGGCGATATCGGGTCTCGAAGTGCCCGCACACCAATGGTCATCGGGTGATCCTCACCGATCTGCGGCCGCACCGTTCCGGCCATCAGCACCAGGCCGCCAATCATCTCGGGATAGCGCGCTGCTGCCTCGATCGCCACCATACTGCCCAAGGAATGCCCGACCAGAACCGGCCGCTCGAGGCGCAACCGCTCGATCAAACTCACCACATCTTCCGCGAAATCCGCTGACGCGAAGCCGCGTGTCCCGGCCGGCGAGGCGCCATGCCCGCGCAGGTCTGGGATGATAAGCCGGCGCCCGGCGAGATGCGGCGCCAGCAAGGAGAAGCTGCGGCTCGTGTCGGAGAAGCCGTGCACCAGCACCAGCGCGGGCTCCTGCCCGGCGATTTCGACGCAGGCCGTTTCAGTGCAGCCGGCACCGACCTTGCGCTTGCGGCCGTTCCAGCCAGCCTGATCGACCGATATCAAAGGCCGAGCTGCTGCTTGACCGCGTCGAGCGCGGGCTTGCCATCGAATGTGGTGACACCGGCAAGCCAGGCGCCGAGCCTATCCGGATTCCCTTTGATGGCCTTCAGGCCGGCTTCCTCAGGCTTCAGGCCGTCATTGATGAGATAGCCCATGCCGAGATTTTCGAAATCGATGTCGAAGGCGAGGTTCTTCAGCAACTGCCCGACATTCGGGCATTGCTGCAGATAGCCCTTGCGCACCTGCGTCGTCACCGTCGCGGCGCCGAAGTTCGGGCCATAGAACTTGTCGCCGCCGCTCAGATATTTGAAGTCGTACATCGTGTTCATTGGATGCGGCGCCCAACCCTGGAAGACGATGAAGCGCTTTTCCTTGATCTCGTAGCCGACCTCGGAAAGCATGCCGGCTTCACTCGATTCGACGACCTGCCAGCCATCGAGGCCCAGCGACTTATCGGCGATGGCGTCCATCATCAGCTGGTTCGAGCCCGGCTCGATGCCATACATCTTCCTGCCGAACTTGTCGGCGAACTTTTGCAGGTCGGCAAAATCCTTGACGCCGGCCTCCCACACGTAAGTCGGCACGGCAAAGGTGTATTTGGCGCCGACGAGATTGACGCGCACATCGTCTACCGAGCCGTCCTTCTTATAGGGCTCGTAATAGGTGATCATCGCCGGATCCCAATAGCCAAGGAACACGTCCAAATCATTGTTCTTCAAGGATTCATAGATGACGTTGATGCCCAGAAGCGAGCTTGCCGGTTTGTAGCCGAGCGCATCGAGCAAGACGCTGGTGACGCCGGTGGTGAAGGCAAGGTCGTTCCATCCAGGCTCGGCCATGCGCACGACCTTGCATTGTTCAGGTTCAGCCGCAAAGACCGGCTGGGTCGCCAGCAGGACCCAGAGCGAGGCGCCTATTCCAAGGCTACGAAGCATTTCGGTTCTCCTCATTTCACCAACGGTGTTGACCATTCGGTCCTTATATTGTCCCACCGGTCAATTCTTGATCTCGGCGGACGAAAATGTCAACGTCGGTTTTCGATGCATGGATCCGGCCCGTGAAACTCAAGCGCCTCAGCGACATACGCCGCAAAGAGCTGCGGCAAGCCGCCTTTGCCGTGCTTCAGCGCGAAGGCATAGCTGGCGCCACCATAGAAAAAGTGGCGGCACAGGCCGGCGCGTCGAAGGGCATCGTGCTGCATTATTTCAACAGCAAGCGGGAACTGTTCGAGCACGCCATGCGCGAGTCGAACCTGGTGCTGCGTCATGCAGTGGTCGAGCGGCTGAAGCAGGCGCGCACCCCAATGCAACGGATAGATGCCATCATCGAAGGCAATTTCGAGCCGCATCTTTTCCAGCCGTCCCTCTGCCATGCCTGGCTTTCGCTTTGCGCGGAGGTGCCGCGCGACGAAAAGCTGGCCCGCATCCAGAAGGTGATCCATGCGCGCATGCGCTCCAACCTGCTGTCCGGCCTGCGCGGTCTGATGCCGGCGCCCGATGCTGACGAGATCGCCTTCGGCGTCACCGCCCTGATCGACGGGCTATGGTTGCGGCTTGGCCTGCAGCCCGGCAGCGTCACGCGTGAACAGGCCATTCATCACGTCAAGGAGTTTGTCGCTACCCGCCTGGCTGTTCGGCGCGATGCAGCCGCTGCCGAATAGACCATCGTGCCCGACAGCCGAAGTTCATACTGTAGGATAGGCTGGCGGCTTGACCACAGTTGCCAACGGCGCTGCTCTCCTTGTCAGACAAGACGGCATTGCGCGGGAGTGTTGGATGAGACTGGGCGGCAAACGGGCACTGGTCACCGGCGGCTCGGACGGGATCGGGCTGGCAATCGCCGAGGCGTTTTTGCGCGAAGGCGCGGACGTGCTGATCGTCGGCCGCGACGGCAAAAAACTCGACGCCGCCCGCAAGCAGCTCGGGGACGGCGTCGAAACGCTGTCGGCAGACCTGTCGGCCAGCGCCGGCATCGACGCCGTGGTCGAGCATGCCAGGCGCGGCCCACCTCTCGACATCCTCGTCAACAATGCCGGCGTGGCGTTCCTGGCGCCGTTCGAGACCGTCAGCGAGGACCAGTTCCAGCAATCGTTCGCGCTCAACGTCACGGCTGTATTCTTCCTCACCCAGCGACTGTTGCCGCATCTCGCGCCGGGCGGGGCATCGGTCATCAACATCTCATCCTATTTTGCGCACAAGATGATCCCGAAGCGGCCGTCCAGCCTCTATTCGCTGTCGAAGGGCGCGCTCAATTCGCTGACCAAGTCGCTCGCCTTCGAGCTCGGGCCGCGCGGCATAAGGGTCAATGCCATCGCGCCCGGCACGGTCGACACCGCAATGCGGCGCAGGTCGATCGAAAACCTGCCGGAAGCCGCGCAGGCCGAGCTCAAGGCCTATGTCGAGCGCAGCTACCCGCTCGGCCGCATCGGCCGAACCAGCGATCTTGCCGGCATCGCGGTCTATCTCGCCAGCGACGAAGCGGCGTGGACCAGCGGCGGCATCTTTGCAGTGGATGGAGGGTACACGGCGGGGTGAGGAGCGCGCGCTCTTCCTTCTCCCCTTGCGGGAGAAGGAAAGGCGCTGCTTCAACCGATTTGCATCCCCATCGTCCACAATCTCCGCTTGAAGGCATTTGTGCAACGCGATACGCCGTTTGCAAATTTGCAACCCGGAGAGACTTCGTGAGCGCGCCAGAGACCAGAACCGAAACCGACACGTTCGGTCCCATCGAGGTCGCCGCTGACCGTTACTGGGGCGCGCAGGCGCAGCGTTCACTTGCCAATTTCAAGATCGGCTGGGAGAAACAGCCGGCGTCGATCGTGCGGGCGCTGGGCATCGTCAAGCGGGCCGCCGCCGAAGCCAATATGGAGCTGAAGCGACTCGATCCGGCGATCGGCAAGGCCATCATCGAAGCCTCCCAGGAGGTCATCGACGGCAAGCTCAACGAGCATTTTCCGCTGGTCGTCTGGCAGACCGGCTCGGGCACCCAGTCCAACATGAACGCCAATGAGGTGATCTCCAACCGGGCGATCGAGCTTTTGGGCGGCATCATGGGCTCGAAGAAGCCGGTGCACCCAAACGACCACGTCAATATGAGCCAGTCGTCGAACGACACCTATCCGACGGCCATGCACATCGCCTGCGCCGAGCGCATCATCCACGACCTGCTGCCGGCGCTGAGACATTTGCATGCGGCACTCGAGGCCAAGACCAGGGCTTTCGCCCACATCGTCAAGATCGGCCGCACCCACACCCAGGACGCGACGCCGCTGACGCTCGGCCAGGAGTTCTCCGGCTATGCGGCGCAGGTCGCCTCGTCGATCAAGCGCATCGAGATGACCCTGCCAGGTCTGCAGGAATTGGCACAGGGCGGCACCGCGGTCGGCACCGGCCTCAACGCGCCGGTCGGTTTTGCCGAAAAGGTGGCGGCACGTATCGCCGCGATCACCGGCATCGATTTCGTCACGGCGCCGAACAAGTTCGAGGCGCTGGCCGCCCATGATTCCATGGTCTTCTCGCACGGCGCCATCAATGCCTGCGCGGCAGCGCTGTTCAAGATCGCCAACGATATCCGCCTGCTTGGCTCCGGCCCGCGTTCGGGCCTCGGCGAATTGTCGCTGCCGGAAAACGAACCGGGCTCTTCGATCATGCCGGGCAAGGTCAATCCGACACAATGCGAGGCGATGACACAGGTTTGCGTGCAGGTGTTCGGCAACAATGCGGCGATCAGCTTCGCCGGCAGCCAAGGCCATTTCGAGCTCAACGTCTACAATCCGCTGATGGCCTATTGTTTCCTGCAATCGGTACAGCTGCTGGCCGACGCTTCGGTGTCGTTTACCGACAATTGCGTCGTCGGCATCGAGGCCCGCGAAGACAACATCAAGGCAGCGCTCGACCGTTCGCTGATGCTGGTGACGGCGCTGGCGCCGACGATCGGCTACGACAACGCCGCCAAGATCGCCAAGGCGGCGCACAAGAACGGCACGACGCTGCGCGAGGAAGCGCTGGCGACCGGGCTGGTCAGCGAAGCCGATTATGAGCGGCTGGTGCGGCCGGAGGACATGACGCACCCGGGGTAAGTTGATCGCGAAAACGTTACCTCGGTGAACAATCCGTAACCAATCTGACGTCTTTGGTGAACAGTCGGCATGCGCTAACTGGACGGCTATCCCAAGTCGTTTGGCCAAACCCTTCTGGAGAGTATTACGCATGTCCACCAACACGTCCACCAACACTTCGTTTGCCGGGTCCGGCACCGCCTCCGGCGCCTCGGGCACGATCCTGCTCGGCCGCATCCTGCTTTCGGTCATCTTCCTGCTTTCCGGCTTCGGCAAGCTGACGGCGATTGCCGGTACGGCCGGCTATTTCGGCAGCCTTGGCCTGCCGCTGCCGATGGTGACCGCCATTGTCGTTGGCCTCATCGAACTGCTTGGCGGCCTCGCCATCCTCGTCGGCTTCCAGACCCGGATCGTCGGCTGGGTGATGGCGATCTTCACCGTCGCCACCGCGCTGGTCGCCCACACCGGCTGGGCCGATCAGATGCAGATGATCAATTTCATGAAGAACCTCGGCATTGCCGGCGGCTTCCTCGTGCTCGCCTCCTCGGGTGCCGGCGCGTATTCGATCGACGCCAAGCGCGGCTGAAGCGGCCCAGCATTGCCTAGACAAAAGGGGCGCGGAATTTTCCGTGCCCCTTTTTCGTTGTCGGAATGCGTCGGTCGATCTGCTGGCCGGAACTCTGCTAAGATCGGGCGCTGGGCCAAAACGGCCGCTGATAACGGAGGTGAATCATGCCCCGCAATGCGCTGCTCTTGCTGTCCCGGCTGCTGCTCGCCGCACTGTTCGTGCCGTCCGGCTTCCATGCGCTTGCCGACATCGCCGGCACATCTAGCTATTTCGCCGGCCTCGGACTGCCGCTGCCAACACTCGCTGCCTGGGGCACGGGGCTGTTCGAGCTGATCGCCGGGCTGCTCATCCTCGTCGGCTTCAAGACGCCGATCGTGGCGCTGCTGCTCGCCGCCTTCTGCATCGCGACCGCCTTCATCGGTCATTACGGCCAAGGCGGCGACGATCCGACGCTGACCTTCCTGCATTCACAGATGCTGATGAAGGACATTGCCATAGCAGGTGGTTTTCTGGCGCTGGCAATGGCTGGTGCGGGCGCCTGGTCGGCCGACGGGCGTGGCATCGGCGTCGGTGCCGAAGCGACCTGAAAGACTGGCGTCAGCACAGATCATCAGGCGTTCAGGAAATTGGCCAGAATGATCTCGCGCCAGACGCGGGTCGGCGTCACCCAGGCATCCTGGGCGTTGTACTTGCCTGCATAGATCACGGCGGCGATGTCGGCCTCGGGCATCAGCCAGAGCCGCTGTCCGCCATTGCCGAAACCCCCATACCATGATTTCGGGGCGGCGAATGCTGGCGCCGGCGCGTCGCCGGTGAACCACAACCGGCCATAACCAAGGCCGTCCGGCGTCGAGATTGTGGCTGTTAACGACGCGTTTATCCAGCCTTCCGACGCGATCCTCTCTCCATTCCACAGACCCTTGCGAAGAAGGAGTTGGCCGATCTTCAAAAGATCAGGGGCCGCCAGCCTGAGGCCGGACGCTGCGGAGGCGACGCCGTCACCACCAGCCGACCAGTGAAAGCGCTCGATTCCAAGCGGCGCGAAAAGCGCCTCGCGCGCGAAATCCGGCAGGGATTTGCCGCAGCCTCTTTCAATGATCGCGCCAACCAGCGCGACGCTGCCGCCGGAATAGATCCAGCGGCTCCCAGGGTCGGCGATGATCGGCCGCTCAAGGATGAAGCGATAACGATCGGGCGCGTTCTCCATCGCGATCTCGCTGTTCTGCGGATCGCAATAGGGACGGTTTTCGTCCCACTCCATGCCGAGCGTCATCGTCAGCGCATGGCCGATCGTGATCTTCTCACGCGCGGGATCGGCGGCGAGATCGGCGTATTCGGGAAACAGCGCGAAGAGCGGCGCATCGGGTGGCGGCACCAGTCCCGTGTCGAGGGCAACGTCGTAAAGCAGGCTGACGATGCTCTTCGTTACCGAGCGCAGATCGTGCAGCGTGCCGGCGTCAAAGGCGATCTGCCCGATCGGGCGCCCCCATTCTTCGTCCCTGCCCTCGGCATAGTGCTCCAGGAAGACCTTCTCGGAGCGGGCAGCGAGAACGATGTGCAGGTCGCGCAACAGGCCGGACTCGAGCCCGGCAAGCAGCTTGCGGTGGATCGCTGGATCGAAGCCGAGCGCTTCGGCTGCAGCTACGGACGGAGATGACGATGGGATGGTCATGGAATTTTTCGCTCTGCGTTTACCCCACGTCCCGAAATCCGGCCTTGGACCGCCCGTTCACTTCACAGACATGCTTGGCCCGCCCTCGACCGCCAGCACGAGCCGGCGGTTGGTGACTCTTGCCAGCTGTGCCAGCCGGCCAGCCGGCCGCTCGCCGTAAAGATCGGCCAGCGCTGCCGGCAGCACCAGCGCCAGCACGCCATTGCCGCGGTTTTCCCATTTCAGCCGCGGCATGACGCCCGGCATTGCCGCGGTCAACAGATAGACGACGCGCAACAGCGCCGCCAATACCCGGGCGCGTTCGAGATAGCGCGGTGTCGCCAGCCCGCGGATTTCCGGAGCGGCTTCATTGAATACGCCCTCGTGGCGAAACAGGCTGACAAGCGCCAGGAAGGCGCGGCCGGGATGGTCGACGCCGATGAACGAGGCGTGGGCGATGATGTTGAGCGATTGCTTGCCGCGATATTCGGGATGGGCGCGCCAGCCGATATCGGCAAGCAGGCAGGCGGCGTGGCGGTAGCGCGCCTCATCCCTGGTTTCGTCGATGCCGAAGGCAGCGAAGGCCTTACCGGTCCATTCGACAAGCTCATGCGCGTGGTCGACCGATCGCGAGCGCAGGCGGGCAAGCTCTTCCGCCGCCGAGATCAGCGGATCGGCTTTCTGTTCGGCCTTGTCGAGCAGCGAATAGAGAAAGCCCTCGCGCACGCCCAGCGCCGACACGATGATCTTCGACGGCTGCATCGCCGCCATGATCTCCTGCAGCACGATGGCGCCGTAGGGCAGCAGCGAGCGGCGGTTCTTGGAGACGCCCTCGATGCCCTTGACCTTATCGATCTCGGCTTTGGCGACCTGCCGGAGGAAGCTCGCGGCGCTTTCGATGCCGATCTCGTAATGGTGCATGACGCCGAGCGGGTAGTTGGTCATTTCCATGTGCAGACGGGCGAGGTTTCGCCAGGTGCCGCCGACCGTGTAGAAGGCCCTGCCCTGTCCGCCCTTCAGCAATTTCGCCCGCGCCAGTTGCTCGCGCGTGATCTTTGCCGCCTGGGTCAGCGAGTTCTTCGCCATGTCCTGCAGGCGCAAGCCGCCCAACGGCAGGGTGATGCCGTCACCGATCGCCTCGCCGTCGATATCGATCAGTTCGAGGCTGCCGCCGCCAAGATCGCCGGCGATGCCGTTGGCCGGGTGGAAACCGGAGATGACGCCGAGCGCCGAATAATGGGCTTCCTCGCGGCCGCTCAGCACCTGGATCTCGGTCTTGAGTACATCCTCGGCGCGGTGGATGAAGTCGGGGCCGTTGACCGCCTCACGGGCGGCGGCGGTCGCCAACACATACATGCGCTCGGCGCCGGCCTGGTCGGAGAGCGCGCGGAAACGGCGGAACTCTTCCATCGAGCGCGTCACCGCCTCGGGATCGAGCTTTCCGGTCGAAACGATGCCGCGGCCGAGGCCGGCGAGCATCTTTTCGTTGAACAGCAAGGTCGGCGAGCGCGCCAGCCCTTCATAGATGACAAGACGGATCGAGTTCGACCCGATATCGATGATGGACAGCGGTCGGCGGTCCTGAAGCCGGCCCTGGGACGCTGAAATCATCAGCCCGTCGCTGCGTTCTGTTTCTTGCGGCGCTTGAACTGCGCGATGCGCTTGGGCGCATGCGACTTCAACGCATCGCCCCGTCCGGACAGGCTCGGATTGGTCATGAAATATTCCTGCGCGTTGAACGGTTCCTCGCCCTCCTCCAGCACAACGCGCCGGGAGGTTCCGTCAGCCAATACGTCGAAACTTTGCTGGTTGTCCATGATGTTGCCGAGCATGATCTGGCCGAGCACCTGTTCATGCACAGTTGGATTGGTGATCGGCACCATGGTCTCGACCCGGCGGTCGAGATTGCGCGGCATCAAATCGGCCGAGGAGATGTAGACGATCGCCCCGTCCGAGGGCAGGCCGTGGCCGTTGCCGAAGCAATAGATGCGGCTGTGCTCGAGGAAGCGGCCGACGATCGACTTCACCCTTATGTTCTCCGACAGGCCCGGCACCTGCGGTCTCAGGCAGCAGATGCCGCGCACGACGAGATCGATCTCGACGCCGGCGCGGCTGGCATCGTAGAGCGCATCGATGATGATCGGATCGACCAGCGCATTCATCTTCATCCAGATGCGAGCCGGCCTGCCATCCAGCGCGTGGCCGATCTCGTCCGAAATATGCTTGAGGATGCGGTTGCGCAGCGTGAACGGCGATATGGCCAGCCGCATCTGCTCGGCCGGCTCGGCATAGCCGGTGATGAAATTGAACAATTGCGCGACATCGCGCGCGATCGTCGGATCGGTGGTGAAGAAGGACAGGTCGGTGTAGATGCGCGCGGTGACCGGGTGGTAATTGCCGGTGCCGAGATGCACGTAATTGCGTAGCCTGCCATCCTCGCGCCGCACCACCAGCGACATTTTCGCGTGGGTCTTCAGCTCGAGAAAGCCGAAGACGACCTGGACTCCGGCGCGCTCGAGGTCGCGCGCCCAGCGGATGTTGGCCTCCTCGTCGAAGCGCGCCTTGAGCTCGACCAGCGCCGTCACCGACTTGCCGGCCTCGGCGGCGTCGACCAAAGCCCGCACGATCGGGCTGTCGTTGGAGGTGCGGTAGAGCGTCTGCTTGATCGCCACCACTTCCTGATCGGCCATCGCCTGGCGCAGGAACTGCACCACCACGTCGAAGGATTCGTAGGGGTGGTGGACGATGATGTCCTTCTCGCGGATGGCGGCAAAGCAATCGCCACCATGCTCGCGGATGCGCTCTGGGAAGCGCGGATTGTAGGGCGTGAACTTCAGATCGTCGCGAGCGACGGCGACGATCTCCGAGATCTGGCTAAGCGCCAGCGGCCCGGTAAGCACGCTGATGCGGCTGGCCGAGACGCCAAGCTCGCCGGCGACGAAGTCGCGCAATTCGGACGGCATCAGCCTGTCGAACTCGATCCGGATGACCGAGCCGCGGCGGCGACGCTTCAGCGCCGTCTCGAACAGCCGCACCAGATCTTCGGATTCTTCCTCGACCTCGATATCGCTGTCGCGGATGATGCGGAACGTGCCGGAGCCCTTGACCTCATAGCCGGGGAACAGCTTGCCGATGTACAGACTGACCGCCTCTTCGAGCGGAACGAAGCGGACGTGATGCTTGCGATCCGGCAAGCGGATGAAGCGCCTCAGCGCTACCGGCAGGCGCAAAAGCGCGCTCATTTCCTCGCCGTTCTTGCGGTGGCGCAATTGCAGCGCCACCGAGAAACCGAGATTGGGAATGAACGGAAACGGATGCGCTGGGTCGATCGACAGCGGCGTCAGGACCGGAAACACCTGCTCCTGGAAATGGTCCTCGAGCCAGGTCTTCTCGTCCTTGGTCAGCGCATCGCGGGTGATGCTCTCGATGCCTTCCTTGTTGAGCTGCAGCATCAGCGCCGAAAGGCTGTTCTGCTGGTCCTCCTGCAGGCGCTCGACCTCGCGCAGCAATTGTTCGAGCTGCTGCTCGGGGGTGCGCCCGTCCGGGCTCTTCAGCACGATACCCTCGCGCACCTGGCCGGCAAGACCGGCGACGCGGACCATGAAGAACTCGTCGAGATTGGCCGCCGATATCGACAGGAAGCGAACGCGCTCGAGCAGCGGATGATTGGCGTTCAGCGATTCCTCGAGCACGCGCCGGTTGAATTGCAGCCAGGAAAACTCGCGGTTGACGAAGCGGTCAGGATTGCCGCCTTCGCGGCTCGCAGCCTCGATGGTGATGAATTCGCTTTGCACCGGCTTCAGTTCGTTCATGGTTCCTGCTCTTCCTACACCAGCCGTCGGCGCCAGCCTTAACCGGCTTAACTTATCCTCTGACAGGCTTTTGCGACAGTTTCATTTCATCGATCTTGCAAAGAGACGGGTTATGATCCAGATCCAATCGACAAGATCAGGAGACGACGATGGCAGGCGGTTCCATTCCCCATTTCCAGAACGATGCGGGCTATCCGGCAATCGACATCGGCGTCAAGGAATTCATGTGCACCGGCGCCAATCCGCCTTTCGACCATCCGCATGTATTTCTCGACATGGGCGACGACAATGAAAAGGTCTGCCCCTACTGCTCGACGCTCTATCGCTATTCGCCGAAGCTGAAGGCATTGGAAACGGTGCCGCCGGGCTGCCTTTATATCGACCAGGCCGCCTGATTCTTCCGCGACAAGCCTGATGCGAGAAACGCAGTCCCGGCATGTGGTCATCGCCGGGGCGGGCGTCGCCGGGCTGACCGCGGCACTGGCCTTCGCCGAGCGCGGCCATCGGATAAAACTGTTCGAACAGGCGCAGCACCTCGAGGCTGCCGGAGCCGGCATCCAGCTGTCGCCCAACGCGACACGTATTCTTCGACAACTCGGCGTACTCGATCGGCTGCTGCCGACGGCGGTGCGGCCGGAGGCGGTTGTGCTCAAGGATGCCGCCACGCTGCGCGAGTTGGCGCGCGTACCGCTTGGCCAGGCCGCCGAAACGCGCTGGGGAGCGCCCTATCTCGTTGCCCACCGCGGCGATCTGCAGTCAGCGCTGATGCAGCGGGTTTCGGAGCAGCCCGGGATCGAACTGGTCGCTGGCGCGCGGGTGAC
This sequence comes from Mesorhizobium sp. LSHC420B00, assembly GCF_000503055.1. Lineage (GTDB taxonomy): Bacteria > Pseudomonadota > Alphaproteobacteria > Rhizobiales > Rhizobiaceae > Mesorhizobium. Next base: position 605 of record NZ_AYVY01000045.1, on the reverse strand, counting down.
CGACATCGCAGCCGGACCGAAAGCTGTTGCCGTCACTGCATCGGCTGATGGCGAAACGGTCGAGGCTGGCTGTCTGCTGATCGGCGCGGATGGCGTCTGGTCGTCGGTGCGAGAACAACTGGCCCGCAAAGCGGCCGAATTCGGTAGTAGCCGGTTTTCAGGTGAGCTGGCGTGGCGCGCCACCGTCGGTGCCGACAGCCCTGCTGGCCAAGCCTTTGCAGCGATCGGTGCGCCCGATTGCGTTACCGCATTCCTCTATCCCGGCTTCCATATGGTCGCCTATCCGGTCAGCCGTGGCACTGCCTTCAACCTCGCCGCCTTCACCAGGGGCGAGCGCATCGCCGAGGGCTGGTCGGGGCATGCCAACCCCGCCATCCTCGTCAGCGCCATGCGCGGTACCGCGCCGGCGCTGGTCCGTCTGGCGAGCGAGGCGGCGCCGTGGACGGCATGGCCGATCCACACCGTCGAGCAGCGGCGGTGGACGACACCGGAAGGCGTCGCGCTGATCGGCGATGCGGCGCATGCGATGACGCCCTTTGCCGCACAGGGCGCGGCGATGGCGATCGAGGACGCGGCGACGCTTGCCGGCTTCGTTGCCACCTCGC
>NZ_AYVY01000044.1 GCF_000503055.1 Mesorhizobium sp. LSHC420B00 | reverse complement strand
TCCAGCGTCCAGCAGGCCGCGGCCGAGACGGCCAAGATCGCCGGCGACGCCGGCGCGATTGAGACACGCACAATGCCGCCGGCGCCGTCGGCGGCAAAGCTGCTGGCCGAGCACAATCTTGCGGTCGACCAGGTCTCGGGCTCGGGCAAGCGCGGCCAGGTGCTGAAAGGCGACGTGCTCGACCTGATCGCCAGGGGCGCGCCGTCGCAGCCGGCCGAAATGCCAAAGGCAGCACCTGTGCCGGCACCTGTCGCCGCGCGCGCGCCGTCCTCGGCCGACGATGCGTCGCGCGAGGAGCGCGTGCGCATGACCAAGCTGCGCCAGACCATCGCGCGCCGCCTCAAGGAAGCGCAATCGACCGCCGCGATGCTGACCACCTTCAACGAGGTCGACATGAGCGCGGTGATGGCGCTGAGGAGCAAATACAAGGACGTGTTCGAGAAGAAGCACGGCGTGAAGCTCGGCTTCATGGGTTTCTTCACCAAGGCCGTCACCCATGCGCTGAAGGAGATCCCGTCCGTCAACGCCGAGATCGACGGCACCGACATCATCTTCAAGAACTACGCCCATATCGGCGTCGCCGTTGGTACCGAAAAAGGCCTTGTCGTGCCGGTCGTGCGCAATGCCGACCAGATGTCCATCGCCGAAATCGAGAAGGACATCGGCAGGCTCGGGCTTGCGGCGCGCGACGGCAAGCTATCGGTTGCGGATATGCAAGGCGGCACGTTTACGATTTCCAACGGTGGCGTTTACGGGTCGCTGATGTCGACGCCGATCCTCAATGCGCCGCAGTCGGGCATTTTGGGCATGCACAAGATCCAGGAGCGGCCGGTGGTGGTCGGCGGCCAGATCGTCATCCGGCCGATGATGTATCTGGCGCTGTCCTACGATCACCGCATCGTCGACGGCAAGGAAGCGGTGACGTTCCTGGTGCGGGTCAAGGAAAGCCTGGAGGATCCCGAGCGGCTGGTGCTCGACCTCTAGGGGCGGCCCGAGTGAGCCGGAGAATGGATCTGCGCCACCGGATTGGTTCCTCTCGTTTCCGGTCCGGTTTGTTTGTCACGATCTCCGCACTCGGCGTGCAGACGGTCTCCGCTGCGCTTGCCGCCTGCCCGCTNCCTGCCCGCTCGAACTGGCCGTCTACGGCGACACTGAAAACGCAGCCGAGATCGATTTCAGGCCAACCGGCGAATCGGCCGCCGTCACCAACAGTTTCAAGATGGTGCTCGACAAGGGCGTCGTTCTCGACGGAATCGTCATGTGGACGGAGGGCGTGGCGCGGCCGCATGGCTCACTGATGTACAAATGCCCGGCCGGCGACGTCACCGGCGACGAGCTCGCCGCCTGCACTGTGTGGGAGGGGGTCATCTATACGGCCGACGACCAGGGCAATATCGCGTTGCTGCCGGGCGAAGGAAAGGATGCGCCGAAGAAGCTGATCCTGCCCGATCTGGGGGCGTCGTTGCAGATGTCGGCGGCCTATGGCGCCAACGGCTTTTCCAAGGTGCCCTGGGACGTCTTTGCCCTGAAAGGATGTCAGGAATGAGCGGAAAAATCCTGCTGGTGACCGGCGGCAGCCGCGGCATTGGCGCCGCTACATGCAGGCTTGCCGCCGAGGCCGGCTACCGCGTTGCGGTCAATTACGCGTCGAATGCAAAAGCGGCCGAAACGGTGGTCGCCGACATCGAGGCCGGCGGCGGAGAAGCCTTTGCCCTCAAGGCCGATGTCGGCAGCGAGACGGATGTGCTGGCCATGTTCGAGGCGGTCGAAGACCGCTTCGGCGGGCTTGATGCGCTGGTCAACAATGCCGGTGTCGTCGACAGCCTGTCACGGGTCGACGAGATGTCGTTCGCGCGGCTCGAGCGCATGATGCGGATCAATGTGATTGGGCCGATGCTTTGCGCACGCGAAGCGGTGAAGCGCATGTCGACCAGAAATGGCGGCAAGGGCGGCGCCATCGTCAATTTGTCTTCGATCGCGGCAAGGCTTGGCGGGGCAGGTCAATATATCGACTACGCAGCCTCCAAGAACGCGATCAACGCCTTCACTGTCGGCCTGGCGCGGGAAGTGGCCGAGGAAGGCGTCCGTGTCAACGCGGTCAGCCCGGGCATCATCGACACGGAAATTCATGCCTCCGGCGGGCAGCCGGATCGCGCCGAGAAAATGGGCCGGGTGGTGCCGATGCAGCGCGCAGGCACTGCCGAGGAAGTCGCGGCCGCAATTCTCTGGCTGCTGTCGGACGAGGCCTCCTATACGACAGGCGCCAATCTGGAAGTCGGCGGCGGCCGCTAAAGCAAAGGGACAGTATCATGGCCTATGACGTCGTTATCATCGGATCGGGACCGGGCGGCTATGTCTGCGCCATCAAGGCGGCACAGCTCGGCCTGAAGACGGCGGTGGTCGAAAAGAACCCGACCTTCGGCGGTACCTGCCTCAACATCGGCTGCATCCCGTCAAAGGCGCTGCTGCATGCGTCCGAGATGTTTGCCGAGGCCGGCCATTCCTTCGACGCGCTCGGCGTCGAGATCGGCGCGCCCAAGCTCAATCTCGGCAAGATGATGGCACACAAGGATGCGACGGTGACGGCCAACGTCAATGGCGTCGCCTTCCTGTTCAAGAAGAACAAGATCGACAGTTTTCGTGGCACCGGCAAAGTAGTTGCGGCTGGCAAGGTGTCGGTGACCTCCGATGACGGCAAGGTCGAGGAGATTGAGACCAAGAACATCGTCATCGCCACCGGCTCCGACGTCGCCGGCATTCCCGGTGTCAAGGTCGATTTCGACGAGAAGGTGATCGTGTCGTCGACCGGCGCGCTGTCGCTGGACAAGGTGCCGGGCCATCTGGTGGTGGTCGGCGGCGGCGTCATCGGGCTGGAACTCGGCTCGGTATGGGCGCGGCTCGGCGCCAAGGTCACCGTGGTCGAGTTCCTCGACACCATCCTGGGCGGCATGGATGGCGAGGTCTCCAAGCAGTTCCAGCGCCTGCTGTCGAAGCAGGGCTTTGAGTTCAGGCTGGGCGCCAAGGTGACCGGCGTCGCCAAGGCCAAGAAGGGAGCGACGGTCACCTTCGAGCCAGTCAAAGGCGGGGCGGCCGAGACGATCGAGGCCGACGCCGTGCTGATCGCGACGGGACGACGGGCCTATTCGGACGCTCTCGGGCTTAAGGAGGCAGGCGTCGACGTCGACGAGCGCGGCTGGGTCAAGACCGACGGCCATCTCAGGACCAAAGTCCCCGGTATCTACGCCATCGGCGATGTCATCGCCGGCCCGATGCTCGCCCACAAGGCCGAGGACGAGGGCGTGGCGGTGGCCGAAACCATTGCCGGCCAGGCCGGGCATGTGAACTATGACGTGATTCCGAGCGTCGTCTACACCACGCCGGAAATCGCTTCGGTCGGCAAGACCGAAGAAGAATTGAAGAAGGCCGGCGTCGACTACAAGGCGGGAAAATTCCCGTTCAGCGCCAATGGCCGGGCGCGCGCCATGCTGCACACCGACGGCTTTGTGAAAATCCTGGCCGACAAGGCCAGCGACCGCGTGCTCGGCGTCCACATCGTCGGCTTCGGCGCCGGCGAGATGATCCACGAGGCGGCGGTGCTGATGGAATTTGGCGGCTCGTCGGAAGACCTAGCCCGCACCTGTCACGCCCATCCGACAATGTCGGAGGCGGTCAAGGAGGCGGCACTGGCGACGTTCTTCAAGCCCATCCACATCTGAGCAAACGCGGTGAATCGCAAAGCTTAGAGATTGGCTGAAACAGCCGCGATTCGTCATCCCAGGGCGGAGCAGGAGCGGAGCGATGTCGCGGAGACCCTGGGATCCATGCCGTTACCTAAGCGGCAGTGTTCCGGCGAACCAGAATCGAGTGCCTCTTCCATCGGCTCGTAACCGGTGATTCTGCACTACTGCATTCTTCGGCGGATGTCACGGCATGGATCCCAGGGTCTGCGCTCCGCTTTGCGTTCGCTCCGCCCTGGGATGACGAAGCCATCGACGGCTGTTCCCAAAAACAAAACGGCCCGCCTTTCAGCGGGCCGTTCATATATTAAGTCGGCAGTCTGATTACTGAGGGGCCGGTGCTGGTGCCGGGGCCGGGGCCGGGGCTGGCGCAGGGGCCGGAGCGGGTGCAGGTTCTGCCGGAGCGGGAGCCGGAGCGGGTGTTGCCGGAGCTGGCGCAGGAGCCGGTTCGGCTGGCTTCATCGGCTCGGCAGGTGCTGGAGCCGGAGCCGGTGTGCTGGCTGCGGGCGGTTCGGCAGGCGCAGGTGCCTCGCTACGTCTTCCAAAAACATAATAGGCGACAATTGCCAGGATAACGACGACCAGGGCAATCAGCCAGCCGCTGCCGCCGCCGCGTGGCCGTGCGGTACCCGGTGAGGTGAATGGGTCGTTCGGATTGGGTGTGTTCGCCATAAAAGTGTCCTCCGTGGATGAAAAACATCAAGTAATAGCCATCAACGTACAATCGTTGAATCGGTTTCACATTAGGCGTTGAAAACGCCGAAAACAGGGCAATTCTGATCCGGAATCGCTTGCAGGCATGCATTTCCACCGCAAAAATGGGTTCGATCGAGCCAAACCGAACCTTTTTCAGTTTCTTGGCACGAAGCGCGGGTGGTCCGCCGTCGCGCCACGGCAATGATTCGGTGTGCAACTCCGCCGTGTTGTTCAGTTGACGGCGGTCACCGTGTAGCCGGTCTTGCGGAAACCCTCGACCAAGCCTTGCGCTCCGGGAAGGTGCATGGCGCCTACCGCCATGAAGACATTGCCGTGGGCGAGGATCGGCGCTGCCCGATCGACCATCACCTTGTTGCGGCTGGTGATCATGGTCTGCTCGAATTCGGCGTAACCCGATTGGTCGTCGACCTGTTCGGGAATGACGGTCCGAAACAGCGGTACGTACATGCCAGTGTCGCCACGCCGGTAAAGCACGATCATGGTTTCGTTGACGTCGTTCACCTTGTCGCCAAGCTTCAGCGTATCGACCAGCCCCTTCAGGTGAAAGGCGATCGGCAGCGAAGCCATGGCGCGCAACTGGTCGGCGATTGTCTCCAGCCCCTCGACTGATTTGCCCGAAGCCTCGGCGTCCTTGGCAAGCTTGACGTCGAGCACCGGTGCGCCGCCAGCTTGGCGGGCGACTTCGCATGCAGGCAGCGCCACCATCGCCGACAGCAACCAGGGCTTCATCTTGGCGACGGTCGCTGGCGGGATGCCACGCGCATCGAGCGCCTTGTTGACCACCGCCGCATCCTGCGGCGACAGCAGCGACGAAAGCGTCGTCTTGTCGGTGAACATCATCAGATCCGGCTCTTTCAGCAGTGCGGCCATCATCTTCTGCTTGTCGAGCACTTCGGTGGTCTCGATGATGACGGTGCCAGCCGCATCGAATGCCTTCTGCGCGGCGGGCGGCAGCGTGGTGACGCGCGGGTCGGTAACGTGCATGGTGCCGAACAGGAAAGACGGTTTTTCGCCTGATTTTTCGAGCTTCCACAGCAGGCCCTTGCCGTTCGGCGTCACTGCCGCGTCCGCCTCGATCTTGCGGTAGGTGGCCGGGTCGTCCTTTTGCAGCGCGCCCAGCATATCGGTACCGGCGCAGACCGGGATCTCGGCGCGTGCCTTGCCTGCGGCGAGCAGCGCGATGATGAGGAAGGAGAGGAAAAACAGGGCGTTGAGCGCGACAAGCAGCTTCAGCGACACATGGGTCGCGCGGTCGGCGATGGCGATGAGGCGTTTCATGCTGCGGTTCTAGGCGCAAAAAGCGGCAAAACGGTTAATCGGCGCATCAAAATTGTTGCGAGATGGCCACCAATCAAGCATCCATCACGCACGCGGATGAGCTGCTTCGTAAATCTCGAGCAGCCTGGCGGTGTCGACACCGGTGTATATCTGGGTTGTCGACAGGCTGGCGTGGCCGAGCAACTCCTGGATGGTGCGCAGGTCGCCGCCGCGCCCAAGCAGATGCGTTGCAAAGGAATGGCGCAGCGCATGCGGCGTCGCCGTGTCGGGCAGGTTGAGCGCCGAGCGCAGCTTGGCCATGTCGCGCTGAACGATTGCCGGGTTCAGCGGGCCGCCGCGGGCACCGCGAAACAGCACGCCCTTGGGATCGAGATGATAGGGACACAAGCGGCGGTATTCGGCAATCGCCCGCAGCGCCACCGGCAGCACCGGCACCAACCGCGTCTTGCCGCCCTTGCCGGTGACGCGCAGCACGGTCTCACCAGGCGAGGACAGATCGGCGCCCGACAGGCCGAGCGCCTCGGAAATGCGCAAGCCGGACCCATAGAGCAGGGTCAGCACGGCGGCGTTGCGCGCGGCGATCCACGGCTCCTCCGCCAGTTGGCCTTCCACCGAGACGACGTGTTTTGCATCGCTTGCGGTCAGCGGCTTGGGCAGCGATTTCGGCTGCCGCGGCGCGCGCAAGGCTGCCGCACCTGCCGCATTGGCGAGGCCGCGCCGTTCCAGGAAACGCAGCAGCGAGCGGATGCCGGCTAGGCCGCGCCCGAGCGTGCGGGCGCCGGCGCCCTCGGTACGGCGGGCAGCGAGAAAGCCGCGCAGATCGGCGGGGCGCAGATCGGCGATGTCGGAAATGCCGGGCGAGCCGCCGCAATGGCCGGTCAGGAAATGCAGGAACTGGCGCGTGTCGCGCTCATAGGCCTCGACGGTTTCGGGCGACAGCCGTCGTTCGCGCGCCAGCATCTTCAGCCAGGCCTCGCGCGCCGCCTGTAGATCGGGTTTTGCCGGTATGAGGAATTCCTGCATTGCGCTCTTCCAGTTCTCCGCCATCTTCCGGCACGCGGGTTAGGAAGCGGTGAAGAGCGGCATCATTGAAATGACGACGGGCTGGGGTTAGAGCAAGGCAAAGGATTTTCCGCAGATGAGCAAGCCGCAAAACCCCGTCCAGATGGCCGTGATCGGTGCCGCGCATGGCATCAAGGGCGAATTGCGCGTCAAGAGCTTTACCGGCGACCCGCTGGCGCTGGCCGATTACGGTCCGCTCTACGCCAGGGATGGCCGCGCCTTCCAGATCGTCGATATCAGGCCTGCCAACACGGTGGTGGTGGTGCGTTTCAAAGGCGTCAGCGATCGCAATGCCGCGGAGGCGCTTGCCGGCACCGAATTGTTCGTCGACCGTTCGGTGTTGCCGGATGAGGGCGAAGAGGATGAATTCTACCATGCCGACCTCGTCGGGCTGGAGGTCAAGGATGACACTGGTGCGGTCATCGGAAAGGTCGTCGCCGTGCATAATTTCGGCGGCGGCGACATTCTCGACGTGACGCTGGCGGGGCGCAAAGGCGTGCTCATCCCGTTCACGCAGGCCGCCGTTCCGGAAGTGTCGATCGCCGGCGGCTTTGTCCGCATCGATCCGGCCGCCGCAGGGTTGGTCGAGGACGAGGACGGCGAGCCTGCCGGCCGCGACAGCTTCGACCCCAAAGGCAGGCCGCGCGGGCCGCGGGACGCCGGAGGCAACCGGTGAGTTTTTCTGCTTCGGTGCTGACGCTCTATCCCGAGATGTTTCCCGGCGCGCTCGGCCTGTCGCTGGCCGGACGCGCGCTGGAGACCGGCATTTGGTCGCTCAAGGCGATCCAGATCCGCGACTTTGCCAGCGATCGTCACCGTACTGTCGATGACACACCGGCCGGCGGTGGCGCCGGGATGGTGATGCGGGCGGACGTGCTGGCCAGCGCCATCGACCATGCCTCGCCGCCGGGCGATCTGCGTCCAAAACTGCTAATGAGCCCGCGCGGCAAGCCGCTGACGCAGCGCCGTGTGCGCGAGCTCGCCGGCGGGCCGGGTGCGGTGATTGTCTGCGGCCGCTTCGAAGGCGTCGACCAGCGGGTCATCGAATCGCGAGGCCTCGAGGAAGTCTCGATCGGCGACTTCATCCTGTCCGGCGGCGAGCCGGCGGCACTTGTGCTGTTAGACGCCGTGGTGCGGCTGCTGCCCGGTGTCATGGGCAATGCGGTGTCAGGCGACGAAGAGAGCTTTGAGAACGGCCTGCTCGAACATCCGCACTACACGCGGCCGCAGGAGTTCGAGGGCCGGCCGATCCCCGAAGTGCTGATTTCGGGCAATCACAAGAAGATCGCCGCCTGGCGGCGGGCCGAGGCGGAAAAGCTGACGAAAGAGCGAAGGCCGGATCTTTTGGCCGCTCAGCCCTTGTCGAAATAGTAAAACGCCAGGAACAGGCCGACCGCGATGACGAAGCCGCGCACCGCGTTCTGTGGCACGCGCCTGGCGATCCAGACGCCGGCATAGCCGCCCAGCGCGCCGCCTGGGATCATGATGATCGCCTGCAGCCAGGCGATGACGCCGCCGGAGACAAAGACCAGGATGGCGACCGCAGCTATGACAACGGCCAGCATGTTCTTCAGTGCGTTCAGCCGGTGATAGTCGCCGGACTGGGTGAGGCCGAGCGTCGCCAGCATCATGACGCCCATGCCCGCGCCGAAGAAGCCGCCATAGACGGCAGTGGCGAACTGCGCCAGCGATCCGACCAGCGAACCCACCGCGGCCTCATGCTCCGGCTTGGGCGCCGGCTTCAGCCATGGCCCGGCAGCGAACAACGCCGTCGCCGCCAGCAGCAGCCACGGCACCAAGGCGCGGAACGACGGGTTGTCGAGCCCTAGAAGGATGAGCGCGCCAGACAGCGCACCGAAAGCCGAAATGAGGCTGAGCAGCAGTGCGCCGCGCCAGAAATGCTTGATGTCGTGCCAATAGGCGAGCGTCGAGGTGATGTAGCCAGGAAATTGCGTCACCGACGATGTCGCATTGGCGACGATCGGCGGCAGGCCGGCCAGGGTCATGGCGCCAAAGGTTATGAACGTGCCGCCGCCGGCAACTGCGTTGACCGCGCCTGATAGAAAGCCGGCGAGAAAGAGCAGGACCGCGTCCAAGATTGGCATGAGGGGTGTCGTCGCTGGAGGAAAATGCTTATCTTCCGGCTTAGAAAGCTTGACGCGCGGGCGCAACCCCCTGGACCACAAGCGATCATGGGATTGCCACAGCGGGCGCCAGTCAAAAGAAGCAGCGCCAAAAAAGAAACAGCGAAGGCGTGACAAAGCGCCGAAATAGCTGTATGTGCGCGCCGAACCGGAAGAAAATCTGCCAAGAGCGATCTTCTGGCCCGTCAACAATGACGGTGTAGTCGCCCCTGCCCGATGTTCTCGAACAGACGTTCTCGAACGAAGGGCATAGCCGAGCGGTCGATGCGACTGCAAGGCGAGTGTCGGACGCTCTGACTGTCGGAAGAACAAGAAGTGGATTTATGAGATGGATATCCTCCGTCAGCTCGAGGCCGAGCAGGCCGCCAAGATCGAAGCCAAGCGCAAGCTTCCCGAATTCCAGCCCGGCGACACCGTGCGCGTCCAGGTCCGCGTGACCGAAGGCACCCGCACCCGTGTCCAGGCCTATGAGGGCGTCGTCATCGCCCGCGCCGGCGCCGGTTTCCAGGAGAGCTTCACCGTTCGCAAGATCTCCTACGGCGAAGGCGTGGAGCGTGTGTTCCCGGTCTATTCGCCGATGGTCGAGGGCGTCGAGATCGTGCGCCGCGGCAAGGTGCGTCGCGCCAAGCTGTATTACCTGCGCGATCGTCGCGGCAAATCGGCCCGTATTTCGGAAAACACCGGCGTGCGCGCCCGCAAGCTGAACGACGAAGAGCGCGATGCGCTGAACGCCGAGAAGGCGCGCATCGAGGCCGAGAAGGTGGCCGCCGCCCAGGCGCTGGCCGCCGAGAAGGCAGCGCAGGACGCCGCCGAGAAGAAGGCCGCCGACGAGGCAGCCAAGGCCGCGGAAACAGCTGCCGCCGAATAAGGCGTCTTCAAAACCCATGTTTTCGGAAAGGCGGCTTCGGCCGCCTTTTTGTTTCGCGAGGTGGATTCGATTTTGCCAGTCCCGCAATCGATACGGATCGTTCCGTAATGCCGTCGTTGAAAGCATCGGAAATCCATTTTCGTGCCGAGCGGCGCATCGGAGCGGCTTGCAAGGCGCCTGCGGAAAGCTAAAGTCGGCGCCGGATTTTCCTGCATGCCTCGGCCGATCGAGGCGGTTCAGTTCCTGGGGAGCATAGTCATGATCAATTCGAAACTGCTGCTGGCCGGCCTGCTGGCTTGCCTTCTTGTGCCTGTCGCGGCTATGGCGCAGGTGTTGCCCGACCTCGGCGGCAAGAAAGTGGTGGTGGTGACGGAAAACGCCTATCCGCCGCTGCAGTTCATCGATGCCAAGACCGGCAAGCAGATCGGCTGGGAATATGACGCGATGAACGAGATCGCCAAGCGGCTGAATTTCAAGGTCGAGTACCAGAATACTTCCTGGGACGCGATGATCCAGGCGGTTTCCGACAACCAGTACAACATTGGCATGACCGGCATCACCATCAAGGACGACCGCAAGCAGAAGGTCGATTTCTCCGACCCGTATATGCGCTCGGAACAGTTCATGCTGGTGCGCGGCGACGAGAAGCGCTTCAGCGATGCCAAGACGTTCGCTGCCTTCAAGGACGGGCTGATCGGCGCGCAGGCCGGTACCACGCCGTTCTACACCGCGGTCTACAGCGTCCTCGACGGCAATGAACAGAATCCGCGCATCAAGCTGTTCGAGACATTCGGCGCGACGGTGCAGGCGCTGAAGTCCGGCGACGTCGACGTCGTGCTCACCGACGGCACTGCCGGCAAGGGCTATGTCGATGCGTCCAATGGCGGCCTTAAGCTGATCGGCGGCCCACTCGGCACCGAGGATTTCGGCTTCATTTTCCCCAAGGGCTCCGACCTGGTGAAGCCGGTCAACGCGGCAATCGCCGCGCTCAAGGCCGACGGCACGCTCGACGCGCTCAACAAGAAGTGGTTCCTCGACTACAAGATGGGGCAGTAGGACTTTTGTCGCGGGTGCCGGGTGATGCGCGGGAACTCGTGCTGACTCTGGGCGACTCTGTCACCGGTATTGCTTGATGCCGCCGGCGCCCCCAGCCTCCGCCAAATCCGACTTCCCGTGGTGGCTTGCCGTGGCAGTGACGATCGCCTTGGCCGCCGCCATCTTCATCGCCGCCAGCGACCTCTATGCCCAGGTGTTCGCGACCGTCGCCAAGGGCATCGGCGTCACCATCTTCGTCACCGTGGTCGCCTTCACGCTGGCTTGCGCCATCGGGCTTGGCGTGGCGCTGATGGGGCTGTCGGGCTCACGCTGGCTCAGCCAGATCGCCCGCTTCTACGTCGAGATCATCCGCGGCGTGCCGATCCTAGTGCTGTTGTTCTGGATCGCCTTTGCTGGCGCGCCGGCCTTCGTCGCGGCATGGAACGCGCTGACGGCGCCGCTGCAAAGCGCCGGCCTGTTCGGTGAGCTGCTGGTACGCGACGTGTCGCTGCTATGGCGCGCCATCATGGCGCTGACCATCGGCTATTCCGCTTTCATCTCGGAGGTCTTCCGCGCCGGCATCCAGGCGGTCGAGAAGGGTCAGATCGAGGCGGCGAAGGCGCTCGGGCTGACGCGCACGCAGCGCTTCCGGCTGATCGTCTTTCCGCAGGCGATCCGCACCATCCTGCCGCCGCTCGGCAATGATTTCGTCGCCATGGTCAAGGATTCCTCGCTGGTCTCGGTGCTCGGCGTCGCCGACATCACCCAGATGGGCAAGATCTACGCCGCCGGTTCGTTCCGCTTCTTCGAAACCTATTCGATCGTCGCCTATATCTATCTCATCCTGACCGTCGGTCTGTCGCTGGCGTTGCGGGCGCTGGAGAAGCGGCTGCGGCACCAGCATGGGGAATAGAAGGCAGGCGAAAACGGCGCTACCATCGAACGAATGCGACCGGGGAGAACCATGATCATCGACAAAGCCAATGCGGCGCTGGAAGCAGTCTACACGGCCGACACGCCTGAGGCGCTCGCCAAAGCCTATGCGCAATGGGCTGCGACCTATGACAGCGAAACCGCGGCGCTCGGCTATCTCCTGCCGTTCCTGATCGCCGCCTGGGTGGCGCGCCACGTGCCGTCAGGCGAAGGGCCGCTGCTGGACGCCGGCTGCGGCACCGGCCTGTCGGGGCCGTCCCTGAAGGCACTCGGCTACCACCATATTGCCGGGCTCGACCTGTCGCAGGACATGCTGAAAATCGCCGGCAGCCGGCAGGCCTACAGCGAGCTGAAACAGGCGATGCTCGGCGGGCCATTGCCCTGGGCGGACGGGTATTTTCGCGCCTTCTTCTCGACCGGCGTGTTCACCATCAGCCACGCGCCGGCGTCCGGCCTGCGTGAACTGGTACGCATCACCAGGAAGGGCGGCCACGCCATCTTCACCGTCCGTGACCAGGTATTTGAAAGCGGCGGGTTTCAAGCCGTGTTTGACGAACTGGAGCAGGCGAAAAAATGGCGGCCGGTCGAGGAGAGCCCATGGTTCCGCTGCTATGCGATCGCCGAGCCCGACGCGCTGGTGAAGACGTTTGTGTTCGAGGTGCTGTGAAGCGCCTGCGAAGGCCGCCACGATTGCTGAAAAGCCAAAACATTGATAAGAGCAGCGCCATGGAAGAGCTTTTTGGCGATCCGGCCTATAAGGGTTTCGTGCTGCAGGACAGAAAACGCCTGCCGTCGCGATTTTCGGCGCGCGTCTGCGGGGCGCTGACCAGCCGACTTAGCTAAGGCAGACTCGCCGGGCTGTTTCGCCGGGCCGACCGGCGTCCTTTTCCTTTTTTTAAATCGACGGATTTACGCAAATGAGCGCACCGCGCACCCTCTACGACAAGATTTTCGACGACCATGTGGTCGACCGCCAGGACGACGGCACCTGCCTGCTCTACATCGACCGCCACCTCGTCCACGAAGTCACCAGCCCGCAGGCTTTCGAAGGCCTGCGCATGACCGGCCGCAAGGTTCGGCATCCGGAAAAGACGCTGGCCGTGGTCGATCACAATGTGTCGACCTCGCCGGAACGCAAGTTTGGAATCAAGAACGAGGAAAGCCGCATCCAGGTCGAGGCGCTGGCCAAAAACGCCAAGGATTTCGGTATCGAATACTATTCCGAGAAGGACATCCGCCAGGGCATCGTCCACATCATCGGGCCGGAGCAAGGCTTTACGCTGCCCGGCATGACCATCGTCTGCGGCGACAGCCACACCTCGACGCATGGCGCGTTCGGCGCGCTGGCGCATGGCATCGGCACCTCGGAAGTCGAGCATGTGCTGGCGACGCAGACGCTGATCCAGCGCAAGGCCAAGAACATGCTGGTGCGTGTCGACGGCGCGCTGCCGGAAGGCGTCACCGCCAAGGACATCATCCTTGCCATCATCGGCGAAATCGGCACGGCCGGCGGCACCGGCTATGTCATCGAATATGCCGGCGAAGCGATCCGTGCGCTGTCGATGGAAGGCCGCATGACGATCTGCAACATGTCGATCGAAGCCGGCGCCCGCGCCGGCCTGATCGCGCCCGACGAGACCACCTTCGCCTATGTCAAGGACAAGCCGCGCGCCCCCAAGGGCGAAGCCTGGGATGCCGCGCTCGCCTATTGGAAGACGCTGCAGTCCGACGAAGGCGCGCATTTCGACAAGGTGGTCGTGCTCGACGCGGCAAAGCTGCCGCCGATCGTCTCCTGGGGCTCCTCGCCCGAGGACGTCGTTTCGGTCCAGGGCATCGTGCCGAACCCGGACGACATCACTGATGAGAACAAGCGCACCTCCAAGCAACGCGCGCTCGACTATATGGGCCTGACGCCGGGCACCAAGATCACCGATATCGAACTCGATCGCGTCTTCATCGGCTCCTGCACCAATGGCCGCATCGAGGATCTGCGCGCCGCCGCCAAGGTGATCGAGGGCAAAAAGGTCAATCCGCGGGTCAGTGCGATGATCGTGCCGGGCTCCGGCCTGGTCAAGGAACAGGCCGAGGCCGAAGGTCTCGACAAGATCTTTGTCGCCGCCGGTTTCGACTGGCGCGAGCCGGGCTGCTCGATGTGCCTTGCCATGAACGACGACCGGCTGAAGCCGCATGAGCGCTGCGCCTCGACCTCGAACCGCAATTTCGAGGGCCGCCAAGGCTTCAAGGGCCGCACCCATCTGGTGTCGCCGGCAATGGCGGCAGCAGCAGCGATCGCCGGCCATTTCGTCGATATCCGCGAGTGGAAATAGCGCAGGGCACGCGGTCGGATATGAGTCGCCCGAGCCCCAGTGCGGTTCGGGCATTTCTTCAGCTGGGGCGCCTGACGAATTCGTGGAATCCCTCACGGCGGCCGGGTTGGTCCTTTGCGACGACCAGCGCCAGTTGGCGCTCGTCGAAGAGCTTGAACCATTCGTCCCATTCGACCAGTTCATAGCCGCCGGCATTGATCGGGCGTTCGGCCTCGTCCTGATCCTGGTAGGCGTGCTGGCCGAAGACCAGCCTCAGCATGGCCTGGGTTCCGGCTTCAGGCGACACGTCGACGATCGCCGGAAAGCCGGCGCGCGCCGCGGCCCATGAGCGAATTGCATCGTGATCGGTCAGCATGATCGTGTCGGCCATCAGAGCGTCTCCTGGTTGCCGTCGTGAAACGCCGCCCGCCGTTCCCGGTTCCGTCCAGCAGCTTCACCGATGCATCCGTCGTATATTCGCCTTCGCTTAACCGCTTGTTTGGGCTTCCGCTCTAATGTCTCCTCAGGGGAAGCGAGGGGAACTTACAGCGCTTGGACACCGGCCTGCTCATAGCGCTGCTCAATCCAGGCATCGCCCTCACACTCGGCGCGGCATTTCTCGTGCTGTGGTTCTATCAGCGCCACCGTCCCTATCTGATCGTGCTGGCGGCGGGCTACTCGGCCTCGGCCGCAGGCTTCCTGCTCCAGTATTTCACGCTGCCGGTCGGTATGGCGCCGACCAAGCTCATGTCCATCCTATGCTTCACCTTCGCGACCTGCTGTCTCGCCGGCGCGGTCATCGCGCGCTACGGGCGGCGCGTGCCGTATCCAGCGATCGGCATTCTGGCGGGCGGCGGCCTGGCCGCGGTCTCATGGTTTCTCTTTGCCCGGCCGGATATCACGTGGCGGATCCTTGCCATCAATTTCAGCTTCGGCGGCATCAGCCTGGTTGTCGCCGCCGAGTTGCGCGTGGTGCGCAACAACGGCCCGACGGAGATGATCCTGTTCGTGCTGTCGCTGCTTTCCGGTCTGAACTTCCTGGTGCGGACCCTTGCCGTCGTCATCGCGCATGGTCCATTTACCAGCTATGAAGGGCTTTACTCGTCGTCCTATTGGACGACGGCACTGCTGTCGCATGCATTGCTGTCGCTGCTTATCGCGCTTTGCCTGTTCGGCGCCGCCGCGCTCGATGTGATGAAGGCCCTGAAGACCGAAACCCTGACGGACCCATTATCGGGCCTGCTCAACCGCCGCGGCTTCGAGGAGCGCGCCATGCTTGTCCTGCAGCACTGTGCCACG
The DNA here is from genome assembly GCF_000503055.1 of Mesorhizobium sp. LSHC420B00. Classification (GTDB taxonomy): domain Bacteria; phylum Pseudomonadota; class Alphaproteobacteria; order Rhizobiales; family Rhizobiaceae; genus Mesorhizobium. The sequence continues at coordinate 18,415 of NZ_AYVY01000044.1, read as the reverse complement.
GCGCGATTGCCGGTTGCGCTGGTGTTGGCCGATCTCGATCATTTCAAGGCGCTCAATGATCAGCATGGCCACGCGGCCGGGGATCGCGTCATCGCCGACTTCGCCGCCAAGCTTCTATCGGCTGCAGGCACGCGCGGCGTTGCCGGCCGCATCGGCGGCGAGGAGTTCGCCGTGCTCTTGCCGCTCAGTGACCTTGGCGCGGCAAGACTGTTTGCCGAAGCCATTCGCACGCTCTATTCGGCGGGCAGAATCGACGGGCTTCCGCCCGACACAAGAGTGACCGCGAGCTTCGGCGTGGCCGCCCGTACGGGCGACGAAGGGCTGGACCCGCTGATGCGCCGTGCCGACGAAGCGCTCTACAAAGCCAAGAGGAATGGCCGCGACAGCGTGTGCCTGTCCTATCAGCGGCCTGAAACGGTCGTCCTTCCCAATCGGACCGGTGCCGGCGGAGCGTCAGCGGCGGCGTCGAATTAACGTCTTTTTCGCGCCTCGGTGATTTGCTGTTCGGCGGGGAGTGCCAAAACGCCATGGGCAGCGCTAATTTCATCCTGGTGATCAACCTGTTCGTTGCCGGGCTGCTGGCGGCGGCCTTCATGACGATCGCGGTCTATGACGCCGGACGGGTGTCGGCGCGCTGGCTGGCGTTCGGCTATGTGCTCGGCATGGCCTATTTCGCGATCGAGTTCAGCATTCCCGCCTTCGACAATGCGCGCCCCGTGGTTGTCGCCGCCTTTGCCGCTTTCCTTGGCGCAACCGTCGCCTTCAATGGCGGGCTTGCCCAGAAATACCGCGTTTCGCCGCCTTGGCCGCCGATGCTGTTCTTCCTGGTCTTCGCCACCCTCGCCGTCTATTTCGTACAGGACCTGCCACGCCAATCCTTTCTGCGAATGGCGGCCTACCAGCTTCCCTATGCGGCCATGCAGTTCACCGGGCTGGCGATCGTCTTGTCGTCCAGGCAAAGACGCGAGCGGCTCGACTATATGCTGATGGCTGTCCTGGCGGCCAGCACCTTGCAGTTCGCCAGCAAACCCTTCATCGCCCATGCGCTCGGCGGCTGGGGTGCCAACCCGCAATCTTATGCGCAGACCAGCTATGCGTTGGTGTCGCAGTCGATCGGCACCGTGTTCGGGCTGGCGCTTGCGCTGGTGACATTGGCTATCCTGGTCCGCGACGTGCTCGCCGAGGCGACGTCGAAATCGGAAACCGATACGCTTTCACGGCTGCTCAACCGTGGCGGCTTCGAGCGCCATGCCGAGATCGCACTGCGCGACGCCATGCGGCGGGCCGTTCCAGCGGCACTGGTCATTGCCGATCTCGACCATTTCAAGCGCATCAACGATACTTACGGCCACGCGTCCGGCGATCGGGTCATCGAGACCTTTGCCGGTTTTCTCCGCGATGCCGCGGCCGACCATCATGTCGCCGGCCGGATCGGCGGCGAGGAATTCGCTATTTTCCTGCCGGGGACCAACCTCGCCGCCGCCCGGCTCTTCGCCGAGGGCACGCGTACCGCCTTCGGTGCCACGCCCATCGACTGCCTGCCGGCGGATCATCGCTGCAGCGCCAGTTTCGGCGTTGCCGAGCTTGGTTCGGGCGAAAGCTTTTCCGACCTGCTGCGGCGCGCCGACAAAGCGCTCTATCAGGCGAAGGGCAGCGGCCGCGATTGCGTGCGTGTCTCGGCCGGGCCGGCTGCTGCCCAGCCGGCGCCGGCGACAAACGGCAGCGCGGCCGTCAGCGGCACGGGCTGAGCTCCGGCATCTCGCCGTCGGAGAGGCCGTACATATAGCTGCGGCCCTTCACGAAAACCGGCGGCCTGTAGCAGTCGCCGTTTCGGACCTCATCCGAGTCGTTTTCATAGATCACCTCGGGCTGGCCGGCGCTGGTGTAGTCGGACAATTCCTTGGCGAGCTTGCCCTCGCCGACGAGGATGCGCTTGTAGCCGGCGGCGCTTTCGATGACCAGGTTGCCGAAGGAATCGGCATAGACGCGGTCGTGGTGGCGCGTTCCGGCGAATGCCGGTGCGGCGATGCCGACGGCGAGCGCCGCCAATAGGAACCCGCGAAGGCACGATCTGGCTGAATTCGAATGCATGGCGAGCTGCTCCATTGCTGAGAGGCAAGCCTCCTCGAATCAGAAATTAACCTTTTATTAACCTTTGTTAAGAGGGCAACCGCCGCCGCCGCGAGGTCTCGGAAAACATGGTTAATATTCGAGCGGCCACCGGCCATCATTCGGCCATGCTTGTTCCCACCATCGCCGGCATCGAGCACGACTCAAAAAGCATGAAATCCGGCGGCTTGCCGGGGCATCGCGGCCGGTTTCGAGGCGCGGGGAAGCAGCATATGAGATTACGCCGCACGTTTCGGATAGCGCTGGCCGTCTCCTCGCTGCTGGCTGCCGCCGCCTGCACGCCGCAGACCAGTGCGCCCAAGCTCGGGAATACAGTGGCCGCTTCTGTCGCGATCGCTCCAACCGAATCGACACCGCAGCCGCGCACGGCGACCTACAAATGCGCCGACGGGAGCATGATGACCATCGAGAATCTCGGCACATCGGTGCGCGTGCTCGGCCCGGACGGCACCAGCTCCGAGCTGCCGGCCTCACCCGCCAATCAGACCAGCCGGTACGGCGAGGCGCATGACGCAATCGTGATCGACGGGCGCGACGCATTGGTGATGAAGGGCGGTGCCTCACCGGTGGCCTGTACACGCTGATCGACCCGGCGCGGCAGCCATATTTTGCAGTGCAGCGACATTGTGCCGGCTCAAGGCCACAGCCCTAATCGATTGAAGCTGAAACCTTCGCTTTCATCAGACTAAATTACGTTTTCAAAACGGTTTTCCGGCTTTGACGCGGTGCAAAAAGAGCATTAGAAACCGGCTGTCCGAAGTCGCAACCGGAAGCGGTAATGCCGCATTTCCACCTGAGGCTCCAGAGACGCCGAACTGGGGGAGCCATGAGCAAATCACCAGCCACCCGCGAATTTACCAGACGTGAACGGCCGCTTTCGCCGCATCTGACCGTCTATCGGCCGCCGATCACCATGACGATGTCGATCGTCCACCGCATCACCGGCGGGGCGCTCTATTTCGGCACGCTGCTGGTCGCGCTGTGGCTGATGGCGGCGGCGAGTTCGGAGGCGACCTTCAATGCCGTCAACTGGGCCTTCGGCTCGTGGCTCGGGCGGCTGGTGCTGTTCGGCTACAGCTGGGCGCTGATGCACCACATGCTGGGCGGCGTGCGCCATCTTATCTGGGACACTGGGGCCGGGCTGGAAAAGCATACGGCCTCGAGGATCGCCTGGGCGACGCTGGCCGGCTCGGTCACGCTGACGCTGCTGATCTGGATCGCCGGCTACATGGCGCGGGGGAGCCTGACATGACCGGCAAAAACACCGATATGCGCACGCCGCTGGCCAGGGTCCGCGGCCTCGGTTCGGCCCACGAGGGCACCGGCCATTTCTGGCGCCAGCGGCTGACGGCGATCTCCAACATCCCGCTGGTCCTGTTCTTCGTCGGCTTCCTGATCGCACTCAACGGCGCCAGCTATCTCGAGGTGCGCGCCGCACTTGCCAATCCGTTCGTGGCACTGGTGCTGGCGCTGGTGCTGCTGTCGGTGCTCTACCACATGCGGCTCGGCATGCAGGCGATCATCGAAGACTATGTGCATGGCGAGGGCACCAGGCTGGCGCTGCTCGCGCTCAACACATTCTTTCCCGTAGTCGTCGGCGTCGCTTCGGTCTTCGCCCTGCTTAAACTGGCATTTGGAGGCTGATTTTTGGCCAAGGACGCGAAGAACGCCAATACGGCTTCCGCCTATAGCTATGTCGACCACAAATTCGACGTCGTGGTCGTCGGCGCCGGCGGTGCTGGCCTGCGTGCCACGCTCGGCATGGCCGAGCAGGGCCTGCGCACCGCCTGCATCACCAAGGTTTTCCCGACGCGCTCGCACACGGTCGCCGCTCAGGGCGGCATCGCCGCCTCGCTCGCCAATATGGGGCCCGACAACTGGCAGTGGCATCTCTTCGACACGGTCAAGGGCTCGGATTGGCTGGGTGATACCGACGCGCAGGAATACATGGTGCGCGAGGCGCCGGCGGCGGTCTATGAACTCGAGCATTACGGCGTTCCCTTCAGCCGCACCGAGGACGGGAAAATCTACCAGCGGCCGTTCGGCGGCATGATGATGAATTTCGGCGAAGGGCCGCCGGTGCAGCGCACCTGCGCTGCCGCCGACCGCACCGGCCACGCCATGCTGCATACGCTGTACGGTCAGTCGCTGAAGCACAATGCGCAGTTCTTCATCGAGTATTTCGCGCTCGACCTGATCATGGAGCCGGACGGCACCTGCACCGGCGTCGTCGCCTGGAACCTCGACGACGGCACCATCCACCGTTTTTCGGCCAAGATGGTGGTGCTGGCGACCGGCGGCTATGGCCGCGCCTATTTCTCGGCCACCTCGGCGCATACCTGCACCGGCGATGGCGGCGGCATGGTCGCACGCGCCGGCCTGGCGCTGCAGGATATGGAGTTCGTGCAGTTCCACCCGACCGGCATCTACGGCGCCGGCTGCCTGATTACCGAGGGCGCGCGCGGCGAGGGCGGCTATCTCGTCAATTCCGAGGGCGAGCGCTTCATGGAACGCTACGCGCCGTCAGCCAAGGATCTGGCCTCGCGTGACGTGGTCTCGCGCTGCATGACGCTGGAGATCCGCGAAGGCCGTGGCGTCGGCCCGAAGAAGGACCATATTTTTCTCCACCTCGACCATCTCGATCCGGCCGTTTTGCACGAAAGGCTCCCGGGTATTTCAGAGTCGGCAAAGATTTTTGCCGGCGTCGACCTGACCAAGGAACCGATCCCGGTGCTGCCGACCGTCCATTACAATATGGGCGGCGTGCCGACCAATTACTGGGGCGAGGTGCTCAACCCGACCGCCCTGAACCCGGACCAGGTGTTGCCCGGGCTGATGGCCGTCGGCGAGGCCGGCTGCGCCTCGGTGCACGGCGCCAACCGGCTGGGTTCGAATTCGCTGATCGACCTGGTGGTGTTCGGCCGTGCGGCGGCGATCCGGGCCGGCCAGGTGATCGACCGCAACGTCGCGATCCCGTCGCCCAACGAAGCCTCGGTCGAAAAGATCATGGACCGCTTCGACCGGCTGCGCCACGCCAACGGTTCGACGCCGACAGCGGTTTTGCGCGAAAAGATGCAGAAGGCGATGCAGGAGGACGCGGCGGTGTTCCGCACCCAGGAATCGTTGGAAAGCGGCTGCAGGCGCATTTCGCAGATCTGGGGTGAACTCGGCGACGTCAAGGTGTTCGACCGCTCGATGATCTGGAACTCCGACCTGGTCGAGACGCTGGAGCTGGAAAACCTGATGGCCAACGCCATCACCACCGTCTACGGCGCCGAAGCGCGCAAGGAAAGCCGCGGGGCGCACGCGCGGGAGGACTTTTCGGCCCGCGACGACGCGAACTGGCGCAAGCATACGCTGGCCCGGCTCAACGAGGCCGGCGAGGTAGCGCTCAGCTACCGGCCGGTGCACGCCGAGACGCTGCTTAAGGAAGCAGACGGCGGCATCAACCCGGCCAAGATTGCGCCGAAGGCCAGGGTGTATTGATCATGGCGCTGGCGGCAGCTGGATATTCCGGCACACCCCTTCCGGCCAAGCTCGGCCTGAAGGACGGGATGATTGCCGCCTTCGTCGCCCTGCCGCCCGAACTCGACGATCTGACCGACGCCGTCGACTTTGCCCACGTCGACCGGGTGGCTGACTGGTCGGCGATCTATGGCGTTCATGAGAAATACGATGCCGTGCATGCTTTCGCCCGGCGGCGTGTCGAAATCGAGGACCGTCTTGGCGACGTAGAAGCGGCGATTAAGCGGCACGGCATGGTTTGGGTGTCGTGGCCAAAGAAGGCATCGAAAGTGCCGACCGACGTCACCGAGGACGTTATCCGCACCGAGGCGCTGAAGCTCGACCTCGTCGACGTCAAGGTCGCCGCCATAAACGGGATCTGGTCCGGGCTGAAGCTCGTCATCCGAAAGGACCTGAGATAATGGTCGAACTCACGCTTCCGAAAAACTCGAAGATCATGGCCGGAAAAACCTGGCCGAAGCCGGAGGGCGCGACCAATCTGCGCGAATACCGCATCTATCGCTGGTCGCCGGACGATGACGAGAACCCGCGCATGGACACGTATTTCGTCGACATGGACGATTGCGGGCCGATGGTGCTCGACGCGCTGCTCTGGATCAAGAACAAGATCGACCCGACGCTGACGCTGCGCCGTTCCTGCCGCGAAGGCATTTGCGGCTCCTGCGCCATGAACATCGACGGGTCGAACACGCTGGCCTGCACCAAGGGCTGCGACGACATTTCCGGCGCGATCAAGGTCTACCCGCTGCCGCACATGCAAGTGGTCAAGGACCTTGTGCCCGACCTCACCAATTTCTACGCCCAGCACGCCTCGATCGAGCCGTGGTTGAAGACGGTGTCGCCCGAGCCGGCCAAGGAATGGCTGCAGAGCCATGAGGACCGCGAAAAGCTCGACGGGCTCTACGAGTGCATATTGTGCGCCTGCTGCTCGACCTCCTGCCCGAGCTACTGGTGGAACGGCGAGCGCTATCTCGGCCCGGCGACGCTGCTGCAGGCCTATCGCTGGCTGATCGATTCCAGGGACGAGGCAACGGGCGAGCGGCTCGACAATCTCGAAGACCCGTTCCGGCTCTATCGCTGTCACACGATCATGAACTGCGCCCAGACCTGCCCCAAAGGGCTCAACCCGGCCAAGGCGATCGCCGAGATCAAGAAGATGATGGTGGAGCGACGGGTTTAGCAGCAGATGAAGCAGCTACCTGCCGATTTTTCATCTGACGCCGTCGCGGCGATCCGGGCGCGACTCGATGTCGTGCGAACGCAAGGCGTGACGATCCTGTTCGCCATCGAAAGCGGAAGCCGCGCCTGGGGGTTCCCGTCTCCCGACAGCGACTATGACTGCCGTTTCGTCTATGTCAGGCCGGCATCGGATCACCTTGTGTTGGAACAGGCACGCGACGTGATCGAATTTCCCATCGAAGGCGAGATCGATGCCGGTGGCTGGGATCTGCGCAAGGCCTTGCTGCTCGGGCTCGGCGGCAATGCCGTCATCGTCGAATGGGCAAAATCATCAATCGTCTACGAAGAGGTCACGGGATTTCGGCGGCGCCTTCTCGACCTGCTTGCCGAGATCGTCGATCCGGCAAAAGTAGCGCGTCACTATCTCGGCCTGGCGCGTTCACATGTTGCCAAGATCGGCAGCTTTTCCGGCGAGGTGAAGCTGAAGAAGCTGTTCTATCTCATTCGACCACTGGTCGCGTTGGACTGGATGGAGCAGCGCGGCCTCGCCGGTCTACCGCCGATGAACCTTGGCGAGTGCATCGACCAGATCGAGATGCCAGCGCAGGCAAGCGATGAAATCCGCAGCCTGATCGACCGGAAAAGCCAGACGCGGGAAATGGGGACCGGTCTCATCCCGACGGCGATCGCGCGCTATCTTGAGGCGCGCTATGGTCACCACGAAATGAACCTTGCCGGCGTGATCCGGGATGAAGCCCGCCAGGCGCGAAACCGTGTCCTTGCAACCGACTTTTACCGCCGGGAGGCTGAACTTCAATGAGCGATGAGCTTCCCATCCTCTCCCCCATCGAGGCGCGTGTGCTCGGCTGCCTGATCGAGAAGAAGGAGCTGACGCCCGACGTCTATCCGCTGACGCTCAATGCGGCACTTGCCGCGGCCAACCAGAAGACGGCGCGCGAGCCGGTAATGTCGGTCGAGCTTGCCGAGGTTAGAAGGGCGCTTGGCCAGCTCGAGCAGAAGGGCCTGGTCAGGCAGGTGTTCGCGTCGCGCGTCGAGCGCTATGAGCATGTCGTGGCGCAGCGCTTTTCCCTGACCTCGGCGCAGATCGCGCTGCTCGGCCTGTTGCTGCTGCGCGGCCCGCAGACGGCCTATGAACTGCTGGCGCGAAGCGAGCGCATGGCACGGTTGCCGTCGATCGACGAGCTTCGCGGCAATCTCGATCTGCTGATCGGCCGCAGGCCGCCGCTGGTGCAGCAGATCGACCGCGGCCCGGGCCAGCGCGAGGACCGTTATGTCCAACTGCTCAGCGGGCCGGTGCAGCTGTCGGCTGCCGCGGCGCCCCAGCAATCGCCCTTGCCGGCCTCGGATCTGGAAATGCGCGTGCAGGCCCTCGAGCAGGAGGTCGCGGCATTGCGCGCCCGCCTCGACGCGCTGACCGGCGAGGGGCACTGAATCGCGACCTCATCTCCTGCTGTAGACGCCGTTCGCCTCGCCCCCAGGATCGACCAGCCGCAACTGCCGGCCATTCAGCTGCCAACTCAGCGAGACCGGCTTCAGGTCGCCGGCACCAAACTTCCAGGTGCCGGTCAGATCGGGCCGGCAGCCATTGACGGATTTGTAGGTGCCGGCCTTCGGCGTGAAGACCAGCGTCGAGCCTTGCACTCTTGTCGTGCCGGTCTTCAGCGTCAGTGACTGGATCTGGCCGCAGCCGTCGACCAGCGAGGATTCGAACAGCGCATATTGCGTGCGCCCGTTGGCGCCGAAGGTGAAGGAGATGCTGCCGCCGCTGCCCGGCGCACAGTGGCCGAGCGTCGTGCAATAATCGCCGCTGGCGACTGCAAAGCCCCATTTGCCGACAAGTGCTGGTGGTATCGAGCCCTGGCGCGAACGGGCTGTCTGCCCCTTGCCTTGGCCGGCGGCATCGGCCGCGCCGACGGCCAGTCAACCGGTCAGGCCCGCCAGTGTGACAAAAACCGCCAGGCGCGCGGGTAAGGAGCCGGTCAGCATCCCTTGCTCGCGATAAGCTTGTGCAGATGGGCAAGCCGCGTGGCTATGACATTGTTGACGATCGCCATTTTGCCGGGAGGTGCCATGCCGCCATATTTCTTCAGCGAAGGCCCATGGTTCTTGGCCTCCTCGTAGCCGGCGGCCTGTTGCCGCAACTCGGCACAGGACATGCCGGCATATTTCGCCTGCTCCTGCGGGCTGATGACACCCGATTGCGCCATGCCGATGGAGTTTGCCGCCGCCATGCCGCCGAGGCCGACAGCCGCGGAAATCGGATTGAGGCCGACGCAGCCGGAAAGGCCAAGGCACAGCATCGGCGCCGCCAAAAAGGCATGTCGCAGGCTCATGGCTGACGCTCCCCGATGCGCGGCGGCAGCTTCAGGTCGCGATGATCGGTGGCGGTTTTTCCGAGCCCAAGCGACAGGAGATAGACACGCGGATTGAAGCCCGCCGAGGCGAGCGCCGACAGCGTCCTGAACAGTTGCAGGTGATACATCGAACCCCCTGTGGTCATTGCCGATGGATTTCCGGTTTTGGAAACGGGCTGCAAACTACGTTTGATGAGACAAGCCGGCTTGGACGAGACGGCCCTAAAAACGGCCTAAACGGCCCTGTATTGACGTTTCAGGGGGCTCGGCGCATATCAGCGCGCTCTCGGGCTGGGGGATGCCGATGAATGCGACGACCTCGTTNTCGGCATTGCCACCGGCACTTCCTCGGAATTCCGGGCGCATCACTCGATGCCGCTGATCGACAGCGACGACCTCATCCTGTTGGCGGCGCTCGATGGCGCGAGCGTCATGAAGCATCGCGGCCGCGAGGAACCGATCGGCAACGGCCGGGCGCTGATGATGAGCGGCGAAGAGGTCGGCCTCAACCTCATCCAGCCGGGCGGCATGCGCTTCGTCAATATGAGCTTCTCGCTGAGGCAGCTTTCGCCGCTGATCGGCGATCCGGCTTCGGTGCTTATGCAGCCGTTGCCGACCACGAGCGGGGCGATGCGGCTGCTGCTCGACTATGTCCAGTCGATCCAGGATGCAGACGATGCGCTGACGCCGGAAACCTGGCAGCTGGCCGTGACTCACATTTTCGACCTTGCCGCGCTTGCCATGGGGGCGACCAGGGATGCGGCCGAAATCGCGCGTGGCCGCGGCGTGCGGGTGGCGCGATTGCGCGCCATCAAGGCCGATATCCTCGCCCATGGCGGGCACGGCGAGCTGTCGGCGGAAGACATCGCCGCCCGCCACCATCTCTGCGCCCGCTATGTGCGAAAGCTGTTCGAGAGCGAAGGCACGTCGCTGTCGGACTTCATGCTGCGCCAGCGGCTAGTGCGCGCGCATCGCATGCTGGGCGATCCTTCTCATGCCGACCGCAGCATCACGGCAATCGCCTTCGATGCCGGCTTCAACGACCTTTCCTATTTCAACCGGGCGTTCCGCCGGCGCTATGACGCGACGCCGTCGGACGTGCGCGCTGCGGCCTTAAAGAACTGACATTGGGTTACGCCCGGGCATGATGGGAGCCCGTGGGGCCCCCGACTCTCAAGACTGGGTTCCTCGCCCACCGCGAAGCGGGGGAGAGGTGGCCGCGAAGCGGCCGGAGAGGGGGCTTCATAGAGCGCGGTTCCCCTCTCCGTCTCGGCTTCGCCGAGACACCTCTCCCCACTGTCGTGGGGCGAGCAACCCAAGCTGGAATAAAGCCGCGATCTTCCCTCTATCCTGCCAGCCCCCCGCAAGGGAGATCGGATGGCCGCTATGCTGTCGCCAATCATCGACCGGCTGTTCGATGCAGGTTTGCTTACGGCTCACCCGAGCCTGGCGTCGAGCGATACTTTGATGGCGCCGAGCGCTTTCGAGACTGGGCATTCGGCCTTGGCCTTTTCGGCCAGTTCCTTGAACTTGGCGGCATCGATGCCCGGCACCTTGCCGACCAGCGTGATCGCGCTGCCGGTGATGCCGGTGCCGGGGACCAGCGTTACCACGGCCTTGGCGTCGAGCTCGGCAGCCGGAGTGCCGTTCTCGGCGAGGAAATGCGAAAGCTGCATGGCGTAGCAGCCGGCATGGGCGGCGGCGATCAGCTCTTCCGGGTTGGTGCCGGATTTGCCGCTCTCGTCCTCAAAACGCATCTTGGCAGAATAGGGCGTACCTTTCAGCGTCCCGCTCTGGGTTTCGAGCGTGCCTTTGCCTTCCTTGAAAGTGCCTTTCCAAACGGCGTTGGCGGTGCGGTCCATCAATTCCTCCTTGATTGTCGTGATTGAGCCCGTGATCGGCATCCAGTCGACTATAGCGCGCGCTGGAGCGAAGGCCACCCGCGCTTTCGTATCGGCGGCAGCGTGACACATCATGGTCAAGCAAAAAATCGCTCGGGAAAAAATCGCGAAAAAAATATGCGTGCAAAAATGTCGACTTCCATCTGCCCCGACCGTCCTGCGGGCGGCCATGGAATTGGTGGCCGGATGGAGGACCACATGAACAATCTGTTTTCTGCTCACTGGACAAACACCAGCCACAGGGCCGGTGAACAACAAGCCGACTGGTCGCGCGTGCCGCCTTCCGGCTTCGGCCGGCTGCTTGCGGCGATTGCCATTATCGGGATTGCGGTGTCCTTTCTGGATTATGCAGCGGGGCTCGATCATACAGCGGGCAAAGGCCCGGCCGAGATTTCCCTAGCCTCGGCTGCCGCTTCAACCCAGGAATGGAGGTAAAGATGAAATACGTTTGCCTGGTCTACGGCGAAGAAAAAGATCTCTACGCAATGACGCCTGCGAGGCTGGCCAAGCTCGACGCCGATTCGCTGGCCTATGACAGGTCGGTGGCACAAAGCGGCCGGCTGATCATCGCGCAGGCGCTGCAATCGGTGCAGACGTCGAAAACCGTGCGCCGGCGCAAAGGCAAGCGGCTGGTCACGGACGGCCCCTTCGCCGAGACCAAGGAGCAGTTGCTCGGTTTCGTCATGATCGAGGCCGGGGACGTCGACGAGGCGCTGGAGATCGCCGGCGGCATTCCGCTGGCAGAAATCGGCACGATCGAGGTGCGGGCGATCTACAATGTGCCGGGGTCGTAGAGATGTCGGCGGCCGGCGACTGGCGCAGGCTTTCGTTTTCTTCAATTGGCGCAACTTTTGCGTGTTGAAGCGAAACGACACTTCTCTTATCGTCGCCTGAGATTGGGGATCTTGGGCATGCATATATTGATTGCTGCAATCGGCCTGCTGGGGGCAGCGGCGTTCTGGTGGTACCGGCTGAAGACCATGAACGACGCGGCGCGTGAGGTTGCCGACGTCGTTGGCCGCGTCCAGGGCAATGTCCGCCGCAAGAAACTGCGCAAGCAGGCGGCGCTCTCGCCGTTGACGGCGATCGACGATCCGGTCGTGGCGGCGGCGACGCTGATCACCGCCATTGTTTCCGAGCATGGTCCGGTGCTGCCGCAACGCGAAGCTGCCATTCGATCGGTGATCTCGGAGATTGCCGACAAAAAGCAGACCGATGAAGCGGTGATCTACGCCAAATGGGCGGCCTCGCAAATCGACGATGCCACGGTCGTCATCGACAAGCTGGCACCGTTCCTGCGCGAACGCCTCGACGCGGCTGAAAGGAACGATCTGCTACAGATGGTCAGCCGTGTCACGGAAGTCGGCGGGCAAAGCCAGCAGATTTCCGACCAGCGCATGCTCCGGCTGCGCCAGAAGCTCGGTTTCGAGGTCAATTAGGGTGTGCTGATATTCAGGTGATGCCGGCCTGCAAAGGGTGGCTTCCTGCGCTTCCTATTCTCACGTACCCAAACGCACGCTCCGCTCCGGTTCTCGGAAGCCACTGTTGGTCGCTTCGCGCCCCGTCTTCGACTCCGGCTCGGCCTGACCTGAATCTCAACACATCCTGGCATGTCTGTGAGATGGATCAGATCGCCTCGCCCTTCAACAGCTTCGGCGTGTCGCCGGACAGACCTGACGCCTGGCGGATGAAGAACCCCTTCAGCCGCGGCATGCGTTCGACAAGGCCAAGACCGACGTCGCGCAACGTACGCAGCGGGCCGAAATCGTTGGAAAACAGCCGGTTCAGCACATCGGTGGTGATGCCCATCTGCACCGTGTCGAAGCGCCGCCATTGCTGGTAGCGCTCAAGCACGTCGAGCGCGCCGATGTCCTGGCCGAGCCGGTCGGCCTCGACCACCACCTCAGCAAGTGCCGCCACGTCCTTGAAGCCCAGATTGAGGCCCTGGCCGGCGATCGGGTGGATGCCGTGGGCGGCGTCGCCGGCCAAGGCGATGCGCGGCGCGACGAAGGCGCGCGCAATGGTCAGCCCGAGCGGCCAGGCGCGGGGCTTGTCGGCGATATGGATTTCGCCGAGCTTGAGGCCAAAGCGGTGCTCGAGCTCATACTCCAGGATCAGGGTGTCGCCTGCGACCAGCTTTTCGGCATCCTGCGACCGTTCGACCCAGACGATCGACGAACGGTTGGTGCCGTCCTTGCCCGGCTTGAGTGGCAGCGTGGCAAAGGGGCCGGCCGGAAGAAAATGCTCTTCGGCGCGGCCGTTGTGCGGCCGCTCATGCGCCACCGTGCAGACGATGCCGGACTGGCCATACTCCCATTTCACCGTTTTGATGCCGGCCATGTCGCGCAGCTTCGAGTTGACGCCGTCGGCGGCGACCAGCAGCCGCGCCTTAAGCGTCGCGCCATCGGCAAGATGCACGGTGATGCCGGCGCCGTTGGTATCGAAGGCGCGGACGGCGACGCCCTCGATGATGCCGATGCCGAGCTGTTCGGCGCGCCGGCGCAAGGCGCCGTTCAAATCCTTGTTGGCGACCATATGCGCAAAGGGTTCGCCGGGCGCGACCTCGCCGTCGAAGGTGAGGAACACCGGACGGACCGGATCCGTTGTGCGCGAATCGGTGACGGTCATTTCGGTGATCGCCTGCGCCTCCGGCGCTATCTCGTTCCAGACGCCGAGCTGGTCGAGCATGCGGCACGCGGCGGCTGCAATCGCCGAGGCGCGGCCGTCCTTCTGCCAGACGCCGGCGGGTGCTGCGTCGACGACGGCAACGGCGAGGCTCGGCCGCGCCTGCTTCAGCGACACGGCGGCGGCCAGGCCGATATAGCCGGCGCCGGCGACCAGAACGTCGAGCGAATTCTTGCTGTCGACCATGGCAATTCCTTTCGCAGCTGACTGTCGCCGGGCATTCCGCCCTTGACTGCCCGCTGTTCCTGTCGGAAACCGCCATGGTAATTTTGCGGCGAGGTCAAGATGACGGCAGCCATGGACGAGCTTCTCGGCATTCTCGACCTCGAGCAGCTGGAACACAACCTGTATCGCGGTCGCAGCCCCAAGCTCGACTGGCAGCGCATCTTCGGCGGCCAGACCATCGCCCAGGCGCTTGTCGCCGCGCAGCGAACGGTCGAGGCCGAGCGCCATGTGCACTCGCTGCATGGCTATTTCATGCGACCGGGCGACACCAAGGTGCCGATCATCTACGAGGTCGACCGCATCCGTGACGGCGGCTCCTTCACCACGCGCCGCGTCGTCGCGATCCAGCACGGCCAGGCGATCTTTTCGCTGGAAGCCTCATTCCAGCAGGATGAGGTCGGCCTGGAACATCAGGTGCCGATGCCGCAGGACGTGCCGGCGCCCGACACATTGCTGTCGCAGCGCGAATTGCTGGGCAAGTTCGGCGAAGCCGTGCCCGACGGCATCAAGCGCTATTGGGAGCGCGACCGGCCGATCGAGATGAAGCCGGTGATGCTGAAGCATTACACCAGCCGGGAAAAGCTCGAGCCGAAGCAGAACATCTGGATCCGCACCACCGGCCCGGTGCCGGCCGACCGCGCCACGCAGGCGGCCGTGCTCGCTTACCTCTCCGATATGACGTTGCTCGACACCTCGACTTTTGCCCACGGCCGCGCCATTTTCGATCGCGACATCCAGGCAGCGAGCCTCGACCACGCCATGTGGTTCCATCGCAGCCACCCGCTCGACGACTGGATGCTGTACACGCAGGACAGCCCGTCGACGCAAGGATCGCGTGGCTTTACCCGCGGCTCGCTGTTTGCCCGCGACGGCACGTTGATCGCCTCGGTTGCCCAAGAAGGACTCATCCGGCTGAAGCGGCCGCCTGCCGAGTAGGCATTTTTCGAATTTTGCCTATTTTTTAATCATTTGCATTGACGCGACTGTGAACAGGCAGCCGACAAACCTTCCCGATTTCGTTGTTTAACAACAACTTAACACCCTGCTTCGGCAATTGGCACGGAGCTTGAATCCTAGCGGGCACTCTCCGGCTCTCATGGGGATCGGCGAAGTCGTGCAAACGCGGGGACCCGCAACAGCAAAGGGTGAAACCTTATGAAGATCGTGATGGCAATCATAAAGCCGTTCAAGCTCGACGAGGTGCGCGAGGCGCTCACCGCAGTCGGCATCCAAGGCCTGACCGTCACCGAAGTAAAAGGCTACGGACGTCAGAAGGGGCACACGGAAATCTATCGCGGGGCGGAATACGCGGTCAGCTTCCTGCCGAAGATCAAGATCGAAGTCGCGGTCGCCGTCGACATGGTCGACAAGGCCGTCGAAGCCATCACCGCGGCGGCCAAGACCGGTCAGATCGGCGACGGCAAGATCTTCGTCTTCGGCATCGACCAGGCGGTGCGCATTCGCACCGGCGAAACAGACACCGACGCGCTTTGAGCCGCGGACACGTATTCCAATGGAGAGTTCAATGAATATTCCTTCCACCTTGAAGATAACGGGACGCGCGGCCGTTTTGGGTTCGCTCGCTCTCGCTGCACTGGGCACGGTTGCTGCGTTCGCTCAGGAAGCGGCTCCGGCAGCACCGGCAGCGGCGCCGGCATTCACCATCGACAAGGGCGACACGACGTGGATGATGATCTCCACTATTCTGGTGCTGCTGATGACCATTCCCGGCCTTGCCCTTTTCTACGGTGGCCTGGTTCGCGCCAAGAATATGCTGTCGGTGCTGATGCAGGTCTTCACCATCACCAGCGTGGTCATGATCGTCTGGGTTTTCTACGGCTACAGCCTGGCCTTCACCCCCGGCAACGCCTTCGTCGGTGGCCTTTCCAAGATGTTTCTGGCCGGCGTCGACGTGACGACGGTGTCCGAAACCTTCACCAAGGGCGTGGCCATTCCCGAACTGGTGTTCGTTCTCTTCCAGATGACCTTCGCCTGCATCACGCCTGCCCTGATCGTCGGCGCTTTCGCCGAACGCATCAAGTTCTCCGCCGTGATCCTTTTCACCATCCTCTGGGTCACCTTCGTATATTTCCCGATCGCGCACATGGTGTGGTTCTGGGGCGGCCCGAGCGCTTATAGCGATCCGTCGGGTCTCATCTTCGGCTTCGGCGCCATCGACTTCGCCGGCGGCACCGTCGTTCACATCAATGCAGGCATTGCCGGCCTTGTCGGCGCGCTGATGATCGGCAAGCGTATCGGCTACCAGAAGGACGTCATGGCGCCGCACTCGATGACGCTGACCATGGTCGGCGCCTCGCTGCTGTGGGTCGGCTGGTTCGGCTTCAATGCCGGTTCGAACCTGGAAGCGAACGCCTATGCCGTGCTGGCCATGGTCAATACGTTTGTCGCCACGGCGGCGGCGGCAGTGACCTGGATCGTGCTTGAAACGCTGCTGCGCGGCAAAGCATCCATGCTTGGCGCCGTTTCGGGTGCTGTCACCGGCCTCGTCGCCGTGACACCTGCCGCCGGCTTTGCCGGACCGATGGGCGCCATCGTGCTCGGTCTCGTCGCCACTTGCGTCTGCTACTTCTTCGTCTCGGTGGTGAAGAACAAGTTCGGCTACGACGACAGCCTCGATGTTTTCGGCATCCACTGCATCGGCGGCATCATCGGCGCGCTCGGCACCGGTATCCTGGTCAATCCCGCTCTCGGCGGCGCCGGCATCGTCGATTACTCGACAGCCGACTTCGCCGCCGGCTACGCCGGCACGGCCACCCAGCTGATGTCGCAGTTCAAGGGTGTGCTGGTGACAATCCTCTGGTCGGGTATCGGCAGCGCGATCCTCTACAAGATCGTCGACCTGATCGTCGGCCTGCGTCCGACAGCCGATGCAGAGCGCGAGGGGCTCGATCTCACCTCGCACGGCGAAGTGGCCTATCACCCGTAAGCTCGTCCGGGGCGGCCTCGGCCGCCTCGCGACGTCCCATCCCGTCGTGATGCTCCCGCAAGGGCTCACGCCTTGAGGCCCGGAAATCTTCCGGGCCTCTTTTTGTGCGCGGATGGCCGTGACGGCTCGATCACGATCGCTTGATCAAGGTGCTCGATCCGTCGGCGGCGTGAAACATCTGCCGCAGCGGCTCCAGCGTGCCCGCCATTTTCGCCGAGTCAGCGTGGTTGCCAATGCCTGTCGCAGGATCACCGCCGCGTTTGAACAGGAAGTCAGGCATGACATCCTGCGCCCGTTCCGCAGACGCAGGCTGCCCATGGTTAATGCGCCCTTAACCTTCCCGCCGCTAGTCTGACAGCCGAATCTGCCGTGTTGCGCGTCCGCGCCCGGCCGGGCAACGACAGACGAGGAAGAGCATGCGTTCAGGGGCTTCAGCACCGTTTGCGCTGGCCGATACGGGGCACGGCATCCGGGCGTTCGCGAGGCGCCAGGTCGGGCGGCTGGTCGGTGCCGGGCTGTTTGCTCTGGTTGGCTTCGGCGTCGCCGCCCTTGCCACCTGGAACGTCGCCGATCCGAGCTTCTCGCACGCCACCGATAATATCGTCACCAATGCAATGGGTTATGCCGGCGCCGTCTTTTCCGACATTGCCATGCAGTTCTTCGGACTCGCCGCCGTTGCGGCGCTGGTGCCGGCGGTGATCTGGGGATTTCTGCTGTTTACCGCGCGCGGCGTCGACCGGCTGCCGAAACGGGCGCTGGCCTGGTTCGGGTTTTCGCTGCTTGGCGCGGCAATTGCCGGCTGTGTGGTGCCGCCCAAGACCTGGCCGCTGCCGACCGGCCTCGGCGGCGTCTTTGGCGACATGGTGCTCAACATTCCCGGCCTGGTCATCGGCGGCTATCCGACCGGCCTCGTCGCCAGCGTGCTTGCCGTGCTCCTTGCAGCACCGGCGCTGGGGCTGTTTCTGTATGGTTCGGCGCTGATTTCACGCAAGAACGGCTTTGCCGTGCTTGATCAGCACACTGCTGCCGATCCGCAGGACGACCTGCTTTTCGACAATGAAGAGGACGAGGGCGACGAAGGCATATTGGCGCTTGGCGCCATCACCCATTGGTGGCTGTCGCTGCGGGCCTATCTGCGTCGCCGCGCCGCGCGCCGGCGCGAGCGCGACGATTTCGAGCCGGAGATGGAGCCGCGGGCCAGCGCCTGGCGGCGGGCGGCAGAACGGGTCGAATCGGCCGAGTTCGCCGAGGCGCGGATGAGCCCGGGCGGGCGCGCCCGCGTCGAGCCGGAATTCTTCGCCGCCATGGTCAACGACCGCAGTGCCTCGATCGACCCCGACGATGCCGATGTCTTCGATAACGACGACAATGACGACGACATGGATTTCGCGCCCGAGCCGGCCGGCCAACGCCGCGCCGCGCCGACGGCGAAGGTGCAGAACTTCCGT
>NZ_AYVY01000043.1 GCF_000503055.1 Mesorhizobium sp. LSHC420B00 | reverse complement strand
CGCCCGTAGAGGCCGCTCGTCAGCGGGTCGCCGATGACCGGCCGCATGAACTCGCCCATGGCCGTGCCCGTAAGATTGCACGCCAAAAACACAGCGAGCACGACCGCGAAGATCGAGGCGATGAACCACGGCTTATGGACAAGAATCTCGGACTCAACCGTATCCTGATAGAGCATGGGGAATCCTCCATGACATGGCGGCCCGAGCTAACCCGGGCCGCATAAAGCTGCGACCTCACTGTTCCTTGGAGTAATCGGCGTCGTACCACTTCATCGAAAGTTTGGAGAGCGTGCCATCGTCCTTCATTTGCTTAATGGTGAACGCAATCTTGTCGCTGAATTCCTTATCGCCAGGGAGAACCGCGATAGCGCCCGGCGCCGAGAACAGCGCCGGCTCGAGAATCCTCAAGGGGTAGCCGGCCTTGATCGCATCGCGTGCGACCGTGGTGTCTGTGAGAACCGCATCAAGGCGAACGCCCTCGCCGAGGCGAAGGTCATCAAATGCAATGCTGGAAGTTCCGTAAGTCTTCACCTCGCCCGGCTTGAATTGATAGTGAACGGGGCTGGCGTTTTTCCAGGCTGGCGTCAGACTATGATTTGCATAAGCCTCTGCTGAGGTGCCCCCAGTAACGCCGATCATCTTACCCTCAAGATCGGAAGGCTTGGTTGCCTTGCTGTCTTTGTGAACGATGGCGGAATTCGGTCCCCACATATAGACGGCCGGGAAGTCAAACACGTCTGCTCGGACCTTGGTCGGCACCATCTGACCCATGGCAACATCCCAACGGCCCTCCCACCTGCCTCCGGTGATGATGTCCCAGCCCGGTGTCACGAATTTGGCCTCCACACCAAGGGATTTTGCTATCTGCTTGGCGATGTCCACGTCATAGCCAACGAGCTCGTGATTCTCGTCCAAATGTGAGATTGGCCCCCAGTCCGTCCCCACCGCCACTGTTAGCGTCTTTGTCTCCAGCACCTTTTCGAGCACGGCGCCGGCATTGGCATGGCCCGACGAAGCCACGGACGCAATTGCCAGCGAGGCCGCGGCCGCCAGCGTCGTTATGAACTTGTTCATGTGACGTTTCCCCTGTGGTTGTGGGTTTGGTTATTGCCACGGCTCCGTTCCCGCACCTAAGACGTGGGATTGCGGCAAGGAAATCCGATTGGGTGTCCAAGTCGGAGCAGCGGTGAGCTCGTTGATTTATGCCGTTGCCCATGGTCGCACTGTCTGATCGGTCCCATCAGTTAGCAAGAATAATATCGATATCAAATCCATCTGGAACCCAGATGGTTGAAAGCCGATTGCCCGTAAGGGGAACTCCTGCCCTTGGCCTCAACACTCGTTCCTGGCGCTTTAACTCCTCGACCTGCACTTGCTGCCGTTCACCGCAATATTAAGCCTTGCAGATCACTTGCGAGCACACTTACCTGCAGATTCTCAGTCCATGACCATAACTTGCGCGGAACATTTGACAGGCATTCACAATGATCAGGATACTTTCAGTAACTTCAATACGCCAATCGCTATCATCGGCCTGTCATGAAGTGGAAAGTCATGCCCGGCCGCAGATCCGTCTTATCGCCGCTTCGTAAGCTGGCAGTATTCTCCTACCAACGTAGGCCGTATCCTTTTCCATAGAACAACCACGCAGTGACCTTGGTCGGGTCTATGGAGACGCTGCATGCTACACTGACTAGATGGCAACTCCGTGTGAGAAGATCTGACTAAGAGGCCTCTCTGATTGGAGTCGTTTTGGTCAAGATGCTCCTGCACTTTTTTCTGGACCGTTCCGGGGGTCACTCGCTTCTCTTCGCGGTCGGCGCTTGGGCCGCCGCATGATGTTGGGGTTGTCTAATCGCCGCTGGGACGTCAAGCATGTAATTGCGTCGAGACGACGCTGCCGGGTGCATGGTTGTCTTCGCGCTCGACATCAGTCGCCGCATGATGGAGCTCCGCGGACGAGCCTTCAATGTGGACGACGCACTTTGCTGAGACAGCGGTGCAACCCCATCAGCGGAATGGCTCGGCTCACGTCCCGGCAGGGACGTCTCAGGCGCTCAGATCCTGAACGCTATTCGCAAGATTTCATGCTGTGGCGCCTGCATTTCGATCAAAGAACTCACCGGTCTTGAGCATCGAATGCATTATCACCGCCAGTTTGCGCGCCACAGCCACGGCAGCTCGTTTGAAGCCAACCCTCCCGGAGCTTGAGGCCCCACGTGCGCAGGCTGCTGTCGATCGAGCTGCGTGTCAGGATGACCGCCGCAGCCTCATAGAGAAGTCCCCGCAAATGTCGATCGCCGCGTCGGGATATATGGCCGTCATAATCGACTTCTCCCGATTGGTAGCGGCGAGTTGTCAGGCCGATCCAAGCGGCAACAGAGCGGGACTTCTTGAAGTTGCCCGGATCTTCAATGGCAGTGGCGAAAGAGGTTGCGGTAATGGCGCCGATGCCGGGGATCGACATGAGTATGCGGCATGCTTGGCTTTGACGTGCATCTGCGACAAGCTGGCGCCCAAGCTCGGCGGCACGGATGCGAATGCTGCGCCAGGCTTCCAACATCGGTAGGACGACAGGAGCAAGCTCGCTCTGATCGATAAGAAGGCTCCGGACATTCTTTTCGAATGTAGTTCCCTTACCGGCGGGAACGAGCAAGCCGAACGTTTTCATGATCCCTCGGATCTGGTTGGAAAGCTCGACGGTGATCCGGACCAGCCGAGTGCGTGCTGCCACGAGCGTGCGGGTCAACATACTGTCGAAGCCTTTCACGCGCACCTCGCGAAAGAATCCTGCTTCAGCAAGACGCGCCAAACCATCGGCGTCATTCGCATCCGTCTTGTTCGCCGCCATATCGAGAGCGGCTTTGGCATGGCGCGCATCGATGCAGATGGCTGGCAATCCCTCGGCGCGCAGCGCATGATAGAACCAAACTGACAGCGGGCCGGTTTCGAACACGACGCGCTTTGCGGCCGGCGCCCGCTTGCGGACAAGCTCGGCAATGATCCTGGGATCAGATGCGCACTTCCCGCGCCAGATCCGTTCGCCTTCACGGCGGATCGACACTGCCGTCTCTTTCATCGACACGTCGAGACCGATATGTTCTTCCATGGCTGTTCTCCGTTGATGCTGGGCCCGGCGTCCAGTCGTGAGCCCGTATTTCATCTTATCGGGGAACAGCCACCCTCCAAGGCTATGATCGGTTCCAGGGCGCGTCGCTCCCGCGATTACCCCATGTGGACGGACCCCGCAAGGCATCGATGTGCCAGAATGAGGTCGTTGCAGATCTCAAGCAAAGGAGACCGTCCGTGGATCAAATTATTCGAATTGGCATCGACACGTCAAAGCACGTCTTCCAGCTCCATGGCGTGAACGCAGCTGAGGAGCCGGTGCTGCGCAAGGAGATGGTAGCGTTGTTCGAGAAGCTGTCGCCGACAGTGGTAGCGATCGAGGCGTGCGGCGGATCGCACCACTGGGCGCGTCTCCTGCAGTCGTTCGGGCACGAAGTGAAGCTGATCCCTCCGCAATATGTCAAGATTCCATGAGGAGGAGACAAGCGCCCTTGGCTCTGGAAGAGTCGGGGAACCCACTTTCTCGATGGAGACCATTGCTATGCAGACTGCCGAATTCACTGCCGCGCATGCGGTCACTGCCTCCGATTGCACCGGGATTTTCATATCCTTGGAGCTCAGCCGCTCGACCTGGCTGGTGACGGCCCTTGCGGCGCCGCTGGGCGCCAAGATGTCGAGGTATCAGGTTCAGGGCGGAGATTTGCCGGGGCTGCTGAAGCGCTTCTCGGGATACGCAGCGCGATGTTCATCGCCGGACCGGCCATGTTGTCCCTGTGATCGTGATCCAGGAGGCAGGGCTGGACGGGTTCTGGATCCACCGCGCGCTGATCGCGGAAGGGATCGAGAGCCATGTCGTAGACCCTGCCTCGATCGCGGTATCGCGCCGCCACCGCCGGGCCAAGACGGATCGGATCGACGGGGAGGCCCTTTTGCGCACGCTCCTAGCGTGGAAGCGTGGCGAGCCCCGGGTTTGCGCGATGGTGCGCGTCCCAACGCCGGCCGAAGAGGATCGTCTGCGCCTTTGCCGGGAACTGAAGACGCTCATTGGCGAACGCATCCGGCATGCGAACCGGTTGAAGGGCTTGTTCTTCGCGCAAGGCATCGCAGACTATGAACCTCGAAACAAAGACCGCCGAGAACGCCTCGAGGAATTGCGCACCGGGGACGGCCGACCCCTGCCGCACTACCTCAAGGCGCTGGCCCTGCGCCAGCTGGAGATCATCGAACTTCTGAACCAGCAGATCGATGTGGTGAAGGCCGAGCGGGATGCGCTTCTGGGCGAGGCTGCGACCGCGGGGTCGGAGCCGGAACCGGTGCGGATCTTGCTCGGCCTCAAGGGCATCGGCACAGGCTTCGCCGGTGCCCTGTGGTCCGAAGGATTGTTCCGGACCTTCGAGAACAGACGCCAGGTGGCAGCCTACGCGGGTCTTGCACCGACACCCTGGAAGAGCGGCACGATCAATCACGAACAGGGCGTCTCGAAGGCCGGCAATCCCCGCCTGCGCGCCATCGCCGTCGAGATGGCATGGCTGTGGCTGCGACACCAACCGGGATCGGCCCTCGCCCGCTGGTATCACGACAGGGTGCGCCAGCTGGGCCCGCGCTCCAAGAAAGTCTCGATCGTCGCCCTAGCCCGGAAACTGCTTGTCGCTCTGTGGAAGTTCGTTAAGCGGCATCGTGATTGAAGGGGGCCAGAATGAAAACCAACTAACCACCGACCCAGAGGCAGAAACTGTTTCCACCGGGACCCGATCAGTTCCGGCGGATCCGGGGGACGAACCGGCGTAGGGTATGGCCTCGCATGCCGAAGTTAAGAATGGTCCCGTCCTCCCGAACCCTGTCCGCAGGATGCGGAATGATGGTGCGGCCGACATCATCGGCAACCGTATGTGAGCTTGAGCGCGCAGGTCACTGACACGCGTTCCACAGAAAGGGTTCGGACCGAGATCCGAAAATATATTGGAGAAACGTATGACCTGAAAAAACTTGATCCAGTCCTCCTCATGTGAACCGTACGTCAAGCGCGGCAAGAACGATGCGGCCGATGCCGAAGGGCCATGCGAGGCGATGAGCCGGCCGACCATGCGCTTCGTACCGGTCAAGACAGCGACTGGCAAACGGTTCGAGCTGTTCGCCTCTACGGTTGGAGGGGGTCATCATGACTGACTCCAAGCTGGCATTCCCCATCCTGCTGGAACGCTTTTCCGTCGAGCATCTGGGCAATCAGCGAGCCGTCAGTTCGCGCACCATCGCCGCCTACCGCGATACCTTCCGATTGTTGCTTGACTTCGCCAAGGCGACGATTGGAAAGGCGCCCACCCGGCCGACCCTGGCCGACCTCGATGCGCAGTTGATCCTGAGCTTCCTCGATCACTTGGAGAAGGAGCGGAGCAACGGCGCCCATACTCACAACGCCCGCCTGGCGGCACTTCGCTCTTTCCTTAAGTATGCCGCCCACTACGACCTGGCCGCTCCCCATCATCGAACAGGTGCTGGCCATTCCGATGAAACGGTTCGACCGGCCGGTCCTGGGATTTTTGTCACGCGAGGAGATGCAGGCGATCCTTGAGGCGCCGGATGCGCGGACATGGGCAGGTGAGCGGGATATCCACATCGTGGGTAGCCGGCCAGCACTGCGCGTTTGACGCTCTTCGTCGTGATCGGCTCGTCGTAGGGGGCACCATGGCGAACAAATATGGCCCGGTTCGACGTCGCGGGCCGCTCCTCGTGCAGATAGGCTGCGATCCCCGCTCCCGTCTCGGACGGTAGTGGCAGAGCATCCGCGCGTCCGCTCTTGGTGCCGACAAGCTTGATCGTGCCATCGGCCCAGTTGATGTCGTCAAGCTGCAGCTTGACGACTTCGCTGGATCGCAGACCGAGATCGATCAGCGAGGACGTGGAGCGCGCTTCGCTTTCGAGCCGCCCGCAGCCTTCTCCATCTGCGCTTCGATGGCCGCCACGCCGGTTTCTCTACGCCGCTATCTGGCGGTCGGGCGCCTCATGGTGCACTCACCGAGGACTCACCGCTTTTCCTGTCTCCGGCGGGCGGATTCATTGCGAAGCGGAGGATCAATAAGGGTTTCCAGAAGCTTCGCACCAACCTTGGTTGGACCGCGCGTGGCGGTCATGGCGAGGTGCGTATTCACGACCTGCGTCACACCTTCATTTGCCGCCGTATCCAGCTCTGCCGGCCCGCTCACGATCCAGCATCAGCGCCACATCGTGGACGGTCTGGAACAGAAACCGCCGCGCCAGCTCTCGAAACCAAGCCATAGACCGTCTGCCAGGGTCCAAAGTGGATCGGCAGCATCCGCCAGCCGCAACTGACCTGCCACGGGTAATTTCCTCCATCTGAGATTAGAGTCCGGCCTCGATTGAAGGACGGACTGATGAAGAGAAAGCGGTTTACGGAAGATCATCGCGGTTCTGCGTGAGCACGAAGCGGGGGCGAAGGCGGGCGACCTGGCGCGCAAGCATGGGATCTCCGAGGCGACGCTGTATAACTGGAAGGCGAAGTATGGCGGGATGGACGTCTCCGATGCCAAACGGCTGAAGGCCTTGGAAGACGAGAACGCGAAGCTGAAGAAGCNAGTATGGCGGGATGGACGTCTCCGATGCCAAACGGCTGAAGGCCTTGGAAGACGAGAACGCGAAGCTGAAGAAGCTGCTCGCCGACCAGATGCTGGAAGCCTCGGCACTGCGCGAGCTTCTGTCAAAAAAATGGTAGGGCCCGCCGCCAAGCGCGAAGCCGTCGCGCATCTGCAGGCCACGATGGGCCTGTCGGAGCGTCGGGCCTGTTCCTTCGTCGACGCCGATCGTAAGATGATCCGCTACCAGTCTCGCCGAGCGCCAGAGGCGGCACTGCGCGGCCGGCTACGCGACCTGGCCAACGAGCGCCGGCGCTTCGGCTATCGGCGGCTGTTCATTCTGCTCAGGCGCGAAGGCGAGGCATCGGGTATCAACCGCATCTACCGGCTATACCGCGAAGAAGGACTGGCCGTGCGCAAGCGACGCTCCAGGCGCCGAGCGGTAGGAACGCGGGCACCGATCCTGGTTCAGGCGAAGCCGAACGCGCGCTGGTCGCTGGATTTCGTCCATGATCAGTTCGCCTGCGGCCGGCGCTTCCGCGTCCTCAACATCGTCGACGACGTGACGCGCGAATGCCTGGCTGCGATCCCGGACACCTCGATCTCCGGCCGCCGGGTGGCGCGTGAACTGACGGAACTGATCGCCCGGCGCGGCAAGCCGGGCATGATCGTCTCCGACCACGGCACCGAGTTCACCTCGAACGCGATCCTCGCCTGGTCGAAGGATCATCAGGTGGAATGGCACTTCATCGCGCCGGGCAAGCCGATGCAGAACGGCTTCTGCGAAAGCTTCAACGGGCGGATGCGGGACGAGTTGCTGAACGAAACCCTGTTCTTCGGCCTCGACCATGCCCGAACAACCATCGCCGAATGGGCAGACGACTACAACCGATCGCGCCCACATTCGGCGCTCGGATACATCACGCCTGCGGCTTATGCCGCCAATCTCACCGCAACGGACGATCGGCTGCGCAACCCCGACCAGCTCCGCCGATCACCCGTTGCTCAACCCGCGCCATACGGCGTAAACCCGCCGAGGCTCTAACTGCAGCCGGATGAAAATTCAGTGGCAGGTCACAACCCGAACGGACCAGGAGCGCACCGCATTGATCACCTCGCGAAAATCACCCTCGCGCGGACGGCCACGCCGCCCAGGCTTGGGCATCAGCGGCGCGAACTGCTCCCACTCCTCATCCGTCAAATCAGACGGGTAGCGCTTGGTCTTCTTGGCGATCTGGGCCATCCGGCCACGTCTCTGTTTGGTCCACATCCACAGCTTGAATCATAACCCAGCCTCAGACGAAACCCCAGCAAGCCGATTTTCAAAACGGCCTCTAAGCGGCCGAAGCGGGCAGTGTCCTCCACAGAATGAATCACAACCCATACGCCTTGAAAGCCCACCCGCACTGCAATGCCTCAGATCTAAAGCGATTGGACGGGCGCTTCAGTGTTTCAAAATCTGGCTGAGGAAGAGCTTTGTTCTTTCGTGTTGCGGCTTGGTGAAGAAGTGGTNGGGCGCTTCAGTGTTTCAAAATCTGGCTGAGGAAGAGCTTTGTTCTTTCGTGTTGCGGCTTGGTGAAGAAGTGGTGCGGCTTGCCCTGTTCGACGATCTGGCCTGCATCCATGAAGATGACGCGATCGGCAACGGCGCGCGCGAAGCCCATCTCGTGGGTGACGCAGACCATGGTCATGCCGTCGCGCGCGAGACTGGTCATCGTTTCGAGCACTTCGGCGACCATCTCCGGATCGAGCGACGATGTCGGCTCGTCAAAGAGCATGACGGCAGGCTCCATGCAGAGGGAACGGGCAATCGCGACGCGCTGCTGTTGTCCTCCAGAGAGTTGTCCGGGGAATTTGTTCGCCTGCTCGGGTATACGTACGCGCTCAAGGAATTTTAACGCAACCTTCCCTGCCTGCGCCTTAGGCATGCCCTTGATCCACATCGGGGCTGCCATGCAGTTCATCAGCACCGTCATGTGCGGGAAGAGATTGAAGTGCTGGAACACCATGCCGACATTTTTGCGAACCTCAGCCACGTTGCGCATCTTGCTGTGCAAGCGGATCCCGTTGACGGTGATCTCGCCCTCCTGATGCGCCTCGAGCCGATTGAAGCAGCGGATCAGCGTCGACTTTCCCGATCCGGAGGGACCGCAGATGACGATGCGCTCGCCCTTTCGGACGGTGAGGTTGATGTCAGTCAGTGCTCTGAAGCTGCCGTACCACTTCGATACGTGCGTCGCTTCGATGACCTTGTCATGGTCCTGATCCGAAGGCGACTCGCACGGCACCTCGCCCGGCGTCCCCAAAGGATCGTACCGGCTTGGGGCGGATCTTACCGGACTCATGTTGTCGATGATCATCGGACCTTGCTCCTGGCGTAGTGGCGCTCAATCCGAGATTGGATCAGCTCGAGGCAAATTGACACGATCCAATAGATAATTGCTGCCGTTATCAGCATCTCCATGTGATGGAAGGTCGGCTGGCCGATGGTTCGAGCAAGGAACGTCAGCTCCCACACGCCCAGCACCGAGACGAGCGAGCTGTCCTTTAGCATCGCGATGAACGAGTTTCCCATCGGGGGAATGATGACGGGAAGCGCCTGTGGCAGGATGATCTTGCGCATCGTGAGGCCAAAGCCGAAGCCCATGGACCGGGATGCCTCCCATTGGCCGCGGTCGATGCTCAGGATGCCAGCGCGGAAGATCTCGGTCATATATGCCCCGGTGCACAGCGAAAGCGCCAATATGCCCGATGGCACGGCATTGATCACAATGCCCAGTTGCGGCAGGCCGAGATAGATCAGGTAGATCTGCATCAGCAGCGGCAGACCACGGAAAAACGATGTGTAAAAGCTGGTGATGGCATAGGCGAAGCCGTTGCTCGACAGTTTGGCGACGGNGCAGACCACGGAAAAACGATGTGTAAAAGCTGGTGATGGCATAGGCGAAGCCGTTGCTCGACAGTTTGGCGACGGCGCCGAGGATCGCGATGATCGACGCGAATACGAGTGAGATCGCGGAAACATAGATCGTCGTCGCCAGGCCCTGCGTGATCAGGAAGGGCAGGTTCTTCCAAATGAAGGGCAGACTTAAGTTAAACGTTTCAACGAAAGCGAGAAAAAGTATCAGCAGCTCAAACCACACGATACCGATTTGCACCTTCAGTGGCGCAAACCCGATCATCACGAGGTTGAGGCAGAGCACGACCGCAATCACAAACGCGATCGCGAAGCGCCCGTAGAGGCCGCTCGTCAGCGGGTCGCCGATGACCGGCCGCATGAACTCGCCCATGGCCGTGCCCGTAAGGTTGCACGCCAAAAACACAGCGAGCACGACCGCGAAGATCGAGGCGATGAACCACGGCTTATGGACAAGAATCTCNTTGCACGCCAAAAACACAGCGAGCACGACCGCGAAGATCGAGGCGATGAACCACGGCTTATGGACAAGAATCTCGGACTCAACCGTATCCTGATAGAGCATGGGCAGCCCTCTGAAAATAGACGCGACCCAGGCGCGCCTTGGTCCATAGAGTTTATCACCTCTATTTTTCTGTGGTGTAGTCCACCCCGTACCACTTGATTGACAGCTTTGAGAGGGTAGCGTCATCTTTCATACTCTGGACGGCGGCCGCAATCTTGTCACTAAATTCCTTGTCGCCATGAAGCACTGGGATCACGCCCGGCGGGGAATATAATGGATCGCCAAGAAGCTTTATGGGATAGCCAGCGCTTATTGCATCACTCACAACAGTTCTGACTGTAATAACCGCATCAAGCCGAACTCCATCGCCGAGCCGGAGGTCATCGAACGCCACATTGGTGCTTGCGTATGTCTTGACTGCGCCAGGTTTGAATTGATATCTCACGGGTGCACTGCCTTCCCAATCTGCGGCGAAGGTGTGGTTTGCATAGGATTCTTCCGCGGAGCCCGCGGCAACTCCGATCGTCCTGCCGTTTAGATCGGCAAGCTTGGTCGCCTTGCTATCTTTGTGCACAACAGCCACAACCCGATCATAGAAGTAAATAACAGGGAAGTCGAATTTCTCAGCTCGAGCCGCGGTCGGAGTCATCTGCCCCATGGCCATTTCCCAACGGCCTTGCCACTGGCCTGAGGCGATGACGTCCCAGCCCGGCGTAACGAACTTGATCTGCACGCCAAGGTGTTCAGCGACACCCTTTGCAACGTCGATATCGTAACCGTCGAGCTGATGATTGTCGTTTAGGAACGACATTTTCCCCCAGTCCGTCCCGACTGCCACCGTCAGCGTCTTTGACTCCAGCACCTTGTCGAGCACGCTCCCGGCATTAGCTACGTTCGTCGCAGCCGCGATCCCCGCCGCAAGCGATGCCGCCACGGCAACCTTGGTTATAAGTCTGTTCATAGTATTCCCCTGTGTTTCGTTGTTTTCCGCTGTCACGGGCGCACTCCCTGACCGGCGGCAGTTCAAAGCGTAGCTTGCCGCCACCGACTTTGCAACAAATGTCTGTAGTTGCCAGAACATGTTTCATATGGATCATCAAACGCCACGCGGCTCTTCTATCTCCTGCCGGGGCTTGAGGAAGGGCGATCGCGAGAGTGCATCGAGCTGAACTGAACCAACAAAAACTGGCCCGCCTCTGGCGGGGAGTGAGGCAAACTGCTCGCCCCATGCTGACGCCCCTTCCCAGCCTTCAGGGCTGCCCGGGATCAGTGCGAGGCATTCCTCGAGCGTCCTGCGTCGGATATCTGTTTCATCAGCGGGCGGGCCAGATAAGAACGCAGCAGGCGTATTTGGCCGACGCCAGATGTTGCGGCCTTAAGTAAGTGGATGAACTCCTGATGTCGATGGCGACCGCGCCCTCGAGGACGTTCAGAGGCGCGAACAGGGTCGTGCCGTGGCGCCCCGCTTCTTTAAAGCCTGCGATGCTGAGCCGCACGTGTGTGGCTTCACACTTCGGCGGGAAAGTAGGCTTTGGTTATGGTTTCCATTTGATCTCTATAGCTGAGTGGCACAGACTATCTTGGTCCGCCAACACAGCTGGCGATAGCGGCGTCTACGGCATCGCCCAGACGCTGCACAATCGTGTCGATCTGGCCCGCGCTTACGATGAACGGGGGCGCGAGCAGGATGTGATCGCCTTGCGTGCCATCAATAGTGCCACCCATCGGATATACCATCAGCCCGCGCGCCATAGCTTCTCGTTTCACCGCCGCATTGACTTTGCGGGACGGGTCGAATGGCGATTTTTCATCGCGATCGGCAACGATTTCTACGCCACGCAATAGGCCGCGACCGCGGATATCGCCGACGTAGTCATGATCATGGAAGCGCTCCCGAAGTCGACGGTTTAGCAGCTCTCCCATCCGGACGACGTTGTCGAGTAGACGATGTTCCCGGATGACGTCCTGCACTGCGAGGGCTGCCGCCGCAGCCAACGGGTGCCCCATATAGGTATGGCCATGCTGAAACAAGCCAGAGCCGGTCGCAAAAGCGTCGTAGATATGGCGTCCCATAAGCACCGCGCCAACAGGCTGGTAGCCGCCGCCCAACCCTTTCGCGATCGCTAGCAAGTCAGGAACGATACCTTCCTGTTCGTATGCGTGAAGTGTCCCGGTGCGCCCCATACCGCACATTACCTCGTCGAGGATTAGTAGAACACCGTAGCGGTCACAGATGTCGCGGATCCGCTTGAAATAGCCATCTACCGGGGGCACCGCGCCCGCTGTCGCGCCAACGACCGTTTCCGCAATGAATGCTATCACCTCGTCCGGTCCGAGCTCAAGGATCTTTGCCTCCAACTCGTTGGCGACGCGCTCCCCGTAGTGATACTCGCCCTCCCCGGCCAGGCGACCGCGATATGCGTAGCATGGCGGTATGTGGTGGGTTTCGATAAGCAGCGGTTTGAACTGGGCTCGGCGCCACTCATTGCCACCGACTGCCAGCACGCCAAGCGTATTGCCGTGGTAGCTTTGACGGCGTGCGATGATGTGCCTACGCTGATCCTCCCCTTTCTCGACGAAGTACTGGCGCGCCATTTTGAGTGCCGCCTCCATCGCTTCCGAGCCGCCACTGACGAGGTAGACGTAGTCGATACCATCCGGCGAATCCGCAACGAGGCGATCCGCCAGCCGCTCAGCGATTTCCGAGGTGAAGAAACCCGTGTGCGCGTAGGCCAGCTTGTCGAGCTGCTCGTGCAAGGCCGCCAATACATCCGGATGGCCATGACCCAGGCACGATACGGCGGCGCCACCGGACGCGTCGATGTAAGCCTTGCCGTCGGCGTCGAACAACTCGATACCACGACCGCCAACAGCCGCTGGCAGGTCTGCGTGGATTGAGCGATGCAAAATCTTGCTCATGAAAGTCTCACGTTTGCGCTCATTATTCGACCGGCTTGCCCAGAAACATGATTAATTTCCCTGGCACCTCCCGATGAGACTAAGCACAATTGATGTACGTATGCAACATATGTTTCACATCTTTTCACGATGCATCGAATGGATCAATCCTCCGCAAACCGAGGGGAACGAACTAGGCCTGGTCGCCTTGGACGCAGGCCATGGTTCTTGCCTCCCTAAAGCACGGAGCGATGAGCGGGCGTTGTCATGTGTCACATGTTGCATTCTTGCAACGATGTTCTGTGTAGATCAGTGTTAATTGGGTCAGGCTTGGCGATGAAGCCGGCCCGATTGTTTGTCGTCCAGGCCGAAAATCAGTCAGCAGGCGGTGTGAAATGAGCGATTTCGAACAGCGGACGGCGCTTTGCGTCGCTCCCAACGGCGGCAAACTCAGTAAGGCCGAACACCCTTCCCTGCCGCTGAGGCCGGTCGAATTGGCGCAAACGGCTCAGGAGTGTCTCGATGCGGGTGCGTGTCTAATCCACGTTCATGTGCGGGATCGGGATGGCGGACATCTCCTCGACGCCTCGGCATATCGCGAGGTCATACATGCCATCGGCGAGGTCGTCGGCGATGAAATGATCGTCCAGGTTACGAGCGAAGCGCTTGGTCGTTATAGTCCGGAGCAACAGATCGCGGTCATCAAGGAGACCCGGCCGGAGGCCGTGTCTTTGGCATTACGCGAGTTGGTCCCCACGCAGGCTCACGAATCCGGATTCGCAAAGTTGCTGGACTGGCTCCGCGCTGAAGAAATTCTGCCGCAGGTCATTCTTTATGATCCGGACGAGACGTTCTGTCTGGGCTAATATCACCGCCGAGGCCTCATCCCATGGAACCAGGTTCCGGTTCTTTTCGTGCTCGGACGTTACACCCCTGGTCAGAAATCGCGTCCCGCGGACCTGTTGCCGTTCATCAACGCAGCCAAGCCTCGTTTTGCCCATTGGAGCGTGTGCGCCTTTGGTGAACGCGAAGCCGCCTGCGTAACCGCGGCAGCTCTGCTCGGCGGGCATATCCGCTTCGAGAACAACCGTCGGCTTGCCGGCGGCAAGCTGGCCGGGTCAAATGCCGAGCTGGTCGCAGGTGTAGCGAAAAGCCTCGAAGGCATTGGCCTTCCCAGAGCTAGTGCGGCCGAGCTGCGTCGAGCGTGGCAAGACCTGTATGCCTCCTCATCCAGCCCCGAATTGGCGTCGCGGACTTCCGGCGGCTTCTCAGCGACTCGAAACCGGTCAGGCGAACTGTCACTGACAGTGAACCACGTGTTGCACACGTCAAAACGTTGCGTTACGTGTGGGTCATGGTTGACGGACCTCTTTCGGAGCAATTGGTTGCCGGCTTCGACGCCATGTCGGAGCAGTTCCAGTTGGCGGCGCGCTATATTATCGATCATCCACATGATGTCGCATTGCTGTCCATGCGGGATCAAGCGCGTCTGGCCGGGGTGCAGCCAGCTACTATGACAAGATTGGCCAAGTATCTCGGCCTCGGGGGGTACGACGAACTTCGACATCTGTACGCTGATGCGGTTCGCAACGGCGACGTGGGGTTCGCGCGAAAGGCCGACGCGCAAGCGGTCACCCAGAAACGCAAAGGCGACCATGGTTTCGCTCGCGAGATTCTTCGAATTCAAGCGGCGCAAATCTTGCAGCTAGCCGAATCCTCCCAACTTGACGCAATAATATCGGGCGCTCGGCGCCTTGCGTCTGCCAGTTGCGTCTATTGCATCGGCCTGAGGTCAAGCCACGCGATCGTCTGGCATCTACACTACATCTTGTCGATGATTCGGGAAAAATCCGTTATTCTCGATGCAGTGGCCGGCACGGGTACGGATGCGTTTGCCCGTGCCACCCGCGACGACGTGTTGTTTGCGGCAAGTGTGTTTCCTTACACACGCGCGACGCTTGATCTCGCGGAATATGCGCATCAACATGGCATTCCCATTGTCGCCATTACCGACAGCGAGGTTGCTCCACTGGCCCGCGTCACCGACGTCGTCGTCCTTGTCCAAACAGAAAGTCCTTCATTCCTTCACACGATGACACCTGCGTTTGCGGTGGCGGAAGTGCTGGGCGCATTGATTGCCGGACAGGGCGCTGAAGCCGCGCGTGAATCCCTACTCCGATTCGATGCTCATCTTGCGCATTTCAACACCCACCTGAAGTCGAGAAACCGGACTCGAAAGCTCCGCTTGTCCAAACCGGCCTCTTCAGCGGTGAAAAAAGAAGATTGGTCGGATATCTAACGAGAATGGAGAGCGGAACTGATCTCCCAATGCGGAGGTCTTAGCTGGGTGAACGGGATCGTGGTTGCGCACCGCCCCTCGGTTCACAGTAAGCGCCGGTGATACCTTCACCGGACTTCAGCGGCTTTCGATTACCCACATCGTCGGGGGACCTATTGCCCCGTATGAATCTGCTGTGTTTCTGTCTAACGCCGAATCACGGAGGCGTCACGGATGCGAGACAAGACCAGCAGCAGCGAAGCCGCTTGGCAGGAAGAGCTTTGCGCGGCTTCCCGACAAGCGTCTGCCCGTCGGCTGCAGCGGTTGCTGGATCAGCTGTCAGCAGCGCGGGCAAGCCGATCCCGGCGGCCTTTGGCGACTGGGCAGCGGCGACAGCGGGCCTGCCTCAAGGCCAATCCGCGCAAGCGGTACTTCGAGCGCCGAAAACCAGGCAATAATCGCCTCCGGCTCGTCGCCACCTTCGCTTCCCGCACGATCTTGCCCTGCCCATCTGGATGCGATCCCGTGGGGTATTTTGGGTTTTGCCGCGCGCGATGGACGATGCGCTGAGCCGCCGGTTCGCCAAGCGTTGATCGGCTGAAGACCCATGGACCATCCGGCAGAGGATGAACGCCTTCGACCTCGCCCGCCTCGGCGGCGAGCCTGAGGGTCTTCGGTGCAACGCCGAGAAGGCGCGCCGCCTTGTTCAGGTTAAGCCATGGCTCTTTGCCGTCCGCCGCCGGCCGGAAGACAGGGATCTTATGATGCGACCTGTGCGCGGTGACCCGTTCGCGTGTCCATCGATTGCCGTGGCCGGTCACCAGCCCCTTGCGGTTGAGGATGCCAGCAATCAGATCATCATTGGCGATGAGCACCAGTTGGCGGACGGCCGCGATGATATCGCCGGACGTGCTGTTGCGCTGTCCACGGCGCCGCTTCGGCAGGCGCAGTTCAGTATGGACGCCGCCAACCCAATGGATCAGAAGAACGATCTCTGACGCTTCGTCATCGATATCGGCGACCACCTCCCGGATGACGGTGCGAACGATGCGCTTCTTGAGCCTTGCATCCGTCGTCGGCGCCGCCCATACAGCCTTGAGATCGGCGGCGAGCGCGGTCACGTGTATTGGCGACAGAAGTGATGGCTCCGATGTCGAGGCATCATGCGCGGCAATCCTGCTCTCGATCTCGCCGACACGCGTAAGCGCCCGGTTCCATCGCAACTCCAGTTCCGCCGCGACCAGCCGGTTCTGCGGATCGATGGCGTCGTATTGCCGGAACGCCCGATCGGCGTTGTAGCGTGCCGCCTCGGGATCGCGCATCAGAGCATCGCGGACCTGATCGCGGCGACTGGCCGCTTGCGCTTCGGCCTCGACGGCCGCGGCTATCGCTGCCGGCTCGACAACCCGCAGAAGAGCTTCCTCGATGGCGTCGTCGACGCGTAGTCCACCGAAGGCGATGCAACGCGGCTCGCCATTGTAAAGCAGACCACGCCAGCAGGAATAGCGCGGAATGTTGTGCTTGGTTCCCGTGTAGCGGACCGTCAGCTTGCGGCCGCAGCGCCGGCAGCGGACAAGGCCGGCGAGCAGAGCGTCGCCATGCTTGGGCGCCCCGTGATGCCGGCTCGTGGGCACGTTGTCGCTCACCATCTTGCGGATTGCTTCCGCCCTTTCCAGCCGACGTAGCCTTCGTGTGCACCCGGGATCAGCGCCAGCCATTCATCACGCGCCTTACGGCGGCTGCGCGAACGAATGGCTGTTGCATCATATCCCGACGCAGCACGAGTCTTACCATAGGCGTAGGCGCCGCCGTAGATCGGGTTCTCGATCATTCGGTGGATGGTCGCATAGCTTGGCCTGCGCCAGACCACATCGCCATTGTTGCGCTTGGCAGGCAAATCCAGCCCATGTTCGAGGAACCAGAGCAGGGCCTGGCGGGCACTGCCGAGTTCCGCCACCTTGTCAAACACAAGGGTGATGGCCTCCTGCATGCGACGGTCGGGATCCTTCTCCAGCCGGTCGCCGACCTTCACGAAGCCGACCGGGGAAGCGACGACGAGTTCACCGCGCCGGGCCTTCTCATAGCGGGCCGACAAGGAGCGCTGACGCAGAAGATCGAGCTCATACTCGTTGAGACTGCCCTTCAATCCCAGCAGCAGCCGGTCATTGCCCTGACGCGGTGCGTAGACCGTCTCCTGGTCGATCAGCACGGTATCGACGACGCGGCACATCTCGATGAGCTGCTGCCATTCGCGGCTGTTGCGGGCGAAGCGCGATACCTCCCGCGCCGCAACCGCCCCAACCTTGCCGAGACAGACTGCGGCGACCATCCGATCGAAGCCCGCTCGCGCGACACCACCAGCAGCAGAGCGGCCGAGATCATCATCGACCGTCTCGATGCAAGACCAGCCGAGTGCCACCAGGCGATCGCGCATCGCATACTGCAGGGCGCGGCTCTCACGATTGTGCAGAACCTGATGGGGCGAGGACCGACGCACATACAGGATCGCCTTGCGCTCCAGATGGTGGGGCCGGATCTTCTCATGCATCATGGCGTGCCTCCTCCCGTGGAACGGCGCGCTCGCCGTCGACGTGGTCGAGGATCAGGCGCACCATCAGCTTTGTCAGCGTCAGGCGCGTCTCTTCCGGCAGCGCCTGCCATGGTGGCATCTGCGCGGTCTCCGCATCGTGCGGGTTGGAGAACAGATCGAACTGATATGTCGTGGGCTGGCGCGGCATGGACCTCTCCCCGATTCGCGTCGTGAGGATCCGATGCTGCGCCCGAATCCTCCAATTGCGATGGGGTGTGGGAATTGGCCGTCGCGTCCTGCAGCAGTGTCACCAAGACGCCAAGCGTTCTGGGATCGACATGTGGGGCAGCGGCAATGCGCCACGCGGTGCAGACCGCGCGATCAAACATCCAGGCCGGAACCTCCAGCCACCGATCGGAGGCCTGGCCAGAGAGACTGCAGCGGAAAACCTCCCGGTCTGCCTTCTCGATCACCTCATGAACGTGAACACAACGTCCGGCCCAGGGATGCCATGGATAAAGAAACTTGCGTTCCTCGGTCCCGTGGGCGTTCTTCCGTCGTGTTGTTCAACACCGCAAGGCCCCATTCCTCACTCGGCTACCAGACCCCGACAGCCTATGCCGAGGTCATCACCGCAACCGGCTCCGACGCTGTGCTGATGGAAGGCTCCGCGCCTCCGCCGGTTGCTCAACCCGCGCCAAGAGGCGTAACAGAAACGGCCAAGGCACGCAGGTCAACGGGACGTATGGAGTGTTACGCGTCATTTCCTGGCTGAGAGGCGCGGAGAACGGCAGACAATCGCGGTTTTCAGACGCTTAGAAGGCGTTCGTTGTCAAGCAGGGTAAAGACTACGCCGGTGGAAGAAATTTGTGGCAGGGTAGAAGAACGCGATCCCGAACACCCCGTGTCGAATTGACGGCAGGTCGACCTATTCGCGCACTGCCTCCGCGACTTCAAGCAGCCGAATTGTAGTAATGCCATTCTTCGTCGTAAAATCTCAACCTTGATTTAGGATTGACAGTTGCTTTGAACGAGACATTGGAATCCTCGCTTTACAGTTCAATAATTCCGAATTTCAGCGCTTTTATAGCCGCGGTTGTTCTGCTGGCTGCATCCATCTTTTGCTTTACGTTTTTTATGTGAAAGTTAACAGTATCTGAAGATATTCCTAGAATCTTACCTATTTCCCACGACGATTTCCCTTTCGCCGTCCAGAGGATGCACTCTTTCTCTCTTGGGGAAAGATTAGGTGTCTCCTCGATGCCCCTTGATTTAGCGAATTTACCGACTCTCAGACGGAAATGTAACGCCGCGAGCTGCAAGTAGGTGATTGCTCTATTTTGGAATTCACCGTCCCAGGCTTGAGCAAAGTTCATGATCGCAAAGCGGCCGTCGGGGCCGTGCAACGGAACGCTAATGCCCGATCTTAAGCCGAACGTCGCCGCCTCGTCGAAAACGCGCCGTTCGTCTTCAGTCGTGCTTTCGTCGTTGTACACATCGCTCCACCGAAAGACTTCTGCTCGCCTCCGACTCCTCTTGATGGTGGGGTCTATCCTGTCATAACCCATTTCGAAATAGCGCTCCTGCCATTCAGGAGGATAATTCAGCATGACCGCCGGATCGCCTCGGGCCGGCCTTAGGCCTTTTTGGTCCGGTGCGAGAGAGCCATACGCGATCCATGGACAATCAAAATTCAGGGCAAAATCAGACAGCAGGTCGAACAAATGCTCGGATTTTGCAACACGATCGGTTTGGTCGAGAAATCGGCCAAACTCGAGCGCAACCGCCTCCCTGGCAGCCTCAGGGAAATGCATCGCCGGGACCAAAGAAAACTGGTCGGACACTCTGGCTGAGAGCCCTCGAAGTTGAGAGACAGCAGTCATCCGCGGGCGTTCCATGGCCTCTGCTCCGTAGCCATTTAAGCGCTGGATGTTGTCACTGGCGCACGGCGAGACTGGTAGCGGATCATCTTGCGATCAGCGCCCACAAAGGAACAGGCCCGCCGCTCCGACAGGCCCATCGTGGCCTGCAGATGCGCGACGGCTTCGCGCTTGGCGGCGGGCCCTACCATTTTTTTGACAGAAGCTCGCGCGGTGCCGAGGCTTCCAGCATCTGGTCGGCGAGCAGCTTCTTCAGCTTCGCGTTCTCGTCTTCCAAGGCCTTCAGCCGTTTGGCATCGGAGACGTCCATCCCGCCATACTTCGCCTTCCAGTTATACAGCGTCGCCTCGGACATCCCATGCTTGCGCGCCAGGTCGCCCGCCTTCGCCCCCGCTTCGTGCTCACGCAGAACCGCGATGATCTGCTTCTGTATTCGGTGTCCTCCAGTCAAGGCGTGACGTTCGATGCAGGTTCTTTGCTTCTGTTCGCGGTCGGCACGCAGCCGCCGGCATGATGGTGTCCGTGGGTCCGATCGGTTCAAAGCTCTTCGGCGTGCTCGGGAAGCGGCAACGACAGATCATGCGAACTCGTCCGGACCGCGCCCTGCATCGAGCGCTCGCTATTCCGTGGACAGCTCAGCCTAAGCTGCCGACCAACGGAAATCCTGTTCG
The DNA here is from genome assembly GCF_000503055.1 of Mesorhizobium sp. LSHC420B00. Taxonomy (GTDB): domain Bacteria; phylum Pseudomonadota; class Alphaproteobacteria; order Rhizobiales; family Rhizobiaceae; genus Mesorhizobium. The sequence goes on along the minus strand of NZ_AYVY01000043.1, from coordinate 34,233 downwards.
TCAACCCACATGCGGTGAAGGTGACTGCCATTCGTCTGGCCAGGGCGACCTTCGCACGTCGGGCACCCTGTCGATTGGCAATCTTCATTGCCCAAGCCTTCATGCTCGACCATCGGGTCGTCGGGCGCAGGATGACGTTTGCCGCCTCGAACAAGGCCGTTCGCGTCTCACTGTCACCCACTTTGGTGATGCGACCGACCCTGTCGACTTCTCCAGACAGGTATCTTCGCGGTGTGAGGCCGAGATACGCACCGACCGATCTGGATCCGCGGAAGCGCTTGGGATCATCGATCGTTGCCCTGTAGGTGAGCGCGGTGACGGGTCCTATGCCAGGCATGGTCATGAGGCGACGGCAGATGGGATCGACTCGAACCGCTCTCAGGACGAGCCGGTGCAGATCCGCCAGGTTCTCGCGCAGACACCTGTGCATCTGCAAGAGCGGTTCAAAGATACCCAGCAACAGCCGATCCGCTCCGACCAGCTGTCGAACCCTTGCCTCGAAACGAACGCGCGTGACGGCGCCAATCTTTAGCCCCAGGGGACGCAACAAGCCTCGGATGACCTGCTCGTTGGCAGTGACCGCCCTGACCGTAGCCTTGCGCGCGGCGGTGAGCGTGCGCAGCCTCTGGCCGGCAGCGGACTTCAGATGAACTGCCTTGAACCAACCTGTGCGCACAATCTGTGCAATTCCCTGCGCGTCATTCCGGTCCGTCTTCACCGTCATCGCGCCCAGAGCCGCTTTGACATGTCGACTCTCGAGACACACGACAGGGAAGCCCTCGTCGACCAGGTGTCCGCCGATCCACTCCGATGTCGCACCGGCTTCCAAGCCAACGCGAACGAGATCGTCCCGCCATCGCTGAAGTGCAGCCGTCACAGCATCCGGGTCACCGAGCACCTTTCCCTGCCACAGCATCTCGCCGGTCTCGGCGATAACGCAAATAGCTACAGCGTCGAGTGAAGTATCCAGTCCTGCATAAACGCTCATGCCGATCTCCTCTTGCCAGGTCGGCTCTGAGCATCAGACAAACGCCATGATCCGAAAAGGGGCCAGGCGTTCAGCGAGCTGAACCGAATACATGGGGTAATCGCGGGAGCGAGTTTCCCAAGTCTTAGCTATGGAAGTGGGTGGCTGTTCCCCGACAGGATGGAATACGGGCTCACGATTCGCACCGGGCCCAGGCATCTCAGGGAGAACAGCCATGGAAGACTATATCGGCCTCGATGTTTCGATGAAAGAGACAGCGGTTTCCATTCGACGTGAAGGCAAGCGCGTCTGGCGTGGGAGGTGCGCCTCTGATCCAAAGGTCATTGCCGAGCTTGTCCGCAAGCGGGCGCCAGCCGCAAAGCGCGTCGTGTTCGAGACCGGCCCTCTATCGGTGTGGTTCTATCATGCGCTGCGCGCAGAGGGTTTGCCGGCGATCTGCATCGATGGTCGTCATGCCAAAGCAGCGCTCGACATGGCCGCGAACAAAACCGACGCGAACGATGCCGACGGTTTGGCGCATCTTGCAGAAGTAGGGTTCTTTCGTGAAGTGCGAGTGAAAGGCTTCGACAGCATGCTGACGCGCACGCTCGTGGCGGCACGCACCAGGCTGGTCAGGATCACCACCGAACTCTCAAACCAGATCCGAGGGCTCATGAAGACATTCGGACTGCTTGTTCCCGCCGGCAAAGGAAGCACGTTCGAGAGGAATGTCCGCAATCTCCTTGTCGACCAGGACGGGCTCACTCCTATCGTGCTGCCGATGCTGGAAGCCTGGCGCAGCATGCGCGTTCGGGCCGCTGAACTCGGGCGTCAGCTTGTCGCTGGTGCGCGTCAAAGCCGAGCGTGTCAAATACTCGTGTCGATCCCCGGTGTCGGCGCAATCACCGCGACTTCGTTCGTGACCGCCATTGAGGAGCCGGACAACTTCAAGAAATCTCGCTCCGTCGGCGCCTGGCTTGGCCTGACTACCCGACGATACCAATCGGGAGAGGTCGACTATGATGGCCACATATCCCGGCGGGGCGATCGTCATTTACGAGGGCTTCTCTACGAAGCTGCGACGGTCATCCTGACCCGCAGCTGCGCCGACAGCAGCCTGCGAACATGGGGTCTAAAACTCCGGGAGAGGATAGGCTTCAAACGAGCCGCCGTTGCCGTAGCCCGCAAACTGGCGGTGACAATGCATGCGATGCTCAAGACCGGCGAGTTCTTCGACAGGACCGCTGGCGCGACAGCGTGACGGCTTTGAGGATCGCGTTCAGTCTCTGAGCGCGCCGAGACGTCCCTGCCGGGGCGTGGACAGAGCCATTCCGCTAGATGGGGTCGCACCGCTGGCTCAGCTGAGTGCGTCGAATACATTGAAGGCTCTCCCCGCGAAGCTCCATCATGCGGCAACCGATGTTGACCGCGAAGACAACCCTGCACCCGGCACACGCGTCTTAAGACGTGCAGATACTTGACGTCAACATTGCGATTAGACAACTCCATCTCTTCCGTAAACCGCTTTCTCTTCATCAGTCCGTCCTTCGATCGAGGCCGGACTCTAATCTCAGATGGAGGAAATTACCCGTGGCAGGTCAGGGATAGTAAGCCAGCGATGACCGCCACGAAACAGGGCGAGACAGAATTCTTACAAACTACCAGGATCGGTAGATGGGCAACAGTCCTGGGTGTTAGCTGTTCCTCACGCTAAACTCTTTGCGACACAAGCGGCCAACACCTTCCATGCGCCCTGCCGAGCTCCCCGGGTGATATCTGCCATCTGTTAGGAGCCAACCGAATGCAGAAACTCTCAGGGCTGCCGGATATGAGGCCTAAATTAATCGCAATACGCCTTACCTTGACACGCCGATGTGAGGTCTCTGGGTTTCGACTTCTTTGTCGCGCCGAATTAAACGATTCGGTCGCAAAAACGCTTTCAACATCAATATTGATTGTTAAGCTAACTCGACGATAATTACAAGAATGTCGACTTTATTTACTCTATGTTGCACTCGCATGATGATGGCGAAACATAACTTTAAGTTGAAATAACATCGCCAGCCGCAATGAGATGGTAGAGCTGAGGCGATGCAGAGCTGCCCAGGACGGCGCGCAGAGCCGAAGCCTTACAACCCCGGCAGTTTTGCGCGCCAGTGACACCCTCCTGTGCAAATGGCTGTGGAGCAGAGACGATGGAACACCGGCGGATTAGCGGCATCGAGGAGATACCTACCCTTTCTCCAAGAGAAAAGGAGTGCATCCTATGGACGGCGAAAGGGAAGTCGTCGTGGGAAATAGGGCAGATTATAGGTATATCAGTAAACACTGTTAACTTCCACATAAAAAACGTTATGAGAAAGACGGACACTGTTAGTAGAACAACAGCGGCCATAAAAGCACTACAATTTGGAATTATCGAATTGTAAAAAAAAATCCGTCAAAAATCTCGCACAAAGAATGTCATGCCTAAGTCACGATGCTTCCGTTGCGGAGAAAGGCACTCCTGCGATTCGGCGGTTTTAACGTCCGTTGTGCCAGGAGTTTTCTTGAACCTGCATCTGTCGGAGCCTGGGAGCACTAATTCGGTCCATTTCGGAAACGGTCCAAGGCGAGCCGCGGTGCACTGCACACTGACGCAGGTAAACGCCCGATCGATGTAGGAAGAAGTATACGTTGGCTAGATCACCTCTCGCGTTACTTCTGCCTTGTGCCTTCCTTAACATCACCTCGCGATGCGTGTTCGGCCCGGCACTGGAAACAGTGGACCGCCGGGTAACGCGGACAGGTATTGGTAAATCGTGTCGGAGACCGGCAGCACCTGAAACGCCAAGGGCTTCATGATAGTCTGGATCAGCCCGAGGGCGGCTGTGACTAAAGGGGGGGCCTCCTCGCGTTGCGACCGATGTGACACCTGTCGGCGGAAGCCGGTCAGTCGTTACGACGTCCAACTTCAGGTCCACCAGAGAACAAGATCCGGGCGAGCAAACCCGAAAAAGCTGTTCAGCACCAGGCGACGCTTTCCGTTGCCCGATTGACCGGTGACCCCGTGAACGAAACCGCCATCGATCAGGCCGATATCCCCCGCCCTGAGCTGGAAGTCGCGACAAGGAACGCCCTCGAGATAGGCTGCCGAATAGGGATAGCCTGTAGTCTCCACACCTTGAGACTTTCGGTCGGTGATTGTCGGCTTGTGGCTCCAGAGCCGCAGATTGCCACCTTCCTCGGGCATGCTGGGATAGAAGTTGAGTGCTGCGACGGTGTTGTGCGCCACCGCAGAAACCTCGTAATCGTTCCCAGCACATAACACTTGAGCGACGTCGTCGTGGGGGTCCAAGGAGAACGTGCCGCTGCCAGACCAACTGAGAGCCCGGAAAACATTAGCCTGACCGTGCTCCGAACGGGCCAGCCGCAATTCAATGCCCTGTTTGCGAAGGTCGCGCTTCAACGCGTCGAACAATGCTCGGACCGGATCAACCAGATTCTCAAAAAGGGCGTCGACATACGGTCGCGCAGTTTCCGCCTCTGCGAAATAGGTGGCTGCATCCTTCCTGTAGTGGGATGCGCCGACATATTGTCCGGGGACGCCATCCTTACGCTCCTTGAGACCGGGACTGCCACTGAAGTTCGCGGTGATCTCCTCGGCTATTTCGGTGCTGAAAGCTTGCCTGATGTGCAGAGCGGTGATCTCACCTTTCAGGACTGAGATGATCTCCGCAGTGCTGATCGAGCCGGTTCGCTCTCTGATCTCGACAGGCGAGATGGCTGGGGCTTGGGATACTTGATTAGTCTCCATTGGCTTGCTCCTTTAGTGCGTGATCAAGGATGGCGATGCCCTGATCGAGTTCGTCATCGGTGATGGTTATCGGTGGGAGGACTTTGATGACGTCGCGATTTGGTCCTGAAGATTCGATCAGCAGGCCGTTTTCGAATGCGACATCGTGCACACGGCCGACAACGGCCTGTGAACGGCATTTGAGACCGGCCATCAGACCACGGCCGCGCTTTTGTTCGATGCACGTGGGAAATTTGGCAACAAGGCTGTCCAGGTGTCTTTGCAGTTTGGCGGCTGTCCGCTCAACGCCTGCAGTGAACTGCGTGTCGGACCACAGTTTGCACATCGCCCCTGCAGTCACGAAGGCGAGATTGTTGCCTCTGAACGTCCCGCTATGTTCGCCGGGATTCCAAATATCCAAGTCGGGGCGAATTAGAACAATGGAGAACGGACTACCTGACCCGCTTAGGGACTTCGAGAGGCATACGATGTCGGGATCGAGGTTCGCGAACTCGAATGAGAAGAACTCGCCCGTTCGGCCCGCACCAGCCTGAATATCGTCGACGATCAATACAACGCCGTGTTTGCGGCAAATGCGCTGGATTTCCGTTAGCCAAGCTGCTGATGCGGCGTTCATGCCGCCTTCTGCTTGAATGGTCTCCAGAATGATTGCGGCGGGCTTTTCTATCCCGCTTCCCGGGTCGCCCAATAAGGAGTCTATGTAACTCGCGGAATCGAAATCTTGGTTCGGGTATCCGTCATAAGGGACACGGATCACATCGTGGCGAGCAACACCGCCTAGTTCCCGGGTCGACGCCGAACCGGAGACCGCCAGAGAGCCGAGCGACATACCATGGAACGCATTCGTGAAGGCCATGACGCTTGAGCGGCCGGTATACTTTCGCGCCAATGCCAGCGCTGCTTCGTTAGCGTTTGTGCCGGTTGGCCCAGGAAATTGTATCTTGTAAGAAAGCCCCCTGGGCTTCAAGATCGAATCCACAAACGCTTCAATGAAGTCACGCTTTGCCGCTGTATACATGTCTAAGGATAGGAGAATGTTCTCGCCAACCATATATTCTATTGCTGGCGCAATAATGCCTGGATTGTTGTGTCCGTAGTTTAGTGCGCCGGACCCTACGAGGAAATCGATATAAGGGTTACCGGCCTCGTCCCAGATTGTCGCCCCAAGGGCCTTCGTAAAGACTGTAGGAAACGACCGCCCGTAGCGACGAACGTTGGACTCATGAGCCGTAAAAATTTCAGTGTCCATTTCAGCGTCCCTCTGCGTGTCGCGTCGCGTTCAACGAGCAAGTGATTAAATGCGTTTGGTTTGTTGCGGTTGTTTTCAGCTTCGCTTGAAGATCGGAACGGTCCGGGCGGAACTTTGGACGGTCGTGACTTCCCATGAATATGTTAGGAATGCCGACACGCTCCTCAAAAACGTCCGCGACAAAAGGGAGACCGGACTCGCGCGGCAGCTCAACTGCTGCACTGACGCACTTCGAAACCTCGTCTACCGTAGTCACGTTGCTCTGCACGGCGATATCTCTCGTCTATGCGTTGGTCGAGCTCCGTTCTAAAGTTTTCGGGGAGGCGTCGATACTACGGCATTTGGTAGTTGACGCACCTGATTGTACCCGGCGAAACGCCTGCCAATCATATCAAGCTCAGCGCTAGCACCGGCTCATGGGTGACAGGCGCTTCTGCCATGCAGCAGCATGCTAAAGTGTTGCAGGCGCTCCGGCAGCAACACGAACCACATTGTGCTCCGGCTCGTAGCGTAGCTCGGCGGTAGCGAAGCCGCTCGCGAGCGCGCCCTCAACAGCGCTGTAGCGAGCGAGCGGCGTAGCGGCGATGATCGGCGTTCTTCGATGTAGGGCCGCTTCGGACCGCTTCTGAAGCGTCTCGAACAATTATGCCTGAATGAGGATCAGGGTCCCGAAAAGCCGAAGGCGGAGGATATTACAGTCTGTATGTGGGACCAGACTAAGCCGGTTCTCCCCTTTTTAGGCCAACAAAAGTTTGCCAGACAACTTTGTGCTGGGAGATGCGACCACAGGATCTCGGCGTAACAATAGGCGACTAGACTCGTCGACCGGGTCCTCACGAGACCTGCCTTATGCCGTCTCAAGAGGATCGACATTCGCTCACGCGGTTTCAGGCGGTTTGCCGACCTCCAGTCAGCATGCGGACGCCTTTGGATGGGCATATTCGCACATCCTACAAAGCAGAAAGCCATCCGTCCCATTCATGCGGTCGACGATTTGGCTAAAAACTGGCTTTTCAAAAAGATCTGCGTATTCGTCGCGCAGAAGATTGCCCAATACGTGGCGCCGTTCAAAATCCATGCAGCAGAGCGTAACGTCACCGTTTGGGAGAAGAACATTCCGATACTGCCGTCCGTCAACGCAGGTCAGCGCGCCGACGACTGGCTGCCGTGCTTCGACGACCTTCGGATCGACGCTTCCACCCCTGCTGCTCAGAGGCCGCGCGCGAACTAGCGCTTCGGCGGGGATTATCCCGGCGATATCCGGATGGATCTCGCCCAGGACTATAAACCGAATCGAGGCGATGTCGACCACTTGACGAATCAAAGCGAGATACTTGTCTCCGACAAGACGGCTATTCATGTATGCGCCATCATCGAGAACATGGACCACGAATACCCTTGAACGCAGCGCTTGCAAGCGGTGTAGATCCCGCCCCTTCATTCCTACAAGCGTCGTGAAAATCCGGATGCCATGGCCTCTGGCGTAAGCGTGCTCGACCATTTCGGTGCAATCCGGATTGAGCCAAGGCTCGGAGTATCCGGCGAAACTGATGTCGACGGAAGTTGGTACGCGCGCCAGACATCGCTTGAAATCTTCAAGACGAAGATGCTTCACATGAGAAACCCGTCTTTGCCGATGGGCGAATTTGTCCTGCGGACAATAAGAACATCCGACGATGCAGCCGGTGGTCGTCGTTATTTCCAAAACCCTGCCGCCCGGGATGGCAGACCCCAGTTCCGGTAAGATCATCGGATATTCCTCCACTTTTCTGGCACTCTTGGCCAATTCTGAATATTAAAGTAACAAGTTACTCAGTTAATTCAGACGGAGCGTTATTCGCATGCTAGCATATATTTAATTATGTCTCTTATGATACAGGCTATCAACTAGGTTTCAACGTCAATGATAATACTCTCAGCGGGTTTTCGATTTCCTCAGCAAATATCCATCGGTCAAATTTTCCAAAGGAACTCAGTCAGCTTCGCGTTGGGCGGCAATCAACCCCCGGCTCCATCGGTTTGCTGGGCGACCCTCGCACCTAGTTTGGGCGCTTCGCCGGCACGGCAGGAGGGCGAAATCGCAATCTGTCGAGCGTCAGCCGTTGCGGAAGGTGTAGCCGTACCCGTTGATGGCCGGCCCGCCGCCGAGATGCGCGTAGAGCACCCTCGATCCCTCTGGAAAGAAGCCTTTCTGGACGAGGTCGATCATCGCTTGCATTGATTTGCCCTCGTAGACGGGATCGGTAATTATACCCTCGAGCCGCGCACACAGGCGGATGGCCTGCTTCGTTGCCTCGGACGGAAGGCCGTAACCGGGCGACGCGTACCCCTCGAGCAGCACCACGTCATCCTCGACGATTTCCGTGCCAAGATCGACGAGCTTCGCAGTACGTTGGGCAATGCTTAGCACCTGCGCCTTGGTTTGGGCGGGGGTGGCGGAGGCATCGATACCGATCACGTTGCGTTGTCGATCGTCCTTGGCGAACCCGACGAGCATGCCGGCATGCGTTGAACCCGTGACCGTGCAGACCACGATGTAGTCGAAGGCAAACCCAAGCTGCTTCTCCTGGGCGCGCACCTCCTCCGCGAAGCCCACATAGCCGAGACCGCCATATTTGTGAACGGAAGCTCCGGCTGGTATCGCATAGGGTCTGCCGCCCCTTGACCTGACCTCAACGAGCGCCTGCTCCCAACTGGGGCGGATGCTGATATCGAAGCCTTCGTCGACGAGACGCACCTCCGCTCCCATGACGCGGCTCAAGAGAATGTTGCCGACCCGGTCGTAGACGGCATCCTCATGTGGTACCCAGCTCTCCTGCACCAGGACGCATTTCATGCCGATCTTGGCGGCGACCGCGGCGACCATCCGCGTGTGGTTGGACTGCACGCCGCCAATTGACACAAGCGTATCTGCATTTGACGCGATCGCGTCGGGAATGATGTATTCGAGCTTGCGGAGCTTGTTTCCGCCGAACGCCAGACCGGAGTTGCAGTCCTCGCGTTTGGCGTAGATTTCCACCTTGCCCCCCAGATGCTTGGAGAGGCGGTCGAGCTTCTCGATGGGCGTGGGTCCAAATGTGAGCGGATAGCGTTCGAACTTTTCCAGCATTTTCTCTCCGGCAACATGCGATGGAGCTGAATGAGCCATTCACGATTCGTACTAGAGGCGTCTTTTATTTCACGTCATCTGCATTTTTCGGCGCGAGAAGAGCCCCATTACCTATTTCCAGCGCCTCGCTCGTCATTTGAGAGTTGCAACCGCACGCGGCATGCGAGAGACCACCCCAATGCGCATGGCATTCAAGAACTATATCTCCTGGATTAACTACAATGACCGGATTGAGGGCACCATTTACTTCTGATGCACAGTATTCGTTCTAATATCTGCTCAATGTTTATAGTGGTCTAAAGTGGCGTCAGGTTGACCACTGACCTTGTCACGGCGCCTCAAGGCAGCAGCAGCGATATGGCCAGCATTCGATCGCGCTGGAGCAAATCTGCGGATTCATTCGTCACCTCATCAAGGTCTGGCTCGGATACAACTTCCTTGCAACTACCGAAATGCTCAGCCCTTTGGCCAGCTCTGCAAGCGCAGCCAGACCGCCAGATCAGAAAGAGCACGCTTGCGAAATAGGCCAACTGAAGGAGCAACGAACAAGCCAGCGTCGTGACGGCTACTGTGCGGATGGAATGAGAAGCGAAGTAGACAATCAGAGCGTTACTGCAGAGGACCAGCCCCAGGACGCGACAAAAGATTTTTAAGGGCAACGCCGTTCTCCTGGTTTTGTCTCCTCAGATCATGCTGCGACCTGGTCGGCCGCAACATGGGTCTGGCAGTTCTTCGGGCAGACGCGGCCGCAGGCTCCGCAGCCAATGCAGCGGCCGGCATGGTCGACGACCATGATCATGCGATTGAGCTCGCCGTCGAAATCGTCGTCTTCGCCGTCGCAGGCGCCGAGGATTTCACCCGCATCATCGACGCCGTAAAGATGCATGACCTCGCGCGAGCAGACTTTGAAACAGCGGCCGCAGCCGATGCAGGTCGTGCCGTCTATAGCGGTGAGATATTCCGGCACCCATCCGGAGCCGTCGCGGGTGGTGAATGTGCTCGTCATCGTAACTTCTTCATTGCAGCGAACTCTCTCTTGGCACCATCCAACTCGGCAAAAACGGCCGACGTTTCCTCGGCAACTTCCTCTATCTCCGTCCATTTTCCCGGGAGATTCTCTGCAAGGTCGCGCAATTTCATCTTGGCAACTGCCGCGCGCAGCTGAAGCTTTCGGACTTTCTTCCCCATCTCATCTAGCTTTGACATAAATCCTTCCTCGAAATCGGTTTCATCACGCCCGGGCCACGTCGGGATAGGCTTCAATGGCTGCGGTCGCATCGACCACCAGTTTTGTACCGGCCTCCGCGAGTTTCCAGAACGTCTCGAAGCCAAACGGGTGGACGTCTGGACAGAACGACCAACCGCCCGGCCGTGAAAAGCAATCGTCCGAAGCCCCCATGGGTTTCATCTCCATCGTTGGCGATGTCATGAGGCCGGAGCGCTCCTCGATCCTAAGCCCGACGGCCGTGTAGAACATATCGAGCCTCCACAGCACGTCCGGACCGGGATCGCCGATGATGGGGATCGCACGGCGCTGTTTTCTGCTGATGATGAAGTCGCCCAGCAGTTCGGCGTCCGATTTGCCTTCCCGTGACCCGGAGGCATCCTGAGCACGGATCAGCCGCACGAGGCATCTGACAAAAGGCATGGCAAGGGCCGCCTCGTCCTCGTTGACAGCCGGGCTGACCGCGGCATTCAGACATTTCGCCTTCTCCTCATTTCAGTCCTCTTCCTCGAAGCACGATGTCTGTTTTCGGGGACGCCTACTTCGGCCACACTTGCGCAGCCGGCGCCCGGCTCGGGGCGGCCGATTCCACGCAATGGATGTCCCAGTGGCCGACCTTGAACGCGTCCTCGACTGCGAGGTCTTCCACCCCGGCCGGAATTCGCGTCGAGCATCGCTTCCGCCGTGATGCGGCCGGAGGTTATCGCAAGATTGGAGCCTCGAACCCGCTGCAAGCGATCCACACTGTGCTGCATGGAACCGACTTGCTGCGGCCGCGCCAGGGAAATGGACGAATTGGCCAGTACACATTCCAACCGTCACCCCCTTTTACGGGCGGCGCTTTGACACCTTCGGCAAAAAATTCTTTTGCGGTGCCGCGCAGAGAGCGCCGTGACAAACCTTCTCATCCTTGTAGTTGGCCAAGGCCTGTAGCAACTCCGGTAGAAGGTGCTCTTTCAGTTCGTCAGGGATAGGCTCCGGACCGTCCAGCGACTTCAGTGCCAACTCGACCAACTCGATCGCGCGATTTTTGTTGCCGCTCTCCTGATAATACCGAGCGACCGCCGGATAAGACCAGAACTTTGGGCTGTCTCCTTGCGGGGGATTCAGTGCCAGCACGTGTTCGGACAGCTCTTTGCCTATCGCGAAGCGCTCAGGAGACGGAAAGCGCGAATGGTCAAGGTTCGGATGGAAGAGTTGGTTTAGCGCCGCGATCATCCAGTCCTCGGAGTTTCTGTCGATCGCGTCGCGAACCAATTGGTGCATGAGGGGCAAGCCGGTCCACATGTCGTGCATTTTGTGAAGCACCAGATTCGCATGAGCCAGGCGGAAATTGAGGTTGTCCGGCAACAAGGCAATGCCCTCTTCGATCGCTGAGAGCGCCGTCTTCCAATCCTCTGTCTTCACCGCCGCCCAAAATCTGTCATTGGTCGGCTTCTTCAACGCTTGTTCGCGCGCCATGGGTTCGTTTTTGGCGATCCGCTCCGTATCGGCGGATTTCGCTTGATCGCTGGTGCGCCAGCTGCCGTTAAGCACTTTCGGCAAGACCTCATCGAGTTGCCATGGATGACCGATAAAGGCGATGTGGCCGTCTCGGTCGACCACGAACGAGGTCGGAATCCCGACAGAAAAGCTGGGTTCCATCCAAAGCTTGTTCATTTCGCCTGTGTAGTCGAACGCTATCCGATAGTTCAGATTCGAGCACTTTTCGGTCAGCCACGCGTCCAACTTGGTTCGGGCCTCGACGGCCGTTGGAGCGTTTTCATCAGCCGCGATCCCGACGACCTCAAGTCCGCTGTCCTTGTATTTCTCCTGCAGCTGCATCAGATGGGGCATCGCCGACACACATGGTCCGCACCAAGTTGCCCAAAATTCGACGATATACACTTTGCCGGGCTGGAAGTTCGTGAGGGGCTCGCCACGCAGCCAGTTCTCCACTTTGATCGAAGGAGCCGGTGACTCCATTTGCAATACCATGTTGTTCTCCAAAGCTATGGCCAAAGGTTGCGCGACTTTAGGCGCGAGCTTGTTTTCCCTCTTAGAGAGGGGCACATGGGTTCAAGGAGAGGAGAGCATCGCTCGTCTCGCGCGTTTGCGTGCAGCCGGCCTTCCCTCAGTGTTGCCGCATCTCAATTCGCAAAGGCCGTGCCAGCGCGCTCAGCGCGCAGTAACCCTATGATTTCGCGTTCAAAAACCTCGATCTGGCAAGATGGCCGGTTGTATTGAACCCGACATGTTTTCTGCCGCTGTCAGGTTTTGGACAAGCATCACGCGCTTCGCGTCGGCAGAAAAGCGTGGCCCGGACGACTCAATATGCATTCGGGCCGAGGGACGAGGCCGTGGACATCATGACTGCGTTGGCTGCCGCAGGCCCGTCATCATCGTCCGCTTCACGCCACTGGCTTGAGCGTCTTGCCGTTTCGGTCCCTCAGGCGGTAGCGGATCCCGCCATTTGCGATTGCAAAGGGCTGCTCCATCCGAGCGCGGCCTGTGCCCCCTCGCCCGCCTTGCGATTGAATTCCTGGCTGGCTGGGAAATTTTTCACGACGAAGCCGGTCCAGCTTCGGCTCGCCAATACCGCCATCGTCAGCTCGACGATTATGATCGTGGGCGAAAAAGGCCAGGATGAGTGCCGGCATGTGCGGCCGGTGAGCTCTCCGGGGTTCCTGATTTGTGCCGATATTTTCTGTGTTCCCTGTGCTCAGGCGCTACAGGGACCGCCTGGTGCGAATGTGAGCGTTGTCGGAATTTGACCAGCCTCAAGGCCGCTCGGTCGCCACGCGGTGGGCCGGGCAAACTGAAAACGCTGAAGATGCGGCCGCCCTCGCCGCTGACCCGCCTGCCATTCCAGAGCATGGCAACGTGATTCATGCGATCGATTCCCGCCGACTGCGGCAGGAGCCCGACCGTTCCGACTCGAAGTTGATCGCGTCGGCCACGGCACGGTCGTTGCGTTGTTAAGCTCCCGGCCAGTAATGAGGAGATCGTGATAGCGCGCATACGATGCCGCTACGGGTCCGAACTGGGCCTGCCGCGCTGAACGACTCTCTTTGACCTGACGCCGACCTGCGCCGTGATCGTGGCTGCAGTGAGGACTGCCCATACCTTTGCCCGGCCGTTGGTCTCAGCATCACGACCAACTCGGGCGAGCAGAACCACCCCCCGCGCGCGCGTTAGAGGCGTGCGCGGATGTTCTCGGGCGGCGCGTGCAGATTGGCTCCGAGAAGCTTCGCGAAGCTTGCACGTTTGCCGCGATCTTTCTCCAACTTGGCATCAGGATAGTGACCCAGTGAGTAGAGTTTCGAACAGCGTCGGTGCTGCTTCGGAACCTGTCAGCGAGCCAAAAACAGCGGCAATGGCGGCTTCCTAACTATCCATCTCGTCACGCCACCGAAGAGCCGCTCGCGGAGCCGGCGGCTGCCATAAGCTCCCATGACTATCATATCGGCAGACGTGTCGATTGCGTGCTGCGCGAGCACCATAGCCACCGGTTTGCCGGCGCTCGCCAGCGGGTCAACCGACACCCAAGCACCGTGCCGAGTGAGATAGGCAGCGATGTCGGCTCCCGGCTCGGTACCGTTTCCGGTGCAGGTCGCCTCCGGATCGACTAATGCGACGCGAACTTCCTCAGCACCGGCTAGCAGATCCAGCGCTTCCCGAACCGCACGGGACGCCTCGGCTCGCGAATCCCATCCGACCAGCACGCGCCGTGGCGACAGAGTCGCCTCAGCGCCCTCCGGCACGACAAGCACCGGCCTTCCCGTATCGAACAGGCTGCCGTTGATAACAAGGGGTCCGAGATTAATGTCGTTGAGAAGTGCGGGGCCGACGATTGTCAGGTCGTTGCAGAGCGCCCGCTGTCGCACCGCGTCACCGACGCTGGCCTGATCGCAGTAGTCCGTATCGACGTCATAGCAAAGCCGCATGGCCCTCAGCTGTTTCTGAATTTCCCTGGATGCTGTTTCCAGTCTGGCCATGTCCCGTGAAAATCTCTCGATTTGCTTAGACCGTTGTTCCATTGCGGCACTGTCGTGTGCGCGATGTTTAGACCACTCGGGGATGCCAGCGCCCAGCGGCGTAAGAAGCGGAGACGGCATAATGAGCGGCGGAGGCGACATCACCAGTACGGAAAGATATGCGCCGACTTCGGCACACAAGCTGGCAGCTGTTCTGACATCCTGATCGGAGTGGTCAGCTCCCGTCACACTGAGTACGCTTCTGAAAGCCATTTGACTGCTTCTTTCTGAATATGTCGTACCTGCCGGCGCGTTTCGAAGCCGCAAGACTTGCCCTCAGCCCGACGGAAATGGGGAGTGGCACTCCATCCGTTCGCTTTCAGTCGTCCGGCTCCTCGAGCAAGTAGCCGGCCGACCTGACGGTGCGAATGACGCTACCTGGCGAGGCCGCCTTCAGCGCCTTTCTAATCCGGCTGATATGGACGTCCACGGTGCGTGGTTCGACATGGATGTTGTCCCCCCAGGCCCTGCCGATAAGCTCCTCCCGGCTGAAGACCGTGCCGGGAGCTTCAATCATAACCCGCAGCACGTTGAACTCGATGAGTCCGAGGTGAATGTTGTGGCCATTGCCGCGAATCCGGCGGGCATCGCGCTTCATTTCAAGGCTGCCGCAGCAGAGCCAGCTGCCGTTTTCGATCCCGTTTGAACCCCGCTTCGGCAGCGCCAGCCTCGCCCGTAGACAGTCGAGCAGCTTGGCCGGGTCGATCGGCCGCACAAAGATCTCGTCAATGCCAGCTTTCAGGAGATCGAGGTGCTGGTCCTCGGCGCCGCGCGCGATCAGGGCAATAACGGGCAGGTCGGCCGTCCGCGGCTCCTCCTTGAGGCGGGCGCAGATTGTGGCTCCCGTCGCGCTTGCTGGCACGCAGTCCAGCACGACGGCGTGGAACTCCCGTTGTTCGGCCAATACAAATGCTTCCTTCGCGCAGCCTGCCTGCTCACTCGCGAAGCGGTCCGCCTCCAGAATGTGGCTATAATTCAGATAGAACTCCGCATCTTGCGAACAGATCAGGACGAGTGGCTTCATCGGCGCTACCCCAAGAGCCCACTCATCGACCTGGCCCGGCTCGGCTTCCGTGGGCTGGCTATCGCGCTCGCTCAAGATTGTCATGGCCCCCTTGCTCGAAGATCCGCTTCATCACGCACGCGCCACCTCGGGATAGGTCTCGATGGTAGCGATTGCGTCGCCGACCAGTTTCGTGCCGGCCTGAGCGAGCTTCCGGAACGTCTCGAAGCCGAACCTGTGGACGTCGCGCAGCGTCTTCGATAGAGCGACTAACCGCCCCGCCGTGAAAAGCACGCGCCCGAAGCCTTCATGGCTCAGCTCCATCATCGGCGATGCCATGAGGCCGCAGCGCTCCTCGATCGCAAGCCCAACGGCGGTGTAAAACATATCAAGCCTCCACAGCACGTCGGGATCGGGATCGCCGATGATCGGGATCGCACGGCGCTGTTCCCTGGTGACGATGAAGTCAGCCAGCAGTTCGGCGTCTGTTTTGCCTTCCCATAACCCATAGGAATCCTGCGCGCGGATGAGCCGCAGGAGGCATTTGACAAAGGGGGTTGCAAAGGCCGCCTCGTTCTCGCTGACTGCGGAAGTAACCGTGGCATCAGACATTTCGTCTTCTCCTCATTTCAGCCCTCGTCCTCGAACGACGGTTTCTTTGGAGGAGCACCTGCCTTCGCCAGCATTTTGCGCAGCCAAGGCGGAGGAGCCTTCCTGAGCATCATCTGCGTGCGCAACAGCACCTCTTGGATGGTTTGGGGGTGCGGCACTTTTATCGGATAAATTTTTGCCGAAACAACCTTGGCCGCCGAAGGTCCGCCGATGGCCAGACAAAACAGCAGATGACACCCCTTCAGCGCCTCCACCTTCGGGGTGATGCGGTCATCGCCCTCAGTTCGGTGCTCCCCGCTCTCGTCGGAAACGTCATCGAAGGCTACGGCTTCAACGAGATTCCACTCCTCGCGTCCCACGTCGTAGACAGCAAAGCGCCTGGCCGAACCGAAATGGGCGTTGAGGTTCTTCATGTCCTGCGTGGCGATCGCCACGCGCAATGCGCCGGCTTGGCGTTCCGGCGTCGGTGCGTGAACCTCGTCAGTGACGAGCGAGAGGCGACGAACGGAGCTCATCTGGCATTTCTCGTTTACGGAGTGGATCAAGCGCCTCAGGCGTCGGCGCGTGCCGGTTGGCTTCAAAAATGTTGGCGACCTCGAAGATCAGGTCGCGGGTCCCCTGGTAGAGGACTGTGAGCTTGTGCTGGCTGCCGAGCCGGTCGAAGATCGGGAAGCCGACCCGCATGAGCGGAATGCCAAGGCGCTGCTCCGCCTGGCGGCCGTGGGAATGGGTGACGAGAAGATCAGCGCCGGCGCCAAGAGCTTCCAAATCGCCGAGATCGCCGATTTGAACCGACTCCGCCGGTACTTCCTCCAAAATTTTCGACATGTCGGTCGTGGTGACCGCCGCCGCGATTTCGGAGCCCATGCCGATGAAGAAGCTCGCGAGTTGGTAGAGTTGGTCTGGTTCAGCAGCGATCGCAATTTTCTTGCCTCCAAAGTGGAAATGTCCGTCGAGCAACGCGTCCTGCAACTGCGCCCGGCGACGGCGCACCCCCGCCGGCGCCCCCGCGCCCGAAACCGCGGACAGCAGAGAGACGAAGCGGTCGGCGTCCTTCAATCCAGTCAGCGACCGGAACAGCACGTAAGGCACGCCGGTCAACCTTTGAAGCAGCTCGGCCGGGCGGCGCATATGCTCACCGATGACGATGCATTGCTCGGCCGTGCCAAGCTCGCGGATATCCTCGATGCTGGTGCCGCCGTAGGTGGTCGTGATCCAGCGGTCGGGCACCGTACCGTCGAGCGAGCCGGAGACGTCCGGCAGAATCACCGGCTTGAGTCCAAAGCTTTCAATCATTTCACGCAAATGCTCGATATCAGCCACAGTGAGGTTCCAGCCAGGCAGGATCACGATCTTCTTCGACTGCCGCGCCTGCTCGCCGGGCCGCGTAATCCTTTCGATCATCGCGGTGACAGCCTTGGCCCAGCCCTCTTCGATCGCGCCGTCGAAATCCGGTGTGTTGGCTAGCACCACCTCCGTACCCGCGAGTTCTTCCCTGCGCTTCAACCTGATATTGGCGATATCTCCTGCGCAGTCTTCGCCCCGGGTTTCCACCAGCGCCGTGGTGCAGACCCCGATCAGCGTTGGCTTTGTGCGGGCCTTGAGGTTGAGGATCGCCTCTTCCAGGTGGTCTGCCCCGCCGAGGATCGTCGCCACCTCGTCCATCGCCGTCGTCTGCAAGGGGATGGCTTCCTTGAAATGCCGCACGAACAGCACGAGCGCAAAGCTGGTGCACCCCTGGCTGCCGTGGAACAACGGGATCGCGCCGTCGACGCCAAGAAAGGCCAAGGCGGCACCCAGCGGCTGCGATGACTTCAGCGGATTGATCGCCGCCGCTTTGGTCTGGGGAAGGATGCGGACCATCGGCTTTCCTCAACACCCCCCGAAATCGCCGGCCGTCGTGCCGGCGAATTCCTGGACAACATGCAAGGTCGCGGTCTCGCTTTTCGTGCTTGGCAGTTCCTCCCTCACCGCAGGCTGGCAATCCCATGGTGCCGGCTCCCGCACCTGGCGCCAGATCGGGTTATGAATGGCGAGGTCGATCTGGCGTACGAGTTCCACCATGCCGTCATAGCCGGCGTAAGGATGTTGGCGCTCCTGGTTGATATCGAGCCAGGGTGTCTTGGCCTTCAGCGCGATGAACTGCGTGCGCCCGCCCGACAGCATAATATCGGCCTTGTGTTCTGAGAGCATTGCGTAAAGCTCGCACGGCGCCATCTGCTCGAATATGTGGTTGTCGTCCTTGAGGATCTGCTTGATGCGCTCCTTGTCTTCGACGGTCGACTTCTTGACAGAGGTGCCGACGATCTCGATGCCGATCTCCATCAGCGCATGGACGACCGACCAGGACTTCACACCGCCGGTGTTGAGCAGCACGCGCTTGCCTTCGAGCCTCGGCCGGTAGGCCGCGAGCTTCTTCCAAGCGATGGCCTCCTCCTCTGCAATCAATGCCTCGGTGCGGCCGAGGATCTCCGGATCGGCACCCTTCTTCACGAGCAGCTGAGAGATCTGTCGGAGCGCTTCCGAGGTGTCGGTGATGCCGTAGAAGGAGCCTTCGAAAAACCGGATGTCCCAGCGCTGCTCCATCTTGCGGGCGAGATTGATGAGCGCGGTCGAGCACACCATCATAGCCGCCCGGGCGCGGTGCGCGCAGGCAATGTCGAAATAACGCGCGTCGCCCGGAATGCAGGCGCGCACCCGGATGCCGAGCCGATCCAGCAGCGGCTTCACCAGCCAGAATTCGCCCGAGAGGTTGAATTCGCCAAGGATATTGATGTCGTAAGGGCCGGCATCGTCGGGCTCCACGGTGCCGATGACATGATCGAGCAACGCCTCGCCGGCAAGCTTGTTGCCAAGATTCTTGGAGCCGACGAAGCCCGGCGCATTGACCGGCACCACCGGCAGGCCGAACTTTTCCGCCGCGCGCCTGCAGACGGCCTTGATGTCGTCGCCGATCAGCGCCGTCACGCAGGTCGGATAGACGAAGATAGCCGGCGGCCCATAAGCTTCCTTGATCTCGCGGATCGCTTTGAAGAGCTTCCGCTCGCCCTGCCCCATCACAACATCGAGTTCGGTGAGGTCGGTCGTGAAGCTCGTGCGCCACAGCGTTGGCCCGGACGAAGCCGCACCGCGGTTGTCCCAGGAATTGCCCTCGCAGGCGAGGGGCGCATGGATCAGGTGCGCGACGTCGGTGATCGGCTGCAGCACGATCTTGGCGCCATCAAAGGCACAGCCGCCGGCCGCCGCCCCGGGGGTCAGTGGCTTCGAACAGCCCTCCTTGCGCGCCTTGGCATCCTTGCCGCGGTTCTGCTCGCAGGCGGGCTCGTTGAAAACATCCTGGATTTTGGCTCTGAGCGAGGACATTGCGTCGGTCTCCAAAGTCCCTCGGGAAGACGACCGGCCTCACCGATGAGCCGGCCGCCACTCTTAGCGGGTGAGGTCATACGAATAGTCCGTCACGCCCGTCTCGCTTGTCTCGCGATCGAGCTTGTCGAAGATCTTGTCGAGGATCGTCGTCAGGACGCGCAACCCGCCTTGGTAGCCCATAAGCGCAAACCGATGGTGATGGTGGCGGTCGAAGATCGGAAAGGTCAGCCGGATCAGCGGCGTGCCGGTGTCGCGCTCCAGATACTTGCCATAGGAGTTGCCGATCAGCAGGTCCACCGGCTCGGTGAAGAGCAGCGAGCGCATCGCCCAGAGGTCCTTGCCCGCCCAGACTTGAGCATCCTTGCCGAAGGGCGATGATGCAAGCAGTTCCTTCAACTCCGCTTCCCATGCCGAGGTGCCGTTGGTGGCGAGGCAATGGGTCGGCTCGCCGCCCGTCTCCATGATGAAGCGGGCCACGGCGTAGACAAAGTCCGGATCGCCGTAGACGGCGTATTTCTTACCGTGCAGCCAGGATTGGCTGTCCGCCATGGCGTCGACAAGTCGGCCGCGCTCCAGGCGGATTGTCTCGGGGATTTGCTTGCCGGAAATCGCGGAGACCTCCATCAGGAAGTCGTCGGTCGCCTGGACTCCGAGCGGATAATGAAACGAGGCCGTCGCCTGCCCTCGCCCCTCGCAATACTCCAGTGTTTTTCGGGTGTTGTAATGCTGTAGCGAAAGTGTCGCCTCGGCGTTGAGTGCTTTCCTCACGTCTTCGATCTTCGTGCCGCCGTCGTACATGCGGTATTCGCCGTCCGACGGCGTGTCGAACTGGTCAGAGGCGTCTTGGATGAAGGTATATGACACGCCCAGCAGATCGAGCAGGCGCTTGAGTTCCCGGTTGTTGCCCACGCAAAAGCCGTCGAAACCCGGAATGATGTTGATGGTTCCCTCGGCTTCCGTTCGCTCCTCGCCTTTCCAGAAGTGCTCCAAAATGCCCTTGACCGTAACGTCGTAGCCATCGACATGGCTGCCGACGAAGGCTGGCGTGTGGGCGAAGGGCACGTCGAAGTCGCGCGGGACGGAGCCTTCGTCCTTGGCGTTCTCGATGAAGCTGTGCAGGTCGTCGCCTATGACCTCCGCCATACAAGTGGTCGAGACGGCGATCATCTTCGGGTCGTAGAGTTGGTACGTGTTGGCGAGCCCGTCGACCATGTTCTTCAGGCCGCCGAACACTGCCGCATCCTCGGTCATCGAGGAGGAAACCGCCGAAGCAGGCTCCTTGAAATGGCGCGACAGGTGCGAGCGGTAGTAGGCCACGCAGCCCTGGCTGCCGTGGACGAAGGACATGGTTCGCTCGAAACCGGCGGCCGCGAACACCGCGCCGAGCGGCTGGCAGGCTTTGGCGGGGTTCACGACAAGCGCTTCGCGAGCGAGGTTCTTTTCGCGGTATTCCCACGTCTTGGTGAATTCGCCTTGGTCGGTAACGACCTGGTCCGGGTGAGGACATTCGAAATTCAGCCTCTTCTCGGCGAGCATCTGCCTGTATTCCGGCTCGCGGAACAGGGGCGCGTGGTCGAGAACTTTTTCAGCCGACTGCGGCATGGGTGGTTACCTCTTCTCCATCTGGCCCGCCATACGGCGGCACAGGGACGTCGAAACGTTTCAGGTCTCCCGCGGACAAAAGGGCCACAGGCGTTCAACGGCCTCCCGGCTTCCGGGAGGCCAGGTTTTCATTCGGCTGCGATCGCCGCCGACGGCTCGGCTTTTTTCTTCCAGGGGGCGTCGTAGAGGTTCCAGACTGGGTTGTTGATGGCCAGATCCATGTCGCGGGCGAAGATGGCGAAGCCGTCGTAGCCGTGATACGGGCCGGAATAATCCCAGGAATGCATCTGACGGAACGGTATGCCCATCTTCTGGACCGGGTACTTTTCTTTGATGCCGGAACCAACGAGATCAGGACGGATCCCCTCGATGAACTTCTCCAGCTCGTAACCAGTCACGTCGTCATAGATCAGCGTGCCCTTCTTCACGTAATGGCCGGTACGCTGATAGTCGTCGTTATGGCCAAATTCATAGCCAGTGCCGACGATCACCATGCCCAGATCCTCATATGCCGTGACGACGTGACGGGGGCGCAGCCCGCCGACATAGAGCATCACCGTCCTGCCTTCGAGGCGCGGCCGGTATTTAGCGATGACGGCATCGACCAACGGCCGGTATTTGGCGATGACCGCCTCGGCCTTGGCCTCGATTTCCGGCCCGAAATGCTTGGCTATCTTGCGCAGAGAGGCTTCGGTCTGGGAGGGGCCGAAGAAATTATACTCCATCCAGTCGATGCCATACTTTTCCTCCATGTGCCGGCAGATGTAGTTCATCGACCTGTAGCAATGGATGAGATTGAGCTTGGCCTTCGGCGCGCGCTCTATTTCGGCCAGCGTAGCGTCGCCCGACCAGTTGCCGACCACGCGCAGGCCCATCTCCTCGAGCAGGATGCGCGAAGCCCAGGCGTCGCCGCCGATGTTGTAGTCGCCGATCACATTGATATCGTACGGGCTGGCCTCGAACTCGATGTCCTTCTTCTCGAACACCCAGTCGCGGATCGCATCGTTGGCGATGTGGTGGCCGAGCGATTGCGAGACGCCGCGGAAGCCCTCGCAGCGCACCGGCACGATCGTCTTTTCGTGCTCCTTGGCCTTGTTGCGGGACACAGCTTCGGTGTCGTCGCCAATCAGGCCAATCGGACATTCGGATTGCACGGTGACGCCCTTGTTCAGCGGAAACAGTTCCTCGATCTCGTCGATGACCTGTTCCAGCTTCTTGTCGCCGCCGAAAACAATGTCCCTCTCCTGGAAATCGGAGGTGAACTGCATTGTCACGAACGTGTCGATGCCCGTCGTGCCAACGTAGTAGTTGCGGCGTTGCGACCAGGAATATTGCCCGCAGCCGACCGGGCCGTGCGAGATATGGACCATATCCTTGACTGGACCCCACACCACGCCTTTCGAGCCGGCATAGGCGCAGCCGCGAATCGTCATCACTCCGGGGATGGACTTGATGTTCGATTTGACCTCGCATTCGGAAAGGACCTCGCTTTCCTCGCCAGCCTCGTCGCCGCTCGTTGCGACGCTCAGGTGCTTTTTGCGGCGCTTCGCCGCCTTGTCAGGATATTGCGACAGCACCTCCTCGATCAGCTTCGCATGGAGGGCGCCGTCATTCTCGTATTCCAGGCTCATGGGACCCCTTTCAAGGTTCAGGGTGACGCCTCACCAACGAGGCGCCGTTCTTTGAAAGGCGCGCCAGGTCAAGGCCGCGCCTCGTTCGGCAGCGGTCGTTACTGTGCGGCCGCCTTGGCCGCTTCCTTGACCTGAAGCTCGGCAAGCATCTGCTCGTCAGTCTTCATGATGCCGAAGTCGAGCAGCATGTCCTCGAGCTCCTCCATGGTGATAGGGGTGGGGATGGTGCCCTGGCCCGAATTGGCATGGATCTTCTCGGCCAACGCCCGGTATTCCCCGGCCTGCTTGGAGTCCGGCGCATATTGAATGACAGACATCTTCCTGAGTTCGGCGTGCTGGACGATGTTGTCGCGCGGCACGAAGTGGATAAGCTTGGAATTGAGCCTGGAAGCCAGCGCTTCGGCGAGGTCGAGCTCGCGATCGGTTTGGCGCTCGTTGCAGATCAGGCCGCCGAGCCGCACGCCGCCCGAATGGGCGTATTTCAGGATGCCCTTGGCGATGTTGTTGGCGGCATAGAGTGCCATCATCTCGCCGGACATGACGATGTAGATTTCCTGGGCCTTGTTCTCGCGGATCGGCATCGCGAAGCCGCCGCACACCACGTCCCCGAGCACGTCATAGGAGACATAGTCGACATCGTCATAGGCGCCGTTCTCCTCGAGGAAGTTGATCGAGGTGATGACGCCTCGGCCGGCGCAGCCGACACCCGGCTCGGGGCCGCCGGATTCCACGCACTTGATGCCTTTGTAGCCGACCTTTAGCACGTCCTGGAGTTCGAGATCTTCCACCGAACCTTCTTGTGCTGCCAGGTGCAGGACCGTATCCTGCGCCTTCGCGTTCAGGATCAGGCGGGTGGAGTCGGCTTTGGGGTCGCAGCCGACGATGAGGATCCTTTGCCCGAGGTCGACAAGGGCGGCGAGCGTATTTTGGGATGTCGTCGATTTGCCGATCCCCCCCTTGCCGTAGAACGCGATCTGACGCAGACCTGACATGTAGCTTTCCTTCTTTGTTCCATTGGCGGCTGCCCGCGACATGAATACCGGCCGACAGCTCTCGCCGCCTCGCACCTAAGGGTTTCAAGACTCGTGCCAACTTGGCTGATTGGGCCGGAGAAGAAAATTTGTGAATGCTTTTCAGAGATTTAGCTTGAGGCCAAAGAAAGGATCATCGGAACAAGCCGTGTAGCGGACCCGACAATGGCGACACAAAGCGTGGGATCGCGATCCTCAGTCACGCATTCGTTCGAACCGCATCGTTGTGTTGAGGTGAGCGAACAGCATCTCGACCCGCTCGCGTTAATTGCGGGATGCTGCGAACTCTTCTGTTCCGGTGAGCTGACGTGCTTGGTCTCGCGTGTCCTCATCGAAACTGCGCGGAATGTTGCGCGCCACGCTGGCATACCATCGATCCACGGCCATCCATCCGGGGCCAAAGGCGATGATTCCGCCATATCACACCCAAGGCGACTCGGCTCACTTATCGGGCAGGAGTTCAGTATCGGCGTCATCGCCTTCACATGTGCGTCAATCCGCTCGAGCACTTTCCCCGCGACAACGTCGCGCTCAGGCAGATGCCACCAGTGCTCATTGACGAGTTCGACGGTCTCGACCACTGCCTTCAGGACTGCCGGCTCCGGAAGCCTTGCGCGGTTCGCAAATGCCTTCCATCGCGGTGCTGCTAGCGCCTTGACGAGCTCTCCCCTCCAAGCGAAAACGCCATGGCGTCGGCGGGAATATATGGCACGGTCGACAAAACGTCGTAGATTGGTGCAAGCACCGGCTTGTCGCCGTTACCGAGATAAATCAAAGACCAGTTCTTCAGGTGCATGTCGCCATTGCCGGTGATGACCGTCAGCACCAGGCGGCGGACGAATTCGAGAGCCGCCGTAGGCGAGACGGCCACGCCAAGAGCCGAGGTTATGTCATGGTAAGCGGCTCCCTCATATTTGCGCGAGGGATAGACACCGAAGACCTGAGCGAAATCCTCGATGTGTATCCTCTCGCCATCGGCGCCGCGATCGAAGCGTTTGACGAGAAGGACCTTGCCCTCCGACAGCGTGTTGAATTCTTCGGGAANTCGCCATCGGCGCCGCGATCGAAGCGTTTGACGAGAAGGACCTTGCCCTCCGACAGCGTGTTGAATTCTTCGGGAAAGCCCTCAAAATTGGACTTCTCGACCAGTTCGCATTCGGGAACCTCCATGCCGATTGCTGCGGCCAGCGCCAGGTTGGCGAATTCGTTCTCCGAAACGCCCGGAAACACCGTTGAAGAAAACTTGGCGATGTACCGGCCTTGCTCGTCGTCCATCGGCAAGGTAAGGCCCCCGCCTTTTCCAGTTTCCATTCTGACCGACAGCTTCATCTGCACGCCGGCAAGTGAGAACCGTGCCTTGGGGTCATCCTTTGAAGCATCCTGCGAAACCGCTATCGCGCCGTCACTGGGCAACGCCCGTACGGCTCCCGGCAGATCGGCGCCCAGCGCCGCTAAAAGATCGAAATCATTGCCTGGCCGCACATTGCCTTCATGGTGCTTTTCGCCCCGTCGGCGAGTGGGACGCCCAATGCGTCGCGGCCCCCTACCCGTTCGGCCGTTCCGTCGTACCAGGCGAGCGTCTCGTAGCCGCGAAAGCTGCTCACGCGACCGTTTCGCGATCTCGGCCCGTTCAACGCCGTTCTGGGACGGGAAACCAAGCGAATGGCTGGCGAAACGGCTCCGCCGCAGCCGGCCTCGATCACAAGAACCCGGCGTCGGGCGTGAGCAACTCGACGTCGGATTGCATTGAAGCTTCAGCCAGGGCGGCTAAGTACGGATCGTTGTGAGCGACACGCTTCGGACTCCCATTCGATTGCCCGACTTTGGCTCATGCCGGGACGGGCGGTATTCTGAGGGTGTCTGCGCACCATGTTCATGGTGGCCGACTCTGAAGCGGCGCCCAATCGGAAACATTAGCATCTCCGCGTTTTGGCGTGGCTGCTTAAACTCTTCGACGGTAACCGCCTCAAGTAGCAGGTCCAAGGCTTCGCGCCCCCTCCGACTTATCGGGTCATCGCCCCGCAGGTAGTGATACGCTCGATCTAAATGCACCCGCGCGGCGGAAAAAATCGCTTGTCATATGACCCTCTCAGTTACCGCCCGCATTAGCCGTCTAGGAGGTGAGGGAGGCGCAATCGTTAGTATCCACAGACGGATTTGATTTAAATCGCTGATGATCCGGGAGAAACCAGGGCGCTGGCTGGTCTTGATGCGAGAGCCTCGCCGGATGGGTAGTATGCCACGGCTACGGACGGTCTTGATCGAGATGATGGTTGAGGCTGCGGACTTCCCGGCGGACAGCTTCGATCGTTCTAGGCGTCTGCGCCGATAAATCAGGCGGGCGAATGCTCTCAATGTCCGCGTTGACAGCCATGCGAATACCGCTTCGTTCTTAATCTGTGGACACGGACCGAATACTGGCCCCGGCAAGTCGGCCAGTCGAGCTCTAATCCCTTGCCATCACAAAACGCGCATTCACGAGGGGTCATCGCGAATGCCGATCATCATCGGGCTTAGGGAAGCCATCCCTGAGCACTCGTCGTCAACCAGGGCGAGGACGAGATTGTGGCACCTCTCCTGTTAGGGTTCGTTGTCTCTCCCGTCTGTGAACAAGTGGGGTCAAGCTGCGGTCTTCACCCGGCCCGGTTCCGCTGCCGCCCCAAAGTTGATTGTGGAGCATGCGGAAGCGACTGCTAGGTCATGCTCTGGAAATACTGACCGATCACACAAATCTATAGACAAAAAGTCAGTACTGGCAGCCGTGAGTTAACGATCGGCTCGTGGAAGGCAAAAAACGTGCAGCACGAAGATCCTCAGCCGTCCGCTCCAACGACGCTTGCCCCGCTTCGCAATCCGGTATTTCGCTCGATCTGGACAGCCACACAGATTATCCAGCCTCGGGTGGCTCGTGCAGACGGTCGCCATCAGTTGGCTGAAGGCCACCATTTCAGCTTCCGACCTCATGGTCGCACTCGTTCAGGCCGCATCCACATTGCCGGTGTTTTTCCTCTCAATTCTCGCCGGAGCCATCGCCGATAACTTCAGCCGCCGATGGGTGATGTTTGCGGGGCACTGCTTGATAGCATTGGCATCAACGACGCTAATGATTTTGGGCGGTCTGGGATTTGTCGATCCTTGGCTGGTACTCGGACTGGGTTTCCTGGCCGGCTGCGGCTTTGCTTTGAATGATCCGGCCTGGCATGCTTCGGTCGGCGATATCCTCGACAAGCGCGACATACCGGCCGCGGTCACGCTGATGTCCGTCGGATACAACCTCGTACGCAGCATAGGTCCTGCTCTGGGTGGGACGATTCTGGCCTTCTTTGGTCCGCTGGCCGCTTTCGGCTTGGCCGCGCTGAGCGATCTCGCGCCTCTAGGTGCACTATGGCGCACCAAATGGAAAATCCGCTCTTCGCCTCTCCCCCGCGAGAGAATGATGACGGCGATTCACGACGGAGTGCGCTTTACGGCGATGTCCCTGGAAATCAGGGCGGCGATCGCCCGCGGAACCCTTTTCGGGCCAGCATTTCGATCTTGGCGTTGCTGCCTCTCGTCGTTCGGGATCAGTTGAAGAGCGGGCCGATCGTCTACGGTATTCTATTGGCCGGCTTCGGCACCGGGGCTTTCATCGCGGGTATGAGCAACGGCTTCCTTAGGCGGATCACGTCTCAAAACAGGCTGGTGGCGTTCGCCTTTGTCGCTTGTGCAGCATGTTGCGTTTCCGTTGCACTAACATCGTCGGTCCCTGTGGCGGCAGTCGCGCTTGCCTTGGGCGGCGCGGGTTGGCTTATCACCTGGACCGGCATTGACGTGGCGGTGCAACTCGCAAGCCCACGGTGGGTAGTCGGCCGTACACTCTCCATCTACTACGCCTTGAGCGCTGGCGGTATGGCTGCCGGCAGCTGGATTTGGGGTTCCGTCGCGCAGAATTACTCCCTGACCTGGGCTTTGGAGGGCGCCGCCGGGGTCTGTTGCTGCTTGCAGCAGCGGGAATGGTGTTGCCGATACGTCCATGGGAAGAAACGGACCAGGAAAGTTCGGATTTTCGCGCACCGGAGCTGGCACTCGATCTGAAGCCAAGGAGTGGCCCTATCGTCGCCAAAATCGAGTATTGCATATCCGAAAAGAATACCGACGCCTTCCTGCATGCGTGCAAAGCGCCACGCTCTTAGCCGCGCCGGTGCGCGAAACTGGACGCTCCAGCGCAACCTCCAAACGCCTTCACTTTGGACAGAGACATTTCGCACGCCAACCTGGATGGACTTTCTTCGCCTGAATCATCGGCTCACGGCAGCGGACAAGGAAGCAGCCCAGCAGCCTCTCGCCTTGCACGATGGAGAGCTTCCTCCACACACAGTCCTTTCGATCGAGCGAACGACCGAGGCAGCTCGTACCCGTGCGTCAACAATCGCTTCTCGTCCTCCGAGGTGACGTCATGATGAAGCTGTCAGCCGATGCCAACCCGCCGCGAAGGGGCCTAGGCTCACTCCCAGGCCCCCTTTCTGGCCTTCGGCTCCACTCAACCGCGCATAAACTGCGTTCCTTTCTCTGACCAGCCAAGGCTTGTCCGACTCCCCCGAAGAGAACCGCCCAAGAGCGCCGGTGTTACTATTTCCACAAGCTCCTAGTCGATAAGGACGCGAAGTCGACGCCATGGAAGGTCGAGCTCCTCGCCGCGCGCGATCAAGGCCATGTGCTCGCTTACCTGCTCGGCAACGGCCCCGGTCAACTCCGGCAGTTCAGTCAATTTTTCGAAGGCGGCCATTCATCTGATCCTTTCGGCAAGGTTGCCACGTCTGTCTGAAGCAAAAGCTCGTCCAGCGTGAGCAGCGGCGAGCGCATCGCCTTGGCATAGGCGTAGTGGAAGCAATCGAACATGCATCGACGAACATTATTCGTCACCACCTGTGAGATCATGGTCGAGCTCGTGATAGGCCTCCGGTTGAACCGGCTTTCGACCTGGCTGAAAAGACAGGCCGTGCTTAACCAGAATCTTTTTCGCCGTTTCTCTCGGGCTTTCCTTGTTCATCCGGTTGCGGATGGTTTCCCGCAGGGCGACAATCACAGCATCGGTGATGCTTGTGCCGTCAATGCGCGCAAGCTCCCGAACGAGAGTATCGGCCGCCGGATTGTTGGCGAGCGGGCGAGCGGAGAACAGGGCAGGATAATCAAGCAATTTTGAGCCGCGATAGCCTTCCACTCGGCCATCGCGCGTAGGCGGTGGTTCCGGGTCAATCTCACCAAGGCGTCGGGGCTCTGAAAGCGGCCCTCCCCTCCCCTGCTCAGTGCGCGGCTGCAGGAGTTTTGTTGTTGAGGTTGGCCTCCGTATCATTGGGCGTTAGAGCACGCAGCACCGCCTCAGGCTCCCGGTCCATGACGCGAAGCAGTGTACGGGCCGCGCCGCTTGGCTGCCGCTTGCCCTGCTCCCACTTCTTGTAGCCGGATGGACTGGTTCCCAGCACGGTCGCCATCTCATCCTGTGTCAGGTCGAGCTTCTTGCGGATGGCTTTGGCGTCGACCGCGCCAACATCGACGCTGTGCACCTTGATACCGGGAACGTCCTTACCCTGCGCGTGCGCCAGAGCTTCCGACATAGACTGGATCAGATCAGCGCCGAATTTTGTCATCTCGCTCATGTCCTGCTCCTGTTCGCTGCCTTAATCGCCTTGGCGAAGGCTGCAACCGCTTTTGCCTCGTCCGGCTTCAGATCGACCTTTTCATTCTTGCCGTACGCCAACAGCGCGTAGATCGGTGCGTCATCGCTGTACCAGTAGTAGATGACCCTTGCGCCACCGCGCTTACCCTTGCCTTTGGCGCCGAACCGCATCTTTCGAACGCCACCGGTACCTGGAATCTCATCACCCACCTGCGGATTGGCAGCGAGAAAGTCGATCAGTTCCTTCCGCTCATCGTCGCTAAACAGCTCCGCCGCCTGCTTGATGAACAATGGTGTCTCGGCGACGGTCTGCATGCACTTCCTATAACCCAATGGGTTATATATGAGCCAGCGGTGGGCAGAGTCAATGGCCGATCTACCGAAACGACGCCTCCAACCGATCGATTATCCTTATCCTCTGGATTTGGAAATCAGCCCCGCAACGAGCTCTCAGGCGCTGCAAATGGCCGCTGACATGCAAAACGTGCTTCCCGTCGACCACAGGGACGGCTGATCGGCTACCTGCTCGGCGGCAACGACCCCGGTCAATTCCGGCAGTTCAGTCGATTTTTCGAAGACGGTCATTCATCTGATCCTTTTGGCAAGGTCGCCACGTCTGTCTGAAGCAAAAGGTGGTCCAGCGTGCGCCGCGGCGAGTGCATCGCCTTGGAATAGGCGTAGGGGCAATCGAACTTGCTGAGGCGCCGCTTTGCTATGCCGTGCTGTCCGGCGACAGCGACCGCGTAGGACAGGACGTGTCGGGGCGAACCGGGCTCGCAGAGCCGAATCTTTGGTGCTGCGAGCCATTCGACGACGACCGCCTCAGCCGCTTTGTAGGCGCAATTCAACTGATCCGGCCGTGAAAGCACGATGATGGCTTCCTAGGCAGCAAGTGTCATGTGAACGGCGAGCCGCATCGAGCGGCGCCGCTTCATAGGCGTCGGCCGTGTCCTCCGCCGCCATCATCGAGACGATCGCACATGCATCGACGAACATTATTCGTCACCACCTGTTGAGATCATGGTCGAGCTCGTGATAGGCCTCCGGTGGAACCGGCTTTCGACCTGGCTGAAAGACAGGCCGTGCTTAGCCAGTGTTTCTTTTGCGCCGTTTCTATCGGGCTTTCCTTGTTCATCCGGTTGCGTATGGTTTCCCGCAGGGCGACAATCACAGCATCGGGTGATGCTTGTGCCGTCAATGCGCGCAAGCTCCCGAGCGAGAGTATCGGCCTCCGGATTGCGAATGTTCAGCGTCATGTGTGTAGCTCCAAGCGCGTAGCGCCCTTTACATCACTGTGTAGCTTGGAGCATACCCGCAGTGTCGGTCGATTAGGCTGGCTCACACTTCGCCGGGGGCTTTGTTCATCCTCCTCTTCAAAACTGTTAGCGGCGAGCCAACCCATCAATGTCACTGAGGCGAATTCCCTCGGGACGGGCAGAGGCTGCCTGCCGCGCGTCCTTATGGCCTTGGCGCTTCGGGGACGGGCCACGCTTTTCGGGCGGCGCGAAGCGTGTCCAAAACCTGACAGCGGCAGACAATATGACACGTTCAGAACAAACAATGGCAAAAATATCAGGTGCATTACAACCGGTCATCTGGGGCACCGGGAGGTTTTTCCAAAGCATGTGCGCGCTGAGCTCGCTGGCATGGCCCTTGCACGAATAAGGGAGCAACCAGAGGCTCCTCTTCCCCCCAACCCGTGCCTCTCTAGGAAGGAAACCAGAGTGCCGACAACCTTACCCTTTGGAAATAACTTTGGACAGCACCCGGTCTTGCAGATGGAGTCCCCGGCCCCTTCGATTCAAGTGGAAACCTGGCTGCGTGGCGAGCCGCTCAGCAGCTTCGAGCCCGGGAAAGTATACATCGTCGAATTTTGGGCAACTTCGTGCGGCCCATGTGTGGACGCGATGCCTCATCTGATGCAGTTGCAGGAGAAATACAGGGACAGCGGCGTTGAGATCATCGGAGTCGCGGCTAGTGAAGACGCTCCAACGGCCGATGAGGCCCGCAGCAATCTGGACGCGTGGTTGACCGAAAAGTTCTCGAATCTGAACTTTCGGATGGCGTTCGACTCCACAGGCGAAATGAAAAAGCTTTGGATGGAGCCCAGCTTTTCTTGCTGGATTCCGACCAGTTTCGTGGTCGACCGAGACGGCCACATCGCCTTTATTGGTGGCCCGACGGAACTCGATGAGGTTTTGCCGAAGGTGCTCGACGGCAGCTGGCGCGCCAGCGATCAAGCGAAAGCCGCCGACAGGGAGCGGATCGCGAAAGGCGAACCCAAAGCGCGCGAACAAGCGCTGACGAAGCCGATCAAGGCTAGATATCGGGCGGCGATGGAGACAAATGATTGGAAGACGGCGCGCTCGGCAATCGAGGAGGGCGTCGCCTTGATGCCGGACAACCTATATTCCGCGTGAGTCTTGCGCATCTGTTGCTTCACAAAATGCGCGACATGGAGGCCGGCTTGCCCGAAATGCGCCAATTCGTTCGCGACGCGATCAACAGAGAGTCCGAGCACTGGATATATTATGGGCTATTCCTACTCTTCGCGCCGTGCTTTGATTATGCGGGCTTTCCGTCTGCTGAGCGCTTTGCGATGGGCGAAGAGCTGTCTAAACACATCGTGGCACTGCCGCAAGGCCACGGCTCTAAGTTCATGTCTTATCCGATGGTCGCTCAGTACTATCATGAGAGCGGCAACAAAGATCGCGCGATCGAGTTGGTCGAGCAGGCACTTAAGGTGCTGGACGGTCCGGAGCCTATCTCGAACGACCTGAAACAGCACCTTCTACCGGAGTTGCTGCAGGCTCTGGCCAACTACAAGGGTGAGAAGGTTTGTCACGGCACTATCTGTGTAGCTCCGCAAAAGGATTCTCCCAACGTCAATGGGGTGGCCGAGGAGCAAACCTAAGAAGGGGCGTGTCGGAATGCCTTACTGGTCAATTCGTCCACTTTCCTGGCGTGGTTGTGCAAATAGCCGGCCCAGGCGTCCAGCCCAGCCTCGCCGTCATCCGCAAACACGTGACTGACCAAGGAGAAGACGACGTCCCCTGATCACCTCACCAAAACATACTGCCGCTGCGGGTCTCCCGGACCCGTCAAAGATGGCACTGGAGTAAGGCTTGGAACATGAAAAAAGGTTACTAGCCAGCTCGACGCTGCCCACCGATCCACCTGCACCCACAGGCGGGGAAGACGGGGACGCAGCCGACCGCCTGTCTCAGCGCCACGATAGCACTCGCACGCTCCGGCAACGGAACACCATTCAACATCCGCACCAAGGACATCCAAAAATGGCAAAGAATTTCCGGCCGCTGCATGACCGCGTGGTCGTTCGCCGCGTCGACTCCGAAGCGAAGACCGCCGGCGGGATCATCATTCCCGACACCGCAAAGGAAAAGCCGCAGGAAGGCGAGATCGTCGCCGTCGGCTCCGGCGCGCGCGACGAGGCCGGCAAGCTCGTCCCGCTGGACGTCAAGACCGGCGACCGCATCCTGTTCGGCAAGTGGTCGGGCACCGAAGTGAAGCTCAATGGCGAAGACCTTCTGATCATGAAGGAATCCGACATTATGGGCATCATTCTGACCGCCGAAATCCAGTTCGCCTCTTCCACAGACCTTCGGAGCTAAAAAATGCCCAAAGACGTAAAATTTTCCCGCGACGCTCGTGAGCGCATGCTGCGCGGCGTCAACATCCTCGCCGACGCAGTGAAGGTCACGCTCGGCCCCAAGGGCCGCAACGTCGTCATCGACAAGTCGTTCGGCGCACCGCGCATCACCAAGGACGGCGTCACCGTCGCCAAGGAAATCGAGCTNCGACGCGGTGAAGGTCACGCTCGGCCCCAAGGGCCGCAACGTCGTCATCGACAAGTCGTTCGGCGCACCGCGCATCACCAAGGACGGCGTCACCGTCGCCAAGGAAATCGAGCTGGAGGACAAGTTCGAGAATATGGGCGCGCAGATGGTCCGCGAAGTTGCTTCGAAGACCAACGACATCGCCGGCGACGGCACCACCACCGCGACCGTTCTGGCACAGTCGATCGTCCAGGAAGGCCACAAGTCGGTTGCCGCCGGCATGAACCCGATGGACCTCAAGCGCGGCATCGACCTCGCCGTCGCCGACGTCGTCGCGACGNGGCACCACGACCGCGACCGTTCTGGCACAGTCGATCGTCCAGGAAGGCCATAAGGCGGTTGCCGCCGGCATGAACCCGATGGACCTCAAGCGCGGCATCGACCTCGCCGTCGCCGACGTCGTCGCGACGCTGATCAAGAACGCCAAGAAGATCAAGACCTCGGAAGAGGTTGCCCAGGTCGGCACCATCGCCGGCAATGGCGACGTNGATCAAGAACGCCAAGAAGATCAAGACCTCGGAAGAGGTTGCCCAGGTCGGCACCATCGCCGGCAATGGCGACGTGTCGGTCGGCTCGATGATCGCGGAAGCGATGCAGAAGGTCGGCAATGAGGGCGTCATCACCGTCGAGGAAGCAAAGACCGCCGAGACCGAGCTTGAAGTCGTTGAAGGCATGCAGTTCGACCGCGGCTATCTCTCGCCCTACTTCGTCACCAACGCCGAGAAGATGGTTGCGGATCTGGAAGACGCCTACATTCTTCTCCACGAGAAGAAGCTCTCCAACCTGCAGGCCATGCTGCCGATCCTCGAGGCCGTCGTGCAGACCTCGAAGCCGCTGGTCATCATCTCGGAAGATGTCGAAGGCGAGGCCCTGGCCACGCTGGTCGTCAACAAGCTGCGTGGCGGCCTGAAGATCGCCGCCGTCAAGGCGCCGGGCTTCGGTGATCGCCGCAAGGCCATGCTGGAAGACATCGCCATCCTCACCGGTGGCCAGGTCATTTCCGAAGACCTCGGCATCAAGCTCGAGAATGTCGGCCTCAACATGCTCGGCCGCGCCAAGAAGGTGTCGATCTCCAAGGAGAACACCACCATCGTCGACGGCGCCGGCAAGAAG
>NZ_AYVY01000042.1 GCF_000503055.1 Mesorhizobium sp. LSHC420B00 | reverse complement strand
AAGCCGCTCGGCTCCGCCCGCTCGGATTTCTCCCGTGCGGCCCGCTCGCGCGGGGGTGGCGGCAGGGACCTGAGGCGCGCCGCCGGCAAGTACGTCAGGGCCATGGGCGGTGCACGCAACGCTGCCCGCGCCATGGCGCCGTCCCGCAGGGTGATGACGGGCCTGGGACAGCTGTTGGGGCAGGTGGCGCAGAACGGCCCGGCTGCGGCTCTGCGGGTCTTCAACCTGCAGAGCCTCGTCGGCGCCCCGATAGCGGACGTCTTCCTCGCCCTCACGGACCTCCTGTGTCCGGATGGCGGGACGATCGATGAGGCCATTGCGAGGAACGCGATGCTCGAGACCGTGGGCGAGCTCGGGGCGGCGGGAGATCTGCGTTTCGATGGCGCCACGCCCGACGTGCTGGACGCCGTGTTCATCGGTGCGCTCGCACGCTCGATCGAGACCAAGTTGTTCAACGAGATCGGGGGCAGGTCCATACGGCTCCCGACCGACGTTGCCGCGGTCGAGATCATTCAGAGGACGCTGCACGACTTCATCCAGGGCACCGTCCGCGATCGCTTCGCGGCTGCGGGCGGCACGCTGGCGTCAGTTCCCTACGCGGGCGTCGAGGCCTTCGTCCAGGCCATCTACGAGCAGTCCTTCGAACTGATCCGCATCCTGGGGGATAGCGCATGAGACGTTTCGTGTTTGTCGGCCGCCTGGGTGCGGCGGATAACGGGGCCGTGCCGGTCGTCCAGCCGGACGCGACGCCGGTGACGGTCCAGTTCGTGGCCGCGAACAAGCGGCTCGATTACGGCATCGGCAACGCTCTGCAGACGTTGGCCGACCTCGGTCTCAGGCCGACGGAAACCGCAATCGACCTCGTCATCGTCGCGGCCATGGTCAACGCGGCCGACACCCGCGCCTCGCGCTCCGCGAATGCACAGGACGGCTGGACCCGGGAGCTGGACCTAGTGGTGCCGGTGCGTGAGCCTGACTTGTGGGCGGCGCAGGGAGCGTTGCTCGCCCGCACTCTCAGGTTCTTGACCGGCGACCATTGGCGCATCGTGTTCAGGGCACGGCCCGCACCCTTTGCGACGATCGCAACGGCACGGCCGTCGCTGGGCCTCGCCGAGCCGGACGAAGTGTGTCTGTTCTCCGGCGGTCTGGACAGTCTCGTCGGGGCGTTGGATTTCCTGGCCGGGGGAGGGAAGCCGCTCCTGGTGAGCCATTACTGGGATTCGGAGACGAGCAAGGCGCAGACGTTGCTGCTGGACTTGCTGCGCAAGAATTACAAAACAAACGAGCCGTTGTCCCTGCGGGCGCGCCTCGGCTTCGACCGCAACCATGTCGACACCGGCGAGGTGGAAAACAGCCAGAGGGGGAGATCCTTCCTGTTCTTCGCGTTGGCCATTTTGGCGGCTTCGGGGCTGACGTCTGACGCCCCCGTTCGCGTGCCCGAGAACGGCCTGATCGGCCTCAACGTCCCCCTCGACCCGCTCCGCCTCGGTTCGCTCAGCACCCGCACCACTCACCCATTCTACATGGCGCGCTTCAACGAGTTGATGCGGGGGCTTGGCATCGTCCGGCGTCTGGAAAACCCCTACCGCCACGTGACCAAGGGTCAGATGGTCAGGGATTGCGAGGATCCGGCGCTGTTGCGCCGGGCCATTCCCTCCTCGATGTCGTGTTCCTCGCCGGCGAAAGCCCGCTACAGAGGCCTGCCACCGCAGCACTGCGGAACGTGCGTCCCCTGTCTGATCCGCAGAGCATCACTGGCAGCCGGCCTGGACGCGAACGAGTCGGATACGACACCCTATGTGGTGAAGGATTTGGCGGCGCGTCGTCTCGATACGCTCGAAGCCGAGGGCGAACATGTAAGGTCGTTTCAGCTGATGGCGGAGCGGTTACGGCGGAATCCGCGGGCCGCAAAGGCCCTCGCGCGCATCCCCGGTCCGCTGACCGACGAGCCGTCCGAGATTGACGACTATGTTGACGTCTTCGTGCGAGGGATGCAGGAAGTGGCCCATTTCCTCGAACCCGTCAGGGCGAAGCCTAGCTGAGCATGTCTGCACCACGCCTCGTCGATTTCCACTGTCACCTGGACCTGTATCCAGATCCGGCCGCGGCTATAAGAGCCTGTGAAGAGGCTAAGGTGGCGACGCTCGCGGTGACGACGACGCCGAAGGCGTTCAGGCAGAACATGAACCTTGCAAAGGGCGCCGAGTTTGTGCGCATCGGGCTCGGCATTCACCCGCATCTTGCCGAGCAGCGCTGGACCGAACTGCCCCTGTTCGAGGCGCTCTTGCCCGAGACGAGGTATGTCGGCGAAGTCGGTCTCGATGCGAGCCCCGCACACTACCGTTCGATCGATCGTCAAGTCGACGTCTTCAGGCGTATACTAACCTCCTGCCAGAGGGCGGGGGACAAGATCCTCTCCGTGCATAGCGTCCGCACGGCGTCGAAGGTTCTCGACCACATCGAGGAGCTGCTTCCCAGGGGCAGTGGCAAGGTGGTGCTGCACTGGTTCAGCGGGTCGATCGCAGACGCGCGGCGGGCTGCGGCTCTCGGGTGCTATTTTTCCGTCAACCAGGCGATGTTCAAGTCCGAGCGGTCAGTGGCTCTCCTCGGGACCTTGCCGCTCGACCGGCTGCTCACGGAGACGGATGGTCCCTTCGTGGAGGTAGATGGTTCCCCCGTCACGCCGGGCGGCGTGGACGAGGCCGTTCGCATGCTTGGCGACGTTGTGGGCCTGGGCGCCGAGGAGATGCGGCGCGCCATTTTGAATAATCTAAAGGCAGTTTTGGAACGGTCCGCAAACTGACGATTCCACGCCGACCCGGGCTTATCGTGGCCAGCGACTCTGCACCATTCGCTACCGGAGCTTGAGGAGCTCGATGAGCTCGTCGGCGTTGAGCAACTGGCCGGCACGCCTGTATGCCGGCGAACCGCGGCGGGCCTCGATCTCGGCATATTTCTGCAGCATCTCGCGATAAGTCGACACCGTGTTGGCGTGAGCGTTCAGGGATCTGTCCCTGAACTCCTCAAAGCGCCCGAGCTTTTCGACCATGAATTTGGCCATCGACATGTAGCCTCCCTCTTCGTTCCCGTCGAAGCCGTCAAACTTGGGATCTTTGCCCCAGTACCCTACCTGGTCCTCGACGCGCTGCCTGTCTACGGGGCTGAGCTTTTCATATCCCCATTCGATGGCTCGCCACATCGCCATCGTGTTGACGACGAAGTCGAGCGCCTCGGGGTCGTCGACGTCATCGTGAAAGATGCCCGACATTTCCCATTCCAGGCCCCAGAAATGGCCTCCGTAGATGGCGCTCTGAATCAACTCGACTGACTTCATGTCCTCGTAGCCTTTATGCTGGCGCAGGACTTCGCCTAGCATCCACATGATCAGTTTTTCAGAGCTGGTCGGCCGGAAGGCCTTGCGCCGACCAGCCTCAAGCCCCGTATACACCAAGGTGCGGATGGCCTCTGCCCGCGAAGGGAGGTCACGCTGCTCTCCCCGCCAAGCATCGATCCGGTCAATCGTGCTTTCATCGAGCCTGAGCTCGAATCGCTCGGTTTTCACCATTTCTACCTCCAATCAAAGTCCGTACAGAATCCATATCGTACGGATATTGTACGTAAAACACGGTGAAAGGCAAGCATCGCCATCTCGCGTGTCGTTGCTTGGGTCAGGACGGGCGTCACACACCCCCACGGCTGTCATGCCGGCCGGTGCCTGCACCTCCGGCATGTGGCTAGGCGCTCGTCGGGACCCTCAGGGAACTGGCGAGTCGATTAGAGTGCAGGTGTCAGGATCCGGGCCGTAGTACTGCGCGAACTGTCGCTTCGCCAAGGCGATCAGTGCAGCATTTTCGGATTTCCCTGTAAGCCATTTGAAATCGTAGCGGAAAGGTCCCGGCTCGAGGACCCATTGCAGGGCGAGATCGAACACGAGCATTCCGCCAAAGAAGGTGTTGACCAGCTTCTTGATGTTTTCGGGGCTCCGGCCGCGCACGGCGCGAGGAAAGATCTGCTCGGTGTCACCTCTGTCCTGGAAGAGGGACAGATGGGTGGCGAACAGCGACCCGGCCTCAGGGTTGAACTTGTCTCCCGCCATCCAGAAGCCCGGCCAACAGAAAAATTCGGGCCGGCGCTGCTTGTCCTGGCAAAAAGCGATGAAGTGCGAGATCAGGACCCGGACCGGCATGTTCACACCGGCATAATTGAACGTACGATGCTCCTCCATCAGGGCATCGACAGGGCCCTTGTCGCCGAGCAGCCCGACCACGGCAGCAAGTCCCGTCCGCGGATCATCGTATCCGCATCGCTCGCTCAGTCGCGCCGCGACGTGCTCATACTCCTGAGCGGAGAAACTTTGCACCGCCTGGGCGAGTTCGGGGGTTTCGGCTGCGGCCAGGCAAAGCCTTGTGAAGCGCGCGCCGGGATCAACGTCGCAGATGAAGCCCTCGAAGAACTCGATGTCGAGCGGAAACCCCCTCGTCGGGTTGATTGCCAGGTCGCAGATCAGCAGAAACAGGCCGACGATCGGGCTGTCATACCGTTCGGGCCACTCTGTCCCGGTAAGTACCAGGAATAGTTCAAACGCGTCGACATAGACGGGCGCAAAATAGCCTTGCTCGCGGTACGTCTGAAGCAGCTCGGGACCGCCTGACGATGCCAAATACTGAATTTGGCAAAAGCGGGCCTGGCCTTCGAATATCTGCTGGATGCCAATGTCGGCGTAAGGTGGGCGCGCACCGCGATGGAAGCCTTCACTCCGGCTGAGTTGAAGCTTGAGGAATTGTGCATCCCAGCGACCGGGGTCGGGAAATTGCCCTTCCGCGAAGTCACAGGACCCGTTGATCGCGTGGACGATCTCACCATAGGTTTTGAGGTAGCTGTGCCCGACGCTCTGAAAATAGGGCGTTTGCTCCAGCGAAAGGATCGACTCCGGCGACCAGGCAAGTTGCTTGTAGAACTTGATGTCGAGTGCGTTGTTGACGGCAATATTGGCGGCGGCCAGCACCGGATCAGAGTGTGTCCGACCGTCGAGCATCGCCCTGTGCGCCCAAGCCTTTACAGGTTTGACGACGCCGGCGCCCCGCGCAAAGGTCTGAAGAGACGTCATGCTGCCATAGATTTGCGCCGGGTACGCCAGGCTGAGGATGAGTCCCGCAGTAGACCCCATGTGCTGCCACCAATGCACGGTTTCGTGCAGATAGGTCGAGTAGGCTTGGTACAGTTCGGCTACCTCATGACCCTCGGTGTCGCGCTGGGTGAGGGCGTCGACAAGCTCATGGGCGCGGGGACTGAGGCGCAAGACGAAATGTTCCGTTGTGTAGCTCCCGTAACCTGCCAGCGTGGCGTCGAACACCAGTGGATCGTTGGCTGGGTTGAGCAGATACGGATCGAGATGGGAGAATGGGGACATGGGAGAACTGTAGCAGAGATTGAGCTCCGGAAGCGGGCAGCGGTTCGTTGGACATGTGCCTCGCAGCCGGACACGCTCCCGCGAGAAGAGAGGGACCAGAAGTCTCTGCGTCCTTAGCCAGGTGTCAGCGAGCATGCCGAAACATGCCCGCGACCCGGGCCATCGGCCTGGAACCTGATATGTGGATGGAACACCGCTGTGTTCGTGACAGTGAACAGGGCGTCGCAATCGCCGGTGATGCGTTGGTGATTGACGGAGCGGATGTTTGCCCTGAATCTCAGCTTATGCACGCCGGCTGCGAGATCAAGGTCGAGCGTCTCAAAGCCACGAATCAAATAAACGGTGTTTGCGGGGTTCCCATCGACAAAAATCTCGATGGTGTCCGCGTAACGGCGCGGGACAATCGGAATAGCCCTGTCGTCGATCCAAAGTCCGGCGCTGGGGATACTGACGTCATAGGTTGGTGGTGGCACATAGTGCGGTGGTAGTGGGGGCGGTGGTGTGACGATTCTTTGGATGCTCTTACGATAGGCAGACCCCGGGCCGATGTATGTCAGCACCGCGCCTGGGACCTTCCCGCCAGCATCGAACAAGGCGGCCTTATTGCCACTGATCGCCCACTGACCGTCACCGGTCACGAGCGTCGTCGGGAACGAATTTGCGAGGGCTCCGACCTGCCTCAGCTGATTGTTGTAGTCCTCGAGCTGTTTCTTGGTGTCATCGACCCATTGGACGGCGTCGCCGCAAGTGTCGCCGACTGTGCTGACGCAGAACTGGTCAGCCTTGGCCCTGGCGGGGTTGACATATTCCTTCGTGACGTATGCCTGGCCGGATTGCACAATGACTGAGCCGCCCTCCTGCGCGGCAGCCTTCAAGATGTCTTCCTGGTTCCCTCCAGCCGCTGCAACGGCCAGCCCCCGCACCGCCGCAGCCGTGGCTGATTTCTTGAGAGTTTCCTCGATTGTGCCGGTGGGCATCGTATTGATCGATGTACGACCTGTCGCAACCGCGTAGGTATAGATACCGGTAAACAGCGC
Source organism: Mesorhizobium sp. LSHC420B00 (assembly GCF_000503055.1). GTDB lineage: Bacteria > Pseudomonadota > Alphaproteobacteria > Rhizobiales > Rhizobiaceae > Mesorhizobium. The sequence continues at coordinate 42,824 of NZ_AYVY01000042.1, read as the reverse complement.
CTTCTGCACATCGCCCTTCGATCTGTAGTACTCGTACCACGCCGCAAAGGCGGCGGTACCAGCCGGCCCATATGACGACGCCACGCCCTGGGCCGTGGTGCGGGCAACTTCACTTTCCTGCATGAGTTGGGCCGCGTTGTCGCTCTCGACCCTTAGTTTGTCCGTGCCAAGGTGCCAGATCGCATCGACCACTTTGCCCTCGCGAGCTCGTCTCTCCGCCGCGCTCAGGACGTCCTGATAACCTCTCGCCTCCCTCTCGGCGTACCGGGCAGACGCCTGTATCGCGTCAACGGCATCGTTCGCGGCCTTCAACTGGGTCTGCGCCGCGTCCTTCACGGCTTGGCTGGGATTCGTGAGGGCATTCTTGATCGCGGTCTGGGTCTCCCGGTCAAGCTTGGTCCCGAGGGCTTCAAAACTGAGCACCGAGGCAACCAAAGTTTGATCGCCTGTCGCCTTGGCCGCTTCGTTGATCGCGATGGACGCCGGAAAGGCGACCTTAATGCCATCGGTGACCATGGTCGGTGGGAACGATTGGACCGCGTTATCGATCGAGCGTCGAACATTATCGACGGTTTTGGTACCGAGATATCTGGAACGCAGACGCACTCGATGAAACATTTGTTTGTTTGACCGTCAGGGCAGGCTAGCGCCGCCGTAGAGATAATCGACGATATTGCGAATACTGCGAAAGAAAAAAAATGCCCTACCCATGCAGCCCCCAACCTCTCACTCCGCTCAATGAACGATGTTTGAAAAGTGAGCATTGTGCAACAACAGAATTGAGATCGAGGGCAAACAGATATGGGTCGATTGCTATTGAGCTCTCTATAAGTGCAACGTGCTTTTCCGATCTTGATTATTTGCGCCGGCGTGTCCGATCGACAATTCGGCTAGCTCCCGTCGGACACGGGGCTCGATGCTGCTGAGGCCATTTTCGCTTCTAGCCGAGAGGCCTTTTCCGGGGTGTCAATGTACTGAGAAAGAGCAGGTTTCGGCCCGAAGATATGACGCCAGACGATCTGGATTTCATTGTTGTGTCGGCGGACCTCGGTGCTGATCGTCGGTACGAGACGCGCATGGACACAAATCAGCGCATCGCTCGACCGGTCCTGGCCGACGGTCATCCGATACGCGAATTGAGCGATTGTTCGATTGAACCCGCGAACTTTGTGCTTATCCGTGACGTCGCGGTGCCGTGACAGGACGCCAAACGGCTGACGCTTGCTTGAACCGAGCACCAGCATGCGGGCGGTCAGGGGAAAGATCAGCTCGATGTCACCGGAGTGATCGTAGGGGGTGCGTGCGAGCAGCGGTTTGCGCGGGTCATAGGTACACACCGGATTGTCGGAGGTGAGGAATGGGATGTCGGTCTTGTTGTGAAGAACCTCGAAGCCAAGCCGAAAGCAGAGATCGCCGAACGTCTGGGATTCGTCCTCCATCGCGAGCAGAGTTTCTTGCGGATTGATGCCGACTGGGACTGTGTCGAACTGACCGGCGTAGCGTTCCAAGTCTGGGGGCAGCTTACCGATTTCCTCGAGCACCTTGCATTCGCTTCGCAGCTTAGCCTCCAGCATAAGCGCAATGCGATCACGGGTCGCCGGAACGCGCGTGCGCATGATCGTTTGCATGCCTTGGACATTGAAGGATAAAGCCGGTGAAAGACGACGTGCTTGAAGCGCACGGACGGTCTCCGGCCAAACGGTCTCGATCGGATTCCAGAGGTCTTCGAATCTGTGGTTTTCTTGACCGCCACCGGAGAGTTTCTGAGAGTAATAGTAGTTCTCGTACCCAGTTGCCCTCGGCTGCTTCGGCAGCGGTGCCTCTGGCGCCTCGGCCCGATAGACTTGGACGCGGCCGCGGTCATCGGCGAAGCCTTCCATGTAGGTGACCGAGATGAAGTGGTGTTTTCGGTTCGTCCGTCCCGCCCCGCTGCGGACCGGATTGAAGATGCTAAATGGCCTCACATCGCCATCGATGGGGACGTCTCCCCATTTGCCAAAATAGAAGGGCGGCTGCTCCATGGTCCTGTGGTTGGGCTCCCCGGTCACTGCACCTTGTCGGGCATGACCCTGCGGATTGGCATCCTCAGCTTCGGCTCTTCACGAAGCGCCGCGTGGCGTCCGTTTTCACCACCCGGATCGAATTGTACTGACTGGCGAGTACCTTGTAATCGACGATCAGCTTGCGGGCCATCAGATAGGCCAGAGCGGGGTTTATGCGCCTCGGCTCCCAGCCGTACCGCTCGGCGACCTGGCCTGTATCGTGAGGCATCGACGGGTCGTTGATCAGGTCGGCAGCGATACGCAGCGCGTCATCTTCGGGCGACCAATCCATGAAATATTTGTCAAATGTGGCAAACAGGTCCTCCTTGGGCAAGACGCGGCCGAAGCTGACGGAAACGAGATCGCGCAACTCGTGCAGAGCGTCCTCGATGTCCTCCTCTGACGCTTCAATGGCGGTCGCCAGCTCATCTACCCCTTTCTGAGGGTGCGAGAACATTGCATCCGAGGTCTCCTCAACAAAGATCTTGGCAATTGCCGTTGCGACCTTGGAGTAACCCGTTGCCGGCTGCACAGCCGCAATGGGCGCTGGGCCGAGCTGCGGCTTACGCGTCACGCCATGGATGTCGTTCACCAGATTGCGCACGCCTTCGTCTAGGCGCGCGGCATCAAGTTCTGGCGAGAGCATGCCCGACAGAAGCGGCGGCAATTCCCGTGCCGCGACACCGCAGCGAAGGGCTATGAAGCGCGCCTGCCCAGAGATGCGGCGGACCAGGCCGGCATCCATCTCCTGCTGGACCCACGGCTTCTGCATGGCGCTCGGGGTCAGCAGCACGATGAAATGCGTGCAGTTGCCCAGTCCCTCGTCGATTTTGCGGCGCAAGGAATCTCCGGAACGGATCTCCCATTCCGCCCACCAAGTATCGATTCCATCCGCCATCAGTGCGCGCGCGACCGTCTCTGCTAGCTCGCGATCGTCGAACGAGTAGCTGAGAAAGGCTTTCGGGGAGCCCTGTTGCAGGGGCAGGAACACAGTCGACGCCTGCTCATTGTCGCTCATCTTGTCCTTCACCAGCGCGAGAAGCTGCGGCGAGCCCTCAATACTGAGCCGCAAATCGTCAAGGGCTTCTCCAAGGACCCGGACAGTGGGAAATTCGCCTGTATCAGGATGGCGAATAGCACTGAACCTCTCCCACAGCTGTTCCTTGATGTTCTCGACAGCTGCAGCTTCAAAATCCTTTGCAAAATCCCCCGAATCAAACGGCCGGCCATTGTATCGCATGCCCATGTTGAGTCCTCGTGTTGGTCCCTTGATATGAACATACGCAGAACAAATATCAAAGGGAGGCCATTGAAAAACCACGGTAGATTGTGGGTCCGATACCGGATCTTTCGAGTTTCCGGAGCCGGGGGATCCATATCGGGGACAATGGCGTGACGGCAGGACTTGAACCTGCGACCTCCTCGCCCCTAGATAGCGGTGTCACGCACCACCCAAGTCGAAAGCGAGGCGCTCTATCCTCTGAGCTACGCCACGATCTGCCTATGCATCGTTGTCGACGACCAGTTGCGGCTTCTTGCGCTTTAACCGGTCTGACCTTTCCTCGGCCGCCTTCTTGATCTCGGCGGCCTTTTCCAACGCAAACGGCCTGGCGGCCTCGATCAGGCCATCGAAATGATAGCGGTTCGTCATGCTACCATTGGGCGTGTTGCGCCGTTCTTCCCGGCCAAGAAGTTTAAGGGCCTCGAGGGCGGCAATGCGTTTCTGAATGGTGCGGGGTGTCACCCCGATCGCCTTGGCGATCGTCTCCACCGAGGGGTGGGGCAGGTTGTCGGGCAGCCACCAGTACTGGACCAGGTGAATGATGATGTTCATATCGAGCGCATCGAGGCCGAGAGCCTGCTGCTTTTCGATGATGATGTTGGGGAAAGCGCTCCAGCCAGTGGCCATGAGCGCCTTGGTCCATTTCTTCTCGTTGGTGCGAAGCTTGTCGACGTCTGCTTTGGCGGATTCTGGCTGGGCCATGTGAGGCTCCCTGTGTGAACTGCATCCAGATATGGTGGTTTCCCGTGATGACGCAAGGGCATCGGGGGCGATTCTGCATTCAGGGGGAGGGTGTTTCAAGGTTCGTCCGACCTATGCCCCCGGATTCAGGGGCCGGGGAACCGCGCTGCACCCAAAGAAGATGACTTGATAATATGAAGCGTCGATCAGACGAACCGTGCTATATGCAAGCGATAAAATAGGGACCCCCCGACCAGAGGTTCACCCGGGGTGTTGACAAAGAGAGCGTCAATACCCATACTTTAGACGTGAGCATCGCTCCGGGGTTGGCGCCAGGCGCCAGCCGAATTTTTCAAAACGAAGACCCGGCTAGTCCGGGTCTTTGTTTTTTATCCTGTCAAAACAGCTGTATTTGATGCCGCAGGATGCCAGGTCCTCCGGCGGCAGGTGCGCGTCGATCAGACGCTTGTTGTCCATCAGGGCCTTGTAGGGCCGGTAGGACGGGTCATAGCCGCCCTTGGCCATCGGATAGAGGTAGAGATCGGCGATTTGCAGCATCGGTGTGGACTTGGTTCTGCCGCGGGGCTCCCCGCGCACGATGTCCCTAAACTCCTCGGCAGTTAACGACCCGTAGCTGGCGGAGTTGGCACCGTCGAACGGCATCCCCTGCGTCTTCAGGATCCGCGTGTAGGCCACCAGGTCGCGGTCCTCGGCTTTGCCGGCGCGCTCGAAGAACACGCGCAGCTTGCGGTCCTGGCTGCGGGCATATTTGGCGGCGCGCTCGATGAGGATGCAGTAGGCCGTTTTGCACATAAACCACAGGCGGTCCTGATACCGGTCCCGGTAGCGGGCGACGTAGCCGGGTCGGTCGACCGCGGCGATGCCGATCACGGGCAGCGCAAGCAGCATCCCCTGCAAATCTCCCAGGAATTCAAAAGCAGCCTCAGGCTTCTTCAGCCAGCCGAAGTCGCCACGGCCGCCCCGGATCGCCCAGGAGTGCAGCGGGTAGGTGATGCCGTGCTTCTGGCAGAAGGCCTTGTGGCGCGCGTAGAGCTCGTCGACGTCTTCCTCGTTGATGAGGATGCCGCCGAGGGCGAAATAATCCATCTCGTCCCGCCGCTTCTCCTTTGGTTGTCGGTCTGGCTCGCGGCTGCCGCTATCATCGAGGTAAAGGTGGATTTCACGGTCTGTCACGGGCAGGCTTTCATTGTCCGCAGCTTGGCGCAAAAACCGCAGGCTGCATAGCAATCTGCCGACCCGGCCGGGCGAGGGGGTTCAGCGCGGCGGCTTCTTGGCGTTGCGTTCCGCTTTTGACGGATCATCTTAGCAAGGAGCAGCTTGCCCTCGTTCTCAAATCCGATATCCAGTTTAGATTAGCCTTCTCAATCGGGGATGGACGCGGATGCTTCTATGGCCAAGACCTCCAAGCTCGCGATCTCCTGCATCACCTTGCCGGCGATGCCCTGCAGATCGCCGTACATTCCGACGGTCGACTCGATGACACCCTGGATCTGAGCCTCCCGCTTGGCCCACAGGCGGGTTGTGGCTTTCCTTTCCCTGGCAAGGTCGTCCTGCATATCGGAGAATTTCTCGACGATCGCCTCGACCCGGTGGCGAAACCTGGGGCCAGTCAGATAGCCGTAGACCTGCTCCATCTTGGTGGCCTGGCCGTCCTGGGCGAGGCGGGAGTTGGCGAGCTCGATGAGGGACTGCCGGAGCATGATCGCGATCGGCATCGCGCATTTGGGATGGGCGATGTAGACGCCATCCACCAGATCGAACGTTTCGACCCCCGCAGGCAGCGCCTCGGAGATCATCAACGCGATGTCTGCCTTGGCGGCGCACTGGTCTGTCCGCAGCTTGCCCAGCCAGCCCTGGCTCCAGTTCTTGGTGCGTTTTGATTCCCACAGGATCGCGCCGCACGGCTGGCCGGCCGGTCCCACCACGCGTTGCAGCACGTCACCACCGAACTCACCCTTGGCGACCGGTTCGATGATGTCCATCGGGAACCGGCTGGCGATCAGCGACTCCAGCTCGAGCTCAAGGACCTCGCCCTGAAGCTGCTGAGATCCTTGCTCGGCGCGGCGCTTCAGCTCCTCGATCTGGCGCTGCATGCCGGCAATCTGTTCCTCTTTTTCGGCCACCTTCATCTTGAGGCCGTCTTCGGCTTCGGTCCTGGCCTTGACGCGGACGGCGTCCAACCCTTCCTGGATCCTCTTTTCGATGGTCAGCGCCATTTCGCGCTTTTCATCGTCGAGCGCCCGCTGCTGCTTCATAAATTTGGCCTGCTGCAACTGCGCCGCGGCGAGCTTTTCGTCCCGCGCCCTCAGCGTCGTCTCCATCCCGCCCAGCCTCCTGTCCTTGTCCTGAAGGTCGGTCGAGACCAGAAGTTTTGCCTTGCGGGCCTCTTCGGCGGCGATGGCGGCACGCTCGAGCTTGAGTTTTTCGGCGACCTGGCTGTCGATGTCATCCCGGGCGGCGTCGATAGCCGCCTGCTTGCGTTGAACCTCATCCTCGCTGGCCGTCATGGCGGCGTTGCTCTGCGCCAGTCGCCGTTCATATTCCTCGCGCGTGGCCGCAATCAGCGGCGCCGCGAGCGACTCGTTGAGCTTGATGTCGGTCTTGCAGCTCGGGCAGCTGATTGTCGGCTCGTTGAGAGTCCTGGGCTGGACAGTCATCAGGCAGATCCTCGCAAGGGAACGTGGTGCAAAAGAACGCCTCAAAGTATACAGGATTGCAGGGCGACCGAATAGAACAAAGAGTGAACTTGCCAGTTATCCCCCGGAGAGGGTACCTGCTTGGTCACCTCTTCGACCGAACCGTGGCGGGGAGGGGAGGGGAGCAAAAGTGCTGACCGGCCGTGAGATTGTCGATCGGATGAAGGGCTATGAGTTTCTGGATCAATTGCTGTCCGAGGAGCGCACCGCTCTGAACAGCACCCTCGATCGGTTTCTCGTGTTGAACCCGTCGCTGGCCGATCTTCAGATCAACGTTGTATTCGAGAAAGAACCAAAGGATGATGAAATCATCCGTATGGGCCGCAAGGTATTGCCAGACATTGAGCGTTTCCAGGAGACCCTCAAAGTCATATCTTGCGCAACAGGACATAGCGCTTCCGGTGCTGCAGATGATGTCGGGACACCTTAAGATCAAGGCTCGGCCAAAGTGGAGGCCGTTGCGGCGAAGCCGGTAAGCGCGAACGTAACTTTCAAATGGATAGACTAGTTGGCCTCGAGTTGTATGAAATGGAAGTTGCTTAGCAAGTGCTCAAACGCTAATGTTCGCTTCAAAATACGCGCGGGGGCGCAGTGGGGTTTAGATACAGAAAGTCATTGAGGCTTATTCCCGGCATTCGCCTAAACGTTACCGGGAAAGGGCTCAGCAGTGCCTCCTTTGGCAAGCCCGGATCCACGTTGAACATGGGCCGCGGCGGCATTCAGAGCACGGCCGGTTTGCCCGGTTCGGGCATGTCCTATTCTTCCAAGCTCAGCGGCAAATCAGCTCTTTTTCTGGGTTTATTGATCGCAGCACTCGTGGCCCTGATCTACCACGCCGCCAGGGGAAGCCGGGTGGCGCAAGTCTCGTTGCTTGTTATCGGCGTCGGTGTGGGGGCGGCCTTGCTGGCCCAGAATTCCGACACAAAATCCGGCGCTGCGCCAAGCCTGACATTGGCAGCCCGAACCGTCCGCCAGGAACCAGGACAGACCCAACCGCTGCCGCCGGCAAGCCGCGACATCAGCCCTTCGAATCTGCCGCCATTTGTGGAAGCAGCCAAAGCGCCGGTTCAGCAGGACACACCCGTTGGCGATGGCTGGCCCACCTCCGCTGGTGATCAGAAACCGCCAAGCACATCATTCGGAACCGATCTGGGTTCCTCGGCAGCGGTCGAGCAGCCGCAAAGCGAGCAATTCCCAACGGCAGTCGTGACCAGGACCGCGAACATCCGTTCGGATCCTTCCATGGGCGGCACCGTGGTGAGGCAGGTGCCCGCCGGCACCGCTCTGACTATGGTCGAAATCAATGGTCGCTGGGCCCGGGTCAGCAAGGACAAAGTCACATTCGGGTGGATCAACCGCTCGCTGCTGGCGGCGCAGCCCTCCTACCAGTAGCACACCGGGCTTCTGCCGCCTGGCCTGCTATAAGCGCTCCGGCCCCCGCACAAACGCCCATTGCGCATCAGGTCGTATGGGCAGTCGCATCTGCCGACCACGGGATCTCTGACAGGATCGCCCGAAGCATGCTCCGAAACGGTGCCGTCATCTGATACAGCCGCTGGCGCGACCGGTGTGGTCGAAGTCAGCTCGACCGGCTTCGCCTCGCTGAGGTAGCCGCCATGGATCCATCCGATCCGTGCGGAGACCGTCACATTGTACCAGTCACCTTGTTGACCATTGGTCTGGACCAGGTCCCCCAGCGGAAGCGTGGTGATGATACGCGCCCCGGTGTCCGGCGCGACCCTGACACGGACGTTTTTGGTGGTGTACAGCCAGCGAACCAACGGGGTGGGGTTGGGCTTCTGGGCAGCCACCGCGTCGGGCTTTGCATAGGCAATCGAGCGGTTGTTCGGCTGTGCCTGAGGCGCCGCGGAGGTGGTTGCCGCGGGGACCGCGGGCGGGGCGGGGGGTGGCGATCGGGCGTCGATGCTCGACATGCCCCACCCGATAGCGCAGAAAACCGCGATGCCCCAGCCGATCCGTTGTTGGCTGACCATTTCACCCTCCCTGCACAATACAAAACAGAGCAGTCCGCGAAAGTCGAATCGACTTTTTGGTGGCTAAATCTCAAGTCAATTGACAGCAGAAACCGAGCATCTGTAGATAGGGAAGGGGATTGAAAATTGGGGCGGGCTAGCGCATCGACGCGCTTTGCAATTCCGGTTTCAATAATTTTTGGACGCTACCTGCCGAATGCCGGGAGACCCGGGCTTGCGGGAAGCGATATTTCGGCGAAAAGGCGAGTAAAATGTCCAACCAGTTTGATCAGATACCGTTTGGGGCTGCAGAGTTCGCGGATAACCCCGAACCTCGCTGTCCATGCCTCCTTCTGCTCGACACGTCCTATTCGATGAACGGAGCGCCGATCGACGCGCTGAACCAGGGCCTTGTCGCCTTTAAGGACGAGCTCGCGGCGGACAGCCTGGCGATGAAACGCGTCGAGGTCGCGATCGTCACCTTCGGCCCGGTCAACATCGTCGCGCCTTTCCAGACCGCTGACCTGTTTACGCCGAGCACGCTGGTGACCAGCGGCGACACCCCAATGGGTGCGGCGATCGAGCAAGGCCTAGAGATGTTGCGACGTCGCAAGGATGAGTACCGCGCGAACGGCATCTCCTATTATCGCCCCTGGGTCTTTCTGATGACGGACGGCGCACCCACGGACAGCATCGTTGCGGCCGAACACGCGGTCAAATCCGGCGAGGCGGCAAAGGCGTTTTCGTTCTTCGCCGTTGGCGTCGAGGGTGCCAACATGGACATCCTTGCCAAGCTCTCCACACGCCAGCCGCTGAAGCTAAGTGGCCTCAAATTCCGCGAGCTGTTCTCATGGCTCTCAGCATCGCTGTCAGGCGTCTCGCAGTCGCAGGTCGGACAGACCGTGGCGCTCCAATCTCCCGCAGGTTGGGCCGAGGTGTGATGTCTTGGCGCATAGCGTCGGCTAGCGCCATCGGCACTTCGCATGTCACGGCCGGTAAGCCCTGTCAGGATAATTCGGTCCATGCCCTGATCGAGGGCAGGGAAGGTCCAGTCCTCGCGGCCGCTGTCTGCGACGGCGCTGGCAGTGCGGCGCACTCGGAGGTTGGGTCTTGGCTGGCCGGGCAGAACCTGCTGGAGCTCATTTTCGTGCACTTCACAGAGAACGGTGCGCTCGATCAGATCGATCGGCCAAAGGCGTTGGGCTGGGTGACCGAAATTGCCGAGCGCATCGCCGCCCATGCGCGCGCCCTCGGACACGAGGTGCGCGATTATGCATGCACCCTGCTTGTTGCCATCCTCGGCCCCACAAGCACCGTGTTCTTCCAGGTCGGCGACGGCGCAATGGTTGTTTCGCACGGCAGTGAAGACGGATGGTCCTACGTGTTCTGGCCGCAGCACGGCGAGTTTGCCAACACGACCAACTTCGTCACGTCGTCAAATCTCGCGGATGCCCTCGAATTCGAGTTCGCGCCGCGCCGCATTGACGAGGTCGCGCTCTTCTCGGACGGTATCGAGAACCTCGTCTTGCACCAGGCTTCGCGCAGCGTCCATCAGCCCTTCTTCGATTCGATGTTTCCCGCGGTCAGACGATCGGCGGCTGCGGGCGAGGATTCCACGCTGTCGGATGGGCTGAAGGCTTATCTGCTGTCGCCGCAGATCTGCGAGAGGACCGATGACGACAAGTCCTTGATATTGGCCACGAGATCGCCGGCTGAACCGATGGTGGCCGCAAAATGAATGCCAAGGTTCGCGAGGTGTTCACCCTGCGAGGGGAAGCCCTCAAGCTTGGCGAAATCGTCGGCCAGGGCGGCGAGGGCGCCGTCTACGACCTGGCTGCACACAAGAACCATGTCGCCAAAATCTACCACCGGCCACTCGAGCAGCAGAGGATCGACAAGATCCGAGCGATGGGCAAGATCAAGACCGAGTCCCTTGAAAAACTGACGGCCTGGCCGACAGGGCTTGTCTGTTCCAAGGACAGCAAGCCCATCGGGCTGATCATGCCGAAGATCAGCGGGCGTAAGAGCATCCATCAGCTCTACAGCCCCAAAAGCCGCAGAACCGACTTTCAACGAGTTGATTGGCGATTTCTGACACGTGTGGCGGCAAACACCGCGCGGGCATTTGCGGCCGTTCACGACAATGCCTGCGTCATCGGCGACGTGAACCACGGCGGTGTCCTCGTTGCACAGGACGCTACCGTGCGTCTGATCGACTGTGACAGCTTCCAGGTCTCCTATCTGGGCCAGCAATATCTTTGCGAGGTGGGCATCGAGACCTTCACACCGCCGGAGCTGCAGGGCAGATCGTTTTCGGGCATCGTGAGGACGCCCAATCACGACAATTTCGGTTTGGCCGTGATGATGTTCCTGTTGCTGTTCATGGGAAAACACCCCTTTGCCGGCCGCTACGCGGGAACCGGCGACATGCCGATTTCGAAGGCGATCGAGGAGTACCGCTTTCCGTACGGGGCGAACGCCGCCGCGGTCGGAATGGCGAGGCCTCCGAGTTCCCCCGAACTTGCCATCGTCGGCCCACGACTTACAAAAATGTTTGAGGATGCCTTCTCGCAAAGGGGAACGTCGGCTGGCAGGCCCGTGGCCCGGGACTGGGTGGCTGCCCTGGCGGAACTTGAAGCGAACCTCAAGCAGTGCTCCGCCAATTCCAGCCACTGGTCACTTGGCTCATCGCCGTGCCCTTGGTGCAAAATGGAAGGTGCCACCGGCGTCCCGCTGTTCTCAACCGTTGTTCCCGCCGGCGGGGCGACTCTTTTCGATATCGCCGGATTCCAGCGGCAGGTGGACGCCATCCCGCATCCCGGACCGGTGCCGACCGTCTCCGAGAAGAATGTGACACCCGATCCCAACGCCTTGAAGATCAAGGGGCACGCGCGCCGCACCAACTTCCGGGCCGGAATAGCGGCCGCAGTGGTCGGCGTCGCCGGCTTGATGATGGCGCAGATATGGGTGGCGGGCATCGCCTTGGGGGTCTTTCTGGGACTGAGAGGTCTCCTGAACAGGGACAGTGAGGCTGCGGAATACCGGCGTGTCGCCGCCGAGGCCGCCACCCAATGGAAGAACGCGCAATCCTCATGGATGCAGAGGGCCGGGCCGGATGCTTTCGACAGGCAAAAAACGGTCCTCGCCGCGCTCAGGCGCGAATGGGACATCTTGCCTTCCAAACGGGTAGCCAGGCTCTCGGAGCTTGAGCGCAACCGCCGTCAGGCGCAGCTGCACCGGTTCCTGGACAACTTTGAAATCTCATCGGCAAAGATCGAGAGCATCGGACCGGGCAAGAAACAGGTGCTAGAGTCGTATGGCATCGAAACAGCGCTCGATGTCGAGAGAAACAAGCTTTACAGCGTGCCCGGATTCGGACCCAAAACCGCGCAGAAGTTGTTGAATTGGCGAAGGTCCGTCGAAGCCCGCTTTGTCTTCGATCCGTCACGAGCGATCGATCCACGCGATATCGCGCAGATTGACCAGGATATTCTCGGCGACCGCAAGCGGCTGCAGGGCGCCTTGATTCTCGGTCTTGAGCAACTCAAGCAGACAAGAGCCCAGATTCTTGCCGCCCGCGAACACAGTCGCCCGGAAATGGAGCGATTGCGGTTGGTATTGGATCAGTCGTCGGCAAACGTTGCCGCGATTTCAGGTTGAGACGGCTAACGCTGGATCGCCAATCAGGCTCGGTGAGTTGTGGCATACCTTCATCATGGTTGCGCGTCAGTGTGAAATACCGATTTACGTTGGAGGCCTCGACGATTTTTGCCGGCCGGAGCGCTGACTTGAAGAGAGGTGAACGGCGGCTTTGCGCCCTCAATGTGGACGTTGCCGTGAGCCTTGTCTCTGCCCAAAAGCTGTCATCGCCAAGTAATGCGCGGGAGGTCGTCCAGGAGATTCGAGCTAAGCCACACGGTATGTAATCAACGTCTATGGATGCGGCCCGTCGAACTCAGGCGCGGAGATGTCCAACGTGCCGTGCTTAAGGAACGCGTCATCGAGTCGGGATGAGATCCAAGAGTAGGCTTGTGGTGTCAGTTCGATCGCTGGTTTGCGCATGATGGCCCGGCGCGGATTTGTGTTCCCATTACCTGCCGACTGATTTCTGAAGGTTGGAGCGAAGGCTGCCGACCCCAATTCCTCCATCATGTCGGCCATCGATACCCCAGCCAAAAGCGGTCCATCGATGAAGACTGGGGTGTGAACCCGGACGTAGTGAGACCACTCGGTCTTCCAGGTGCGAGCTGCGATGTCGCCCCGCGTTGCGTCGTCAACGCCCGGCGTGTGCTTTCGCCCTATGGCCCTTCCGTAGATACGATAGTCGCTACGATCAAGCATCATTCGCGCCATGAACATGACTGCACCGTCCTGGACCTGCCTCGGGCGCTTTCCGGTCGGGTAAGTGCACGCCCAATGCGAGCCAGACCGCGCAACCTCTTGTCCAATCTCCATGCCCAGCTCCGCCCGATTGTCTGCGCGACCGAAGAACTTGACGAACGATTGGAGGGGAGCTCCAGTCGACCTATCTGATACGAAAGGCGATTCCAGCTCCACCGACTCTCCGTAATCCGGCAAGGCGGACGTTGGAATCATCGGAATCATACGAACGCCGGCAAGCTTCTTGGTCCAATCCGCGATTTGGTCAGGAGCTAGGTCGTTCTTCGTCCTGCTCCATAAGGCGACGAAGTAGTCCATGCAGTGCGACACGATTCCAGGTTCACTGGCGCAGAAGCCAAACTCTTTGTTGCGGAACATCGCCGCCTCGGTGAGATTGGCGCTGGTGACAATGGCGGAGGAGCTGCCAAACAGGTACATTTTCGAGTGAAGTCCCGTGATCCCTCGGACTCTCGCCCCTGCGCCAAGAAGTATTTCAAGCGCCTTGAGATCGCTCACGCCCGCATTGAAGACATTGAGGTCGAAACGAGTGATTACCTCAATAGTCTTGGGCGCACCCAGTTTCAGAAAGAGCTTTGTCGTGGACAGTTTGATGAATGGACAAATGATCCGCAGAGCCGCTGGCCGCAATCTCATCTCGCTGTCGATTTCCTCAGCCCACCCCTTATCGATAAGTCGAAAATTTTCCAATTGGCACTCCATGCCGGTCATTCCAATCCCGGTTTCTAAAGCAAGTTGCCCATCACTTAGAAGCGGACGCACAGCGTCGCCATCTCCTACGTCAGCTTACCGATGATCGTCCGAGCTAACGATCGGACCAGAGGCCATTCCAAGTCGGCTCGTCGAGGTGCTTCATTGTTCTCCAAGCGTGTGAGGACAATAGTGTTCGCGCCGAAGGTAGCGCAGAGGCTTCCGCAATCAAACTGTGTGCTTAAGATATTCAAAAGTTTCCTGTGCCACTGCTACACAGCAGGCTAGCATAGATTCCGACAGGTGGAGGGCTTGAGTACGTGTTCAGCCTATTGATGGCCGGCGGGGACGCCGTGTGGGACGTGCAGCCCGGCGTCCCACACAACGATACATTCATTCTTTCGCGCTTCCTTGAATATACAGACCCCTCAATCGTCACCAGCTTCCAACCGATTTCCGTAGCGAATTTAGCATACCTCGCCCAGCTACCCGCCGTTTTTATGAGCGAACTTGACCGCGACCTACACGGCCAGGAGCATTTTCGCATAAGACTTGGGCGTGTATCCAATCTCTCCGTTGTTGGAAGCGAGATTCATTACACATTCCAACTGAGCCATAACTTCGGCAACGTCCCGGTAGTGAACCGGGAGGCGTTCCGGATGGCGTTCCGGATGGAGAAGTTTGAGCTTCACCGGACACACTGGGCGATCAAGGCTGCCGACCTTGCTACGGCACTGCAGGCCATAACTCCGCAGCCGCCTGCAATTGCAGTTCCAGTGCTGAATCCACCACAGCCAGCCCAGCCGGCCTTGCCAATTGTCGATACACTTCAGGAGTTCATGACATACGTCTTAGGACTCGTGGAACACCCGGGAGAGGAAATCTTCTACCGGGGACATTCCGATTTCAACTATCGGCTCGAACCATCACTTTTTCGCAGAAACCAAACCGGCGGGTATCGTTATCTCCCAAAGGAAGAGGTGATGGTGCGGGAACTGTTAAGCGTTCAGGATGCCCAATTTGTTCGTGACCGCTCCATGCTGGACCGCTTGGTAAGAATGCAACACTTCGGACTTCCGACGCGGCTCCTCGATGTAAGCTCAAATCCGCTCGTCGCCCTTTATTTCTGCTGTTCTGAATCCAAGAAGGATCAGGCGGGCAATGAACTCGACGGGGAAGTGGTGATCCTCCGCGCTCCGAGCGCGGACGTTCTCCATTTCGATTCTGATCGCGTGAGCTGTATCTCCAACCTCTGCCTCATGAAGGAGGAGGAGGCAAACAGAATGGATCTCACGCTACCGCGTCTTGCGTTTAACGGCACGGCGGATGCTATCAAACTCCTTCACTTCATAAAGCGGGAAAAACCGTATTTCGATAACCGCATCGAGCCATCCGACCTGCAGAAGATAGTTTTCGTCAGAGCGCGCAACACCCACGAGCGCATGGTCTCACAGTCAGGCGCATTCCTGCTTTTCGGAAAGGACGCGATCCTTCCCGAAACCGGCCACAGCAGCATATCTGTGTCTCGGGTCCGTATCCGTCAGAAGAACGCAATACTAGCGCAGCTTGACAAGCTGAACATCAAGGCCAGTACAATCTATCCGGGCATCGAAAAGGCTGCCAGCGACATCGCGAAGAAGCACGAGGTCGCGTGAAGCTCAAATGCCGAAATAATGGTGTGTTCATATATCAAGATCCGTTTCGCCTCGTCCTTTCCGTTCATCCATGCAAGCGTGTTTCCCACGATGTTTCGTTTAGTCATTCATCTGGTTCGATATACACTGATAAGCGTTTGCGCCGTTGTTTCCTGTTTTTACAGCTTGCCGCCCTCGTGGAGGTCCCTTGTCAACTGATGCCAAGGTCGGCTTCCTAGTCCAGTCATCCGATAGCTTCCGTTCCGCTATCGGCCAATCTGTGAGCTATAGGAGGCGCTTCTATAATGCATGTTCGCTGACCTGTATGTAATAGGCAGGAAGGGGGACTCCGCTATGGGGAGGCTCGGCGGATAAGTGGCCGGGAAGACAGCTCTGAGGAGCTTGGGTTTAGCAGAGATCAGACATGAAACTACGCGAATACGATTTGGAGAAGGGCCAAGGACGGCGCATCCCCTCACCGGGCGGATGTATCTATTGCCGCCGGGTGCCTATTCCTCCGGCCAAGCTGACCAACGAGCATGTGATCCCGTTTGCGATCGGGGCAAACGCCATTGTCTTCCTGGACGGCTCCTGCGAGGAATGCGCGAGGACAATCCAGCGATACGAGCAGGAGGTCCTCCTGAAACAGCTGGGTAATTTCCGTCGTCAGATCGATGCTCCTAGCCGCACTAAGCCGAAAAAGCGTCCGACCCACGCCAACGTCAGCTTTAAGGAGGTAGATGATCGAGGCCAGGACCTGCGGCACTTGGGTCTGCGCACCATTCCAATAGCGAACCTCCCTCTGGCATTGAGCCTGTGGCAGCTTCCCGAGCCACGCATCACGCGCCCAAGTGCCATTCCAGGCGATGACAATGGGAGGCCTTGGTATTACTGCGACGACAAAGAGACTGTCCAGAAGCTCTGCCGCGAGGTCGCCGAGGAGACGGGTAGCAAAAACGTCGCCATGGAGATCGGCGCGGTCAATCGGCCGCACTTTCTTCGCTTCCTTGCCAAAACGGCCCACGCTTATGCCGTGGCGGAACTCGGCCTTGATGTGTTCGAGCCAACACTGACCGACATCATCCTCAACAGAGAGGACGACATATCGAAATACGTGGGTGGCTACTATGGTCCACCCCCGCCCGGCAGCGCTCCCGAGAACCTCGTGAACGCCCACATCGGTCGGGCCGTTGAGCGGCCGGGAAAAGGGCTGATTACAGTTGCGCTCCAGTTCTATCCTTCGCTCGGGTCACCGACCTACAGCGTAATCGTCGGAAAATCCCTAATCGATATGAACGAGCACGCGTTCGACCAAGGGTATGATGTCGCCCGCTAAGAAGGGGTATGGCCGTGAGCGTGCTCTGGACGCCGTGGCTCATGCCATTTGAGCAGGCTACCGTGCGGCAGGCGAAAGTTTCAAGGCATGAGTTCATCCTTATCTCGGACGGTGGACGGCGAACTTCGCGGCGGCGTTGGCGACGAAGGCGTCCGGATAGATGCCGTTGAGCTTCGCGGTCTTGATAATCCTGTATCAGCCATAGGGTCGAACTCGGCCTAACCTAAGACGCCACGCCACGCTCTGCGTCCGGTTTCGTCAACGTCCCGCCCGAAAGCGGACCGGCAGTTCGCGGCCTCTTCCGGTCATTCACAAGCCGGCCGATAGCCGAAGTGAGCCAGTGCTGTTTACGTCGAAAACACATAGGCCGCCGCTACATGTTCGCCTTTTGTGCTTCGAAAGTCGCATAATTGGCAGTGTGGAAGTCAACGGCGGCTCATTGGTTTTGCGGGTTCAGCTCGTGGAAAAGGTCCGTCGGCCTTCCATGAATGCGGGTTTCCGCATCGCCTACCTCGATTTGGTCGATGACCGCCGGGCAGGCGAGGCGGAACCGTATCTCGCCCGAGAGCACATTCGCGCGCATGATTTCGACGAACGCGGCTATCTTTTCATCCGCAGTGAGAAACCTGCGTTTGACGGATGCAGTGGTGCTACGCTTGTGGAGCCCGGGGCGTCTCTATGCGGCAATCCCTCATCGTGAGCCGATGCTATTGTGCAAGTTTCGCAGCACTGCGGGTGGCGATATCGCCCAAGACAGCATGAAGAAGCGTTCCAACTTCCTGTTCGGCCACCCCGGGTGCAATTCCTGATTCGGACAGTTGAACGAGAATTGCCTTGGCGGTGTTGCGCCAGAAGGCGTTCGCGTCCTCCCCGTTCTTGAATTCCAGGACCCGGGCGATCCCTTCGACCAACTTCCGCCGCCGATGCAGCGGAAACGCGCTTATGTTTGAATCACACATCGATCACCTCACCCCTTCAGTCGCGCGAATAAGCATTGGCGGGTGAGAAAATTTGGTTAACAGCGCTTTTTGGACAATGGTCAGCAATGGAATAAAGCGTCTACCCAACAAGCCAATAGGTGTGCCGCGTGTTGATGATCGGCGCGTGCTGAACGGCATCTTCTGGGTGCTGCGCTCCGGTGCTCCATGGCGCGAACCTGCCTCAGCGCTATAGCCCGCGCACCACCTGTTGCAACCGCTTCGTCCGATGGCGAAAAGCAGGTGTGTGGCTGCGCAGTAACGAGTCTACGGCCTAAGGTTTGCGGAGCCTCACGCCGGCGCGGCTGCCGTTCTCCGGGATGAACTCGACGCCGGCGGCCTAGAGGGCGATGCGCAAGGCAGCAACGGTTCGCTCTTGTGTGGGGCTCTGTCGGGCCGCGACATCTACTTAATGTCTACTCTAGACAGTCGCAGCGACCATAACTTTGATAGCAAGTCAGGGTCGCGGGATGCCGAGCCGCTTGAAATACCGAGTTAGGTCCGGGTGCTCGCGATCGTCCTGCCTCAACCGCGCAAGCGCGTCATCATCGCCGGCGAGCGCCATAGCCAACAACCCGCGAGCGCTTATTCTCCACGGAGCACCGGGCATTGTCTGGTTGTGAAGACGGTGCTTGATCACCAGCCGCCTGAGTGTGTCTTCGCTTACGTTATAGTCGTACNTCTCCACGGAGCACCGGGCATTGTCTGGTTGTGAAGACGGTGCTTGATCACCAGCCGCCTGAGTGTGTCTTCGCTTACATTGTAGTCGTGCCTGAACAGATCAATGGCCCTCTGGACCGTGACCGCCTCTGCCCGTGGGATGTAGAGCGGCCGAAGCCGTTCGCTTGTTTCCGGCGCTGTTTTTGACAGGGACCGCATTGCTCATTCGGCCAATCGCGCTTTTCTGCGGCCCGCCGTTTCGCCGGACATGAGGGAACGATATCGGCCCCCATGTACTAGAAACCCATGGACACTATGGAACCCCACGGCCACGGGTTGGCGGCCGATCTTTTGATATCGGAAGTTGCCAATGCCAGGCAGCGCATCCACCGGACCGAGCTCGCGCTTCAACGCACCGAAGAAATGCTGGCGGAAAATCTCGCGCTGTGCAGCAGGATACGAACTGCAGTCGAGGCCGCAGACCGCTTGGTGAAGATCGATCCCCCCAGCTTTGAAGGACGTCGCGCGGGTTGAACTGGGCCAGCGTTTCATTCGTCGCGGCCTTGCGGCACCCTGCCGCAAGTGCCTGTTCTATTGGCATCACAGCGTGAGCAACATTGGGCACAAGCATTCCAACATTCACGAGTGCAACCCCGAAGGTAGACCGACACGAATCTTCAGCTCAACGAGCGAGGATTAATGCTGCGGCAAACGAAGGGGCACGGGGGTCTTCGCGCGAGCCAGTTATCCGATCTCCCGCTCAGAAATTTCTACCAAATATTCCGACCTCCTGATGGAACCCATTCGTTGCGGGCGAGTTGCGGCTCATTGGGACGGACTTCCCGAACATGACAACCAGCAACAAAGCAGACCATCAGTCTGTCTCCCAAGCGTTTCGGAAACTGATCCGTTCCGAAGGCTATCGTCATCACGTACAAACGTTCTTAAATCTGGAGGTCGAACCAGAACTGCCGCCAACCCTACAGTCATTACTTGCGGCTATTGATCGGGCCAAACAGGGCCCGACGGAAGAAGGTCCCTAGCCGGCTGGCTGAGCGTCAGGTCAAAGAGTATAGAGGCTCGCTTCGTGGCTTGTCCCCCTGATTCCCACTCAGAAGTTGTCAAACATTCTTCTTGATTTTTCTCGACAGAGGATCATGAATGTTCCCTTGGGTTCTCGCTGAGGTGGGAGGCCTTGTATGAACGTTTGGACGAACTGCCGACCCGACAAAGTGACTGCCAAACACCTTGTTCACGAGCTGATCCTACAAGCCCGTCGCGGCCAAATCATCTCCGTCAAAGAGACTATCGCAGCGGTGCGCCGAGACGGGCCACATCTGGNGACCCGACAAGGTGACTGCCAAACACCTTGTTCACGAGCTGATCCTACAAGCCCGTCGCGGCCAAATCATCTCCGTCAAAGAGACTATCGCAGCGGTGCGCCGAGACGGGCCACATCTGGCGGAAACTGACTGCGAGCTGGTGGAGCTTATTGTCAATGTTGCCCCAGCCTTTGGCCTGTTCGTCGGGTTCGATCTTCGCGAATAGCCTCATGGCAACCCATTGGTTCTCGCCTGCGGTGTACGTCAGGACAGACCGACCTGGGATTGTGGGAGAAAGGCGGCTCGAGGCGCGTCAATAGGGAGGAGCATGAGGGTCTTCGCGAGCCGGTGTCCGATCCCCACCACAGAAATTCTACAAACATTCCTGACTGTCGCGGCCCAGCGCCGTACCAATTTGTACAATTCGTACATGGCCTTGATGCCGCTCAGGTAGGGAGTAGAGTACCCTTCGGCGTGTCCCTGGGGAGGGCTGGATGAGCGTCGCGCGAAGGGTCGGTCCGCTTCTAGAGCAAGCAATCACTGTACTCCTCAACAGGACGGACCGTGGCGACACCGTCTCGATCAAAGCGGCACTACGCGAAGCTCGGGAGACTGCGCCTTATTTGGTGCCCTCCGACGAAGAACTAACCGAGGCGATCGTCGAGGCAGCAACTGCCATGGGCCTCTGCGTGGCTTTCGACTGTCGCGAGTAGCTGTCAGCCAACTTCAGCCGCTGTGGCATCGCAACGGAAGCGCGCCGCCCTGCGCCATTTTCACCAGTCAGAGGTAATCCGCAATTACCTTCGCAACCTGCTAAATCTGCCTGTAGAACGGGAACTGCGGGCTGAGCAAAGGTATTTGCTGGAGGAACTTGATAAGGTCGACAAAGAGTGACGTATGGCTCTCCACTGGTTCAACCCTCCGGTCCCCGTCAAGACGGAGCGTCCCGGGATCATCCGCAACGTCAACAACGCCGAGACAGCCGGCGAGGAGCTGATGAAGTGGACCAAGCGTGGCCCTTGGTGGGACCTCGCGGTGCGCGTTTGCATNGGAGCTGCCGGCTGAGCAAAGGTATTTGCTGGAGGAACTTGATAGGGCCGACAAAGAGTGACTGCATGGCTCTCCGCTGGTTCAACCCTCCGGTCCCCATCAAGACCGAGCGTCCCGGGATCATTCGCAACGTCAACAACGCCGAGACAGCCGGCGAGGAGCTGATGAAGTGGACCAAGCGTGGCCCTTGGTGGGACCTCGCGGTGCGCGTTTGCATGGCCGTGATTTTCGACGAGATGGAACCTGAGGAGGCCCGCAAGGCATTCCTGGCTGCTGCAAAAGAGGAGGGGACATTAGTCCCCCAATGACAATTAGCTAAATTGGATGCGGTATAAGGTTCTAGGTGTCTATTACCAACACCGCCTTCGCGAAAGGAGCCCGCCGCCGGTGAGGGAGAGGCGACGGACCCCCCACAGCGGCTGCACATCCACGAAGAATCCCGCTGCCACCTCTAAACCCGCGTGGGCCTACATCGTTCCCTTAGCTGCGGCTAAAGCGGGGTTGGTCAACGGGCTCTTGGCGCTCTAAGTTCCCCTTATGGGTCCCCTCTGGTTCGCTCCCCCGGTCTACGTGAAGACCAAACGTCCGGGCATTCGCAATGGGGTCAGCCACGTCGAGGGAGCCGCCGAGCAACTCATGGCGTGGGACACAAAGGGCCCGAAGTGGACCAAGGCTGTCCAATCCTGCGTCGATGCATTCGAGGGCAAATCCTCCCCCCAAGAGGTCCGTGAAGCCTTCGAGGCGGCTGCCAAGGAGGCCAACGTGTATCTCTCCCCTGANTAGGAGGTATCATGGCAACCCATTGGTTCGTCCCTCCGGTGTTCGTGAAGACTGAAACCGGTGTCAGGCATGGCTGTAACAATGCGAGGGAAGCCCTTGAGCAGCTCAAGATGTGGACCCGGCGAGGGCCTCGCTGGCACAAGGCGGCGACCCTCTGCCTGTCAGCCTTGGAGGGCGATCCGATTGACCCCCACATTCAGGACCGTGTGACTCCGGAAGAGGTCCATCAGGCTTTCGAGGCTGCTGCCAAGGAGGAGTGGGTGCTCCGTGAGTAGCAGGCCGGTGCTCATGGCTATATTGGGAAGGACCCGTTAGGCTGTCTAATGCTGATCAAGTCCGCGCTGTTCGATATAGACCCGGATACGAGAGCATTCACTCTGGTCGGCCCATTTATGAGCCATTTTGCACTTCTTGAAACTGGCATCGGAGCTGCTTTGGGCGAGGTACTTGGCGTCAATGGGGCACGTTGAGGTAGGGGGACAGGAACCGGAATGTCAGGCTTCGAAACCCGATGGCAGAAAGCGGATACGCTGTGGCGGCATTTGAGGGCACATTCCTGCTCTTGATTATTGCCTGTGAGCTGTGCGCGAAAATCGGGAATGGAAGGGCCGGAGGCAGGAAGTACGGCGTCAGGCCGATGCGCTAATCAAACGGGTCGGCAATGATCGCGAAAAGCTCAATACGGCCTGCAGCGAAACTAAAGAAGTAGTCGCGCGTTGGACGCGGATAACGCTGTTTCGTCTCTGAGTATGGTTTAGGTCAGAGTGGTCAAGCCAACGTCGCGTAAGGCAATCAATGCGTCGAGCGCTAGTCAAGCGAAGTCGCCCGCTCGTGACGAGGTCACTTCAGCGCCGCCCGCTTTCCGGCCGGTCCAACTCGCGATGCTCGTGGACACGGTCCCTGCCGGCGATCGTTGGATCCATGAGATGAAATACGACGGCTATCGTATTCTCGTTGCCGTCGGCGGTGGCGAGGCGCGAGCCTACACACGATCTGGTCTGGACTGGTCTAGGCGTTTTCCCTCGATCCTCTCCGAGGCTCGCAAGCTCAAGGTGCGCTCCGCCCTGATTGACGGCGAGGCCGTGGTTGTCGATGCGGAAGGAAGATCTAACTTCCAGGCGCTTCAGAATGCATTGAAGGGTGCCCCGGCGATTATCGACTTTTATGCGTTCGATCTGCTGCAGCTCGACGGCGAAGATCTGACAAGGCTTCCTCTTGTTGAGCGCAAGGCGAAGCTGGAGGCGATCTTGCCTGCGAAAAATCCGGTCCTTCGTTACTCCGACCATATCCTCGGCCGCGGAGAAGAGCTGCTCGATCGCTTCTGCGCAGCCGGCCTTGAGGGCGTCATCTCAAAGCTCGCGGATTCNGGCCGCGGAGAAGAGCTGCTCGATCGCTTCTGCGCAGCCGGCCTTGAGGGCGTCATCTCAAAGCTCGCGGATTCGAGTTATGTGGCGGCCCGCGGCGCAAGCTGGCTGAAGATCAAATGCATCAGGCGGCAGGAATTTGTGATTGTCGGCTGGACGCCGTCCGACAAGGTCCGCGCGTTTCGGTCCTTGATCCTTGGCGTTCATGACCGCGGCAAGCTGCGTTACGCCGGCAAAGTCGGCACCGGCTTCGATACCGCTGAACTTCTTCGTCTCTTGAAGATCATGGCGCCGCTTGAGCAGAAGGCCGCCACCGTCGACGCACCACGCGCCGAAGTGCGCGGCGCACACTGGCTCCGTCCGAAACTGGTCGCTGAGATTGCCTTCACCGAAATGACAAATGAAGGGACGTTGCGACATCCGAGCTATCTTGGTCTCCGTGAAGACAAGAAGCCGGAGGCGGTCGTGATCGAGACGGAACGTCATGCAGCCGATCTCGCCGCGTCTGCGACAACCGCCATCGCGATAAGTAACCGTGACCGCGTCATCTATCCGGAGTCCAACATCACCAAGGGACAGCTTGCCGACCATTACGCAGCGGTCGCGGCGATCATGCTTCCTTGGGTTGGCAGCCGGCCGATCAGTCTGGTTCGATGCCCACAGGGCCGCGCGAAGAAGTGCTTCTTCCAAAAACACGACGCCGGCAGCTTTGGCGACAAAGTCCACCACGTCGGCATCACGGAGAAGGACGGGCACGAGGAACCATATCTCTATGTCGACGATGCCGACGGACTCATGACTTGCGTCCAGATGGGAACGATCGAGCTGCATGGATGGGGGGCTCGGATCGAGGATGTCGAAAAGGCTGACCGCCTCGTTTTCGACCTCGACCCCGATGAAGGCCTCGATTTTGAGGCCGTCCGCGCCGCTGCCTTTCAGTTCCGCGCTATCCTTAAATCGCTGGGACTTACGACTTTCCCGATGTTGACGGGAGGCAAAGGAGTGCACGTCATCGCGCCGCTCACCCCTGGCGCCGAGTGGCCACAGGTGAAGGACTTTGCGTCTCGCCTGGCGCAGGCGGTCGCCCGGAGCGATCCGGCCCATTTCACGGCCGTGTTGTCAAAGGCGCGCCGCAAGGGTCGCATCTTTGTGGACTATCTACGCAATCAGCGCGGGGCGACCGCGATCATGCCTTACAGCGCGAGATCACGTCCGGGGGCTCCTGTCGCGGCACCGATCACGTGGGCGGAGATGAAGACAATAGATGCGCCCTCTCATTTCCACGTGGGCGATGCTCCTGAATTAAATAAACGCGCAGCCTCCAAAGCTCTGGCGGGGTGGGGTCGCGCTGACCAATCCTTGCCCAATCTGTAGCGTCCGACACGGGAAGAGGCAGTAAAAGCCGGGATTTAAAGGGCAACGCGGCGCTCATGGTCTTGCCTGATTGGAACCTGCGGAGATCGGCCTCGTTTGGCTGAAGCCATGGCAAAAATCGATCCGAGGGCCGTCGCCAGTCTTTTGAGGGAATACGCGCAACGGGCGTCTATGCGCGGCGATAATCCCTATCGCACAAAGGCATACTTGCGCGCGGCAGAAAGTCTGACGGCGCTGTCGCAGCCGCTTGATCGGATCATCGCCGCCGGCGCCCTCACCAAGATCCCGGGGATCGGTGATGCGATCGCAGACATCGTGACCAAGCTTTACCAAACCGGCACGCACCCGAGCCTTGAAAAGCTGCGCGAGGATGTTCCAGCGGGCGTGATGGAGCTGTTTGCCATACCCGGGCTTCGTCCCGATAAGATACTNGGCGACAATCCCTATCGCACAAAGGCATACTTGCGCGCGGCAGACAGTCTGACGGCTCTGTCGCAGCCGCTTGATTGGATCATCGCCGCCGGCGCCCTCACCAAGATCCCGGGGATCGGTGAAGCGATCGCAGACATCGTGACCAAGCTTTACCAAACCGGCACGCACCCAAGCCTTGAGAAGCTGCGCGAGGATGTTCCAGCGGGCGTGATGGAGCTGTTTGCCATACCCGGGCTTCGTCCCGATAAGATACTGAAGCTTCATCAGGCGCTCGGCGTGAACTCGCTGGCGGAGCTCGAGGCCGCTGCAAGAGAAGACCGCATCCGCCCAGTCAAAGGCCTCGGCGCCGCGCTTCAGNCTGCAGAACCTGGCCATCGTGCGAAGCGGCGAAACGCAACTTCACCTGCACAAGGCCGCCGCTCTTCTCCACCATGCGGTCATATCGGTAAAGCAACAGCATCCAGAGTTTTCGCGCGTGGAAATTGCAGGTGACTTCCGACGCGGTTGCGAGCTTGTTTCCGACTTCGCCCTGGTAGCGCAGGCCAGAAAGTCGACTGGAATCGAGGATACGACCCTCAGGCTTGTTGTCACGGACAGGAAGCACTTTGGCGCGAGCCTGCTCGAAGCAACCGGTTCGGCAGACCACCTTAAGCAACTGAAGACGTTCGCGGCCGTCAAGGGATTCACCCTAAACGCGGACGGGCTTCATCGCGGGAGAAAGCTGATCGCGTCAGTGACAGAAGAAGAAATCTACCAAGCTCTAGACCTGCAGTTTATCGAGCCTGAATTGCGCGAAGGCAGGGACGAGATTGANGACAGAAGAAGAAATCTACCAAGCTCTAGACCTGCAGTTTATCGAGCCTGAATTGCGCGAAGGCAGGGACGAGATTGAGCGAGCGGCAAAGCAGAAGCTGCCCGACCTCATTCGGGATGAAGATCTGCATGGCATCCTGCATTCTCACACGACCGCATCCGATGGCACCGAAACGCTTGAGGCAATGGCTGAAGCCACGCGCAACCGCGGTTTCGAATACTATGGTGTCGCCGATCATTCGCAGTCCGCTCACTATGCAGGCGGCCTTTCGTTGCAGGAGATTGCTGAACAGCACCGCGAAGCTGACCGGCTGAACAAGGCATACAATGGAAAATTTCGCATACTGAAGGGCATTGAGGCGGACATCCTGGCGGATGGCTCGCTCGATTACCCGAATGATATCTTGGAGCAGTTCGATTTCGTCGTCGCGAGCGTGCACAGCCGCTTCAAGTTGCCCAAGAAGGAACAGACGGAGCGTATCATTGAGGCGATCGGAAATCCTCGGACGACAATCATCGGGCACATGACCGGTCGCCAGCTGTTGCGCCGGCCCGGTTATGATCTCGACGTCGACAAAGTCCTCAAAGCGTGTGCGAAACACGGCGTCGCTGTCGAAATCAACGCACATCCGTNATGATCTCGACGTCGACAAAGTCCTCAAAGCGTGTGCGAAACACGGCGTCGCTGTCGAAATCAACGCACATCCGTGGCGACCCGACCTCGACTGGCGCTGGCATCAAAAGGCACTCGATCAGGGCTGCATCTTCAGCATCAATCCGGACGCTCATTCGATTCGCGAGCTCGACCACATGCATTGGGGTGTCGAGATGGCGCGCAAGGGCGGTGTCCCTGCGAAGCGGGTCCTGAACGCGATGCGTTTGACGGCCCTCCTTGCGCATCTCGCACGGCGCAGGCAAACNAGCTCGACCACATGCATTGGGGTGTCGAGATGGCGCGCAAGGGCGGTGTCCCTGCGAAGCGGGTCCTGAACGCGATGCGTTTGGCGGCCCTCCTTGCGCATCTCGCACGGCGCAGGCAAACGTCCTAACCTGCTTGTGCGCCCGGCCTATCATCGCAGGAGCCCGTCATTCTCAAAATCTTCCCAGCCGCGCAAACTGGAGTGCGAGTTCTCATCGGGGCCATGGCCAGCTGAAGCTGCGTTTCCGCGACCGCTTCTTTGCGCACGTTTCATAGCGGCCTTCCCCGCGGCTCGCCGCCTAACCACGATGCCCTAAAGGCGCAACCACGGTTGTTGGCGGGGCCGCTTGCAACTTCGGCTAACAGGAAGCGGCAGAGTTGATGTCAAAGTGCGATATCAGGCGCGTTGCCGCCTGGCTGCTGTACGTGGGCCACAACCCGACCGTCCGTGATTGGGAGCCACATGGCTAAAGCGGCTGTTCCGCTATTGAGCCTCGACATGCGTTTTCGGGACCCACCCCGTCGGATTCAATCCCGAACCCCGCATCGATCGCGCTTCGCGCAATGAGATCGCCAAGTTGCCAGTCCGTGAGTTCGCAAAAGGGAAGCATTCTCCTCACGGTGTGGCTAACCTCGGATATCGAAATGCTCGGGCTGCCGATGTTGTCGATCAGATGGCGGACAATCGCTTGGCGAACGTCCGAAAAGGTAGGCGTCTGCGCGAGCGCAGGCATCACGGCCCTACGAATGGAGCCGTGGTTCTGCGGCCACGGCTGTTCTTAAGTCGAACGCGACTGGCACACCGTGAATAATGGATGCTGCCGCCAAGAGCTCCTCCAGCTCGCGGTCGGTGGCCCTGCATGCGGGCATGAGTGTTCGGATGGCGCGGATTGCCTGTGCTATCGAAAGGAAGTGGGCCTTGCCTCTGGAGAGAACATAGGCTTCGGCGGCTCTTTCAACCGTGACTGTGTCAAAAGTGGTGGTCATCGAGAATTCCTCCCTGAACCCTGACCCACACGATTTACGGCACCAATTCGGTAGCCTGCAAGGGTTTGTCTGATTCAGGACAATCAGGCGAAGGCCAGGCCGAAGTGACTTTGCTCCTCCTCGCCGTAAGCACCATGGGTGAGTTGTATCATTCCAACGCGGTCGACGATTGTGATCTCGCCGCGCCTGGCGTGAACCAGTCCCCGATACTCAAGCATTTGGAGGGCGGTGGTAACGCCCGGGCGCCGAGCGCCAAGCATGGTCGCCAGAAACTCGTGCGTCAGGTAAATCTTGTTTCCTTCGCTGCGGTCTTGGACCATCAGCAACCAGCGGGCCAGCCGCTCCTCGATTTTGGAGTGGCCGTTGACCAGTGCCGTCCGGGACGACTGGATGAGGAACGCGTGGGCATAGCGAAGCAGTGACTCGCGAAGGAATTGGCTCTCCGCAATCGCAGAGCGAAGAGCTTCAACCGGGAGGATCCAGCCATTACCTGCGACTTGGATATAGGTTTCATTGGGAGACCTGTCCTGGCCGAGAATAACGGCAACTCCTGTCATGCCGTCATGGCCGACGATGCCGACTTCGCTTTGCCGCCCACCGGTCATCGTAGCGACCACTGACGCGATGCCCATCTCTGGGAAATACACATGCTCGATCGGCTGATAAGAGACTTCCAGCTGGTCTTTGATGCCCAGTTCGACGTGATGCAGTGAGGGCTTCAAAAGCGCGAAATCCTCCGAGGAGAGGGTTTTCAATACATGGTTGCGAAGAAGGGATTGGGGCATGGCTCTCTCTCCCATGCGGGCAAGAGCACGTACCTCTTACTGTCGGCTGCGTCCGAAGCGCTGGCGGCCGATGTGGGAAGCATAGGCTTCAAATGTGCGGTTGGCAAAGAATCCATGCCTGGCGAAAGGCTCGGGGAATGTCGGCTTGAGTCCCGTCGGTGATGGGCGCTTCTTATGACTTATGAGGCCGGTCACGAATGTCCGGAACCGGCCTAAGCAGATCGGCAGCTTTCGAGCATCGAGTTGGCAAAAGCAGTCGTTCAGCTCACGTGATGAGTTTCGGGCGCCGTCGCCTTGCGCTTACCGGCATTGTGCTTCACCCGTTCCGGGCTTCCTTCTTAAGCGCAGTAACTTTGAAACAAATCATGCCGGCAGGCGTTCCAGCATGGCGGGCGGCGTTGCCGGAGGACCCGATGCCCGACGAATACAATGACATCGTCATCCCGCAAGATACGATGCATCGCGACTTCGGGAGGAGGAGTATTTCGTCCTCTGCCCGGCGTGCGGCCAGGCGTTCGACATCAGGTGTATGGCAGAGGCGCTTCATCACAACGAGCTAGGCCACGAGCTACGACCTCGACTCGTAGTCGGCAGTGATCGACGACCGTCGATGAGCGTTTGGAGATGTCCCTTCGCGGCCTCTATGCGAACCGGGTCGAGACCAACACCGAGGGTAAGCTCTCGCTCATCTGGCCGGTCGCGTCCCGACCGATCGGGCTAGAACGAATCCCTGTCGCGAGGGCGGACCTTCGCCGGCACGCTGTCTTGACAGAGACCTTGCGGGCTTTCGGCAACGACTTGATGCCGTTGCGGTCGTCGTCGATGCGGCCCCGGCCGTGACCGACCGAAAGCTTCCACAATGCATGCACCACATGC
Source organism: Mesorhizobium sp. LSHC420B00 (assembly GCF_000503055.1). Classification (GTDB taxonomy): domain Bacteria; phylum Pseudomonadota; class Alphaproteobacteria; order Rhizobiales; family Rhizobiaceae; genus Mesorhizobium. The sequence continues at coordinate 13,732 of NZ_AYVY01000042.1, read as the reverse complement.
GACAGTTGTTATTCATCCAGGGCGACGGCGCCTACTCCACCGCAACCATGTCGCCCAGTTCTGTCACGACGCTCCGAAGCAGACCTGCTCCCGGAATCGGGTGCCGGAACATGTGATCTCCATAATGTGTAAGAGCCGGAGGCCCATCGCCGGCGACAAGGCGCTCATTGCAGAGAAAGGTTAACGATCGATCGGATGCCCGCGTTGGCTTCACGCGCAATGTTGCTGGGCGCCTCCTTCGACAGCGCGCACATGCGACACGTCCTGGCCGCGCGCGCCGCCTGTTGCCGAGAGCGACGATCGCGAATGCGCGAACGGCTGGACGGCAGGTGAAGCGGGGTCGCGATAGGCGCACATCGGACTTGCTTCACCAGTAGTCCGAAGACGCCAGCGACGCACTAGGCTGGACTCGTGCCCTAGCCGTCGAACTCCCGCTTATCCGTTCGTCGCCCCCCTTCCTTACGCCGACACCGGCCGTTGTATCGCCGGAGCGTCAACCCGGTGAAGTCCGGCGGTGCTTTCTCAGCCGAGTGATCGCCGACTTGTCCACCGTGATCACCCCGCCGCAGTCAATCCGCACAGAGAGTTTGTTCGCCCCGCGATCGATGCGGGTGACGTCCCCAACCAGAACCACTCGGTCGCCGGCCCGGACTTTGGGTGGCGGATCAATCGTATAAGGATGGTCATGCGAAGGAATGCTCACCCTGGCGCGCCCGCTGGCGAGAATCGTGATGACGGTACCTGCCAGCGCAACCTCCTCGCCAACCTCAAATTCGCCAGGCATGTTAACGTGCAGCATGGTCTTCCTCCGATGCTGGCCCTAATTTCCTAAATTAATGCCCGGCCAACCAGGTTGGTTGCTTGCAATCGGCTTCGTACGGTTCCGCACAATTCCAAGCTGGGGTATGCACTCCCAGTTGGCCTCGGATCGGCATTGTGTGCGTCGAATTCTGCAGAAATGGCTTTACATTCAGCGATGACCTTGGCGCGCCCAGGCCCGTGTTAGCGGAGCGGCGGACTTCCTCTCGGTCCGGCGATGGCCACAAATGAGGAGCGTGGAGCGGAAATCGATTTTTCGCCTTCAGGTACGTCGTTCCGGTAAATCCGAAGAACGCCGACGCCGGAAGCAGGATCGAGCGCGCTTTGATGCGACGGCAACGCTTACAAGCAATTTTCGCTGTGTTTCTCTTTGGCGGCAACCATCTCTGGGCACTCTCGATCGTTGCCGTCCGCCGCCGCTCCTATTCAGTTCCAAGCCGCGGAAGCTCTCCCGTCGCCATCGGAGCCGGTGTTAACGGGCCTCGCGCCGAGCCCGACTTCACGATCACTACGTTCCCACCCGATCACCGCTTGGCGCTGTCGCTGTCCGCTTCGGCCCGCGCAAGGAACTGCTCGGTCGTTGAGGCAAGATGNCCGCCATCGCGACTTCCTCTCGCAGGTTCTCTTCGCAAGCCCGAAGAACCTCGGTTTCGCCGAGCGATCGAGCAGCGGCAATCAGGATCGAGTAGGAGGCGATTTCCATGTGCTCGAACGTGTAGCTCGCCAGCGATCCTTTCATCACCTCGTCTCCGGCGAAGACACCGCTCAGCGATTGCGCCATCGCCGTCAGCTTGCCGCCAGCGTCCTTCATCGTGGATGAACCCTCGTCCATCTGATCGAGACAAGTCCTCAGCCGAGCGGCCTGCTGCTTGGTTTCGTCGAGGTGCTGTCGGATCCGGTCGCTCAGTTCGGGATAATTCTCGATACGACGCAACTGCCCGTTCAACATCGTCTCTGCCTGCTCTTCCATGGCATGAGCGTCTCTAAGCCATTGGACAAACCATTCCCGGCTTTCTGACATTTCGAATCTCCTTTGCTACTTAAGGAAAAACTTTCGGAACAAGACATTGTTCCGGAGCAAAGCCCGCCGAACGGCTCTTGACAGTCGCAGAGGATCAGCGTCGGGGCGGGTCTCAATTCACCTCGCGAAATCCTGCAGCGATGCGTGGGGAAGACCAAGATCGCGAAAGATCGGCGCAACGAAAACGGCCCGATCGCGACCGCTGGCGCTCCGCATTGAGCCTTGTGCCTCACCGCACCACCATAGTCACAAGGAACGCGACGGCGTCTCCGCTCGTTGATTGCTTTTCGATTCGAGCCGCCGTCATGCCCTCCACATCGATACGCAAAACGGAATACGATCCCGACAGAAGAATCCTCTCGGTCTGGTTCGTGGCCACCGGTAAGCGGTACGAATTTGAGGGGGTACCGCCGGAAACCTTTGCCGCGTTCCGGGCGGCGTTCGCCAAGGGCCGCTATTTCAACGACCATATCCGCAACAATTTCCGCTACCATCTGGTTGCGAGCGATAGCGACCCGGGATGACCTGACCTGCCGGTGGCTCAATCGTCCTGTCGCTCCAACCGGCGGTCGGTGGACGCGTTGCCGCTGTTGCCCTAGGTTCGCTTTCGCTCCGCGCGCACCTCGCAAAGCCCACCCCCGAAGTCCCTGCCTGGTGCAAAGGCGCTTGATCGGTCCCGCCGCCCTGGCATTGTGCGGCGGGAGTTTTTGCGCGCCAGGTGGAACACCGGGGCGCGGGAAGGTTCGGTGCACGCAGTCCATTCTCCATACGATACTGCTGCACGATCGGTGGTGCTTCGACCAGCCCGCGTCTCCTCAATCCAGAGACGCGGGCTTTTGGCGAATGTCTGTGGATGAGCGCGCCATCAGGTCTGTTCAGCGCTAGAATAGAGGCGATCGCGTATCTATCTGACCGAAAGCAAACGAGGCCAGGCGTGCTGCGCTGAAGCACAAGCAAGCGCAAAGGTTCCTGGACTGATGCTCGGCTGGCGGCAACTTGCTCGCCAGCCGAGTTGAGTTCACGCGGTGGTCGGGGGAGACTGGCCAGCCACACGCTGGCGACTCCAACCTGTGCCGACGTGCCAATCAGCAACCTTCGTCGGTCTTTTTCACCTGGCCTGGCGCGGCGGTGTTGGCTGTCTTGTCCTGCTGACCAGGCGCCGCCTGCTGAGCGCTGCCAGTCTGCTGGCCGGGCGCGCAGTCTCTGGCCGAGTTCGGATTTGTGGTGCCGCTGGTGGTCGTCGTGTCGGTGCCCTGATCGCCGGACATGTTGGTGCCGCTGCTCGTCGTGCCGGTGCCCTGATCCGTCGTACTGGGCATGGTTGTCGTGGTCGAGGTTCCGCTCGTTGAGGTTCCGCTCGAAGTTCCGCTGGTCGTCTGGGCAAAGGAAAGCCCGGCCGACACCGCCAGCACGGCCGAAGCCAAAAGGATGCGTTTCATCTGCTTTCTCCTGTCTGAATGCGCGGGATGCGCCCGGCAAATTGAACAGGCAGACAGAAGGAGTGTTCCCCGATGAAGTTCAACTTTTGTAACTCTGGTCGTAGGTCAGCCTTAGGATGGCCGGCGTATATTAGAATCTCTTGAAGAAGACACTGCCCGCACCAGAATCCATGGCATGGCTCGGAGAATAGGCATTGGTGACCAGGTGGCGATTACGGCCAGGGTTCTGACGCGGGTAACAGAGGACCGCGTAAGGGTCTCGATCCCAGGTTACGACTTCCCACATTCCATGATCGACCACACCAAGGTGAACCGAGGCCAGCAAATCGACCTGAAAGGCGAGGTCACGCGCATCGACGAGGACACCGTGACTATCGACCTCGGGCCGCTGGTCACGGTCGACCGTGACAAGGTCCGGCTAATGGAGAAATATCGGCCGCCAAAACGACGAAAGGCACTTGTCGTTGCCCCAGATTAGAACCGACAACATCGCGACAGGCTATGAGGGCAGGCCGCATGACGGGCCGGTAGAGGACGAGTCGAAGCACTTGGTCTACTGCCCAGTCTGCGGCCAAACGTTCGACGCGCGCGATCTTGGACAGGTGTTCCACCACGCTGAGCCGCAGCACGAGCCGCTTCCGGTCGAGCAATAGTCCANAGCGCCAGCGACGTACGTTGGATGAGAAAAGGGTGCTGCGTGCACCGCGCCTTCCCCGCGCGCCGATGTTCCACCTGGACCGCAAAAAAGTCCCGCCGCACTGCCAGAACGGCGGGACCGATCAAACGCTTTGCACCAGGCGGGGGGATGCGGGGGGTTGGGCTTGCCAAGTGAGCGCGGACCGTAACCAACCCTAAGCGCCACAGCGGCAACGCGTCCACCAACCGCCGGTTGGAGCGACAGGACGATTGAGCCGCCGGCAGGTCAGGTCATCCCGGGTCGCTATCGCTCGCAACCAGACGGTAGCGGAAATTGTTGCGGATGTGGTCGTTGAAATAGCGGCCCTTGGCGAACGCGGCCCGGAACGCGGCAAAGGTTTCCGGCGGTACCCCCTCAAACTCGTACCGTTTACCGCTGGCGACGAACCATACCGAGAGCGTCCTTCTATCCAGATCATATTCCATCTTGCGGATCGAAGTAGATGGCATGAGCACCACAGGCCGAGGCCCGCGCCCTTGCGGGGAGCGCGGCTGCACCTTTCGGCATCACGCCGACGTTGCATTTCTGAGAAAGCGCGAGCGTCAATACCAACTTCTGGTGATAGAATTTTCCCGTGAGATAGGCACGCTCCACGGCGAAAGGAGTGCCCCGCCATGACCGCCCTCGCCTACAACCTTGCCAATGACATCAAAGGATCGTGGAGGGTCGTCTTCGTGCCGGACGAACTGCATCTGTATGTGGAATTCAGCCAGCCAGACGCCGACACAAANGCGGCCCGGAACGCGGCAAAGGTTTCCGGCGGTACCCCCTCAAACTCGTACCGTTTACCGCTGGCGACGAACCACACCGAGAGGGTCCTTCTATCCAGATCATATTCCATCTTGCGGATCGAAGTAGATGGCATGAGCACCAAAGGCCGAGGCCCGCGCCCTTGCGGGGAGCGCGGGCCGATCGGGATACCGATCTGCAGCAATACCTGGAGGGGAGGGTTCGCTGCGTGCACCGAACTTTCGCGGCGGTCCCGTGTTCCCAATCGAGATACACAAAAAGGTAGCTGCACCTTTCGGCATCACGCGCACGTTGGATTTCTGAGAAAGCGCGAGCGTCAATACTAACAATGCGGCTGGTCTCGAAGAAGCCGCCCATGACATTGCCGCTCAGGCGTCAGCCAAATGGGATTAGTTGCGCAGCATACTCATCCGGCGTGGGAGGGACACATGCCGATCCACCGAAAAGCTGAAGAGGCAGGCGTCTTCAATCCATCCGAACTCGCGTTGCTGGGCCGCGTGTTCGATCGGCTCAAGTTCGAAGGTCAATCTGAACAGCGGCGCGAAGCGCTGGCGTCTCGTATCCTTGCAAACTACACCGCTGGAATTACACACGAGGAAGAACTTGTTTCAACGTCGAAACTACCGCTGGCGCGCTAGGGAGTTGGCTCCGCCATTGTGTGGCGGGCCAGATCCCGCCGCGAAGGTGCGCCTGGCTTTTTGGCGTTTGCGGGCGTGCGCTCGTCAATCTAGAAACGTTGAATGTACCGCCGTCGGGCCTTTGCCCGCACCAGGACAGACCGACGGGAAGACGTATCGGCTTGTAAGCCCAGCGGCCCGCCCTTTTCCACGGCGTCGGCGGCGTCATCGTCGAGACCCACCGCGCGAACGCAGCAAGTTCTGACAGGCCGCAGGATCGGCATTTCCAAGGCCGCCGAGGCCGAATGGCGGTTCGGCTGCGCGGCTCGGAATATTTAAGTCGAAGGTTTTCATCCTGCGCATCGCGCCGCTGAGAACAACTTTCGATAGCGACTGATTGCTGCTGTTCGCGCCGGTCTGGAACCCCCGGGCCGCCTTCAACGTTGTTGGGCATGGCTGACGATCGCGCAAATCATCTGCTGGGCGTTGCAACCACCGCAAAGATCGGCAGCCATCCGATTCACCCCATGCTGATCCCTTTCCCGATCGCATTGCTCGTGTCGGTATTCCTGTCGGATTTAGTGTTTTGGTCGACCGGCAATGCATTCTGGGCCGAAGCATCCTTCTGGCTGCTCGGCTTTGCCCTGTTGATGAGCGCCGCCGCGGCGCTGGCCGGCTTTGCCGATTTTCTTGGAAATTCAAGGGTGCGGTCCATCAATGCCGCGTGGCACCATATGGTCGGCAACGTCGTGGCCGTGGTGCTGGCGCTGGCCAGCTTCATCCTGCGCCTAAGCGCCGGTGCCGCCGAGGGCGCCTTGCCCTGGGGCCTGGCGCTGTCGACGATTGTCGTTCTGCTGCTCCTTTATACCGGCTGGAAAGGCGGGACGCTTGTCTACGAACACAGGGTAGGCGTCCATCCCGAAGAGGGTGAGGACGTCAACTCCCGCCCGGAACTATCCCGATAGGGTTGACGAATGGCCGACCTGCCGGGAGCCGTCGTCGTGGTCACCGGCGTTGTTTCGTGTCTTTGGGATTCGTCAAATACCAGGGAGACACCATGAGTTTTGAGTTGCAGAGCCAAGGGCTGGCGCAAGGCTCAACGCAAGCCAGTTCTAAACCGTAGCCTGTGGGAGGAACTGGAAGCCCTCGTTGCCGGCCGCGATATCACCTGGGAACGGGTGCGTGGCCACAATGGCGATCCATTGAACGAGGAGGTCGACCGGTTAGCCAATGAAGCTGCTCGGTCGGCTAGGTTCTCATAAAATGCTCATTGCTGTCGGATTGGCGTTCGCGTCCATTGTTGCTTTAGCCAGGCTGCCCAAGTAAACATCGCTCCCCGGGCCGCATCGTGTCCCACTCAGTAAGTGACTGTGACGACGACAGTGTCGGTGTAAACACCGGCCGACGGCATGGCCTGCGGAGGCACCCGGCCATAAACGGTCAAGGCTGGGGTGTCCGGTGCCAGTTCCCGTCACCATGCTGCCAGCCATCGACGCATCACCCCAAGGCTGAGTTCGGGCAATGTCCTTGTAGAGCCCGTAAGTCACGGTTCCGCCCCCTTTGACATTTGCGGCTGCGGGGGTGAACCGGCGGTCGAGGCTGCCCAGTTCCGGCATTTCGGCGATCAGGCTGCGGGCAACGACAGGACCGACACCCGGCACGGAGGAAAGCAGCTTTTCGTTGACCCGCCAGACTGGGGACTTGCGGATATGATCGTCCATGCCCGCATCGAGGCTTGCCAGCTCACGCCGAAGCGCGACGAGCAGCCGGTGGATGCTCTTTTGCGCCTGTTTCGCGATGACCGTGCGAGCACGGTTGTCCTCCGCCACAATCATCTGCACGATCTGACGCCGGCGGGCGACGAGCTCGGCCAGGGTCTCGGTTTCGGCGTCGCGCAAGGGCCGCAATTGCGGCTTGGTCGCAGCGATGAAAGCGGCAATGACGGCAGCATCGATCGGGTCGGTCTTGGCCCGCTTGCCGAGTGCATTGGCATAGGCGCGCACCTGCGCCGGATTGACCACAACAATCGCCAGCCGGCGCCTGCCAAGGCGGCGACCGCCAGTCTCTCGAAGCTGCCTGTCGACTCCAATCCGACAACGGCCGGCGAAAGGGCTGCCAGCCGCCGAACCAGATCCTACCACCCCGGCGTGGTCATTCTCCACCGAGAACGCCTCGCCGGACGGCAAAACATGCACGTCGAGCCGATCCTTGGAAAGGTCGATGCCAACAATGATTTCCATCTTGTCCCATCCTTGCCTAATCGGGCTTCGCTTGCGGCCCAGGCGACTGTTCGGGTTCGATGGAACGGCGGACGAAGACCCTTGCTCTCCCACGGCCTCGATCACCCAAAGATGCTCCGGTCTCCGGTCCGCCACCGCACCTGCCTTCATAGCAGAGTCGGCAAAAAACGATACACGTTGGCCTCCTTGGCAGCCGCCTCAAAGGCTGACGACCTCTTGGGGGAAGACTCTGTCCTCGAACGCGTCCACGCAGGATTGGACCACCTTGGTCCACTTCGGGCCCTTTGTGTCCCACCCATGAGTTCCTCGGCGGCTCCCTCGACGTGGCTGACCCCATTGCGAATGCCCGGACGTTTCGTCTTCACGTAGACCGGGGGAGCGAACCAGAGGGGACCCATAAGGGGAACTTAGAGCGCCAAGAGCCCGTTGACNGCATCGACGCAGGATTGGACCGCCTTGGTCCACTTCGGGCCCTTTGTGTCCCACCCCATGAGTTCCTCGGCGGCTCCCTCGACGTGGCTGACCCCATTGCGAATGCCCGGACGTTTCGTCTTCACGTAGACCGGTGGAGAGAACCAGAGAGGACCCATAAGGGGGAACTTAGAGCGGCAAGAGCCCGCTGACCAACCCCGCTTTAGCCGCAGCTAAGGGAACGATGTAGGCCCTCGCAGGTTTAGAGGTTGCAGCGGGATTCTTCGTGGATGTGCAGCCGCTGTAGGGGGGTCCGTCGCCTCCCCTTGCTGGCGGCGGGCTCCTTTCGCGAAGGCGGTTTTGGTCAGAGACACCTAGAACCTTATACCGCATCCAATTTAGCTAGTTGTTATTGGGGGGAGTAATGTCCCCTCCTCTTTTGCAGCAGCCAGGAACGCCTTGCGGGCCTCCTCAGGTTCCATCTCGTCGAAAATCACGGCCATGCAAACGCGCACCGCGAGGTCCCAGCANCGCCTTGCGGGCCTCCTCAGGTTCCATCTCGTCGAAAATCACGGCCATGCAAACGCGCACCGCGAGGTCCCAGCAGGGGCCACGCTTGGTCCACTTCATCAGCTCCTCGCCGGCTGTCTCGGCGTTGTTGACGTTGTGGATGATCCCGGGACGCTCGGTCTTGACGGGGACCGGAGGGTTGAACCAGTGGAGAGCCATGCGGTCACTCTTTGTCGACCTTATCAAGTTCCTCCAGCAAATACCTTTGCTCAGCCCGCAGTTCCCGTTCTACATGCAGAGTTAGCAGGTTGCGAAGGTAATTGCGGATTACCTCTGACTGGTGAAAATGGCGCAGGACGGCGCGCTTCCGTTGCGATGCCACAGCGGCTGAAGTTGGCTGACAGCTACTCGCGACAGTCGAAAGCCACGCAGNGGTTAGTTCTTCGTCGGAGGCCACCAAATAAGGCGCAGTCTCCCGAGCTTCGCGTAGTGCCGCTTTGATCGAGACGGTGTCGCCACGGTCCGTCGCGGATGGTGCGAAGGCCGAGTTCGGCGCAGCCGCGGTAGGCGCCCAGGGCATGCAAATTACGCGAGGTCGCACGAATAAGATCGAGGCGAACCCCGTCCTTGCGCCGGTGCGAGGAGCACTCAAAGCCTGCCATGAAAAAACTGGCGAAGCGCGAAGCTTGCGGAACCGGAGCCTCCACCTGGTGCTCGTCCCTGCGCCCCACTTCGCTCATTCGAAGTCTCCTTTCAGCAGTCGGCTTCGAACTCGGCCGCCTTGTTAGGACCGGGAACCGCGTTGGCGAAATACCGCATCCAATCGGGCGCGCGCCATCTTCGTTGCTCAGTCCAGCTCGTCCTTGCGTGGCGGGTAATGCCGAACCGATTGGTCGAGCCTTGTTCCTGTGGTGGACCGTCCGGAGCTGGGGGCGAATGAGGAACAAGGGGGGCCGTGCCAAGTTCGGGGCGATGTACCACCGCCGATCGACTCGAGCGGCTGCTCAGCACAAGAGAGGCACGGGATCACATGACCGTTCAGATTCGACTTTCCGAGATCGACCACGCCAGGCGCGAGGATCGTGGCGACGGCGCTTGGAGCATCGCACCGGACTTGGGCTATTTGCGGCTAGCAATCGTCAATGTCGTGTTCTTCGGCGCACCGGGCAGCGGAGATCGGAACTGGGTGCTGATCGATACCGGGTTGCCGACGTCCCGCAGCAGCATTCTTGCGGTCGCGGAAAGGCGGTTTGGCACGAACGCACGGCCGGCCGCGATCATCCTGACCCACGGCCATTTCGACCATGTGGGAACGGTTCTAGACCTCGCAAATAAATGGGACGTGCCTGTCTTCGCGCATCCACTCGAGCACTCCTATTTGGACGGAACGGCATCCTATCCGCCACCCGATCCCTGGGTCGGGGGTGGACTGATGGCGCTGCTGTCGCCGCTTTTTCCACGCGGGCCAATTGATCTTGGCAACCGTTTGGAACTCTTACCTGCCGACGGATCGATCCCCGGAATGCCCGGATGGCTATGGTTACACACACCCGGGCACGCGCCTGGGCATATCTCGCTCTGGCGCGAGAAGGACCGTTCGCTGATCGTAGGGGACGCTTTCATCACCACCGGTCAGGAGTCAGTCTATGAGGTCGCCGTTCAGGATCTTGAGATGCACGGTCCGCCGCGCTACTTCACGCCGGACTGGGATGCGGCGGAAAGATCCGTGAAGCACCTGGCTGCCCTGAACCCGCAGATGGTCATCAGTGGACACGGTGCGGCTGCTGCGGGAGTGGGCATGCGTCACGCTCTTGACAGCCTGGCTGAGCGGTTCAGGGTGTTCGCCGTCCCGCCGAAATTGAAATTTGTGCGCGAGCCGGCGGCAGTCCAAGGTAGCTGAGGCTAACCGAGCCGCCGTCGTTCTGAAGTATGGTCAAGTTGGGCAGACTCTATTTCTCGAGCCGGTAGAGTTACCCGTCGGGTCGTGCCCCCTACCGTCGCCGACAAACTCTGACAAGCGGAACAAACCCGGAAGGCGCCGGGTTAGGGCGTTCGATCGGCGCAGGCGACAGCGGCCAAGCGCCCCGAAGTTCTGCGTCAGGAGAAGACGTCAGATGGAAAAAGAGTACCCGAGGACGCGCCCTCTCCGCCGGCGAGCCGACCGGCAAGAAGTTGTTCGAGCCCACACGCGTCGGCATCCGCCGAGACTTGGCTTCGATTCGCTCAACCGTGGAGGAGACCAAATGGCAAATCTGGGAAGATTGGCGATCGCCATGCTTGGCGTTCTGGCATACCAAAATCGCGACAAGCTCTGTGAATTGATTCCGGGAGCGGGGTATCTTAACCCAAACGACCCGCAACGCAGAATTCTGGCTCAGATAACGAATGGCGTGTCGAGGGCTGACCTTGGTGAGATCCTCGACCGGTTCAGGGAGGTGGGGGCAGGATCGAAGGTCGACTCGTGGGTTGGCAGCGGGCCAAACCAACCGATCGAGCCAAGGGACGTCGAAGCGGCAATGGACGAAGGTACACTCACGTCCATTTTGATGCACACGGGTCTTTCGCGCGACGAGCTAATCAGAAGGATTGCGCGGGATCTACCCGAGACAGTCAACGAGATGACGCCGAATGGTGAATGGCCGCCTGAGCCGACACAAGGCTTGGATAAGTCGACCCTGCTCGACAATGTATCGTAGGGGACGCAGCCAGGAATGCAGCCGGCCAAGGCGAGATCCAGTATCTACACCGGGGAATCCAATTGCTCGGACGCACCCAGTTGGACAGCCCGCCAGCCGCAAGTTACCGGCCTTGGGAAGGCTCGTCGGTCGTGTCCCATCAGGTGGTGTAGCTCGGCGGTTACGAAGCCGCTCGCGAGCGCGCCGTCAGTAGCGAGTGGGGCGGCCGAGGTCGCGGGGCAGCGGTGGTCCAAGCATCGGGGGCTTGGGCTTGATCCCGGAATAGTCCTTAGACAGCCTTTCAATTGCCTCCGTGGTTGGCTTCCGCTCAGTGTTGTAAAGCTCGTCAGCCTGCTCTTTGATGCGCAGCGCCGGTCCCTGCAGCGCCATCATGGTGACGCCTAGAACGGTGCCGGAAGCAACAGCTGCAATGGCGACAATAATGCTGCGCTTGAAGCGCACAGCGCGGCGAGGCGAGGCCCGCAGCTGCAGCTGTTCTGGATCGAGTTTCGGTGTAGCATCGGAGCGGGGAGTATCCGTCATGGACCGCATCCCGTTCATCGAGATCTCCAGCCCCACACGATCTGAGAAGGCGGCCGGGAGATGGGGCAGAAGTCGGGTGCTCCGCGTTAAGTGAAGCATGCGGCAACGGAGGCACGCCTTGCGAAGCTCGCCGGTCACTGTCGTGTCATGTTCCCGTAGACCTCCGGAGTGCGCCACCGTCCGCCCCACTTGGTTTGTCTTGGCGGGGCGGTTGCGGCAAGCGCGTCGGCCGACAAAGCGTCTGTTGAACTGCTACGCCCAGAATACATCGCCATCGCAGCGGCAGCGCAGGGCGGCAAGCGGCACCGCGACAAGGAAGCGGTCTGCCCACCATCAGGTTTCCTCCAAGCCCAGCTCCAGGGCTCGGCCGGACTTTGTCTCCCCACCTACCTTGCTATTGTGCAATGCGGCAGCGATATTGCTGCGTATGCGTTGCGCGGATCGAGGTCCATTCGGGCATCACAACCGGAGGCGGCTCGATTGCGAAAAATATCCGATACGTCGCAAGTATCGCCGCGTTGTAAGCGCGATATGCGTCACATACTCCCAAACGTAGCGGGTCGAACCATCTGCAGACGCTGGCCGAGTTCGGTACCAAACCCGGCGCGTTGGGGGCCACGTTTTATCTTCCCGATGAACTGCCCAAAGGCGCTCCGCTCGTCGTCATGCTGCATGGCTGCACCCAGACTGCGGCAGCGTACAACCGTCACTCCGGATGGTCGCGACTTTCGGACGAAACCGGGTTCGCCCTGCTCTTTCACGAGCAGCAACGCGGCAACAATCCAAGCCTCTGTTTCAAATGGTTCCAGCCTGACGACGCCAAGCGCGGTTCGGGCGAGGCGCTTTCGATCCGCCAGATGATCAAGACGATGGTCGTCACCCACGGTCTCGACCACGGGCTTTTCGGCTGGAGGCGCAATGGCAGCGGCCATGCTGGCGACATATCCGGAAGTATTTGGAAGGCTGTGCGATATTGCCGGCCTGCCCTACGGCAGCGCAACGACAATCCCGGACGCGTTCGATAGAATGCGTGGACATGGCGGCCCGTCGGAACAGGATCTGCAACGAACTCCGCGGCGCGTCGCATCATCGAGGACCGTGGCCGAAGATCTCAATTTGCCACGGCACCGCCGACCAGACGGTTTCGCCTTCCAACGCCGAAGCGCTCGCGAGCCACTGGCGGGAGGTCCATCGGGCAAAAGCGCTAACGCATCTTTAGGCTGCCGGCCAGCACGCAAAGCAAGTTTGGCGTGATGGCGCGGGAGAAGTCTTGATCGAGGTCAACATGATCGCTGGGATGGGCCACGGTACACCGCTCGGCAACGGCCTCGGCGCTCCGGGACCCTTTATGCTTGATGTCGGCATCTCTTCCACTCAGGAGATCGCGCGGTTCTGGGGCATCTTGGTAACGGAGAAGGGTGTCTCCACGACATCGAGGCCAGAGTTGCCTGCTCGCCAGCACGTGCCATCCCGTTTGGAGATACCAGCTATGGAAAAGGCGAAGACGGCGTCCTCGGAGTCAACCGCCACCCTCCAGTCCCCGCGTACTAACGCATCGGGCCAGCCGGGCGTGAAGAACCTCATCGAGCACGCCCTTCGGACAGCGGGCCTTATGCGCTAACCCAAGCGAGCGCACCGCCCCCACACGTCGTCCCTGCTTCCCCGCCAATAATAATGCGGCCCTTCGACCGGGAAATTTGGACCGCGTGATGGAAGCCGTCTCGAAGACCTCGGGCCTATTTGCAAGCACACTGTTCAAGGCCGCGATATGAACGCAACCCAGTGCAGTATGTTCGACGGCCATTTTTCAGCTTGCTGCCGCCGATCGTTTGAAGATGATGGTCACCTTCGTCCCTTTGCTAGCGCTAGAGTCGACTGCGAACTGCGCCTTGGCGTTCTCGGTCAGCGATCGCGCGATCAGCGCTCCAAGCTTGCCTGGCTTGGGCCACATCTCGCCTTCCGGCAGGCCGATTCCGTCGTCCGCCACTATAACCCGGCAGCCGTCGCCAT
>NZ_AYVY01000041.1 GCF_000503055.1 Mesorhizobium sp. LSHC420B00 | reverse complement strand
AGCGCGGTCGTGCCGGCGACCGGAACGGTGGCGGCGGCGACGAAGCTGACATCGTCCGGCAGCACGGCGAGATGGTCTGTTGGAACGGCGACACGTTCGGCCCACCCGGCCTCGTCGACCAGCGCCGCAACCTGGGCGCCGACGGCCGGCCCGGAGCCATCGGCCGTCGCGCGCTCGACAATTCCGGCGACGTCCTGGCCAGGCACCCAGCCGTTCGGGCGGATCTTGAGCAGGCGCAGTTCGCCGCGGTTCAGTGAGACTGCCCGGACTGAGACCAGCGCCTGGTGCGGGGCGGGCTCGGGCTCGCCAAGCTCGGCGAGTTTCAACCCGGTGGCGCTCTCGGAAGATGTGACCAAAGCGAGCATTGGTATCGTCCCTTCTTGCTGCGCGGCGGCCGCCAGCCTGTTTTTCGCGCCGGCTTGTCGGCCCGACGTTCGGAACGCAAGCAGGGCACTGAAAGCCCGCCCTGCCGTCTTCTGAGTTACTCAAGGCCCTAAACTATCGACTTTCCTGTTTGGGTAATTTAGATATCTTTGCATTTCATCGCTAAAATCAGTCGATATGAGGCAGCCTCTCCGCTACCCCTGGCCTTTCGATCCGGATGATGTCCTCGCCTCGGCAATCGCCGTGCGCGTTGACGTTACCGAAACCAGGGCGGAGGTGCCGGACCACCGCCACCGCAAAGGGCAACTCGTCTTCGCGCTCGGCGGCGGCGTCACATGTCGCGTCCCCAGCGGCCTGTGGATGGTGCCGCCGCATTGCGCGGTGTGGATTCCCGGCGACATGGAGCACAGCAATATCGCGACCGCCAATGCCCGGATTTTTTTCGTCTATATCGAGCCCGAAGCTGCCGACCTGCCGGACCGGTGCTGCACGCTTTCGATCTCGCCGTTGCTGCGCGAGCTCATCATCGAGCTGGCGGATCGCGGTGAGGACAATGACGCGAGGGGCGAGCTCCTGGCCAGGGTTCTGCTCACCGAACTGCCGCGCATGCCTGTCCAGCAGCTGCATTTGCCGGTCTCGTCCGAGCCGCGCTTGAGGCGCATCGCGGTGGCGTTGGCGGAAGATGCTGCCGACCGCAGCACCCTGGCGGAATGGGCCAATCGCGTCGCGCTCAGCGAAAGCAGTCTCGCCCGTCTCGTGGTCAAGGAGACAGGGCTGACCTTCGGGCGCTGGCGCCAGCAATTGCACTTGATCGTCGCATTGCGCGCGCAGGCCTCCGGGGCGAGCGTGCAGCAGGTTTCGGCCGATCTCGGCTACGAATCGGTCACTGCCTTCATCACCATGTTCAAGAAAGCGCTTGGCAAGCCGCCTGCGAAGTATCTCAGCAGTGTCGCTCAAAACGGCGGTTCTGCGTTTGTCGCCCGATGAGCGCCCTGATCCGCCGCCCGCCGGACGTCAGCCGTCACTGCTCCTCGGCGTACAGCAGCCGCGTCTTTGCCGCCGATGCCGTCGACAGGCTGCGCTGGATCAGCGCCTCGACATGGTCGTTGCGCTGGCGCGCGCTGTCAGCGCCCATCACCACGATGATCAGCCGGTGCCCGTCCGCATCATAGGAAGTAACGATGTTGAAGCCGGAAGCCCGGATGTAGCCGGTCTTGATGCCGTCGACGCCGCGCACCCGGCCGAGCATGTCGTTGTGGCCGCGCACCAGCCTGCCGCGGAACATGAAGTCGCTTTCGGAGAAATAGTGGAAATGCTGCGGGAAGCGGGCGTGCAGCGCCATGCCGAGCACCGCCATGTCGCGCGCGCTCGTGTGCTGGTCGCCGTCCGGCAGCCCCGAGGCATTGCGGAACACGGTGCTGCTCATGCCGATCTGGCGCGCCTTGGCGGTCATCATGCCGGCGAACGCCTCTTCGCTGCCGCCGAGATATTCGGCAACGGCGACCGCCACGTCATTGGCCGATTTGACGACGATGGCGCGGATCGCCGAATCGACGTCGATGGTCTCGCCGCGCCTGAACCGCAGCTTGGTCGGCGGCTGCCGGGCGGCGTTGTCCGACACCGGAATTTGCGTCTCCTTGCTGATGCGGCCCTGGTCCAGCGCCTCGAACAGAAGGTAGAGCGTCATCATCTTGGTCAGTGACGCCGGATAACGCGGCGCCGTCGAATTGACCTCGAACAGCGTCTTGCCGGTGCCGGCATCGATGACCATCGCGGCGTATTTCTGCGGCGGCGCCGGCACCGCCAGCACGCTGTCGGGCGGCGCCACCGTCGTGCAGCCGGCAGCAAACAGCAGCAGCGCCAGCACCGCGACGTAGTTGTGGATGAGCGAAAAGAACCGGAAGGCGGACAAGTCAGTTCCGAAGGCAGGCTGTTTCTGAGACGAGGCGAAGCTATCTTAACGCAAAGGCACAGTCCATTTGGTTAATATCGTCGCGCCCTGGAATGGTGCCCTGTCCACAGGCAGACGTGGCGGCTGTGCCAAGCCGTCCGATGCGAATTGCCGGCCGCCGCGCTTGCGCAAGGGGCGGCGAGTGGGCTTTGCTGGCGCCGGCAGAATCGGGCCGCCAGAATCGGGCTGGCAGAATCGGTAGGTGCGCACATGGATACGGTCACGATTACGGCAAAGGGGATTTCGGTATCGGTTGATCTTGCCGTCGGCCATCTCGCCGACATGGCGATCGAGATCGACGGCCGTCGGCTGAAGCCGCTGCATCGCGCACCCTGGGTCGAAGAGCCGCGCGAGACGCTGCCGAAAGATCTGCCTGAAGGGACGGTCCACCTGTCCGGCGATTTCCTCTGCGCGCCGTTCTCGACCAGCGACGTCGAAGCGGCACCTTTGCATGGCTGGCCGGCCAATAGTCGCTGGGACGTCGTCGACAGCGCAGCAACGGCCGATGGCTGGCGCGCCGTCTTCCGTCTGCAGCGCCCGGTCATGGGCGCGACCGTCGACAAGATCCTGACCTTGCGCGACGATCATCCGTTTCTCTATCAGGAGCACGTCTTTTCCGGCGGCGCCGGCGCCATTCCCGTCGCCCACCACCCGATGACGGTGATGACGACCGGCGGCAGGCTGGCCTTCTCGCCGAAGCGCTTTGCCGCGACGCCTAATGAGGCGCCGGAGCCCGATCCCGCCCGCGGCCGCTCTTTGCTCGCCTACCCGGCACGGACCGCCGACCTGACGCGCTTTCCCGCCGCCGGCGGCGGCACGATCGACCTGACCGGCTATCGCATGGACCAGCAGCGTGAGGACTTCGTGACGCTGGTCGAGGCCGATCATGGCGGGCCGGGCTGGACCGCGCTGGCGCGCCAGGCGGAAGCCGATCTGGTGCTGGTGCTGAAGAACCCAGCCGAACTGCCGGTCACCATGCTGTGGGTCAGCAATGGCGGGCGCGATTATGCGCCATGGAGCGGCCGCCACCGCGGCGTGCTCGGCATCGAGGACGGCCGCACGGCCGTCGGCCATGCCGCATCGCTCGGCGACAACTGGCTGAAGCATGAAGGCGTGGCGACCGCGTTTGCCCTTTCTGAAGGGCGCAGCTTTTCGTTCCGCCATGTCATCGGCGCACTGCCGTGGCCATCCGGCGAGCCGCCGCGCGACGTCGCGAGCTTACCGGGCCGCATGCGCATCCTGGCCGCCGACGGCGCCGTGCGCGACATTGGCTTCGACAGCGATTTCCTGCGGATCGGCAGGTCGGCCCCAGCTTGAGAGCTCGCCTCCCCACCTTCGTCATCCCAGGGCGGAGCAGGAGCGAAGCGACGTCGCGGAGACCCTGGGATCCATGCCGCGACCGTCGTCGAGGAATGCGGCGGAACAGAATTCTGCGCCGCTGAGGCGCCCTGATGTCACGGCATGGATCCCGGGGTCTGCGCTGCGTCGCTTCGCTCCTTGCTCCGCCCCAGGATGACGAAAGGGACGATCGTTTCGGGCAATCTCAAAGCTTTGCGATTTGCCGACGGACGGTCAAAATCCCTGAGCGAGGAAACTAATCTCGGGTTTGAAATTCCCGCGAATTGTCGCCAAGATCGAAAACACTCAGCCAGAAAGGCTCCAATGTCCGAGATCGCCCATATTGCTGCTGCCATCTTCAAGCGCGCCGGCAAGGCGCCGCGCTTCATCGTTGCCATTGCCGGTCCGCCCGGCGCCGGCAAATCGACATTGTCGGCAGGCTTGCACGACCTGCTGCCGGAAGGCACGGCGGAAGTCGTGCCGATGGATGGCTTCCATTACGATGATGTCGTGCTCGAGCGACGCGGCCTTCGCCAACGAAAAGGTGCCCCGGAAACCTTTGATTTTGCCGGCTTCGAAACGCTGCTCAAGCGCATCCGCGCCCGCGAGCCGGATATCGCGATCCCGGTCTTCGACCGCAGCATGGAGCTGTCGCGCGCCGCCGCTGCGATCATCGCCGCCGACACCAAATTCATCCTGGTCGAAGGCAATTATCTGCTGCTCGACGAAGAGCCATGGACGCGGCTGGCGCCGCTGTTCGACTTCTCGATCTTTGTCGATGTGCCGCGCGCCGACCTCGAGCGCCGACTGCTGGAGCGATGGCACGAGCACGGCCGGTCCGACGAGGACGCGCGCGCCTGGATTGCTTCCAACGACATGCCGAACATCGATCGCGTGCTTGCCCGTCGGCGGCCCGCCGACCTGGTGGTTGGTGAACAGGCCTGATCTGTAAGGACTGTTCGGCCGGAACCTTAACACTTTCAGGCCGTTATCCCGGACACGGCAATCGTGCCGCATGAGGGAACAGTTCGATGGAAACCATGGCAAGAAAGCCTGCGCCCGCCAAGGGCAGGGCAACACGATCAAAAGCAACCCGAGCGAAAACCAGCGCCGGCCCGGCAGTGGCGGCCCGCTCCAAGGACGCTGCAAAGCCCAGCTTTGGCAAGGCGGCGCCGAAGAAGGTGGTGCCTGCTGCGAACAAGGCCGCAGCTCCCAAAGCCGCCAGCCCTAAAAAGCCGGCAAGCAGCAGAGGCTCGATCGCAGGCAGCGCAATGCGCACCGTCAAAACGACGGCTAACGTCGCCGCTGGTGCCGTGCTTGCGACTGCCAAAGGTGCGGCGTCGCTTGCCGCTTCCGTAGTCGGCAAGGGCGGCTCAAAACCCCGGACCAAGGCAAAATAGCCGGGCCAGTCAGGCTTTCGATCAGGCTCTGGCCGGAATGGTGAGGCCCCTCTGCACCGCCGGCCGGGCAAGGCCGCGCTCCAGCCATGCGCCGACGCGCGGGAAATCGTCGAAACCGACGAGTTCCCGCGCCTCGTAAAAGCCGATCAGATTGCGCACCCATCCAAGCATCGAAATGTCGGCGATGGTGTAATCGTCGCCCATGATCCAATTGCGGCCCTTGAGCCTCGTTTCGACGACGCCGATCAGCCGTCGCGATTCATCGCGGTAGCGCTCCAGCGGGCGCTTGTCGGCGATTTCGCGCCCGGCGAATTTGTGGAAGAAACCGACTTGGCCGAACATCGGCCCGATCGAAGCCATCTGGAAGAACACCCACTGGATCGTCTCGTAACGCAGCGTTGCGTCTGCCGGGACCAGCTTGCCGGTCTTGTCGCTGAGGTAGAGCAGGATGGCGCCGGATTCGAACAGGCCGATCGGTTTGCCGCCCGGGCCGTCCGGATCGATCATCGCCGGTATCTTGCCGTTCGGGTTCAAAGACAGGAATTCCGGGGTCCAGCTCTCGTTCTTGCCGATGTCGACGGCATGCGGCTCGTACGGCAGGCCAAGTTCCTCCAGCGCGATCGATATCTTCACCCCGTTGGGCGTCGGAAACGAATAAAGCTGAATGCGGTCGGGGTGGCTCGCCGGCCAGCGCCTGGCGATCGGAAACGCGGACAGATCGGGCATCGAAACTCCTGGTCGGGGGGCGCCCCGAACGGCGCGGTCATGGCGGGTCGCAGAGAGTTAGGCGCGACGCTTGGCGCGATCAATATGCGCATGGAAAGTTTCACCGGCCCCGAAAGGGGCGCGGTCAGACGGCCTTGACCGCCAGCACCGCATTGGTGCCGCCGAAAGCGAAGCTGTTGCTGATCGCGATGCGTACAGCGCGCTCACGCGCCACGTTCGGCGTGATGTCGAGGTCGCAGTCGGCGTCGGCTTCCCGATAGTTGGCGGTCGGCGGCACGATGCCGTCGCGGATCGCCATCACGCAGGCGATCATTTCCAGCGCGCCGGACGCGCCGAGACAGTGGGCGTGCATCGATTTGGTCGAGGAGATAGAAAGCTTGTAGGCATGGCCGCCGAAGACACGCTTGATCGCCGCCGTCTCGATCTGGTCGTTGGCCTTGGTGCCGGTGCCATGCGCGTTGAGATAGTCGACGTCTTCCGGATTGAGCCCGGCATCGACGAGGCAGAAGCGCATCGCCGCCTCCGGCCCTTCGATGGTCGGCGCAACGATGTCGGAGGCGTCGGCGGAAAGGCCGACGCCGGCGATTTCGGCAAGGATGGCGGCGCCGCGCGTCATGGCATGCTCATAGGTTTCCAGCACCACCATGCCCGCACCCTCGCCGAGCACAAGGCCTTGGCGATCGGCCGAAAACGGCCGGCAGGTGTCCGGCGACAATACCCGCAGGGCCTCCCAGCCCTTGAGGATGCCCCAGACCAGCGGCGCATCGGTGCCGCCGGCGACCATGACGTCGGCACGGCCGAGCCTGATCTGGTCGACCGCCGAGGCAATGGCGTGGTTGGATGACGAACAGGCAGAGGTGATGCCGAATACCGGCCCGCGCAGACCAAGATTCATGCTGACGTGGCCGGCGGCCGCGCCCGGCATTACTTTCGGCACGGTGAAGATGCCGGCGCGGTTCTTGCCTTCGAGCAGGATGGCGCGATAGCTCTCTTCGATTGCCTCCCAGCCGCAGACGCCGACGCCGACGATGGTGCCCATCCGATAGGTGTTGGCCGCGTGCAGGTTCAATCCCGCCTGCTGTGCCGCCTCCCGCGCGGCGATCGTCGCCAGAAGGCTGAAGCGGTCCATCGACACGACCTGCTTGCGGTCGATGCCGTGATCGGGAAGCGTTTTGATTTCGCAGCCGACCCTGACCTTGAGGTCATACAGCTCGGAATTGACGATCGCACCGATTGCCGAACGGCCGGTGCGCATCTCGTTCCAGATTGCTGGTGCGTTGGTGCCGAGGCCGCATAATCCGCCGATGCCCGTGATGACGATGCGCTTGTGCATTCAGTCAGGCTTTTTTCGCGATCAGCGCGCGAACCGCCTCGACCATGTCGCCGACATTCTTCAGATTGCTCCAGGCATCGACCGTGTTCATCTCGATTTCGATGCCATACTCTTCCTCGAGATCGAAGATGATTTCCGTCAGTTCCAGCGAATGGATGCCAAGGGCGGTCAGTTCGGTACTGGTGGTGATTTCCTCGCCGCCCGGCTCGGCATGAGCCTTGATCTTGGCGATGATATCGTTTGCCAGCTGGTCAGCCATTCGGTTTCTTCCCCAACTCTGTCGTTTCCCGACGCCAACTGATCAGCGCCCCTTTTGTCCTCGATTACGTCGTCATCGTCGCCTTTTACCCCCGCCAGGCGCCGATGACCGTACCAAGGTGGCTCCCTCTATAGAAACCGAAACGCTGTCAAGCAACAAGCTATATATCGACAAAGCCGCCGCAGTGCTTAACGTTGGTGTCGTGGATACGATCGCATATAGCTTGAGCTCGGTGCCGCCGGCCCAGCGCGTTGCCGGCGTCGCGCGGCTTGGCTGCGACTGGAACGGAGGCCGCACGCGTCTTCGGCGCCTGTACCAGGACGGCTCGGCCAAGATCCGCATGCCGGCAGTCTCGGCCGATCCGCTCGAAGCTGTCCTGATCAACACTGCCGGTGGGCTGACCGGTGGCGACCGTCTCGCCTGGCAGGTCGATGTCGGTGCCGGCGCCTCAGCAACCATAACAACGCAGGCCTGCGAGAAAATCTACCGCGCCGCATCCGATCGCGCCGAAGTGCGGGTGCAACTGACCGTCGGCGAAGGCGGCCACATTGCCTGGCTGCCGCAGGAAACCATCGTCTTCGACCGCTCGGTCTTTGCCCGCACGCTTGACGTGGAGCTTGCCGCCGGAGCCGAGGCGCTGATCCTGGAGGCTACTGTCTTCGGCCGCCTGGCCATGGGCGAACGGGCAGCGCAAGGCTATTTCCACGACCGCTGGCGCGTTCGCCAGGACGGAGCGCTGGTCCATGCCGAGGAGTTCCGCATCGGGCCCGACATTGCGGCCACCTTGAACCGTACGGCTGTGGCCGGTGGCGGCATCGCCGTGGCGACGCTGCTGATGGTGTCGCCGCGGGCAGAGGCTTTGCTCGAGCCGGCCCGGGGCATGGTCGGCGGCCAGGGCGGCGTCAGTTTCTGGAGTGTGCGGAAATCTGGCAAGCTTCTTGCGAGGCTGTTCGGCGAGGACGGCTACCAGCTCCGCAAGCGGCTGGTGCCGCTTGTCGAATTGCTCAACGGGCGGGCGGGCCTGCCCAAATTATGGTCACTCTGATTTCGATTATGCCACTGCAGGAAAAAGCATGAATCTGACGCCGAGGGAGAAAGACAAGCTGCTGATCGCCATGGCGGCGATCGTGGCCCGCAAGCGGCTCGAACGCGGCGTCAAGCTCAACCACCCGGAAGCGATCGCGCTGATCACCGATTTCGTCGTCGAGGGTGCCCGCGACGGGCGCGCGGTCGCCGAGCTGATGGAGGCCGGCGCCCATGTCGTGACCCGGGCGCAGGTGATGGAAGGCATTGCCGAAATGATCCACGATGTGCAGGTCGAGGCGACGTTTCCCGACGGCACCAAGCTGGTGACCGTGCACGAACCGATCAGATAATCACCAAAGGCGAGGAGAGGAAAATGCTTGAGCTGCGTCCCAACTGCGAATGCTGCGACAAGGATCTGCCGCCCGATGCGACAGATGCGGTGATCTGCACCTTCGAATGCACCTTCTGCGCGGACTGCGCCCAAAACGTGCTCGGCGGCGCCTGTCCGAATTGTGGCGGCAACTTCTCGGCCCGCCCGATCCGTCCGGCAGCGATGCTGAAGAAATATCCGGCCTCGACCCAGCGCATTCTCAAGGCAGAGGGCTGCGGCCCGGCCCGCAAGGCCGCGTGAGAGGCATGATGATCTCGAAGATGGAAGGTACGCCGATGATCCCCGCTACGATGAAACGCACAACGCTGTCGGCGGTCCTGCTGCTGGCGGCAGCTGGGCCAGCCTATGCCCATGTCGGCGACGGCACGGTTTCGTCCTTCACCGCCGGCTTCACCCACCCGCTCTCCGGCCTCGATCACATGACGGTGATGATTGCCGTCGGCCTGTGGGCAGCACTCAAGGGCGACAAAGCGATCTGGGCATGGCCGCTGGCTTTCGTCGGCATCATGCTGGCCGGCGGCGCGCTCGGCATCCTGCATGTGCCGATGGCTTTCGTCGAGCCGGCCATATTGGCGTCCGTCGTGGTGCTCGGGCTGCTGGTTGCGCTCGCCGTCGACCTTCCGGTCTCGGCCGGCGTCGCCGTCATCGGCCTGTTCGCGTTGTTCCACGGCTATGCCCACGGCACCGAGGTGCCCGAAAATGCGGGTGGGCTCGGCTACATGGCGGGCTTTGCCGCCGCCACCGCGCTGCTCCACGCCGTCGGCATCACTGCCGGTTTCAACCTCGGCTGGCGCTTCCGCGGACTTGCCCGCGTCGCCGGGGCCGCCTGTGCCACGATTGGCGCCGGCCTTGCTTTCGGCGTCCTGTGAGGGCCGCAATGATCCCAGGTGAAATCATCACGGCAAGCGGCGAGATAGAGCTGAACAAGGGTCTGGCGACCGTCACCTTGAAGGTAGCCAACAGCGGCGATCGGCCGATCCAGGTCGGCAGCCATTATCATTTCTTCGAGACCAATGAAGGGCTGAGATTCGATCGCGACCAGGCCCGCGGCATGCGCCTCGACATCGCTGCCGGCACCGCCATGCGCTTCGAGCCGGGGCAGGAGCGTGACGTTACCCTGGTGCCGTTCGGCGGCAAGCGCGAGGTCTACGGATTTCAGCAGAAGATCATGGGCAAGCTGTGAGATCGAAGGCGTCGAGCAGTTTCGGCTCAGCCGGGCGGCTTGGCCGCCGCATAGATGACGACCTTTCCCGGATCGTCGAATTCCACCGCCAGAACGTCCTCGGTTTGCACTCTCCGCGAGTCGATGGCGTTGAACAGCAATGCGTTCGCCTCGATCTCCTTGCGCAGCTCGGCAATGTCGTCCCGATGTTGCCTGACCTTGTTTTCGATCGCCGGCGGCGGGCCGCCTTCGGTGCGCGCGGCGTCGGTAAGAAACACGATATCGACCTTGTCGAGCTTGGACGTCTTGCGCACGACAGCGATGTTTTCACGCGTGCGGTCGATCGCCGAGCTGACCTTGCCGGCTTCCGCATTTGTCTTGGTCTCTTCCTGGCCGACCTCCGAGCCGACGATCCGGTTGACGGTCTCGGCACTATCGAGGCTCTGCGCGTTCAGCGCGGCGTGCGGAATGCTGGCTGCCAGAAACGCGGTCGCAGCAATCCCATGCAGCCATCTGGTGTCGGAGAAGGTGGTGATCGCCATCGCTCGTTCTCAGGCTCCTTTTCGAGGCTTGTGTCAGGGCGACAGGACCGAAACGTAACTTCCCCTGTGAAGGTTCCCTTTGCGATGCGGCGGGCTGACCGGGCGCCGGCCCGCCGCCTCGCCTCGTCAGCTGGCTTTCTTGGTGATCAGCGTCAGCGCGCCATTGGTGCTCATGCTGGCGGCGATCACCTGCGCCGAGGTGAGTCCTTTCGCTTCGAGCGCGGACTTGACCTCCGGTGTCGCGTCGATCGAGCCGCGCAGCTTCTGCAAATCGGCATCGCTGCGCTTAGCGATCACCTCGTTGACCTTGGCTTGTGTATCCGCCGGCAGATCCTTGATATCGACGACATTGATCGCCTGAATGGTGGGCGCCTGCGGCTGCGCCCCGGGCGCGGCAGGAGCAGGAGCGGCCGGCGCCGGACTGGGCTGCTGCGCAGGCTGTTGCTGGGCGCTGGCGGCGGTTGCGAGCACCAGCGTGGCGGCGGCTGCCAGAAGGGTCGTTTTGCGCATGGATGTTCCTTTCCATCGATTGGCAAATGGTCGTTTTGGGGTGGCCCGCCCACCTCAACCGCCAAATGGGATCGGAAAGTGTCGCTCAGCGGGTCATTGCGTGACCATAGGATGGCGGCAATGTGGGTCCCGGCTTCGACAAGCGGTATTTTCGGGCTGTATTTCGGGAGCAATTGCTGATGGCTAAAATCACCCGCGCCGCCTATGCGCAGATGTACGGCCCGACCGTTGGCGACAAGGTCCGGCTCGCCGACACCGAACTGTTCATCGAGGTCGAAAAGGATCTCACCCTTTACGGTGAGGAGGTGAAATTCGGCGGCGGCAAGGTCATCCGCGATGGCATGGGCCAGAGCCAGGTTTCGCGCGCGCAAGGCGCGGTCGACACCGTCATCACCAATGCGCTGGTCGTCGATGCCACCGCCGGTATCGTCAAGGCAGATATCGGCCTCAGGGACGGCCGTATCGCCGCGATCGGCAAGGCCGGCAATCCGGATACTCAAGGCGGCGTCACCATCATCATCGGCCCGGGCACCGAGATCATCGCCGGCGAGGGCAAGATCCTGACCGCCGGCGGCTTCGACGCGCATATCCACTTCATCTGCCCGCAGCAGATCGAGGAAGCGCTGATGTCGGGCATCACCACCATGCTCGGCGGCGGCACCGGCCCGGCGCACGGTACGCTGGCCACCACCTGCACGCCTGGGCCGTGGCATCTGGCACGCATGATCCAGTCTTTCGATGCCTTCCCGATGAATATCGGCCTGTCGGGCAAGGGCAACGCGTCGCTGCCTGCCGCGCTCGAGGAGATGGTGCTCGCCGGCGCCTGCTCGCTGAAGCTGCACGAGGACTGGGGCACGACGCCGGCTGCAATCGACTGCTGCCTGTCGGTCGCCGACGATTACGACGTGCAGGTGATGATCCACACCGACACGCTGAACGAGTCCGGCTTCGTCGAAAACACGGTCGCGGCGATCAAGGGCCGCACCATCCATGCCTTCCACACCGAAGGCGCCGGCGGCGGCCACGCGCCTGATATCATCAAGGTCTGCGGCCTGCCCAACGTCATTCCGTCCTCGACCAATCCGACCCGCCCCTACACGGTCAACACGCTGGCCGAACACCTCGACATGCTGATGGTCTGTCACCATCTGTCGCCGTCGATCCCCGAAGATATCGCCTTTGCCGAAAGCCGCATCCGCAAGGAAAGCATCGCCGCCGAAGACATTCTGCACGACATCGGCGCCTTCTCGATCATCTCGTCGGACAGCCAGGCCATGGGCCGCGTCGGCGAAGTCGCGATCCGCACCTGGCAGACCGCCGACAAGATGAAGCGCCAGCGCGGTTCGCTGCCGCAGGAGACCGGCGACAACGACAATTTCCGCGTCCGCCGCTACATCGCCAAATACACCATCAATCCGGCCATCGCGCATGGCCTGTCGAAGGACATTGGCTCGGTGGCGGTGGGAAAACGCGCCGACCTCGTGTTGTGGAACCCCGCCTTTTTCGGCGTCAAGCCGGACATGGTGCTGATCGGCGGCATGATCGCCGCCGCCCCGATGGGCGATCCCAACGCCTCGATCCCGACGCCGCAGCCGATGCACTATCGGCCGATGTTCGGCGCCTATGGCAAGGCGATGACCAATTCGTCGGTGACCTTCGTTTCGAAAGCCGCGCTCGACGCCGGCCTGCGCGGCAGGCTCGGTGTCGACAAGCAGATGGTGGCGGTCGAGAATACCCGCGGCGGCATCGGCAAGCATTCGATGGTGCTCAACGACGCCACGCCGCATGTCGAGGTCGACCCCGAGACCTACGAGGTCCGCGTCGACGGCGAGTTGCTCACCTGCGAGCCGGCCACCGTGCTGCCGATGGCGCAACGCTACTTCCTGTTCTGAACCATAGGCGTTAGAACGACCGATGTAGAACATGCCGCGCCAGGCCTATGGACCAGCAACTCCCTTACGCCCACGACATTTTCCCGCATATCCGCATTGTCCTGGGCATGGTGATCGGCCTTGGCGTCACACGGCTGCTGTCGGGGCTCGCCCGCATCGTCCAGCATCCCGGCCAGTACCGGCTCTATCCCGTGCACCTCGCCTGGGTTGCGTCGGTGCTTCTGATGCTGGTGCATTTCTGGTGGTGGGAGTTCGGCCTGTTCCAGATCGAGAATTGGACCTTCGGCAAATACCTGTTCATCATCTTCTACGCCGTCGCGCTGTTCCTGCTCTGCGCGCTGCTGTTCCCGGATTCGATGCTGGACTACACCAGCTATGAGGATTTCTTTTATTCGCGCCGGGCCTGGTTCTTCGGCCTGCTGGCGGCGACCTATCTGCTCGACGTGATCGACACGCTGCTGAAAGGGCCGGAGCATTTCGCCCATTTCGGCATCGAATATCTGATCCGCACGCCGGTTTTCGTCGCGCTTTGCGTCATTGCGATCCTGCTGCGCGACCGCCGCTTTCACATCGCCTTTGTCGCCGGCGCGCTCGTCTATCAGATATCGTTCATCCTGCGGCTCTTCGACACGATCGTCTGAGCCCCATTGGGGCGGCGGACCGGATAGTCTAGGCTTTTTGCGAAAGGCAGTCTTACATGAAGCTCGATATTCGCACCGACTTCACCAAATTCCCGCGCGCCGTCTCCGTCCTGGCCGCAGGCGAAGCCGGAACTGCCACGCCATACGACCGTGCGGTGCTTGCTCATGACGAGCGGCATCTGCGCCGTCGCGCCATCGAAACGGCCCGTAGCGACAAGGTGCTGGTCGACCTGCCCGAACCGGTGACGTTGAACCATGGTGACCGGCTGGTGCTGGAGGATGGCCGCCAAATCGAGATCATCGCGGCCGAGGAGCCGCTCTACGACATCAGGGCCAGCGATCCTGTCCATCTGGCCGAGCTTGCCTGGCACATCGGCAACCGCCATCTCGCCGCCGCAATCGAAGCTGGGCGCATCCTCATCCTGCGCGACCATGTCATCAAGGCGATGCTGGAGGGATTGGGCGCCATTGTGAGCGACGTCTCCGAGCCGTTCAAGCCGGTGCGCGGCGCTTATTCCGGCCATGGCGGGCACGGCCATGCTCATGCCGAGGCGCATACGCACAGCCACGCCGAAGCGCATTCTCATAGCCATAGCGAATCGCATTCCCACAGCCATTCGCACGACCATGACCATGACTGACCAGCCTTCCAACATTGCATTGTTGCGGCTGATGGCGTGGCTGTCGCCTTCCTTCCCGGTCGGCGGCTTTTCCTACAGCCATGGCTTGGAACAAGCCGTGCATGCCGGGCTGGTTGCCGACAGCAAAGACCTTGCAGCGTGGCTGGAAACGCTGGTCGAGATGGGTTCCGGCTGGAACGATGCGGTGCTGTTTGCCGAAAGCTGGCGCCGGGCGCGCGAAGCCGGCGATCTGGTCGAGGTCGCTGCGCTCGCCGAGGCCCTAGCCGGCTCGCGCGAGCGTCATGCCGAAACCATGCTGCAGGGCGCCGCCTTCCTGAAGGCGGCCTCGGCCTGGCCGTGCCAGGTGCTGGACCGCCTGCCGGCCGAATGTGCCTATTGCGTCGCCGTCGGTGCCGTCGCCGGCGGCCACGGATTTATGCTGCGGGATGCGCTGGCCGGCTTCCTGCAGGCCTTCTTTTCCAACCTCGTCCAGGCAGCGATCCGGCTCGGTGTCGTCGGCCAGAGTGCTGCGATGACGCTGCTCGCCGGCTTCGAGCCGCTGGCCTTGGCGACCGCGGCCCGCGCTACCGGCTCGACGCTCGACGATCTCGGCGGCTGCGCTTTTATCTCCGACATCACGGCGAGTAGGCACGAGACCCAGTATTCGCGGCTGTTCCGCTCATGATCGTCCTCGCTTTCGCCCTCTCGCTGGTTCTGCTGCTGATCACCGCGCTGCATGTCTATTGGGCCATTGGCGGCATCTGGCCGGGCAGGGATGCTGCCTCCTGCGCCCGCGCCGTCATCGGCTTTCATGGCGTCGACGAAATGCCGGCGCCCTTCGCCAGCTTCGCCGTTGCCGCCTGCCTCGGCCTGGCGACACTGTGGCCGATGGCGCTCGAGGGCATCTTTGCCACGCCCTTTCCCAAGGCCGGGCTTGCCGCCACGTCGCTGCTCATCGCGCTGGTTTTCCTGGCGCGCGGCATTGCCGGCTTCACGCCGTGGTGGCGCCGGCTGACGCCCGAGCAACCTTTCGCGCGGCTCGATCTGCGTTATTATTCGCCGCTGTGCCTGCTGATCGGCCTCGGCTTCGCCATCCTTGCCTTCACGGAGTTCCCCGCATGATATCCCCGAACGGCCCTCTTCGCATCGGCATCGGCGGTCCGGTCGGCTCCGGCAAGACGACGCTCACCGAAAAGCTCTGCAAGGCGCTGCGCGACGAGTTCTCGATCGCCGTCGTCACCAACGACATCTACACCAAGGAGGACGCCATGATGCTGGCGCGCCTCCAGGCGCTGCCCGAAGATCGCATCATCGGCGTCGAGACCGGCGGCTGCCCGCACACCGCCATCCGCGAGGACGCCTCGATCAATCTGCAGGCGATTGCCGAAATGACCAAAAAATTCCCGGATCTCGACATCATCTTCATCGAATCGGGCGGCGACAACCTCGCCGCCACCTTCTCGCCGGACCTTGCCGACCTGACGCTCTATGTCATCTCGGTTTGCCAGGGCGAGGAGATTCCGCGCAAGGGCGGACCGGCGATCACCCGGTCCGATTTCTTGGTCATCAACAAGAGCGACCTTGCGCCCTATGTGAACGTCAATCTCGACGTCATGGAACGCGACGCTGCCCGCATGCGCGGCAAACGGCCGTTCGGCTTCACCGACCTGTCGCGCGGCAAGGGACTGCAGGAAGTGATCGATTTCATCGTCGAACAGGGCGGGCTGAGAGCCGGCACCGCCACCAGCACGGCGGCGTAAGGCGACAGCGCTCGCCTGCACCAAACGAAATCGGTTGCGGGTGTTCCAGCCGCGCGGCATGCTCGCTCCATTCGCGGAGACATACGATGAGCATCACGCGCCTGCAGAAGGAAGTGCTGACCAACCTGCCGTTCTATGAGGAGCGCGTCGACCTCGCTTGCGCCTTCCGCTGGACGGCGCGGCTCAACATGCACGAGGCGGTGGCCAACCATTTCTCGCTGGCGGTCAACGACGATGGCTCGCAATTCCTGATGAACCCTAACCAGGTGCATTTTTCGCGCATCAAGGCGAGCGACCTGCTTTTGATCGACGCCAATGATCCCGACACGCTGACAGGCCCGAATGCGCCCGACCCGACGGCATGGGGCCTGCACGGCGCCATCCATCGCAACGTGCGTCATGCGCGCTGCGTCATGCATGTCCACTCGATCCACGCCACCGTGCTTGCCTCGCTCGCCGACTCGACGCTGCCGCCGGTCGACCAGAACTCGGCGATCTTCTTCAACCGCCATGTCGTCGACGCTCATTATGGCGGGCTGGCCCTCGAGGAAGAGGGCGAGCGCTGCTCGCAGCTTCTTGTCGACCCGAAGGTCAAGGTGATGGTGATGGGCAACCATGGCGTGCTGGTCATCGGCGACAGCGTCGCCGACACCTTCAACCGCATGTTCTATTTCGAGCGCGCCGCCGAAACCTACATCAAGGCGCTGTGGACCGGCCGGCCGCTGCGGGTATTGTCGGACGAGATCGCCGAGAAAGCGGCAAGGGAACAGGAAGATTATCCGGGCCAGGCCGAACGCCACCTCTCCGAACTGAAGGCGATCCTCGACGAGCAGGAGCCTGTCTACCGGTACTGAGCTGCGCCCTTCTCCCCGTCGCTATACGGGGAGAAGGTGCCGGCAGGCGGATGAGGGGCAGCGCAAGCGCCCGAAAGCCTGCGACGAACTCAAAACTCGGCCTGCCAGTGATCTCAATGCGCCCGGAAAGGGGCGTTAATTGTCAAGCTCGGCGCCGTCCCTCATCGCCCTGCCGGGCACTTCTCCCCGTACAATGACGGGGAGAAGGACGCTGTCATCGCTGGTTTCGCCAATCATCGGCGTTGCAGGAAGTCTAGCTTGAAGCGGCCTTTTCAGCCAAGCTTAAAGTCCCAGATGGGCTCGCAATTCGTCGGCGCTGTTGATGACAATCGCGCCCGGCGGCCCTTCCATCGGCGCCTCCGGCCAGAAGACCGTCTTCATTCCCGCCGCCAGCCCCGCCGTGGCGCCGGTCATGCTGTCGTCGACCGCTACGGCCTCGGCGGGATCGACGCCGGCCAGCCAGGCGGCGCGCAGGAATGGCTCGGGATGCGGCTTGCCTTCGCGCACGTCGTTGCGGCTGATGGTCTTCATGCCGGGGTAGAAAAGGCCGACCGCGCGCAGATTGGCGTCGACGATCAGCCTGTCCGAATTGGACACCACCGCCTGCTCCACGCCAAGCTTGCGCAGCTCGTTGAAAATCTCGATCGCGCCGCTGCGTGGCCTCAGCGTTTGCGCCATCGGCAGATAGTGATCGTATTTGCGCACGATCCAGTCGTCGAAAGGCAGGTCGAGGCCGAACTCGTCGCGCAGCATCTCGTAGACCGGCCATGCGGCGATGCCGAGCACCCGCTCATGCAGGTCGGTTGGCGGGGCGATGCCAACGCTGTGCAGCGCCGCAATCAGCGCCGCCTCGTGCAGCGGTTCGCTGTCGACCAGCGTGCCGTCCATATCCCAGAAAACCGCTTTCAGCGTCATGCAAGGCTCCATTCTCCAAAATCCCTTAAAGCGTTTAGCGTGGGAGATAAACCGCCGCGGCTGCGAGAACTGAGCCCGTGCGACCAACACTGCCCGGATTATTTTGAGAGACTGCGTCGGCGATGGCCGCCTCGCTTGAAATACCAGATCCGGGACCCTAAGCAATTGCTCTTGCAATAGGCAATTGCGCGCAAGTTCATTCCCTGCGAAACTATGAGGCTCCGCCCCTTATGGTCGGCGGAGTAGGGAGGCAGGACCTTGAATTCGCGGCAGGATAGCGGCGGCAACAGGCTGGACGATGCGGCGCGCGCCGGCTGGCTCTATTATGTCGCAGGCAACACCCAGGACCAGATCGCCGCCACGCTTGGCATCTCGCGGCAGACGGCGCAGCGGCTGGTGTCGCTCGCGGTCTCCGAAGGGTTGATCAAGGTGCGCGTCGACCATCCGATCGCCAATTGCCTCGACCTTGCGGCACGGCTGAAATCGCGCTTTGCGCTTGATCTGGTCGAGGTGGTGCCGAGCGACCCTTCTTCGTCCTCCACCGTCATCGGGGTCGCGGAGGCGGCGGCGGCGGAGATCGAACGGCGGCTGCGGTCGCCCACACCGATCGTCATGGCGATCGGCACCGGCCGCACGCTGAAGGCCGCGATCGAGCAGCTGCCGCCGATGGAATGCCCGCAGCACAAGGTGGTGTCGCTGACCGGCAATATCTCGCCAGACGGTTCGGCGGCCTTCTACAACGTCATCTTCACCATGGCCGACAGGGTCAAGGCGCGCTCGTTTCCGATGCCTTTGCCGGTCATCGCTTCCTCGCCCGAAGAGCGCGAGATGCTGCTCAGCCAGCCGATGATCCAGCCGACCCTGGCGCTTGCGGCCGAGGCCGACGTCACCTTTGTCGGCATCGGCGATCTCGGCCCGAAGGCGCCGCTTTACGAGGACGGCTTCATTTCGGAGGGTGAATTGAAGGCGCTGCAGAAGGCCGGCGGCGTTGCCGAGATCGTCGGCTGGGTGTTCGATCGCGACGGCCGCATGATCGAAGGCATCACCAACGACCGGGTCTCGTCAGCGCCGCTGCCGTCGCGCGAAAAGTCGCTGGTGATCGCGCTTGCCATGGGCGACCGCAAGCTGCCGGGCATCTTCGCCGCCGTCAACCGGCGGCTGGTCAACGGCCTCATCACCGATGAGCGGACCGCCGCCGCCTTGCTGGCCGGCGCATGATCTCAGAGCCGCTGGCGGTCGGAAACGATCAGGTGAAATCGAAACGCATCTGAACTCCCGATAAAACGAGCGACATTATTGGTGCCGGCCACAAGGATCGTTGCCATCGAGGAAGCCCATGTCGCGCTGCAGATGCGGCGGCAGTTCCCGGACGTCGAGATAGGCGCGTCTCCGCGCCGCGTGCCTTGCCAATCCCCGCGCCAGCCGTGAAAACCAGCCGTGGGCTGGAGCAAGAAGCGGCTTTTCCTGTATTGTGGTCATGATCGTCAGCCTTCGCTATCTCTAGGCGTAATTGATCTTCAACACGGAATATCGGTAGGACCGGCCGGCGCCGCCAATCAAACGTCGATCACTGCCCATAAGGAGGGCTTATGCCGGAGCTCAATTCACGACAGCTGGTTTCGCAGCTTCCTCCGCTTCAGGCGATCCGGGTATTCGAGGCGGTGGCGCGGCATCTCTCCTTCACCAAGGCCGCCCAGGAGCTTGGCATGACGCAGGCGGCGGCAAGCTATCAGATCAAGCTTCTGGAGGAGCGCATCGGCGCGCCCTTGTTCCTGCGCCAACCAAAACAGATCGTGCTGACCGAACCCGGCCAGCGCCTGGCACCTGCGGTCAGCGAAGCGTTCGCGCTGTTGAGCGGCGCCTATGCCGCCGCGCGCACCGGCGCCGATGGCGTGCTTTGCGTTTCGACGCTGCTGACCTTTGCCTCCAATTGGCTGGCGCAGCATCTCGGTTCGTTCCAGGTCGCGCATCCGTCGCTGGCGGTGCGCGTCGATACTTCGAACAGGGTTGTCGACTTTGCCAGAGAGGATATCGACATCGCCATCCGCTCCGGCGGCGGCAACTGGCCGGGCGTCGAGACCCATATGCTTTTCAGGGCCGATTTCACGCCGGTTCTCAGCCCAAAACTCGCGGCCAGCATCGGCGGCGTCAACGAACCGGCCGACCTGCTGCGGCTGCCGATCCTCGACCCGGGCGACATCTGGTGGCGGGATTGGTTTGCCGCCGCCGGCCTGCCGGTCGCGGAATTGGCCAAACGCACCGGCACCAGCATGGGCGCGCAGGCCTACGAGGCCAATGCCGCGATTGCCGGCCATGGCGTGGCGATCGTCACCAAGGCGCTGTTCAAGACCGAACTTGCCGACGGCCGCCTGATTCAGCCCTTCGATCTTGTTGGTGACGACGGCCATGCCTATTGGCTGGTCTATCCGACGGCGCGGCGCAACGTGCCGAAGATCCGCGCCTTTCGTGATTGGATCCTGAACGAGATCGCTTGCCAATAGGCCGAAACCAGGCCACCCGGACAGCAAAGCTCCGGCTTTTGGCGGCGCGATGAGCCCGACCCAACCCTTCTCCACATATACCGCGAGTGTCCCAGGCTTGCCGCTGCACGAGACCAGCGTGCTGCGCTGCAGCAACGAATCCGGCTTGACATAATTCACGGTAAGTGAGTAATTGCTCACAGCCAAGGCAAATGCTCATCTTGGTTCATGGGAGGAATTTTGATGAAACTTCGCACGTTCACCCTAGGCCTGTTGTCGGCCAGCGCGCTTGCTTTCGCCGCGCATGCCGAATCCATCACCATCGCCACGGTCAACAATGGCGACATGGTCCGCATGCAGAAGCTGACCGACGACTTCACCGCCAAGAATCCCGACGTCCAGCTGCAGTGGGTCACGCTCGAGGAAAACGTCCTGCGCGAGCGCGTCACCACCGACATCGCCACCAAGGGCGGCCAGTACGACGTGATGACCATCGGCACCTATGAGGTGCCGATCTGGGCCAAGCAGAGTTGGCTCCTGCCGCTCGACAAGCTCGGCGACGACTATGACGTCAAGGACATCATCCCGGCTATTGCCGGCGGCCTGTCGGTCGACGGCAAGCTCTACGCCGCGCCTTTCTACGGCGAAAGCTCCTTCGTCATGTACCGCAAGGACCTGATGGAGAAGGCCGGGCTCAAGATGCCCGACGCGCCGACCTGGGACTTCATCAAGCAGGCTGCCGACAAAATGACCGACCGCGCCAACGGCGTGAACGGCGTCTGCCTGCGCGGCAAGGCCGGCTGGGGCGAGAACATGGCCTTCCTGACCGCCATGTCGAACTCGTTCGGCGCGCGCTGGTTCGACGAGAACTGGAAGCCGCAATTCGACCAGCCCGAGTGGAAGAACACGCTGCAGTTCTATGTCGATCTGATGAAGGCCGATGGCCCCGAGGGCGCATCATCCAACGGCTTCAACGAAAACCTGGCGCTATTCCAGCAGGGCAAATGCGGCATGTGGATCGACGCCACTGTCGCCGCTTCCTTCGTCTCTGATCCGAAGAACTCCACCGTCGCCGACAAAGTTGGCTATGCGCTGGCCCCGGACAATGGCCTCGGCAAGCGCGGCAATTGGCTCTGGGCCTGGTCGCTGGCCATCCCCGCCGGCACCCAGAAGGCCGACGCCGCTCAAAAGTTCGTATCCTGGGCAACCAGCAAGCACTATGCCGAGCTCGTCGCCTCGAAGGAAGGCTGGGCCAACGTTCCGCCGGGAACGCGCTCCTCACTCTATGCCAATCCCGAGTACCAGAAGGCGGCACCTTTCGCCAAGATGACGCTGGACTCGATCAACTCCGCCGATCCGACGCACCCAACCGTCAAGCCGGTGCCTTATGTCGGCGTACAGTTCGTCGCCATTCCTGAGTTCCAGGGCCTCGGCACCACTGTCGGCCAGCTCTTCTCGGCGGCACTTGCCGGCCAGTCGAGCGTCGACGATGCCCTGAAGCAGGCGCAGGACGCCGCCACCGCGACGATGACCGAGGGCGGTTACATCAAGTAGGCTCCTCCCGGTGCCGGTTGCCAATGGCGACCGGCAACGGCCGCCCGAATCCCAGTTCGGGCGGCCGGCTATCACACCGCTGAAAACTTGGCTGACCTCGAAGGGTGACCGTCATGGCTACTCAGCAGACCCGTTCGCTTGCCCGCTTCATGATGGCGCCATCCGTGGTGCTGCTGCTGGTTTGGATGATTGTACCGCTGGCATTCACGCTGTGGTTCTCCTTCCAGCAGTACAATCCGCTCAATCCGATGCGCGACGGCTTCGTCGGGTTTTCGAACTACGCGCTGTTCTATTCCAACCCGGCATTCCTGCAGTCGATCCTCAACACGCTCACCATCGTCGTCAGCGTGCTTTTGATCACGGTGATCGGCGGTATCCTGCTGGCCCTTCTGCTCGATCAGCCGATGTGGGGACAGGGCATCGTCCGCATCCTCGTCATCTCGCCGTTCTTCGTCATGCCGCCGGTGGCGGCACTGGTCTGGAAGAACATGATCATGCATCCGCAATACGGCGTCTTCGCCGATATTGCGCGCTTCTTCGGCGGGCAGCCGATCGACTGGTTCGGGCAGCACCCGCTTTTGGCCATCATCATCATCGTCGCCTGGCAGTGGCTGCCGTTTGCAACGCTGATCCTGTTGACCGCGCTTCAGTCGCTCGACGGCGAGCAGAAGGAAGCCGCCGAAATGGACGGCGCCGGCTTCATCAGCCGCTTCATCTATTTGACGCTGCCGCATATGTCGCGCGCCATAACCGTGGTCATCCTGATCCAGACCATCTTCCTGCTGTCGGTCTATGCCGAGATCCTCGTCACCACCAATGGCGGCCCGGGTTATGCCTCCACCAACCTGCCCTTCCTCGTCTACCAGAAGGCATTGCTGGAGTTCAAAATCGGCCAGGCTTCCGCCGGCGGTATCATCGCAGTCATTCTCGCCAACATCGTCGCCTTCTTCGCCATGCGCGCCGTGGGCAAGAATTTGGACAAATAAGGGAGGATAGGATGGCACGTGCGCTGAAC
This sequence comes from Mesorhizobium sp. LSHC420B00, assembly GCF_000503055.1. Taxonomy (GTDB): domain Bacteria; phylum Pseudomonadota; class Alphaproteobacteria; order Rhizobiales; family Rhizobiaceae; genus Mesorhizobium. The sequence goes on along the minus strand of NZ_AYVY01000041.1, from coordinate 15,130 downwards.
CACCCCCACTCCGTCCCGCTGCGCGGGACACCTCTCCCCCTGCCCGAGGGAGAGGAAACGCCTGCATCGAAGCCGCGCCCTTCCTCTACCCCGTCGATCGGGGGAGAGGTGGTTTGCGCAGCAAACCGGAGTGGCGGGTCGACCCTGCCACCAACATCGCCGATAGGGAGGACCTGACCATGGCACGTGCAGTCACCACCCAGCACAAGACGATTGCGACCGCGGCCGCCTGGATCGTCGCGCTGCTGATCTTCTTCCCGATCCTCTATACGATCATCACTTCGTTCAAATCGGAGCAGGAGGCCATCCAGGGCTTCAACTTGTTCCCGTCGGGAACCACGGAGAGCTATTCCGAGGTCCAGGCGCAGAACGGTTATTTCAAATTCTTCCTGAACTCGGTGTTCCTGTCGGTCGGCTCGACCGTCCTGGCTCTGCTCGTCGCCGTACCGGCGGCATGGTCGATGGCGTTTTCGCCAGGCAAACGCACCAAGGACATCCTGATGTGGATGCTTTCCACCAAGATGATGCCGGCCGTCGCTGTGCTGTTTCCGATCTATCTGATCTTCCGCGATACCGGACTGCTCGACAGCCGCATCGGCCTGATGGTCATGCTGATGCTGATCAACCTGCCGATCGTGGTCTGGATGCTCTACACCTATTTCCGCGAGATTCCGGGCGAGATCCTGGAAGCGGCGCGCATGGACGGCGCATCGCTCTGGAACGAGATCATCTACGTGCTGACGCCGATGGCGGTGCCGGGCATCGCCTCGACCATGCTGCTCAACATCATTCTCGCCTGGAACGAGGCGTTCTGGACGATCCGGCTGACCACCACTGAGGCAGCGCCGCTCACCGCCTTCATCAGCTCCTTCTCCAGTCCGCAGGGGCTGTTCTGGGCCAAGCTTTCGGCCGCCTCGACGCTGGCGATCGCGCCGATCCTGATCATGGGCTGGTTCAGCCAGAAGCAGCTGGTCCGCGGCCTGACATTTGGGGCAGTTAAGTAACGGAAACTGCCTGACGCAAAACGACGAAATAGCCCTTCGGGGGAGGAAATCATGGGAAACATCACGCTCAAGAACGTCTCCAAATCCTTCGGGGCGACATCCATCATTCCCGGGCTCGACCTGGTCATCGAGAACGGCGAGTTCGTCGTCTTCGTCGGCCCGTCAGGCTGCGGCAAGTCAACGCTGTTGCGTCTGATCGCTGGCCTCGAGGACACCAGCGGCGGCACCATCATCATTGATGGCCGCGACGTCACCGGCGAGGCGCCGGCCAAGCGCAAGCTGGCCATGGTGTTCCAGTCCTATGCGCTTTACCCGCATATGACGGTGGCCAAGAACATCGCTTTCCCGCTGAAGATGGCGGGCGAGGACCAGGCGACCATCGACAAGAAGGTGAAGGACGCCGCCCGCATCTTGAACCTCACCAACTACCTAGATCGCCGCCCCGGCCAGCTCTCCGGCGGCCAGCGGCAGCGCGTCGCCATCGGCCGCGCCATCGTGCGCCAGCCTTCCGCCTTCCTGTTCGACGAGCCTTTGTCCAATCTCGACGCGGCGCTGCGCGGCACCATGCGGCTGGAGATCAGCGAGCTGCATCACCAGCTCAAGACCACCATGGTCTACGTCACCCACGACCAGATCGAGGCGATGACCATGGCCGACAAGATCGTCGTGCTCAACGCCGGCAATATCGAGCAGGTCGGCTCGCCGATGGAGCTCTACAAGACACCGAAGAACCTGTTCGTCGCCGGTTTCATCGGCTCGCCGAAGATGAACCTGATCGAAGGCGAGCCGGCCGCCAAATATGGCGCCAGGACAGTCGGCATCCGCCCGGAGCATATGAACATTTCGAAGACGTCAGGCGACTGGAAGGCGACCGTCGGCGTTGCCGAACATCTCGGCTCCGACACGTTTTTGCACGTCCAGGCGGATGGTGTCGGGCAGCTGACGGTGCGTGCCGACGGCGAACTTGCCGCCCATCACGGCGACACAATCTATCTGACACCGGACAAGACCAAGCTGCATCGTTTTGGCGCCGATGGGAAGGCGATGCTGCAATGAGGCTCGGAGGTAAATCGGCGCTGATCACCGGATCGGCGCGCGGCATCGGCAGGGCGTTTGCCGAAGCCTACATGCGGGAGGGCGCGACCGTCGCCATCGGCGACATCAATCTCGAGGCTGCCGAGAAGACGGCTTCGGAAATCGGCGGCAACGCCTACGCGGTGAAGCTGGACGTCACCGATCTCGTGTCGATAGATGCGGCTGTCAAGGCGGTCGAAACCAGAGCCGGCGGCCTCGATATTTTGATCAACAACGCTGCGTTGTTCGACCTGGCGCCGATCGTCGAGATCAGCAAGGCAAGCTACGACAAATTGTTCTCGGTCAACGTCGCCGGCACACTGTTTACGCTTCAGGCTGCGGCCCGTTCGATGATCGCCCGCGGCAAGGGCGGCAAGATCATTAACATGGCAAGCCAGGCCGGGCGCCGCGGCGAGGCGCTGGTCGCCGTCTACTGCGCCACCAAGGCGGCGGTCATCTCGCTCACCCAGTCGGCAGGGCTGGACCTGATCAAGCACGGCATCAATGTCAACGCGATAGCACCGGGGGTCGTCGACGGCGAGCATTGGGATCACGTCGATGCCCTGTTCGCCAAGTTCGAGAACCGGCCGAAAGGCGAAAAGAAGAGGCTGGTCGGCGAAGCCGTGCCTTATGGCCGCATGGGCACGGCGCAAGACCTCACCGGCATGGCGGTGTTCCTGGCCAGCGATGAGGCCGAATACATCATTGCCCAGACCTACAATGTCGATGGCGGCCAGTGGATGAGTTGAGGGGGCGAGGGCGCTCTTCTCCCCGTCTCCTCCACGGGGGAAGAGCCGTCCCGCTAAAGGGTAAAAGCAGATGTCCGTGAAACTCTCTTCTTCCATACTCGCCAAGCTTCCGCCCAAGGTCGCCGGCCCGAAATACGATCGCGCCGCGCTCAAGGCCGGCATCGTGCATTTCGGCGTCGGCAATTTCCATCGCTCGCATCAGGCCGTCTATCTCGACGACCTCTTCAATTCGGGCGTCGGTCACGACTGGGCCATCGTTGGCGCCGGCGTCTTCGAGGGCGAGAAGGTCGGCCGCGGCAAGCTGCAGGAACAGGACTGGCTGACCACAGTGGTCGAGCAGGACAGCGGCCATATGAGCGCGCGCGTCACCGGCGTCATGATCGACTTCCTGGTGCCGGGCGACGCGACCGCAATTGTCGAGCGGCTTGCCGATCCGGCGATCAAGATCGTTTCCCTGACCATCACCGAGGGTGGCTATTTCATCGATCCGGCTTCTGGCGTGTTCAATCCGACGCATCCCGACATCATTGCCGACGCTGAGCCGGGGGCGACGCCGAAGACCGTATTCGGCCTCATCCTCGCTGGGCTGCTGCGCCGCCGCGCCAATGGCATCGTGCCCTTCACCATCATGTCCTGCGACAACATCCCCCACAACGGCCACGTCACTTCCGATGGCGTCATCGGCCTTGCCCGGCTGATCGACGAGGATCTGGCAAACTGGGTGAACGAAAACGTCGCCTTTCCCAATGGCATGGTCGACCGCATCACGCCGGCCACCACCGATCGCGAGCGCGGCATTCTCTCCAGCGAGTTCGGTCTCGACGACAATTGGCCGGTGTTTTGCGAGCCGTTCAAGCAATGGGTGCTGGAGGACCGTTTCACCGACGGAAGGCCGCCGCTGGAACAGGTCGGCGTGCAGTTCGTCAGCGATGTCGCGCCCTATGAGCTGATGAAGATCCGCATCCTCAATGGCGGACATGCGACCATCGCCTATCCGGCCGGGCTGATGGACATCCATTTCGTCCATGAGGCGATGCAGGAGCCGCTGGTACGCGGCTTTCTCGACAAGCTCGAGCATGACGAGATCATCCCGACGGTGCCACCGGTGCCGGACACCGTGCTGGAGGACTATTACCAGCTCATCAAGCACCGGTTCTCTAACCCGAAAATCGGCGACACCATACGCCGGCTTTGCCTCGACGGCTCCAACCGCCAGCCGAAATTCATCATTCCGACCATCGCCGACCGGCTGAAGGCCGGCAAGAGCGTCACCGGCCTGGCGCTGGAATCGGCGCTCTGGTGCCGCTACTGTTTCGGCACGACGGATTCCGGTGCCGTCACCGAGCCCAACGACCCGAATTGGAGCCGGCTGCAGGCGACGGCAAGGGCGGCCAGGGACATGCCTGCCGCCTGGCTTGCCATGGAGGACATCTATGGCGATGTCGGCCGCTCGCCGCCGTTCGCCGAAGCGTTCGCCCATGCGCTCAAATCGCTGTGGGCGGACGGCGCGCGCGCGACACTGACGCGCTATCTCGCCGGCGACCTCTGAAGCCGATCCAGCGCGATGACGCCTGAACTGGTCATTTTCGACTGTGACGGCGTGCTGGTGGATAGCGAGATGCTGTCCGTCTCGGCATTGCTGGAGATGATCGCGCTTGCCGGCGGCAACGTCAGCGAGGACGTTGCCTACGAGCACTTCCTCGGCAAGAGCATGAAGAGCGTCCGCGAAATCCTCGCAAGCGACTTCGGGCTCGATCTCACCGACCAGCATCTGACCGAGATGCGCTCCGAACTGATGCGCAAGTTTCGCCAGGAGCTGAAACCGATGCCAGGCATGGCACAGGTCCTGCCGAAGCTCGGCGTGCCGTGCTGCGTCGCCTCCTCCGGCACGCTGGAGCGGATCCGCTATGCGCTCAAGGTTACGGGGTTGCTTGGGCTGCTGGAGCCGCATTTGTTCAGCGCTGCCATGGTGGCGCGGGGCAAACCGGCGCCCGATCTTTTTCTCCATGCGGCTGCTAAAATGGGAGCGGACCCGCGAAACTGCCTCGTCGTCGAGGACAGCCCGGCCGGCATCGAAGCGGCGCGGGTGGCAGGCATGCGCGTCCTTGCCTTCACCGGGGGCTCGCACACCGGCAACCCGGCACTGAAAGCGCGGCTTGCGTCGAGTGAGCCGGACTTTATATTCGCTGACATGCTGCAATTGCCCGATCTGATTGCAGGCCTGGGAGCGAGAGCAAGAACACCTTGACCAACAGTTTCGTTTGCGCGGTCGATGTCGGCACCGGAAGCGCCCGTGCCGGCATTCTCGACACCGGTGGCGCCTTGCTCGGCCGCGCCGAGCACCCGATCGCCATGCAACAGCCGAAGGCCGACCACGCCGAGCACGATTCGCAGGATATATGGTCGGCGGTGTGCATGGCCGTCCGCGCTGCCCGCGAAAAGGCGCGCGTGAAGGCTGAGGATATCGTCGGCATCTCCTTTGACGCCACCTGCTCGCTGGTGGTGCGGGACCGGCATGGCGGCCAGCTCAGCGTGTCCGTCACTGGCGAAAGACGCTGGGACACCATCGTCTGGCTCGACCATCGCGCCATTGCCGAGGCCGACGAATGCACCGAAAGCGGCCATGCCGTGCTCGACTATATCGGCGGCGTCATGTCGCCGGAAATGGAGACGCCCAAGCTGATGTGGCTGAAGCGCAACCTACCCGGAGCATGGAACGAAGCCGGCTACCTATTCGACCTCACCGACTTCCTCACCTGGAAGGCGACCGGCTCGCTCGCCCGTTCGCAATGCACGCTGACCGCCAAATGGACCTATCTGGCCCATGAAGAGACCGGCTGGCGGCGCGACTTCTTCGAAGCGGTCGGGCTCGGCGACGTTTTCGAGCACGGCAATCTGCCGGGAAAGGCAAGCCCGGTCGGCGCAGATATCGGTGCGCTCAACACGCAAGCCGCGGCGGAGCTTGGCCTCACCGAAAAATGCCGGGTTGGCGCCGGCGTCATCGATGCCTATGCCGGCGCGCTTGGCGTGCTCGGCGGCTTCGCCGGTGACGCGACCAACATCGGCCGCCATCTGGCTCTGATCGCCGGCACGTCGAGTTGCGTCATGGCGATGTCGCCCGATCCGCAGCCTTTCGCCGGTGTTTGGGGTCCTTACTATGGCGCCGCCCTTCCCGGCCTGTGGCTGTCGGAAGGTGGCCAGTCAGCCACCGGCGCGCTGCTCGATCACATCATCCGCTGGCATGGCGCCGGCGGCGAGCCGGATGCCGCCATGCATGCCAGGATCGCCCGCCGCGTCGCCGAGCTGCGCGCCGCTGAAGGAGACAACCTCGCCGCCAGGCTGCATGTGCTGCCCGATTTTCACGGTAACCGCTCGCCGCTCGCCGACCCGCATGCCGTAGGCGTCATCAGCGGGCTGACGCTGGATTCGTCCTTCGACAGTCTGTGCAAGCTCTATTGGCGCACCGCTGTCAGCATCGCGCTTGGCGTCCGCCATGTGCTGGAGGCGCTGAACGAGAACGGCTATCTGATCGACACGCTGCATGTCACCGGCGGCCACACCAAGAACCCCTTGCTGATGGAGCTCTATGCCGACGCCACCGGATGCACGGTGGTCGAGCCGCTGGCGGACGAGGCGGTGCTGCTCGGCACCGGCATGATTGCCGCCACCGCTGCCAGGCTTTTTCCCGATTTGAACGCCGCTTGCGTCGCCATGCAGCAAGGCGGCAGGACGCGCGAGCCCAATCCGGCTGCCGCCGGCCGGTTCGATCGCGACTACCGCGTGTTTCTCGAGATGCATCGGCAAAGGCAGGCGCTGGACGCGATCCGATAGATCGGGATCGGCGGCTATCTCTGGTTCCAGCGCCGGACGACCGGTTCGTCAAGGCCGTGCTCATAACCGATCACGCTTACGCTGGCGGTATCCAGCACGAAAAGCGCGCCGTCTTGCGGTGGCAGGCCGAGCCAGCGTGCGGCTAGCACCCTCAGGAAATGCGAACTTGAGAAGACCAGGACATTGCCGCTGGCCTCGAGCAACTGGCTGACGATCCGGTCCGCCCTCGAGCCTACATCCGTGGCGGACTCGCCGCGCGGGCAGCCGTCGCGAAAGAGCCGCCAACCGGGACGCTCGGCGAGGATTTGCTTGGTGGTCAATCCCTCATAGGCACCATAATCCCACTCCGCCAGATCGTCCTTCTTCACGCCTGACGAGCCGAAGCCGGCCAGCGCACAGGTGTTGAAGGCGCGCTGCGACGGGCTCGACCACACCGCCGAGAAGGATAGACCCTTTAGCCGCTCAGTGACCCGCCTTGCCGCGTCCTCGCCGGCCGGCGTCAGCGGTATGTCGGTCCGGCCGGTATGTTTTCCGGACGCACTCCATTCCGTCTCGCCATGCCGAACCAGATAGATTTCGGGAAACGCGCTCATCAGGCTGCCTTTCAAAGGAATCCACCGTGACCATAGCGGCTTCCATGGCCTCTCCAATAGCCTGCATTGAGCCGACTGGCTTAACCCTTCCGCAAGTCAGCCTCTTGCCACCGGTGCCCATTTCATAGACAAACCCGTCGTAATGCGGAATCCGGCCGATCTTGGCCATTTTCCGCGCTGAGACGCGGCTTCCGGCTCTTGCCGACGTGCCGCAATCGGATAGGCGGAAAAAATGTCTGCGATCGAAGCCGACGCTCGCGCGCCGGAAAACCTTTGGCGTCGGGAAATCAGGGCGATGCTGGCGCTCGCCTGGCCGATGGTGCTGACCAATCTCGGTCAGACCGCGATGACCGCTATCGACGTCATGATGATGGGGCGGCTGGGGCCGGACACGCTGGCCAGCGGTGCGCTTGGTGCCAACCTTTACTTCATGCCGCTGATCTTTGGACTTGGCCTGATGCTGGCGACCTCGCCGATGATGGCGACCGAGCTCGGCCGTCGCCGCCACTCGGTCCGCGACCTGCGCCGCACCGTGCGCCAGGGCCTGTGGCTGGCGATCCTCATTTGCATTCCGATCTGGGTCTTTCTCTGGCACGGCGAGAGCGTGTTGCTGGCCATGGGTCAGGAACCGGCGCTGGCGCATCAGGCCGGCATCTATCTGCGCTGGCTCGAATGGGCGGTGCTGCCCTTTTTCGGCTACATCGTCCTGCGCTCGTTCATTTCGGCGCTGGAGCGGCCGGGCTGGGCACTGATCATCGTCTTCGTTGCCGTCGCCTGCAACGCCTTTTTCAACTGGCTGTTCATGTTCGGCAATCTCGGCATCCAATCGATGGGCATCGCCGGCTCCGGCCTTGCAACCACTCTGTCCAGCACGCTTATGTTCGCCGGCATGGCGGCGGTGGTGATGCTTGAGAAGAAATTCCGGCGCTATCGTCTGTTCGGACGCTTCTGGCGGGCCGACTGGCCGCGCTTCAAGGGCCTGCTGCGGCTCGGCCTGCCCATCGCCGGTCTGCTGGCCTTCGAGGTGACGATCTTCAACGCGGCGGCCTTTCTCATGGGTCTGATCGATGCGGCTTCGCTTGCCGCCCATGCGATCGCCATCCAGATCGCCTCGATCACCTTCATGGTGCCGCTCGGCCTCAACCAGGCGGTGACGGTGCGCGTCGGACTTGCCCACGGCGCCGGCAATCCGGAAGGTGTCAGCCGGGCCGGCTGGACCGCGTATGTCGTCGGTGTCTCCTTCATGGCGCTAATGGGGCTAGTGATGATCCTGTGGCCGCATCTCTTGATCGGCGCCTTCATCGATCTGGGCAATCCGGCTAATGCCGAGGTGGTGGCGCTTGCCGTGTCGTTCCTCGCCTTTGCCGCGCTGTTCCAGGTTTTTGACGGTGCGCAGGCGGTCGCCAGCGGCATGCTGCGCGGTCTGCACGACACCAAGGTACCGATGATCTATGCCGCGATCGGCTATTGGGGCATCGGCCTGCCGCTCGGCGTGCTGCTCGCCTTCCGGTTCGGCTTCAACGGCGTCGGCATCTGGATCGGCCTGTCGTCCGGGCTGGCGGTGGTCGCCGCGCTCCTGCTGGGACGCTGGCTGCGGCGGGACAGGATCGCGCCGCCGCTGGTGTTCGGGCGTTGAATTGCTGGTCGCCCGCTCAGCGGGCCGCCGCCCGCTGTTCCAGCGAGCGCGCATATTGCGTCAGCGGAAAGCACATGACGAAGAAGATCAGCGCTACCAGCCCATAGACTTTGAACGGTTCGAAGGTCGCATTGTTGATCGCGTTGGATGTCCTTACCAGCTCCTCGAAACCGATGATTGAGGTCAGCGCGGTCGACTTGATCAGCTGCACCAGGAAGCCGACGGTCGGGGCGCGGGTGATCGAAAACGCCTGCGGCAGGATGATCAGCCGGAGTTCCTGCAGATAGTGCAGGCCGAGGCTGGCGCCGGCGTCCCACTGGCCGCGCGGCAGCGCATCGACGCCGCCGCGCCAGATCTCGGCGAGATAGGCGCTGGCAAAGAAGGTCAGGCCAAGCACCGCCGCGGTCCACGGCTCGATGCGCAGGCCCAGCATCGGCAAGCCGAAGAACATCAGGAAGAGCTGCATCAGCAGCGGCGTGCCCTGGAAAAGCGCGATGTAGCCGGAGGCAAACCGGCGCGCCCATTTATTCTTGGCGATCCGGAAGAACAGCACGATCATGCCGACCACGGCGCCGCCGACAAAGGCAGCCAACGACAACAGCACCGTCCAGCGCGCCGCCAGCAGCAGGTTGCGCAGAATATCCCAGAAGGTGAATTCGATCATGATACGCCGGCTCCGAGAAGCCGGCGTCCGCCGCCAATCAGCAGACGGCGCAGCCCAATCGACAGGATGAGATAGACCACCGTCACCACGAAGTAGGTCTCGAAAGCCCGGAACGTGCGCGCCTGCAGCATGTCGGCCTCGTAGGTCAGCTCGCGCACCGCGATCTGCGACACCACGGCGGATTCCAGCATCATGATGACGATCTGGCTGGTCAGCGCCGGATAGATCACCTTGAGCGCCTGCGGCAGCACGATCTTGATGAAGACCTGGCGCGGCCTGAGCCCAAGCGCCATTGCCGCTTCCGTCTGCCCGGGCGGCACCGCGTCGAGTCCGGCGCCAACGATCTCGATCGTGTAGGCCGCCATGTTGAGCGTCATCGCCAGCATGGCCGCCAGCACGGGATCGAGCCTCACGCCGATGCTTGGCAGCCCGAAGAAGATGAAGAACAGCTGCACCAGGAACGGCGTGTTGCGGATCACCTCGACATAGACGCCGATCGCCCGCTTGAGCAGCAGCGGGCCGTTCCGCCGCCCTGCGGCGCCGAGGATGCTGAGCAACGTTCCCGCCAGCGTGGTCACGGCGATCAACAGGATCGTCGTGGCCGCGCCGCGCGCGATCGCCCCTGTCGCCCCGGCAAGCCAGCCGAAGTCGAGGCTATAGGTCACCGGCCGTCAATCCTTGAGATTGGCGGGATCGAGCGGTGTCTTCAGCCAGGCCTTCGAGCTTTCGTCCAGTTTGCCGTCGGCCAGCATCTTGGCAACCGCATCGTTGACCGCTTGCTTGAGGCGGTCTTCCTTCTTGTTGAGGCCGATATGCGATGGCGAGGTGAGAAGCTGGAATTTCTGTTCCGGCTTCAGCGCCTCCTGGCGGGCGAGCACCTGGGCGCCGACATCGTTGCCGACCACCATCAGCTGGGTCTGGCCCGAAATGAAGGCCTGGATGACGGAATTGTAGTTGTCGAAGCGGCGGATGTCGGCCGAGGCGGGTGCTGCCTCGGTCAGCGAGGTGTCCTCCAGCGTGCCGCGATTGACGGCGATCGACTTGTCGGCAAGGTCTTCCTTGCCTTTGACCGCAAGTGCTGCCGGGCCGATGACGGCGATGTAGTAAGGCGCGTAGGCGGCGGCGAAATCGATCACCTGCTCACGCTCCTTGGAATAGCCGACGCTCATCAGCAGGTCGACGCGCTTGTCGGTCAGGTACGGAATGCGGTTCTGCCCGGTCACGCTGACCAGATTGAGCTTGACCTTGAGCTGGTCGGCGATGGATTGCGCCACGTCGATGTCGTAGCCCTTGATGCTCATATCGGCGCTGGCCGAGGAGAAGGGCGGGAAATCGGAAAAGATGCCGACATTGATGGCGCCGGCCTTGACGATGTCGTCGATCGCGTCGGCATTGACGGCCTGGGTGGTGAAACCAAGACCGGCCGCACCGAGCATCAGCACGGCGGCGATGGATGATTTGAGTTTCATGTGAAGTGTCATTTTTATTCCCCTGCTGGAAGCTTGTTTGTTTGAGTGCAACCGCCGGCTCCAGCGCGGCGGTAGCCTTTGGATTCCCTAGTGGACCATGATCGTCTCCGAAAAACGGTTCCCACTTTTTCGGGGTCATGGTCGAACGCGTCAGCCCGCCTTGCCGGTGATTGCCGGGCTGAAGACCATCAGGCTGAGGATCTCGAACAGCACCTGCGCGCCGGCATGCGCCGTGTTGGTGGTTGCGTCGTACTGCGGTGCCACCTCGACGACGTCGCCGCCGACGATGTTGAGGCCTTTCAGGCCGCGCAGCAGCTCGAGCACTTCGCGCGTCGTCAGCCCGCCGACTTCCGGTGTGCCGGTGCCCGGCGCAAAGGCCGGATCGACGCTGTCTATGTCGAACGAGACATAGGTCGGGCCGTCGCCGACTATCCTGCGCGCCTTCTCGATGATGGCGGGAATGCCGAGGCCGGTCACCTCTTCGGCATGTACCACGGTCATGCCGGACTCATAGGTGAACTCCCAAAGGTACTCGGCCGAGCCGCGAATGCCGATCTGGATGGTGCGGCTCGGGTCGAGCACGCCGTCCAGCACCGCGTTGCGGAACGGCCCGCCATGGTGGAACTTGGTCATGTCGAACAGGCCGCTGGTATCGCAATGGGCGTCGATATGGATCATGCCCACCGGCGCCTTCTTGCCGACAGCCTTCAGGATCGGGTGGCTGATCGAATGGTCGCCGCCGACTGACAAGGGCAGGACGCCGGCGTCGACGATCTGGTTGGTGCGGCGTTCGATGTCGTCATGGCTGGTCTCCAGCCGGTAGCGGCTCTGGAACGGCACGTCGCCAATGTCGGCGACTTTCAGCTCATGCGTCGGTGCGCATTCCAGCACATGATTGTAGGGGCCGATGCGCTCGATGGCGCGCAGCGCCCTTGGCCCGAAACGGGCGCCCGGCCGGTTGGTGACGCCCAGATCCATCGGCACACCGATCATCGCCACCTGAAGATCGCCGAAATCCGGATTGTCGGCGGCGATTTCACGATAGGGCGCCGCGAGGAAGGTCGGGATGCCGGAATAGGGCGCCAGCCGCGTGCCGGTCTTGGAGAAGATCTTGTCGGCGACACGCTGGAATTTCGGGTCGAACATTTCGCCGCCATGGCTCTCGCCGTATTTGCGGCGCAGCGCTTCGAGCTTGCCACGGTCATAACCCATGTCGGTCCTCCATGGCTGGTGCAGCGCGGACGGCGGCCTCGATAGCCGCAGCCGTTGGCTGCCTGCAGATTTCACGTCTTGATGCAATGCTTGGGCAAAGTGTCCTGTAGCTGCATTGAAAAATCAATTGATATTGTTAGGGTGTTCGCTGTGAGAAAATCTCACAGAGCTTAGGTTCCAAATGGCCAAGCGTTTGCCACCGCTCAACCCGCTGCGCGCCTTCGAGGCGACGGCGCGCCATGCCTCGCTGACCAAGGCGGCGGCCGAGCTCAACGTCACCCACGGTGCCATCAGCCATCAGATCAAGGCGCTCGAGCAATCGTTGGGCGTCAAGCTGTTCGAGCGTGCCGGCCAGCGGGTGAAGCTGACGCCGCACGGCGCCGAATTGCTGCCGGCGGTGTCGACAGCCTTCGACGGCATTGCCGCCGCCACGCAGCGCATGACACGGCCGGCCAGCACCGGCGCGCTATCGGTATCCTGCGTGCCGGCGCTGCTATTGCTGTGGATGATCCCGCGGCTGGGCAGCTTCACTTCGCAATATCCGGATATCCGGCTGACGCTGATCCCATCCAATGATGCCAAGGACGTCCGCGCACCGCATATCGATGTCTGCGTGCACTATGGTGACGGCAGCTGGACCGATTGCTGGATGCGCAAATGGTCGGGTCTCGAACTGTTCCCGGTGGTCAGCCCGACGCTGATCAACAACCGCCCGATCCGCACCGTCCGCGACCTCGCCGATCACGTCTTCCTGCATGGCGACGACGGCCGCGAATGGCACACCTGGCTGGCCGCCGCCGATGCGCTGGACCTGGAGCGCGGCCGCCGCCACCATCTCGGCGACGCGCGCATGGCGACCGAGGCCGCAGTCCACGGCCATGGCGTGGCGCTCGGCGACACGGTGACGGCAAGCGGACTGCTCGCCAGGGGTCTGCTTGTCGCGCCATTCAGCCTTTCCGTGCCGGCCGTCGACGATTTCTACGTCGTCTGCCGCAACGAGATGCGGTCGGCGCCGATCGTGCAATTGTTCATCGACTGGCTGTTTGCCGAGAAAGAGCAGGCCGATCGCCGCGCCGACGCGCCGGTGGCAGGCCGCATCGGCTTTCGCCGCAAGCGTCCAGCGCTCAAGGTGGTCGGCGCCAAGACCGCATCCTGAGGCCGAAACTGCCGTGGGCGCCGCTTGCCGCAGGGGCTTCTTTTTGTCGGGCCAGCCCGCAAAGCGGGAGGCGCTTTCAAAAATTCGATGCTAAGAGCCATTTGGAGCAATTCTAGGAAAAGTGCGCAGCGGTTTTCCATCCGGAATTGCGCTAAACAAAAGCTAGAGCGAGTAGCGAAGGCGGCATTGAGCGATGGCAAAGACCGATATAGCGCGGCGCGTCTACAACCACACCTGGAAACTCGACCCGATCGTCCGCAGCCTGCTGGACACCGATTTCTACAAGCTTTTGATGCTGCAGATGATCTGGGGCATGTATCCCAAGGTCGATACCACTTTCTCGCTGATCAACCGCACCACTTCGGTCCGCCTTGCCGAGGAGATCGACGAGGCAGAGTTGCGCGAGCAGCTCGACCATACCCGTACGCTGCGCTTCTCGAAGAAAGAGATGATCTGGCTCGGCGGCAACACCTTCTACGGCCGCAAGCAGATCTTCGAACCGGAATTCCTCGCCTGGCTGGAAAATTTCCGGCTGCCCGAATACGAGCTTTCCAGGCGCGACGGCCAATACGAGCTCACCTTCAGCGGTCCGTGGATGTATACGACGCTGTGGGAGATCCCGGCGCTGGCAATTATCAATGAACTTCGATCTCGCGCGGCCATGCGGGCGTTCGGGCCGTTTGCGCTCGATGTGCTCTATGCCCGCGCCAAGGCCAAGATGTGGGCCAAGACCGAGCGGCTGAAGGCGCTGCCCGGCATCCGCATCTCGGATTTCGGCACCCGCCGCCGTCATTCTTTCCTGTGGCAGCGCTGGTGCGTCGAAGCGTTGAAGGAAGGCATCGGCGAGGCCTTCACCGGCACCTCCAATGTGTTGCTTGCCATGGACAACGACCTCGAAGCGCTCGGCACCAACGCGCATGAACTGCCGATGGTGTTCGCCGCGCTCACCAATTCGGAAAAGGAATTGAAACAGTCGCCCTATAAGGTGCTGCAGGACTGGCAGCGCTACTACGGCGGCAACCTTCTGATCGTGCTGCCGGACACCTTCGGCACCGCGGCGTTCCTGCGCGATGCGCCGGACTGGGTCGCCGACTGGACTGGCTTCCGCCCCGACAGCGCGCCGCCGATCGAGGGCGGCGAGAAGATCATTTCCTGGTGGCGCGAAAAGGGCAAGGACCCCAAGCAGAAGCTGCTCATCTTCTCCGACGGGCTCGAGGTCGAGACCATCGAGGAGACCTACCGCCACTTCCGCGGCAAGGTGCGTATGTCCTTCGGCTGGGGCACCAACCTGACCAATGATTTCGAGGGCTGCGCGCCGACCAAGACCAACCGGCTAGACGCCATCTCGCTGGTCTGCAAGGTCACCGAAGCCAACGGCAGGCCGGCGGTCAAGCTCTCCGACAATCCGGCCAAGTCGACAGGCGACGAGAAAGAGATCGAGCGCTATCTGCGGATATTCGGCCAAAAGGACCGCGTGGAGCAGCTGGTGAAGGTGTGAGGGCCGACAAGAAGTATTTCTTGGAAAGCATGAGTTCCCGCCCACCCCCCTCTGTCCTGCCGGACATCTCCCCCTCTGAGGGGGAGATTGGCTCTCATCTCCGTTCTGGCCAACCCTCAACGAGGCAAGAAAAGCGCCGGCCGATTCAACTGCCGATCTTCCCCCAAGTGGCAGGGGAATCGCATATGGCGATTTTGGGGTTGAGTTTAGGCTGAGAAAGGATTCTTTGGAGAGGCAGTTGAGC
>NZ_AYVY01000040.1 GCF_000503055.1 Mesorhizobium sp. LSHC420B00 | reverse complement strand
ACAGAATCGAGGCCTACAGGACCGACTTCAGCCGTATGGACGCGCAGGGCGCTGTGTTTGCGAGCGCAGAAATACAGCGCTCGAATTTCCAGGGCGCCAATCTGACCAATGTTGATTTCACAAAGGCAGAATTGGGGCGTGCCCAGTTCCATGACGCCGATATCAGCGGCAGCCGCTTCTCGTTTGCCAATCTCGCACGGGCGGACTTCCGGGGAGCGACGTTCACCGCGCCGATAGACTTTGACCGCGCCTTTTTCTTTCTGACCCGTATCGAGGGCGTCGACCTTTCCAATTCGGTGGGTCTGTCCCAGTGGCAGCTCAACATGGCTTGCGGAGACGCCCGGACCGAGTTGCCTTCTGGCTTGACAAGATCCGCCGTGTCGTGCTCTGTTCGGGCAAGGTCTACTNGACGAGGCCTGAAGATTGGCCCTGTCAATTCCAGCAGGAATAGTTGTCGGCAAGCGAACTGCGGCAATGCTGCGCCCGACAGGATGAAACTGAGAACCCCTATGTCATCGTTTGCGCTATACAACTTTTGCGACAGCCGGGAGCGGATGAATGGAATCGGGCCGTATTTCTCCCACTACCCACGCGGTCCGAGGCGGCAGAAATGGGGCCGAGCAGACCGTCCGCCGCTAGGGTACCCAGCACGCGAGCGGACATGTGAGAGCTCGGTGCGAAGGTCCGGGATCAGGCCCATTGCGGACGTACGTGTTGGTTCGCCTGTTGGCGCTGAAGCGCCCATTTGGGCCGCTAGCCGCACATGTGCGGCGGCTCAAAAAAGCCGATTGTCATGCGCCAGCGGAACGCTGTGACAAGCGAACACCAGCGCCGCCACCTTCTCTGGAATGAATTCGATCCCGGACGCTTCGAAGACTGCACGAATTTCGGCGAGGGTTGAATTCTTTAGCTGTTCGCCTCTTTCCAACCGCGCGATGGTATCGGGAAATACGTTTGCGTTTAGGGCTAACTCTCGAGTTCCCCAGCCCAACGCGACACGTGCCATTTTGCACTGAACTGCATTCATTTCGTAACCGTGATACGATTCTTGTTGATCCATAGCCGCTTTTTCAATATCGGCGTCGGCTTTCCTTGTGCGACCGTCTGCGTGCCCGAGGGTGAGGACGTGGCGGTCCACTCGATCGAGGCGCTCAATGAAGTGCTCGGCGAGGGGCCGGATATGGCAGCTCTCCGCGAGAAGGCCGAAGCTGATTTTGCGGCACATCAGGCTCGCTGGGATGCAGCTGCCGAGGAGGCTGGTTACACCGCCGCGCTCAAGGCCGAGTGCGAGGCTGGCGACCGGGCACAGGATCTGCTGGAAGCGTTCTCAACGACCCCCGCTACGACTCTCGCCGGTGTGGCGGGCAAGCTCGATGCCGTGTTGCGCGAGGGCGAAGCCTGGGAGGAATGCTCCGTGTTCCCCTGGCCGCAAATCCGCTCGGCGCTCAGCGATCTGGTGCTCATCGCCGAGCAGACGATGCCGGAACAGTTCATTCGCGGCGAGCAGCGTCGCAAGCTCGGCAAGCGGCGGGCTGGCTGCTGTTTCCGCGCCTGAAAGACGAAGAAGGAGGCGAGCTATGAAGCCCATCCAACCCAACTTCCGGCGTCAGCCGAGAACCCCTCAACTTGCGGCGAAGCGTCTGCCTCACGTCACCCTTCAACCGCCATGGAATTGCCAGCGCAGAGCACTCTTGCGGCATCTCACCATCCGGCGGTGAGCGATCCCGATCTGCTGGATGCCTTCAACCGCGATGCCGCCGTGCAGAAATGGACCGTGCCTGAAGCTGCAGAGGCAGCGACAGCCCTGTGGGGAAAGCCAGCCGCAACCGCAATCGCCTGGTGCGCCGTGTCGGCGTATTGCGACGGGCGGACACAGGAGTATCGATTCTGGTTTCGGGTATTCGCCCTCTTCAAGCGGGTTCGCCCAATGCCGTGGCGGAAGCAGCGTCCGGCAAGGCTCGTCCAGACTCTTCCCGATAGATGGGGAGATTATGTCCGGCAAGAGAACTGCCCGCTTGTCGAGAGAACGCCGGACCGAAGTCAGCCCGTCAAGGCCAGAGCCGCATCGCTGTGGCGCGTGCTGCGCCAGCCTTGACCGGCAGTCTTCGGCCCGGCGGCCGCTTTGGACGCAGGCAAAACTCCGGTACGAGCCGTACCGCTCTACCCCTCGGGGTACATTACTCCGGCAATTCGTCGCCCTTGATCGGCGCCTTCCCTTTGCCGGCCCGTTTCAGGATATGCAGCGCCTTGGGAAGGTCGGCACGGGCAGCGCGTTCCTGAAAGTAACTTTCCGTGCGCAGCGCCGAAAGCTTCTCAGCGACTGCCACGTTAATGAACTGGTTGAGCGGCACGCCTTCGCTCTCCGCCACCTTGCGCGCCTCATCCAGAAGCGAGAGCTGAAGCCGCAGTGCGAAATTGCTTCTCCTCATGTCTTTCTCTCCAATCGTCTCAGCGCCTCGCCCGGCGACAGGACCAAGATACCGAAGCGCTCGGCCACTTTGCCGAAGTCGCGTAGGTTGAACGTCACTATAGCATCCGCCAGTCCGTTTACCGCAGCTTCCAGCACCATGTCGTCGTCCGGGTCGCGAACGGCGGGTCGCCAAAGGAAGACAAGGCGAACCGGCTCGGCGACGGCCGCCACCGCATCGAGCAACGCGTTCACATCCCCAGCCGACAGGCAGGAAGCCTCAAGGTGCTCAGGCCTTGTCATGACCGCCTGGTACTCGATCATCAACGGCACCGAAGCGATCAGCGTCAGCCGGCGCTCCAAAGCTGCCACCAACAGTTGGCGCGAAGCGCCGGCATCGCTTCGGATCGCCGCCACCATGGTCGCCGTATCGAGAAGCAGTCTCACGCAAGCATATTGGATATTGCGTGCGATATTGCAAGAGGCTCGAGCTTTGGCAGTTTGGCTTGGTTTCGGAATTCCCAAATCGCAGCGCGCAAGTATTTGCACGCCACCGTACGACCGCGCCGCAACTGAACTTGTCTTGCTGATCATCACGCCGCTCAATGCCCTTGATCTACACAGAAGAGCGGGCATGCCATGGTGGACGAGGCCAAACCTGGGAGCGACAGCGCAAGCCATGACTACAGGGCTGAGATGTCGGCACGAGACATGGCTGAACGAGCCGTCCTGTCGATCGCCCGTTTGTTGGGTCGGCGGGTTGCTCGGGAGCATTTCGAGGAATTGCAGGGGGCCAACGACAACAAAGTTCATCCTCTTGAAAAAACACCGTCAGAAGGGGAGGGTGGGGACGGCGGCGGCCATTAACAAAGAGAGGAAGAGGAGCGGTTCATGACCCGTGTCGCGCTGTATGCTCGTTACTCATCCGACAACCAGCGCGAAGCCTCTATCGAGGATCAGCTGCGGCTTTGCCGAGAGCTCGCGGCCAGGGAGAGGTGGACTGTCGTTGAAACCTATGTCGATGCCGCGATATCCGGCTCAAGCGTCATCCGTCGACCAGACATCCAGCGGCTTCTCGCCGATGCTCAAAGCGGGCAATTTGAGATCGTTCTAGCCGAGGCACTCGATCGCTTGTCACGCGACCAGGAGGACGTAGCCGGCCTCTTTAAGCGACTGCGCTTTGCCGGTGTCAGGATCGTCACTCTCTCTGAGGGCGCCGTGGACGAACTGCACGTGGGCCTGAAAGGAACGATGAACGCGTTGTTCCTGCGCGACCTAGCCGCCAAGATCAGGCGGGGCCAAAGCGGCCGCATATTGAACGGCTACAACGCCGGCGGCCTCTCTTACGGCTATCGCGTGGTCAAAAAACTCGATGAACGCGGCGAACCGATCCGCCGTCTGCGCGAGATCGATGAGGATCAAGCCGAGGTCGTGCGTCGGATTTTTCGGGAATTCGCGGCTGGTCAATCGGCGCGTACGATAGCTGCAGGCCTCAACAGGGAAGGTATCCCATCACCCTTTGGGGGTGCGTGGGGCGCCTCGACCATCAATGGCAATCTCAAGCGGAGAAGCGGCTTTCTCTACAACGAAGCCTAAATCGGGCTGCTCGTCTTCAATCGTCTTCAAATGCGCAAGGATCCCGAGACTGGGAAGCGCATCTCGCGGCCGAATCTGCCGGAAACCTGGCAGGTCGTTGAAGTGCCGCATCTGCGTATCATCGACGATGAGCTATGGGATGCAGTGCAAGCCCGCAAGAAGCTTTATGGAGGCATGAAACTCCATCACCGCCGACGGCCGAAGCACATGTTCTCGGGGCTCGTGCGGTGCGGCTGCTGTGGCGCTTCCTATACGGTGAAGAACAGGAACCAGCTTGCTTGTGCCGCGCACCGTGAGAAAGGCACTTGTACCAATAACAGAACGATCCGTGTTGGCGAGCTTGAGAAGCGTGTGCTGGAAGGCATCCAGCGGCGCTTGCTGGCGCCAGATGCCATTGCGGGCTTCCTTGCTGAATATCATGCTGAGCATAAGCGACTGAACGCCATGAACCGCGAGCGGCAAAGGGAAGTCGAAAGGCGGCATGCCGGCATCGACAGGCAGATCGCTAACGTCGTCGATGCCATCGCTGACGGTGTCGCGACGACCAGCATGAAATCGAAGCTACTGGACCTCGAGCGCGAAAAGGAGAATCTAGCCCGAGAGCTACAGGCGATGGCGGCCGCGGAAAGCATTGCGGAGTTTCATCCGGCTGCGGTAACGATTTACCGTCGGCAAGTATCCGAGCTCCAGGACGCGTTGCAATCCGACGAGTGTGAGCGGCACCAGGCGGCGAGGATCATCCGCTCACTGGTCACGGGGATCGAGATCATTCCGACGGAGGGTAGGGGACAGGTTGAGCTGAAAGTTCGCGGTGCGCTGGCGGAGCTTCTCAACCTGCCAAATCGTAAACCAGGAACAGCGCCTAGCGCTGCAGTGATGGTAGCGGGAGAGCGCTACCGCCTTCCCCACACTCATCGAACTCCCAGTTACAATTTCGCTGCTGCGGCTGAGCGAGGCGCGCTATCCTAATTGCGGCCTGGCGGGTGACGGCATGGGGCCCAGAAGCCGACGTTCACGAAAGTGAAGTCAAGTTTGGACAGCCCCATCAATTTCCAATGCGATACGCATCAGCTGCTCGATAAAGTCGCTAACTACTCTCGATGGACGTCGGTTGGGTGGCAACAACAGAAGAGTTCGGAAGGAGATTCCCGGGAGAAATGGACGGAGGCTGAGGTTTCCGTTGAGATAGGGAAGGGCAGTTAAAGGATTGACCATTCCGCATCCAAGCCCCGCATTGACCATCGAGCAGATGGTGGTGGAATAGGGGGTTTCTAGAACCACTTTGGGCTTGATGCCGTGATCAGCGAAGATGGCCTCTGCTTCCCGTCTCGTAGTGTCCTCCGGAGCCAACGCGATGAAGGCCTGCCCATGGAGATCGGCGGGACGGATCACTTCCCTCCCCTCTAGCGGATGGCCCTTGGGCATGGCGATCGCGACCCGGTAGTTCCGGAATGGGTGGGCTTCGACGCCCGCAAGATCGATCTCGTCCGCCGCCAGGCCGACGTCGAACTGGCCGGAGGCGACGAGTTCTTTGACTTCCGAGGATAGCCTTGCCTGAAAGGTGATCGCAACGTCAGGGTGACGGTGTTGAAATGCCTTTAATGCCTTTGGCATTACATTCGTACTTAATGCGGAGAGACTTGCGATCCGGATTTCCCCCGAACCGAAGTCGCGAATCCGCGCCGCGGCCCCTTTCAAATGGATGAGGCCGGAGAATGAGGTCTCCACTTCCCTGAAAAACAGGTTGCCTTCTGCCGTCGGCGACATCCGTCCTTTGATGCGGTGGAAGAGCGCGAAACCGATGTCGCGCTCCAGTTCTTGGACGGCCTTGCTCACCGCAGGTTGTGAGATGCGTAGTATCTCCGCGGCGCGTGAGGCGGTTCCAATCGTCATCACGGCGTGGAAGACCTCGATCTGGCGAAGATTCATGGCGCACCTATAACCTGAGAGAATAGCACATCCCGATCTTGATATTGGACGGAATAGGTTTTGTCATGCTGTAACTGTCTCCAACACATGAGGAGCAAGCATGAACGATCTCACCCAATGCGTTGTGACCCCCAAAGTCAAAACAGACGGCTTCGAGGCTCTGGGTGCAGCCGTCCATCGGGCTTCGACGATCGTATTCGCGGATGCCGCAGCCTACGCCACTCGCGGCCAGCGAGGGCCTGACGGCTATTCCTACGGCCTCTACGGCACCCCGACGACGCGTACACTGGAGCAAAAGATCACTCAGCTCGAGCAGGGTCACCGGACGCTTCTCGCGCCATCGGGCCAGGCCGCAAACGCAATCGCAATGCTCGCCGTCCTCAATGCCGGAGACAAGGTACTGGTGGCGGACACGGCCTATCCCCCGGTCCGTGATTTTGTGAACACCGATGTGGCAAAGTTTGGCGTCCGAGCGGAGTACTACGATCCCACTTCGCCCGAGGGGCTCGAACGTCGGATCGACGGGAACACGAAACTGGTGTGGTGCGAGTCCCCCGGCGACCATGGAAGTCCAGGATCTGCCGCGGATTGCCGAGATCGCGCATCGGCACGGCGCGCTCGTCGGATTCGACAACACCTGGGCGACCCCTCTTAACTTCAAGCCCCTCGTACATGGGGCCGACATCGTGACCGAAGCGCTCACCAAATATATCTCGGGCCATTCCGACGTGCTGATGGGATCGATCACGGTGGCTTCCGAGCAGCTTTTCAACGCGCTCAAGGCGACTATGGGGCGCGCCGGGATCGGTGTTTCCCCCGACGACGCCTCTTTGGTGTTGCGGGGCATGGAGACTCTTGGCGTGCGAATGAAACACGCGCACGACGGCGCGACGGCGATGATCAACTGGTTCCGCGGCCACCCAGCCGTCGAGCGTGTGCTCTACCCCGCCCTGCCGTCTTCTCCCGGGCACGAATTCTGGAAGCGCGACTTCCTCGGCGCGAGCGGAGTGTTCAGCGTGGAATTGGTTCCCGAAGCACTGCCGCACGTGCCGGAGGCGCTCAATACGCTAGAGACGTTCGCCATCGGCGCCTCGTGGGGTGGGACACGCAGCCTCGTTGCCCCCATGCCCGTGAAGAGCAACCGCTCCGCGACGACTTGGAGTGGGCAGGACCTCCTTCTGCGGTTCAGCGTGGGGTTGGAATCGCACGACGATCTCATGGCCGATCTCGAGAAAATGTTGGCCCAAATCCAAGCACGGATCGACGACGAGCGGTTCGGCAAAGAAAACATCCGGCAATCAATGCTGTGAGTGAACACAAAAAGGGGAATGACAATGAACAACAACAACGAATTTAGACAGGCGCTCCTTCCTGGCGGGCGTCTCAAAACTGCTGGGAGTTTCGGCGATATCCTCCATCCTGCCGTCAATCGTTGCGGCATCAGAGGTTAAGGACACGCTTCGCATCGCGATCGCCAAGCCCGCCGGGGATATCAATCCTCACAAATACACCGGCCTGTGGGGCGTTCAGGACCTCGTTTTCGAGCCGCTGGTTAAATACGGCCATGACGGTAAGATCGAGCCAGGGCTGGCGACCGAATGGTCGGTCGAAGACGGGGGAAGGCTGCTTAAGCTCACCTTGCGCAAGGGCGTGACTTTCCACGACGGCACTCCGTTCGACGCCGCGGCGGTGGAATGGAACCTGAAGAGGTGGATCGGACTCGAAGCGAACAACTGGATGAATTCGTCCCGGCTTTACGCCGGAACGGACATCGTCGACGATGATCACGTCAACGTCCGGTTCAAGGAACCGGTCCTCGGCCTGCTCCAGGAGTTCGCTTACGTCCGGCCAGTCAGGCTCCTCAGCCCCAAGTCGGTCTCTGGGGACGGTAGCTATAAGGCACCCGTCGGCACGGGACCGTGGCATCAAGCGACTGCCGGGAATGAGGGCAGTGCCTTCGAGCGCTTCGACGCCTACTGGGGTGACAAGCCCTCTTTCAAATATCTTGAGGTAAAAGTCCTTCCGGACTCGCGCGGCCGCATGGCAGCGTTGCGCGCGGGCGACGTGGATCTGATCGGCGGAGCGTTTGTGTCGCCTTTGACCGCAACGGAAGCAGAGACGCTGAAGGGAGCGGGCATCGATGTCGTCATCGATCCCGGCACCACCACAATGATTATGGCCTTCAACACTTCCCGCGTCGAAGCGCTGAGGGACCCGAAAGTCCGCAAGGCGATCAACCTCGGCATCGACCGGGCTGCGATCTCGCAAGTGCTTTACCGCGGTCTGGCGACCTCCACTGGCAACCTGTTCTCCGAAACCGTTCCGTATTCGGGGAAGCGCTTCGATGTGCCTAGGCGGGATACCGAGACCGCAAAGTCGCTGCTCGAGGAGGCAGGCTGGGTCGGGGGGCCTGTCAGGCAGAAGGACGGCAAGGACCTTGCCATTGAACTGGTCGTTAGCGAGGAGCAAGTACCGGGGTCCCGATCCGTCGCGGAAGTGATCCAGTCCGAGCTCCAGGAGATTGGCGTCACGCTCACGATCCGCTCGGTGGATCATGCGTCGCGGCACAGCGACATTCCGGAGCGCAAGTTCGATCTCGCTTTCTTCCAGACGTTCGGCGCGCCATACGAACCTTTCGGGACTGTGGTGGGCCTGTTCCTATCCACCTATGACAACGGCGTGGACGGCAAGCTCTTCATCGACCCCGAGCACCTCGATCCGTTGGTGCTCGCCGCGATGTCAGCGCCCGAAGGCGAGATGGAAGCAGCTCTGCAGAAGGTCTATGACTGGCTGCACGACAACGACGCCATCGCGCCGCTGCTCTTCGTTCCGGGCATATGGGCGCATGCCGCTCGGGTGAAGGGCTTCCAGAGCCCCGCGACCGAGTACGACATGCCCTACGAGAATATCACACTGGCGGAGTAGGATACGGCCGTGTTCGCCTTCATCGCTAAAAGGGCCCGCAACGCAGTCTTGTTGCTGTTTCTGGCGTCCGTTCTATGCTTCGCGCTCGTGGTATCCGCTCCGGGTAACGTGGCGATACTCATCGCCGAGCTGCGGACGCCGACGGCCACCAAAGCCGATATCGCCAAGGTCGAGGAGGAATTGGGGCTCAACAAGCCGCTTCTCGAACGCTACGGCTTCTGGCTGAACGGAGCGATCCACGGCGACTTCGGCATTTCCTACAAGACGGGCGAGGCGGTCGGCGCGTCCCTTAAGAGCCGCCTTGCCGTGACCGCCACCCTCGTTGCGGGCGGAGCGGTCGTGGCTTTCTTGCTGAGCCTGTTCGTCGGCTTCGTAGGCGCGCTCTGGGCACATAGGGCGCCAGACGTGGTCACCCGAGGGAGCGCTCTTCTGGGCGCTTCGACTCCGTCCTTCTTCGTCGGAGCACTGCTGGTCTACGCCTTTTCGGTCACGTGGCACGTCTTTCCGACCTTCGGGTTTGCCGGACCCGTCAGTTGGGTGCTTCCATGGCTCACTCTGGGGTTTCTTCCCGCAGCAGTTCTGAGCCGCGTCGTCCGAGTTGGCTTCGAGGAGGCGATGGCCAAACCCTATGTCCTAACGGCCATGAGCAAAGGACTGTCAAGGACGAGTATTCTGGTTCGCGACGCGATCCCGAACATCGCGCCGACGTACTTGAACGCCTTGGGAACGCAGATCGGGACGATGGTCGTGGGCGCGGTCGTTGTCGAACCTCTGTTCGCTTGGCAGGGCATCGGCGACCTCTTCCTGACCGGGGTGAGATTCCGCGACTTCATGGTCGTGCAGGCCTGCCTTCTGGTCTTCATCACGTTCTTCATCATCCTGAACGTCGTGGTCGACATCTGCATTACGCTGACCGATCCGCGCCTTAGACTTCAAAGGAGCTGAACATGCAGCCAGTCAGACCACTCCTGAAGGCCATTGGCGCCTTCCCGCGCTCGGCGGTATTTACTATTTGCGCGTTCGTTCTGTTGGGACTGCTCGCACCCTACATCGCGCCACATGATCCCAATGCGCAAGACCTGCTGGTCGCTGGCCAGGGCCCGACGCTCGCCCATCCGTTCGGAGTCGACCATCTCGGGCGCGATACATTGAGCAGGTTGATTGTGGCGGCTCGGACGTCGCTGGTCGGAGTCTGTCTCGTCCTTGTGTGCGCGCACGCCATCGGCATCGCCATCGGCACGATTGCCGGATACCGGCGGGGCTGGACGGACGAACTGCTGATGCGCATCGTTGACGTCGGCCAGGCAATCCCCAGCCTCATCGTCTCACTTGCGGTGATCGGCATTGCCGGAGTCAGCTACTGGAACATGATCCTCGCGCTCGCGCTCGCCTGGTGGCCGGGTAGCGCCCGCATTAGCCGGGCCGTGGCTGTCAACACCATGAACAAGCCCCACATGGAGGCCCTAAGAGTATTGGGCGCAAGTCCCGTTCGCATTTACTTTGTCCATCTTCTTCCCACGACGATCGGGGCGGTGCTCGTATATGCCACGGCCGACGCCGGAGCAGTCGCGCTCGCAATCGCAACGTTGAGCTTCCTCGGGCTGGGCATCCAGCCGCCGACGCCTGAATGGGGACAGATGTTGGTCGACGCGCTTCCATATCTCGAGTCCGATCCGCGCCAGGTCATCCTGCCGGGGCTGACCCTGACTTTAGCTGTCATCGGATTCAACATCCTCGGTGAAGCGGTCGCCCTCACAGAGTTCCGAAGCCGCTAACCTCCCGGATGCTCGCGGCCCGCCGCCGGGTAACCGCATTCTGGGCCAAGGAGGCACGGCCATGAGTTCTGAACCGATACTCCGCGTCAAAGATCTGACCATAGACCTGCTGACGGCGCATACCGTGGTCCGCCCAGTCGACGGAGTAGTCTATGAACTGAGCCGCCGAGAGACCCTCGCGATTGTGGGAGAAAGCGGTAGCGGCAAAACGGTCACCTGCTTTGCGCCTCTCGGCCTGATGCCCGTGGGCGTCCAGGCGGATATATCGGGCTCCATTTTGTTCGACAGCCGCCAGCTCGTCGGATCGGACAATGAAACGCTTCGCAGCCTGCGCGGAAAATCCATTGGCTTCATTTTCCAGGACCCGATGAGCGCGCTCAATCCCGCCCGCCGGGTCGGACGGCAGATAGCCGAAGTAGCCGAGCTTCACCTCGGCATGACCGCAAGAGCTGCGGAAACCCGGGCGCTTGAACTTATCAAGATGGTCGGGATGTCCGACCCCGAAATACGCCTCAAGCAGTATCCCCATGAGCTTTCGGGCGGTCTCCGACAGCGTGTCATGATCGCAATCGCCATTGCCGCCGAGCCGACACTTCTCGTAGCCGACGAGCCGACCACCGCGCTCGACGTGACGGTCCAGGCGCAAATCCTCCGACTGCTGAAGGAAATCCAGTCCAGAATGAACATGGCGATGATCTTGATCACGCATGACATGGGTGTCGTGGCAGGCGCGGCCGACCGCGTAATGGTGATGTACGCGGGGCGCCACGCAATTCCGAGGAAACAGGACGCAATCGGATCGCGTTTCCGTGGATTGCCGGGGGTTCCGCCCATCCTCGGCGCGCCGATCACAGGGTGCGCCTTCATGCCCCGCTGCGGATACGCTGTGGATGCCTGCGGCGAGCGACGTCCGCCCTTCTTGCCGACGGCAGTTCCGGGTGTGTCAGCCGCCTGTCCCGTTCTGAATATTCGGGCGAAGGAGTGCGCATAATGAGCGCGGTACTCGAAGTCGAGCATCTGGTCACCAGCTTTCCAAGCGCCAAACGTGGCCAAACGATCAAAGCGGTAAATGACGTCTCGATCCACCTCAATCCCGGCGAGATTGTCGGCTTGGTGGGGGAGTCCGGCTGCGGCAAGTCCACGCTTGGCCGTTCGATCGTGGGCTTGGAAAAACCCCAGTCCGGACGCGTCGTTTTCGATGGCGTCGACCTCGGCTCCCTGAGCGGGCGCCGTCTGCGGGAAGCGCGTCGCGCCGTTCAGTACGTGTTCCAGGACCCCTATGCATCGCTGAATGATCGCCAAACTGTGGGCGAAGCCATAAACGAAGCCCTCATCATTGCAGGTTTGCGTTCGCAAACGGAACGCGAGGGGAGGATCGCCGAACTCCTCAACCAGGTGGGTCTGGCGACGACGGCCCGGGACAGATTCACCCGTGAACTCTCAGGCGGCCAGAGGCAACGCATCGCGATCGCGCGCTCGCTGGCCGTAGAGCCGCGGGTTTTAATCTGCGACGAACCGGTCAGCGCGCTAGACTTGTCTATACGCGCGCAGGTCATGAACCTATTCCTCGACCTCAGAGAGAAGCTAGGCGTGTCCTGCCTCTTCATCGCGCATGACCTCGCGCTTGTCCGGCAGGCGGCGACCCGGGTCTACGTGATGTACCTCGGCAAGGTGGTGGAAAGCGGCAGCTCGGAAGAGGTTTACCGGAATCCGAGCCATCCCTACACCCAGCTCCTTCTCGCGTCTATTCCGGAGGCTGATCCTGCCACCGAGCGTCGGCGCAACCCTCCGTTGATCAAGGGCGAAATCCCAAGTCCCACGAATCCGCCCTCCGGCTGTTTCTTCAGGACGCGCTGCCCCCTTTCAGTGAAAGATTGTTCGACTGCTGAGCCTGTGTCCGCTGACGTAAGCCCAGGGCACAAGGCGGCATGCAGGTTTGCCGGCGACCTATTCGCGAAGCGGGTCTCGGCCGCATGAATTAAACGTCAGATCTAGCTGAGCGTGCGGGACCTGATGCGTTGCGCACTCTGGTGGCGAAGCAGAGATTTGCGCTCCTTCCTTCCGGCACCGGGCCGGCAGTGAGTGGGAAAGCGCTCTGTCGGCAGCCCTGGTTACTCAGGCGGGCCCGGGGGATCTCCTTGCCAATTATTATTCCGCTTCTTGTAGCGTGGGCTTAAGTGCCTGCCATCGTTCGTGAGACATAGTTGGCAGGTCAAACTGGTCGCGAGTGGTCGAATAAGCCGTTATCATTCTGGGCGGCATCGTCTGCCAGATCGTGCAGCTGGTTGTCTCGATCCGCGACCGCGAGATGCTTCGTGTCACCGGCGATCCCTGGGACGGTCGCACACTGGAATGGTCCACGGCGTCGCCGCCGCCGGCCTGGAACTTTGCCGTCTTGCCGCATGTGGCCGAGCGCGACAGCTACTGGGTCGCGAAGCAACGCGCCAACGCACAGCAAGCTCAACCGGTGCCACCGCGCCCGTACGAGCCGATCGAAGTACCGAAGAACAGTCCAGTCGGGGTCGTCAACGCCTTCTTTGCCGTCGTCATTGGTTTCGCCCTGATCTGGCACATCTGGTGGATGGCCGGGCTGGGGCTGATCGGCACCTTTTGACGATCCTCATCTTCGCGTTTCGGGGTGAGGACCCGCCAGCGCCGATGCCGGCGCCCTCGTGCTGGCCATCGCGACGCTCAGCTTTCTGGGTCTGGGCGTTGCACCGCCGACGCCGGAATGGGGCCAGATGCTTGTCGACGGCATGAGCTACATCGAGGAGTTCCCGCGCCTCGTCGTCCTCCCTGGTCTAGCCCTGACGCTGGTTGTAGTCAGCTTCAATCTCTTGGGTGAAACATTTGCGCTGCAAAAGGTGCCGCGGCCGGTTCGCGGGGGAATGCTGCGCAAGCGCAAGCTGGCGCGGGCTCGCGAAGAGGCCGAGCGCGATGCCGTCGAAACGGGAACGGGTTCGACATGACGACGACAAGCCAATTTACGCGTCGAGAATTTGATCATCGATCTCTATGCAACTTCCGTATCCGTCCGGGCGGTCGATGGCGTCTCATTCAGCGTTCGGCCCGGCGAAACGGTGGCGGTCGTCGGGGAAAGCGGCTCGGGAAAAACGGTCATGACGCTCGGCCCTCTCGGCCTGCTGCCCGAAGGCGTGACTGTAGCGATGCGCGGGACGGCTCAGGCCGACGGGAGCGACCTGATCGGCTGGGGCCTAGGCAACTGTCCGAGCTTCGCGGCCGCTACTTTGGGGTGATCTTTCAGGATCCGATGAGCGCGCTCAATCCGATGCTGAAGATCGGCCCGCAACTGGCACGCCAGGCGCGCCGCTTCGCCGGCCTGGCACGAGGCTGCCCGCAGGCAAGCGGTGTCGCTGTTGGCGCGCTTAGGCATTCCCGACCCCGAGGACCGCTACCATTGCTATCCACGAAATGTCGGGTGGCATGCTGCAGCGCGCGATGATCGCGCTGGCGCTCGCGGCCCGACCGCACGTGCTGATCGCGACGAGCCCACCACAGCCCTGGACGCCACCGTCCAGGCACAGATCTTGGAGCTCATCCGCCAGATCCAGCGCGAGGAAGGCATTGCTGTGGTGCTGGTCACGCACAACATCGCCGTGGTCGCCTCCGTCGCCGACCGGGTCATCGTGCTCTATGCCGGGCAGGTAGCGGAAGAGGGAATCGCCATGGACGTCCTGACGCGGCCCGTTCACCCCTATACGCGCGGGCTGCCTGCATCGGTGCCGGACTTTCGGTCCGACGAAAGGGCGACGACCCGCGAGATACCGGGCCTGCCGCCAAGCCAGATCAGGCTGGAACCGGGTTGCCGTTTCGCCGACCGCTGCGAACTGGTCGAACCAGGTTGCCGAAAACACCGTCCGCCGCTGCAGTCGATATCGGTCTCGGCAAATCCGCATCGCGTGGCCTGCCCGGTCGTGATCAGGCGAGAGGGAATTGCCGTTCATGTCTGATGCCGCCGCAATCGAGCAGGGGGTTGAAGGTTCATTTCCAGAACCGCGACGGAACGGGCGCGGTCCGGGCGGTCGACGGCATCGATCTGAGCATTCCGCGCGGAGCCTTCCACGGCATCGTCGGCGAGTCAGGCTGCGGAAAGACGACGCTCGCCCGCACCGTCGTCGGCCTGCAGAAGGAGAGCGAAGGCACGGTCCTGATCGCCGGCAGAAACCGCGCCGAATGGTTGAAGTCAGACAGGAAGTCGTTCAGCCGGGAGGTCCAGTTCGTCTTCCAGGATCCGCTGGGTTCGATGAGCCGGCGGCAGACTGTCTACCAGGCGCTTGAGGAACCACTGCAAATCCATCGCCTCGGTTCCTCCGCCGAGCGACCCCGGCGCATCGCCGAGCTTCTGGACCAGGTCGCGCTGCCACAAACCGTGCTCGACCGCCTGCCGCGCTCGCTTTCCGGCCGCCAGCGCCAGCGCGTTTCGATCGCCCGTGCGCTTGCCTTGAAACCATCGATCCTGCTTTGCGACGAGCCGCTGAGCGCGCTCGATGTCTCGATCCGGGCGCAGATCGTCAATCTGTTCACATCGCTGCAAAGACAGCTCGGCCTTACCATCGTGATTGTCGCGCATGACCTCGCAATCGTGCGCGAAGTCTGTTCGGACGTGACTGTGATGTATCTCGGCCGCATCGCCGAAGCTGGCGTGGCACGGCCGCTGTTTCGCGAACCCGCCCATCCGTACAGCCAGGCGCTGCTGTCCGCAGTTCCTTCGCCTGACCCGCGCATTGAGGCCCACCGCCGCCGCATCATCCTCGCAGGCGACCCGCCGAGCCCGAGCAATCCACCGCCGGGCTGCCGGTTCAACACGCGCTGTCCGGTGGCGATGGATATCTGCCGGTTGG
The DNA here is from genome assembly GCF_000503055.1 of Mesorhizobium sp. LSHC420B00. GTDB lineage: Bacteria > Pseudomonadota > Alphaproteobacteria > Rhizobiales > Rhizobiaceae > Mesorhizobium. The sequence continues at coordinate 22,813 of NZ_AYVY01000040.1, read as the reverse complement.
ACGAGCCCCAACTGCGTCCCGTTCCTCATGGCGGCGTCGCCGCCTGCCATCTGGCTGAGAGTGATCACCGCCCGGTGATCTGACAACGAATGGCAGTTGGTCTTCCGAGAATAACGTTAAGCGCCGTCTGCCGGCGTCTGATCTCGCTGCGACGGGATTAGATTGGCCTACCACCACCCTCGCACGGCGGGGAGGCCGGAGCGGACGCGCGATTCGCGTCCGGGTGTGAAAAAGGTGAACTCCTGCGTGTCCAACAAGCCGTAGCGAGACGCGATGTCGTAATAGCAAGCGGCCTCAACGCTGGCGGCGGCCTCTGCTCCACCGATGCAGGCCACCGAGCAATCCGATCTTGAAGATTACGAAAAGGGCCACGAGTGCAATCACTGTGTAAGAGATCGGATTTGAGGCGTCGCTTAGACCGCGCCACGATAGCCACCAGGGCGCGCCTGCGTGCATGGCGATCAGCGCGACGATGCCTAGCACTAGGCCTATGATGTGCAGGTGGCTCATGGCTGCAGGCCGTGCCGGGCCTGAGGGTTCTTCCGTGCCGAGAGCGACAAACCTATCGCGAATACGGGCGACGTCGGCGGCCGCCGTGGCTAGCACGAACTGCAGGTTCTTCGTGCCAACCGCGCCGCTAGCGACGATGTTGAGACCCGAGTCCCGGAATTCCGTTATGATATCGTCGACTGTGCTGACGCCGTGATGGTGGAAGCGATCGATGAAGCCTCCATCCTGTGGCGCTTGCATGAAGTCGACGGCGAGTACGCGACCGGATGGCTTCAGGACTCTGTGTATCTCATGAGCCATCTGATTACGTCCATCGGCAGAAAGATGATGGAGCATCAGCGTCGTCGTTACGACATCGAATTCGGCATCCCGGAACGGTAATGCCTGGGCGGCGGCCTTTTCAAAGGTGACCTTCAGACCGACTCTTCGAGCCTTCGCACCCGCCCTGGTGATCATTTCCGGTGACGCATCGATCCCGTGCACGGTGCCCGTCGGCCCGACCTGCTGCTTGGCAAGTAATAGCGAGCGTTCGCGTCCCGCACCCTATATCGAGGACGGACTCTCCAGGTTCGAGCTGCGTCAACCGGAGGATCTTTTCGCGAAAGGCGCGTTCGCGGCCTACGGTGAACAGCCAAGTCATCAGATCGTAGCGTGCTGCCCAATGTATGACGCGGCCGGGCGCGCCGGCTCCGCTGTTGTTATGCCCATGTTTTCTCATCAGAGACTCCTTGGCCACTCTCGCCGGTTGATGGACATCATGTTCGGAATCTGACATGGTATCCGGGAACGCGTCAACGACCATTCGTGGCAGAATGTCCGGTACCGCACGGTCCTCTGCCATCTGACCGGAAAAAGCTCATGGGAACGGAAAAGACGATAGACCGCCGTGTCGCCCGGACCCGGTCGACTCTTCACCATGCGCTGATCACTTTGATCCTGAGAAAGGGATATGAAGCAATTACCGTCGAGGACATCTGCAATGAGGCAAACATCGGCCGATCGACCTTTTACGCGCACTTCACCAGCAAGGACGACCTCAAGCGCAGCGGCCTGGACGATCATCTGCGCGCCATGCTGGTCGAACGCCAGCGGCATGCGCTTGCAGCGCCAGGCGAGCTGAAAGATCGCAGCTTGGGGTTCGTGCTCGGTATGTTCGAGCACGCGCGTGAACATATAGATCTCTACCGAGCTCTGGCCGGGGGCCGCGGTGGGACTATTGTGCTCGGCAGCATCCGCGAGATTCTATGCGATCTCGTGCGCGCGGAGCTTGCCGCAAACAAGGACAGGAAGCTTCCCGATGTCGTGCCGAACGAACTGATCGTCCAGTTCGTCGTGGGTGCCTTTCTGTCGGTGCTGATCTGGTGGCTCGACGGCGGCGCCAAATTGCCGCCGCAACAAGTCGACCAGATCTTCCGGCGTCTGGCCACCGAGGGCGTCCCGTCGGCTTAGATATCAGGCCGAAGAACTGTGAAGCAGTCAGTTGCACTGCCGGCGTTGCCAATTCACCAACCACCGGCTTTGTTCGACGCATGTCCTTGAGGTCGCGATACACCGCCGTGAGGTCTGTCGACCAACGCCTCGGATACGTGGCTTGCGGCCGTCAGACGGCCGTCGGCGTGGACAGCAGCCACAGCCCGAAAACCGTATATCCGACCATAAAAACGGTCAGCGGAAATTGGCTGAGCGCCGCGCGGCTGCGCGCCGGATGCAAACGGAACGCCAGCCCATGCGCGACCAGAACGGCAAGTATATGGCCGCCGATGATCGCCGCCGCCTGAAAGTTCCAGATGATCCACGCTGCATCGGAGCCCATGATCACTCCCGCCCCGACATTCATGTGCGCCGTGCCGAATAGGTTCCATCCCCGATCAAACGGATCCGAAATAGCGACGAGCGCATTCTGGCCGTTCACCAGGAGGGCCGTCAGATAGTGGGAAAAATGATAGGCGAGCGCGATCGGGACGATCGACCAGACAAGGAGCCCGACCGCTTTTCCGAAAGAGATGCTCCCGGCCAACCGCTCACCGACAAACACTGCGGCGAAGAACACGGCGACAAGTGCGATAAACATCAGCACGAGACCGGCGCTGTTGATTCCGACTAATGCCGAGCGCCCCGGAAATTCGAGCGGATTGATACCATTCGCGCCCAGCCAAGAGAAGGTCTTCGACAGACCGTCGAAGGACACCGAGCTCAACGTCAGCAACAGAAAGAGCATACCGCTCGCCGGTAAGGCTTGCGCGCTCCACAATTTCGCTCCAGGCCAGCAGAGTGAGAGGGCGCGCCCCCCGCTTGGGTGGTCCGGCGTCGTTTCGACGATGGCGAAGCGTGACACCATGCGGAAGAACGCGGACAGAAACTCGCCGCGCCGGCTCCAGCCTTCGTAGCCGAAGATGATCATGCAGACGAAGGTCGAGAGCCAGTAGGCCATGAGAGCGAACGCAAGCCGCGCCGGATCTTCGGGCGCCGGATAGATCAGCTCGAACCAGGCGAAGCTTGCAAACAAAATCAACGCCGGCCAGTAAGCCAGTCCTTGTGGCATTGTGCGATCGCGGAATGCCGGGAAGACGCTGGAGAAAATGCGCCACGGCCCGTACCACGGGTTTGTCCACGACCAAACATTGCCGAATACGCCCTGAAGCAATGTCAGTCCGACCCAGACCAGCGTCCACACCGTTAGCGGAAGTGGATTCGACAGCGGATCTCGGCTGCCGAGAATTCCCGCCGCCACGAGTATGGCGAGAACCGCGAAGGCGAGCGTGCTGATCCAAATGCGCGCGGCGTCGCCGAATTGACCAATTGGCAGGCGGGATGCCGAAATGCGTTCGAGCAGCCTGGGCGGGAGGACAGCCAGAACCAGAAAACTCGCGGCTACGGCCACCGCCCCGCCCACGACATAATATCCGGTCGGCAGGAGCATGACATAGCCGCGCTCGGAAGCATGGGCAAAGGCTGGGGTTGTGAAATGCGGCACGAGGGCAGCAGCTGATAATGCGATGCCCAACGCTCTCGCAGAGATGCTTTTATGTTCGCTGTCCGCCGCCATCCATCCGTCTTGCCACATGGCATTTGCGAAGGAAAGCGGACTACTGCTCGCGCAAGTGGAGGTGCCAAAGTGGGTGCCCGACTTCGTGCTAGCCCCCAAAGCCCGCTTGGTGAACAGGCCATATGATGCAGCTACGACTTTGAGTCGAGAGTTGCATTGTGGACGACGTTCTCGTCCTCTGCCGTCTGCTGCAATACGTGGCAGCTGTGCCTGCGCCGGCCGGCGGCGCATTATCGTCGAAACAGGACCGGAGCGCCCACCGCCAGGCGCCCGGATCGTCGACGTGCAGAAGTTGTGGGCCGAACATCTACCAATGGCCGGAACTCGCGGCGCTGTCGATCCTGTTTCGCGAACGCCTGGTGTATTCCTTCGAGAGTCGGCCGCGCTTGTTCGACATTATCTCGCGCAGCATCGAAGGCGTCGCCGGCCTGATCCTGGGCCGGCGTCGCGGTCTGGCAGGTCGCTGCGCGTTGACCAGGCCCCGGACGGATTTCTGATTTGCGTCTGCCCATCCGGCCGGCGCATGGGCTGGCGGGAGAGGTTCGCTAGTTCAGGATCTGGGCAAGAAACAGTTTGCTGCGCTGGTGACGCGGATGCGAGAAGAATTCGGAGGGCGTGTTCATCTCAACGATCTCGCCCTGGTCCATGAAGACGACACGGTCGGCAACCTGGCGGGCAAATCCCATCTCGTGCGTGACACACAGCATGGTCATGCCATCCTCGGCCAGCGCGACCATGGTGTCGAGCACTTCCTTGACCATTTCCGGATCGAGTGCCGACGTCGGCTCGTCGAAGAGGATGATTTTCGGGCTCATGCAAAGCGCGCGCGCGATCGCAACCCGCTGCTGCTGGCCGCCTGACAATTGGCCGGGATATGTGTGCGCCTGGTCCGGAATCTTCACCCGTTCCAGATAATGCATGGCGGTCTGCTCGGCTTGCCCGCGCCGCATCCTGCGTACCCAGATCGGCGCCAGCGTCAGGTTCTCCAGAATCGTCAAATGCGGGAACAGGTTGAAGTGCTGGAACACCATGCCGATGTCGCTGCGGATTACGTCGATCTGCTTCAAATCGTTGCTGAGTTCGACGCCTTCGACGACGATCTGCCCCTGCTGATGCTCCTCCAGCCGGTTAATGCAGCGGATCATCGTCGACTTGCCCGAGCCGGACGGACCGCAGATCACCAGCTTTTCGCCGCGATGGACGGTCAGGTTGATGTTCTTCAGCACATGGAAGTTTCCGTACCACTTATTCATGCCGGCCATTTCGATGGCGGGCGGATCGCTGGGATCTCGCATGGGCGGAACGCGCTTTAGGGCGGACGATAACATCACGGCATTTCCTAGTGAGCGGTCGGGCCGCGCCGCTCCAGGAAGTCGGCGAAGCGGGCGAATGAGAAGGAGAGCGCGAAGAAGATCGCGCCGATGAACAGGAAGGTCTCGGCCGCTGGCGATGGCCAGTCCGGGTCGGCCAGCGCCGCTTTACCGGAGCTGATCAGGTCGAACAGGCCGACCACCAGGACCAGGCTGGTGTTCTTGATCATGACGATGATGGTGTTGGCCAGCGCCGGGATCGCCACCTGGATCGCCTGCGGCAGGATGACGAGATATTGCGTGCGCCAGAAGGGCAGGCCGAGCGCCGCCGCGGCCTCGTATTGGCCATTCGGGATGGCCTGCAGGCCGCCGCGGATCACCTCGGCGAGATAGGCCGCGGCGAAGATGGTGAGGGCGACCAGCGCACGCACGAACTTGTCGGGCAACAAGGCTTCGGGCAGGAACAGCGGCATCATGATCGATGCCACGAACAGGATGGACAAGAGCGGCAGTCCGCGCACCGATTCTATCAGGACCACGGCGCCGATGCGTATCGCGGGCATGGTCGAGCGCCTGGCCAGTGCCAAGAGAATGCCGACCGGGAAGGCGACGCCGATGGCAACGACGGTGAGGATGAGCGTCACCGGCAGGCCGCCCCAGGATGAGGTTGGAACCTCGGCTAGGCCGAAACCGCCGGCCATCAGCCAGAAGATCAACACGAGTGCCGCCATCCAGAGCGCTGCCAGCCGCGGCGCCCAGCTGGCGGGCCGCACCGACCAGGCAAGCAGCGCCAGGATGAGCAGGCAGACGATGGCGGGGCGCCAGCGTTCGTCGAGCGGATAGATGCCGAACAGCAACTGCCCGGACTTGGCGTAGATGAAGCTCCAGCACGCTCCGGCGGCCACCCGGCACGCGCGTGGACTGGGGTCGAACAGCACGGCGTCGATTACCAGCCAGCGCAGCATCGGCGGTACCGTGGCGACGAGCAGAACGCCGAACAACAGCGTCAGGACGGCATTGAGTGGCGTGCCGAACAGGAGCATGGCTGACCGCCGCAAAGCGCCGAAGCGGATCTGTCCTGGCATTGGCTCGGCCGGAAGGGGAAGAGACAGGGCCTTCATGGTTCAGCGCTCCACGATGGCGATGCGACGGTTGTACCAATTGGCCGCGCTCGAGAGGCTCAGGTTGAGGGCGAGATAGACGCCGAGGATGATGAATACGCCCTCGATCGAATGGCTGGACTTGCTGATGATGGTGTTCATGACCGCAAGGAAGTCCGGATAGCCGACCGCGATCGCCAGCGTCGAATTCTTGACGACGTTGATGTATTGGCTGTTGAGCGGCGGGACGATCACCCGCAGCATCTGCGGGATGATGATCAGACGCAATATTTTGCCGCGTGGCAGGCCGAGCGAATGACCTGCATCCCACTGACCGCGGCCGACCGAAAGCACGCCGCCACGCACGATCTCGGCAACGAAGCCGGTGGTGTAGATGATCAGCCCGATGAGGATCGTGCTGAGTTCGGGCGTCAGGTCCTTGCCGCCTTTGAAGTTCGACCCGGTGAAGGTCGGCCAGTCGACAAAGAACTTCGCATCGGCAAGCCAGAGCCCGGCAATCCCAACCGCGAGGATCGCCGGCGCGGTCAGCGGTGGCAGCCATCGTCTTCTCGCCGCCGCCCAGCCGGCGGCCGCCAGTGCCAGGGCGAGAGCAATGACGAGCAATCCCGGGGTGGCGACGTCCATGCTGACGGCCGGCACCACAAAGCCGCGCATGGAGGCGTAAACGCCTGGCAGCGGATTGAGCGCTTCGCCGACCGGCGGCAGCACCTTCCACCACAGCGAGTAGAGAAAGATCAGAAGCACGATCGGCGGTGAATTGCGTGCAACCTCCACCCATACGCGGCAGGTGCCCGCCGCCAGGGGATTGCTGCTCAGCCGGGTGATGCCGACGACGAGGCCGAGCGCGGATGAAAAGACGATGACGACCGCGGAGATGAAGACCGTATTGGCGAGCCCGGTCGCGATCGCCCAGTAATAGGGGTCCCGCGACTTGTAAGTGAGGATTGCTTCGGAGATGACGATCCTTGACGGCATCGTCAGGAAATCGAAGCCGATCGGGATGCCGCGTGCCCTGAGATTGGCGAAAGTCGTGCTGACGAGCAGGGCAGCGAAGGCGGCAGCCACGGCCACCAGGGCACACTGGATGATGATCGATCTGGTCCTGGCGTCGCTCAGCATTTCGACCTCGACGGTTCGCGGCGTTGGCAGGGAAAGGGAACGGCGGGCGCGTCCCCTTCATGTGCAGCTCAATCCCAAGGGAAAGGATAGTTGAGGCCGCCGTCCTTCCACAACGCGTTCAGGCCGCGCTCGACCTTCAGCGGGCTGTCCTTGCCGAGATTGCGATCCCAGATCTCGGCGTAGTTGCCCATTTGTTTGATGACGTTGTAGGCCCACTTGTCGTCCAATCCGAGCGGCTTGCCGAAACCGGGCTCCTCACCCAGCACGCGTTTGACTTCCGGACTGCCCGAGGCAAGCTTTTCATCGACGTTTTGCGAGGTGATGCCGTTGGCCTCGGCCCAGAACAGCGCATTGAGTGTCCAACGCACGACGTCGAAAAGCTGATCGTCGCCGCGGGCGACCGCGACTCCATTGGGTTCGGCGGCCCTGCCGACCCGGATGATGTCGTAGTCGTCCGGGTTCTTGGCCACCGAAGCACGCTGTCCGGCTGCCGCAGTGCCGTCGGTGACGTATGAATCGCAGCGGCCGCCGAAGAAGGCGTCGCGCGCCTGAATGGTCGAGTCGTAATAGACTTTCTCCATCGCGATCCCGAACTCTTCCTCGGTTTCCTCGATCGCTTTCTCGGTCAGGCTGCCACCGCCTTGCAGGCAGACGGTCTTTCCGTCGAGCAGTTTGGGCTCGGTGATGTTGTCGGCCTTGCGCACGAGCATGCCGTCCGTGTCGTAGAGATTGATCCAGACGAAGCGGACAACCGTATCACGACTGTAGGTGATGGTGGATGTGCGCGACAGAACGTCGATCTCTCCGGTCTGCAGCGCAGGAAAACGCTGGCCTGCGTTAAGCGGCACGTAACGGATCTTCTCCTTGTCGCCGAGGATGGCGACCGCGAAAGTGCGGCAGATATCGGAATCGAAGCCGCGATAATACCCCTTCTCGTCGGGCCGGGAGAGACCAGGCACGCCCTGGCTGGCGCCACAGCTGACGTAGCCGCGCTCCTTGATTTTGTTGATGACCGCCTGCGCGTTGGCGTTGCTGCCGCCCGAAGACAGGCTGGCCAGCCCTATCGCCAGACCCGTGAGCCATTTCAGACCTTGATGTTTCATAATCATTCCCCTTGTCGTTGAGTTGTCGTCATTCTGCGGCGTTGACGTCGGCCGCGGCGGTTCCGTTGCGCCGCGCTTCAGCAAAAAGTTCGAAGGCCTGAGAAAGGTCGGCCAGAAGATCTTCGAGCGCCTCAAGGCCGATCGACAGGCGCCAGACCGGGCCGGGCTTCAGCCAGTCGAGGCTGGCGCGGCCCTTGCGGGGATCGCTGACGGCAATCAGCGAATGCACGCCGCCCCAGCTTGCGCCGAGCCTGAACAGCCGCAGGCTGCGCAGAACATCGGATTGCAGTGGCGCCAGTTCCGGCCGCAGCACGAAGGAGAACACGCCCGCCGATCCGGCGAAGTCACGCTTCCAGACCGCGTGGCCGGGATGGCCAGGCTCCGCAGGATGCAAGATCTGCGCGACTTCCGGGCGCCCCGACAGCCAGGCGACAATCTTGCGCGCTGTACCGTCGGCGTGGCGCATGCGCACCGGCATGGTCATCAGGCCACGCTCGCACAGCGCGCAATCCTCCGGCGAGACCCCGTAGCCGAGGAAGCGCGCCGTGTCCTTCAGGCGTCGGAACAGCGCCTCGTCGCGCACTGAGACTGAACCCATCAGGAGATCGCCATGGCCGCCGGCGTGCTTGGAAAGCGCCTGCATGGAGATGTCGACGCCATGGGCGAGCGGCTTGAACAGCAGATGCGATGCCCAGGTGTTGTCGGCCGCGACGAGCGCGCCGGCCTTGTGGGCCGCGGCTGTGATGGCGGGCACATCCTGGACTTCGAAGGTGGCCGAGCCAGGCGATTCTACCCAAACCAGCCGCGTTCTGCCGTCGATCATCGCCGCGATGCTTGCGTCCAGCCTTGCATTGTAGGAAACCGCCTCGATCCCGAGGGGGCCAAGAAAACGCTCGGCCATGTCGCGCGCCGGGCCATAGAGCGTCTCCGGGATCAGAACCCTTTCGCCGCCACGGCAGACAGCCATGGTCGCCAGCGTCATGGCAGCCATGCCCGACGGGACGACGAGAGCCCGCAATCCGCCTTCCAGCACCGCGATATGATCTTCGAGCTGCCGGCTGGTCGGTGTGCCGTAAAGTCCGTAGCTGAACCCGTCGTACAGGCGCTCGACGCGACGCTCGAACGACTCCAGATCGTCAAAGACCACGGTCGAGGCTCGCTCGACCGGCATCGCCACCGCCTGGAACGGTTCCTCGGAGCGCTTGGGAGGATGGACATGTGAAGTGTCGTCGCGTCGGTTCATGGGCGAAACTTAGCGGGCTCATCCATTGCCATCTATGACCGCAACGATAAAGTTAATTCGCTTTTGATATGGGCTGCACTATGAACCTGCGCGACATCGATGTCTTCAACGCGATCATGATCACGCGCGGCGCCGGCGCGGCGGCCGCGTTGCTCGACACCTCGCAGCCGGCCATCAGCCGTTCGCTAGCCAAGCTAGAGGCTGAACTCGGCTTCAGGCTTTTCGACCGCATTCGTGGCAGGCTGGTGCCGACACGCGAAGGGGAGTTGTTCCATGCCGAGGTGAAAGCCAACTTGGTCGGGCTCGACCGGCTGAAGCTGCGGGCGGCCCAGATTAAGGAGGTCGGCACCGGTACCATCCGCGTCGCCTCCCTGTCGGCACTGGGGCATGGGCTGGTGCCGCGCGCCATCGTAGCGTTCTCGCACCGGCATCCGCAGGTGCGAATCAGCTATCAGGTCCGCACCTCCAATATCGTGCGCGACCTGGTCGCCTCTGGCAGTTTCGATATCGGGCTCGCGGCCGACGAGGTCGACACCAGCGGCGTGCTGCACAGCGTCTTCACCACGCCGCGCGCCGTCTGCGTGATGCCGAAGAACCACCGGCTGGCGCGCAAGCAGATAATCACACCGGCCGATCTCGTCGACGAGGCCTTCCTGGCATTGTCGCCGGAAGATACGGCGCGGCTCGCGATGGACAAGATCCTGGCCGCGCATGGGGTGCGACCGCGCATCCTGATCGAAACGCCCTACGGCCTGACAATCGCCATCCTCGCAGCGAAGGGCATGGGGATCGGCTTGGTCAATCCCTCCGTCATTGCGGACGGCATGATCGGTAGTATTTTGGCCAGGCCATTCGAGCCAGCCGTCAATTTCCGCGCGCTACTCCTGCGCCCGCCGGACGGCATCAATTCGACTTTGATCACCGACTTCATTGGAGAACTCTATGCCGCTCGCAATATGCTATCGAGCGAGGCATAGGGGCGTTGTCACGGCAACCGCGTGTCAGGGATCGCTGCGATAGATGCTGGGGATGAACACTTCGCAGATCAGCTACAAACGGCATCGGTTCCCACCCGAGATCATCGCCCACGCGGTATGGCTGTATTATCGATTTCCGCTGAGCCTGCGTCATGTCGAAGAAATGCTGCTGGAGCGCGGCATGATCGTTTCCTATGAGACGATCCGTCGGTGGGGAAAGAAGTTCGGGCTGGACTACGCTCGGCGCCTGCGCCGCAAGCAGCCCAGTCGAATGATATCTGGCACCTCGACGAAGTCGCCATCACGATCGCCGGCAAGAAGCATTGGTTATGGCGGGCCGTCAACCAGGACGGCTATGTGCTCGACGAGATCGTCCAGACCCGGCGCAATACCAAGGCCGCCAAGCGCTTGCTGACACGGCTGTTGAAGAAGCAGGGCCAGGTGCCGAAGCGCATGATCACCGACAAGCTCGGCTCCTAGGGAGCAGCGCGGCGTCAGGTCATGCCGGACTTCGAGCACCGGTCGCACAAGGGCTTGAACAACAGAGCGGAGAATTCGCATGTGCCACTGCGAAAACGAGAGCGTATGATGCAAGGCTTTCGATCGCCGGGGAGCTTCCAGCGTTTCCTCTCGACCTTTTCTGCAGTCCTCAATCTCTTCGTCCCGCCCCATTCAAAACGCTCCGCCTTTCAGATCCATCTTCACCGCCTGAATGCCATGGCGCAATGGAAAGCTGCTGCCGGCGTGATCGCCTGAAATCGTTCCCAAAAGTCACAACCACAGCCCATCTCTGTTTTTGTGACATCACCGCCGACGCAGGTCCGTAGCAGTACTTGTGCAAGAGATCATCGATTCAGGGTAGCGGCATCGGCTTGTCACTGAGTGTGCGCAAGTACGCGATCAGGTTGACCCGTTCGGTCTCGTCGGAGACACCAGGTATCTCCATCTTAACGCCCGGCGTGGTGAGCATGGGCCCGAAGAGAAGTCTGTTCAGGTCCTCGTAGGTCCACACGCCTTCCCAGCCGAGCAAAGCGTCGGAGTAACGCATTTTTGCCATGGATGCCTTATCGCGGCCGACGACGCTCCACAAGTTCGGTCCCGTTTTGTTCCCTCCCAGTGGCTCGGCATTGTGACAACGGTCACACGCGCGGGTGAAGTAGGTCCGGCCTTTCTCGACGTCGGCAGAAGCCAAACTTCGCTGAGATCGGGGCCGGCGTTGGCAAGACGACGCCGTGCGACATGAGATAGTCGGCAACTTCGCGTTGCCCTTGCGTTTTGCCAGATGGAGTGGTGTCTTGGCGCCGGGCTCGACTGTGCGGTCATGCAGCGCGAGCCAGGGGTATCCGAGGCGCTGCAATTGCTACGCGGCTACCTCTGCACACTCGAAAAGCATCCACTCAACGGTTCTGCGGAAGCCCGTGAGATCATCCGCCGGCACATCTTCGATCTCGTTTTGCTCGCCATCACACCGCACGGCTCTTTGGGACAGACCAGTATGAGCGCGGTCGTCGCCGCGCGCCTGGCCGCCATAGTCGACTACATCACGGATTGACGGCAATCGTGGCATTCGCTCGCTCCGCGTCCGGCGGATTGGCGGCAGCGCCAGCTAAAGACGAGTAACGAAGGCCGCCGGGTGCGATTACCGATGAAGGCACGCCGTGATCGACCCGATCCGGAGAAACGTCACTGCGAAGCACTTTCCGATACATCGGGCACGATGATGTAGCCCTGATCGATCAGTTGCAGCCTCGTTTCCTCGAAATGCCGCTTGAAGCCGCTCTTGATTTGCTCGGGTGGGTATCGCCAGCCATTCGCATAGGCACGGCGCAAGAGATCGGAATAGACGCGGTCGCTGGCAAGCCTTACCGCTTCTATGGAGATTGGCGTTCCCACTGGCGTCGTTTCGCCGGAGAGACTTGGCGCGGTCGAAAGAGCCAGCACCAGCATGCCGGCGACTGCGGATGACTTTCTCATGGATGCCTCCTGACATTTTGCCTGGCCTGGACAGTGAACCGGGCAGCGTGTTGTGGATCCGTGGATGCTAGGAGCGGCAACGACTTGGCGGGATCGTACAGATGGAGTGTTTTTGGTGTCGCATCTGTAGTATTTTCGCTGTGTCGCGAAATCGGTACGTTCCCGACCATACGCGCCGCGGATCGGAATGACGCAATGCTTGACGCAGTCGGCAATCCTCTGACCGGGCTTTCGGACCGGGAGCGGGTGGTCGCTGCGAAATTCGCCGAAGGCATGACCTATCGTGAGATCGGCGAGACGCTGTTCATCGCGCCGACCACCGTTCGAACCCATCTGTCGGTGGTCTATCGAAAGCTTGGCGTTCGCAGCAAAGTGGCGTTGGCAAGCCTGCTCTCGAGTGAGAGCCGGCAAGAGTCCGGACAAGCTCGTTTCGAGGGTCTGTCGCCCAGCGGCTCCGGGCCACCGGTCATCGCGGTCCTGCCCTTTGAAAATTTGAGCTCGGACGAGCGTTGGGGAAGGCTTGCCGACGGTTTGTCCGCCGATATTATTGTCGATCTCGCGCGTTACTCCGCCCTTGCGGTGATTGCCCGCCAGACGATGCTGATGTTCAAGGGAAGGCGCGATGATCTGCGCTCCATCGGTCGGGAGTTGAATGCCGACTATTTGCTCGAAGGGAGCCTTCAGGCTACCGGCGAGCAGTTCCGCATTTCGGTGCAGCTTGTCGATGTGAGGAGTGGTGCCGGTCTTTGGGCGGCGCGATACGATCAATCGGCCGACAATCTGTTTGCTACGCAAGACATGGTCACCGAGAACGTCGTCAATGTCCTTGTCAGCTGCTGCGGCAAGCTTGCCCACCTTGGACGGGATGTCATCCGGCGCAAGCCGCCCGCCAGCCTGGGTGCCTATGACTACTATCTGCTCGGCGTCGAACAGCACAATGTGTTCACCCGCACCTCGAACGTGGAAGCAATCCGTCTCTTGTCGCGCGCAGTCGAACTCGACCCGGGGCTGGCGCGAGCCTGGTTGACGTTGGGATTTTCTTACGCCGTCGAAGCCTGGTACGCGAGTAATCCATCCGTCTCGCTGGAACGCTGGTACTCGTGCATGGAACAAGCTCTTTTGCTCGATCCGGGAGACAGCATGGCCCGTCAGGGCATGGCCGACATTCGCGCGGCGCGAGGCGACTTGGGAGCCGCTGCCGAGGAACTCGATCGCGCTTTGGCCGCCGCTCCAGACGATGCCGATACGCTGGCGATGATTGCCGGAAGCCGAGCACTGGTGACAGGTGATCCGCAGCAGGGCTGCGTGTTGATCCAGAGGGCTCTACGTCTCAACCCGCTAGCTCCGCTCTGGTACTTCAGCATGCTTGGTCGCACGAATTTCGTGGTCGGGCGCTACCGGGAGAGCGTCGTGGCGTTCCAGCAGAGCCCGCCCGACTCGCCGGCCACCCTGTTGTTCCAGTCGATGGGACATGCGATGCTCGACGAAGTACCACAGGCCGCGAAGATCGCCGCCCGATTGGCGAGCGAATTCCCCGGCTTTACCGTCGAGGTGTTCATCAGAACCTATCCGGTCACCAATCCGCCCGCGCTTGTCGCCATCCGCGAAGGTGCACGGCGGGCCGGATTGAGATAGCTTCTCCGCTAGCGCTTGCGGCCGGAGCCAGTTCTTGGATTGCGCTCCATTTCTTGCCAGCTTTCATCGATGAGTGCAAAATCGCACTCGTCAGAAAGACAGTTCTGAAGGCCGCCTGAAGAAGCACTGGAAATGTGGGTCAGGATCGCGACCTTATCGACCGTTCGTCTGTACGTCAGGATTTGGCGCTCCTTTCTCGTTCCAATCGGCGAGAGGGAAGGCAAAAAAACACCCAACCAAGTCGTTTGACGCTCATTTAGGGCGTTCTCGAGGGCGGATGTTCGAACCAGCGGGACGCGCCATTTCGCGCCATTCGAGTCGCGCCTCCTAAGCCGACCTTCACGCACTGGCCAGAGTCGACCCTAAGCAGAAGCTCGCTTGCTCCGGGTCAATTCACGGCCATGACCCAAAGCTGTCATTCCGCCCGTACGTGTCGTAGCTTCTAATGGCTTGCCGATGGGAGGCGTCATATCCGAGCGCCCGATTGCCCTGACATAAGGCGCTGGTATTGTGTAGTTGATTGGGCTCCAAAGCGGAGCCGTCCCACGTGGGAGGAGTCCGAGCGTGGTCGAGAGCGCCGTGCAGCGCCGTTTGGCCGCCATACTCGCTGCCGATGTGGTCGGTTACAGCCGGCTCATGGGCCATGACGAGATGGGCACGCTGACTACGCTGAGGGCGCTGCGGGCCGAGCTGGTCGATCCAAAGATCGCCGAACACATGGGTAGGATTTTCAAGGCGACCGGCGATGGGGTTCTGGCTGAGTTCCCCAGCGTTGTTAACGCCGTTGCCTGTGCGGTCGACATCCAGCGGCGGCTGGAGGCGCGCAAACGCCGACATGCCAGAGGACCGCGCGATCCGACTGCGGATCGGGGTCAACCTGGGCGATGTCATCGTCGAGGGCGAGGACATCTTCGGAGACGGAGTGAATATTGCGGCTAGGCTTGAGAGCGTCGCCCCGGCCGGTGGCATAGCGGTGTCGGGCACAGTGCGTGACCACCTGGGCAACCGGCTCGATCTGCAGTTCGAGGATATGGGCGAGCAGGCGCTGAAGAACATCGAGCAGCTGGTGCGCGTTTGCCGAGTGCGCCCAGCCGATACCTCTGCCTTGGTGCGTCGCGCACTGTCGCTACCCGATAAGCCGTGGGTCGCCGTCTTGCCGTTTGTCAATATGAGCGGCGATCCAGAGCAGGAGTACTTCTCCGACGGCATCACAGAGGACATCATTACCGAACTTTCGCGCTTTCGGTCGCTGTCCGTCATCGCCCGCAATTCCTCGTTCACCTACAAGGGACGGACGATGAAGATCCCCGACGTGGCACGCGACTTGGGCGTGACCTATGTACTCGAGGGAAGCGTTCGTCGCGCCGGGAATCGTCTGCGCATAACCGCGCAGCTCATCGACGCTGAGACCGGCAGCCACATCTGGGCGGAGCGCTATGATCGAGAAATTGCCGATATGTTTGCGGTTCAGGACGAGATAACCCAGAGGATCGTGGGCATGCTGGCGGTGGGCCTCGAAGACGATTCCTTGGAACGCGCTAAGCGTAAGCACCCTGAAAACCTCATCGCCTATGACCATTGGTTGCGCGGCAAACATCTCTTGTGGACGGTGGGTCAGAACAATCTTGAAGCGCGCCAGCACTTCGAAAAGGCTGCTGCCACAGACCCAAGCTTTTCGCGCGCCTATTCCGGTTTAGCGGTGACCTACCAGATGGAAGCGCTTGATTTGCTAATTGCGGCAGAAGGTAGAGGCGCTTATGACATGGCCTTTGATTGCGCCAAACGGGCCCTCGCGCTCGATGAAGCCGATTATCAAGCCCACATCGCGCTGGCATGGCCTTGCCTCTATCGGGGCGACTATGAGCGCATGAAGAAACATGTGGATCGCGCCATCATGTTCAACCCTAACGATGCCGACAGCCTCGCCAATGCCAGCTACATGCTCGCAATGTATGGAGAAGGGGAAAAGGCGGTTGCCTGCGGCGAAGCGGCAATGCGTCTCAATCCACGATACCCCGATTGGTATATCGCCTTTCAGGCGACTGCCCTATTTACCGCAAGGCGGTATCCCGAGGCCCTAGCCGCGCGGATCAGAGTCCCCGACTACTTTATCGATTCGACTTTTTTCGGCGCAGCTATACTTGCCAAGCTTGATAGGCTTGCCGAGGCAAAGCTATGGGCGGAAAAAGCAGTAGCGAGGCTGAAAGCAAGGCCGGGGGGCATTGAGCAAGCAGCCAAAGGATGCATCCAGCTTCTGCTCGACAACAACCCATTCCGTCGTCAAGAAGATCGTGATCACTTCGCAGAGGCGATGCGCATGGCTGGCGTGCCCGGATAGCCGCTTCGATCCATTCCGGCTGATGTACGTCGAACAGAGTGTTTAGGAGGTAGTGGTGAAAGCACTCACTTTACTGATGGTGAATGATTACCCCGACTATATCGACGCGGGGGAGTGGGCGCGATCTCTCAAGGCGCGCGTTTCGGGCCTCGACTTCCGGTTATGGCCCCATCACGGCGATCCCGGCGACATTGACTTGGTGCTGATCGATAAGGTTACGCCGCGCAGGTTTTTTGAAGGTATGACGCGATTGCGTGCAGTTGCCTATCTCGGCGCGGGCATAGACGGCTTGCAACTGGGTGAGCTGCCTGCGGGCGTTGGCGTCGTACGTTTGGCGACCCGCGAACTTGCCTCTGAGGTTGTGCAGTACATTGTTCTCAGAGTACTGTGCCGGCAACGCCATGTCGTTGAATATGCTCTCCAACAGACCCAGAAGAGATGGCGCCCGATCGCGCCACGGAAGACCAGCGAGACCCGCATCGTTATCCTTGGGGCTGGGCGTATCGGTGGATGGGCCGCGCGACTCTTCGCCGAGCTGGGATATCGCACGGCGGCATGGTCCCGCAACCCTAAGCAAATCGCCGATGTGGCCTGTTACGCTGGTGCCCCAGCGCTTAAGGAGGCCTTGGCTGAACGAGACTTCGTCGTGTGCGCGCTGCCGCTGACCACCGAAACTCGAGGAATACTTAATTCCGAAACTTTCCGTCTGATGAAGCGCGGCGCCTACCTCGTTAATGTCGGACGCGGAGCACACGTCGACGAGGCTGCACTTCTGCACGCCATTGACGCTGGGCAACTGTCAGGCGCCTGCCTCGATGTTTTTACCTCGGAACCGCTCGACCAGGCGAGTCCGCTATGGGCCCATCCGAAGGTGACCATCACACCACATGTGGCAAGCTATTGGGTCGATTCGGGCATAGCGCAGGTGGCAGGTCTGTGCGAGCAGATCAAGTTGGGCAATGACATCACCAATCTCGTAAATCTTGAGCGGGGCTACTAAGGGCCCGTATGACAATAACTGCTTCAGTTCCTTGACGGGATTCGGCCAATTGCCGCGGCCTAATGAACCTAATCGATTCGAAAATTTCTGTACGGACCCTAAGTGCGGGCTAAGAATCCACTCTTAGTCCGTTAATGGCGCTGCCTGCTCGTTCCGCTCGACGAGACAGACGGCAGAGAACCACCCAACCAAGCCGTTTGACCCGCACTGGCGGCTGCTGAGTAGGCGAAGTCCGCATCGCCTCGATCGCGCCAAGAGCGGACATGCGCCTTAGTCGTTCGTGAGAGGCAGCCGCCCAGTGTCATGGCTAGCTCTAGGCGTGCGACCAGGCGCCTACTTCCGAACGGCTCACGATGACGCTACCCGCCTCGATTTCGCGCTGCATCCGCTGTCCCAAAGTTTCAATATCGACCTCAGCGGCCGTCGCAACGCCCCGGCTCTGGATTTCCGGCAGCATCGTGACAATGAGTTCGGCGGTCTGGTGTGACCAGTCGAAGCCGCCATTGGTTCCCCCCACAACCGCCTCCATGCGCATTGAGGGCGCGGTCAATCCAGCCGCGCGGAATGCCGCATCGAGCTTGATACCCATATTGGTCTCGATACCGCTGCGCCGGAACGTCTCGACGATCCATCGACAGCAGTGGTCGTAGGTCGGCGCCGGCGGGCTGGATCGACAGCCGTCCCAATCCGGCTCATGGAAGACGATGGTCCCTCCAGGCCGGAGATGACGAGCGACGCCACGCAGCATGGCCACAGGATCGGCTTGAAACATCAAAACGTAGCGGCCGATCACGGCGTCGAACGGTCGGTCGAACGAAAGTGCCGCGGGATCGCCTTCACGGAAGCTGACATTCTGGATCGGATGCGCCGCCGCACGCCGCTCCGCCGCCGCCAGGGCCGCTGGAGCCCGATCTGCGCCAATGACCTGACCTCCGCTGCCAACCATCTCGGAAACCAGGAATGTAACGTCACCCGCGCCACAGCCCACGTCGAGCACGCGCATCCCGGGGCTCATGCCCGCAGAGAGCAAGATTCTTCGCGTGATCGGGTTAATGATGCCCGCCTGATGGCTGAGACGCCTGATCTCGCGATCGGAATGGACGAGAATATACGGGACGTCAACGTCGGCACCAGCGCCACCGGCGACTTCCATGGCCTGCCTCCCCTCATACGACTGTTCCCCAAATGGGGCATCGTGCTCGTCGACGACTATGCGCCGATGCGGCAGCCAGTCAACGAGACTCGCTGTCCACCTCAATGCGAATGTCGCTTCAGGGTCACGACCGCCGGTTCCGCTAAAGGTCAGCTTTCGGGCCGCCAAATCGCCCCGGGAAGGGTGGGTTCGGGTCATCGGCGTGAATTCGCCCTCGACGAACGAATTTCCGCTCGGGGTCGTCTTTGCCCGTTGGCGCGCTGTCGCAAATTTGGGCGCCGCCGCATCACGATTGGACCCTCAATCTTTCGCCATTCAACTCTGCTTGACCCCCCCTAGCAACCGCGGCGCAGTGTTGCCATGCGTGCGTAATATGCGCAGTCCAATTGGGGTCGTCCTTGGTGAGTGCAGCGGACGTCAATACGGGCAGCCATCGTGACATCAAGCGCCAAGGATCTCATCGCCAAGGGCTATATCGGCGAACTGTCCACCCATTCGCGCGGCTCGACAGTCGAGGTCGCGATCGCGCGGATCGACCACAAACAGGCCGACCACAAGAGCGCGCCGAAACCGGCCTGCGGCGCGACCGATGCCGATATGCTCGATTTCGGCACTGGCTTCGAGTGTTCGACCCGGCGAGCGAAACGGCTCACCGACCGCTCGCCAGTGAAGTAGCGGCAAACCGCGAAAGACTTGTCGAGGCGATGCGCGCCGGCGGCTTCAACAATTATGCCCGCGAATGGTGGCATTTCACGCTGGAAAACGAGCCGTTTCCAAGAGAACGCTTCAACTTTCCCGTCGGCGCCGAGTAGCTCCGCCGGCCACCGTGGGATGAAACCCTCGTTGACCCTGCGCGGCCATTGCCGAAGGGCTGGCGGTTTCTAATTATCGCCTCCGGGAGCCCAGGATCCCGAGACACGCTGGTGAGGAAAAACATTCCTCATTTAGAGTAAAATAGGCGAAAAATTGCTTCACTAGGCCAAAAAAGGCAACATTGAATGCATCTAAATTCTATCAAATCGGTAGATTTGGCGCGAGTTCAACGGAGGCGGAAATGACCAAACCTCATTTCAGGAAACTGCTCGGCGCGCTGGTCGCCACATCTGTCCAGTTCGGCACGCTCGGTTTCGCGTTTGCCGATACCACCATTCTCAATGTGTCCTATGACCCGACGCGTGAGCTCTACAAGCAATTCGACCAGGCCTTCGCCGCTCACTGGGAGGGCGAGACGGGCGAGACCGTCACCGTCCAGCAGTCGCATGGCGGATCCGGCGCCCAGGCTCGCGCCGTGATCGACGGCCTCGACGCCGACGTGGTGACGCTGGGGCTGCAAGGCGACATCGACGCAATCGTCTCGAAAACGAAGAAGATCAATCCCGACTGGCGGACGAAGTTCGAGAACAATTCGGCTCCTTATACCTCGACCATCGTCCTCCTCGTCCGCAAGGGCAACCCGAAGGGCATTCACGATTTTGGCGATCTCACAAAGGACAGCGTCCAGGTGATCACGTCCAATCCCAAGACCTCCGGTGGTGGCCGGTGGGCCTACCTCGCGGCCTGGGCCTGGGCCAACACCAACGATGGCGGCGATGAAGCCAAGACCAAGGAATTCGTCGGCAACCTCTATTCCCATGTTCCGGTGCTTGACACCGGCGCGCGTGGCTCTACCGTGACCTTCGCGCAAAAGGGCCTTGGCGACGTGCTGATCGCCTGGGAAAACGAGGCCTATCTGGCGCTGGACGAGTTCGGCGCCGATCAGTTCGAAATCGTCATCCCGCCGACCTCGATCCTCGCCGAACCGCCGGTCGCCGTTGTCGACGCCAATGTCGATGCCAAGGGCACACGCAAAGTTGCCGAAGCCTATCTGGGCTATCTCTATTCCAAGGAAGGCCAGACGATCATCGCCAAGAACCACTACCGTCCGGCGAAGCCCGACCTGGTGCCTGCGGAGGATCTCGCCAAACTGCCGGAAATCAAGCGGATCAGCATCGACGATCCAATTTTCGGCGGATGGACGAAGGCGCAGCCTTACCATTTCGGCGACGGTGGTATATTCGACCAGATCTACAAGCCAGCGCAGTAAGATAAAATCTAGATCAGGACGACACCCGCCAAGGCGGGGTGGCGGTTCAGACAGCCGAGCGTCATTCCGGGTTTCGGATGGACGCTCGGCTTCTCGCTTGCCTACCTCACGCCATCATCCTCATCCCCCTCTCAGGGTTGGTCTGGCGATCGGCGGCGCTCGGCTGGACCGATTTCTGGGCGATCATCACCGATCGCCGTACCATCAACGCGCTTGAAATCAGCTTCGGTACCGCCTTCATTGCCGCCGCCGTCAACGTCGTCTTCGGCACGATCGTCGCGTGGGTGCTGGTGCGCTACAGCTTTCCAGGCCGCCGCATCGCCGATGCCATGGTCGACCTGCCCTTCGCGCTGCCGACGGCGGTTGCCGGCATCGCGCTGACCACACTTTACGCACCGAATGGCTGGATCGGAAGCCTGCTGACGCCGCTCGGCATCAAGGTCGCGTATACGCCGCTCGGCATCGTCATCGCGCTGGTCTTCATCGGTCTGCCCTTCGTCGTGCGCACCGTGCAGCCGATCATGGAGGAGATCGACAAGGAGGTAGAAGAAGTGGCCGCCACGCTCGGCGCCAATCGCTTCCAGATCATCAGCCGCGTTCTACTACCCGGACTGGCGCCTGCCATCGTCACCGGTTTCGCGCTGGCCTTCGCGCGCGGCGTCGGCGAGTACGGTTCCGTCATCTTTATCGCCGGCAACCTGCCGTTCAAATCCGAGATCGCGCCGCTTCTGATCGTCATCCGGCTGGAGGAATATAATTACGCCGCGGCGACCGCGATAGCGGCGATCATGCTGGCGCTGTCCTTCGTCATGCTGCTGGTCATCAACCTGGTGCAGACCTGGAGCCGCAAGCGCTATGGCTGACCCGGAGATCAAATCCTACGCGCCGCACCATGAAAGCCAGTCGCCGGCGGTGACCGAGAGCCGCACGGCGAGAACCGTGCTGATGATCGTGACCTTTGCCTTCCTCGGCATTTTCCTGCTCCTGCCGCTGATAATCGTCTTCAAGGAAGCTTTCGCCAAAGGTATCGAGGCCTACACACAGGCGCTGGGCGAACCGGACACGCGCTCAGCGATCCGCCTGACGCTTCTGGTCGCGGCGATCTCGGTGCCGCTCAACATCGTCTTCGGTATTTCCGCCGCCTGGGCGATCGCCAAGTTCGAGTTCAAGGGCAAGGCGTTCCTGACCACACTGATCGACCTGCCGTTTTCGGTCTCCCCGGTCATTTCGGGGCTTGTCTACGTGCTCTTATTCGGCGCGCAAGGCCTGCTCGGCGCCTGGCTGAAAGCGCATGGCATCGTCATCCTGTTTGCCGTGCCGGGCATCGTGCTGGCCACCGTCTTCGTCACCTTCCCCTTCGTCGCCCGCGAATTGATCCCGCTGATGCAGGAACAGGGCAATGGCGACGAGGAGGCTGCCCTGTCGCTCGGGGCCAATGGCTGGCAGGCGTTCTGGTACGTGACGTTGCCCAACGTCAAATGGGGATTGCTCTACGGCGTGCTGTTGTGCAATGCCCGCGCGATGGGTGAGTTCGGCGCGGTTTCGGTGGTGTCCGGCCACATACGCGGGCTGACCAACACCATGCCGCTGCATGTCGAAATCCTTTATAACGAGTACAATGCCGCCGCCGCCTTTGCCGTCGCTTCGCTGCTTGCCGGCCTGGCGCTCGTCACGCTNCCTTTATAACGAGTACAATGCCGCCGCCGCCTTTGCCGTCGCTTCGCTGCTTGCCGGCCTGGCGCTCGTCACGCTGGTCTTGAAAACACTTCTCGAGATGCGCTACGGCGCCGAGATCGCCGCGATGCGCGGACATTGAATGCATGTCGCCCAAAAGTGCGTAGCGGTTTTGGGACAACGACATGCATCGACAAAAAGGGACGGTTGATGGAAGTTCGCGTTGTCAACGTGCGCAAGGAGTTTGAGCGGTTTCCGGCGCTTCACGACATCTCGCTCGACATCAAGTCCGGCGAGTTGATCGCGTTGCTCGGACCTTCCGGTTCCGGCAAGACGACGCTGCTCAGGCTGATCGCCGGGCTCGAGCGGCCGACACGCGGAAAGATCTTCTTCGGCGAAGAGGATGCCTCCCAAAAGTCGATTCAGGAGCGCAATGTCGGCTTCGTCTTCCAGCACTACGCGCTGTTTCGCCATATGACGGTCGCCGACAATATCGGCTTCGGACTCAAGGTCCGGCACGGGCCGTC
>NZ_AYVY01000039.1 GCF_000503055.1 Mesorhizobium sp. LSHC420B00 | reverse complement strand
CGCGGTGAGCGGCCCGCCCCCGCCAGGGGAGTGGCCCGATGCCGCCGTCGGTCAGCCATTGCGACAGGTGGTGCAGGTCGATGGGGACCTCGACATACTTCACCGTCTCGTGCGGCGTTCGTCGACCGCCGTCGCGGGCATGCACAAGATAGGCGTCGAGCAGCGCCTGGTCGACGCGGCCGAGATCGACGGCGCCGATGCGGAAATGCAGGAAAGCGGCGAAGTGCTGAATGTAGCGCAGCAGGCGGATCGCCGAAGTCGCGCCGCAGGGTGCCCGATACCCGGGCACGTGTATGCGCAGACGGGCGAGCACGTACTCCTTTGCCAGCCGCCGCGTGACCGGATCGGCGATGCCGGCGAAGTTGAGCCGGTAGTTGCTGTAGCGCGCGTTCACCCGGAAGATGGCGGCGCCAATGTCCCAGAGATCGTCACCGAAGCGGGGAAGCTGCGCGCGGTCGATATCATCCCTGATCGGAATGCCGCTGAGCACCGGCTCGTCGTCGCGGTAGATGGCCGATGGCAGCGACGGCTGCGGCGAATGCTTGGCAGAGCCCGGCATCATGGCGCCCCCGCTTCGGGCGGCAGGTAGATCAGTGTCAGATCTGACGTTGCGATCCGGCGCGCCTCGTCGATCTCGGCGTCGGCAAACCGCAGGAGAATCTGATCGGCGATACGTCGGTGAACCCGGTCGAACTTGGTCGTCCAATCGCCTTCGCTGAGTGTCTGCCTCTGCGCCCGGATGAAGGTGAGGAAGGCCAGAAGCGCAGGCAGCTTGCGGGTGGTGATCACGGCGTTGCTGCATTCGAGACAGCCCCAGAAGGGGGATGGACAGGCCTCTCCTTGCGAGCCGAACGGGCTGTTGTAGAAGCCCGCGCAACTGGCGAGCCAGACATCTTGCTCGCCGCCGAGCACCGCGTTGACCGCGGCAGCGCCTGTAATCGGAAGGCCGGTCGCCTGTTCGGGATCGGCCCAAACGGCTGCTTCCTCTTCCGGCGACAGGACGCAGGGGCGCAATGCGGCGTCGAGCGCATCGCTCATGGCGTCGGCAATGGTCGCCTCGTGCAAGTGGCGAAGCGCGGGGATATCGGCGTAGTGGTTCGCCGCGACCGCGACGGTATGGCCGACGGCGAAGCGGTCGAGCTGACCGCCCGCGCGCCGGTACCATGCTGCCTTATGGGTCTTGCGCAGGCGCGTCAGGTTAAGGCGGAGGGGCTGGCCCTGTTCATTGTGGAGACCGTGGCGGTGCGTCCATGACGCTGCGGGCTCCTTCATGCTGAGCACTCGCGGAGTCAGTCGACCCCAGGCGCAGTGAACCCAGAGCGTGTCGGTGGCGAGCCGGCTTCTTGCCGGCTCCGTCCATTGCAGCACCTTACGGAGCAGACCGCCCGGCGTTGAGGAACCGCCGTCGCGCACGCGCAGCCGCTTCCACTCGGCGCCACGCGCCCGCCGCTTGCAATACTCGATCTCGACATAGCCGCCTGCTGGATTCTTCAGGCAGTCCGCCCGCAAGTCCTTGATGGCTTCGATCTCGAGACCCGTGTCGAGTGAGATAAGCACGATGAGCGGCACGAGATCGGCGGCGAGCAGATGCCTGCGGCCATGCAGATCGTGGATCAGGCGGTCATTCGGCAGTCCGTGCTCGCGGCGCAGGGTGTAGAGCCGTATGAAGAGAGGATGCCGGTGCCCGATGACGCCTTCCGCGTCTATCATCGCCATGGCCGCTTTGTGTGCCGCTGCCAAAGCGCTGTTCCGATCGGCATCTTCGACGCTCGGGATGCGATCGGTCTCGGCGAAGCGGCGGATAATGGCGGCGAGATCGGCACGTGCAGCGGTCCGCAGTGCCGCGGCGACATCATCACCATAGGCATCGCGTGGCCGGGCGCGTACGCCGGGCCGGTCGCTCGTGTACATCAGCCGTCGCGAGGCATCGGGCGGCAGGTGGCCGGGCTCCGCCGCATCGGCGAGCCGGAGCAGGTTGAGCACCTTGCTCATGCGGTGCAAACGGTAATTGGGGTGAAGACCGCTCTCCTCCATCCAGGCGTCGAAGCCGTCGATGCAGGCGGCATTGACGTCGGAGAGACGGGCGACGCGCGGTCCGGCGGAATCGAGATAGCGCCAAAACGTCTTGAGCGCATTGGCATAGGCGTAGGCCGTCGAGATTGAGCCGGCCGGACCGCCGACCTGGCAGGCGCGCCAGAGCGCGCCGGCAAAAGTCCGAGCCAATGCTTTGCGGCCGGCGAGCATCGTCAGGTCGATCGTCTTGCTGCGATCCGCCAGCGTGACGGTGAAGCGCAACGATGCGATTGCAGCGGCGGCCTCGCCCTCGGGATCGGGCAGCGCCTCGGGGAAGAGAGCACGGCGGCCCGGCCGCCGCGCCGATGGAGCTGCCGTAGCGGTCATTCCGCATCACCGGCCGTATCTTCGGCCCAGCGATCCACGGCCGCCTCGACCAGCTCCTGCGCCTCGGCGAGGCTGTCGAGATAGATGTAGGTGCTGGTGATGCTCGCGTGCCCGAGAAGGTGCTGGAGCTTTTGCAGAGGATCGCCGAGAACCCGGCGGTAGCCCGCGCCGTGCCGGTCCTGCGGATCGAACACGGTTCCGATCTGCTCGCGGATCAGCATGGAAAGCATGTTGACGGCGAAGGCGTGCCGCAGCGTGTGCGGTGTCACCTCGACCTCGATGTCGAAGCGCTGGCAGCGGATGCAGGCCCTCCGGAGAGCCGCTTCCCAGGTTGCCGAGGGCACGGGCTTGCCGCCTTCCGTCAGCCAGAGCATGGCATGCTGCGCTTGGCCAGCCGAACCGATCAGCACGCGGTGGCGTTCGGCTGGTGTCAGGCGGTCAAGGCGGACACGCTTGCCCGCCGCGTCTCTGACCCTCCCATCCTCCGGTATCAGCCAGAATGGATCGGACACCGCGGGTTCGGAGCGGGCGGCGGAGATGCTGCGCTCGAGATCGATGTAGTCGCTGATCAGCGCCAGCACCCGGCGGGGAATGCGGATACGCCGCGGTCGGCCGCCCTTCGCGATCGGACCGGGAAGATCGAAAGCAACCGAGCGCAATCCAGGTTCAACAGCCCGCGGAAGCTCGGCCAGAAGCAGGCTGCCTGCCTCCGACAGCCGCAAACCGGTCGTGACCAGCAGCTCGGCAAACAGCGCATTGCGTTCGCCATTGCGACCGCGCCACGTCGGATCTTCGGAGCCGTCGGGAAACCGGCCGCGCAGTCCCACGTCACGGAACAGCAGATAGCGGCCGAGATCGATGTAGCGGGTGTCGTGGCGCCGCGCGGCCCGCTCACGAGCGCGGTTTGCCGTGACTGCCAGCACGGCGCGGCCGCCGGCGGCTCGGCGGTGCGTGACGCCATAGCTGAAGGGTGAGGCCGCGATGATCCCTTCCTCGACGGCCCAGCGATAGAGCTTGTCGAGCGCGGCAACGCTCCGATTCCAGCTCGCCGCCGAGATGCGGTAGGGCGCCGCTGACATACGGCGCGCCCGGTGAAAGGCCAGAACATCGTGGCGGTCGGCCTGCCAGACCGTCTTGCCGTCACGCCGTTCGAGAAGAAAGCGTGCCCACACGAGGATGTCGCGGGCGTAGGACCGCCACGTGTTCGGGGAGCGGGCGCCCATGCCCGGACAGGCGCGGAAGAAGCGGTTGAGATCGAGATCATAGCTGCCGTCATCCATCAGGATGAACGGCATGCCGTCGATCAGCCCCGCACGCTCGGCCACGTCAAGCGTGCCGGGCGCGTGGTTTGCTACGAGGCCATCCAGGGGAAGCGGGCGCGACAGGGCGCCAAGATCGGTAAAGTACAATTGCACGCGCGTGACCTAAGCGGAGCGCCTTCGGCGCAAGTTATTGTTTTGTGTGCGAGGGGTTCCCCTCGCGCTCTCCCGCTCGCCGCGTGGCAGGGGTGCAGGACTTCACCTGCACCCCATGAACAAGCTTGTGGTGCCGCCGCCGCGTCAAGCGTTGTCCTCGCTTCGCTGCGGGAACGCTTGACCCGGACGTCTGCAGAGCCTCACGAGAACCGTCGATGAGGCGCCTCCAATGCCTGATTCTGAGACAGGATCACAGAGTCAGGATAAGGCGCGGCGGTTGAGGAGACCGTGCTGAAGGTTGATCGCCGCGAGCGGGGCCGGAAGCTGGCGCAGATAGGTGGCCGGTGCACCTACCAGGCTGGCGAGTTGGCCAAAACTCCAATGCGTGGGGGCAACTGGGGCAGGCGCATCGGGCAGCATTAACCTCAGGCGCTCCGGATCGTCGCGGCTCGCCTCGACGCGGATCAGCTCACTCTCGACGATGCGGGTCTTGCTGCGCTCCGACCGGGCCTTCACCGAATTCCGAAGGTCGGTGAGCGACAGGTATCGCTCATCCGCCGGCCGGTTGAACCATTCTGACGACACGCGGCCGATGCGCTGACCGCGGCTGACGTCGACCTTGTAACCGGCACGCTCGTTGCGGGTGGGCGTGTGAATTTCCATCTGTGTCATGGTTGGAGCTCCTCGGCGGGCGCCGGGAGACTCTCTCCCGGACCTTCACCCGCCACCGCAGCCCACCCACGCTCTTCCTCTGTCGGCATCCGCGCGCCACCAGAAGCGTCGGCATTGCCGAAGCGGCCGCGTTAGGGGCCGACACCAAGCACCGCCAGATCCGGCGCCTCGTCAACGTCCGCGAAGGCGGCGAAGCATGGCCTCCCCAGGATTTCGGTCTGACGCGGATCGATGAACTGGATGCGCCCCGAATATCCGGCGCTGACGACGGACTGGGCCAGCCGCAAGCCGAATGAGCCTTCCCTGCCGGACACCCCGGCAACCACCATGGAGCGGGTGTCCAGCATCGGTGCCAGACGGTGCTGTCCAAGTAGACCCGCGCGCGTTGTGGTTACCGCGTCCATGGCTACTTCCCCTTGAACTCGGAATTGCGCTTTTCCGAAAAGGCGACGGCACCTTCGTTGAAGTCATCGGAGCGGAGCATGCGCTCGTAGTGCTGTAAGCCGCTTTTGCCCACCCATGCCTTGTGGCTTGCCTCATGCGCCGCCTCGACCGAGAGGTGTGCGGTGGCCCGAATGAATTGAAGGTCCGGTCATGATCGTTACCATGGACCGTCCACGACGGATGCCATCGATACGGCCGTCAGCACGATGGTGACACGGATGTCCTGAGGCACGGCACTCCCTTTCTCCCGCAGCCGGAGGCTGGCGCTTCATTAAACGAGCTCATTCTGGCGGCTTGACCGCCGCACCGGGTTTTGTTGTGATTACCCCACTGTAAGGGCAACCCAAAGAAAGCATGCCAGGGTTGATGACAAGACGTGGTTCGACTGGAAGCAATGGTTCCAGCACTTCGGGGTAAACGTGTCGGAAGGGGCTGCCGGGTCCTGTGTTCGACAACCACCTCATGATGAGGCAGGCTGCCTTGGCTGGCAGCGGAATAGCGTTGGGTCGGATTGGCACGGCGAGCGAACAGGTACGCCGCGGCCAACCGGTTGAGCTCCTGCCTGGGGAAGATCAACGCCCCGGTAACGTCTATCTTGTTTCGCTCAAAGAAACGCCGTGGAACAAAGCTGCCGCGCTTTTTGCAAACTGGCTCATGTCCATGCCTGGTCCGGCTTTCGATCCAGTTAGACATTCCACGACACGGAACAATGCGACCGTAGGACTTGAGAAGTTCTAGTTATCGCCCAACGGCAAACGCTGAAAAGTCGAAGGTATTCACATAATCGCGGAATGCGGCCTGCGCCTTGGACTGGTTCTTCAGGTTGGGAAAGATCAGCATCATTTCATAGGGTGGAATTTCCCAGCCCGGGAGCAACTCCACAAGGCGGCCGACCGCCACGGACGGCTGGCACACGTAAGCGGGAAGGAGTGCGACCCCGCCGCCCGCGATGCAGGATTGCAGCAGGAACCCCATAGAATCCGAGGTCGCAGCCGGCGGAGGCCGCAGGACGATCGGTGTGTCGTCTGACGAGAACACCCATTCGGGCTGCGCATCATGCACCAGGCAGCGGCGATCTAGAAGATCGGTCGGTTCCTGAAGAGGACTGCCAGCCGCCAGATAGGCTGGAGCGGCGACGAGAACCCGTTTAATCGAGGAGACACGCCGCACGATCAGGTCCTGACCTGTGGTCGTGCCAACGCGAGAAGCGAAATCAACCCGCTCGCGGATGACGTCGAGATGCCGGTTTGTGGCGATCAGTTCGACGGCGATGCGGGGAAACTGCGTGGTAAATCCGTGCAGGAAGGTCGGCATGAAATAGGTGGCAGTTACCTCTGGGCAGGTGATCTTCAGCGTCCCGACAGGCTGTTCCTTGAGATTGGTCAACGCCATGTCCGCGGCCGAGATCTCAGCGCGAACGCGGCGGCAGTATTCGAGATAGACCTGGCCGCTGCCGGTGAGGCTTACGTGCCGGGTGGAGCGATTGAGAAGCCGCAGCCCCAGACGTGCTTCAAGCTGGGCGATGCGCTGGCTGACAGTGGATTTGGGCATCCCGATCCGCCCCCCGGCGCGAGTAAATCTGCCCGTTTCGGCGACTTCGGCCAGAAGGATCATGTCGTCCACGCTGTACAAAGCGACGCATCCTCTCTCGTGTCGTTGCTCATTGTACAATAACACGGACAAAATTTCCGTATGATCGGAATTGTTGGAACGTTCTTGGCTCGGTAGCCTCGGCACCCGAAGCAGGGAACGCGAAAAATGTCGATCAGTCAGACGGCCCCCAAGGCGGACAGGGTGGGCATCGCCATTGCGGCGATGGTTTTCACGGACCTGACGCTTTCCATCGCGGATGCGATCATCAAGGTCACGATCTCGGACATGCCGCTGTCGCAGTTCATTTTCCTGCGGTCCTGCGTCACGCTGCCCTTGTTGATCTCGATCCTGAAATGGCGCTTTCCGCAGGTGTCGTTGCGCCCAGCCTATCCTGGCTGGGCCATCGTGCGAAGCAGCCTGCTTCTGTCGAGCCTGCTGATCTATTACGCTTCGCTACCGCGCCTCGATTTCTCGATGGCGGCGGCGGTCTATTACACGATCCCGCTGTTCATTACCCTTTTTGCGGCCTTCTGGATCAGGGAACCTGTCGGGATGCAAGGTTGGGTCGGAGTCGCCCTCGGCTTCATCGGTGTGCTGCTCATGCAGAAGCCGCAGGCCGGCGACCTTGGCATCCATGCCGTGATGCCGCTGGTTTCTGCAATTCTCTACGCTCTGGCGATGGTGCTGACGCGCACCAAGAGCCGTGGCGAAAACCCCTTCGTTTTGGCGCTGATCTTCAACCTGATAGCGATCGTTCTCGGGGGCAGCGCTAGCTTGGCGACCGTGATGGCAGGGAGCGAGGGTGGACAAAGCCTGTTCATGGGCGCGTGGATTCCAATGTGCTGGACCCAATGCGCGCTGATCGGGCTTTTGAGCATGACGATGCTGATCGGCAGCGTCGGCACGGCCATCGCCTACCAGTTGGGACCATCCTCGATCATCTCGACTTGGGACTTTTCATATCTAGCCTTCGCTGTGCTATGGGGCGTCGTGCTGTTCTCGGAACGTCTGGATGCGGCTTCCATGCTCGGTATCATTCTCATCGCACTGGCCGGGATTATCGTCATCCGGCGTTAGCGGCGATATATTGGAGCACCGAGGCCGGATGATGGCTTCGGGCTCTTTGCTACTGTCGCAAAACTGCTTGACCTTCGCACGCTGCAAAAGTCTGCGATTCAATTTTGCCAAACTTGGGAAAATTGAGACATTCGGCATCAGGAGATGACAACGATCTCCCTTGAGACAGGTTGAGCGTGACGATTTGGAAAGACCCGTGGGGGGAAGACGTTCGGCCCCGCGTACGTTCGACGACTGCGCAGGAAGCGGCCAATGATGATTAGCACCTGGCCGAAACCCTCATCACCATCGCCGGCAGAGTAACATCAGCTGGGTCGAACGGTAGCCCGGATTCCGGTCGGCCACAATGAGGTCCGGCTTCGTGTCGAACAGGCTTCGATACAGCCCCAACGCCTGCCTCCACGCGTTCTGGTTCTTCAGCTCGTCGAGGTCGCCGAGATGCTGCGACAGCAGCGCGTTGCCGTCGCCCGCCAGGCAGAACGCGGCCTTTAGGTCGCCGCCCGCAGCCAGCGCCCTGACCGGGCCATCGAAGCCCGCCGGCAGCGCCAGCGGCTCCGGCGCGAAGCCGCGCGCGCGCCGCAACACCGAAATGCCGTGCCCGTCGAATCGCACCACGCTGTCGTCGAGCCGGTTGACAATCTCGCGGTCGTGCATCAGCCAGAAGTCGGCGNCAGACGTGTGCTCTTCCGATCTCATCACCACCGGACCGTCCAGCGCCCGCAGCAAGAGATGATGCAACGGCGTGTAGGGCAGCATGAAACCGAGCCGCTCGTGCTGCGGCGCCACGCCCGCCGCAACGCCGCAGCTGTCACGGCGCTTCACCAGCACGATCGGCGCCGCTCGGTTCCGGCACTGGCCGGCTTGTCGTCGTGTCGATCGCTTCTGTCAGCGAGCGGAAACCGGCGCTGGTGGCTTCGATCCGCTCCATGATCGTGAGAACGTCCTTGAGTGAGCGAGACAGACGGTCGAGCTTCCAGACGACGACAGTGTCGCTCTCCCTCAAATGATCAAGCATCCTGTGCAATTCCGGCCGCTCCCAGCGACCGCCGGAGGCCTCCTCCTTGAGGATACGCTTGCACCCGGCATCGGCGAGCGCCCTGGCCTGCGCCGTGTTCGACTGGTCGTCGCCTCTGCTCACGCGGGCGTAGCCGATCAGCACTCTGGTTCCTTTCGCAAACGGTCGTTTATGGAAGGCCGAGGGTGTCCACGAGAATACAGGTGCGGAGCCTTTCATAATCCTCTTTCATTATGGCGCCGTAAGGCAAGCGGTTTGTGAAGGGATGAACGATGCCGGGATATCGATGACGAAGACGCAGCGGGAGAAGCTTCCGGTGCAGCCTGACAAGGCGTGGGCGCGCCTTGTACCGTTCGTGAGGAATCGACCATGCGAAAGCTCTTGGCCGGCCGGGAGCGAAGATTTAGCGCTCCTCGCGCAGCAACTTTGAACAACGCAGACGTTCGTTCGCGTCGCGAGAGGGGAGAGTACCTGCCGGCCCAAATTGACCAAAGTTTTCAAGGGCCGGATTGACGACATTTCCATCGTATCCGAAGCCCCCGATCTCGGAACGCTTTTCCATAAACTTTTGGAAAAGCGACCAATCCCCCTGCTTGAGCGCTTGTCTCGTTCCGGACCATCCCAACGAGCCAGAGAGCCATATATGGTCCACCAGCCCCTGGCGCTTCATGTGGTGTCCGACCGTGCCCGATCCGTAAACGCCAACGAGATAACGGCCAGCCAACGCATTCCGCACACTCCTGAAGTAGGGTGCTACCCCTGCAAGATGCTGTGGTGTGTGGTAGTCCCAATCGACTGCAAAATAGATTCCGGAGCCTTCGGGCTGTCCCAACGCGGCGGCCAGATCAAGCGCACGACCGGAGTCTCGCTCTCCAGCCGCACCATGCAAGTCTCTGATATTGCCGCCCGCGCCACCCCGCTGCTCGAAGGCCACAGCTACCGATATTCCAGCACCATGAAGGGCGGCGAGTTCCTCCCCTGTCAGACATTTTGAGGGAAATGGTGTACTATTCCGATGGTTGTAGTACCGGATTACTGTATTGACGCCAGATTCTGCCAAGCACACAGCAAAATCGCCGACGTTCTGCGGGACGTCGATAATATCGTGCATAGTCCGTCTCCCCGAAGGCCGAAATTATATGGAAAATGCGCAGTTTATACGGTCACCTCGCCCTCCCACGCTATTTCTTCGCGCAGCCTTTTGATGTCATTTCCCGCAGCCACCAACGCGGCGCAGACGCAATCAGCTATTCCTCTGTTTGCCCTTGGGTCTACTGCAGAATGTCGCTACGTCTCTGACTGTGGGACCGCCGGCTGGAGAACAAGCGCAGGTAGTACGGTGAGTCGCTCGGCGAGCTGAAACGGCCGAAAACCTGCGCGATAGTGGATTGCGTTTGCTTGTTTGACAGGTTCAGCGATGCGGAGCGCAATATCGAGGTGATGGCGAGACTGTCAGCGCTTCCAACTTCGACCACGGCAAGGCAGGTTAAAGATAGACGGGATTCCGCGGAGTCGGATTGATCTAGGACGAGGCAATTGAACGCCGTCGGTTCGCCGTGTTTGCTCAGATAGCTACGGATTGCCTTTGCCAGACCGACGCCAGCTTCATTGCCGTCGGCAGCATTCGCGCAAATTGACGCAAAGGCACTGGGCAATTCCGCCACGTCCATCGTGCGGTTTAGCGTTCTTGAAGTCGTGGCGGTTTCCACCTGATTCGGTACCATTTGCGCGGCATTCTGCCATGCTCGAGAATCCAGAGCCCGGGTTTGGTCTTCGAATAGTTTCTGGACCATGGCAGAGCAAATCCTCTCAGCCTCGAGCGGTTGGCTGCTCTGCGGGCCGATCACCAGGAAAAGGCCCGCAGCTGTTTTTGCGAATGGGTTCATGTCTGCTTCCCTATGGAAGCGGGACCGGAGTTCGCCGGCACCGGGGGCGCGATAGAGCATCGGTAGTTCGCAAGGGCTTACCGGACCGCTCTATCGCATCCATGATGCGGGCGACGTTCGCCCAAATCCACGCTATTGGTTAGGTGCGCTGCTTTCGCGATCAAAGGCCTGACGATCAGACCTGCGGCTTGATGTCTTGTTGCGGCGTCGAGCCACCGTTGAAAAAGTTCTTGGCCTTCTTGAACTGGTCGGTGGAGTTCTTATTCACAAGCTCCTGGAAGTTTTCGTGATCGGGGCCGCCTTTGCGGATCCGACGGGTCTGAACGAGATTGGTGACCTCGGCATAGTCCATGTCGACGCGGACGTAGTGGGTCGACGAACAAGAGGATTTCAGCTCGAGGAAGTGCTCTTTGAACTCGATCTGCCGCAGAACGATTGCTCCGTAGTCGTAATATCCGCCTGCCCCATTATCGAGAAGGTAGCTCTGATAGGTGCATGTCAGCGCCTTGTATCGCTGCGCCTTGCCGTTTGCACTGAAGGTGAGATTCCCCATTTCTGTAAGGAAGGACTGGAAATCCAGCAGCAACGATGCCCCGTCGGTAATGATCGCCTTGGCAATCAGCGAGAGGAAAGTAGCTGAGACCGACGTCCCGGCCACCTTTTTTGAAAAACTCTTCAGTTTTTGCCCGCCCATAGAGAGATCTGGAATGTTGCCAACAACATCGGTCCATGTGTTGATATCAAGCTTCTGTGCATCGATGTTCGCATAATGGGTATGCATGTAGTCGTTAATAATTCCTCCTATTGCCAGTAGATTGTCCTGATTCTCATTGAGGGTGCCGCTGTACGTCGGATCTTCGGTTTTTTGGCCGATGAGGTGAAACTGCACTGTCCCTTGAGCGTTGGCGATCGTGTCGTCACTGGGGGGCGCAGCATCTAACTGGGCCAAAACAAGGGGCTTGGCGTAGAAAAATGCGGACGCCGCCTCATAGTGTTCTTTGGAATAGCGCTGTTCATGCTCTTGAACATTCACTGAAAATGCGTTCGACATGCTTTATCCTCCTGCTGTGAGACATGAGCGTTGGTGCGAGAGCTTAAGGTGCCCAAAGCGCGGAAACGCCTCGGAGATGAGATGATCTTTGCGTGCCCGCGTCGCCTTATACCAATTCGCTCCGGCCCCCACCTTTGCGTTAGGCAGGCTTTTCTCTGCGCCGTATCATTTTGCGATAGCGCAGTGGCGAGAGGCCATGAAACGCCTTGAAGGCTGTGGAGAAGTTGTTGCTGTTCTCGTAGCTGAAGGATTCGGCGACCTTGCCGATGCTTTCATGCCCGTTACGCAACCGGTCAGCAGCCTCCGTCATCCGGTAGCGCCGTAGCCAAGTCATTGGCCCGCAGCCAAACGATGTCTCGAAGCGGGTGGTGAGCGTTGTCCTGTTGGTCCCCACCATTCGCGCCAATTCGACGAGGGTGATCTGCTGATCGACCCGCTGCGCCAGCAGACTGCATGAATTCTGAACGATCGGATCGGCTGAGAAGAAAGGCGGGGTAGAACGCTGCGCGAACTGAACGATGCAGGCGGTAAGTCTGCGCAGAACTTCCTGCTCGGTGAGCGGCCACAACAGGTAATCGGAATACCCGTTGGAGAAGACCGCTTGTCGATCCAGGCTCTCTTCCAGAACCAGAGCCAGTTTGACAGGTTCGGGCGAGAGCTTCGCACGCCCGTGCTTGTCGTGAATCGGTTCGCGACAATCGACGATGACGATCTGCGCGGAGCGCCCTGCCCGCAATAAACGGTGATCAAGGATATCGATCTGCCTCAGAGAACTCGCGATTAGTGCCAAGGACTTGCATGCTTCGGGGTCCGAGCCAAGATATGCTGCCAGCATGCAGGCACCTCACAGACACCATGGGAAGCTGGCCTGTGGAAGGCTTGGCGCGGCCGAATGGCGGTCGAAGAGAGGCGGTTTTTGGCCTGTATATAGATGGCTGGGCGTATGATACCTTCTCGTCTGGCCCTGTTGCCTCGCTTCAAATTGTCGAAACCGGCACGGTTTCAATGCGCTGGCACAGCAGAGCCAGCTTCCCCTCCCAACGGGCGAGCAGGGCAATAAACTTTTTCCGTCATATCCTGACGATAGCCCCGGATTCGGATCACGTTTCTTGCCTAGGCGACTCATCAGTCACTTGCCTTCCCAGTTGGGATATTTTGCTCTGTTCCCGCCGCCGCGGCGACGGCGATCTCGTGGCGCAGCCAACGATGCTCCGGGTCGCGATGGGAACGCTCGTGCCAAATCAGCGCGACTTCATAGGGTGTCAATTGCACAGGCGGATCCATAATCGCTAGCGGCAGCAAGGCGGCGATCCTGGTCGCGACGCGGCGTGGTACAATCAACAGCAGATCGGTCGCCGCGATCGCCAACGCGGCCGTCAAGATGTTGGAAACCAACACCGGATCGCGACCCTGGAGATCTAACTTGACCAGTTCGTCATGCACCCGGCCGAAGCCGTCTTTGGAGTCCAAGGCAATGGCTGCGTGGCGCAAGGCCGCGAAGCTCTCGATTGTCCATTCCCGCGCCAGGGCTGGATGGTCGTGGCGCAGCAGGCAGGCAAACCGGTCGGAGTAGAGGCTGCGCCTCAAGTATCCGGGCGGCGAGGCGCTAATCTGCCCTATAGCCAAATCGATCTCGCCTAGCTCAAGCCGCCGCATCGCGCCGGAGAGAAGCGGATCGATGACGACGTCCAGATGAGGCGCGTGCTGGCGCAGCCGGGGCAGGAGCCGCGGCAGCAGGACCAGTCCTTGATGATCGGGCATCGCCATTATCGCCTTCGATCGCCAATTGGCTTGGGCAAGACTGCCGTTCACTATCCCGCGGATCGCATCCAGCACCGGCAGCATTCGGCTCAAGCGTTGGGCCTGCGGGGTCGGAACCAGGCCCATGGAGCCGCGAACCAAAAGATCGTCGTTGAAAATGCCACGCAGCCTCCTCAACGCTCGGCTCATCGAGGGCTGGCTCAAGCCCACGTGTCGAGCCGCATGCGTGACGTTGCGGTGTTCCAGCAGCGCTTCGAGAGCAAACAGCAAGTTCAGGTCAATCGACGCCAGCATTTGCCGCTGCCGTGTGGCGCGAGGTTCCGCGACAAACGGCTGCGCCCGCTTTTTTGAAGTTTCGCGACTGCAAGCGAGCTCATCCACGGCCTTCTCCTCTTGTCTTAGTAAGCGGTGTGCTCGCGCTAAGCGTCAGCACATTCGGCATCGCTCAGCGAGGCCGAAATGCTGCCTGATTCACTTGGTCGCGGTCAGCCTCATGCTGGCGAAGCTAGGCCCAGGAACGCGGCAAAGCTCAGCGCTGATCCAGGCCTAACAGAAAGTCGTCGCACCAGCGATAGACGTTGTATTCGCGGAGCCGGCCGATCATCGCACGCCAACGATCGATCCGCTCATCTAACTGCATGTCCAGGGCTTCTTCGATGGCCCTCGCCGTCGCTTCCGGATCGTAGGGATTGACGAGGATCGCTCCGCCTAGCTCTCTGGCTGCGCCGGCAAAACGCGAAAGCACGAGAACACCTGGATTCTGTGGGTCCTGTGCGGCGACATATTCCTTAGCTACAAGGTTCATGCCGTCGCGGAGCGGCGTGACCAGGCCGACGCGTGCCATGCGGTATAGACCGGCGAGCTCGCTGGGTCCAACGGACCGGTTGATGTAGTGAACGGGCATCCAATCGATCGTTCCGAGTTCGCCATCAACGCGCCCCACCCGCTCGGCGACGTCCTTTTGCATCGCCAGATATGCCGGTATTTCCGTGCGGGATTTCGGTGTGATCTGCAGCAGTTGCGTCTTGCCGATGCGGTGGTCGTTGCTCCGCAGGAAGCGGTCAAACGCGACGATGCGCTTCTCGATGCCCTTCGAATAGTCGAGGCGGTCGACGCCGATCGCGACTTTACAACCGGGAATCCTCTGAGAGGGCTCCTGCAGAGTCTCGCTGCGCGCCGCCTGCTCGGCCAGTCGTTCGAACTCGGCCGTGTCGATGCCGATCGGAAAAACGCCGCAGCGAAACACACGTCCATAGGCTTGGCACACACCGTTTGTGATGGGGTCCGGTAACCCCTGACGGCGCAAGCATTCGGCGAAGTTACTAAGATCGTCATCGGTATGAAAGCCGACGAGGTCATAGCACGAAAGCCCGCGTAGCAAATCATCATAGTGCGGTACGGTGAAGAGGATGTCCGCCGCCGGCCACGGAATGTGCAGGAAGAAGCCGATCTTATTGCCGCAGCCGAGGTTCCGCAGTTCTTTCGCAAGCGGAATCAGGTGATAGTCGTGCACCCATATGACGTCGTCGTCGCTGATGAGCGGCTGCAACAGCTTTGCAAACAGTCGGTTGACGCGCTGATATCCGGACATTCGTGCTTCGGAATACTCGGCGAGGTCGACTCGGCAGTGGAAAACCGGCCAAAGAACCCGGTTGGCAAAGCCGTAGTAATAGTCGTCCAAATCTGTCTGCGAGAGATCGGTAAGCGCATAATTGATCCCGCCGGCCTCCCGGCGTGAGATCGGCCCTGACGGGTCCTCCCCGGCTTTCACCTTCCCCGACCAGCCCATCCATAGGCCGTGCCTTCGCCGGAGCGCAGCGCTCAGCGCAATCGCCATCCCGCCTGGCGGCGGGGAACCATGCTCGTCGGGCAGCGAAACCCTGTTTGAGACTACGACCAGTCTACTCATCTCCACTCTCCTGCTCTCGGACATCCCGCCGTTCATGAAAGCTCCGCCCCCTGAGCGATCTGCACAATAAGACATGCAAGTTCAAAAGAAAGGATAGCATGGGTCTAGAAAGGAGATTGGAATTAGATAAAAGGTTGGGCATCAGGAGTTTCCTGTAGACAGTGGAATTAACATCAAGGCGAGTTCTGCGTCTGATCAATAAATCTCGACGAATCCATACGAATGTCAACTTTTCAGCGATTTAAATTGAAACAAAGCTGAACTGAATTGGAGCCGCCGGGAGAGGAAGTTGGGTGCAAAAGCGCTCCAGTGATGGTGCCAGAGGACCGGAGCGATACGAATCTCAGCGGGGATAAACCCGGTCTGCCGAACGAGTGGTCGCAGAGGACGGACAATCCATCAAAAACTAGCAGGCTTTGGGGGCACTGTTGCGCAGCAGGAACTCCGCATAGGACCTATTTGTCTGCGCTATTCCGCAATACGCCTGATGAAGATTGTCCCACCTGCTGAGCGTCACTAATTTGACTACCGTCCCCGGCAGCCCAAGCTGCAGTCAATAGGAAGTGACCATGAAGAACATTCTCATCGTCGGTCAGGACGCGTTGACGAGAGAACCGCTTATGGGCTTCTTGTCTAAGCATGAGTTTAACATCAGAGCGGTCGAAAACCGCCAGCTGGCCGCCAGCAATATGGCTTCTGAAGCGATTGATCTAGCAATTGTCGACCTGAGCTACGGCCGAGAGGACGGTTTGCAGTTCGTTCGAGATTTTGGTGCCAAGAGGGATCTTCCGATCATCATCATCAGCGGTGACTTCGTAGATGAGGCCGACAAGGTGATTGGCCTCGAAACCGGCGCTCGCGACTACATTACTATGCCCTTCGGGCTTACGGAGTTCCGCGCCCGCGTGCGCGCCGCTATGCGCCAGCGGCCGGAGCGTGACCGAAACACCATCTACCGTTTCGATGACTGGCGAGTTAGCACCAAGCGTCGGAGCTTGCGCCGGGGAACGGATCCTGACGTCAAGCTCACCGCCGGCGAGTTCAACCTCCTGATGGCCTTTCTCAAGAACCCAGGTCGGGTCCTTTCACGTGAGCAGCTTCTGATGGCGACCCGTGTCTATGATCAGGAGGTCTACTACCGCAGCATCGATGTTCTTATCGTCCGCCTTCGCCGTAAGTTGGGGCAGGATAAGGCGCCGCGCCCGCAGTATATCCGCACCGAGCGCGGCGCGGGGTATATTTTCGACAGTGTCGTGAATATTGAGGAACTAAGGACGCGCCGTGGTTGATGGACGGCCAAGATCGCGCGGGAAGCGAACGTGACCCAGCACCACTGCAGGCGCTTCAGAATATCACGAATAGGGTCAGGCTTTGCCTTCTTAGGAATGGCCTCCAGTCACCTGGGCACCTCGTACTACCGGCGTTTCGCGGACCGGTAGGGCCGCGCTGATTTCTGCGTGGACTGATGACGGCGATCGCTTCGGAGTTGGTTGTTGAGATTGCCGATTTTGGCATCGCGGTGGCGGTTTGCGCCGCCTTCGTCGTCATGCGGGCGCAGTTCGCCCCTGGTGCCATACGGGCGGGTGAGATTGTAGGCGAGATTGGCCATGCCGATCTTGGTCTGGCCCGCCCGATGCCGATCGTGCCCACGAACAAGAACTCGCGAGCAGCGGCTGTGGCGGCGACGTAACCTTCGGCCTTGCCGATCGCTTTACCAGTCGCCTTCGCCTGTACCATCAGACCGGCATATTCGCGCGAGGCATCCAGGTCGCAAGCCAAGACGCGATTTCAAATAAGGGGCCTCTCGCGGCGCCGACAAGGTTTCGGGATTTTCCGCTCCTCGCAGGTCGGTAGTGACTGTTGCATACGTGCAACTCAAGCGCGAAGAGTTATCTCAAGGGCAACACTATTCTTGAATTCGGCGGTCAGAATGCGAGTAATCAGCCAAACTCGCCCGATCGAGTCTTCTCGCTACGGGCCACCAATCAACCTGGGACGCCCCTGTGAGTGCCGATACCATTGCTGGCGCAGTGAGCCGGGAGAGCCTCTCTTTCCCATACCTCCGCATTAAACCCGAGACCACTGTGCCAGCCCAGCGCCCTCCGCCGGCTGGCAGCAAGATGACGGCTGCCAAACGATGGGGCTCCGTGCTCTAAAGATAGAAAATGACGTTTGGCCTACTGCACACCGGGATTTTGCCTGTGATCGCTGCCACAAGCCATCGGTGGTCTTGGTGGTAACGAAACCGCATGCGTATGTTTGCCCGCTGTGTCTAGACGGCGATCCTGCCGAGCAAACTGAGCGTTTTGACTAACATTCTCGGCAAGCTTAGAAGGAGTGGTTCGCTCGATAACAACAAACCCCGAAAATACCTCGCTCATTGTCCGGGCCACGCGCTATCTGGATCGTGGAATTTCGTTTCATGAAGAAAACAGCGGCAGTTTTTAATGAGAGATGAAGTAACCGATCTTTTAACTGAGTTGGCCCTTTGGGCGAATGTGGTGATGAAATCGGAAAGGGGCGATAGAATTAAAATTTGCGCCGCCTACGACGCCGGTCTGCAGCTAATCGCTGAGCGTACTACGCCCGGGTCTCCGCCCCGACCGGGCATTGAAGCTTGCATCCTGCAGCATGAGAAACTGAAGGCTGCCGAAGACATCAGCTGCGTAGGTTGGATACTGGCCGCGATCGCCACGCGTGTTGGGGAACGAGATCTTCCGAAATGGGAGGAAGCTCAGAAGGTCATTGGCGCCACGGTTCGGTTGCTTAGTCGCTACCGTCAAACTCGCGTTCATTGAAGCCATGGCCGCGTCGGCGGAATGGCATTACAATGCTGTCGAGCATTCCCTGTAGCGTTGCACGGACGATGACGCCGGTAATTTACGGCTGTATGAACTGAGTGCCTCCGTCTCCGGCTGCGTCAGAAAACAGGTAAGTCAGTCGTTGTCGGGTTGGAAAAGAGGAAGGTCGCTGGAAAAGCGCGGCCAACCCGCCTTCGCTTGCACACAGCCTGCGTTTTGCCAGCTCCTCAACCGCAACGTGCTGTCAATCTTCGTCTTGCCATGTCTTGAACGCCGAACTGTTCACGCCATTGGCGCCGCTTTGTCATCCCGTGCCCCGAAATGAGGCCGTCGTTCGAACGATATGCGCAGTTGCTTATCCGCCAGAAACCGGCGAGCCAGATCGGTGTCGCGCTTACCCACGCGTGACACCCAGTCCGAAAACAGGCGAACCGCGCGCCGATTCATATGCCGCGAAGGACAGACCAGCCAGTATCCCGGAAACTCGATGACCTCGAACTCTATCGAGACCGGAACCAGAGAACCCGACACCAGGTCCTCGAATGCGATGGATGTGCTTTCCAGGACCACACCTGCACCGTCCTTCGCCAGTTGAACCGACATTGACGAACGGTCGAAACGATAGGGATACGTCATGCGGGCGCCCTGGATACCGTTGCACGGCAGCCAATAATCCCACCGGAAATAGGCCTTCACACTGTCGATCAACCGCGCATGGCGAAGCTGCTCGCGCGGATCCGGTGAGATCGCGCGCAGTTCGGCAAGATAGGAAGGCGAGCACATCGGCAGGATCAGATCGTTGACGACGCAATCCGAATAAAGGCCGGCCCAGCCGCCGTCGCCATAACGAAGATCGAGATCGATGACCTCCGTTTCGAAATCCGAGAAATTGGGCGTGGCGTCGACGCGCAAATTCCAGCTCGGATAGCCCTTGCTGAACTCGGCCAACCGCGGCGCCAGCCATTTCTCGCCGAAGGAAGGACTGACGCGCAGGCTAAGCTGGAAGCTTTCGCGCTGCCGCACAATGGCATTACGCACCTCGCGTATGGATTCGAAAGCCTGGGTGGTGGTCTGGAAGAGCCGCTCACCGTCGATCGTGAGCGAGAGATGGCGCTTTTCGCGCTGAAAAAGCCGGACCCCGAGTTGGTGTTCGAGCAGCCGCAGCTGCTGGCTGACCGCCGAAGGTGTCACCTGCAATTCCTGCGCGGCCTTTGCCACGCCGCCGAGCCGCGCGACCGCCTCGAAATGCGTCATCGAATTGAACTTGATGTCTGACATCGTCCTCGTCAGTTAAGCTCAGCTACACAGAATATTAAGAAACGAGAATTGAGCCGAATGTCAATCGGTCGCATCATCCTGTGGTCTCGGGAGGAGATGCAGGATGGAACCGGGTTCAACCCAAAGCTTGGGTAGTGCCGGCAATGTGCCGGCAGTTGGACAGGCATCGACCAGGAAGCCCCTGATCGAGGCTTCCAACGTCAAGAAGAACTACGGCGCAACACGGGTCCTTCGGGGCGTGAGTTTTCAGGTCCGGCCTGGCGAAATCCACGCGCTCCTGGGCGGCAACGGCGCCGGCAAAAGCACCCTGATCCGCATCATCACCGGGCTGATCTCACGCGATGCCGGCGATATTAGCTTCGCCTCGTCGAAGGCCGGCCACACCAGCCCGATCATCGCGGTGGTGCATCAGGAGCTGGCGCTATTGCCCGAGCTGTCGGTCGCGGAAAACATCGGCATTGTGCATGCGAGGTCGGGCTGGTCGCAGATCAGCCGTCGCCGCATGCGCGAAACCGCGCTCGGAGCGCTCCGGCTGATTGACCCAGCGATCGGCGAAGAGATCATCGAGCTGCCGGCACGCAAATTGTCCCTCCACGAAGGCCAGATCGTCGAGATCGCTCGTGCCCTTTCCACCGGAGCCGAAGTGCTGCTTCTCGACGAGTCCACGGCCAATCTCACTGCCGGCGAGACGGCCAAACTCTTCTCGGTGCTAAAGCGGCTGGTGCGAGAAGAAGGCATTGGTATCGTCTTTGTTTCTCACCGGATGCGGGAAATTCGGGCGCTCTGCGATGTCTGCACGATCTTGCGCGATGGCGTCACGATCGCAAATGCCACGCCGCTTGCATCGCTCAGCGACGCGGACATCATCCAGCAGATGGGCCAACACGCGCAGCGTCCAGCAACCCACCGCAAACCGCAAAAGGGCCTCCGACAGAACGCACCGATCGAGCTGCTGGGCCCGGATGACGTCAGGATCGCGATTTCGTCCGGGACCATTTTGGGACTGGCCGGCGCACCGGCGGGCCCGACCGGGCTCATTGCTCCGCTTGTGGGTGCCGGGCCCGGAGCTGGCTGGCACCTTTCCGGCGAGGGTTTTGGGAACGGCTTCTCGTCCCCAGCGGCCGCGGCGCGGGCCGGTATCGGCTTTGTTTCGGGCGACCGCGCAACCAAAGGGATTCTTTCGCAGCTGCCCATCGTCGATAACGTGCTTGCAGCACGCAGGGTTCGCGAAAGGCGGCGGATCGTGGCCGCAGCCGAGCGTCAGGAATGTCACGATCTCGTTTCAGCGCTGAAGTTGAAAGCCAGCTCGATCTGGGACCTGCCGGCCTCGTTGTCGGGCGGCAACCAGCAGAAGCTTCTCGTCGCACGGTGGCTTGGGCTGCCGCTCCGGATGGTGGTGCTGGAAGAGCCGACGCGTGGCGTCGACATCGGCACCAAGCACGACATTTACGGTTTGATCCGGGAGATGGCCGACGCTGGCGCGATCATCATCTGGTGGTCGACCGAGAACGTCGAAATGCTCGAGCTTTGCGACGCCATTTTCGCCTTTGACACCGATGGGCGGCCAAAGGGATTCCTGCCTGAAGAGCACTTTACCGAAGAGGGGCTCGCCGAACTGACGGGGATGGCGGCATGACCGACGCAACCGACACCACCACCACCACGAAAAAACTCCGGACCACCACGTCGCGCGTCCCAGTGGTTCTTTTGTCCTACCGCACCGAAGCCGCGATTGCCGCTGCGATCGTCGTCCTGCTGCTGGCCGTCGGCATGTTCGTGCCCGCAGCACTCAGCATGGGCAATGTGCAAAACATCATCCAGGCCGCCGCGCCTCTCATAATCATGTCGCTCGGTGTTTTGCTGGTCGTCATCACCGGCGGAATCGATCTTTCGGTCGGTTCAGTCTTTTCCCTGACCGGAATGGTGACCGCGTTGGCGATGGCCAGTGGCGCTGACGGACTGACCGCGAGTGCTGCCGGCCTGGCGGTCGGCCTTGTGTTCGGCTCGATCAATGGCCTTCTGGTCACGGTTGTCGGGCTTGCGCCTTTCGTCGTCACGCTCATTACCTACGCGGTGGCGGGCAGCCTTGCCTTCATCGTCACCAATGGGCGTTCGATGCCGATGGGCGCCCCGGATTTCTGGCTCCTGAATTCCGGCGAGATCGTTCCCGGCATGCCCAACCATCTTCTATTCTGCATCTTCCTGATGGTCCTGCTGGAATACGCCTTGCGCAAGGTCGTCCTTGGACGCTGGTTCTATGCCGTCGGCTCATCGGCAATTGCTGCCCGGCTGCTCGGCATTCCGGTTCTGCGCATCAAGTTCGCGGCCTATGTCGCTTCAGGGCTGCTTGCCTCTTTCGCGGGACTGCTGACCGTCAGCTACATCCTCAACGCCGAAGCTACGGCAGGGGCGAGCCTGATGCTGCAGGCGATTGCCGCCGTGGTCATCGGCGGCGCCAGCCTCTTTGGCGGGACGGGCAGCGCGATCGGCGCCGTGCTGGGCGCGCTGATGATCACCTGCATCCAGAACGGCGTGAACCTCATTGGCGTGAACAGCTTCTGGCAAGGCTCAGTCACCGGCGCTGCAATCCTGCTCGCGGTTTTGATCGACCGCTTCAGCAACAAGAACCGCATCTAGATCATCAACGGGAGGAACCAAGATGAAAATGAAGACAATCCTGCTTGCAGCATTGGCGGCGGCCGCCTTGTCCAGCGCATCATACGCGCAGGACAAGAAGACCGTCGCCTACATCGCCCCATCGCTGGACATCTCCTACTGGCAATG
Organism: Mesorhizobium sp. LSHC420B00; assembly: GCF_000503055.1. GTDB lineage: Bacteria > Pseudomonadota > Alphaproteobacteria > Rhizobiales > Rhizobiaceae > Mesorhizobium. The sequence continues at coordinate 17,859 of NZ_AYVY01000039.1, read as the reverse complement.
GGTCGGCTACGGCGTCAAGGAGAAGGCCAACGAACTCGGCATGGATTATGTCGAGTACACCTCAGAAAACTCACCCGCCAAGCAGATGGACAATGCTCGGATCGCCGTGACCAAAGGCGTCGCGGCCATCGTGATCGGCCCCGTCAGCTCGACCTCGACACCGCCGCTGCTCGACTATCTGGCGAAGCAGAAAGTGCCGATCGCCTTCGCCGGCATCGGGCCGCAGCCGGGCCTCACCAACTATACGTCCTCGGTCACCGCGAACAACTATGAGACCGGCAAGGCGCAGGGGAAATTCACCTGCGAGCTTGCCAAGGAGCGTGGCGGCAACAAGGTTGGCATGCTGTCGCTGCCGCAGGACCGGGAGAATGCACAGAAATACCTCAAGGGCGCCAAGGAGGCGTTTGCCGCCGACGGCTGCGACCTCGTCCAGATGCTGGAAACGCGGGGTCTGACGATCAACGAGGCCGTCACCCAGGCAAACGACCTCTTGACCGCCAATCCCGACATCAAGGCCATCTACGGCATGTATGACGAAGCCGGCACCGGCGCCGCCAAGGTGGTCGAGACCCGGGGCCTCACCGGCAAGATCGGCATCACCGTGGCCGACGGCTCGCCGACCACGATCGCGCTGCTGAAGAAGGGAGCGATCCAGGGCATCTTCTTCCAGGAGGCGGTGGGACAGGGCATCGACGGAACCCAGCAGGTCTACAACGCACTGACGGGCGCACCGGTGACCCAGGACCTGGCCTTGGTCATGCCTCTTGTGACCGCCGACAAGGTCGAGAGTCCTGAGGCCAAGAGGGTCATCGCCCGCGTCTTTCCGCCGAGCAACTGACCGCCACCCAATGGACCCGCCGGCTTGGCCGGCGGGTCCAGACCTCGAGCAAGGAATCCCGACCGTGGCCGAGCTGCCGTTCATCGATCCGCACCATCATTTGTGGGATCTGGAGACCAATTATTATCCGTGGCTGACCGACGGGGTTAAGCCGTCGGCTTTCGGTGACTACGAGGCGATCCGCAAAAGCTACCTTCTCGACGACTACCTGGAAGACGCCAGGAACCAGACCCTGGTGAAATCGGTGCACTTGGACGTAGGGTTCGATCCCAGCGATCCGGTTGGGGAGACGCGCTGGCTGCAGGAGATCGCCAACAAGCGGGGCTTCCCCCACGGCATCGTCGGCTATGCCGACCTGTCCATACCCGATGTCGGCGACCTCCTCGACCGCCACATGGAATATCCGAACTTCCGCGGTATACGGCAGTCGATGAATTACCATCCTGACCCCGCCAAGACCTATCAGTCGCGTCCGGAGGTCAGCCGGACACCCGAATGGCGACGTGGCTTCCGGGAACTGGCGAAGCGCCGGTTGAGCTTCGACTTGCAGCTCTACTATCCGCAGATGGGCGAGTTTCTCGAGCTCGCGCTGGACTTCCCCGACGTCCAGATCATTCTCAATCACACCGGCATGCAGGTCGATGGCCCTGAGCATTTCGATGCTTGGAGAAAAGGCATGCATCAGTTGGCGCAAGCGCCGAACGTCGCCTGCAAGATCTCGGGTCTCGGCATGGGCGACTGGCGATGGACCGCTGCATCGATCCGTCCCTATGTCGAGGAAGCGTTCGGGGCGTTCGGGGTCGGCCGCTGCATGTTCGCGACGAACTTTCCGGTCGACAAGCTGTTTTCGAGCTTCGATGCGATCGTGAACGCCTTCAAGGAGATCACGCGAGGCTACACCCATGAGGAGCGGCTTGCGTTGTTCCACGACAACGCCGCCCGGTTCTACCGACTTTAGATCACCGGCAAAGAGAAATAGCAGGAGAGTTCGACATGTTGCTGAAGGGCAAGGCCGTGGTGATTTCAGGGGCCGCGAGCCCTCGGGGGATAGGCCGCTCCACGGCAACGCTGATGGCGGAGCAAGGCGCGCGCATTGCTATTCTTGACCTCGATGAGCAACAGGCCCGTGACGCCGCCGAGTCGCTTGGGCCCGAGCACATTGGCCTCGCCTGTAACGTCGCCGACCTCGATGCCTGCAAGAGGGCTGCTGCCGAAGTGGCCGAAGCCTTCGGCAAGGTCGACGTGCTGTGCAACATTGCCGGGATCACGCAGCCCGCAAAGACACTGGATATCGGCCCGGCTGACTGGGACCGCATGCTCGATGTCAACCTACGCGGCGTGCTCTATCTCAGCCAGGCATTCATCCCGAACATGCGCGAAAATGGCGGTGGCTCGATCATCTGCATGTCGTCGGTTTCGGCCCAGCGCGGCGGCGGCATCTTCGGTGGCCCGCACTATTCGGCTGCCAAGGCGGGTGTTCTGGGGCTTGCCAAGGCCATGGCGCGCGAATTCGGTCCCGAAGGCATCCGCGTCAACTGTGTCACACCGGGCCTGATCCAGACCGACATCACCGGCGGCAAACTGACCGAAGCCATGCGCGCCGACATCATCAAGGGAATCCCGCTCAGCCGGCTGGGGGATGCGCGCGACGTCGCTGGCGCCTATCTCTTTTTGGCGTCCGATCTGGCCAGCTACATCACCGGCGCCGTGATCGATGTCAACGGTGGGATGCTGATCCATGGCTGAGAGGATAACGGATCTTGAGATGCCTCGCGCTGGCAGCAATGTCAGCCTGGCCGAACGAGCCTATCGTATCCGCCGACATGCCGTGCGAATGGGCCAAGTCCAGGGCCAAGGTTATGTCGGACAGGCGCTGGGTGTCGCCGACGTGCTTGCCGTCGCCTATTTCCATGCGCTTCGCTACCGGCCGGAGGACACGTTGTGGGAGGGACGCGACCGCTTCCTGCTGTCGATCGGACACTATGCGATCGCGCTCTACGCGGCTCTGATCGAAGCGGGCGTGCTGCCGGAGGAAGAGCTCGAAACCTATGGCAGCGATGAAAGCCGTATGCCGATGTCGGGCATGGCGCCATACACGCCCGGCATGGAGATCACCGGCGGCTCGCTCGGTCACGGCCTTGGCATTGCCGTTGGCATGTGCATGGGGCTGACGCGCAAGCGAAGCGACAGTTTCGTCTACAATCTTTTGTCCGACGGCGAGCTCGGTGAGGGCTCGACCTGGGAAGCCGCGATGTCGGCCGCCCACCACAAGCTCGACAATCTCATTGCCATTGTCGACTTCAACAATCAGCAGGCCGATGGTCCGTCGACGGCCATGCTCTCCTCCGAACCGGTGACCGACAAGTTCGAGGCGTTCGGCTGGCATGCGCAGCGCGTCGACGGCAACGACATCGAGGCGGTCCGCAAGGCCTTCGACCTGGCGCGCGGCCTGAAGGAACCTCGTCCGCGTGTGATCGTTTGCGATACGCGCATGGCCAAGGGTGTGCCATTCCTGGAAACCCGCGACATCACGCATTTCATCCGCGTCGAACCGCATGAATGGGCGCTGGCGCTCGAAGCTTTGGAAAAGGGACGTCCGCGTTGAGGTTGTCAAAATTCGCGCCGCGCCACGCCGCCAATGCCGGTGAGCGCAAGACCACATCGGCGATGATCGCGTCGATCGCGCCCGATGGCGTACCGACACGCAATGCGCCGTTCGGGCACACACTGGCCAGACTGGCGCACCAGCGGCCCGGGATAGTTGGCCTGACGGCGGACCTCGCGAAATACACCGATCTCCATGTCTTCGCACAGGAGCATCCGGACCGCTTCTATCAGATGGGCATGGCGGAGCAGGTGCTGATGAGCGCCGCCGCCGGCCTGGCGCGGGAGGGCTTCACGCCTTTCGCGACGACCTATGCCGTCTTCGCATCGCGACGTGCCTACGATTTCATCTGCATGGCGATCGCCGAGGAGAAACTCAATGTGAAGATCGTCTGCGCCTTACCGGGGCTGACGACCGGCTACGGCCCCAGCCACCAGGCGACGGAGGACATCGCGATCTTCCGCGGGATGCCGAACCTGACGATCATCGACCCTTGCGACGCGCTCGACATCGAACAGGCCACGGAGGCGATCGCGGACTACAACGGGCCGGTCTACATGCGGCTTTTGCGCGGCAAGGTCCCTGTCGTGCTCGACGAGTACGATTACACATTCCAAATCGGCAAGGCACGCCTGTTGCGCGAGGGTGAGGATGTGCTGTTCATTTCAAGCGGCCTGATGACCATGCGCGCGCTGGAGGCGGCGAAGGCGCTTGAAGCCGACAGGATCGGCTGCGCCGTTCTGCACGTTCCGACGATCAAGCCTCTGGACACGGAGACGATACTTGCCGCGGCGCGCCGTCCGGGACGGCTAATGATAGTGACCGAGAACCACACCATCATCGGTGGGCTGGGCGAAGGTGTCGCCGCGCTGCTGATGCGGGAGGGAGTGGGCCCAGTCTTTCGGCAGATCGCCCTGCCGGACGAGTTCCTCGACGCTGGCGCGCTGCCGACGCTTCACGATCGCTACGGGATCTCAACTTCCGAGCTCGTGCGCCGCGTCCGCACTTGGAGCGAGAAGTAAGAGCTCTCCCCATGCAACAGTTGAGCCATCGACTTGAACTGTGAGCTGGCTAACCCCGCCGCGGTTGTCGCGCTCGTCACAGCGTTGTGGACTAAGGACCTGGGCTTCCCTGATGCCTGTCAATCGGGCACATCCTGCGCGGCACTGATTGAGCACCGGCCTCCTGTTCAGATGCGGCTGGACGAGCTGTCTTCCAGTGGTAAGGAGAGAACTTCCTAGGATCTTGAACACACATCGAGGGCATTCGAGGACTTGGTGTCAGGCCCCCTGGTGCCGGTCTCCCGCGAGTTCGACGTAAGCAAGTTTCGGGATGTTGGCTCGTCTGTCCTTCGCGGCATATAGACCGGCGCGCGGCTCGCCTGTTCTCGGAACGGGTGTCACGGCACCGGTTTGGTCGAAGGGTTGGTGGCGCGAAGCGAAAGAAGCTGGCCGCAACTACCTCGCCCGCCAGCAGGGCGACGCCGTCCTGGCCGCCGCCGGCTACAACTTCTCGCTCCTGCTCCGGTGGCGGAAGGCTCTTTTGGGGCTACTCATCGCCGCCCTCAAAAGTCAGCCGAAGGAGCTCGAAGCCTGACGGCCGATTACGGACATCTGCTGTTCGAGCAGGCAATCCCGAGCGACAACGGTGTCGTTGACGAACTGCGGCCTCATTTCGAGTCCGCCCATCTCGACGCACGGGAAGTGTATCATCGTACATCAGGATCGACTTCCATCCTGCGCCAACGGGCCCAGACTCCGGTACCATGCAGGGGTGGAAAGCTCATCTTCGATCTGGCTCGCGATCCGGCTCGCGTTCGTGAGGTTTCTCTGCGCCACCGGTCGCCGGGCTGAAGCGTCAGGATATCGGCGAAGACGCGGCATCCTTGAGCGTCCAGCTTGGGCGCGAGCCAAAGAGTAAATTCGGACTCGCATCAATGTTACGATCGCAAGCGTGACACTCGGTCCGCAGGCCCAACTTTGATCAATCGCGGCCGGGCGCCAATTCTTTCACCACAGGTCCGCGCGAGCGCGCGCATGCAGTGCCTCCCAGCATTTGTCGGCCGGCGAGCAACGAATTTGCCCTGCAGTGGATGACATTTAGCTGGCCAATCTGCTTGCGGTGATCGATGCGGGGGCAGCATTGTCGGGGTTTGCACGAAATCCGCGTCGCACTGAGCCGGCATCAGCCGCCCCGATCTCGCCAAGCAACAAGGACAGGCCCCACCTAACCCAAGGCCACCGAAGCGGCACGGACGTTCAGTCGATGTTTACCATTCGCTATTATCTTTCGCGAAGCGGCAAAGTTCTGAGTACCGCGCAAGTCAAAGGGCCTGCTCCACACAATGGGGCGGGCCTTTTTGCGTCACTTAGGAGAACGGACTCCAACGAATTGCCGGTTACCTGAAAAATAGGCCCCAGGCTGTGAAACGTCGTACGTGGCCGGGTTGTTGGTGCATCCGCAATCGGTTGGAAGGCAGGCCCCATTCTCGCGATACTCTGCCAGCGTCAGGGCTGGGCCAGCGGTAGGTTAGGGCGTCACGACCCGCAACATGGCGGCTTCATAGACGAACGAAACACGATTTCGTCCATGTTGTTTCGCTTCAAAAAGGCACCGTCCGGCAGTGCGAAGGACGTCCTGAGCATCTGCATTGGGAGAAATTTCCGCGCCTCCAATGCTGACAGTCACTTTCACGCCATGAGAGCGCGTTTAATTAAGTTGGGGTCAATTCGTGGCAGCAGGGTTCGTGCTATGAAGAAGGGACCGGTTCCCAACCGCGGCGAGGCACTTGCCTTCATCAGTGCCAGTCTCAAAGAACTGCAGGCACTGCGCGGCGGGTCTCGTGTATTGTCGCGTCGACTGACCAGTGCGCTTGATGCGCATGGTGGATGCGGTGGGTTCACCTGGGTGACCGCGAGCCCCATCGATGTTTCCTGGTCCAGGGAACCAAAACCTTTAACCGGTGCGAAGAAAAGGCATGACGTCGGCGCGAAAAAACAGCCGGACGGTTACTCCCTCCGCCAGATGCCGTTGATTTCATTAAACCTTTTGTCGGTATCTTCTTGCGGCCCCAATTTCGGCCCTAACGGACAGACTCGTCAGTGAGTCGTGGGGCTCGGGAACAGGAACTTGTACCCTTCCTTGAGAATCCACCGGGCGCGGGCGAGATGAGTTTCCCAGGCTCGGTGCGCCCGCTTCGGTTCCTTCTCGGGATCGATATGCAGCACAGTCCTGGCAACCACGCGCCAATCCTCGTCGTCATAGGCGGCGTCCAGCAGCCACATATACATGGCGACGCGTTTATTGTCGTATGGGGTGAGGTAGGGCTCGCTTGGCGCTTCGTCCGCGACCTCGGGATCCGGAAGCGGGCTGACCACTACGCCGCCTTCTTCGGGTCGCCGATGACGCGCGCCGGCAGATACGCTGGAGCCGGGGGCGGCAGCAAAAAATTGTTGTCAGCTGCAGTGCTCATGCGCGCAATATACATTGCGAATAGTGCCCATTCAACGCTGCGATCAAGATGGACGCGGCACGAGTCTTGCACGGCGCTCAACACGGCGAAGACCAAAGAAAACCGCGTGCGCTCCCTCGGCCATATCAATCGATTTTATCCGACGTGTCACATCCGCGTGATCTAGCGACACCTAATGAAAGCGGCTAAGGGGGACCGTGGTTTGGGGAAAAATTCTTATGAACAGCCAAAAAGACGCAGAGCGTATCCGTGCCGAAATGTCGATCGCACAGGCGATTTACGACGCCATTTGCGAGATGAACGGATCTTCGTACAGGCAAGACAAAGTACCTTTGCGGTGGGATACTTCGTCAGGCACACCGTTGAGCCTGATGAGTATTGACGGCTTTTTCGAATTGCGGGAACTGGCCCGGCGGATAGCGTCGAAGATCGACACGCCTGCGCTCATCAGTCTCAAAAGCCACACCGCGCAGCCGTCGAAAAAGATTGACTTCCACTAGGGTAGATTTGCCATCGCCGTGAAAAGGTTGCTCGAGATCACGTCGAGGATGGCATCCACCTGGCCCGTGGCGCGGTTGTCGCGCTGGTCGACGCCATCCGCGCCTGCGAGGTCGGTGACGCTTGCGCCGACCCAAGCACGCGCGCATTCTGCCCCGAACCAAAAACTGGGGAGGGCCGAATGTTCGAAATCGGAAGAGATTACCGCATCACCATGATTGTAGCGGTTCCGGGCGACTGGAGCGACGAAACTGGCGTCTGGACGGTCGCGGAAGTTGATGGGACGCTAGTGAAACTCACCAATCCCTACACCCCGGACACGATCATTAACACGGCGTCATGGCATTTCGTCCGCGCCGAGATTGTCTAGGCGCAACTTAGAAGTTGTCGAACAGCCCCGCCGCCATCATGCCGCCGATCAGGTCCTGTCCAAGATTGTTAGGGTGAGTTCCGTCTCCAGGACCCATCCAATGAACGTAGTTGAACTGGTTGATGATGAAGCGGCGGTACAGATCGACCACTGGCACCCTGTTTAGGGCGCAGACCTCAAGCATGGCGTTGGCGTAGTCGATCAGCTGGCTTCCGGCTCCTCCCGCAGTGCCGTCCAGCGTCCGCCATATCGGCGTCGTGAAGATGAGCTTCAGGTTCGGCCGGGCGGTCATGATCGTCTGGATGCCGTAGTTGATGGCTCCCTTGAAGGTCGCCCCGGTTATGTCCGCATTGGTGCCGATGGGGCACGTCGGGCCGGCGCCGGTGAAGTCGTTGGTGCCGAACGAGGGGATCAGGTAATCCAGCAGGCTGTAATCCACCGATGCCATGCGCGCTGCAATCGCTGGAAAGGTGCCTCCGATGAGCGTTGCTGCGGCTATCTGTTGGGAAAAATCACCGGAGGCAATGGCATCGGCCAGCCGGTAAAACGAGAACTTGTCATAGTTCGCAGCATGGTTGGCCATGCGGGTACCGCCGCCGCCGCAGTTGGTGATCGTCATGCCGGTGCGCTGGGCAATCTTGGCGGTCGGCGTGATGCCCGGCCAGATGACACTTTCGATGATGCTATCGCCGAAGTGCGCACCGATCTTGCCGGCGAACTGCGAGGCCGGCACGGAGGCAACGTCCTTGGCCAGTTTGTCAAACCGGCCATGGTTATCGATCAGCCGGCCCGGTGCCTTCTGGATGGCCCAGCCGAGAAGGTAGGCATCCGCGGCCAAGGCCCCTGTCGGAAGGATGCGGAGCTGGTGATTAAGGCCGTAGGTAACGTCGTTCTGGGTGACCACGATGGGCAGCGAAATATACGTCAGGCCATTGACCGTTTTGGTTATCTGAGCGGTCTGGGTCACCCCGGACGACACCGGAATGTATTGGATGAACTGGATGGACTGGGCACTCCCCGCCATGAAGGCGAAGATACACCAGACAGTTTCTCCCACCGTCAACCCTGCTTCGGCTACGGGCGTCTTGATGTCGTGCAGCGTGGCCGGCCGGCAGCTTGATGGCCTGGTGCCGAAGGGCGAGCCTGCCGGCGCGTTGACCAGAACAGGAGGAAACCCGCCAGCCGATGCTCCGATCAGGGGGTTGCCAGCATAGTCGTTGGTGACGCCGCTGGCCGCAATGCGGAAGAACGGGTCGATGTTAAGCTTCGGGTGCGCATCCTCCGCCACCATGGCCGCAGATTGGAGAGCCCCGCCGATGTAGGTCAGGCGTGACTTGGCCTTCTGGACAGCCCAGCCGAGCACGAACAGGCCATTCGCACCGACGCCGGCAGCGATGTTGAGCCGAACCAGCAGGCTCGTGCCAAACGTGACATCGTTCTGGGTCGGCGTGACGGTCAGCCCAACGCTCATGTAGCCCAGCCCGCCCGCCACTGCCGGGTTGACCGTGTTGCTCTCGTTGTGCGCCACCCCGGATGCCACCGCGATGCTGCCGATGATCTGAAGGCTTTGTGCGGCGATCAGATCAACGATGATTTCAACGGGTTCACCAACCCGCAGGCCGAGGTCGGCAGCGGACACTTTGAGGTCCAAAAGCGTCGCCCCGACCGACAGAGACAAGGCGCCACGCCTGTCGTTCAATTTTGGCGAGGTGATATTCGGAAACGGCTTCGTGTCGGCGAGGGTGCGGCATCCCGCAAAATAGGAANCTGAATCTCTTTCAATCAGGGGTCGTAAACGAAACGAATTTGCTGGCACATGTTCGCGCGCGGCGCCACGACTTCACTAAACTGACAGGCTAGTTCTTCACCCTCGCGACATAGGCGCGAAATGTGGTTCTTCGTAGTCCGCCGGCCTATTGTTAAGCAGATTGAGCGCCCGCTTTATGTCCCGATGCAGATGGTCGATCGCTTCCCAATGCTCGCCAAATGGCTTGAGCGACAACTGCGCGTCGCGGAGTTCTACCGTCAGAAGCCACGCCTATCGTTCAATTTTGGCGAGGTGATATTCGGAAACGGCTTCGTGTCGGCGAGGGTGCGGCATCCCGCAAAATAGGAATATATTCCGCATGCCGTCAAGGCAAATAGACTTCGTCCTGCCCTCAGCGCCTGCTAGCCGCGGGCATTTTGGGGGAAGCATGAATCAAGTTATGTGCGTTTGTAGCCATCAGCGTTTTGTCGGGCTGCGCTACTCGCCCAGCCGACATCAAGCCCACGCTGGTTTCGTCCGCGTATACGCGGGCAAGTCCTGCAGCCAGTTGGAAGCCGAACTTTACCGAACGAGTTCCGACCTCGCGCCGATAATGGCCATACAAGACAGAACCGCCCGCCATGATGTGGACGGCGTGTTTTGGCTTGGCTTGCCGGTTGGCAGCATGATGGACAACACAGACATCAAGGTANCCGACGAAAGGGCGGCTGTGTTGCCGGCACTCTGTAAGCCGTTCCAACGTTAAAATTGTCGGCTTGCTTCCCGCCCTCGCGACTGCGGAGTGGTCGTTTCATCGATTGACTCGCGTAATGCACCGGCAGTTAATCTCCCCGCAAGGGCAAAAAGAGGGGCTATGAAACTGGGAGCAAACGATGACTGTCCAAAAAGAAGACTATCGAACCAACAGAGCCGACTACGCCATAGCTGCGATGCATAGCCGAGCGACCGCTGAGGGCGATCGTGACGATTTGGTGGCGAGGAAAAAGTCCCTGTGGGTAACAGATCGGCGATCTGCAAAATTGGCCGCAAACCCGTCCGAAAGCTCGCCAGAACCCAAGGCAAAAGCGCGCGGTAAGTGAATCGTGCCAGCCACTTTCTTACCGCCGCGTACTTCGTTCGCATGGTTCAATTACATTAGATTTATCTAATATATTAACCAGCCAGTCGAGCATTCCCTAAGGCTCGCTGGTCAGGCCCAGCGGCCGCCCCCCTAACCCAAGCTGCTGGGCCGCCACTCAGAGCAAAGCGATGTATGAGCATACTAGCATAAGTGATCGTCTCCACCTTGCCGGCCTTGCTTAGCACCACCTGAAATCAGCTTCGAATCTCCGAATGTGCGGGGTCCCAGTGGCCATCACTAGACATTTCGAGATTTGCGGTTCGAGCCGGCTCGCTTCATCGGCCGGTGACGGAGTACATCATCTTGGCAAATCAACACAGTCGGCACCCTCGTCCCCTCGTTCGGTCGAAAGCTAGGTGGAACAATCAGGGTGCGCAACTTGTCATCACTGATATTGCCGCTTCACCCTAGCTTTGAGCGTGCGCCCTTCGGCCTATGTGTGGTTCACCGTTTTTTCACTTTATTAGCGCACGTTCATAAACGGACATGTTGGTGTAGCTTGTACGTGCCCAAAGCCCCGGCGCAACGACCCAGCGCCGGGGCTTTTTTGTCCGCCTGGTAATCCGCGTGTTCAATCCGAGGTCGCTCTCAATTCGAACGCGAGCGAATTACGGCGCAAAGTCACTTAGCAAGACGCTGTGGGCGGCACCGCGGTGCGAAGCGCGAGTGCGGAGGAACTTTCTGGCACTCCGCCAATTATTCTGCATGTCCCAAACAGCACACGTCGAACCGCCCCTTCTCTCCCAGGACAGCCCGGACAGGAGCGTGAACTGCGCAGTCGCCCTCGAAGGCGCGTACGCCGCTCTGGTGTCCTCTTGCATCGAGCAAGGCTGGACGGCTGAAGAGACTGCCACCGCACTTTTCAACCTCGCCAAGGAACATCTCGAACAGCTCAAGGTGAGGCCATCGACTTAAGCCTAGCTGCGCGTGTTTCGACATTTCGACGTCGCGGTGTCGGATTATTTGCATGCAAACCAGTTTTACGACGCTATCCTCCCATCCTCAACGGAAGATTCTGGGAGGAAGGCATGGCTGCGCATGAGCAACATGCCGTTGAAATTATTAGGGACAAAGAGTGGTCGGTTCGCGTGACGGTCAACGGCACCACCACCGCGGTCCCTTTTACATCTGAGAGCTACGCGCGTTCGTTTGCAGACGGTCAGGCGTTCCGACTGGGCGTTCAGGTCGCGGAGACCAAGAAGGCGGCCTAGCTGCGCGCTTGCCCAAGAGCCCCACAGCGATTGAACCTCGACTCACCAAAGCCGGTTGAAATTAGCCGTTGCGCGGCATAAGAGCTTGTGCCTATAGTTAGTACGTGGCTCGCACGAACAAACAGACTGACTGTGACGACCTGTAGATGGCGTCCAAGCTGGGCTGCTGCGCGGTCTGGAGGTGAGCCGGAACACTCAACAGGGGATACGCACAGTGAACCGCTTTCAGAAGCTCTCGACCGCTGCGCTCGTCGCAGCATCCTTCACGTCGGCCGCCCTCGCCGCGAATGACAAGCTGACGATCGGCATCGTCACCTTCTCGACATCCGACGTCGACACAAACCAGATGGTCGACACGATGAGCCAGGAAGCCAAGTCCAAGGGCTGGTCGGTGGAAACGCTCAATGCCAATGGCGATCCTTCGCAAGCGATCACCAGCATAAAGCAGCTGGCAACCAAGAAGGTGGACGCCATCATCGTCACGGTCTTCGATTCGACGGGCCTGGCGGCCGGGCTCCAGGCGGCGGCGGACGCAAAGATCCCCGTGCTTTCGGCCGGCGGCGGCATGACAGACGGGATCGCGCTATCTGCAAGTACCGGTGCTGCGCAACCGCTGATCGACTTGATGCTGAAGGACATCGGCAAGTCCGGAACTGTACTCGACCTCACCTATCATCCCGGCATTCCGTGCCGCGAACGAGCCGACGCCTTCGATGCGGCGGTCAAGGCAAATCCGGGGCTCAAGGCGACCTCGCACGAGATCAGCATCCCGGGTGCTGCCGAATCCTCGCAGGCCGCGACCAGCGCCTGGCTTGCAGCCAATGCCAACGCCAAGGGGCCGTTCGCCATCTTCAACTGCTATGACGACAACGCCATGGGCGCGATTGCGGCGCTGAAGCAGAACGGCCGCAGCGACGTGAAGGTCTATTCGTTCAACGCCACGGCACCTGCTGTCCAGGCTGTCAAAGACGGGACGATGACCGCCACGCTCGGTGTCGATCTGACTTCGGCAGGCAAAATGCTAGTCGATCAGATTCCCGACATCCTGGCAGCCGGCGACCAGTGGAAGCCCAAATCCTTTGTGCCAGGCTATACGCTCGTCACCAAAGAGAACGTCGACAAGTTCATCAAGGACAATCCGCAGTAAGCTCTCCTGATTGTGGGTCTGGGCCGGACTTGCCTGGCCGGGCCGGAGTGCTGTCATGAGAGCCGCCATGTCCGCTGATCATTCCCTGCGCGAAACCCACGCTCCGGCAGAGGCGCCCCGCGTCCTGCCGTCAACGCAGACCGGCTATGCCTCGCCCAATGCCCGACAGCGGCGCGCATTGCTCATGCGCCTGCTTGGGACCTACGGTACCATCATCGTGCTGGCGTCGATGCTGGGGATCTTCTCGGTGCTGGAGCCGGGGACCTTCGCAACCATCGGCAATTTTCGCAATATCGTAAACGACATGGCGATCGGCACCATTGTCGCGGCCGGCCTCACCGTGCCACTCGTCGCCGGTGATTTCGACCTCAGTATCGGCTATGTCGCGAGTTTCTGCGGGCTGCTCCTGGTCGGGCTGTTGAGCAGCAGCGGCTTGCCGATCCTACCCGCCATCTTCCTTGTCGTCGGCCTCGGAACGGTCATCGGCATTGTCAACGGCATTGTCGTTTCGAAGATCGGCGTGAACGCCTTCATTGCCACCCTTGGCACGGGCACCATTGTTGTTGGGCTGAACTACGCCTATTCGGGCGGAATTCCGCTGCAGCTCACCCAGTCGCGCGAATTCACCAATATCGCGATCGGCCGGATTGCCGGAGTGCCGCACCTCGTCATCATCATGGCCGTCGTGCTTGCGCTGCTGTGGGTGATCCTCAACCGAACAGTGCAGGGCCAACACATCAAGGCCATCGGCGTCAGCCCGGAATCAGCGCGCCGCGCCGGCGTCGCCGTCGATCGCAGCCGCATCGTTGCCTTCGCCATCGCCAGCACCTGTGCTGCTATCGGTGGCGTGCTGATGGCCTCCAATCTCGGCTCCGGCCAGGTGACGGCGGGTGACAGCTTCATGCTGACGTCGTTTTCGGCCGCCTTCCTCGGTTCGGCGGCGCTGCGAGAGGGTCAGTTCCATATCCTCGGCACCTTGATCGGCGTGCTGACGGTCGCCGTCGGCAACAATGGGCTGGCCATGATCGGCGCGCCGATCTTCACGCAGTTCCTGTTCACCGGCTGCCTTCTCGTCGTCGCCGTAGCGCTCGGCGGTATTGGCCGCCGCTATGCGAGGGGATAGGCCATGGCGCAGAAGATGCTGCTCAGCCTGCGCCGGATCTGCCGCAGCTTCGGCGGCATCCAGGCACTCGATGACGTTTCGCTGGACATCGCCAGGGGCGACATACTCGGCCTCGTTGGCGACAATGGTGCCGGCAAGTCGTCGCTGATCAAAATCCTGGCCGGCGCGCATGACCCGACTTCCGGCGACGTGATCCTCGAAGGGCGGCCGCAAAAGTTGTCGCCGCCGTCCGAAGCGCAACGCCTCGGCATTGAGACGGTCTATCAGGACCTGTCGCTGATCGGCACGTTCACTGCCGCCGAAAACTTCTTTCTCGGCCGCGAGATCGCGCTTGGCCGCGGCCCGGCGCTGCTGCGCTGGATCCGCCGCAAATCGATGGGCGACATCGCGATGCGCGGCCTCGAGGAACTGCACATCGATATCCCCGGGGTGCGCAGCAAACCGGTAGATCGCATGTCCGGCGGCCAGCGCCAATTGGTGGCGATCGCGCGCGGTGCCTTTTGGGGCCACAAGCTGCTGCTGCTCGACGAGCCCACCGCGGCGCTCGGCGTACGCGAATCCCGTGAGGTGCTCGACCTCATCAAACGACTCGGCGCCCAGGGGCTGACGATCGTCATGGTCACCCACAATCTCGATCATCTCTGGCAGATGTGCAACCGCGTGGTGGTGATGCGCAGGGGCCGCAAGGTCGCCGATCTCGCAAGTTCCGGCACCAACATGGAGGACGTCGTCGCTTATATCACCGGCGCCAGGCAGCCGGCGACCGCGCAGGCGGAAGCATGAGCGCGGCTGAAACGATGACGCTGCGCCGGCTGCTGGGCAATGCGCCGAGCCGCTGGGGGCATTGGGGTGCCGACGACGAGATCGGAGCGCTCAACTATCTGACCGCTGATGAGGTCAAGCGCGGCCTGGCGTCGGTGCGGGACGGCCGCACCTTCACCCTCGGCGTGCCGGTCGGGACCTCTGAGGGCGATGCCGTCTTTCCCGGCCGCTGGCCGGCGAAGCATTTCATGGTCGCCGACAAGGCCGGCTTCGAGAACGGCCACTGGCAACCGCTTGCCGGCGGCCTCGAATTCGCAGACGACTATATCACCGGCTTCGCACAGGCCGGCACGCATTGCGACGCGCTCGGCCACATGTGGTTCGACGACACGCTTTGGAACGGCTTCGCGGCAAGCAGTACCAATGGCGGCATGACCAAGGCCAGCATCATGCCGATCGCGGAGCGCGGGATCGTCGGACGCGGCGTGCTGCTCGACATCGCCCGGTTCCGCGGCAAACCGGTCCTGGAGCGCGCTGAAACATTCACGCATCGCGACCTCATGGAATGCGCCCGGGCCCAGGCGGTCGATATCCTGCCGCGCAGCATCCTTCTCGTTCGCACTGGCTGGGTCGGCGCACTGGCGGCGGGAAGCCAGTGCGTCGGCGATGGATATTGGGAACCCGGACTGACCTTCAGCCTCGACCTCGTGCGCTGGTTCGACGAGATGCAGATCCCCTGTCTAGTTACCGACACACTGGCCAACGAGACAACCTACGAGCCCGAGACCGGGTTGATGCTGGTTCTGCACGCCGCGCTGATGCGCAATCTGGGCGTGGCGTTCACCGAAATGGCATCGCTCGACCTGCTGGCCGCCGACTGTGCCTCGGACCGCCGCTACGAAGGCTTCTACTGCGCCAGTCCGGTCAAAGTGAGCAAGGGCACCGGCGGCGCGGCAAATCCAGTGTTCATCAAATAGCACCCAACAAGGTGGAACGGCTTATGACTTCTGCAGACGACCAGATCTGTTTCCTGCCGGCCACGGAACTGGCCCAGCGCATCCGGCGCCGCGACCTGTCGCCGGTCGAAGTGACCGAGGCCTATCTGCGCCGCATCGAGGCGCGCAACCCGGTGGTCAACGCCTATACGCTGGTTCTTGGCGACCAGGCGATGGAAGCTGCGCGGGCCGCCGAAAAGGCCGTGATGGCAGGCGGTCCGCTTGGACCGCTGCATGGCGTCCCCGTCGGCATCAAGGACCTCGACGATATGGCCGGCGTGCCGACCTCGATGGGATCGTGGGCGGTGCACGACCGGGTGCCCAAAACAAGTGCCGTGGCGGTCGAGCGCCTGCTCGACGCAGGCGCCATCGTGCTCGGCAAGACCAACACGCCGGAGTTCGGCCATAAGGGCATCACCGACAATCTCCGCTTCGGGCCGACCAGCACGCCCTTCGCGATCGGCTACAATTCCGGCGGCTCGTCCGGCGGCAGTGCGGCAGCGGTCGCCGACGGCATGGCGGCCCTGGCGCAAGGCACGGACGGCGGTGGTTCGGTCCGCATCCCCGCCTCGTTCAGCGGCACCGTCGGCTTCAAGCCCTCTTTCGGCCGCATTCCTTCGGTGACTCGCCCCGACGCCTTCCTGTGGGGACATCCTCTGGTCCATATCGGACCGCTGACCCGCACCGTTGCGGACGCCGCGCTGATGACCAAGATCATGGCCGGGCCACACAACCGCGACCCGTTCTGCCTGACGGAACACGGCGTCGACTATGTCGGCGCCGTTGCCGGGTGGACGCCGAAACTGCGCGTCGCCTACAGCCCGCGACTAGGCAATTTCCCGGTCGACGCTGAGGTCGCCACCGTCGTTGCCCGTGCCGTCGATGTCATGCGAGGACATGGCATTGAGGTCGATGAGGTCGAGCTCGATTTCAGGGCCGATCACAAGGAACTGGCGGCGCTTTGGGTGCGCACGATCTCGATCCACTATGCTGCCATCGCCGTGTACTGGAAACAGGAGGGCATCGACCTGATGGGCAAGCACGCCAAGGTGCTCACCCCGCAGTTCCTCGCCATGCTGGAGGGCGCCTACAAGGTGTCCGCCATCGACCATGCGCTCGACGATCTTTTGCGCACCGGCGTCCATGACGGCCTCGAGGATGTATTCGAAACCCATGACCTGATCGTCTCGCCGACGCTGGCCGTTCCGCCCGTCAAGAATGCCACGGACGGCAACACGATCGGGCCGACATCGATCAATGGCGAGGCGGTCGATCCGCTGATCGGCTGGTGCATGACTTATCCGATCAACTATACCGGCCACCCGGCGATTTCGGTTCCGGCCGGCCTTACGGCGCGGGGCCTGCCGGTCGGCCTGCAGATCATCGGGCGGCGGCACGCCGACGAAACCGTTCTGGCGATGGCGGCTCAGTTCGAACGCATGCAGCCCTGGTTCCCAAGCTATCCGGGGCTCGCTGGATAGTTGTGTGTCGGAATACCCTAGGTCGTGAACCCATAAATCTGAGAGAAGGATGGGTTCACGCTGTTGGCGTAAAAATAGGCCTCAAGGGGGAACCGATCTCCCTCGCACATCAGCTTTCCGCCGCTCTCTTCGGCCGTCGGCTGGGATTTCGAGTTCCACGGCCGCTGATACGCTGATATCGGCCCGTAAGTGCGGGCTGATACATACTTGCCTGAACTAAGTAATCGCAGAGGCAGACCCCCTTTACCGGACTGGTCGGCGTGCTAAGCAAAGCCCGCCATATGTTACGTTGAGTCAGCAGCCCACATCAGCTCCTCTGATAAGAGTATTCACCTCGTCGACTGAGCTCGCATCGGCGGGCGTACGTCGGAAACCCACCGCGAACCCGAGAAGCAGTTGTGTGCGTCAAGTTCTGCAAAAATGGCGTGGCAGTAGCTGTGACGTCGGCGTGTCCGCCGCGCAGCCCCCG
>NZ_AYVY01000038.1 GCF_000503055.1 Mesorhizobium sp. LSHC420B00 | reverse complement strand
GCCGCGAGATCCTGGAGGGCATCATCCCGTTAGACATCCGCATCCAGTTTAGCCAGGCGCTGCCGGGCGAGGCGAACGCCATCTATCACCTCGTCGATCAGGCCGGCCTGGAAGGCATGGTATCGAAGCGCATCGGCAGCAGATATGTCAGCGGCCCGACCACAAACTGGCTGAAAACCAAATGCTACACGGTGGGCGAATTCGAGTTGCTCGGTGTCGAGTGGGAGCAAGGCAAGCCGGCTTTCGCCTTGATGGCGGAGCCCGGCACGCGGAAATATGCCGGCAGCGCTTTAGTCAGCGTCAATCGCGAGATGCGGGAACGGCTATGGAAGCGGGTGCAGGAGCATGCCGGCCCGCCGCCGAAGGACATGCCCAAACGGCCGGCGACGCAATGGGTCAAGCCGGGAATCAAAGCCCGGGTGAAGCACTTGCGCGGCGCAGAAGACCTTAGGCACGCGTCGCTGCAGGATTTCTGGGATGAGGACTAGAACGGCGTTTTGTGTCTCGAAGGCGCGACAACGCAAAGTTCACCGGCCCGGCCAAGCGCCGACTATTTGACAAGCGCGCAAATGGCGTATGCTGTCAGCGTCCAAGCTGTTGGGGACGTAGCGGCTACATGCGCTTGTGCTACCCACCCTGGAGCTGGGGAAGTAACCGGCAAGCTCCTAGAAATTAGNCCGGCCCGGCCAAGCGCCGACTATTTGACAAGCGCGCAAATGGCGTATGCTGTCAGCGTCCAAGCTGTTGGGGGCGTAGCGGCTACATGCGCTTGTGCTACCCACCCTGGAGCTGGGGAAGTAACCGGCAAGCTCCTAGAAATTAGAGCATTTGAATTTGACGCGCTGGCACCGCCACCTATGACGACTTTTGGCTTGGGACACCAAGCCTGTGCGGATTTGTCTGGGCTTGNTGACGCGCTGGCACCGCCACCTATGACGACTTTTGGCTTGGGACACCAAGCCTGTGCGGATTTGTCTGGGCTTGCATCACTCGCACTTGCATACTGGGTGATTTCCCAACCGCTGACGCCGTCCTTCCCCGCTGGACCCTCAGCCCCCATTGCACCCTTAGGTCCCTGCTTGCCGGGCAGACCTTGTGGACCGACAGGCCCTTGGGGCCCTGGGGGGCCTGCCGTTGCGCAACCTGCAAGCAAGGCAACACATGCTAGAGTGGCAATAATTCTCATAACCACCACCCCGGTTTCCCGGTGAGTTTGACGACCAAAACATTCGCCAAATCAAGCGAATGTACCACCACGCGATTGTCGTGGATAGGTGCGCGATCGGCGGCTAACGGAACGTCGCATATGCGCCGTGACGACGGGCAGCCAGCAATCGTGGCGTAGAGTGTTGACGCGCTTTCCTTGCGCTAGAGGGGCCAGCCCGCCCTCATCATAGCGCGCGCGATGGCAATCTGCGCCTCCACTTTCGCGTTTTCCTTCTGCGTCATGTTGTCGGCCGCGATCAGCCGCCTAAGAGACCGCATGATCTCCCCCCGCGTCCAGCCCGCATCTATCATGCAATCGACGATCGCCTGGAAACCAGGCTCCATAGCCTCCTGGCAATCGATCTCGCGGTCGGCATACTCGCCATGCCGTCTTGGCGGGCTGATCATCCAGGCTCCTCATAGCTATCGCTCGCCGTCGGCACACGTGAGATGGGCTTTTTGCTCTAGAACAGTTTACGGAGCGAAGTTGCCGGTGATGACTGCGAGAAAGAGAGCAACAGATCGGAACACTTGCCACGCTACAATCAAGCCCAGGCAGAACACCACAGCCCACGCAATCAGATTCCCCCAATTCTTTTCGACAGTTTCGACAGGAGTTGGCTTTCTTTCCCCTTCGGTCATGATCTCGCCCTTCGTTAAAGTCTGCCAACGGTTCGCCTTTGTCCCGCCTGGCTGACTGACTGATCATAGATGGGACCATCCAGATTGGTTTCGCGCGGTGCTGACATCTGCGACGTCATAGAGATTATTGCCAGCCAGAAGATAAGTCATCCGGCACGCCCTAGACATAGGCTTCGCCATTGGCACGGTGTTCAAAACAGAACCAATGAGATGGCTCCCTCGGATTGGCGAAGCCCCATCCTGCATCCCTGCCGCAGTCGGGATGCTCGCACCTATGACACTGAACGCCCGGACGTGTGATGGGCTCTATTGCCCCGGGAAGGCGGATCAATTCATCACTCATCGGGTTAGTTTCTCGGCTTAGTTGGTCGAAAGATTCCATAGCCGGTCTTGACGATCAAGGAAAATGTTCCTTTTCTGTTCTCATGGCGCACGATCCGATCGACACGCTGGGCAAGGCGACCCGGCACAACATGCGCGTCAAGGCGGAATGCAGCTGCGGCAATGTCCGCTACTGCCGCTCGGCCGACCTGATGATGGTGTATGGCGGCAGACCGCAGGCGACCGTCAAGAGTAGCTCAGTCTTGCCGCGGCTGCACCGGCCCCGTCCCGTGCCATCGGACGAAAGCCGCATCCTTGCCGGTGACGTCTTTCACCGATTTCAACAGGGCTTCATGAACCGCTCCAAGGGCTTGATAGTGGTCGCAGGTGGGCGATAGCAGCGGGCGGACGATGCTCTTGTGAAGCTCTTCCGCAGCCGCCATGAAGCGGTCGATCTCGACCTGTGAAAGTTGCTTAGAAAGTTTGTGTCTGGCCATTTTTGCGATCTTCGTTTGAGGATCGCCGCAACGGAGCTATGAGGACCATATTCCTATTGTCTCAGCAAGGGGCGACTGAGAATTTTCCCCAAGGCTAGTTCTCTGCCTCAAGCGACTTTCGCGCCAACTGAGCGCAGCGCCCATCTTCTCCACGCTGCGACGCGAATGGCATCTGGCGGACCGATGCGTCCTTGCATTAGCAAACTCTTAAATACGTTGCGGCACTCTTTCTTGTATTTCATTACGGTTGCAACGTGGGCGGGAAACAAGGTTGCGAAAGGACGCGCGATGAACCGACATGGCCCGAAGGATTGGGAGACCCAACGACCGCGCTGGCTACTGCCGCTTTTTGCGTTCACCATCATAGTGGGTGCTGGCTTTGGCGCCGCCTTGGCCTTCGTCACCTAGCTGACACGCCACGTTTGCTCGTCGTTCTGCGCCTTGAGGCTCGCCATGCAGGCGCCATTTACGGGCCATCCACCTAATGGGCGGTGTAAGCTCCGTCCACCAGATGGTAGCTCCCAGTGATAAAGCTGGCCTGATCGGACAAGAGGAAGCACACAAGAGCCGCTACCTCGTCCGGTTTCCCGCGCCTGCCCATCGGCTGAAGGGCTGCCATGCGCCGGATGGCTAATGCCTCCATTTGCTCCGATAAAAGAGGCGTTTCGATCCAGCCGGGGCCGACGACATTGATCCGGATGCCCATCCTAGCATATTCAATCGCCGCAACCTTGGTCAGCCCAACGACCCCGTGTTTCGCTGCCGTGTACGCGGACGCAGTTGGCAAGCCGACGGAACCGAGAACGGAGGACATGTTGACGATGGCGCCTCCGCCCCGATCCAGCATCGCGGCGATTTCGTACTTCATGCTGTAGAAAACGCCATTTAGATTGACGTTTATCAGTTTGTGCCAGTTGTCGAGCGGATAGTCTGCCGTTGCTTTTCGAATGCCGTCGATACCTGCATTGTTTACCGCCATATCCAGTCCGCCGCATTTCTGGACAGTGAACTCGATCAGCTTTTCCACGGCTGCCGCATCCGTGACATCTACCGCAAAGTCATAGGCCCTGCCGCCTTGCGAGCTTATTTCGGCGGCTCTGCAGTGCGCTGCCTCGGCATCAAGGTCGGCGACAACAATCTCGGCTCCTTCTTGCGCGAGTTGCCGTGAAACAGCCGCACCTATTCCGGATCCTGCGCCGGTCACAATCGCGACTTTACCATGGAAGTCAGGCTTCATCGTCTCTGTCCTATGCCAATTTTGACATAACCGAACAGAGGCAGACGGTTATCGCAAGAAGTTTCGCTCCAATTCGCTTGTCAATCCTGTGAATTCATTTTGCCACCACAAAGCGAGACTTGGCCCGCAGGCCTTGGAATGGTAGAGACGAAGGCGGCGGTAGATGACCAGTTTCCTAGCAGGTAGAAATGGAAGAACACCACATTGCGCGCCGGGGGCTCGTGCTGGGTAGTCTGGCTCTGATGGTCTCCGGATGTACGTCGACGTTACAACAGGTGGCGGACCCGATTTCATCCGCGTTCGGACCAAGGCGTGGCCTGAATCCTCGTTACCGACGGCAGCATGTGCGGTACGACGGAAACGAGCCGGCCGGAACGATCGTCGTCGATACTTCGCAACGTTTTCTCTATGCCGTCGAGACGGACGGGTGGGCGACGCGCTACGGCGTCGGCGTCGGCGAGCAGGGACTTTCGTTCAAGGGTACAGCGACCGTCGGCCGCAAGGCGGACTGGCCGTCGTGGACACCCACCGCCAGCATGATGAAGCGCAAGCCGCGCCTGGTGAAGTATGCAGGGGGGGTCCCTGGCGGACCAAACAACCCGCTTGGTGCGCGTGCCCTTTATCTCTATCGCGACGGGCGCGACACCCACTTCCGGATACATGGTACAAACGAGCCGTGGACGATAGGCACAGCGGTATCGAACGGGTGCATCCGTATGATCGATGACGACGTCATTGACCTCTACGACCGTACTCCTTTGGGCACGACGGTGGTGGTTGTTTGATGGTGGGCAGGCCTGATCTCCGTTGGATGGTGAACCTGCCAGCACGTCACCGCAAAGGTGCCGCCTGGAACCGGGTGCCAACTGTGTCATTTCTGCACTAGGCGTTGATGTAGATCGCGGGTAGCTTGGCGGGGCTGCATATTGTTTTTATTTGTGGCGATTCCATAGGCTGTTCCGCCCTCGGGGAAAGGATTGCTTGATGAACAGGATGTTGATTGTAATGGTTGCCACCCTCGCCGTTGCCAGCCTGAGCGGCTGCGCGAATGGCATGATCGGCAAAGGAAAGGGGAAGGCTCCTCCGCCGGAACCCGCTGCCGTAGAGGAGCCCGTGATTAAATAAGGACCGGCTTTCGGTTATTTGGGAGGGGCCGCCAGGCCCTTCCCAATCGATATGCAGGGGCCGGCCGGATTCGTAGCCTACGTGCGTTAGCGGGCATAGGTTGGCGCTAGGCCTGCGGTCCTCGGAGTTCTGGATAGATGACGCTAGTAAGTGGCCGTTCAACAATTGTGGCCCTGCTCGCACTTGTCGCAGCGTCATGTCAGTCGCAGGACAGCAAGCCCCAGCCGACTTTTGTGTCCAATGATAAGGCACTGAGAACCGCGGCGATGCCGGCGCGCGCGGCGGCGTCAACTCAAGCCCAGCGGTATTTCATCGAGTTCCGCTCCCGGTACGCCCTTACCTACGGCCATTCCTACGTGATTTTTGGACGATTGAACCAGGCCGGACGGATGGTCAACCCCGAAGTGGCGGGCCTCGCTCCGAAGTCCGGTGATCCCAATGTCTATGTTCTCGGCCATTTGGCGCCCGTGCCAGCCTCGACCGGGTGGACGGACGGCGACCTGGAAGATGCTTACCGGTCGGCAAGCTGGCGTGTATTACTTACCGAAGCCGAATATAGGAAAGTCGTCGCGAGCATACGAAGGCTGCAGGCCAGTTCTCCGCTTTGGCACGCGTCGCTCTACAACTGCAACGCATTCGTAGCGGACATCGCTAGATCCATGGGGTATAAGACCCCCGGTATCTGGCTCCGGCCGCAACAATTCATAACCAAGCTTCGGGAGATGAACGCGGGTTGAAATGCGATTGGCACAACCCGCTTTCGCGCCCATTCGCCCGGTTAAGTGCGAAGGGAACGCGCTCTGAATGTCTACGGTCGACAACTCGGACGGTGACATCGTTGCGACGGCTTATCATCGCCCCAGATCGAGAAAAGGCTCCGGTGACGTGACGTGACCATTGCTGTAGCCTCAGTTGGCGAGATCATATGGGTGATCGGCATCGTTGCTTGGTACGTGATCCGGTATCCGTTCGAGCGCCGGGCAAGGCGCGTGCGAATTGTAGCTGGCGGCAGCTCAAGTTCCGACACCGTCGGGCTTGTATCGGCTCTCCTTGGCCTGGCGATCCTGCCTGGCTTCTATGTCGCTACCGGCATCCCCGGAGCGGCTGATCATCCGGCCAGCGTGTGGTCAGTGGCGCTCGGAACCATCATCTTCTGCTCAGCGCTGTGGATTTTTCGCTTATCCCACAAGGAACTTGGCCGTAACTGGTCGATTACGCTCGAGATTCGCGAACGGCATGAACTGGTCAGCGCCGGGCCATACGCCTTGGTCCGTCACCCTATGTACACCTCTTTCCTGCTTATGGGGCTCGGCCAGCTCTTTCTGCTGCCGAACTGGGTTGCGGGCATATCGGGTTTGATTGGTTTCGCAGTCCTTTTCCTGCTGAGAGTGGATAAGGAAGAGCGTATGATGCTGGAGAATTTAGGCTCGCAATACCGTGTCTATATGGAAAGGACCAAGCGGATATTCCCTTATCTTTATTAGAGGTCGTTTTATGCGAGGCCGAGCCCTCAAGCTTTCCGCGCCCCGGCGCCTTGTTGGCGATCTGATGAGGTTTTCGATCGGCGTGCCACGGGTCGCGGTGCAGCGTCAGATGAATCTCGGCCCACTCGTAAGGGCTAGAATGGCGCAGCAGACCAGGCCCTCGTGGACCGCTATCTTCCTGAAAGGGTATGCGCTTCTTGCCCTAGAGATGCCGGAGCTGCGGCGCGCCTATGTCAAGTTGCCTTGGCCGCAGCTTTACGAGTATCCGGCAAGCGTAGCCTCGATTGCCCACGAGCGCGAATATGATGGCGAGCCGGCCGTTCTGCTGAGCTGCATCAAGTGCCCGGAGCGCTACTCCATCACGGAACTTGAGGGATCCATCCACGCCGCTCGATCACGGCCGATCCTGGAGGTCCCGGAGTTTCGGCGTGCCTTGCGGGTGGCAGGTGCGCCCGCGCCAGTCAGGTGGCTGCTTATGTGGCTAGGGTTAAACATCGCCCGGCAAAGGGCAAATTACTTCGGTACCTTCCAACTGTCCGTCTATTCTGGTCTCGGTGCGGAATCACTCAACCCGCTGACACCACTGACCACGCTTCTAAACTACGGTCCGATCGGCAAAGACGGATCGGTGAATGTCCGCATCCACTACGATCACCGGGTCATGGATGGAGCGAACGTCGCACGAGCACTGGAGAGATTCGAACAGATTCTGAACGGCACTGTCGCCAATGAAGTGGTGCTGCTCGGTCAAAGTGTTGCCGCTCCTGCAAGAAAGAGGAACGCGACATGATTTCGCACCGTGAATTCCGGCCAGCCGTCGTCGTGATTGGCGGCTCGGGTGGAATTGGCCGGGCAATTGCGAGCGTCGCTGCACGGGAGCGCGGTGCGGTTGTGCTGGTTGCCCGCTCGCCCGAGGGTTTGGCCGCCGCGGCGGCTGAGGTTCGGGAGGGGGGTGGCGAGGCATTCACGCTCGCGTTGGATCTCGTGGCAGGCGATGCGCCAACGCGCCTAGAGGACTTTCTGTCCGCACACGGCCTGGTCTGTGATGTCCTGGTCAACAGCGCCGGCTATGGCCTGCGGGGCGCGGCGACGGCGCTGCCTATTGATGGTCAACTCGGCATCATCGATCTCAACATACATTCCCTCACAGAACTGACCCTCCATTTTCTGCCGGGAATGGTGGCGCGCCGACGGGGCGGGGTGCTCAATCTCAGTTCCGTGGCCGGGTTCGTTCCCGGGCCTTATATGGCTCTGTACTTCGCTAGCAAAGGTTTCGTGCGCTTCTTCTCAGAGGCGCTTCATCAGGAGTTGCGCCGAACCGGTGTGACGGTCACATGCCTGGCACCAGGTCCGGTGTCGACGGAGTTTCTCGCAAGGTCAGGCGCCTATCAGACGGTGCTCTTCAACATCTTGCCCAAGGTGGATCCGGAGTATGTGGCCGAACGTGCGTGGCGAGGGTTCAAATCCGGTCGTCGCCTCGTCGTACCGGGAATCTCGGCCAAGTTGGCTGCCCTTGCGGCGGCGCTCCTGCCTTCCGCAGCGATGCTGCCCCTGGTCGGCCGGCTGCAACGCGGCGGCAATGATCCATGTCCTTGCGGTTCAGGTATGAAGTTCAAGAAATGCTGCGGTACCCGCCAGATCCAGCTACGCCGGGGCCTTCGGGGAATTATCCCCTGACCGGACCAGCACGCCACCGCTCGCCATTTCAGGAGTCGCTGATGGTCTTGGTTGCGGCTCAACGAACAAACGCCTTTCCGCTTGACCTGAGGTGCAGGGCGCATGGAGTTGCTCTCGGCTGGCGAGACCAAAGCCCAACTTTCCAACCCTGGCGCCCTCCAAGTCATTGAGATTGCTTGCATCTGAACCTGAGAACCAAAGATGCGAGGTTGACAGCTTTGGAGAATTGGCCAGAGAACGCCCATTCACGAGGAATAGCCGGCACGCGGTTGCCAGCTTTTCTTGAAAAGCCCGCAGTTCCGCGGGATATCGATCCTCCTGGGTCGAGGCAGAGAAAGTTGGGGCAGGGTGCGTTGGCGGAGGGAGAGTAACCGAAATCCAACCTTCTCCAGCAGAGCATGCTTGCGTTGGTGCCCTGGCCGGTCCCTCCGTCTTCCGTCCAATTCGTGCGGCTCGCTGCTTCCGGCAGCGGGCCGCTTCTTTCGCGCACGAGGCTGAAATCAGCGGCAGGTCGTCTGCTACTTTTTCTTTGTCGCCAATTGTGTCCGTCTGGACAGTATATGACGCGACGCTAATTTAATGCCAATGGCACGTTTTCTGTTGAGCCTCGTTTCGATTTTATTTTGCTGCACGCTTCTCCAAGCGCAAGCGTGGCAGCTTTTCGGCTTCAGGCAGTTTGGCTTCATATTCGAAGTTCCCCCTGGCTTTGTCCTGACGCAGCGTTCGGACCAGGGCGCGGAATTTCGGGGTGAAAACGATGCCCTTCTTACCGTGTGGGGCGCAAGGCTCGGCAAGCACAGTTTTCGCGCCGAGATCGAGCACCGCATGGTCGAGGATGAAAAGGAGGGCTGGAAACTGACCTATAGGCGCGTCACGCCGAGATGGGCCAGCTACTCGGGTATTAAGAACGAACAGATCCGATATGTCCGCGCCATTGCGGTCTGCAACGACCGTGCCGCGCTCTTTGTCATAAATTACAGCAGCGATGAAAAAATCCCGTACGATCCGATTGTGGTGCGAATGGTGCGATCCCTGAGGGCGGAAGGTTGCTGAGAACCCTTAAACAGTCCATCCATCGCAAACCCGTCATGGCGCTTTCCGCCGTTGCTTCGAATACTGATCGTCAGCCGGTCCATCGCCATGCTTCTTCACAATCATTCCTGACTACGAAGGCCAGCAGCGGGCAGCGCAATCGCGATTGGAAGCCAACTTTCGAACCAGGGGGCTGAAAGTGGCCCCTCCTTGGCCTGACAGAAACTAACTGCCCGTAGAACCGCCGAGAGAACGACGGCGGACCCTGGAAGCGGGCCATCGACACGATCCGCTACTGCTGTCTTGATCGTGCGGACGGGAAGTAGGAATAGAATGTAGTTCGTGACACGCCCATTCGTTTGGCAACGTCGGCGACGGGAATCGTACCTGCCTTTAGCATGGCGCCGGCGGGCTCAATATCTCCTGCACCAAGCTTCTTCCTTCGCCCACCTTTGCGACCGCGTGCCAATGCTGATCTAAGTCCTTCGACCGTTCGTTCGCGGTTCAAATCAAGGTAGTATTCAGCCATTGCGCCATGCATCTGCAAGGCGAAACGTCCATGTGCCGTTTCGCAATCGAAATGCTCGGTGAGGCTGAGAAACTTAATCTCCTGCCGTCGAAGCGTATCAATTGTGCGCATCATCTCGACGAGGGAGCGCCCAAGACGATCGAGTTTCCAAACTACAAGAACATCATCCGGTCGGAGGTAGGCGAGAGCGGATTTGTTTAACGTGCCCTACGTTGGGGCCGGTCAGTTCCAACTCTACATCGCACGCCTTAGCCCTCGCGGCGGCAAGGTGAATGGCGTTCAGCATGCTGCTAACTGTAGTCAAGCTGGGATTTGGGGCCAAGGTCACCATCGGGTAAGTGGCACCTTGTTTGTCCCCGTTCGCGAAGGTCGTGTCCTCCATACGGATTTTCATCTGCGCGCAATCGGCGACATGAAGTCGCCGCCAGACGGCAATCAAATCCGCCAATGTCGGTCGGCCTCGCGATAGGCAGCTATCAACGCCGGTCTTGCCAAAAGCGGCAGGGAAGACGCTGAAACCCGCGCCGCCTCCGAAGTTGTGAGGTGGTTCTGTGTAGCGGGGTCTTGGTGCGATAGGACCACTTGCCGGAGTGATCGCTCCGCCAGCTTCGATCCCCAGTGTTGCATGACCGTATCCCGCTCAATCGAATTGGCTAGGGCGGTTCATCAGGAAAGCCCCAGCAGGGATGCACTCGGATGGATCGCAGAAGGGCTGACCATCAGCCGGCTACCAAATCCACGTCACGGCTCGTCAAAAACGGCCCGCCCCCACGGTTCCCTGGAGGACCGCATTCGAAGACAACATCCGCGCCGCCCGGCAAAATTTCATGATCAGATGCGATCCGGTCAAGGACGTGTCCGGTCGAAGGTTCGACAGTGGCGGTCGCGCCCAAACGCGCGCCATTAGTTGGTATCAATCTTATCCATGATCAACCGCGAGGGTCGCATCTCATCGAGAAAAACCGTATTGCGCGCCGCCTGACGGCTACGACCGAAGCCAGCTGGTTCACCGGTATTCGGATTGACGTCGAACTTTGGAAAATTGCTCGAGGATATGTCCAGCCGCAGTCGGTGGCCGGCACGAAACAGATTGGCGGTTGCAAACAGCTCGATGCGAAGCCGCATGATCTCACCTGGCCTCACCAGCTCGGCTCTTTCGAATGAATGCCGGAACCGGCATCGGAAAATCCCGTCGGTCAGATTCAAGGCAAAGCCCGTCGGATAGTCCGCGCTCGGTGGATGAACGTCGATCAGCTTCGCCGTAAAATCGCTGTCAGGCGCATCGGTCGCCGCCCAGAGCTCCACTGCCACCTTGCCAAGCACTGTCAGATCGTTGACCAGCGGCTCTGTCTCGAACGAAAGGACGTCGAGGCGGGCAGAAAGCGGCAGGCCGAAATTTCGGCAGCCGAAGAACCTCTCGTCCTCCCTCTGGTCGAAGCCGCCGCCAGCGAAGATCGGTTGGCCGCTTGTCAGCGCGCCGCCTATGGTCGGGACTGGATCGGCGGGATCGAAATCATAGCTCAGCGGCGGGTCGTCGGGCGCAGGAAGGGACTTCGAGAGCCTGCCCTCGCGATGCAAGTAGTAGCTTAGCTCCTCCACATCGGGCAGCGGCCATTCTTGAGCCCTGATCCAGCGCCCGCCGTGATCGAGACGGCCCTCGGCGTTTTTCGTACCAGAGCCTCCGCCCATGACAAAAAGGCGGATCGGCTCGTTGTCGAGATCGTCCCCCGGCCCGCCCTTCAACCAGCGGTCGAACCAGCGGCGGCGAAACTCGAGCCAGCTTGCGCTCACATTGCCGCCGAGCGGAGCGTTCGGCCCGAAATCTACGTCGCCGGCAAAGGTCAGGTTGCGGTCGCCGTGCAAGCCCGCCCCCATGACCAAGGCGAGCGGCCGTTTGCCGTTGCGGGCAAGGCCAGCCAGGTTTTCGAAGGTTGTCGGGACATAGACATCGAACCAGCTCGAAATCAGGGCGATCGGAATATTGGGTATCGCGTCGTAAAAGCCGGCCGCATGAATGCCGACCTGCTGCCAGAACGCGTCAAAGCTTTCGTGGCGCCACTGTTCGAGGAGATAAGCCTCGTATTCCGGCGCCCAGCGAAGCGGCGATCGCCCCTCCGACCAAGGCATTTTGCTGAACCAGCGATGCAGGTTCTCGGCCTCGATCGCCTTTCGGGCTAACTCATCACCGGCGGCGATGGCTCTCTCCCGGGCTTCCCGGTAGGCCCAAGTCGCCTGTTTCAGCTCGAACGCGCCGCCCTGGCGGATGCCGCAGGTGAAAGCGTTCGAGAACCCGCCGGAATCGAGGATCATCGTAGCAAGTGCCGTCGGCGCGAGGCACGCCGCCGCCATTTGGGTGTGGGCGGCATAGGAAAGGCCCATGGTGCCGATCCGACCATTGCACCATGGCTGAGCCGCTATCCACGCAAGCGTGTCATAGCCATCCGGTCCTTCGGAGAGATATTTGACGAAGTTGCCTTCGGAGGTGTAGCGGCCTCGGCAGTCCTGATAAACGACGACATAACCATGACGCACAAAATGCTCGGCGACGGTCGCGCGCTCCATCGGCTCGCTCATACCGACTTCGAGCTCAGCGCGCGACGTCATCGCCTTGCCGTAAGGCGTTCGTTCGATGATGACGGGCGCAGGCCGGTCCAGCGCGCGGCCTTCCCTCGCGGGTCGGTAGATGTCTGTCGCGAGCCTGACCCCGTCGCGCATCGTCACCATGACGTCACGACAAAGCGCCATTTCATCAGTCACCGGCTGGAATGCCTGGCGGTCAGTCACTTGTATAATTCCCAGGCGTTCAAGAGGCGGCGTCGTTGAGATGGCAGGCGCTCTTGTGTCCGGCCGCAACCAACTTCATCCTAGGTACCTCGATCCGGCAGCGAGGCATCGTGTGCGGACATCGCGGGTGGAAGTGACATCCGTTCGGCGGCGAAAGCGGGCTGGGCAATTCACCCTTGATTGCAGCGAAGCTGCGTTTGGTGGTCTCGAGGCGTGGCACCTCGGCGAGAAGCGCCTGCGTATAGGGATGGTTGGCCCGCGCGAATATCTCCTCGGCCGGAGCCTCTTCGACGATGCGGCCGAGATACATAATCGCCACACGGTCGGAAATGTGCTCGACAACTCCGAGGTCATGGCTGATGAACAGATAGGTCAAGTTAAGTCTCTCGCGCAGATCCATGAAGAGATTCAGGATCTGCGCCTGGATGGAAACATCCAGGGCTGCCACGGCCTCATCGCACACCAGAAACTCCGGCTGCACGGCCAATGCGCGCGCAATGCCGATACGCTGGCGCTGACCGCCGCTGAACTGATGCGGAAAGCGATGCTTCAGCGCCGGATCCAGGCCCGCACGTCGAAACTGTTCATCCACAAAGACGCCGAGACCGCCCTCCACCAGACCATGAACGCGTGGTGCCTCGCCGACAATATCGGCAGCTTTCCGGCGGGGATTGAGCGAGGCATAAGGGTTTTGGAAGATCATCTGCACGCGCAGCTTGGCCTCGCGCCGCGCGGACGACGACAGCGTCTTCAAATCCTTGCCGCGCCACGATACCGATCCACTGGTCGGCGACACGATGCCGGCGACGATCCGCCCAAGCGTGGACTTGCCGCATCCCGACTCGCCGACAAGGCCCAGAACCTCGCCCCTGCGAACGACGAGGCTGACGCCGTCGACCGCCTGCACCCTTGCCGCTGGTTTGCCAAGTTTGAGCGAGATCGCCAGCCGGGCGGCGAAATCCGGTCGTGTGCCGAAGCTGTGGGAGATGTCGTTCAACTCGATCAGCGGCGCCGCCTCGGCAGAGCCCGCCAAGCCGTCGCCTTGAACACTTGCTGCAAGGGGTGTGGAGAAGGTCATTTGCGGAATTCCGGCAAAGGATGGACGCAGCGATGCTCGCGCATCCCCGCGGTGAACAGCGGTACCGCCTGGGCACACATGGCATCGGCGCGCGCGCAACGCGGGGCGAAAGCGCACCCTGTCGGTAGCCGCGCAACATTGGGCGTCATTCCGGGGATCTGATGCAGCCGCTCGCCACGCCGGTTACGGCTAGGAACGGAGCCGATCAACCCAGCAGTATAGGGATGCCACGGACTGCCGAGAACGTCCGACACCGACCCGGATTCGACGATACGACCCGCATACATTACAGCGATCCTGTCGGCGAGACGCGAGACGACGGCCAAATCATGGGTGATCCAGATCAGCGACGTGTTGTTCTGCGCCACGAGCTCTTGCATCTCGGCGAGGATCTGCGCCTGGATCGTCACGTCGAGCGCGGTGGTTGGCTCATCGGCAATGATGAAGTCCGGCCGGTGCAGCAGCGCGATAGCGATGACGACGCGCTGGCGCATGCCGCCGGAAAACTGATGGGGATAGGCCCGAAGCCGTTCGTCCGGGCTCGGAATCCCGACCATACCCAGCGCATCGCGCGCCCGCGCCCTGGCGTCCGCTCGCGAGACGTTTTCGTGCGCCTGTACCGCCTCTATCATCTGCGTATCGATGCGCAGGACCGGGTTCAGCGTCATCATCGGATCCTGGAAGATCATGGCCATGCGGCGGCCGCGCAGCGCTCGCATCTCCTCGCGGCTGGAGTGGGTGATGTCGCGGCCGTCGAACACTATCTGGCCGCCGACGATCGTCCCTGGCGGATCGACTAAGCCGATGATGGAGAAGCCGGTGACCGATTTTCCGGACCCGCTTTCACCAACGAGACCCAGAACCTCGCCGCGCGCGACACTGAACGAGACGCCGTCAACGGCTTTTGCCGCTCCGAAATGGGTCCGCAGATCGCGGACTTCGAGCACAGCCGCATTCATTCGCGCCCCCGCGGATTGAGCACGTCGCGGAGCCGGTCGCCGACGAGGTTGATCGCAACCACGGTAATCAGCAGCGCAACGCCAGGGTAGAAGCTGATCCAGGTCATGCCGGAGAGCATGTATTGGTAGCCGTTGGCGACCAGCAGGCCAAGGCTGGGCTCGGTGATCGGCACGCCAAGGCCCAGAAAGGACAAGGTCGCCTCCAGGGAAATGGCGCGCGCCACCTGCACCGTCGCGATCACGATCAGCGGCGGCAAGCAGTTCGGCAGCAGATGGACGAACAGAATACGCCATCGCGGAATGGCAAGCGATTCTGCGGCTTCCATGTATTCCTTGCGGCGTTCCGTCAATGCGGTGCCACGCGCTGCACGGGCGTAGGTCGCCCATTCGACGATCACCAGGGCGAGTACGACATTGAGTATGCCCTTCCCGAGAAAGGCAAGGATCATCAACGCGACGAGAATGGACGGGAAGGAGAGTTGCAGGTCGACGATGCGCATGATCGCTGTCTCGGTGCGGCCGCCTATGTAGGCGGCGAGCAGACCGAGCGATGCGCCGAACAGCGCCGCGAAGAGCGCTGAACTGACGCCGACACCAAGGGATATGCGCAAGCCGTAGATGATGCCGGAAAGCATATCGCGGCCTTGGTCATCGGTGCCGAGCCAATAGGTCATGCCGGCCATCGACTGCGAGCCGGGAGGCAGTCGGCTATCCATGATATCCAGTTGATTGAGGTCATATGGATTTTGCGGCGCGATAAACGGTGCGAGCAGCGCCAGCAGAACGATCGCCGCCAGCAACACCAGACCGGCGACGGCCACGGGCGAACGGAAGAACGCCCGCATAAGTATCCGGAACGGGGGCTCCTCACCTCTTTCAGCGTCGGTCGGCAGTTGCGGCGGCAAGGTGTCGACACTCATGTTACGATCCCTCGCCCTGGAGCCGCACCCGAGGGTCGAGTGCGGTGTAAGTGAGGTCGACGACGAGATTGATGATGACGAAGAAGGCGACGATCGCCATCAGGTAGGCAGTGATGATCGGACGATCGAGCACGTTGATGCTGTCGATGATCAGCTTGCCCATGCCTGGCCAACTGAAGACGCTTTCGGTGACGACCGAGAAGGCGACGATCGAACCGAACTCCAGGCCGACGATGGTCACCACCGGGATCATGATGTTCTTTGAGACATGGATGCCGATGACCCGCGTCTCCTTGAGTCCCTTGGCCCGGGCGAATTTGATGTAGTCGAGCGGCAGGACTTCGGCGACACCGGCGCGTGTCAGGCGTAGAATGAGGCAGGCATCGAACAGAGCGAGATTGAACGACGGCAGGATCAGGTGGGCAAGGCCGTCTTTGGTCAGAAATGCCCATTGGACGCCGAACAATTCGGCAGTCTGCCCGCGTCCGCCGCTCGGCAGCCATCCGAGTTGCACGCCGAAAAGCATGATCAGCACCAGACCGACCCAGAACGTCGGCAGCGAGAAACCAAGAATGCTGACAGTCATGATGATGCGACTGACGATGCCATCTGGCCGCAGCCCGGCATAGAGGCCGAGCGGCACGCCGACGACGATAGCAATGAGAATCGCTGAGACGGCCAGTTCGAGCGTTGCCGGCAGGCGCTGGAGGATCACCCCGAGCGCCGGCTCATTGTAAACGTAGCTCTGGCCGAGATCGCCATGCAGCGCCGCCTGAAGGAAGCGGAGATATTGCTGCCAAAGCGGCAAATCGAGTCCAAGTGCCTGGACGACGCGCGCACGCTCGATCTGGTCCGCATCGGGCGAGATCAGAATGTCGACCGGATCGCCAATGACGTTGACCGCGATGAAGACGATGACGGTCATGGCAAACATGACCATTGCGGCCTGAAACAGACGACGCACAATGGCAGCGGTCATGACGTCCTTCCCCAGCCCGCTTGCCCGGAAGTATCGCCGGTCGTGTGCGCAAGACCCGTCACGCCGGCACCGCGATAGCCATGCCGTCGCGTTGCGGATCGGCGCCGCCACGACAAACTCCGTCCTCGATCTGGATTCCGTGAAGAGCGGCAAAAGCGTAGCTCTGCCACGAGCGCTTCACCTCGTAGCCCTTGCCCTCGATTTCGTCGGTGACATAGCGCGGAATGCGGTTGGAGACGTCGATCGTGTTCGACACCGCCACGATCCGCGGGGCGGCCACCGCTTCCGGCATGCTCATGCCGAAATCAATGATGTTCATCAGGCCCTGGGCCATGGATGGCGCGATATAGCTGCCGCCCGGCGCTCCCATCACAATTACCGGCCGGTCATCCTTGAAGACAATGGTGGGTGCCGCTGAGCTGGCTCGCCGTTTGCCAGGGGCCAGCGATCCTGCCCTGCCCGGCCTCGGATCGAAGCGACTCATCGTTCCGTTATACATGAAACCCAAGCCATCGGTGATCGCTCCCGACGGACTGCCCAGCGTGTGGGTCAAGGCGACGGCATTGCCTTCCCGGTCGATCACCGAGATATGCGTCGTCTCGCGCGGCGACCGGTCGTCCACTCGCTGGACTTCGGCCCGAACCCCAGCCTTGATCTCGTCGGCCATTTGACCGCAATACTCCCGGGACAAAAGACGCCCGACCGGCACATCGACATAGGCTGGATCGCCGAGGTGTCGATCTTTGTCGATGGTCATGCGTTTCATCGCCTCTGCCAGTACGATGACATGCTCGGTGCTGCCGTGGCCCAGGGCACCGATGTCAAAATGTTCAAGGGTATGGAGCAGTTGCAGCATGGATATGCCGCTGGCGGGCGGTGGGCTGGTCGCGATATCGTAGCCGCGATACTCCCCCCAGAGTGGCTCGGCGGTAGAGAGCTGATAGTTGGCCAGGTCGTCTTTCTCGATCAGGCCTCCATTCGCGGCCATGTCGGCCGCGATTTCGTCGGCGATCTCGCCCTTGTAGAAGATATCAGGGCCAGCTGCAGCGATGCGCTCCAACGTATGCGCGAGGTCGGCGTTGACGACTATGTCGCCCGGCAGCTTCACCGTGCCGTCGGCGCGGAAATAGATGGCGCGTCCGGTCTTGCTGAAACCGAGCTTGTCGAGGGTCCGCACTTCACCGGTATCGACTCCGTCCTGCGCCCAATACCAATGGACATGCGGACGTACCATGAAACCTCGCCTCGCCTGCCCGGCCGCGGGTGCGATGACGTCGGCCCAATCGAAGGTGCCGTATCTCGCCAGCGCCTCCGCGTAACCCTTGACGCTGCCGGGGGTGCAGACGGCGAGATAGCCGACCTCGCTGATGCCGCCTTCCAGCAGAAAAGCGAAACCGTCGCGCGATTGGCCGACCAGCAGTTCGCTCCACATATCCGGGGAGGCCTTGAGCGGCGCCCTTGCATAGAACTCAAGCACCTCGTGCACGCCGCGCCGTGGCATATAGACCTGCATAGAGCCAAAGCCCCCAAGGCCGGACATTTGTGGATCCACGACGCCCTGCAAGAAAGCGCAGGCAATCGCCGCATCGACGGCGTTGCCGCCGCGCTTGAGCACGAGGGCGCCTGCCTCCACCGCTTCGGGCTGTGGCGCAACGATCATTGCATTCATCACGACGCGTTCCGTCGTTGCTTGAGTTCTTCTGCGAGGAAATCCTGGACGGGATCAAGAACCTCCAATCGGTCGTGGGAGACCCCCGGCAGCAAATCGAAGCGGACGCGCACGCCCACTTGCTCGAACGATTGACACAATGCCCTGAGGCGTTCCGGCCTCGTGCGGCCGGCATCGTTGGCTCCGGGCAGCCAGTGGGTCCCGCCTTCACGATGCGTGATTTCCCAAGTCTCCAGATCAGCGTCGCCGACAATCATCTGGACAGGCACCTTGGCCAGTACCGCGGCGTTGAAGGTGATACCGAACTTCTCTGGAAGATCGCGAATGCCTACCCACCAGTCCCGGGTCGGGTCGAGCAGGGTCACCGAGCCGGGCGCGCCGATCGAAGCCGCCCACAGCCGATCCGGATGCAGAATGGCGAAACGATGCGTGAAATGCCCGCCGCCGGAAAAGCCGAACATGGCGAAATGGCTCCAGTCCTGACGGTATTTGGCACTGACTTCCTCGACGATGGCGAGCAACGCTTGATCGTAACGGATGTCGCCTTCCAGCATGTATTTGTAACCGCTGCGGGCACCATCGCCCAGAACGCCCATTGGAAACACCGGGCACAAAATGGCGCAGTCATTCCAGCGCCCGAACTCGGCGAAACCGTCTCGGAAGTCCAGGAAGGAGGTTCGGCCAGTGCCGTGCATGGCAACCAGCAGATCGACCTTGGCGCCGTCTCCGACCGAGCGCGGTACATAGAGGCAATAGTGAAAGCGCGGATCTGATTTGGAAGCAAAGATTGCGGTCGCGCCAAGATCATAGATAGCGCGACCGGGATCCGCAACGAACCCAGTGGTAGTGCTCGTCAAGTCGACAACTCCTCAGGCAATCTCGGCGTTCATGGCCAGCGTGTACTGATCGGCCCGCGTCGTGAACTGAATATCCTTGCGGGCAGCCACCACGAGAACCTCGTGGTGCATCGGGATCAGGGCGACATCGTTGAAGACAATGTCGCTGATTTCCGACAGCATCTTTTCGCGCTTGGCATCATCGAGCGTCCGCTTGGCCACGGCGAGCTTGGCATCGACGTCGGGATTGGAGTAGCGGCCCGAATTGGCGATGCCCAGACCAGCGTCGGAATTCTGCGTCGCGATCAGCGCCGTCAGCGGGTTCGAAGTCTCGCCTGTGTTTACGCCCCAAGAATCCAGATTGAAGCTGAACGTATGCGCATCCGCTTTGTCGGCATAAACCGACCAGGGCATGACGTCGACGCTGACCTTCAAGCCGATGCGGGTGAGCATCTGGGCCACCACCTGCACGATCTTGGAGTCGTTGACGATGCGGTCGTTGGGTCCGTGGATCGTCAAGCCGAATCCATCTGGATAACCGGCCTCGGCGAGCAACGCCTTGGCATTCTGGGCATCGAACGGAATGGGCTTGATAGCAGCTGAAGTGCCCGGCGCGCCGACCGGCAGGAATTGCGAGGCAACGACAGCATTGCCCTGCATCAGGCGTTCAACGATGGCTTTACGATCGATGGCCATGGACAGCGCGCGTCGCACGCGCAGATCCTTCAGCGGGTTGCGGTCGAGTGGCTTGCCGTCCTTGTCGGTGATGAAGGGCGACACGTCCCTGAACGTGTCCAACGAGAAGAAGACGACCCGGCTCGAGACACCACGGACGACATGAAACCGCTCGTCCTTTTCGACGCGCGCAATGCCTTCATAGGGCACCTGCTCAACAAGATCGAGGTCGCCGGCAAGCAGGTTCGCAAGCCGCGCGCCGGCATCGGTGACGATGCGAAGCTCGACCTCTGGCAGAGCAGGCTTCGCGCCCCAGTAGTTAGGATTGGCGGAGAGTGCGACACGGTTACCGGGAACATATTCCTTCAGCACATAGGGACCCGTGCCGATCGAGGCGGTGCCGTTGTTGAACTGGTCGCTCGTCGCATCCTTGAACTTAGCGCGGATTATGCGAATGCGGCTGAGCGAATTGGACAGCAGGGGCTCCGGCTGCTTCGTCTCGATGACAAGCTTGCCGGCTTGAGGTGAGGTGATTGACTTGATGTTGCGCGTATAGGTCCGGAAGGAGGCCGTGCTTTCGATCGTGTTGGCTCGGTCAAAGGAGACAGTGATGTCGTCCACCGTCAGCGGTTCGCCGTCGCTGAAGCGCACGTCAGGCCGGAGTTCGAATTCCCAATGGGTGTCGTCGATCACGCGCCAGGCCGTCGCAAGCCCCGGTCTGGAGACTGATTTTTCGTCGTTTGTGACGAGCGTATCGTAAATATGTGTGGCAAGCGCATTGTTCGGAGCATTGCTCTTCAGATGCGGATCCAAGGTCGTCGGCGGAGCGGCCATGCCGATCCGCAACTGGCCTCTTGCAGCCGCCTGGGCAAGCCCTGTCCAACTGGTGCTTTGCAAAATAGCGGCACTGCCGAGCGCCCATCGCATCAGCGCACGCCGTGAAATTGTCCGGCTGATCATTCTCGTTTTTCTCCGTGTCCACTCTGGATAGTTCAGTCCGGAGGAGTTCTTTTTGCCGCCGCTTGCCATCGTCGTGCCCTCTTAAATTGGACCCGTTAACGGTGCCGGCCTCCTTCCATTGACCAGGCAGTTGAAAAACAAGGCCCTGCTCTTGT
Source organism: Mesorhizobium sp. LSHC420B00 (assembly GCF_000503055.1). Classification (GTDB taxonomy): domain Bacteria; phylum Pseudomonadota; class Alphaproteobacteria; order Rhizobiales; family Rhizobiaceae; genus Mesorhizobium. The sequence goes on along the minus strand of NZ_AYVY01000038.1, from coordinate 19,702 downwards.
CAATACAGATAAACCGCTGTTTCACTAGACGAAACAAAATCGATAGTTTATATGGGTATGTGACGTTTTTGGGGGTGATCGAAGACATGACCGTTCAAGTAGAGACCCGATACACGGTGGATTCCGTCGATCGCGCCATCAGCCTGTTACAGACCGTCGCGGGCGAGGCAGACCTTGGTGTTTCCGAAATCGCGCGGCGTTCTGGCGACAGCAAGGCGCGTGCGTTCCGGCTTTTGCAGACACTGGTGCGGCGCGGCTTGCTGGCGCGCTCGACAGACGGAAAGGGTTATCGCCTCGGCCTCGCCGCACTGATGCTAGGGCATGCCGCCAGCGAACAGATGGACCTGATCCGCATCGCAACACCTGTGTTGGAAGAACTCGGCCGCGAGATCGGCGAGACCACGCAACTGCGAATCCGCGATGACCATGAAAGCCTCTGCGTCGCCAAATGGGAACCGAAGCGGGATCTTCGGGTTAACGCGATTGTAGGCCGGCGGCGTCCACTGCATGCAGGTTCGAGCAAGGCATTCTTGGCCCATATTGAAGATGACGAGCGCGAAGCCATTCTTGCCAGCCCCCTGAAGCGCTTCACCAAGAAAACCGTGACCGATCCCCAGCTTCTGCGGACCGGGCTTGAGCAGATTCGCAAGTCAAAATTTTTTGTCAGTCACGGCGAGATCAATGACGATCTGATTTCGATCACCGCGCCTGTGTTCGCTTCCCCTGGCAGGATAGTCGCAGCACTAAACATCGCTGCCCCGGAAAACCGCGTACCAGAAGAACGCATATGCGAACTCGGTGAAATGGTGGCCAAAGCCGCCCAGCGAATTTCTGCCGCTCTCGGTTTCCGCTCACCGGTTATGAAATGATGCAGCGAGCGCCCTCGGCAAAGGCCCGGTTGGGATCGAGAATCTCCTGGCTATGGCGCTCGCCTACTCGCAGGCGGAGGCGGCCCATCCAGGAGGAGGACTAGTTTTTAATGCAAGCTGAGTCTCTTCAAAAAGGGGTCTATGAACCTGTGTGGACCTAAAGGTACGCGGCTAGTTTGGGGCCGCGAGCAGACGGGTCAGCTTCTAGGATGAAGTCATCAGCAAGCGGACGTTCCGCTGGCGACCCTCGTTGCGGACCCAAGCAGCACAAACTATTGGCGGAGCTCAAAACTCGCAGTCTTGCATCGGTTGCTCGCCAGCAGTGCCGATCAGATGTCTTTATCGAGCGCAAAACGCTCGCAACGCTCGCCGTCGGACTCATTGATGAAGCTCTCCGATATGTTTGAAACCGAGCTTCGCAATATCCGCAGCGAGGGGAAATTGCGCGCCGCCGCCTTGGCCGTCACCTGTTCAACCGCCAGAGTCAAAGGCGTGGCGCAGGACTTCTATCTTCACTCTTCGTGCGCCATCTGTCACCGTCGCAATCCAACGTGGTAGTGCGGCCTAGCGCGTCCGTCTCTGTGGCAAATGAGGGTAGTTCCATGAACTATAACGATATCGACCTCAATCTATTGCGAGTCTTTAACGTGATGATGCGTGAAAGGAGCGTGACGCGCGCGGCTATCGAATTAGGCAGAACACAATCAGCTGTAAGCCACTCCCTATCGAAGCTTCGGTATCTATTGCAGGACGAATTGTTCACCAGAGATGGGGGCGAGATGCGGCCAACTCCTCGGGCAGTTGAGCTGTTGTCAGATATTTCTGCCGCGCTTGCAACGATCCGCGCATCGATCGATCGGCATCAGTTATTCAATCCAGCAACGACCCGACGTAATTTTCGCGTTGGACTTACAGATTATCATGCCATGGTTTTCATCCCAGGCCTCATTCGAGAATTTTCTAGGCAAGCTCCTGGCGCGACGCTGAACGTCATTCCCGCAAACGGACCTGAAATCGGTTCATCGGTCTATTTGAGACAAGTCGACTGTGCGCTGACGGGAGCAGCGATACGCGACGACCCAGGTCTCTTGAAGGTGGAGCTTGGCCAGGACCGATTGTTTTGCGCGGTGTGGAGTGGAAGCAAGATTGCCAGAAACGCAATGACATTGGAAACGTATTTGGCCAGTTCTCACCTCCAGATTTCCGCAGATGGCCTGGCAGAAAGCCTCGCGGATGCCGCCCTCAAACAGATGGGTCTTCGTCGCAAAGTCGTTGCGACCATCTCGAATTATCTGGTGCTGCCCTGGGCGCTTCGCGGCACTGAACTGATTACCCATTGCGGTGATGCCATCCTGCAAATGCTGGACGAGAGGAGTGAGGTGACGTTGGTCCCGCCACCCCTTCCCATATCGAATGTGAATGCCTGGCTTATTGTTCACCGCCAGATGGCGAATGACCCGGGGACCAAGTGGCTCCGGGAAATCATCGTGGGCATCGACAACGAGTCGCGGACCAAGAGACACCAAGGGTCGACCGTCGGAGCACCGGGGTCGGCCGCAAAATAGGTCGCGCGCGCTGTCGTCTGTTTTACCACTCAAGCGCCTTTTCACCTGCGAGGAGTGCTTCGCAATTATGCGCGACGCTCATTTTCATCATGAGAACAATCGATTTGACGAATACTTAACCTGGAGAGCACATTCCTTTCAAACAAAAACAGGGGAATTCCGAAATGAGATCAACGTTCAAGGGCCTTCTTGGCCTCGCTATCGCGTGCACCGCTTCCTCGGCGTGGTCCGCAACCCTCGACAATGTCAAGAAAAATGGCGTGCTGACGTGTGGCACAAATTCGGCCACCGCTGGCTTCAGCCTTCCCGATAATGAAGGCAAATGGACCGGATTTGTGGTCGACTATTGTCGCGCCGTGGCTGCTGCCGTGCTCGGGAATGCGCAGAAGGTTAAGTTCATCCCATTGACGCCAAAAGATCGCTTCACCGCCTTGCAGTCGGGGGAGATCGACATTCTTGCACACAACGCAACATGGACATCGTCGCGCGATACGTCTCTCGGCATACTTTTTGCGGGGACGTACTTCTATGACGGTCAGGGATTTATGGTGCGCAAGGCGGACAACATCGCATCAGCCAAGGGGCTCGAGGGCGCATCGATTTGCGTCACCCAGGGCACCACGACCGAGTTGAACCTTGCCGACTATTTTCGCTCGCAGTCGATCAAGTACACCACGGTTGGTTTCGCCGACGAGGAAGCTGTCGTGAAGGCTTACGAGGAGGGGCGTTGCGACGTCCTGTCGGCGGACACCTCTACCTTGAACGCATCGCGGCTTCGCATGGCCAAGCCGGACGACAGCATCGTTCTTCCCGAACTGATCTCCAAGGAGCCGCTTGGCCCGGCAGTGCGGCAGGGAGACGACCAGTGGTTCAATGTGGCGAAGTGGACGCTTTACGTCATGGTGGCCTCCGAAGAATACGGGGTCACCTCCAAAAACGTTGATGCGATGAAGTCGTCGGACAATCCCAGCATCCGCCGTCTGCTTGGACTGGAAGGCAGCATCGGCAAGGACATCGGGCTCGGCGACGACTGGCCGGTCGAGGTGATCAAACAGGTCGGTAACTACGGCGAAGTGTTTGATCGCAATGTCGGCAAGGACTCCCCGCTGAAAATGGAGCGTGGCATGAACGCGCTCTGGAACAAAGGCGGCGTTCAGTACGCTCCGCCGATCCGCTAGGCAAAGCATGGTTGCAAGGCGCTGGCGCGTTACCGCCAGCGCCTTGCACAGATCCGATAGGAACCCGCCATGTCCGATTTGTCGCTTCCAGCGCCCTCGCGCAGGAGCCTATCGCTGCACGATACGAAAGTGCGCGGCGTTTTCTACCAGCTCTTGCTCGCAGGTTGCCTGTTGGCTTTGGCCCTGGGCATCGGCATGCAGACCGCATCGAATATGCGGGTCCGGGGGATTCCGCTCTCACTCGATTTTTGGGGTGAGGCTGCCGGCTTCGACATCAATCAAACTCTGATACCGTACGATGCACTATCCACCTACGGTCAGGCGTTCTGGGTGGGAGTGGTCAATACCCTCTACGTCAGCTTCCTCGCAATCTTGCTGGCCACCTTGCTTGGCTTCGTCATCGGCGTTGCCCGCCTCTCGCCGAACTGGATCGTTTCGAAGGTGGCGACCGCCTATGTCGAGCTTGTGCGCAATGTCCCGTTGTTGCTGCAGCTGCTGTTCTGGTACAACGCTGTCCTCAAGCCGTTGCCCTCCCCGAAGGCGTCCATCGCCATTCCCGGCGGCATCTACCTCAACAATCGCGGCCTCATCATTCCGGAGATTCATTTGCATCCGGGAGCGGGGCTGGTGGGCCTGGCATTCGTGGCGGCCATTTCCTGCTGCGTTGCATTCTGGTTTCGCGCCAGAAGCGTCCAGAGACGGACGGGCAAGCAGCTGCCGGTGCTTCTGGTCAGTCTGGCGACCTTGATAGGATTTCCGCTGGTCGTGTTCTTGGCGGCTGGCGAGCCGGTCTCGTTCGTCGCGCCACAGCTACGGGGTTTCAACTTTCAAGGCGGACATCAACTCTATCCAGAGTTTGCCGCTCTCCTGATCGGTCTGTCGGTCTACACCGGATCCTACATCGCCGAGATCGTCCGGAGTGGAATCCAGGCAGTGCCAAAGGGCCAGAGCGAGGCTGCGTATGCGCTGGGGCTGGCGCCGGGCAAGACGCTTCGCCTTGTCGTTGTTCCGCAGGCGCTGCGTATTATCATCCCGCCTTTGACAAGCCAGTATCTCAATCTAATCAAGAACTCGTCGCTTGCGGTGTTCATCGGCTATCCCGACCTCGTTCAGATCTTTGCAGGCACCGTGCTCAACCAGACCGGCGCCGCCGTCCAGGTCATGGCGATCACCCTGTCCGTCTATCTCGTTATCTCCCTTGCCACGTCGTTGGCCATGAACGCGTGTAACCGACATTTTGCGATCGTCGAGAGGTGATGCATGAGTGATCAGTCCATGCATTCGCCAGTTGTCAGCAGCGCGCTCATACCAGCGATGGCGCCCCCCGCTGACGTTTGGCCGGGTCCAGTGACCTGGATGAAAAAGAATCTGTTTTCGACGCCTTCTTCAGGCGCGCTGACAATATGCTTTATCCTCCTCGCCGTGTGGCTGCTGCAGCATTTTCTGAGCTTTGCGATCTTCAACGCTGTGTGGAGCGGCGGCCGCGACTCTTGCCGTGCGAACGGTGAAGGAGCTTGCTGGCCCTTCATCGCCGAGAAGTTCGACTATCTGCGATACGGCGCGTACCCGGTTTCCGAACGGTGGCGCGTTGATCTCGCAGAGGCTCTCGCCGCCATCCTCATCGTCTGGTTCCTGTGGACGAAGGCTCCGCGGCGCAAAGTGGCGGCATTGCTATTCTTCCTTGTCTACCCCGTTGCCGCGTTCGTTCTGGTGCGCGGCGTGGCTTTCCTGAATTTGCCCGTCATCGATACGACGCTCTGGGGCGGTCTCTTGATCACGCTACTGATGTCGATTGTCGGCATCGTCTTCTCGCTTCCGATCGGGGTCATCCTGGCGCTCGGGCGCAGGTCGGAACTGCCTTTCGTCAAGGCGGTTTGCGTCACATTCATCGAGGTCGTCCGGGGCGTGCCGTTCATCACGGTGCTGTTCATGGCGAACTTCATGATGCCGCTGTTCGTGCCGGACTATCTGACGCCGGATCGACTTCTCCGCCCGCTCATTGCGATAGCGTTGTTCTCGTCCGCCTATATGGCCGAGGTTGTGAGGGCCGGCCTTCAGGCGATCCCGAAGAGTCAATACGAAGCGGCGAACGCGCTCGGGATCAGCTACTTCAGCATGATGCGGTTGATCGTCCTTCCCCAGGCGTTGACGATCGTCATACCGAGCATCGTCTCCACCTTCATCGGCCTGTTCAAGGACACGACTCTGGTCGCCATCGTTGGCATCGCAGACTTCTTGAGGGCCGTCGAAACGGCGCGGGTGGATCCGAGTTGGGCAGGCCCGACGATCTCCTCGACCGGCTACCTCTTTGCGGGGCTGGTCTACTGGGGCTTTTGCTTCGGCATGTCCCGTTACTCGCAATCGATGGAGCGCCAACTGGCGCGCGGCCACAAATCCTAGGGCGCGACGATGATGTCTCAAGCAATGTACACAGCGACCAAGGGAACGCCCTACAACCAGGCGATGGCCGTTGAGCTGCGTGATGTCAACAAATGGTTCGGCTCATTTCATGCTCTCAAGAACATCAACCTCTCGGTGCCGCGCGGTCAACGCATTGTCGTCTGTGGCCCCTCCGGGTCGGGCAAATCGACGATGATCCGCTGCATCAACCATCTCGAGCAGCATCAGTCGGGCGAGGTCATCGTCAACGGCAAGGCGCTGACCGAGGATCTGCGCAAGATCGACGAAGTCCGCAGCAATGTCGGGATGGTTTTTCAACACTTCAATCTGTTTTCCCATCTCACTGTGCTTGAGAATTGCGCGCTTGCGCCGGTGTGGGTGAGGAAGATGCCGCAGACGGCGGCTGAGGAATTGGCGCGTCATTATCTGGAGCGCGTCAGAATTGCCGAGAAGGCGGACAGCTACCCAGGGCAGTTGTCGGGTGGCCAGCAGCAACGCGCTGCAATCGCCCGGGCTCTCTGCATGAACCCAAAGATCATGCTTGTCGACGAGCCGACCTCTGCACTCGATCCGGAGATGGTCAAGGGGGTTCTCGATACGATGGTGTCGCTCGCCGGCGAAGGCATGACGATGCTGTGCGTGACGCATGAGATGGGCTTCGCGCGCGAGGTGGCCGACCGCGTGGTGTTCATGGACCGCGGGGAGATCGTCGAGACGAACACGCCCCATCAGTTCTTCACCAACTCCCGATCGGAGCGGGCGCGGCAGTTTCTGGCGCAGATCCTCAAATAGAGACGTCCGCAGCGGCAAGGCGGCCGCAACCGTGGCACAGATTCCTGGTGATAAGCAAATGGCTTGTGCAGACACGCCCAAATCGGCAGTTGGGCAAAGAAATATTGCGGAAGTCGATTTCGACCAGATCCACGACCGCCAGCAATTCGGGTCCGTCAAATGGGCCAACCAATGGGATGAGTTCTCGCCACGGGTCGAGGGAGAAGACCTGCTCTCCCTATGGACGGCGGATATGGATTTCCGTGCCCCGGAAACGGTCATCGCGCGGCTGCGCGAAGCCGCGGACCACGGCATTTATGGCTACACACGCCGCGATCCGCGCCACTATGAGATCGTGCAATCGTGGTTCGCGCACCGGCACAACTGGTCGCCGAAACTGGAGACCTTGCTTCCCGCGCCGGCGATCATGCCGTCGGTGGCTGCGATACTGCGAACCTTAACCAAGCCCGGTGACGGCGTCATCGTGCAGTCGCCCGTGTACTCGCCCTATTTCGAAGTGGTTCAGGGAAACGGGCGGGTTCTGCTTACGAACCGGCTGAGGCTGCAGAACAACAGATATGAGCTCGATCTGGAGGATTTCGAGAGACTGGCGGCTGGCGGTGCCAAGGCATTCCTGCTCTGCAATCCTCACAACCCTGCCGGAATGGCCTGGACACGCGAAGAATTGGCGGCGCTGAACGACATTTGTGAGCGCCATGGGATCTTGGTCATATCCGACGACATTCACTGCGACATCAGGCTGTCGGATCGTTCCCACATCGTCTTCTCCTCCATCTCGGACGATGCCGCGGACAAGTCGTTCATCTGCACCGCCCCGACGAAGACTTTCAACCTCGCCGGGGTTCCTTCGGCAACCATTTCGGTCGCCAACAGAAAGCGCCGCGAGACGCTTCTCGCCGCAATGCAGGCGTCATTCATGGTGAACGCGAATTTTTTCGGCCGCTTGGCCCTGGAGGTTGCCTACAGCAGCGGCGCGCCATGGCTCGACCAACTCACAGGCTACGTCGCCAGCAACATTGATCTGGTTTGCGAATTCGCCGGCGAATACCTTCCAGGCATTACGCCCATGCGGCCCGACGCATCGTTTCTGGTGTGGTTGGATGCGCGCGCGCTCGATCGCAGAGTGGGTGGAATTCAGAAGTTCTTCGTCGATCGGGCGGGTGTCAATCTGTACGACGGCCGCGTGTATGGGCCTGGCGGCGAAGGCTTCATTCGTCTGAATGTCGGCTGCCCGCGTCCTCTGTTGCGCCGAGGGCTGGAGCGCATGTCCAGCGCGCTGGCATCCATGTGATCGACCGGAACCAGGCCAGGATACGCCGAATGCGAATTGCCGTCATCAATCCCAACACGACCACCTCAATGACCAGAGGGATCGTTGCCGCGGCTATGGCGGCGGCAGGCCCCGGGGACCGAAATCGTCGGCATGCAGCCAACTGTGGGACCTGAAGCAATCGAAGGGCCATTTGACGGCGCACTCTGCTTGCCGGGCCTGCTCAAGCAGGTTGTCGCGGCGGAAGCGCAGCATGTCGACGCGCATATCATAGCTTGCTTCGACGACACGGGTCTCGACGCGGCGAGGGCGATCGCCACCAAGCCGGTTATTGGCATCGGTGAGGCCTCGTTCCATGCCGTCAGCCTTGTCGCCCACAGCTTCTGTGTCGTGACCACTTTGTCACGCTCTGTGCCGCTCATTGAAGACAACATTCGGCGCTACGGCTTCTCCCATCGCTGCCGCCGGGTGTTTGCTTCCGACATTCCGGTCCTTGAGCTGGAGAGGCCTGAGAGTGGTGCGTCCGAACGGATCTCGGAGTTCATACGCGAAGGCATCAGGCTGGGGGCGGAGGGGATTGCGCTGGGTTGCGCCGGTATGGCCGAGTTCGCATCCGCTCTCCAGCGCAAGCACGATATTCCCGTGGTGGACGGAATCGGCGCCGCGGTCGGTCTTGCGGAGACCCTGATACGTTGCGGCCTCGAGCCCTCCAAACGTGGTGTATGGGCCATGCCGGCGCACGCGAAGGGGCTGGACAGGTTTGAATGATACAGAGCGGCCCCTCGCAAGGAGGGCGTCCAACCGCAGTCAATCGAGTGCGTCCAACTGTGGTCAGTCGTTTAGCATATCCACGCCGAAGCGCTCCCCCCTTCCTTTCTGCTGCCGAACGGACGCGTACGCCGAGGTGTCGCCGCCCAAGACATCATTCTCCTTAGCGAGAATTTAGGGGCCGATTGCAGGTCGAGCAAGAAAGCTCCGTGGTGCGGTGAGTGGGTCGCTCAGGCGACGTCAGCTTTTGAAAGTTGGCCAACGCAACTTGGACAACCGAAATTGGGCGCTTTGCTGACCGACAGTTATGGGGCCGTCACCTGACGGGCGGGTCCGGGAACATGTTGTCGAGAAGCGGCCGTTCCGTCATCGACCCAGGGCGGACATTCTCAGCTCGTTGACCGATTGTCTGCAACAGAGCGGAAGTACCACCCTGGGAAATGTCGCCTCAGTCGAGGCTGGCAGGCGACGAGAACGGCTGCTTGGCGTCGACCACGAAGATNGCTCATCGAGATCGGTTGTGCCGACGCTGAACACCTCCATCGGCGTGTTGGCCCCGTGTCCGATCATGGCTGTGCCAGCTTCAGCATAGGTCACTCCGTGGGGCGTCCTCTGGCCGACCTTGCCGGCCAGCACATAGAAGGCCTCCGGTCCCGGATGCGTATGGATCTTCGTCTTGACGCCGGGCGCTCCACCGGCGCGGTTGACGCGCAGCAAATACTCGCTTGCGCTGATCGGCGGAAGGGGCCCGATCTCGACGACCTTGGTTCCGCCGGTCGTAGAGCCATCCTTCGGTCCAAGCGTGAACAGCCAGACCTTGCCTGCGATCTCCGCCGCAAGCGAGGTCGGGCCCGCCGCGCTTTGGGCCTGCGCCAGCGTGGGCAGATTATCCAGCCGCCAGTACAACGGTCCGGAGGGCAGTTCCTTCACCTTTTTCTCAACCACTGGCTCGACGGCGAATTTGCTGTCTGCGGGCATTGAGGCTGACGTCATCAGCCCGAAAGCACACAATGAGAACATAAGCAGGCCAATACTGCGGGCGCTGAGGGAATGCGGCTTCATGGTTGGTCCTCCTTTGCAAAATACTAGCTACTTTTCCTTACTCGTCGGCGACGCTCTCAACGTCACTATGCGGCTCTAGGATCGATGTTCTGGTTCATCCGGAAGATGTTGTCGGGGTCATAGCGCCGCTTTACCCGTTGAAGACGTCCGTAAGTCTCCGAGCCAAACGCATCGCGGACGAGGTCGGGGTCTTCGCCGTGGCCTGGGAAGTTGAGATAGAGCCGGCCGGTCGAGTGTCGCTGCATATGCTGCCAGAAGTTGCGCACCCAGCCGACATTCGCGTCGTCGTCCGAAGCGCTCGACCAGATCGCGTCGAGGCTCAGCATGTAGGGCATGGACCGGTCGCCGAAGGCGGTCGCGTCCTCCGCCACGCGCTGCATGTCGCCGCTGAATTTCCAGATCGAGGCGAAGGTCATCTCGGACGGACGTTCTGCCATGCCCCGCGTGATGTCCGCGATGACGCCGTCGTCGAGGCGGGAGAGATAGGTCGACTTCCAGTAGCAGCGGTCACGCCCCTTCGGAAACAGCGCGTCGTACAGTGACTGAATGGTGCGATAGGGCATGCGGCCGCTGAAATCGACCAGCGGTTCGCCAAAACTGCGTAGCGGCGCAACGATTCGTTCGCCTTCATCCGCCGGCCCGTCATACACATGCGCAAGCGACACTACGCGCCGGCCGCGCGCGTGCTCGGGGAGAGAAGGATCGTCAGGGAGGGTCGAGAATTCGGCGAGTCCGCTCAGCCGATCCGGCGCCGTTTCCATAAAGTCGCGCCAGCGCACGATGACTTCATTCGCGCGTCCCTCGGGATAGGCGGGGCCGCAGAACATCAGTTCAGATGCGATCGGGTGCAGCTTGAACTCGAAGCTCACCACGACACCGAAGTTGCCGCCGCCGCCGCAGAGCGCCCAGAGAAGATCGCGGTTTTCCGTCTCGTCGGTACGGATCAGCCTGCCCTCGGCGGTGACGACATCGGCCGCGACAAGATTGTCGACGCAGAGGCCGTGAGTGCCGCGCAGCCACCCAATGCCGCCGGACAATGTCAGGCCGGCAACACCGGTCGCGGAGATGAGGCCCCCCGGCGTGGCACGGCCGAAAGGCGTTGTAGCGGCGTCGACATCCGCCCAAGTCGCACCGCCACCTACGATGGCACGGTCCAGGCCGGGGACGACGCGCACGGCGTTCATCAACGACATGTCAAGCATCAATCCACCGTCGCAGACCGCATAACCCGCGACATTGTGGCCGCCAGAACGTATGGCGATGGCAAGTCCGTGCTCGCAGGCGAAATTCACGGAGACCATGACATCAGCGGCGTTCCGGCAGCGGGCGATGAGCGCTGGGCGTCGGTCGATCATATTGTTCCAAACGACCCGCGTGGCATCGTAGGGCTCGCTCGCCGGATCGAGCACCTCGCCGCGCATTCTGGACCGAAGGCCCTCAATGCTGGCGGGCAAAAGCGAAGCGGTGGTCGTCGCGTTCATCGTGTCATTCTCCGTTTCAACGACGCTAGCGCGGAACGTGAGCGCCCGCTAAAGTCGAAAACGCAAGGAAACGGTCATTTCTGCCATGGCTAAACAGGGGACTCCGGTCAATGTGGCAATCCTCGCCGTCCCGGAGGTCACGGCGTCGGCGCTTTACGGGATGGTCGACCTTTTTTCCTCGCCGGGTCGGGATTTTCGCTTCATCACGCAGGGCGTGGCTGGGGACCAGCGGATGCGGCCCTACGTCGTTGCGCGCAGCGCCGACCGGTTTCGCGCGGCCAACAGCGTCTGGGTGCATCCCGACCACACGCTCGCCGACTGTCCGCATCCTGATATCGTCTGCATCCCCGATTTCTTCGTCAATCCGGGCGAGAGCGTCGCCGGGCAGTATGAGCCTGAAGCGCGCTGGCTGAAGCGCATGCATGAGGAAGGCGCGCTGCTCGCGAGCGCCTGCTCAGGCGCGGTGCTGCTGGGCGAAGCCGGGCTTCTCGCTAATCGCGAGGCGACAATCCACTGGGGCTATGTCGACACGCTGACGAACAACTATCCCGGTGTAAAGGTAAAGGTGGATCGGTCGCTGGTGCTGAGTGGCGAGGCGCAGCGCATCGTGATGGCAGGAGGCGGATCAAGCTGGCAGGATCTGGCGCTCTATCTGATCGCGCGCTTCGTCGGACTTCGTGAGGCGATCGAGGTGGCCAGGGTCTACATGCTGCAATGGCATGACCTCGGCCAGCAGCCCTTCGCCACACTGGCCCGCTCGCGGCAGACCAGTGACGCACTAATCAAGCAAAGTCAGCAATGGGCGGAATCGAATTTCCGCAAGCCGGCACCCGTCGCCGTTATGGCGCGCCTGTCAGGCTTGCCCGAACGCTCCTTCGCGCGTCGTTTCGCCAAGGCGACGGGCATGAAGGCATTGGACTATCTTCACGCGCTGCGGCTCGAAGAAGCCAAGTGGCTGCTGGAAACGAGCGACGACGCCGTCGAAGCGATCGCCAATGAAGTCGGCTACGAGGACACGAGTTTCTTCGGGCGCCTGTTCCGCCGCAAGGTCGGTATTACACCGATGCAATATCGCTTGCGCTTCGGGTCGCTGCGCCGGGCGGTCCAAAAGGAATGACGGTTACGCGCATGGTCCTCAAATATAAGCCGTTCGATTGCCTCGAATGTCGCTGGGGGCCAACAGAGAGAAAGATACGTTCCGTTCAAGGTGCTTCACCGTCCTTGACATGTGCGTACCGGATACCGCCGGCGAAGCGCTGGATTTGGTCGCAGTCGTATCTACCAATGGCCCCTTCAACGTATTTGGCACAAAAAGTGCCGTTCGGGATCATCCGCCAAGCGACACGTTGGTGTCATGGTGAATATCCGCTTCTGGGTAGTCGGCAAAACATCTCTGAAGACCGACATCGGGCGCAAAGCCGCCAAGCAGCATTGGGGACGATAGCGGACCGGCAGTTTTCAGGCAGAAATAGTCGGAAGCGGTTTCACTTTGCAGTTAATTATGAGAATTTCTTGTCAATGATTTCAGTTTGTTAGCTATGCACTAAAGTTGAGAACGAGCACTTAATTTGATAATCATGCCAGGCCATTGGCATTTAATCTGAGAAGCAGCCTCCACAACTAACGGGATCGAATTTCTGGAAAACGGTGTATAAATGCGATTGCAGTTAAATTGAGAATCTGAGCTGCCCCATTCTCGCAATTAACTGCCCAACCCAACCGAAACGACCGCATTCTCATCATTAACTGCAAAGAACCTCCTCTCAAATGCAGTTAATTTGAGAATCCGGCCGCCAATATTCTCACAATTAAATGAAACCGGCATCAAATCGGCGCGTTCTTACAATTAAGTACCAAGCGACAGCCGGACACCGCCCTTCGCCAAAAAGACATACAACCGCTCTGAAGCCCGGTCGGATGGGACTCGGTTGCCTGATGCACGACCATTTTTTGCATCGCCCACAGTTAAGAGCGCACAACCAGCGGCACGAGGCCCTCGTGTCGCTCGTCGAGATAGCAGACGATCCGGTCGCCGACGCGCTGAAAAGTGAGGTCGACCTTCACGTCACCGACCGCTAAGTGCCGGAGGACGATGTTGTCGATGCCTATCGGCAGCCGAGGGCGTTCGACATTGATCTCGCGCTTCCAACCATCGATCCGAATCCCCAGACAGGCTTGCAGCATCATGAAGGCGGATCCGGCGGACCATGCCTGTGGCAGACAAGCCACGGGATAGGCCACTGGCGCATCGCCGATCGCACGCGTAAACCCGCAGAATAGCTCCGGGAGCCGCATGTTGAAACGGACCGCCGCCTCGAACATGCTGCTCATAAGCTTCACGACACTGGTGCGCTCCTGGTAGCGGGCGAGCCCAGCGGCACAGATTGCCGTATCGTGCGGCCAGATCGAGCCGTTGTGATAGGACATTGGATTGAATGGAAGCTCGTCGTCGGCCAAAGTCCGAACGCCCCAACCGCTGTGGAGATGGGCTGATAACAGCTGCGCAGCAATTGATTGCGCCCGTTCCGCTGACGGTAGCCCGACATAAAGCAGGTGACCGGGGTTGGAGGCGCGCACCGCGCATTGCTTGCCTTCGCCGTCGATTGCCAAGGCGTAGAAATTGCGGTCTGGCATCCAAAACTGCGTCTCCACCGCGTTGCGGATCCTTTCTGCCATGCCGCTCCAGTGCGCTGCCTTGGCGGCATCGCCGCGCTTGGCGGCCAGCGCAGCCATGCCTTGATAGGCTGCGAAGACGTAACCTTGCACCTCGACCAGTGCGATTGGTCCCCTGGGTATCGTCCCATCGCTATGGAAGATAGCGTCTGCGCTGTCCTTCCAGCCCTGGTTGAAAAGCCCCGTATCTGCCGCCCTGCTGTAGGTCACGAAACCCTCTCCGTTGCGGGCTCCAACCTCCTCCATCCACGCGATGGCCGCACACAGCGAGTCCCACATGCGATCGACCAACTCGTCATCGCCCGTGCGATCGGCATAGGACCAGGCCAGGTAAACATAAAGCGGAGTGGTGTCGACGCCGCCGTAGTAGCGGCCGAACGGTAGCTCTCGCAGCACAGCCATTTCCCCCTTGCGCGTTTCATGCATGATCTTGCCGGGCTCGGCATCGTCAAATATCGAAGTCTCTGTCGACTGATAGCGGGCAAGGAACGCCAGGACCCCGCGGGCAAGGTCGGGGTTGAGCCACAGCATTTGCAAGGCGGAAATGACGCCGTCGCGGCCGAAGGCGGTCGAGAACCAGGGAATACCGGCGTACGGATAAGGCCCGGTCTCCAGATCAGTGGTCAGCAACGCAATGTCGGCGCGCGTGCGCGTGAGCCAGTCATTGAACACGCGGCCGGAGCTGAAGACGGTGGCGCCCTGTCGACGCTTTGAGCGCATGGCAAACCGCGCTCGCGCCGCGGCCGCGCGGAAGCGATTACTGGACGGGATTTCCTCGCTGTGACCGACCTCCAGATGGAGCGCTCTGCTGTCACGCATCCCCACCAGAATGAGGAACTCAGCGTGATTGGGGTGGATCTGATGGGGCGTCATCGAAAACGCGATGACGGATTGTCGCTCCACATTGTCGAGGCCCTCGTAGCGAAACGTCACTCTTGACTCGCCCACCAGCGCTTCATGCGCGCGACCGCGCCGGCTGCGCGTAGTGCCGCGCACCTCAAACATGTCACGGAAATCGGCGTCGAAGTCGAACCGGACCGGCAGCAGCACATCGCGCGCGGAGTAGTTCGTGAAGATGACGCGCTCGAACATGCGGTCTTGCCAAATGAACCGGGTCCGATCGATGTGCACGACACCCGGCAGCGTTTCACTACCGTTCGGCCCGATGGTGGCCCGATTTGTCAGATTGGCGGTGAATAGGATGTTATCTTGCGACAGCGAGGCGCCAAGCAGTGAGGGCATGCGGCCGCCGACGAACAGACGGAAGCGCGACAGCACACGCGTATCGTCGCGGAAAAGCCCGTCGCCGGTGCCGCGTATGTCGCCGTAGCTGTCCGCGACGATGAAGCAGTCCTCGTGCTTGAGAGCAAATTGCCTATGCGGCTCGCGCGGCGCCGATTCGTCGAGCGCCGGGAGAGCCACAGCTGGATCAAGCTTGCGTTCTTCGACTTCAGTGGTCATGTCAGTCCTCCTGTTCGAAAAAGACTTGGGCGGTGGAGACTTGGGCTGCGCAGGCACACATGCTTCCCCATAAGGCCGGCGCCGAACCATCCTCATCAACAGCGTCTCGCGTCGATCCCGCACTCGGCGCGCGATCGCGGAGAGCCTCGTTCGAATTCTTGGCGAATGATTGGCGAATTCTGCTGTAAAGCGCGATCAAAAGCGGCTCGAAGCCGATCGGTTCTAGGCCGGTTCGGTCAAACAGGCCTGACCAGCTGCATTTCAGCGCGGCCATTTCGAGAGCCAAATGCAAATCGCTTGTTGCCGGCGAGCGAGCGGTAGACCGCCATATAGTCGCTGCACATGCGCCCGACCATGAACCGCCTTTCAAAAGTTTCCCGTACCCGTGCGCGATCGAGACCGCCTATCCGCCGGACAGCCTCCACAGCTTCGTCGACGCTGTCCACTATCAATCCGGACACGCCATCATCTATGACCTCTGGAACGGCGCCGCGGTTGAAGGCTATCACCGGGGTGCCGCAGGCCATTGCCTCGACGGTTACAAGGCCGAACGGTTCGGGCCAGTCGATCGGAAACAGCAGCGCTGTCGCATTGCCCAAAAACTCCGCCTTCTGCTGCTCATCGATCTCGCCAATAAACTCGACATTCGAATGTCGAAGCACCAGGGGTTCAACTCGCTCCGCCCAAAATGATTGGTCAACCGCGTCGATTTTGGCCGCGATCTTCAGCGGCATTCCAGCGCGGGCGGCGATTTCTATCGCCGCTTCCGGGCCCTTTTCCGGTGAGATGCGGCCAAGAAATGCCAGATATCCCGAGGCTTTCCGCCGGAATGGAAGAATATCACGCGGCAGGCCATGGTAGACCGTTCCGAGCCAATTGACCGGCGGCATGGGCCGGCGCTGGTCATCGGAAATCGAGACCAACGGAATGTCGTCGAACATCGCGTAAAGCCGCGCCAGGAACGGAAGGTCGAGCCTGCCATGAAGCGTGGTAACGGTTCGCTGCGCGGACTCTCGAATTATCGGAAAGTGGAGAACATCGACATGAAAATGCAGTACATCGAATTCATCCGCCCGTTTACGGACCTGTTCAAGCATCATGATGTGGTAGGGAATATGGTTTTGGGACTTGGGATTCAGGCGCAGTGCAACATCGCAACACGCCACCAGTTCGGCCGAAGTGCGTGAATCACCGCTGGCGAACAAGGTCACCTCGTGGCCCTGTCGAACCAGCTCTTCCGTCAGATATGAAACGATACGCTCGGTCCCGCCATAGAGCCTGGGGGGTACAGATTCGATAAGAGGTGCAATCTGGGCGATCTTCATTTTTGCAGGACATCGTGAAAAGTCGGCCTTCAACGAAAGCGGGCGACGCGCACACCTCTCCTTGTATTGCACCGACGCCAACTCTCGAATTGCTAATATGTTCCCGGGAAGATCGCCCATCGTGACGTTCGGGCTAGGCAAGGCTTGAGGGCCTAGGTCCTGATCTTTGCGGAATGTTCGCGGGGGTGCGAGCATTCCAGCATGGCATCGACCGCGAGCGCCGGCATCAAGGTGATCATATTCTGGGTCAACGTGGCGTGTCGAAGCCGCTTCAGCGGGGCCGAGTTTATTCGCAGAAGAAGCATCGTTCTCCAGATCCCCCCTGTAGCGCGAGGCGCGTCCGTGGCAGAACTTTGGCATGGCACGCCTTGGCCCGCTGCTGGCATTTTTAGCGCTCTATGCCGCAATGTATGCTGCATTCGGGACAGCGTCCCCGTTCTGGCCACGGTATTTTGAGGCGCGCGGCCTGACACCTGAAGAGTTGGGCGTTCTGTTCGGGCTAGGCAACGCAGCCCGGCTGATTGCCGGACCGCTCGCCAATCGAATTGCAGATCTTCTCGGTGCCCTCCGCATCACCCTGGCGGTCTGCATCGGGATCGCGGTAGCGGCGACGCTTGGGCTGGCTGCCGTGCAAGGCGTCTTTCTTCTGTTGGTCGTCTATCTGGCCCAGTCAGCCGGGCTGGCACCGATCACAACCCTCTCCGACGCCCTTGCGGCGCGCGCATCTGTGCGCGAGCCGGGTTTTGAGTATGGTTGGGTGCGGGGTGCGGCATCAGCGGCCTTCATTGCTGGCACCCTCGCGGCTGGCCAGGTGCTCGGAGTTTTCGAGCTGGATGCGATTATATGGATGTACGCCGCGCTGCTCGCCGGAGCGTTGGCTGCCGCCGCGCTGGTGCCGGAATCAGACACCGGCGCCGAGCGGGCTGCGGACCCGGTCGGGCAAAGCATAATCGGCGGGCTGCGCGAGCTGCTCGGTCTTCCGACTTTCCGGCGCATCGTCATGATTGCGGCGCTGATCTATGGCAGCCATGCAATGCATGACACCTTCTCGGTCATCCGCTGGACGGCGGCCGGGGTCGGCACGGCGGCGAGCAGCATACTTTGGTCGGAAGCCGTCGCAGCGGAGGTGGTGGTGTTCGTTGTGGTCGGGCCGATCCTGCTGCGCCGGCTTGGCGTGGCCGGGGCCGCTGCTCTGGCCGCGGTGGCCGGAATCCTGCGCTGGGTCGTGGAAGCGGAAACGGCGGTGATCTGGATGCTTGCGTTCGTGCAACCGCTTCACGGCATTACCTTCGCACTGCTGCATCTTGCCTGTATGCGTGTTATCGCCAGCAGCGTGCCGGCACATCTTGCCGCCACGGCGCAGGCCCTTTACGCGATCGGCCCGGGGCTGGCCACCGCGGGCCTTGTCTGGGTATCAGGTCAGCTTTATGGAGCCTATGGCCCGCCCGGGTTCCTCATGATGGCGGGACTCTGTGTGCTGTCCCTTCCGCTAGTAATTGGACTTCGTGAAAGGCCCCCACCATCGGATTGACGCGTATGAGGGCGATGGTCGCCGATTGTGCGAGCTTCTAGCCAAGGGGGCGGTAGCGGCGGAATGGGGAAGATGCCAGAGGGGCTCGTCAGCGCCCTCGAGCTTCGACTTGCGGCGTCGAAACTCAGGCGGCACAAGTGCATTCGGTCCCGACCAACGGCGCAGCTTTCCCCAGGAACCGGCTCAACCAAGCCCGAGCTTCTTCCTGAGATCGGCGTTTTCCTTGCGGAGCCGGTCGGCGAGGAGCTTCTTCAGCCGGTCATTCTCCTCTTCAAGCCTCAGCAGATCCTTGAGCTCGTCGCTCTGTGGCGCCTGCCCGGCAGCCTTCTTCCACTGATAGTAGGTCTGTTCCGATATTCCTGCTTTCTTGACAGCGGCCTTGGTGCTCTCCCCCCGGCTTGTCTGCTTCTCGACCTCTCCGAGCTTTTGGGCACGCTCCTTTTCAGAGTATATCTTCCGCGCTTTCCGGACTGTGGCGGAAGCGACCGCTTCTGCTGAAGGCACCGGCTTGCCCGACTTGGCCGCTCTGGTCCGCACGGCACGCGTCTGCTGCCCGGTTGCTTTCTTCGGCCTCGACGCCGTTTTCTTGGTGTCAGATACCTGTTCTTTCACCGGCACTTCGGTCGGTGCGGAAGATTCGGTTTCCTTGAGATCGGCCATGAGATACTCCACTGCGACGCCAAATATCTATGCTCCAGCACGCAACATCAAGGACTTACGGAGCTTAGTCAATACGGGCAGAAACCCCCGCTCCCCTGCGCGGTTAGCGCCGTGCCTCAAGAAGCAGAGGCTGTCAGCGTAGTGCATATCTGTCGTCATCGCCATCGTTGCAGTCGTTCCTGGGCGTCTTCTGGCGCCACCCTGTGGCAGGTAATCCAGCTAGGTGCCGACGCCATCCTTGGTGGCGATCATCGCTCCTGGGGACAAGGGCACAGGATCGCGCCACGCCGCACATTCAGGGCCCCGCCGCAATCGAGCAGATACCTAAACCCTGCGACACGTCTCGCAGCTGGCTCATGGTCAGAGCGTTGAAATTTACTTGGAGCGAGGGAGGCGACGACCATGCTGTTAGATTTAGAGGCCGATCCCTATAATCCACTGACGCGTCTTGCGGTGTTTCGGTGTCCGTTCGACCACGACGCGGTCCTCCTCAACGCCGCCACCGCAGCGTCCCTCTTTCGGGAGACCGGCTTCACGGACATCCGATCCGAGCATTTCCTGCTGCTGCCGTCGGCAAGGCCCTTGGCCAGAAGAGTCGAGCGGGTATTCGCGCCTTTGCCGCTTGGAGCGCAGTATGCGTGTAGTGCGCGTGTCTGAGCGCCGTTCA
>NZ_AYVY01000037.1 GCF_000503055.1 Mesorhizobium sp. LSHC420B00 | reverse complement strand
ACCTGCAAAACTCGCCATAACCGCCATCATGAGAAAGCTCGTCGTTCTCGCTAACGCCCTCATCAGGGACGACCGGAAATGGTCGCCATCCCTTCCTTGACCAAGACGGATACTCTAGCCTTGCAGGGTCAGCAGGTTAGCGTCGCGCGCGAGCCGCCACTCACCATCTGGCTCCTTGCGCAGGAGCGTCAGCGCATATCCCGATCGATGGACCGGCTCGCCATTCGGCGGGGTCGCGGTCATGTCGATGCGGCTGCGGATGAAGGCCCAATTGCCGAGAAGCTGTAGTTCCACGATATCGCTCGTGCCGTCGATATGAACGCCGGCCGTCTCCTGCGCGGCCGCCGCGAAGATCTCCTTGTCGAAGGGTTCCCGGCCGGGAACCATGAAGATCGCATCGTCCGTCATCAAGCTGAGGACAGTCGCGATGTCTCCACGCTTACTCGCATCCATCCACGTCTCGACCAGCTTTCGGATTGCTGTTTCGTCGCCCGTCATCCGTTACCTCCCTGGCATCTCGCCGTCATCGATAGCGCACGGCGCTTCCCCCTCGCTGAAACATAGGGCTTAGATCGCTGTCGTCATCGATTGCGGTGGTCCTCGACGTCGCGCGGCGTGGGGCATGGTCCGTGAAACGGCAGGTCCGCGCCCTCCATGCCTATCGCCAGCCGCCCGAGGCGGTGATGCGCTCGCCGGTCAGCCATGACGCCTCGTCGGAGGCGAGGAACACCGCGACGCGGGCGACGTCATCGGGCAGGCCGAAGCGACCGAGCGGGGTCATGGCGATAATCTGCTTCTCGAATTCGCTGCCGACGATGCCGATGCGCGCGAGGCCTTCGGTATCGATGCCGCCGGGCGCGATCGCGTTGACGCGGATGTTGCGTGCGCCGAGCTCCCGCGACATCGACAGCGTGATCGTGTCCACCGCTCCCTTGGTGGCGGCGTAGACGAGCGAGTTCGGCTGCGGATTGCGGCTGGCAACCGAGCTTATGTTGATGATGCTGCCGCCGCCCGGGCCAAAATGGCTCACTGCTGCTTGCGTGGTCAGAATGATGCCCAACACATTGGTGTCGAACTCACGGTGGAACTCGGCCTCGGTAACCGCTTCCAGCGGCTCGAACGCGAAGACGCCGGCATTGTTGACCAGGATGTCGAGCCCGCCAAACTCCGATTTCGCCGCCTCGAACAGGCGGCGCACGTCGGCCGCTTGCGACACGTCGCCCTGGACGGTGACGGCGCGGCCGCCACGGTCCTCGATCTCGGCGACGACGCGGTCGGCGCCTTCCTGTGACGAGGCGTAGTTGACGACCACCGCGGCGCCGGCCGTGGCAAGACCCTTGGCGATGGCAGCGCCGATACCCTTGGAGGCGCCGGTGACGATGGCGACCTTGCCGTTCAGCTTGCTCATCAAATCTCTCCTTTGTCGATGATGAGCGGTATTTAATGATGATCAGAAATCGTATTAGGATCATCATGATCCATTCTTTCGTGCCTGGAATTCCGGAATGACCACCATCCTCGAAAAGACCGCCGGTCTCGTCGCCTTCGTCCGCACGGTCGATGCCGGCTCGTTCCATGCCGCCAGCCGGCTGGTCGGCTCCAGCCCATCGGCGGTGTCGAAAAGCGTGGCGCGGCTCGAGCGGCGGCTGGGCGTCAGGCTGATCAAGCGCTCGACGCGCCGGCTCGGGCTGACCAGTGAAGGCATCGCTTATTACGAGCGCGTGGCGCCGCTGCTCAGGGCGCTGGACGATGCCGAAGACATCGTCCAGCTGGCCGATACAGCGCGCGGCCTGCTGCGCGTCACAGCGCCGGTCGAACTCGGCCGCGGCCTGATCGCGGCATGGGCGCAGGCGTTCCTTTCGCGGCATGGCGCAGTCAAACTAGAGCTCAGCGTCACCGACCGCCACGCCGACCTGATCCGCGAAGGCTATGACGTTGCGGTGCGCATGGGGCAGCTCTCGGACACCGGGCTCATCGCGCGCAAGATCGCCAATCTGCCGATCGTGCTGGTGGCCTCACCGGCCTATGTCGAGCGGCGCGGCCGTCCGGCATCGGTCGAGGATTTACCGAACCACGAATTCGTCCGCTACCAGATGGCCGGCCGGCCCTATCCCGTCACTTTTGCCGACGGTACGATGATCGTGCCGGATGGGCGGCTCGATACCGATGATGGTGGTGCCATCCGCAATGCGGCACTTGCCGGCGCCGGCATCGCGCATCTGATGCGGTTTGCCGTGCAGGACGATCTCGACACGGGCCGCCTGGTCCGCATCCTGCCCGAGGTGGCGATGCCGACCATGCCGGTGTACATCGTCCATGCGTATGGGCGACAGCTACCCGTCCGGGCGCGGCTGTTCGTCGACTTCCTGGCGGGCCAGATGGCGGCGCTGATGCGATAGCGCAGCGCGGAATGACCTCCGCAGCCGATCCGACGCCGTCGCAAGCAAGATTCTTGCCCCATCACCCGATCTTCAGAACGCAATCTTCACTGACTCGGCGCTGCGGTTGGCCGGGCCGTGGTGGACGGCCTCGATATTGTTGCCGTCGGGATCGAGCAGGAAGGCGGCGTAGTAGCCGGGATGGTAGTGCTGCCGCTCGCCCGGTGCGCCATTGTCCGTGCCGCCGCCATCGAGGCCGGCCCTGTAGAATGCGTCGACCATGGCGCGGTCCTTTGCCTGGAAGGCAAGGTGGTGGCGCCCCGTCAGCTTTCCCTGGGCTGCCGGGCTGTCGGGGCTGGAGATGAACAGCTCGTCGGCCCAGAAATAATCCTCGGCGCTGCCGCCGATCGGAATATCGAGCACCTTGAAAACCGCCTCGTAAAAGCGCCGGCTGGCCTTGAGATCCCTGACCACCAACTGGATGTGGTCGATGAGACGGCCGCGATGAAGTTCCATACCCGATAGCTCCTTATCGCCAGGCTGGAAATCTAGCTCAGCACTGTGCACGGTCAATGCAATGGAGCAATTGAGCGGCGCAATTTCTTGACTGGATAAAAAATGCAACCGGATTGTCGGATTCAAAACGTCTCCAACGTCCTTCGGACGCAAGCGGCTCGGCGAAGCTCGAAAAGGTCGTGCCGTATCAACGCTTCCGGCATGGGAGAAAAGTGAAATGAGCCTTCCCTATCGTTGGGTTATCGTCGCGGCTGGCGCGCTGATGACCTGTGTCGCCCTCGGGGCGATGTTCTCGCTGGCGATCTTCCTCGAACCGATGGCGCTCGACACACAATGGTCGCGCGCCGGCATATCGAGTGCGATGACGCTGAACTTCCTGGTAATGGGCCTCGGCGGCTTCGCCTGGGGCGCCATTTACGACCGCTTCGGCGCTCGCATCGTCGTCATGACCGGCGCCGTATTGCTTGGCCTGGCGCTGGTCCTGGCCAGCCGCACCGGCTCGCTGCTCGTTTTCCAGCTGACCTATGGCGTGCTCGTCGGCCTCGCGGCAAGCGCCTTCTTCGCGCCGATGATCGCGCTGACCTCCGCCTGGTTCGACACGAACCGCAGCCTCGCGGTCTCGCTGGTCTCGGCCGGCATGGGCGTAGCGCCAATGACCATCTCGCCCTTCGCGCGCTGGCTGATTTCGGCCTATGACTGGCGCACGGCGATGTTCGATATCGGCATAACCGCGTGGGTGCTGCTACTGCCGGCCGCGCTTCTGGTGCGCCAGCCGCCCCAGCCCGCTGCCGACGGCGCTGCCCCAACCGTTGCCGCCGAGGGTGCCGGCATGACGGTTCCGCAGGCGCTGCGCTCGCCGCAATTCATCGTGTTGGGACTGACCTTCTTTGCCTGCTGCGCAGCGCATTCGGGGCCGATCTTCCATATGGTGAGCTATGCGATGCTGTGCGGCATAGCGCCGATGGCGGCGGTCAGCATCTACAGCATCGAGGGCCTGGCAGGGCTGGGTGGCCGGCTGCTTTACGGCGTGCTTGCCGATCGGCTGGGCGTCAAGCCGGTGCTGATCACCGGGCTGGCCATACAGGCGGTGGTCATCGCCGCCTATCTGGCGGTCAGCGAGCTTGGTCAATTCTACACGCTCGCCGTCATCTTCGGCGCCACCTATGGCGGTGTCATGCCGCTCTATGCGGTGCTGGCGCGCGAATATTTCGGCCAGCGCATCCTCGGCACGGTGTTCGGTGCCGTAACCATGCTGTCCAGCCTCGGCATGGCTTTCGGCCCGCTCGCCGGCGGCATGGTGTTCGATGCCTATGCCAGCTATTCCTGGCTGTTCATCGGCTCGGCCCTTGTCGGGCTTGGCGCGATGGCGATTGCGATCGCCTTCCCGCCGCTGCCGCGCCGGGAGTTGCAACCGGCTTAAAGCCGGATCAGCAGAAAAGGGCGGCCGCTTGGATGGCAAGCGGCCGCGATCTGGCAGTGCTTGTTCGGCATTATGAAAAGCGAATTGCTATGCTCGCAGAGGCACCACCTCGGCGCTATCAAGCGTGTAGCGCGCATAGCGGAAATCGCGAATTCTCGCCAATCTGTCGCCCGTCCATTCCAGCAGGATAAAGTATCTTGGCCCTCCGGCCGAGTCATCCGGATCGATGACAAGTATGGCTGGGTGCCGATCCACCAGGCCTGGAAGCAGCCGCCAATCGTGGATACCCGCGTAATTGTGGAAGTACCGGCCCACTTTCGTGCGGCCGCTCGCCCGGAGCCGGTTGACGAGGTCAAGCCGCACGTCCTCGGCCAGCATGTCGCGGATCGTATCGAAGTCGCGGGCGTTGAACCGCTCCACATAGGCTGCCAGACGCGCCCGCTCGGGCTCGGCCAACACCGGCACAGGCCGATCGTTAGGCTCGCCGGCGACTTCGCGCAGGCGCAGACGGCCGCGATGCAGTGCGGCTTTCACCGCCGGAACGCTGCTGTCGATAATGTTGCCGATCTCTTCGATCGTATAGCCGAGCACATCCATGAGGATGACGCTGCTACGCTGCGCCGCGGGGAGGCGCATGAAGGTCTGCAGGCTTGCGGCTGCAGTGTGTCGACCCTCGGCCGACATGCCGGGGTCAGGTATCATGTCGATATCCTCGATGGCATGCGCGGCATCCACCCTGGCGCGACGGCGCAGGTGGTCGAGCGCTGCATTGTGCGCGATGCGGAACAGCCAGCCCTCGACATTGGCTATCGGTCCGGTCCCTGGGAACGCCTCGAGCGCCTTGACCGTAGCTTCCTGGACGACATCCTCGGCATCGATCACCGAACCGGTCATGCGGGCACAATAGCGGTGCAGTTTCGGCCGCAATTCGCCGAGCAGCCGGTCAAATGGCTCCCGTCCTTCTGGCGTGCCGGATGCGGATCCGGTCATCGCACAAGGATCGATTTCATTGCGTGTCTCCCAGGGCAGGCGCGCCCGCCATCAGGCGCAGCGTCTTATAGACGCTCGACGATGGCAAAAGGATTCGGTCGAAAAAACTTTCTTTAGCTGGAATCCTTTGGTGGTGCCTCCGCGTCTCTGGATCATGGGACCGCGAGACTGGCGGGCCCTCTGTTCAAGCCGGAGGCGCCATAATCATGAGCAAGCAAAGTGCGGGATCAACGAAGGTCTGGGTTCTCGCCCTCACGTCGATAGGCTCCTTGATGGTCGTTCTCGATGCGATGGTCGTGGCGACCGCATTGAGCACGATGCGGGTCGAACTCGATGCCTCGCTGGAGACGCTGCAATGGACGATGAACGCCTATAATTTGAGCTTTGCCGTCCTGCTCATGACCGGGGCTGCGCTCGGTGACCGGTTCGGTCGCCGCCGTACGCTCGTTGCCGGATTGGCGTTGTTCGTCGCAGCGTCGGTTGCCTGCGCGCTCGCTGGAAATGCCGGATTGCTGATTGCGGCCCGTGCGGTTCAGGGCGCGGGTGCTGCAATGGTCATGCCGCTGGCCATGGCGCTGCTGAGCGTCGCTTTTCCCCCGGAGGAACGAGGCAAGGCGCTGGGTATCTTCAGCAGCATCACCGGCCTGGCCCTGATCATCGGTCCGATGGCGGGCGGTGCGATCTCCGAAGGCCTCTCCTGGCACTGGATCTTCTGGCTCAATGTTCCGGTCGGCATCGTTCTCATCCCGCTGGTGCTGCGTCGGATTCCGGAGAGTCACGGGCCGGGCACGGCTATCGATGTCCTCGGCGTCGTGCTGGTGACTGCGGCGGCATTTGGAGTGGTCTGGGGTCTGATGCGCGGCAACATCGTCGGCTGGAGCAGCTCTGAAGTGCTGTCGGCGCTGACGGCCGGGCTGGTTCTGGCCATCGCATTCGTCCTTTGGCAGCTGCGTACCCGTGAGCCCATGCTGCCTTTGCGGTTCTTTCAGGCGCGCGCATTCTCCTCGGGCGTAGGGGCGAACTTCCTGCTCTGCGCCGCCATGTACGGCCTCGTATTCCTGCTGCCGCAGTTTCTGCAGTTTGCCCAGAGCCGTGGGCCGCTCGGGGCCGGCATGGGATTGCTGCCCTGGACCGCCACGCTTTTCGTGGTCGCACCGATCGCCGGCAGCCTGATCAACCGCGTCGGCGAGCGCTGGCTTGTCGTGGCCGGATTGATCCTGCAAGCGGCTGGAATGGCCTGGCTGGCGCAGATCGCAGCACCTGATCTGCCCTACATCCAGCTAGTCGCGCCCCTGATCATTACCGGTGCCGGCGTGTCGATGGCCATGCCTGCCGCGCAGAATGCGGTCCTCAATGCGGTCGCGCGGCCGGAGGTCGGCAAGGCTGCCGGCACGTTCAATACATTCCGCTTTCTGGGCGGCGTATCCGGGATCGCGATCGCCGGTGCGGTGTTCGCCGGCACTGGAAGCTTCTCGTCCACCGACGCGTTCAGCGATGGCTTCACCGCGGCAATCGACGTCTCCGCGCTGCTCTCGCTCGCCGGCGCGCTCGTCGGAATGGGGCTTCCGGAGCGTCGCACAGTGGCGCTCGCGAATGCCGGCAAGGAGGCGTAATTGTCGCTCGGAGGCGGGAAGCTCGCGCGAAGCGGGTCCCCGCTTCAAAACGCCTTCTACTGCCCGGCGGATGCGAGGGTGCCGCTCGCCATGAGGCCCCACAACTGGTCGGCGCTCAAGTGCCTGGCGGATCCGTCATAGGCCACGCGTCCGAGGCTGAGAACCACGATCCTGTCGGCCAGCGCCCGCACCGTGGCGAGATCGTGTGTGACGAGGCTGACGCCAGTGCCGCTGGCGGCGATCGAACGGATCAGCTTCACGCGTTCCGTGATGGCGGCGAACATGCTGCATCGCAGCACCCTGCCGCCGATATCGGCGGGCCAAGGCAGCGCGCGAAAATCGTCAAAAATGGACAATTCGGGCTGGTTCCCGCTGTTTTTTGGCTTTTATTAGCCGCGCCTCACGTTCCTGTTTCAAATATGTCAACTTTTTGTGTTGCGTTGCACAATGGTGGCGCCTTATCCTGCGTGAGGGGAGCGCTTCCGATTGGAAATGCGCCGTGAACGACGCCGCTATGTTGACCGATTGGCAATTTCGCCGTCCCGCCGGCGCACGCCGCTAATGGGAAATGCGCGCGACACCCAATTGGACGCGCTGAGGGCCATCGCCGTGACGATGGTGCTGTACGCACACTTCTTCGCGGCCGGAGGATCCTCGTTCTGGGGCCATATCGGCGTACGTCTGTTCTTCGTGCTGAGCGGCTTTCTGATTACCCGCCTGCTGCTCGAAGCCCGCTCGGCCGCCGAATTCGAAACCGGACCGGCGCTGAGATCCTTCTATATCAGGCGGGCGCTGCGGATATTCCCGCCCTATTTCGCCGTGCTGGGTTTCGTCTGGCTTACGGACATGGAGCAGTCGAGAGGATCGCTGGCCTGGCACGCGCTCTATCTGTCGAATTTCTGGTACGCAGCGCAGAATGAATGGACGCCCTGGCTGCTCTGCCATTTCTGGAGCCTGAGCATCGAGGAGCAGTTCTATATCGCCTGGCCGTTGATCGTGCTGCTGGCGCCGCGCCGGCGCCTCGAAGCGATCTGTATCGCCGTTATCGGGCTGTCGCTGGCCTACCGGTTTTATTGGCCGATCGCGGGAACACCCGGTTTGTCGCGCGACCTGCTGCCGCCGGCGTCGATGGACGCGCTGGCGTCAGGGGCGCTGCTTGCCGCTTACCGGTCAAGATCCGCTGGCCTGCCGCAATGGCTTCGAGCTGGCTGGCCGTGGCTCGCCGTGGCGTTTTTCGTTCTGCAGTGGTTTGCGCCGGCGCCGGCAAATCCGCTGCAGGAATGGGGCCTCTGGCTGCTGTTGCAGATCCTGCCTCTCGTGCCGCTGGTGGTCATCGTTGCAAGCTGTTCGACAGGCGTTGGTGGCTATATCGGAAAAGGTCTCGAACTGCCGCCGCTGCTTGGCCTTGGCCGCATCAGCTACGGCGTTTATCTCTACCATCCGATAGTGCTGTCGCTCGTCGTCAAATCGCAGCCCTGGATTCCGCTCAACGTCTCGGAACAAGGGCCGGGACGGTTCCTGGTGGCGGGAACGGTGACGCTCATGCTGGCGTCGGTTTCATGGCTGCTTTTCGAGAAGCCGCTCAACAGCCTAAAGCGCCACTTCCCCTATGTTACCCGGAGAGGCCGAGCCGGCTTCCCGACAGGCATCGATACGACCAACAGCGGTTGGCTCGCGGCAGGAGCATATCCGAGCAGGCCGCTTGATGGCGCATCGCGCTTGCCACGCAAGTTGCAACGAAGCGGTCGGGGCTGACCAATGGCTGCTCCCTTAGTCTCCGTTCTGCTGCCGACCTACAATGCGGGACCTTATCTTGCCGCTGCGCTGGGTAGCATCCTGCGCCAGGATTACGATCGTCTGGAGGTCATCGCCATCGATGATGGCTCGACCGACAACTCACTGCAGATCCTACAGAAATACCGCCAGGCCGACAATCGCATCTCGATCATCTCACGCGAAAACCGTGGCCTGATTGCAACTTTGAACGAAGGCCTGGCCATGGCCCGCGGCGATCTGGTCGCCAGGATGGACGCCGACGATGTCGCCTATCCCCGGCGCCTGTCGCGACAGGTCGCGCTGTTCAACCAGCAGCCTGACCTCGCGCTGTGCGGCGCGGGTTTCGACACCTTGCTCGGCAACCGCATCGTCAGGGGTTCGCCCGATCCGATATTCCAGGACAATAGCCTGCGCATCTTGTCGATGTTCTTCACGATCTGCATGCATTCCACGGTCGTCTACAACAGGAAGGTCATCGAAGAGAGCGTTCTATTTTATAACGAAAGGTACAAGCACGCCGAAGACTTCGACCTGTTCAGGCGGCTGACCGACCGCTACCCGGCGGCCATGATCCCCGAAAGCCTGATCGCCTATCGTATCCATGACGACAGCGTGACCAACAGGCACAAGCGCGAAATGCGCAGGACGCATTTGAAGATCGTCGCCGAGAACCTCGAGCGCGAGGGGCTCGCGGAAGAGACGCAAGACCTCCGCGACATCGGTGAGGTCCTGTCGATGGGCACGGTTCGCCGTGCCGCCGAGTGGATCCTTGCGCTGGAAGAAAGGATTGCCGCGCTGCCGGCCGAGGCGAGGCCGAGCTACCAGGCCGGCACGCTGAACCTGTTCTACTTCCTCTATCAGCTCATATCGGGAGAAAGACAGCCGTTGCTGATGCACGAATTCCTGACGCGGACCGCGAAATGGAAGCTCATCCGGCGCCGCGAGCAGTACGTGTTTCGCACCGGTGCCTTCGCGCCGCGCTTCAGTCTCGCCTCGATGTCGGTCACCAGGCAGGTGGATGCCTTGTCGCGGTATCTGCAATCCGTGCCGGCCGCGGCGGTTTTGCCTTCGAACCAGTTGAGCTAGCAACGCATGTTCGTCAAATCGCACCAGCTCCAGCAGCGCGGCCACTCGACGGTGCCGGCGGCCATGTCGCCGCGGCCGCAGCATGGACCGGCGCCGGCGGTCAGCTTCATCGTCTGCACACGCGACCGCGTCGCCGTGCTCGAGCCCTGTATCAGGTCGATCCAGGCCGCGTGTCGTGCCCATGCCGACTTTGCCGCCGAGCTGGTGGTTGTCGACAACGGCTCGACCGACAGCACCGCCAAACGGCTGGCCAGCATCGCCGAACTGTCGGACATCCCGTTCACCGCTATTCGCGAACCACGACCTGGACTGGCGGCCGCGCGCAACGCCGGGCTGGAGCGGGCGCGGGGCCGCGTGCTCGTCTTCGTCGACGACGATTGCGCAGTCCACAAGGATTATCTGCACGATCTGCAACGGCACTATTCGGCCGGCGAACGGGTCATCCGTGGTGGCCGCGTCGAGATCGGCGATCCCCGCGACCTGCCGTTCACCATCAAGCGGTCGCCGGTGCGCGCGCGGCTTACGCCGGATGTCCATCCCGGTGGCTTCGTGCTTGGCTGCAACATGACGATGCACCGTGATGTTGCAGCCCGCATCGGCCGTTTCGACGAACGCTTCGGCGCCGGCGGCCCGCTGCGCTCGGCCGAGGATACGGACTATCTCGTGCGGGCGGTGCTGCTTGGGATTCCGGTCGAATATGTGCCCGACATGACGATTTACCACCATCATGGTCGGCGCGATCGCAAGGCCATAGAAAAGCTGCACCGCGACTACAGCATGGGCAATGGCGGGCTTTGCCTGAAACATATCCGGCACGCGCCGTGGCTGCTTCGCCATTTCTACTGGTCCATGAGGGCGGCCTTGCGCGAACTGAGGAAAGGCCCTCTGTTCGACCGTGAACTCAAGCTGTCGCACTGGCCGATCATCGGCATGAACTTGCTCGGCGCGGCCAAGTTCGCGGTGCTTTCGCTGGTGAAATCGCCGCAGCCGGCGCAAATGCGACAGGAGCAACAGGCAAATGCCGAGGCGAGGTGATCCGCAATCATGCGATTGATGCCGCCCAGCCTGCCGATGCTGCGCCGCGCGCTCGGGCAAAAGCAGTTGCGCCTGCTTCCGGCCGTGGTGGTGCTCGGGCTGCTCAGTGCGGCGCTTGAGGGGTTCGGCATCGGCCTGATCATCCCGTTGCTGAACATAATCATGGGGCAGGGGCAGACCGGCATGGCTGGCTTTTCCGCCGTCTTCCAGCATGTCGGATCCAGCCTGAGCGAGCGCGACCGGCTGATCGTCATATCCGTCGCCATCCTCGGCTCGATCGTGCTCAAGAACCTGTTCGCCTACGCCAATACGCTGCTGACCACCTTCATCTACGGCAAGGCAAGCCATTCGATCCGCAGCGCGCTGTCGGAGCAGCTGCTGCGGGTGGGCTACCCGTTCTTCCTGCAGCAAAGCCCTGGACGGCTGCTCAACATCATCTCCAACGAATCCTGGCGGGCCTCGGATGCCATCCAGATCACGCTGGGGGCAATCGTCAACGCATCGGCCGCGATCATCCTGCTGACCTTCCTGCTGCTCCTGTCGTGGCAGATGACGCTGCTGGTCACGCTGGGCCTGGCGCTGGTGCAGGTCGCGCACGCCATGCTGTCGGCCAATCTGAAGGCGCCGAGCCGCAGCGTCGCCTCCCGCAACAGCCAGCTCGCATCACAGATGCTGCATCTGGTGCATGCCGGACGGCTGATCCGCATCTTCGGCCAGGAGCAACGCGAGAAGGCGGCATTCGACCAGGCATCGGATGCAGTGCGCCGGGCGGCGTTCGTGCTTTTGACGCGTCAGGGAGCGTTGCCGCCGCTGACCGAGGTTCTGCACGCCATGCTGTTCCTGGCGGTGGTGATCGGCGCCTGGTTCGCCAATGTCAGCTTCCCGCTGATCGTCGCCTTCGTCATCCTGCTCTACAGGCTGCAGCCCTACATGCGGTCGCTGCAAATGGCCTGGAGCCAGTTGCAGGGCCTGAGCGGATCGCTTGAAGAGGTGACGTGGATGCTGGACCCATCCGGTAAGCCCGAGCCGCCGCAAGGTGACGCGGCGTTCCCCGGGCTCAGCCAAGGCATCAAGTTCGAGGACGTCACCTTTACCTATTCTGGTTCGGAACAGCGCGCGGTGGTGCTGCATGCGGCGAATTTCGACATCCGCAGCGGCCGCTCGACCGCGCTGATCGGCCGCTCTGGCGCCGGCAAGACGACGATCGTCAATCTCCTGTGCCGCTTCGTCGAACCGGA
This sequence comes from Mesorhizobium sp. LSHC420B00, assembly GCF_000503055.1. Classification (GTDB taxonomy): domain Bacteria; phylum Pseudomonadota; class Alphaproteobacteria; order Rhizobiales; family Rhizobiaceae; genus Mesorhizobium. The sequence continues at coordinate 31,123 of NZ_AYVY01000037.1, read as the reverse complement.
TAGCGGCAGGATCCTCGTCGATGGATCGCCTCTGGACCGCATCGACCCCAGCCAATGGCGAAAGCACATCGCGCTCGCCAGCCAGGAGCTGGAGCTGGTCGACGGCACGATTTTCGACAACATCATCTACGGCCAGGACGCCGCCTCGGCCGACGACGCCGAGCGCGCGGCAAAACTGGCCGAAGCGCATGGCTTCATCGAGCAACTGCCGCAAGGCTACAGGACCGTCGTCGGCTACCGCGGCGTTAACCTTTCAGCCGGACAGCGGCAGCGGATCGCGCTGGCCAGAGCCCTGGTGCGCGATCCCGATATCCTCATCCTCGACGAAGCCACCAATGCAGTGGACGGGCTGTCGGAAGCAGCAATCGTCGAGACGCTCAAGTCGCGCGCCGGCCGTCGCACCACCATCGTCATCAGCCATCACCGCAGCACCATCTCGTTCTGCGACGACGTCGTCATCCTGAGCCACGGCCGCGTGAAAAAGCAGGCGCCGTTCGCCGCGCTGGCGACGCTCAGCATGGATGAGCTTTACCAGCACGAGGTGCTGGAGGGCTGAGGGCGACCCCCGCTGCGTGCGCGCGCTGGGAGGTCGTCTCGGATGTCAAGCCAGGTCAAGCATCTCAGAGCGAGGAGCCCTCCGCCATGCCTCTCTGCAGAATTTCTGGGATGATGAGTGATCCCGAGCTTACCCGCTTTCGATCTGGAGCGTACAGAACCAAGGGTCCGCCTGCCAAATCCATCAATGGCAGGCGGACCCTAATCAGCGCATGAAGGGACTGATTCTGCGCCGATCTCTCCTCGAGGAGGTGACGCCATCAACTGAAGACGGCCGCAGTTGTTCCCGACGCCGGCCGTACACGAGACCATTGCGCAGGCAGGTCAGACTTAGGTCCTATAAACGCGCATCGCTGGCTGTGAGTGAACATCGGATCGGCTCGGCGGTAGCGAAGCTTCGGCCGGAGGTCGACGCAGTCATTGGTTCCGGGGGCATGACCGGCTCGGCGCTGATCATGGGCGGCGATCGATCCCGCACGACTGCTGCGGAGGGGTGCTTGCATTCCTGCGGAATACGCATCCACCGGCGCCAAGTGAAGTTCTCCAAGCGGTACGGGCTCAGCGGTCGTCAAGCTGTTGCTAATATGCAGCACAGGCAGCGCTCTATGAACAGCGTCGCTTGGAACCGCTACCTCCGACCAACCGTTAGTGTCACAATGACGAACCAAAAAGTGAGGCTGACGATGGACCCGCTGCAAAACAACACGTTGGAGATCTGGTGTCTTGCGGCTGTTCCGCTGTCACTGCTCCTTACGGTGTTATTAGCCGGATTTATTCTTTAGCTGACCCAACGAGGCCGGCTTTGCGGACCGGGCCAGGAAGATGAAAATGACGGCCATTAGGCAGGGTAGGGGTCGCGGACACCCCGTGGCACCAGGCCGTGGCTGCCTTTTCCAACGTGCCCCCATAATCGGCTCTTTCGAGCGGTCCGGCTCGCGGCGATTGCTCGCGGCGCCGTGGCGAGGGCGAGCATCCGAGCTCGTACGTTTTTTACACAATCTCTGATTGGTGGACTCGCCCGACGCCATCGACGTTAATTTTGCGTTAGCGACAGGAGGGGGGAAGATCGCTAACGGGAGGAAGAAAATGAAAGAAAACTACGATCTGACGATCGACTACGACGACGTGCCTTACGACAACAAGCCTTACGATCTAGCCACATTCGCAAGGAAGCACGGGCTCAACATTCGAGCCGCCGAGCTTCTTCTTTTCGCCAAGGGCCCGTCTCGAGCGGCCTGCGATGCCGCGGCGAGGGCTTTTCTGGCGGCAGTCGCCGCACAAGCTATGAGACAATCGGCGCGGTAGGTCTCACACAGCCATTGCTGACACGGCCTGCCGTGTCAGCAACCTAACGGACAGCGCTGGAAATTCCGGGCCGTTTCCAACAAGATGCGTGAGCATCCGGGAGCGGCCTGAAATGTGCAATCTCTACAACATCACGACCAGCCAGGAGGCCATCCGCCAGTGGACCCGCGCCTTCCGCGACATCCTCGGCAATCTCGAACCCTCCATCGACATCTATCCCAACCAGCCCGGCCCGGTGGTGCGCAACGCGCCGGACGGCGAACGCGAATTCAATTCGCCCTTGACATTTTTGTTCCCGTTTTGTTCAATTTGGCCAGAAACTAGTGGAGGCATCGCCCACATTGCAAGCGAACGCTTCGTCACTGAAAGGTTTATGCCGCTTGTGCGAGGTGCATCAGGTACGGTTCTGAACAATTTGCATACCGTGCTAAAATCCGCGGGCGACCGCGATGGGCGTCGTTACCTGCTTCTGGACGCACCATGTTCTCGTAAACTGTCCGGCGCAGAGATGCGTGGCCGCCGTCTTCGCAGGCTCAGGTTCCGTCAGGCATCCGGCGCGGCTGCCTGGCAAGCGACAACACGCCCAACGCCGCCTCAATGCTTCTTGAAATACTGCACCTCACGTTCGTGCTTCTCCGCAGCCTCGCGGCTGTCAAACGTCCCGAGATTGCGGCGCTTGCCGGTCTTTTCGTCCTTCTTGCGCGAATAGAGGCGGTATTTTCCGTCTTTGAGTTTTCTGATCATCTGTCACTCCCCGAGCCGCTGCTTCCCCTTGAGGTTGCGCGCGGCTTGTTCGATCGCCGCCCGGTCGTTGCCCAGCCTGTCGATCAGCTCCTGTGCCTGTTCGCCCGATATGCCGGTGCGCACCGCCAGGGCCTCCACCGTCAAGACGTCGGAACTCGCGAACTCGCGGGTTTCCGGCAGGGCATCGCCTGCCGTCAGCGGCAGGGCTGCCTCCCTGTCGATCTCGGCCTCAGCCCGGTGCCAGTGCCGCTCGGGATCGCCATGGATCCCGCCTTCGCGTTCCCAGATCTGGTATGCGCGCTCACGAATCTTGTCGTCCCGTTCGTCGCCCATCTTAATTCCTCCTTTGCCTGTCGGATGAACGCCGCGCCGATCCGAACGATCCAAAAAAATTTGCGTGATCGTTGGTTAGCCGCTCGAGGGTGGGATCGCACAAGACACCATGCCCTTCGGTCCGCTAGCCCGCCATCCGGCGCGCCAGCCTACTCGCACTGCCGACGTGGCCCGCCGGAATACGGTTGATAGCTGTTGTCCTCCGGCCGGTACGAGCGGTAGCGGCTGAAGCAGTATTGGACGTGGTCGGATGAGAACTCGGCGCCGCCGGGTTCATCCGGTGGCGGGTAGCCCTCCACTGACGACGTATCGCTCGCCTCGACGTAGCTGCCGTCATCGGCGGCGTCGAGATAGGGCGATATGCAGGGGCGCTGTTGGCCGCTGTAGGATGTGTAGCGGTTGTCGCCTGGCCTGTAGGAGCGGTAGCGGCTGGCGCACCATTCGACATGGGCGGCGGGCAGCGTCTGCTGCTCTTCCACCGCCGGCTTGATGGAGCCGGTGGTGTCGGGTGTCGAAGCTGCGGCGGTGTCGGCGGGTTTCGAGCTGCGATCAACTTCCGAGGTGCGAACGGGAACCGGGCGGGCCGGGAGGCGCTCGAGGCGCTGCGAGGCCGGGTTTACCGGGCGCGGATCCTTGGCCCACAGTTCGGCGACGCTGGAGACCGGGGCGGGCGGCCGCACCGGCTTGGCTATCAATAGCCAGGTGGCGAATGCGAGGCCGCTGGCGAATACGGCGAGCGTCAGGACGAAGCCGCCAAAGATTGCGAACAAAGCTTTCATGCCGCGCTCCTTCGCCTCCCGGTTAAGGAAATGCGGGGGCGGGGAATCCGGTTCCAGGAAAGAGCGCGGGGGGAGAGGATTTCAAAAAAGGAAGACCCCTCTCCGTCTCGGCATCGCCGAGCCACCTCTCCCCGCTTTGCGGGGCGAGGAACCCAAGATCGCGTAGGGGGCCTTTCAGTGCAGGCCGAATTCGCGCAGCAGTTCTTCGCGGTAGCGTACGAAGCGGCTTTCGCTGCGCTCGCGCGGGCGGGGCAGGTCGATGTCGATCAGCCGCGCCGCGCCGCCTTTCTCCTTGGGCAGGATCAGCACCCTGTCGGCCAGGTAGATCGCTTCCTCGAGGTCGTGCGTCACCATCACCATGGTGACGTTCTCCTCGCTCCAAATGCGCGCCAGTTCCTCCTGCATGCCGATCTTGGTCATCGCGTCAAGCGCGCCCAGCGGCTCGTCGAGCAGCAGGATTTCGGGCTGCACGGTCAAGGCGCGGGCGATGCCGACGCGCTGCGCCATGCCGCCCGACAGCTGCCTCGGGAAAGCATCGCCGAATTCGGCGAGGCCGACGAGCGCGATATAGAAGCGCGCCCGTTCCTCGGCCTCGGCCTTCGGCACGCCGCGCACTTCGAGGCCGAAGGCGACATTGCCGAGCACGGTCAGCCAGGGCAGCAGGCGCGGTTCCTGGAAGATCACCGCGCGCTCGGCGCCGACGCCGTGCACCGGCTTGCCGTCGATGGCGACGCCGCCGCTGTCGGCGGCCTCCAGCCCGGCAAGAATGCGCAGCAGCGTGGTCTTGCCAGATCCGCTGGCGCCGACGATGACCAGGCATTCGCCCGAGCGGATGTCGAGGTTGAGGGTCCTCAGCACGGCAAGCGAGCGCCCGCCGATGCTGAACGATTTGGACAGGTCGCGTATGCTGACCTCACCGCCGCTTGTGCTGCTCATCGCGCTCGTCTCCCAGCTGCCGGTTGGCCTTGTCAGTTGGTCTTGGTTTCGCCGGGCCGGTAGAGGATGTCTGTTGCCTTCAGCTTACCCTTTGGCAGGCGACCGTCGCGCTCGAGCACGCTGACCCAGAAGTCGATGTCGCGGTCCGTCGCCTTGGCCCCCTGGCGCAGCCCGAAGCCGGTCCAGTAGCGCGCCAGCTCGCCGTTTTCGCCGCGCTTGTCGAGGATTGTCGCGAGCACCTTGCGCGCTTCGTCGGGGTTCTGCAGCGACCAGTCGGAGGCGCGCGCCGATTGCTCGACGAAATTGCGGGCGGCGTCGGGATGCGCGGCGATGAAGTCGCGCCTGAGCACGACGAAGCCGCCGGCCAGTTCGCCCAGCACGTCGGTGTCGTTGAACACGCCACGCACGCCGCCATTGTCGACCAGCGCGCCGGCAAAGGTCGCCTGCCAGTAGCCGAGCGCCGCGATGTCGACCTGGCGGGAGCGCAAGGTCTGTTCGAGTTGCGGTCCGGGCACGACGACGAGATTGGCGGCGTCCGGCGACAGGCCGACGCTGTGCAGCGCCTCGCGCACGGTGTAGTCGAGATGGGCGCCGAGCGTGTTGACGGCGATTGTCTTGCCGGCAATGTCGGCGATCGATTTGATCGGGCTGTCGTCGAGCACGTAGAAGACGCTTCGCACCTTGCCGTTGATGCCGTTGCTCGGATAGGCGGCGACGAAGTCGTTGCCGCCGGAGATCGAATTGATCACGGCGGCGGTTGCGGCCGAGCCGATATCGACGCTCCCGGAGGCCAGCGCAAACAGCGATTCCGGGCCGCCGCCGGAATAGCCGACATTCTCGACCTCGATACCGAGGCCTTTGAAATAGCCGAGCTCGCCGGCAAGCTCATGCGGAGAGATGCTGCCGCGGCTGGCGAGGGAGCGGAACTTGACGGGTGCCGCTTCGGCAAAGGCGAGGCGCGGCAGGCCGGCGGCGAGAAGGCCGGCGGCAAAGGGCGCGCCGGCAAGCAGGGAACGGCGAGTGATTTTCATGGTCCGGTCTTCCTTGGTTCTGGCCTGGCTTGGCCTGGTTGGGAGATGGCGAAGGGGTGGTCAGTCGACGGCATTGCTCCAGCGGCAGAGCCGCCGCTGCAGGCTGACCAGCGCCTGGTTGGCGATCAGGCCGAGGCCGGCGAGGATGACGATTGCCGCAAACATTAGCGGGATCTGGAAATTGTACTGCGCGTTCATCACCTGGAAGCCGATGCCCTTATTGGCGCCGATCATTTCGGAGGCGATCAACAGCAGCAGCGCCGTGGTGGCGCTGAGCCTCAGCCCAACGAAGATCGAGGGCACGGCACCGGGCAGCACGACGCGGCGGAAGACGGTGAGCTGCCTGGCGCCATAGACGCGGGCCATCTCCAGCAGTTTCGGATCGACCTGCTTGACGCCGCCGATGGTGTTGAGCAGCAGCGGGAACAGCGTCGCCCAGAAGATGACGAACACCTTGGAGGCTTCGCCGAGCCCAAGCAGCAGGATGAATACGGGATAGAGCGCCAGCGCCGAGGTCTGGCGGAAGACCTGCAGGATGGGATCGAGCGCGGTCTCGACCGCGCGCACCTGGCCCATGAACAGGCCAAGCGGGATGGCGACCAGCACGGCGGCCGCGAAGGCGAGACCGGCGCGCTGCAGGCTGATGGCGATGTCACCGAGCAGAGTGCCGCCGGCCAACCCCTTCCAAAGTGCCGCGACAATCATGTCGATCGGCGGCAGCACGGCCGTGTTGACCCACCCGGCGCTGCTCGACACTTGCCAGATTGCGAGGAAAGCGATGAGGGCGCCGTAGCGCGACAGGAAGCGGATGCCTGCCCGGCCGCCGAGGCGCAGGAAGTCCGTGCCCAGGCTTGTCGTGCCGTCACGCGTGCCGAGGCTGGCGGCCTGTTCGATGTGCTGCAAGGTCATCGTCTTGCCTCTCGCTTCGAGGGTAGTGGGCTTCTCGGGATTATTCGGCGGCCAGCACGGCCGAGCGGGCGGCGGTCCACGGGTTTTCAGGCCGCCTGAGGCCGAGGTTCTCGCGCAGCGTCCTGCCTTCATAGGCGGTGCGGAACAGGCCGCGGCGCTGCAGTTCGGGGATCACCAGCTCGACGAAGTCGTCGAGCCCGCCGGGCAGCCAGGGCGGCAGGATGTTGAAGCCGTCGGCGGCTTCGTTGCCGAACCATTCCTCCAACTGGTCGGCGACCTGCACTGCGCTGCCGATGACGGTGTAATGGCCGCGGGCCGTCGCGACCCATTGGTAGAGCTGGCGGATGGTGAAGTTGTGCTCGTCGGCAATCTGGCGGATCAGCGCCTGGCGGCTCTTCATGCCTTCGGTTTCCTTGCTCGGCGGCAGCGGGCCGTCGAGCGGATAGCCCCTGATGTCGAGCGTCTGGCCTGCCAGCCCGTTGAGCAGGGCGACGCCGTCTTCGGGCAGGATGAGATCGTTCAGCTGCTGGTATTTGGCGCGCGCTTCTTCTTCGGTACGGCCGACGAAGGGTGCTACGCCGGGCATGATCAGCACCTGCTCGGGATCGCGGCCGACGGCCGCCACGCGGGCCTTGATGTCGCGGTAGAATTCCTGCGCCGACGCCAGGTTCTGATGGGCGGTGAAGATGACTTCCGCCGAGTGGGCGGCGAGCTTGCGGCCGTCCTCCGATTGCCCCGCCTGCACCACCACCGGGTGCCCCTGCACAGGGCGCGGCACGTTGAGCGGACCCTTGACGCTGAAATGCGCGCCCTTGTGGTCGATGTCGTGGAGCTTGTCCTTGTCGTAGAAGCGCCCCGATTTCTTGTCGCGGATGAAGGCATCGTCCTCCCAGCTGTCCCACAGCGCCTTGACCGTCTCGACATGCTCATGCGCGCGGGTATAGCGCTCGGCGTGGGCAGGCTGGGTATCACGATTGAAATTGCGCGCGGTTTCGTCGCCGGCCGAGGTGACGACGTTCCAGCCGGCGCGGCCATTCGACAGATGATCGAGCGAGGCGAATTTGCGGGCGAGCGTGTAGGGCTCCTCGTAGGTGGTCGAGGCGGTGGCGATGAAGCCGAGATGCGTGGTGAGCGGCGCCAGCGCTGCAAACAGCGTCACTGGCTCGAAGCCGGCGATCTTGGCATTGCCGCCTTCGCGGGCGCCGAGCCCGACCGTCAGATTGTCGGCGAGGAAATAGGCGTCGAACAGGCCGCGCTCGGCGGTCAGGGCAAGCTGCTTGTGGAACTCGAAATTGGTGGCGCCGTCGGCTGGCGCCTCGGGATGGCGCCAGGCGGCGATATGCTGTCCGCCGCCGGGCAGGAAAGCGCCCAGTTTGATTTGCCTGGATTTGCTGGATCTGGTCATCGCGGCGTGCTCCTGGATTGGTCGGGGAAGGGATCTCGGGTCAGTGGTGCGTTCAGGCGGCAAGGCCGACGCGATAGGGCACTCCGGTTACCCGGCATGCCTCGGCGACCGCCTGCCGGGCGCGGGCATGGATCGCGTCCGACACCAGCACGCCATTGGCAAAATCCTTGTCGGAGGCGTAGATCGCGGTCGGCACAGTCAGCGCCTCGAAGAAGCCGAACAGCGGCCGCAGCTGGTGCTCGACGATCAGCGAATGGCGTTCGCCCCCGCCGGTCGCGGCGAGGATGACGGGCTTGCCCCTCAGCGATGACGGGTCGAGCAGGTCGAAGAAGTGCTTGAAAAGCCCGGTATAACTGCCTTTGAAAGTGGGCGAGCCGGCCACCAGGATGTCGGCGCCCAGCAGCCGTTCGACGATGTTGCGCGCCGCCGGGTCGAGGTCGCCGAGGCGCCTTGCCTGCGGCAGGGACGCGCCGAGATCCTCGATGTCGAAGACGGCCGAGGCTGCGCCGATGCTTTCGGCGGCCTGCCCGACAATGTGGCTGACGAACGCCTTGGTCTTCGATGGCCGGGTCAAGTTGCCCGACAGCCCCACCACGAGCTTTTTCGACATTCCTAGCTCCCTCTCAAGCGCTCTATTTTAAGATCTTGGGTCTAGCGATCTATTTTAAGTCTAGACATTTTGTAGAATTAAAAGAGCGAGAAAATTTCAAAAGCAGGGCGATGAGCGAACTGAGTTTGCTGCACATCGCCCGCAATTGGTTCATTCAACGCGCCGTACCGCGCTGAAAGATCGCTGCAGCGCCTGCAGCCGCGATAGCGTAGCGCGTCGGACAGAGCGCATGAACAGCCGGCCGGACATATCAGGCAAGTCGCCCTCGGGCGCTCCGGCGCGACGTCGGGGAACCATGTCCTGATGCCACGATCCTGGATGGCCTAGCGGCCCTCGGAGAGGACGCGGCGCGGGCACAGGCCAAGGTGCTGGCGTGGGGTCCGCGGCATGTGGTGAGTCAGGCCAATTTGATTCAAATCCGGCTGTGGATATTTGCTTTTGGGTAAATCGAGGCGGTCATCTTGCCGGCCGGCGGGCAACAAGGAGAAGCCTATGACAAGCGACTTTGCCGCCGCACACCTCCNGAGACGAGCCGCACGGCTCGTGCGGCTCTGGATCTCCTGATCGATGCAATTGTCGCGGCACAATACAAGCGGCCCACGGGCGACGTTGTGGAATTTCCAAGACCGGCAAAGTTGGGACAATCCGCAAGCGGGAACGGGTAATCCAACCGGCGGCATCCCTTTGCTTCCGCCTGATCACATGAACCAGGTTGCCACCAGGCCGATCGTCGCCGAGAAAATAGCGGCGGTCGTTGCCCAACCGAGTATGTTGGTGCTGCGGCTGTTCACCTGGTCGCCCATGATCCTGCGGTTGTTCGTCATCAGCATGATGAGCAGCAGCAAGGGCGGCGTCGAGAAGCCTTGAACGATGCCGGACCAGACCAGCGCCTTCATCGGATTGAAGCCAAGGAAGTTGAGGCCGGCGGCGATCGCGGTAAAAAATCCGATGGCGAGATAAAATTTGGGCGCCTCTCGAGCCCGGGCGTGCAGGCTGTTTTTCCAGCCGATGGCTTGCGCCACATCATAGGCAGCGCCGGTGGTCATGACAGGAACCGCGAGGAAACCGACGCCAATCACGCCTGCGGCGAACAGAACGCTTGCGGCCTGGCCGGCGAGCGGCCGCAGCGCCTCCGCCGCCTGCGCGGCCGTGTCGATATCGTGGTGGCCCGCCTTGTAGAGCGTAGCACCCGTCGACAGGATGATGAAATACATGATGAGATTTGAAAACATCATGCCGATGAGGATGTCCCGGCGAGAGCGACGGAGTTCGCTGTCGGTGGCGCCCTTCCTTTCCCTGAGCGTTGTCCGCCCCTGGGCAATCTCCTCCTCGACCTCCTCATTGGACTGCCACGTGTAGAGATAGGCGGACAGCGTCGTGCCGATGATGGCGACCAGGATCGACAGGAACTCACGGTTGAATTCGATCCTGGGGAGCAGCGTCCCGCGCAGCACCGCCGCGGCGTCCGGCTTGGCCAGAATGGCGGCACCGACATAGGCGAGCAGCGCCAGCGCCAGCCAGCGAAAGATGTTGCGGATCAAAGTATAGGAGCCGAAGACCTGGAGGGCGAAGATGAGGGCGGCGACGAACAGCACGATCAGCGGAATGGGAAGCGGCACGAATATGTTGATCGCCGCGGCCATTCCACCGAGATCCGCCGCTGCCTCGATGGTGTTGCCGACGAGCACACCCAAAAGCACCGACCAGAGCAGCCACCGCGGGTAAAAGTCCTTGATGACGTGGAACAATCCGCGCCCCGATACCTGGCCGAGCTTCGACGACAGGTAGACGACCGCGTACATCATCGGCAACGTCACCGGAGCCGTCCAAAGCAGGTCGGGTCCGAAACGGGCGCCGGCGCTGGCATAGGTGCCTATCGCGGAACAATCGTCGTCGGCCGCCCCTGTTATCAGGCCGAGGCCGAGCGCGCGGCCTATGCCGCCTTTACCCTCCTCCGGTGGGGTGGAACGATCGGAACCGGCCTGCCTCATTGCGATCGGACCGGGTTGGGAACGAAGGGCGCGGCCTGCCATGCAACAATGCTAACGATCGGTCGGCGCGCTGGTCTCATTTTGCTTCCTTCAACAACTTGCCCAAACCCGGCGCGCCATGACTTGTTCCTCGACGACGGGGCAGGGATTTTGCCTCAGGCAAAAAAGTTCGGGTTGACCGCTTCCGAACGCGAAGCGACTATCCGCGCGAGGCGAAGATCGCAGGAGGAAGTGCAATGGACGAGCCCGATCAGTGGCGCCACATGTCGAGCGCGCCAAGGGACGGCAGCAGAATCCTTGTCACGGTTCGGCCTTCCGAACAGGGGCCGGCCGAGGTCGACATGGCTTACTGGGCCCGCGCCGATCAGTTCGGCAGCGAAGGCTGGCGCGCTTCCGATTCGTCTCCAGGACGCATCGTCGAATATGCCGAACCCGAACTGAAGTGCTGGATGCCGCTGCCGTCGGCCAATCTCAGCAAAGGCTCAATGCCGAGCCCGTGGGAAGGCGAAGATGTGCCGCTGGTGGATGGCTCGGGGATATGAAAGGGCCGAATGCCCAGGACCTCCAAGAGCCGATATCCACGGCCACCCGCATTCGCCAAAAGTGCGCGCAAGCTGACCGCGGCGGTCCGGAAATCGAACCCCTGGATCATTGACGCCCGGCGGGCCCGCTGGTTCTCAAGATAGCGCGCGAGCGCAATGTCGTGGCGCAGTGGCCCGCCGCGCGGCTGCGGGTCCTGCCTTGAATCATCATGCCAGATGGGCCATTCCGTCGGGGGTAGCACAGCGTCCTCCTGAGATACCAGTCTCCCGACACTTGTCTTCCCTGCGTCGTGAGAAACGCGGTGGAGCCAGCGTGAAGGATTCGTGAAAAACACCAGGCCGGGCGAAATGACGGTTGAAATAGAGGCAAGTACAGGAAAGGATCGCAAAGAAGCTGTGGCTGTGGCGGATCCGATGGCGCACCCTCATCTCTGTCTGTTAGGCGGCTTTGACTTTGCCGGAGGAGCGGTGGCCCCGGTTTTCAGCCGCAAGGCTCGCGCCATGCTGGCTTATCTCGCCCTGCAATCCGGACACTCCCAATCGCGCGAGAAGCTCGCCGCGCTTTTGTGGGGCGGCAACAGCCAAACCCAGGCCCGAATGAACCTTCGACAGGCCCTATCCGCCATAAGGAAAGGAATGGGCGCATCCGATGGCGAAAGGTTTCTGAGCGACGGCGACAGCATTACGCTCAATCTCGACGATCTTGATTTCGACGTCGCGCGGTTCGAGTCGCTGGCCGCCGGCTCCGACCCGGAGCAACTCGAGCAGGCGCTCGTCGTCTATCGTGGCGACCTCCTGGACGGGTTCGGCCTGAAGGAGGAGCCGTTCGAAGATTGGCTCAGAGTGGAGCGCGAGCGATTGACGGCAATCGCAACCATCGTGCTGGAGAAGCTCGTCGCGCACTATTCGGCAACGAATGATCTTCCATCATGCCTGCGGGCGGCGGTGCGCCTGCTGGCTTTGGAGCCCTTACGGGAGGATATCCACCGAGCCCTGATGCGGACCTATGCCGCCCAGGGCCGCTTTAACCTCGCGCTGAAACAGTATGAGCGCTGCCGTGATGTGCTGCAACTGCAGCTCCGCTTGCAGCCCGAGCCGGAGACCCGGCAACTCTATGATGACCTGCGGACGCGCCGCGTGACGCCGCAAGCCGCTACCCGGATAGCCGCCTCGGTGTCGCCTTCCCAGACACCGCCAACGTCGGCAGCCCGAACAGGTGAGCGGCCGGCGTCCCGGGCCGAGCCGATGCGCCCCGCGACCCACTATGTCAAATCGGCCGGAATCAACATCGCCTATCAGGTAACCGGCGACGGGCCGGTCGACCTGATCTATGTGCCTGGGTGGGTCTCCAACCTCGACCTTGCCTGGTCATCGCCGCGGCTGGCGCATATGCTCCAGCGTCTCGGTTCCTTTGCCCGCCTGATCCGTATGGACAAGCGAGGCACCGGACTGTCCGATCGCAATGTTGGTTTGCCAACGCTGGAAGAGCGGATGGAAGACATGCGAGCGGTGTTGGATGCGGTCGGATCAAAGCGAACGGTTCTGTTCGGCAGCTCCGAAGGGGGGCCTATGTGCATGCTTTTCGCGGCGACCTATCCCGAACGAACAGCGGCTGTCGTGCTCAACGGAACCTATGCCAGCGGCCGATGGTCGCCGGATTATCCATGGGCAAGGACAAGCGAGCAGGTAGAAGAAGATCTGACCGCCGTCGAGAGACAGTGGGGGGAGCCGGCGGACATGAGCAACGCCGCACCCAGCCTGATGAACGACAGTTTCGAGAGAGAATGGTTCCGCGTATCTTAGGAATTCAGCCTCACCTGCCGACGCGGTCGCGCTCTGGCGCTGGGGCACTGAAATCGATGTTCGCGCCCTTCTCCCAACCGTTCACGTCCCGACACTGATCGTGCAGACGGCGGGCGACCGCTGGGTAAAACCGGAAGAGGGGCGCTACCTGGCAACGCATATCGAAGGCGCCAGATACATTGAGCTTGCCGGCCGTGATCACGTAATCTGGGGGGAGAATTCCGATCGTTTGGTCGACGAGATCCAGGCTTTTGTCACCGGCTCGCTGCCGGCAACGTCGAGCGAGCGCGTGCTTGTGACGTGCTGCACATGGAAATCGTCGGGTTGCCGCCGGCTCCCGTCAACGCTGGCGACCGGGCGCGGCGCGATCTGATGCAGCGACACGACGACGAGATACGCAACGAATTGCATCTTGCTAACGGTCAAGAAATCAGCCGCACCGGAAACGGGTTTCTCGCGGTATTTCTGCGACCAACGCGGGCGATCCAATGTGCAATCGCGGTCCGTCGTCGAATGAAGAGGTTAGACCTTCAGGTTCGCGCGGCAGTCCATATTGGCGAATGCGAAAGGCGCGGAGACGACTTCACCGGTGTTGCAATTCAACTGGCATCACATCTGCTCGACGTTGCCGGACCGGGCGAGATCATCGCGTCGCGCACGGTTCGTGATCTCGCGGCCGGTTCCGGCCTGGCTTTTGAAGAGCATGGCGAGATGGAGCTTGTAGGTGTTCCCGGCAGCCTGCAGCTTTTTTCCGTCAGTGAACCGGCTGCCTGAGGTCCCGCTGGGTTGGGATATGAGCCGGAGAGTTCAATAGGCCGGCGGGACAGCGCCCCCCCCTCTGTCCTGCCGGACATCTCCCCACAAGGGGGGAGATCGGCAGCTTCACTGTCGGCCCTCAGAACAGGAATGCGGCCGTAGCGGGGTTCGGGCCGGAGCGGCCGTCGGGCGAATCCATGCCCCGAATGAGCTCGAGGTCCTTCGCTTCCAGCTCGAAATCGAAGACATCGAAATTGGCGGCGATGCGGTCCTGGTGGATCGACTTTGGAATAACGATCAGCCCTTCCTGAAGATGCCACCTGACGATCGTCTGCGCCAGCGACTTGCCGTGTTTCCTGGCAATGCTTTCAAGCGTCGGATCGTTCAACAGCCGGCCGCTGCCCAGCGGGCTCCAGCTTTCGATGCGGATGTTGTGCCTGTCATGAAATTCGCGTTTGTCACGCTGCTGGAAGCGGGGGTGGAGCTCGATCTGGTTGACGGTCGGCGTGACACCGGTCTCGCCGATGATCCGTTCGAGATGGTCCTGGTTGAAGTTCGAAACGCCGATCGACTTGATCCGGCCTGATTGCCTGAGTTCGACCAGCGTCTTCCAGGCTTCGACATATCTGTCCTGGCTGGGCACCGGCCAGTGGATCAGGAACAGGTCGATCTGCTCGATGCCGAGCTTGCTCATCGTCTCGTCGAAGGCGCGCAAGGCGGCGTCGCGCTGATGCGCGCCGTTGCGCAGTTTCGAGGTGATGAACAACTCGCTTCTCGGCACGCCGGCCGAGCGGATTGCCTGCCCGACACCTTCCTCGTTCTGATAGCCTTCGGCGGTGTCGATCAGTCTGTAGCCGGCCTCGATTCCCCAGCGCACTACCTTGGCGGTGATGGCTGGATCGACCTGCCACACGCCGAGGCCGATTTGCGGAATGGCGGAGCCGTCGTTCAATCTGATCTGTTCAGGTCTATTCAGGGTAATCTGTTCAGGCATGTTCAGGTCCTTCTGCATCGTTCCGCCCGGCGCAGGCTCTATCTAGTCCGGATGGCCGGCAAAGCCAGTCGATATCAGGAGAATGTGAGGAGACGGACGTGAAGCGCTGATCTCGATGTCCGTTCGGGCCGACAGCGTTCCAGCTTTTGACCCATTGGACTCGAGTACAGGAGCCGCCACTATTGCCGATAATGTGGTATTCTGCCGACTATCCGAGGAGGCGACTGCGTTGACCAACAGCTTGGAAGCCGAAGGGGCAAGAGACTGGTCTCACCTGCTGATCGCGGCAGAAAAAGGCGATGCGGAGGCGGTTCGATCGGAATTGGCGGCTGGCGCCGATATCAATCAGTCGGACGACGGCGGCTGGTCTGCACTTCACCTTTCAGCCCTCAATGACCGCACAGCTGTGGTGGAGGCGCTGATCGAAGACCCGGAAATCGACGTGAATTCCAGAAACAAGTGGAAGAGCACGCCCTTGAGTCTTGCGTCGGCCAAGGGACATTACGCGTGTATCTCAGTCCTCGTGAGACACCCCCAAATAGAGATCAACGCGCGAGCTGACTACTACGGCAGAACGGCTCTTATCGAGGCGGCGAAGAACGGGCATCTGGAAGTCGTCAAGTTGCTCGTGCAGAATGGCGCGGAAGTAAATCTGACCGACAAGACGGGGAGAAACAACGCGCTCATCGAGGCGATCAAAGGGCGGCACTACGAGATCGCGGAATACCTGCTGGATTCTGGGAAGGTGAGCTTTATCAACAAGGAGATGAGGCTGAACGCCCTGATCTGGGCTGGCAGCTGCCACAACCCTCAGCTTATCGAAAAGCTGGAAACCGCGATCCACACTTTCTTCGACGGCAAGTAAGAGCCTGCGCTCCACTGCTCCCGAGCGCGCGTCCGCATCCCCTGTCACCTCGACGTCCTCGGTGAGCGCAAACGGCCCGCAGCGCTTCACATAAATTATTCAACCAAACGGTTGACTATCTCAAAGCGCGCGTCTATATTCAACTAAATGGTTGAATTAGAGACACACCAGATGGACGCGGTCTTTCACGCCCTTGGCGACGCCACCCGCCGGCACATGCTTCGCGATCTCGCCGATGGCGAGAAAACGGTAAGCCAGCTGGCGGAACCCTTCGTGATGTCGCTCGCGGCCGCCTCCAAGCACATCAAGGCGCTGGAGAACGCAGGGCTTATTCATCGAGAGGTGAGGGGCCGCACGCATTTGTGCCGACTAGCCCCTGGACCCCTAGCCAGCGCACATCAGTGGCTCGGCTTCTACGAGCGCTTCTGGACCGGTCGTCTCGATGTTCTCGAACGCCTTCTTCGCGAAGAGGACGCACGCAAAGCCCAGGATGAGCCCAGGAAATCGCCCAATCCGAAAGAAGGAGACGAGCAATGAACCAGATGAGAACCATCGGCGCCTATGGCGAGCTGACCGAGCCCGCCACGTTCACCATCCAGCGCCTTTTGCCCGGCCCCATCGAGCGCGTCTGGGCCTATCTCACCGAGAGTGACTTGCGACGGCAATGGATGGCCGCAGGCCAAATGGAAATGAAGGCCGGCAGCGCGTTCGAGTTCGTCTGGCGCAACGACGAGCTGACCGACCCGCCTGGCCAGCGCCCCGCGGGTTTCCCCGAAGAGCATCGGATGGAGGGCCGGATCACCGAACTCGATCCGCCGCGCAAGCTTTCGATCACCTGGGGAAACACCGGCGGCGTCTCCTTCTTGCTGGAGGCGAAGGGTAGCGATGTGCTGCTCACCGTCGTCCATCGGCGGCTGCCGGAACGTGCAATCCAGCTCAACATCACTGCCGGCTGGCACATACACCTCGACCTGCTGGCCGCCCGTCTGGCGGGCAAGACACCGACCTCGTTCTGGGACGGCTGGAGCCGCCTGCGGGAAGAATACGACCGCCGCTTGCCGGCCTGATGTAACTCGCGGCGGCCATCCCTGAGGTCGCCGCCAGCCATACGAAGCAACGATGAACCGATGAAACGTGCTTGCATCCCGCAAGCCTGATGGAGGAAGTCATGCGTAAATTGATCACTGGAATGAAAATTTCCGTGGACGGCAAGATGGAGGGACCCGAGGGATACGCCGATTGGGTCGATGCGTGGTCCGAGGAATACGGCCTGACGCCGCAAATCGATGCCTGCCTCCTTGGCAGCGTCATGTATGCTGGTTACGAGCGCTACTGGAGCGCCATCCAGAACGAGCCCGACAAGCCGCTGCCGATGACCGGCAAATTGCCGAAGCCGGCCGAGCTCGAATGGGCCCGCTTCGCCGCCCAGACCCCGCATTATGTGCTGTCGAACACAATGACTTCGGCGGCCTGGCCAAAGACGCGCTTCGTGCGGAATTTTGAGGACATCGCTGCCCTCAAGCAGCAGCCGGGCAAGGATATCTACCTTATGGGCGGCGCCCAAATTACCGCGAGCCTTATCGATGCCGGGCTGGTCGATGAACTCAGGCTGATCGTCTATCCCCTGCTCGCCGGTGAAGGAAAGGCGCTGTTTGGGACGGCGAAAAATCGTCGTGGGCTCGAACTGCGCAAGGTCGAGCAGCTGTCGGACGGCCGCGTCGGGCTGGTCTATGGGATTGGCTAAAGCCGTCGCGCTCGATCGGCCTCATGCGACGTGCTTTAGGTTCTTTTTTATGCATGTCGTTACGGCAAAACCGCTGCCCACTTTTGCGCGGCATGCATTAGCGCCAATGTCAGGCAACGACGCCGCGGCAGGCCCAGGCGACATTGGCAAAGGACCTCGGGCCGTCGGGCCGGCCGGCCTCATAGGCGTCGCGCATGGCGGCGTCGGTGCGCGCCCGCTCTTCTGGATCGAGCGTGGCCACATACTTGCCGAGCGGCCCTTCGCCGGCGGCAATCGGCGCCCAGTAGTCGTCGAAGTTTTGGTAGTCCATGCGGATCATCAGCTGCGTTTCCGTAACGTCCCGGAGACCCTGTTCGACAAAGGTCCGTTGCATTTCGCCCGGCTGCATCATCGGCTGGGTGCAATAGCGGGCGCGCAGCTGGCGGCCGCCTTCGCTGAGCACTGCCACCGTGTCGATCATCATGCGCATTCCGGGCATGCCGCCGAGATGGTCCCATACGGTCGCCGCGACCACGCCGCCCGGCCGCACGACGCGGCGCATCTCAGCGACTGCCTTGCCGGTTTCGGGCACGAAATGGAGCACGAGCAGCGCCAGGGCGCGGTCAAACGCGCCGTCCTCAAAGGGCAGGGCGCAGGCATCCGCCTGGCGGATTTTTATCCGCGGGTCGGTGTTGCGCCGGATTGCCTCCTCGACGAAAACGGCCGAAAAATCGATCGCGGCGACCTCACGGAGTTCAGCGGCCTTGACGAGCGCGAAGGTCAGGCTGCCTGTGCCACAACCGACGTCGAGGATCTTTTCGCCGTCCTTAAGGCCCGCGAAGTCGATGAACAGCGGCGCGAGCTTTTGGCTCCAGCGACCCATGAGCTGCTCATAGCCGGCAGCATGGTGAACATTGAAACTTGAAGTCATCGAACCCTCCCTTAGCATAAGCTAAACCTCGACACAGCGATTGCCAAGGCGGGCGAGCATTCGTCCCACCGTGAGGCGGCTGCTGGCGAAAGCCACCTTACGGATGCCGGGGCGCGAAGACTTCGCCGGCATCGTAGATTTGATGCGGCCGGCGAGCCGACCTCGATCAGTCTGGGCCACCCATTTGGCGGGCAGTCCGCGGCGCTGGCACTGGATCTCCAACACGGAAGGCGAACGACACGACTTTCGTCGCATCCGGATCGACCTCGCAACGAAAGCTCAGAGCGTACCACAAGCCCGCCGGCGCGGAACTCGGTCCTGGAGACTTGCATGATATTGCCGGCCTTCAACCTGAAGGGACGCAAGACGTCAGGAAAGTAGGGGGGCGAAGCATGGCGCAACTGTTCGCGCACTTCCCAGAAGCAGAGCTGACCGATCCGATCGGGGCGCGGCACATTTCTCATGGCGGTTGTCGCGATTGGATCACCGGTTGCTGTTTGCGAGAACAATCTTTTCGCTTCTTCAAGCTTCAGCGGCTTTTGCACCTTGGCCGCTCGCTTGGGCTTAGGCGGCGCGGATGCGCCAGGCGGCGGAGCCGGGTCTTTGCCGTCTACCGCAGTCACGGCAGGTGGCTGCGCAAGATCCTGTTTATTGGGATCTTGCGGCGCCGTCGGTTGTTCCGAACCATCCTCCGCACTGTTGCCGTCCAGAGACTTGCGAGGACCAGCGTCCTTCTCGCCGAATTGGAAGACAGGCCTCTGAGGGCCGGCTTCCGGATGCGCCGGCGTCTCGATCTTTGCTTCCGGCGGCTTTTCGGGCTTGGGCGGTTTCGCAGGAGGCGGAGGTTTGGCTTTCTCCGATGGTTTGGGCGGCGGCACCAGATCCACCCCGATGGCCTGATCCTTCTGCGGCTGCGGGGGCGACACCGGCAGCGCGGACAACAGAAGCGCCGCGGCGAGCAAATGCAGGACCGCGGAGGCAGGCAAGGCCCACCTGAACACCTGGCGCTGATCCCGTATCTCGTCCGTCATCGTGACCGGTGTGTGGAATGAAATATTGGCGGCATCAAGCACCGATGCCGCCAGACGAAATAACCGGTTCATGTCGAGCTTCGACGGTTTTGCGGCGGCCGAGCAGATGCCGCCCAACGCGTTCGTTGGAACTGTCGCCGTCGCTACGAATCGCGCCATCGGCGACTGCCGCGAGGCGCGTCATTCAAATACACGAGGACAGTGGCCGAGCCTGTCCCTAGCGTGGCGTCGGCCAGAGCGCACGGTCAGGGGTGAACCCGTATTCGGGGGAGGCGAATGTTCGCTCCTTAACGGCGCTGCACGAGAGGGATATTCAGTCATGAATTTCAAAGGTTTGATCAAGCGTGCCGAGACTGTGGAGAGGGCGTTCAAGGAGCTCGAAACCGATTTGGCGGATGCGTTTAGCGAATGTCTCAACGTGGACGATCAGTCGCCGTTGAACGACGTCACTGTCCCGGATGAGACTGTGTCGGATGGGAATCTCGCGGCAATGGATGACAGCTCGCAACTTGAGGCCAATGCGGATGCCTTCGAGACCGCGCGACGGCTGACGCCCCACACGCAAACCCGGCTCGCTGCCTTAAGTGCGGTCGATGGGCTCTTTCACGACGCGCAGGAGTATCTTGGGGAGATCCATGCGAAACTGTCGGAGATCGCGACCTCGCATCATCTGACAGGCGAATTCCTGAAACTCCTCCACGGCGACATTCTTCGCGCCAACGAATTGGAGCTGGCAAATACCAGCTTGACCGCGCAACAAAGAGCACTATCCGAACAGCTCCACGATGCAACCAGAAAGCAGCGCGAGCGCGACAGCGCTATCGAGGCGCTGCAGCAGCATGAGGCGAGCCTGGTCGAGGACAAGGAAGCACTTCGCGGCGCGCTGGCTGCAGCAAGGCTGGAGCTCGTCGTGGCAGGCAATGCGAGCGCAAAACGCGAGGCCGAGTTCGGCGAGCTTGTCAAAACGCTCTCGGCCAGAGCGGTCGAGGCCAACAGACGCTCGCGCGAGAACGAGATGCTGCGGGAGAAACATGTTAGCCTGTCGATCGACCTCGACAAGGCGCTGAAACGGGAGGCCGAGGCCCGGCACAGGCTGGACGAACTCTCGACTGTCCACGCCAATGACGCCGCACAGGTTTCGGAACTGCTGGTCGCGCTTGGCAAGAGCGAGAAAGAGGAAATGCGGCTGCAGAAATCGCTCGACATGGCGCAGGCCAAGCTGTCGGAAATGACGGAAGCGGCCCGCATCAGGGACGGGGACAGGGAAGCCGAACTTGCACGCGGTGTCGCGGAGATGACCGGCTTGCGTTCTGAGATCGAGGATCTCCGATCGCGACTGGAAGCCGCCTCGAACCACAACAGCGAAGCCGTCAGCGAGATCGCCAGGCTCAAGGCTCAAGCGAGCGACGCGGTGGCCGAAAAGCAAATCGCCGAGGAAAAATTGTCTGCTCTCATGAAGGAGAGCGAAAGCGACAAGATGAACCTTTCCGCGGTCAGCGCGAATTTTTCGCAGCTTTCCCTGCAGCAGGCATCCGAACAGATACAGTTCGACGTCCAGCGGCAGGAATGCGAGGATCTGCGTGCCGAAGTCGCGTCGCTTCAAGCCCGGGTCAAGGAACTGTTGCCCTATGAGCGGCTCCACAAGGTCACCAACGCCAGACCGCGTGAAGACGGCGTGGTCGAGATCACCGCTGCGGTGGCGGAGAAGGCCCGCGCCAGCAGGCGGCGCCTTCGCCTGCGCGCGGCATCCTAGCTCAGGCGCGGCTGTCTGAATTTCGACTGGTGCGAAACCGACATCCGTCAATGGATGGCGGGTCGAGCGTGAGGCTGGCCTTCCCTGCGTCGGCCTGCAATAGTGCACGCCGGTGAAGCGGAGGGGGCTGAGCATGCGGCTATTCATAAAGCGGAACCACCTCCGTTGGAGGATGTTGGCCTTCATCGCTATCATGGTGCTTTTGCCGAAAGCGGCGTCGGCCGATACCATCCCACCCGACAGGATCGCCGCGGCCCTTGCGAAGCTCGAACTACTTGCCGAAGGCGTCGTCGCGGATGGTAGCGTGCCCGGTCTGGCCATCGGCGTCGTGCATGGCGACGAGGTGATCTTCCTCAAGGGGTTCGGGCATCGCGAAGCCGGAAAACCGGAGACCGTCGATGCGGACACGGTCTTCCAGATCGCCTCCCTCTCCAAGCCGGTCTCCGCCACCGTCGTGGCGGCGCTGGTCAGCAACGGGGTCGCTTCCTGGGATTCGAAGATCGCCGACCTCGATCCGGCTTTCCGGCTCGCCGAGCCCTATCCGACCAGCGAACTCACGGTCCGCGACCTGTTTGCGCACCGCAGCGGGCTTCCCGGCACGGCGGGCGACGACCTCGAGGACATTGGCTATGACCGCGGGGAGATCCTGCGCCGCCTGCGGTTCGTGTCGCCGTCGTCGAGCTTTCGTGCCGGCTATTCCTACAGTAATTTCGGACTGACCGAGGGTGCCGTCGCCGCCGCGAAGCCGACGGGCAAGCCCTGGGAAGAGGTCGCCGAAGAGAAGCTCTATCGTCCGCTTGGAATGGCCTCGACCAGTTCGCGTCATTCGGACTTCATCAAGCACGCCAACCGCGCCGAACTCCACGCCAAGATCGATGGCGCCTGGGCCGCGAAGGTCCAGCGCTATCCGGATGCGCAGGCGCCAGCAGGCGGCGTCAGTTCCACCGCACGCGATCTCTCTCAATGGATGCGCCTTGTGCTCGGCAACGGGGCCTACGCCGGCAAGAGACTCATTGCCGCCGATGCGCTGGACCAGACACATATTCCCTTGATGGTTCGCGGCAAGAACCCCGTCTCCGGAGGCGAGGCCTTCTACGGCCTCGGCTGGAATGTCGAATTCGGCCGGCACGGGCTGGTCTGGGGTCATGCGGGCGCCTTCAGCACCGGCGCACGCAGTCTGGTGATGCTCTTCCCCGAGGAGAAGCTTGGCATCGTCGTCATCGCCAACGCCTTTCCGACAGGCGTGCCGGAGGGACTGTCCGACAGCTTCGCCGATCTCGTCTTCGACGGAACGCTGGGGAAAGATAAGGTAAAGGCATGGAATGATATCTATGCAGGCATGTTCGGGCCGGTGATTGCGGCGGCCAAGGCCACCTATGCCGTGCCGCCCTCTCCGGCAAGTCCGGCCGGGCCAGCCAGTGCCTATGCCGGCCGTTACTTCAACGACTTCATCGGCGATGCTATTGTGTCGGGCGAAGGAGAGGCTCTTGTCCTCAAGGTCGGGCCCGCCGGTGCGCGGTCCTATCCACTGAAGCATTTCGACCGCGACCTCTTCGTGACCTTCCCCGATGCCGAGATGCCGGACAGGCCCTCGGCCGTCAGCTTTGTCATCGACCCCGACGGCAAGGCGTCGGCCGTGACCATCGAGTTTCTCAACGACAATCATCTCGGCACGCTGCAGCGCGAGGGTGATTAGCCGTCGCGGGGCGGGCGAGCCTTTGCCGGTTCAGGATGCCGGGCCGAACTGGAGCAATTTGAAGCAATCGCCGCTGCCCGGCGTCGCTTGCGTCAGGAAGGGTTTCGACCGGTCGATCCATTCTTGGTGCGACCTGGCATCGGCTTCGATCTCATTGGCCGGTGCAAGCTTGACGAAACCGCGCCCCTTGCTGAACAGCCAGCATGCGCGGCCGAGAAACCGCCTGCTGCGCTGGCGCAGGAGGTCGGCATCATAAAAAATGTCGAGCACCTCCTGCTTGATCTTCCGCTCCTTTTCGGGATTGGCGATCGCAACCTCGATCGCCTCGCCGCCGATCGCATCCTGCAGGTCCTTGTAATCCAGGGCGATCTGAGTGGTGGCATATTTGATGTCGCTCTCGTCCCGGACGATGTTGAACCATAGCGTTGGGTTGAGCTCGTTGACGACGAACGATGCTTCGAAATCGCGTGATAAATTCAGGGTATCGAACCCCTGAACATCGACGTCGCGTTCGACCAGAAGGATCTGCGAAACCTGCTTGGCGAGCGCCGTCCCGTGGGCGCTGACCGCGGCATTGTTGCCGCCGAGTTCCGGACTGACATAGGCGCCGCCATCATCCAGCAGCGCATCGAATTCGCCAAGGGCCTCCACGACGGCGCCGCCGCGGGCAATACGCGCCGCCAGTTTGGCGAGAACCTGCTGGAGCTCCGTTTCGCGTTTACGCTGGTCCTGATAGTTCTGCTGGAAAAAGAAGATGAACAGGGACACGCCAATGCCGATCAGGATCACGCCCAGCTGCGAAAAGATGTTGCGATAATATTCCAGCAGCTTTTCACGATGGCGTACGTCGTCACGCACACTGTGCGCCACACGGAGATTGACGATCAGCGAAACGACCAGGAGCCCGGCACCGACCAGGATCAGGCCGCCGATCAGCAGGTAGCCGTAGCCAGAGTTCAAATCCATTCTTTGCCGCGCTCCCGAAACCCCAGACAGCGCAGACTAATACCGTTCGGCTTCAACACCTACGTTTTCATAGGAGCGCCGGCGAAGGATTCCCACCATTCGGCCGCTGTTCTTACAGCCAGGTCTATGCTCGCCGTCCGCCTCGTTTCGTAGCGGTCTTCTTGCAGCCGAATTCAGGCCGCGTGCTTGGAACCAATGACGGGCGAGACTGTTCAGCTATGACTTTGATACGACGCCGATGTGCCCGGTCGGCTGGGCATGCGGCGATCTTGAGGAGTTCTCATCATGAAGATTTCGTCCAGATTTCGTTCAGTCGCGGTTGCCGTCATCGCCGCCGCGGCAGTTAGCTTTGCCAGCGTCGCGCATGCCGACAGCGGTACGATCCGCTTCGCCATCTACAAGGCGGCCTTTTTCATCGGCGGCTCCGGAGGCGAGGGCACACTGACCTTCCATGGTCGCCGATATCCCATCTCGGTCGGCGGCATCTCGGGCGGCCTCGCCTTCGGCGCCTCCAAGACCTATTTCAAAGGTACCGTGCGCCACATACGCCGCGCCCGGGATGTGACGGGGGTGTACGGTGCAGCGGGCGGTGGCGGCGCGCTTGGCAAAGGAGCCCAGGTGATCGTCATGACCAATGACAAGGGTGCCCAACTCGAACTCACAGGCAGGCAGGTAGGTCTGCAAGTCAACGCCGATCTCAGCGGTATGAGCATCTCGCTGAAATAAGGGCAGTCATTGCATTCGTCATTCCCTGGATGGGCCGGATTTGGCCGCTCCAAACCGCAGCCCATCCATCAGCAGCGACACCAATCGGCGCGAGCGGTCGCGCCAGTCCTTGGTGTCCGGGGCCGAATAGATGCCGCCCAGCGCATGCAGCACGTCGGAGGCATCGACGTCGCTGCGGATCGAGCCGTTGGCGACCGCGGCATCGATCAGCCGCCGCAAAGCCAGCGTCACCCTGCCCGAAACGTCGGAGAACAGGGTGGAGTTGGTTGTGAGCAGGATGCGCAGGCTTGTCGACAGCCCGCGCTTGGTGGCGATGTAGTCGACGAAGCGCTGCATCCATTGTTCGAGCGCGACGTCGGGCACATGATCGTGGGCGAGTTCGTCGGCCGCCTGGCACAGTCCTTCCACTTCGCGCCGATAAACCACCTCGACCAGATGCTCGCGCGTTGGGAAATGCCGGTAGAGCGTGCCGATGCCGACGCCGGCCTGACGCGCAATCTCCTCCAGCGAGGCATCGACGCCATGCGCGGCAAAGGCTTTCGCCGCGACCTCGACCAGTGCGTCGCGGTTGCGCTGCGCGTCGGCGCGCAGCGGTTTTGCAGCGGCGGCTTCGGCCTTGTCTCCAGATATGACGGGCGGCTCTGCGGCCAATTTTTTCTCCAGTGTTGATCCGAATAGGGCAGGCCCCGTTTCAACAACGGAGACGCCTCCAACTTCGTTACGCCTCCGACAAATATAATCGCAAGTAAATACAATCACAGGATCGAGTCTGGGCCGGCGTTCCGCATCTTGCCTGTCCCGGTGGATGACGACGGAGGATATTTCCTGGCGCGGCCGGCACTCCTCATCTGTTCGGCCGATGCCCTGAGGCAAAAATGAGCCGACATTGAGCACGATCCCCTCAGGATCATTGGACTGTCCTGCCCCTACAGACAGTTCAGAGAGCACCACCGGCTTGGGCCGGTGGTGCTTTTTTGTCTCCAGGCATGACGGCTGGCTGCCCTGCCAATTTTCTCCAATTTTGATCATTTTCGATCCTGGGCTTGAACAGGGCCGAGCAGGTCCTTAGGTAATAAGCGGAGGCGCCTCCGATTGTGGAGCGCCTTTCTCATGTAATCACGGGATCGGTATGTCACGTCTTTCGACCTCGCAAGCCGCAGCCTCCCCGAGGTCGCGCCAAGTCAGGCAGACCCCCTCTGCCCTGCCGGGCATTTCCCCCAAGGGGAAGATAGCCTTCACCTAGCCATAAGCTGACCTTGCCGCTCGCCGGCCGGGCACCAGATCATCCCCTCCCGCGTCAAGCAACTGGAGCCAGACGCCCCATGACAAGCAAAACCCGAACTCCAATCCAACTTCAAATCAACGGACATCGACATGAGCTGGAGGTCGAACCGCGCGTTACCCTGCTCGACGCCTTGCGCGACCATCTCGGCCTGACCGGCACCAAGAAGGGCTGCGACCAGGGCCAGTGCGGCGCCTGCACGGTGCATATCGACGGCCAGCGCGTGCTGGCCTGCCTGACGCTTGCCACTCAGGCTGAGAGCAGGGACATCACCACCATCGAAGGGCTTGCCGGGGAGGATGGCACGCTGCATGCGGTGCAGGCCGCCTTCCTCGAACAGGATGCCTTCCAGTGCGGCTATTGCACGCCGGGCCAGATCATGTCGGCGGTCGCCTGCATTCGCGAGGGCCATGCCGGTTCCGACGAGGAGATCCGCGAATACATGGCCGGCAATCTCTGCCGCTGCGGCGCCTATCCGCATATCATCGCCGCCGTGCGCCAGGCGGCCGTGGAGGCCGCGTCATGAGGGACTTTTCGTATCTCCGCGCCGGCTCCGTCGATGCAGCCCGTGAGGCAGCAGCACTTCCCGGCGCCATGCTTTTGGCCGGCGGCACGACGCTTGTCGATCTCGCGAAATGCGGCGTTGCCGAACCCGAGACCGTGGTCGACATCACCCATCTCAAGGGACTGGACACGATTGCCGTTGATGACCGGGGCGCCACGATCGGCGCGCTGGCCAGGATGAGCCGCGTCGCCGACCATGCCGATATCAAGAGTCGGTTCCCAGCCGTCTCGGAAGCATTGTGGCAGGCCGCATCGGCGCAGTTGCGCAACATGGCGACGATCGGCGGCAATTTGATGCAGCGTACGCGCTGCCCCTATTTCCGCGATCCGGCGAATTTCCCCGCTTGCAACAAGCGCTCGCCCGGCAGCGGCTGCTCGGCGATCGGCGGCGTCACCCGTGGTCATGCCGTGCTCGGCACCAGCGAAGCCTGCATCGCCACCTATCCCGGCGACCTGGCGGTTGCGCTCGTCGCCTTCGACGCGATCCTCCATCTCGGCGACCGTCAGGTCGCCGTCGATGATTTTTTCCTGCCGCCGGGCAGCACGCCCGAACGGGAACATGCGATCGAACCCGGCGAGATGATCACCGCGATCGGCATTCCCGCTTCGGCCGCCGCCCGCCGCTCGACCTATCTCAAGGTCCGCGACCGCCAGTCCTATGAATTCGCCGCGGCAAGTGCCGCGGTCGGTATCGAGTTCGAGGCCGACGGAAGGACGATCCGCGATCTGCGCGTCGCGCTTGGCGGCGTTGCCACCAAGCCATGGCGCGCCCGCGCCGTCGAAGAGGCGCTGAAAGGCAAGGTGCTCGAGCCGGAGGTCGTCAGGCAAGCCAGCCTGCTCGCCGTCGAGGGCGCCGTCGACCATGGCGCCAACCACTACAAGATCGAACTGGCGCCGCGCGTCGTCGCCCGCGCCATCCTCAAAATGGGAGAAACGGCATGACCGTTCACGAGTTGAGAACAAGACCTGGCGATGCCAAACGCGGCGACGCTTCGGACGGCGCCGTCCTCGCGGATCAGGTCGGCGGCCGGCTGTCGCGCGTCGACGGACCGGCCAAGATCACCGGTGCCGCCAAATACGCCGTCGAGCAGCAGCTCGAGGGGCTCACCTATGCGGTGCTGGTCGAGAGTACCATTGCCGCCGGCCGGGTGCAGTCGATCGACACGGCAGCGGCCGAAGCCGCGCCGGGCGTGCTGCTGGTGCTGACGCCCGACAATTTCCTGCCGCTGAGAACCGCCACGGACTGGCTGGGCACGCCGCCGCCGGCTGTTGCCTATTGCCCGCTGGCGCGCAGCATCACCTTCAGCGGCCAGCATATCGCGGCGGTGGTGGCCG
The DNA here is from genome assembly GCF_000503055.1 of Mesorhizobium sp. LSHC420B00. Classification (GTDB taxonomy): domain Bacteria; phylum Pseudomonadota; class Alphaproteobacteria; order Rhizobiales; family Rhizobiaceae; genus Mesorhizobium. The sequence goes on along the minus strand of NZ_AYVY01000037.1, from coordinate 3,558 downwards.
AGAGCTTCGAACAGGCGGTCGCAGCCGCGGCGCTGGTCAAGATCGCCTATGACGAGGCGCCGGCGATCGTCGACCTCAGCGATCCGAAAGCCGGCGACGGCATTGCGGTCGATGCGATGACCAAGGAGTGGGGTGAGGCGGAGACCGCGTTCGCCTCGGCTCCGGTCAGGATCTGCAACGCCTACAACACGCCGCGCGAATACCAGGCGCCGATGGAGCCGCATGGCCTGATCGCAAAGTGGCAGGACGACCAACTCACGGTCTGGGAGCCGAGCCAGTGGCTCGACGGCATGGCGCGGACCTATGCCGAATGGTTCGGCGTGCCGTTCGAGAATGTGCGACTGGTCTCGCCCTATATTGGCGGCGGCTTCGGCTCCAAGGCGTTCGCCTATGGCTACGGCGCGGTGGCGGCAGTCGCCGCGAAAATGCTGGGACGGCCGGTGAAGCTGGCGGTCAGCAGGCCGCAGACCTTCACCGCCTATGGCGGACGGGCGGCGACGCGCCAGACCGTGGCGCTCGGCGCCAACGCAGAGGGTCAGATCCAGTCGATCGTGCATCGCGGCGTCAACGAGACCTCGGTCGACGGCATGTGGGTCGAGCCGCTCGGCTCGGTCACCTCGGTCATGTACGCGACGCCGAATTTCTCGTCGCGGCAGAACGTCGTGCGGGTCAACACGGTGGTGCCGGGGGCATTGCGCGCGCCGGGCGAGAACCCGAGCGCCTTCGGCATCGAAAGCGCGATCGACGAGCTCGCCTATGAGGTCGGTATCGACCCGCTGGAAATCCGTCTCAGGAACTATGCCGAGCAGGATCCGCATGCGAAGAAGCCGTGGTCGACACGGCAGCTGCGCGAGGCGTTCGCGGCCGGCGCTGAAGCCTTTGGCTGGTCGAAGCGGACGCCCCAGCCGCGTTCGATGCGCGACGGCAACCAGTTGATCGGCTGGGGCGTCGCCGCCGGCACCTACCCGGTGCGGCGCGCCTATGGCGAGGCGGTCGTGCGCATTCTCGCCGACGGCTCGGTTGAGGTCGAAAGCTCGTCGATCGACATGGGGCAGGGCACCTACACGATCTTGGCGCAGACCGCCGCCGAGGTGCTGGGCGTGCCGGCGGAAAACGTCATCGTCAAGCTCGGCGATTCCCGCTATGCCCGTGCCGGCGTCACCGGCGGTTCGCGGCTGGCCGGGGTGATGACCGGCGCCGTCCACAAGGCGGCGAGTGCCGCGCTCGACCAGTTGGTCGGGCTCGCCATCAGTGATCCGGCTTCGCCGTTCCATACGCTGCAGGCCAACACGCTCGTCGTCGCCAATGGCCGCATTTCGTCGCCGCGCGGCAACGGCCCTGAAGTTTCCATCGCCGAACTGCTCAGCAGCGTCGGGCGCCAGCATATCGAGGCCAAGGGCGACACGATGCCGGCCAATTCGACGGTCGAGGACCGCTACAAGAACTACACCACCATAGCCATGGCGCTGCCGCACACCGAGGGCGACTATTCCCGCCACAGCTGGTGCGCGCATTTCATCGAAGTGCGCGTCGACGAAGACTTTGGCACGGTTCGTGTGTCGCGCGTGGTATCGGCGCTGGATTCGGGCCGGCTCTATAACCCCAAGCTCGCCGAAAGCCAGTGGAAGGGCGGCATCATCATGGGCATCGGCCAGGCGCTGCTCGAGGAAGGCATCGTCGACCGCCGCCACGGCCGCATCGTCAACAACAACCTCGCCGACTATCTCATCGCCACCAATGCCGACATTCCCGACATCGAGGTAATCTCAGTCGGTATTCCCGACCCGCATTCCTCGGTGCTTGGCGGCAAGGGGGTCGGCGAGCTAGGCATCGTCGGCGTGGCGCCGGCGATCGCCAACGCGGTATTCCACGCCACCGGGAAACGGGTGCGGGATCTGCCGATCACGCTGGAGAAGCTGATTTAGGCGGACGCGGTGGAACTGCCAATCTCCCCCCTCGTGGGGGAGATGCCCGGCAGGGCAGAGGGGGGCGTGAAGGATCGCCAGCGTTCAGTTCAACTTTGATGAGCTGAGAACCTTACGTGGGTGCGCGAACTGCTTGATAGGCTGGAGGGACAGCGCCCCTCTCTGTCCTGCCGGACATCTCCCCCACGAGGGGGGAGATCGGCAGCTTGAACGCCCTGCCTTTTCAGGCTCACCACGACAGACTGAACGCAAGCTTGCCGAAATGCCGGCCGCCGGCCGCCATGTGGGCGTAGGCCTCGGTCGCCTGGTGCTGGCTGTAGATTGTGTCGATGACCGGATCGATACGGGCGGCGCCGATAGCGCGCGCAGCGTCGCGCAGGTCGGATACCGAACCGGTGTTGTTGCCCACTACCTTGAGCGCCTTGATGATGATCGGCAGCAGGTTCGTGGTGGCCTCGGCGCCGGTGACGAAGCCGATCGCGAACACCGTGCCGCCGGGCGCCGCGGCATTGATTGAGCGGGCGAAGGTGGCCGAGCCGCCGGTCTCGACGATCAGATCGGCGCCGAGGCCGTCGGTCAGCTCGAGCACCTTGGCGTCCCAGTCCGGTGTCTCACGATAATTGATGAGATGATCCGCACCCAAGGCCTTGGCGCGGGCCAGCTTTTCGTCCGACGACGAGGTGATGATGACCGTGGCGCCGGCTGCCTTTGCCAGCTGCAGGGTCAAGATCGACACACCGCCGGTGCCGAGCAGGACGACGACTGATCCGGGCCCGGCATCGGCGGCGCGGATCGCGTTCCAGGCGGTGGTGCCAGCGATCGGCAGCGTTGCTGCCGCTTCGAAGGACAAGTGAGCCGGCATCGGCACGACGGCATTGGCCGGCAGCACGACATATTCGGCGAGCGAGCCGGGCAGTGTCAGCCCGCGCATCTCTCTGGTCTCATAAGGCCGCGGACGGCCGCCGATCCAACGCGGTTTTGCATGGGCGATGATGCGGTCGTTGACGGCGAGCCTCGACACGCCCTCGCCGATGCCGACGATCTCGCCGGCGCCGTCGACGACGGGAATGAGCGGAAAGCTCGGGCCTGGATAGTTGCCGCTCGCGATCGCGACGTCGACAAAGTTGAGGCTTGCGGCGCGCAGGCGGATCAGCACTTCGCCGCGCTGCGGTTCAGGCGTGGGAACGGTGGCCGCGCGAAACGCGTCCAGTCTCGGGGCAGTCAGTTCGATCGCTTTCATGTCTCACTCCGGTTGATGGGCCGATTGACGGGCCGGGATTGAGTGAAACTAGCTGCTGCGCTATTGGTATATAATCCTTGGCTTTTACATTTGAGCTCTGCGCCAGATGCAGCAATCGCACGAACCGGCAGCATTGGCCGAAATGGCCGCCTTCGCGGCAATCGCCGAAGCACGCTCCTTCACCAAGGCGGCGGCTCGCATCGGCCGCGACGCAACGATCCTGTCGCGGCGCCTTGCCTCCCTGGAAGAGCGGTTGGGCGTGCGCCTGCTGCACCGGACGACGCGAAGCGTGTCGCTGACCGAGGCGGGTTCGGAGTTCCTCGTCCGCATCCGCGCTATCCTGGCCGCCGTCGACGAAGCCGAGGCTGTCGCGTCGGCGCATGCCGGCGGCGG
>NZ_AYVY01000036.1:25000-79162 GCF_000503055.1 Mesorhizobium sp. LSHC420B00 | reverse complement strand
GGCCGGCGGCGCCCGGTCCGGCCGCCATGTCGGCAGCGGCACGTCGGCATATTCCTGCCCGGAGGCATCGAGCATCGCCTTCGGCTTCGGCCCCGTGGCGCCGCCGAGGCCGACGGCGATCAGCGTCGGCACATGGTCGAGCTTTTCCTGATAGGGCGATTTCGGCACGTCCTTGCCCTTGTCGCCGACGGCGGGTGCGGCTTCCGACTGCTCCTCGACCGGCTTCTTCTTGCAGATCTCGTCGTTCATGTCGTTGGCCGACATGGTGTCGCCATAGGCAGGCAGCGCTGCGACCGTCAGCCAACTCGGGGCCGGGGTTGCAAAGCCCTGGTCGAGCAGTTTTGCCGCCGCCTCGGCGCGGGTGACGGCCGATTGCTCGCCGAGCACCACGGCGACCAGGGTGCGGCCGTTGCGGGTAGCCGAGCCGATCATGTTGAAACCGGACGAGCAGACGAAACCGGTCTTCATGCCGTCGGCACCCGGATAGCGGCCGATCAGGAGGTTGTAGTTGGAGATCGCCTTCTTGCCGACGGCAAGGCCTTCGATCGAGAACCAGGGGGCATATTGCGGAAATTCCTTGCGGATCGCCATCACCAGCAAAGCGAGATCGCGCGCTGTCGTATACTGGTCCGGCGAATAGAGCCCGTTCGGATTGACGAAATGGGACCCGCTCATGCCGAGCCTCCGCGCCTCCGCATTCATGCGTTCGGCAAAGGCCGCTTGCGAACCGCCGATATTCTCGCCGACCGCCATGGCGATATCGTTGGCCGATTTGACCAGCATCATCTTCAGCGCATTGTCCAGCCGCATCACCGAACCCGGCTTGAAGCCCATCTTGCTCGGCGGCTCGCCGGCGGAATGTTTCGTCACCTTGATCGGCGAATCGAGCTGGACCTCGCCCGCGGCAATCGCACGAAACGCCACATAGGCGGTCATCAGCTTGGTCAGCGATGCCGGGTACCAGCGCCTGAACGCCTCCTGATGCTGCAGGATCTTGCCGCTGTTCAGGTCGAACAGGATGGTCGGATTGGCCAAGGCAGGCCCGGCCAGCGCCGCAAGCACCACCGCGCCCGCCACCAACAGTTTGAGGAAATGCCTATAGCGCATCATGAAAACCGAAATAGCCTCTTGCCGCAGTCGCCCCTGGCTCCGTAAGATTTCGTTACACGATCGCCAGGATAATGGTCCGGCTCTCTGTTCCCGGACCACAGTCGCGGTGCTATTTACTCTATGTGACGTCAACATGGCAAAGTGCTGCCGATCACAATGTGGAAGCAGCAGCACAATGCAAAGCAGCGTGCATGGTTGCAGGGCAGCAGGCACAATTGCACAGCAGCAGGTCAAGACCGCCTGCTCCAACAGCGAAATGGAACCATCATGCCGATCCTGAACCGAGCCGCCGAAATGCAGGATGAGGTGGCCGGCTGGCGCCGCCATTTGCATCAGACGCCGGAGCTGAATTTCGACGTCTTCAAGACCGCCGCCTTCGTCACCGAGAAGCTGAAGGCTTTCGGCTGCGACGACATCGTGACGGGTTTGGGCAAGACCGGCGTCGTCGGCATCATCCGCGGCCGCCACGGCGAAGGCTCGACGATCGGCCTGCGCGCCGACATGGACGCCCTGCCGCTCAACGAGTTCAGCGGCAAATCCTATGCCTCGACCGTCCCGGGCAAGATGCACGCTTGCGGTCATGACGGCCACACCGCGATGCTTTTGGGTGCCGCCAAATACCTCGCCGAAACACGCAATTTCGCCGGCTCCGTCGCGGTTATCTTCCAGCCGGCCGAAGAGGGCGGCGGCGGCGGCAACGAGATGGTCAAGGACGGCATGATGGAGCGCTTCGGCATCTCCAAGGTGTTCGGCATGCACAACATGCCGGGCCTGCCGGTCGGCCAGTTCGCCATCAGGCCGGGTCCGATCATGGCGGCGACCGCCGAATTCACCATCACCGTCAAGGGCCGGGGCGGCCACGCGGCGATGCCGCACGGCACCATCGATCCGATCGTCATCACCAGCCAGCTTGTCGGCGCATTGCAGACGATCGCCTCGCGCAGCACCGATCCGGTCGAGGCGGTGGTCGTCTCGGTGACGAAATTCCATGCCGGCGACGCCTATAACATCATTCCCGAGAGCGCCGAGATCGCCGGCACCGTACGCACGCTGAAGAAGGAGGTCGCCAGGAAGGCTGAAGAGCGCATCCGCGCGCTTTGCCAAGGCGTGGGCGCTGCCTTCGGCGCGACAATCGAGGTTGATTACAATGCCAACTACCCCGTCACCTTCAACCATCCGGAAGAGACGGTCTTTGCCAGCGACATCGCGGCCGACGTCGCCGGCGACAGCCATGTGCACCGCGCCATCCAGCCGGTGATGGGCGGCGAGGATTTCTCCTACATGCTGGAAGCGCGGCCGGGCGCCTTCATCTTCATCGGCAATGGCGATACCGCCGGCCTGCACAACCCGGCCTACGACTTCAACGACGAGGTCATCCCGCACGGCATGAGCTATTGGGTGAAGCTGGCGGAGACGGCGCTGGCGGCGTAGCCGTTCGGCATCGGCGGTGCGGCGACCGCCGCACCTCTGGGCGGCAAAATCGGGCAGGACATGTTCTGCTGGTCACTTCCGGCCGGACGACTTCCGGGCAAGGCCGAAGGCAATGCCCAGAGCAATACCTATACCAATGCCCGCAACAATGTTGTCCAACACGACGCCGATGGCCACGCCGATCACGACGCCGAGTGTGAGGTGTTTGGCATCCATTATGCCCGGTCATGTAGCGTGGAAGGGAAGAGCCGCAACCGCTACGGTCCGCTCTTCGGATCCTCGACCTCCAGCGCCTCCATAACCGGCGCCAGCTCATTGTCGTCGGCAGCCTGCGGCTCTTCGCCTGTCCTTGCCTTCTTCAGGGCTGCCTCGATCGCCTCCTGGATGTTGCCGAGCTCGTCTTCGCGAACCTCGTGGCCGTAGCCGGCAGCATCGGCATCCTGCTCGAATTGCTGCGCCAGGACGGCGACGCTCACCTCGCTCTCGGCCGGCAGATTGCCGACATTCTCCTGCAGCCAGGTTTCAAAGAACTCTTTTGTGGCGCTCATGCGGTGTCTCCTTCGGGACACTAAAGCGCGCCGGCATCCCGAAAGTTCCGCTATCTTAACCGTCTTTGCACCGCTCGCCATGTCGGCTACGCAGGAACCCGCCGCTTCAACCAATCGACCATTAGCGTGGTGACTTCGCCCGGCTTCTCCTGCTGTGACCAATGTCCACAGCCGGCGACCACATGTTTTTCGAGATCGGCGATGTGGGCGTCCATTCCATCCATCATCGCTGGAGATAACACGACGTCGTCCTCAGCGCCGATCATGAGCGAAGGCACTTTTATCGTCTGGTCGACATTCAAGCCGGCTCTCCAATTGCGGGACAAGTTGCGGTACCAGTTGATGCCCGGCGTGAAACCGGTGCGCCCGAAGCTCTCGGCATAGAAAGCAAGCTCGTCTGGCGTCAGGATCAGCTCGCCGGGCAGCGTCTTCGGCTCCGGTTGCGAGAGCGCCTGTAGGAATGTCATGTGTCGGGCCTGCGGCGGCAGCTTGGCGTATTGCGCGGCGGTGATAACACCCTCGCGCATATTGCTCCTGAACACCCGCGCCACGTCGTGCGCCATCAAACGGTCCGCGAGATCACCATCTTCGAACATCAGCACATACATGTCGGGATTGTAGACTTCGCGCATCTGCGCGATCGGGTCTTTTGCCGGGTTGGCCACGAACGGCTTGTCCGGGGCGGTCAGCCCCTTGGTGAGGCTCGGATGCAGCCACAGCATTTCATGGGGAATGAATGGCGTGTTGACACCGATGACGCCAGTGACCCGGCTCTGATGCAAAAGCGGCATCTGCCATGCGACCAGGCCGCCCCAGTCATGGCCCGCGAACACGGCCTTTTCGACGCCGAGAGCATCGAGGAGACCGACGAGATCGCCGGTCAGGTGGACCATGTCGTAATCCTCGACCTTGGACGGCCGGTCGGTCAGACCATATCCGCGCTGGTCGGGAACAATGACGTGGTAGCCGGCGGCCGCGAGCGGCGCGATCTGGTGACGCCAGGAAAAGGCGAGTTCGGGAAAGCCGTGCAGCAAAACAACCGCCGGTCCCTTGCCGGCTTCATAAACAGCCATATCGATGCCGTTGGAGCGAACGTATCGGACCGGCGGCATGGCCGGCGACGCGCCAAAGACCGGCAGGCAAGGCGCAAGAAGACTGCCGGCGGTGCCGAGAAGCACCGCCCTGCGGGAAAGGGTGATCATGGCAGAAGTTTCCTTAGCTGCTCGAATTCTGATCGAATGACGGCCGGGCAGGCCGAGACGTCTCGGCCGGCGCGGATCAGCACGAGAATGCCTTGGTAGAGAAGCAGAAGCCTGACGACGTGGAGATCGACCTGACCTCCGCCGATCTGGCGCTCCACGACCTGCCGGATGGCGGCTTCCAGCACGGCGAAGCCTTCCGCGAGACCTTCCGAGGCGACCGACGGTTGCGCACCGAACTCGACAGCAGCATTCGTTAACAAACAGCCGAGGTCGCCGGATTCCGGGGCGGGCAGCAACAACGACAGGAACAACTGTTCCAAACCATCCAGATCGCTTGCTTCGCCGATGTAGGTCTCGATACGGTGTCGGATGACGGCATCGATATAGTGGCCGAAGGCCGCCCGATAGAGACCTTCCTTGTCGCCAAAGGCATTGTAGATCGAGCCAGACGTCAGGCCGGTGGCATCGCTCAGATCCTTGATCGAAATTCCCGCGAAACCGGCCCGTCGAAACGCGTTCATCGCGTCACCCAGCACAGTGGCTTCGTCAAATAGTCGCGGTCTGGTCATGGAGCCCAATGTAAAATGATCATTCTAGAATGAGCATTTTACATCGCCAGTCAAGCGACTCTTTTTGCAAAGACAGCTCGATGGGCACACAGGCACGCCAGCGATGCCAGGTTGCATCGCGATCTCCCGGAGCCTGGCCCTTCTGTGAGATTAAAAACCAGGCGGCGTTGGCGCCGCCTGGCCCGGCTGCTTACTGGCTGGCAGCAGTCGTCGGTTCGCACGACACGTTCGGGTTCATGTCGGCGAACGCGCCGGTCGGGTTGCCCTTCCAGGCCCAGACATGCAGCTCGTAGAACGGGCCGAGGCCATAGCGGTTGGGCGCGCTGTTGAAGTTGAACAGATGCCCATCGAGCGATGCCGGGCCTTTCGAGGTGATGTATTCGACCGCGATCAGTTTTAGCGTGCCGTCGGCCATCGGCTCGTACATCACCGCTTCGGGCTTGGCGACATCTACAGCGTCGTCCTTGAGGTAGCCGGGATTGACGTAATGGATGCCCATGGCGCCGCCGGTGATGCCGCTGGCGCAAGGAATGGGCGCATAGCCCTCGGCGGTCGCCGCCGCCACATTCTCGAAGCGGCTGTTGGCGGCTCGCACCTTTTCGGCCAGCGGATTGGGACCGGACGCGGGCGCTGCCTGATGCGCCTGCGCCAACGCAGTGCAGGCCGCCAGCAGCGCCGCGGCAGCGAGGAATTTGTTGCGAAAGGTGATTGTCATAGTCATTCCATTCTTCTTGAAAAGCACAGCCCGGCCGGCCGCCGGAAGTAAGGAGGTCCGGCAGGTGGGCGCTGTGGCTGTTGTTGCTGGGAGATCCCTGTCCCGATGCGACGAATGCAGGGGAAGATCATCCCTTCGGCAGATACGGGATGGTTCCGGCCAGATCGGAGTTGTCGATCAGCTGGAAACGGCTGTCGCTGCCGCCCTGACGGGCCGAAACGAAGGGTGCGTAGGCAGGATCGTCGGTGAAGGCGCGCGCCGCGGCCTCGGTCGGGAACGCCATCAAGGCAATCAGCGTCGTGTCGAGCGGCTTGCCTTCGAGCGTCTTCACATTGCCGCTGCGCGACAGATATCTGCCGCCGTGCTTGTGAACGAGGTCGTGGACCGACGCGGCATAGGCCGGCATCCACTTCGGGTCCCTCACCTTGATGTCTGCGATAACGTAAGCGGTCATGGGTCATGTCTCCTGGTCGTGCACAGGGATATCCCGTGCAGCGGCAGAGGGGTCGCATGGCAAGGCCGGCGCCAGCCAGTCCGCGATCTGTACTGGTGCGGCGAATTCGAAATTCGCATTCACTTTGGAGCAACGCAGCGAGCGAATTTCGGATTCAAAAGCCACACCAGCAAGTGCTTGGATTTCCAGTGTGGTTTTGGATTTGAAGTTCCTAACGCTGATGCCACCCAGAAAGCAGGAACTTCAAATCCACCACACTTGGGCCGGTACAGTTTCTGTACTCGCCGCACCGCTGGGAAAGGCCTATGCTCCCGGCTGAATTTGAGGGGAAGGCAACATCATGACCCAGGCCGGATACAAGCAGTTCTGCCCGTTATCGATGGCCGCGGAGGTGCTGTGCACCCGCTGGACCATGGTTCTGCTTCGCGAATTGGTGGCGGGCTCGACCCGTTTCAACGATCTGCGCCGCGGCGTCCCCAAAATGTCGCCGACCCTTCTGTCGCAACGGCTCAAGGAGCTCGAGCTGGCCGGGATCGTCGAGCGCAAGGAGGTGCGCGGCGAGAAAGGCATCTTCGAATACCGGATGACCGAGGCAGGCAGGGATCTGCGGTCCGTCGTCGAGGCGATGGGCTTTTGGGGGCAGAAATGGGTCGAGTCGCGGCTGTCGCTGAAGAACCTCGATCCGTCGCTGCTGATGTGGGACATGCGGCGCAATCTAAACGCGTCGCCGCTGCCCGACGGGCGCACGGTGATACAATTTCTGTACCAGGAGCTCCCCGCCTCCAAACGGTCGTGGTGGCTGATCGTCGAGAAGCACGGCGAGGTCGACCTCTGCTGGTACGATCCGGGGTTCGATGTCGATCTCTACGTCTCGACCGACCTGCACACCATGACCGAAATCTGGATGGGGCTGATCACCGTCGAGAAGGCCGGGCCGAAAGTCATTCTGACGGGCGATCAGGATATCGCCCGCAAAATGCAGACTTGGCTGGGCCTGAGCCCGTTCGCTGTCGAACCCAAGCGAGCAGCCTAGCTGCCTCTTGGCGAAACGATCCGAAGCGGTTATGTGTCGGGCGCGATGGTCCCGTAGCTCAGTAGGATAGAGCGGCAGATTCCTAATCTGTAGGTCACAGGTTCGATTCCTGTCGGGATCACCAATTTTTTCAAGCGCTTAGCCAACAAGCCGCCGTACTTTTTGGTAAATTAGTACGGCAATTAGTACGGCGAATTTCGCATGAACTTCGGCTTCAGCTGCTCAATCCAACCGAGTTGTGGATTTCCATGATTCTGGAATTGAGTAGATTGTTGGGACGGGCGGCCACCGATGTCGCTTCAGGTGGCGATTTGAGGTGGGGTCTGTCGAGACGCAATGCCGCGCCTCGGCAGGCATTAATTTTACGATGTTTTTTCTAGTCTAGGAGCCCACAGCGATTTGTATCACAGTTTGTATCTCAGTCCGTATCGCACGAGGCTGACCTAGCCACCTGGTAAAATGGCACGTCTTACGAGGCCTGAGCCGTAATCAATGTTGTCGTGCCAGCGCTACATACGGTCCCTTGCACGTTTGGTCTGGAACGACAGCCATGGAGCCGAGAGCGGACTGGCAGCTCCTAGGTGTGGATCACGGAAAAGTTCGCATTCGACGATTAAGAGCTGGATGACTGCTACCGCCCCCCATTTCCGACATTGATGGATGGGACGCGCGTCCCATAAGCAGCCAACGTCAGTGCCGAGGCTGCAAGGTCAAAGGGTGGCTTTCAGTAGGCCGGCTGTGGCTGCCCTCGAAAAATGCGGTACTGCTAGAACGAAATTTGTTGCCGAGGACCTGATCTGCAGCGCCATACTCTCACAGGGTCCTCAGCTCCTCGTCGGCAATCGCGGCTTGGATCGATCGACAGATCTTTCAGCGAATCTACAAATTTGAAGGGGCGCTTACCGGCGCAACCTGATCGCCACGCTTCAGGAACGCGAGGTTGACCGTGCCGGTGGGGAACTGGCGGCGAAAAAGGCACTGCCGTTCCGAGCTGCCGCCGAGGGCGAAACCGTGACCGGCACCTTCACCGGGGCCGCGCAGCTATCCAGTGGCAAGTTCGCCATCGTCGAGAAGTCCCACGAGTTCACGCTTGTCCCGTGGCGGCCAGTCATCGACCGCCAGCTCGGCCGCGAGGTCAGTGGCATCGTGCAGGGCGGATCGGTGTCCTGGCAGTTGGGGCGGCAGCGGGGATTGGGGCTTTCGCCCTCAAACCCCTTGACCGACTTCACTGAGCACCCGTCGCAGCCATTGATGCCCTGGGTCGGCGTCGTGGCGCGCATGCCAAGTCTGCACCACTCGAAATGAAGGAATATCCAATGGCGGCGGAAAAAGTCGGAGCGGTAGCCGCCCTGCCAACGGCGCGAAGAGACGACGGGGTTCCGTTGCCACGAGCTCGGAGGCATCGACCAGCATCGGTGCCATCAAGAAGTGGCCGACCGTCACGACGACATTCCTCTTCAATCCTTTCTCGGTGAGCACAGCATCGACATAGCCGCTCGGATTGCCCTTCATCGAAACCTGAAGATGGCGCAGCGAGAGATAGCGGTCGAGGTCGAGACTATCGGCCAGATCGGTGTGATCGCCGCGGCCAGCGCAGATGAAGTCCTCTTCGTATAGCAGTTCTTCTCGCATATGGGTCGGCGGCTGGGGGAAGTTGCCGGCGATGAGTTCGACTGCGCCGTCGTCCAGCATCGGCAAACCGACGCTGCGGCTCGTGTTGCGGACCACCAGAGAAACGCCTGGTGCTTCGCGGCCGAGCCGTGCAGTCAGACGCGGTAGCAGCACGAAAGCGGCATAATCGGAGAGACCGACCACGAATTGCCGAGTGCTTTCGGTCGGATCGAACGAGCGCCCGCCGAGCAGGACGCCTTCAACCTGTTCGAGGATCGACCGAACACTCGGCGCAATGTCCTGCGCCAGTGGCGTCGGCGTCATGCCGCGTGGGGATCGGACAAACAGCGGGTCTCCGAACAGAGCCCGAAGGCGATTGAGCGAATGGCTGACCGCCGGCTGGGTCAGCCCAATCCGCTCGGCCGCGCGCGTGGCGTGCCCTTCGGCAACGAGGGCGTCGAAGACGACCAGCAGATTGAGATCGACGTTAGCGATATGAATCTTCTTCATCACGGCGATGCTAATAATGAATTGGATTTATCGCAATCGCCGATGCAAGGTCTGACCTGAAATAAAGCGGGGGCGGGCAGAGTTAGAGAACATGAGTGTCAGGTCCCACCACCGCAGCAACGGGAAGAGTAAGTTCTCGCCGACGCTTTATTGAGGCTGCCTTCATCGCAGCAAGTTCTTTCGCCATCAGTCGGAGCGGGCAAGCCATGGCCTCGGAAACTCATGAGGATCGATTTTCACGCGGCCTGGAGATGCTCCGCCGGATCGGCGGGGAGAATTTCGATGGACCGATCAATGCTCTGGCGGAGACCTCCGCCGATTTGTCGCGCTTCACCGTCGAATATCCCTATGGCGATGTGTTGTCCCGCCCGGGGCTGGATCTCCCGCTAAGGCAGCTCTGCACCGTCTCGATGCTGCTGGCCGACGGAAGCGCCCAGCCGCAATTGAAGTTTCATATCGCCGGCTTTCTCAATGCCGGCGGCACCCCCGAAGCGATCGTCGAACTGCTCTTCGTCTCGGTCGCGGTCCTGGGCTTCCCTGCAACCGTCAATGCCGTCGGCATCGTCCGGTCGGTATTCGCCGAACGCGAGCTGGCATTTCAGCCCATCAAGCCCGCGACGGGTGACGGAGCGGGACGCGGATGGGCCGGACGCGAGATGCTGGAGCGGCTCGTAGCGGGCGACGCCCAGGGCTATTTTGACCGCTTCGCCGGCACCGCGCCCGACCTCGCGCAGCTTTCGATCGATTTCGGGTTCGGGGAGGCGCTGGCTCGGGACGGCCTCGATCACAAGGCCAAGCTGCTCGCGATCACGATTTGGCTTTCCCGGTCCCGATCGACATAGGTCCGCGACCTTCGACCCACCATGAAGCATCGAATTTTCGACAGCGAATGTATAGCGCTTATCCGGCGCGCATGTCGCTCTGTTCGAGCCTTTGAACCCCGGCGCTGACACGGATGTGCTGGCAGCATTGGGATCTTTCCGGTTCGGATGGAAAAGATGCAGGAGGGGGCGTCAGCGTGCTCCTGCGGAAAGCCGCACCCCCTCATGCAAACGCAGCCTCCCCGCGTGGGGAGCGCTTGCCTGCGCTACGGCGGCGGCTTTCCATGCGAGCCGCTTCAAAAATGATGCTGCGAAACGGCTCCGGCTTTATCCGACGAACGCCTCACGCATCCGAGCGAACATGCCTGGCTGTCTCCCGGCAATCGCCGCACGGATGTGACGGGCGGCCGTTACGGCGCTCACCGTCGCGCCGAAATGACAATAGCAGATGATCTCATGCAATTGCCTGTCGGTCAGTTCGAAGAACCGCTTCGCTTCGCCGTAGTTGTCGTTTTCCAACCCGGCGGCGCGGAGGACAGGATCCTCGAAAGCGACTGAGATCGGCGAGCCGTCGCCGCGCAGGGCCCCGCGTGATCTAACCGGCTGATACTCGGTCTGGTGTAGCGTCGAGAGTCGCCGGTCAGGGTTCCGTTCAAGGAGCTCCGCCCAGCGTTCAAGACGTTCGCTGCGCGACATGGCCTGGCGCAGGTAGTCCTGATCGATCTCGGCGACGATCTGCAGTTGCTCAAGCGTCTGGTGCTTCATTTTAGCCTCCTATTCGGACGATAGTTGGCCCACCCATATCCTTCTTATACCTGCGGCCAGCGTGACTCCGACCGATCGTGAAGTCCAATCACGATGATGCTGGGAGGGCTTCCCCCCACGAAAATGCGGAGGCTTCGCAAAGATCCGGCCATTAATTTGGCGAACGCGGTCAAATGCGCGGCTGTTCGACGATGTCGGTCTGGAGTCCGTGCCGATCGAGGTGATCGACGGGCAGAGTCTGTGCTGGAGTAGCCCGGCTCCATCGCTGGCCGGGCAGCGGGATCAAGCGAGTGGCAGTTTAGCTTCGAAACCGCCGAAGGCCGGGCTGATGCGAGTTCTCCGCCCGGTCGTTGGGCCCTTGTGGCTCCAGTGTACGACTTCCGGCATGACCTGGCGCCTGGCTACTCCGTAGGATCGCAGTTTGTCCGTGTCGAAACCATTATCGAAGTTACCCGGCCCGATGGCGGAGTGTTGCGGATTTCGCGATCCAAGGACCGGTCCGTCCAACAACCAACAAGTTGCGCGGAAGCCATCTCAAAAACGGTCCAGGCTGTGCGTCGTCAGGATGGTAGCCGAACCAGCGAAACAGCCAATCAGGTGTCCCTTCCTTCGACCTTTAGAGACTGAGCAGTCAGCTGCCGCCAAGCGAGAATGACGATCGCTCTCACTGCTGCGGCGCTGGTATCGGTGTGCCGCCAAACCAACCAGCCGCATACGCAATCACGACCAATACCACGATCACGGCTACCACGCCGTACCAGAGGCGCCTGTCCTTGAGATCCATCGTTACCTCCTGCCCGCTACGTGTTGGCCACTGGGCGAATTCCTTGAGCCTTTAGCCGTCATTTCCCAGATGAGCGACCCATTTGCCGTCTGGCAGGCACACAGTAGGCTGGATAAGGGGTCTTTGAGAAGCGCGCAATACGACCGCGCCGGCATGATCGCCAGCGGCTGCGACCGGCGGCGGCAGGCGTGCTCGACGAGTGGCGTTGCGGCATGGATGTCAAAAGATCGGCGATGCCATCCAGCGCCTGTGTGATCGATGCGGCGCGCGTTATCCTGATCTTCCAGCACGGCTCCGCGCAGCCGCACCCCTCATTAGACCGTTTCGAGACGGCTGAACCGAACCGGGATGAGTTTGCGAGTCTTCAGTTGCCCTGCCGCATCCTTGTCGATGACCGTCAGAAACTGTGCATTTTCAGATCCCAAAGGCAGAACCAAGCGTCCTCCCGGCTTGAGTTGCTTCAGTAAAGCCGGCGGTGTCCGCTCAGCCGCCACCGTGACCAGGACCTTGTCGAATGGGGCGTGCTCAGGCCAGCCGCGAGACCCGTCTCCGACACGAATGCCGACATTGGAGAAGCCGAGACCCTGCAGGAGAGCCTCGGCATGGCTTGCGAATTCCTCGATGATTTCGACGCTCCAAACTTGCCCGGCAAGGTCCGCGAGGATTGCGGTTTGGTAGCCTAGGCCGGTGCCGATCTCGAGCACTACCTCGTGCGGTTGCGGCGCAAGGAGATCGGTCATGAGAGCAACGATGAAGGGCTGCGAGACGGTTTTATCAAAGCCGATCGGCAGCGGCATGTCTTGGTAGGCATAAGGCGCAACTGATGCTGGCACGAAGAGATGCCGCGGTATCCGCCTCATCGCCGCCAATACCCGCTCATCGAGCGCCGCCTTGCCAAGTTCTTCGCTTGCAAGATCGGTGTGAATTGCAATCATCTCGACCATGTGCCTGCGTAGAACCGCGAGATGCTCTTCGTTCATCGGCTTCATGACGGTGGGGCGCTCCTCAACCAGTCTGCTGCCTCATAGCCTTATACCCTGTTCGTCTTGTCACAGTAACCATGTCGTCGAGAACGCGGCTTCGGTTGGGGCGGGTTGTACCGCCCTGCTATTTCGTCGCCGTCCTTGGTGCTCTCCCGTTCCTCGCACCGGGGTGGAACGGCGTGCGCATCAGAAGCTCGCCAGCCAGGCGACAACATCGATATAGCGGATCGCCAGCCAATTGAGCACCAATAGGCCGAAGGCCAAAACGACGCCGAACCCTGCGCTGTCGTTCACCGGCTCCATCCCGTGCTGATCGTGCGTGATCTGGCGATTGACGATGGCCGAACCTGGGCGAGCCAGCAGCGCGATTCGCGCTGCAGGCCGGCCATACGATAATCAGCGTTAGCCCGCGTGGCGCTGCTGAGAAGAACCGGAATTTCGTGATGGCTTGCCGCCGCCATTGGCGCGGCACTGGGGGACTGGCTGTCCTTCTGGATCGGCAAACGGCTTGGAAAGCGGGTTTCGCACTATTGGCCCCTCTCCTGTTCTTCGAGCGGTGGGGGGTCGCCGGCGCTTCTTCGGTCCCTTGCGTGCATCCGTACCCATGGTGGCGGGCATCTGCGCGATGCCCGCTCTGACGTTTCAGTTTGCCAATATCGCTTCGGCTCGCCGGAGTTCGTAGCCGACGTTGCACGGTTTTTCGACGTCACGAGAGGACACGTCTTGCTCGCCGGTCCCAAGACGATCGCGAGCGTTCCGGATTTTGCTCGCGCGGATCGGGAACTTGTCGTCGTTCGCTCCAGTATGGATCCCGAGGACACGCTCAAGCGCTTTGCCGGCCGTGTCGTCTTCATCGGCGGCGGTCCACCGGTCTGGGACGCCTACGCGCGCTTCGTCAGCCACTGGGATGTCACGCGGCTGCCCTATGACGGGCCGGCGGACCGCTGGTTCGATGCAAGATGGCTTACGGGGTGGCGAAGTTGCCAGAAATCACCGCGACCAATGAAGGCTCGGCTCGTATCGATCTGGGATTATTTAGACCACCTCGCGACCCAAGTTCCAGACCGCATTTTATGCAACTTTACATCGAACACAGAACCGACAGCGGCGCAGCTTGCAATTATTTCGCCGAACGGCGTCACACGGTGATGGTCGTGCAGCACCAGCCCGCGCACAAAACGATCGCGGACTCCTTCCTGCAACTGGTGCAATCCCCGAAAGTCCTGCGGAACCGTTTGCGGAGGCCTTCACCTCGATACCGACGACCCGACCGCGTCGATCCTCGATCACGACGCCGACCTCGTCCTGATCCTTGGTCCGGTAGTGTGAGAAAGACACCCGTCGCTCTGACCACCATGCGAGCTTCAGGAATTCCGACACCACGAACCTCTCGAGCAAAGCACCGAACCGCGATCGGTCCTACGTTCTTCGTCTACGGCCGCTCACAAGATTGTCAACAATCTGACAAAGTTTTGTTGACAGGTGATTGATTTGAGCCTTCACTCACAAAATCCGCGTATCGGTCGAGTTCTGTCGCAACAATGCGCGGCCTCCAAAGGGGAAAGAACAATGATCAACAGACGTTCAATAATCACATCCGCGGCGCGCGGCGCCGTCTCCGCGCTGGCAATCATGGCCGGCGGCACAATAGCGGTGCACGCCGCCAACAAGGAACTCAAGATCGGCTTTGTCGGCGTGACGAGTGGCGCGGCCGCTGCGTGGGGCACATCCAACGTCCGCTCGATGCAGACGCGCGCCGCCTGGATCAACGAAACCGGCGGTGTGAAGATTGGTGACGAGACCTATGACGTCAAAATCGTCACCTTCGACGACCAGAAGGACCCGAAGCGGGCGATCGCCGGCATGGAGAAGATGGCCCAGGAGGGCATCCACTATGTCGTCGGTCCGAATGTCGACGACGGCGCGGCGGCGGTGCGTCCCGTGGCAGAATCCAAGGGCATCATCTATTTTCCCTACGCATTCCCGAAGGAACTCTACACCCCGCCGGCATCCAACGCCGTGCTCGGCATGATCGCCAACTACCAGTCGGCTCCGGCGATCTACAAATATCTCATGGAAAACAGGGGCGTGAAAAAAGTTGCCTTTGTCGCCGCCAACGAATCCGATCCGCTGAGCCAGCGGGATGGCGGTGTTGCCGCGGCAAAGGCGCTCGGGCTCGAGGTTGTGGCTGCCACGGATGTCTACCAAAACGACACCCGCGATTTCACGCCGGTACTGACGCCGATCGTTTTGCAAAAACCGGACCTGCTGGTGCTTTCGGGCGTCGCGCCGGGCAATGCGCCGCTGCTGATCCGCGCCGCGCGCGAGCTCGGCTACGAAGGCCTGATCTCCACCGAAACGGCGCAGGATGCCAAGGTGTTGGAAGAGGGCGCGGGCGAGTTGGCCAACGGCTTCATCTCGGTCGGCGGCGCATCGACGCCCGAAATCGCGTCCGACACGATGAAGGAATTCGTCGAACGCTATACGAAAATGTTCGGCGAATACAATGACGAGTCCAACACCAAGGTCTACGCGCTCGAATACATCATCGAGACGCTGAAGGCGAACCCGGCCGCGATCGACAATGTCGAGGAGTTCAAGAAGACGATCGACACTTTCTCGGCGCCCAATCCCTATCTGAAGGACGATGCCAAGCTGACCTATGTCGGAATGACGTCGTTTGGCCAGAAGCGCCAGCTTTCGGTCCCGATGGTGGTCACGGAATACCGCGACGGCAAGTTCGAGACGCTCTTCGTCGCTCAAGTCGATTGACGCAACTGCACTGAAGCGGATTGCCGCAGAGACTCGAGCATTCGTCTTCAGCCTCTGAACGGCCGGAACCATCCTGATGGAACAAGTCATCGCCAACGGGCTTTATCTTGGCGCGCAATACGCGTTGATCGCGCTCGGTCTGACCCTGATCTTCGCGCTAATGAACGTGCTTAACTTTGCCCATGGGCAGATGTACGTTCTCGGCGGCTTCGTCACCTACACCGTCTATGGCCAGCTCGGCATGCCTTTCGTCGTCGCGCTCGTCGCGTCCGGGGTCACGCTGCTGGTCATTGGAGCGCTTGTCGAGAAATTCCTTTTCAGGACGGTGATTAAGCGAAGCGTGCGGGAGGAAAGTACGATGCTTCTCGCGGCGGCGGTCGCATTCTTCCTCGACGCCGTGATCCTCCTCCTGTTCGGCGAAAAGCAGCGCGGCGTGCCGAAGATCGTCAAAGGCGTCTTCGTCTCCGACAGCCTCATAATGCCTTACGACCGGCTGCTGGTCGGCGCACTCGCCATACTGTTCATCGCCTCCTTCGTGCTTTTCATGCAGTACAGCAAGCCGGGACGCGCCATGCGGGCGCTGGCGCAGGACCGGGTCGCGGCGCAGCTGATGGGCGTCGAGGTCGACCGCTATTCGATGATCGGCTTTGCGCTCGGCGCCATGCTTGCCGGCATAGTCGGGGGGCTGCTGGTCGCCATCACCGGCGTCAATTCGGGCATCGGCGGGCCGATCTCGATCAAGGCGTTCTTGATGGTGATGATCGGCGGGGCCGGCGTGGTCAGCGGAGCGATCGCCGGCGGCTTCATCCTCGGCATGATGGAATCGGTCGGCCTGACGGTGCTACGCCAATATGGCGACGTCACTTATCTCGTCATCTTCGCCGCGCTGATGGTGTTCCTGAGCATCCGCCCGAACGGGCTCATGGGCAAGCCGTGGGGATGATGGACATGAAGCGTACACGCAACATCCTCGTCGTCGCTGTCTTCCTGCTGGTCGTACTCGTCGGCGTGCCCTGGCTGATTGAGGCGACCGGTCGGCTCGACCTCTACTACACGCTGACCTCGGTCGCGCTGCTCAGCATCGCCAGCGCCGGGGTGTGGGTGACTTTCTACATCGGCCGCATCAATATCGGCCAGGGCGCCTTCGCGCTTATGGGCGGCTATGTTTCGGCCATTCTTGTCGTCCAGTACGGTGTGTCGTTCTGGCTGACACTGCCGCTGGCTGGGCTATTCTGCGCCGCTGCAAGCGTGCTGATCGGACTGCCCATCCTCAGGCTTCGCGGCGTTTATTTCGCCATGGTCACGCTGGTTTTGACCGAAGTGGCGCGGCTGCTCGCGCTGGCGCTGCCGATCACCAACGGAGCCAAGGGCATGGTCAGCATTCCGCTCCCCGGCGGCATCTCGATCTTCGGGCTGACCATCCTTCCAGATTTCGCGGCGCTCCCCAATCCGCGTCCCGCCTTCTATCTGGTGTCGGTTGTGCTGATGGCGCTGTGCTTTGCGGCGCTCTACCGCCTAGTCCATTCGCGCATTGGCAAACTCTGCCAGTCGTTGCAGCAGAACGAGGAACTGGCCTCCTCGATCGGCGTCAACATCGCCTATCTGCGCGTTATCGCCTACGCCTTCTCCTCATTCCTCGGCGGTCTCGGCGGTGCGATGTTCGTCGCCATCTCGCAGTCGATCTATCCGTCGAGCTTCACCGTCACCGACTCGGTGAACTTCATGCTGAACTGCTTCCTCGGCGGGCTCGGCCACGTCTTCGGGCCGATGATCGGCACCTTCGTGCTCTATTTCGGCTGGGATTTCCTGTTCGAGACCGGCGAGTTCCAGTTGCTGATCTTCTCTTCGGTGCTGATCGCGCTGATGCTGTTCCTTCCCAACGGCCTGCTCAGCCTCAGGCTGTTCGGCAAGAAGCAGGGCTAGGACCATGACTGAGCTTCTCCAGATCAAGGCCGTGAACAAACGCTTCGGCGGGCTGGTCGCGGTCAACAATGTTTCCTTCGCGGTCCGCGAACGCGAAATCCTCTCCGTCATCGGCCCCAACGGCGCCGGCAAGTCGACGCTGTTCAAGTTGATTTCCTCTTTCCTCAATCCGACCTCGGGCGAAGTGCTATTCCGGGAAGAGCGGATTTCAGGCCTGGCGCCGCATATCGTCGCCCGGAAGGGCGTGGTGCGCACGTTCCAGGAGACGACGATCTTCAAGGGCATGACGGTGCGCGACAATGTCATCATCGCGCATCACCTGCGTTCCAATGCCAGCCTTGCCGGCTTCTATCTCGGCACGAACACCGCACGGCGCGACGAGGATGAATTCGGCCGCTCGGCCGACGAGATCATCGACTTCCTCGATCTCGGCACGCAACGGCATGAGATCGCCAGCACGTTGCCGCACGGCCATCTGCGCGCGCTCGGGATTGCCATCGGGCTCGCTACCAACCCGACCGTGCTTCTGCTCGACGAGCCCTTCGCCGGCATGAACCATGACGAAACCGTGCGCGCGGTGGAGATGGTGCGCGGCGTGCGGAAGCGCGGCGTGACTGTCCTGCTGGTCGAGCACGATATGCCCGCCGTCATGAACATTTCCGACCGCATCGTCGTCCTGAACTTCGGTGTGAAAATCGCCGAGGGAACGCCGAAGGAAATCCAGGAGAACGAAAAGGTCATCGAGGCCTATCTCGGCGTCGAAGATGAGACGATCGGATTTTAGCCATGAGCGAACTGCTGAAAGTCTCCGACATCGAACTCTACTACGACCATGTCTATGCACTGAAGGGCGTGTCGCTCAACGTCAACGAGGGCGAGACCGTCGCGCTGATCGGCGCGAACGGCGCGGGCAAATCCTCGATCCTGCGCGCCATCACCGGCCTGAAGAAAGTCCGCAGCGGCGAGATTCATTTCCGGGGCCACCGCATCGACGGAACGCGCCCGGACGAGCTGGTCAGGATGGGCATCGCCATGGTGCCGGAGGGTCGGCGCGTCTTTTCCTACATGACGGTGCGCGACAATCTGATGATGGGCGCCTTCACCCGCACCGACAAGGCCGAAATCGCCAGGACGCTGGACATGGTGCTCGCGCGCTTTCCGCGCCTGAAGGAACGCTATTCCCAGACGGCGGGCACGATGAGCGGCGGCGAACAGCAGATGCTGGTGATCGGGCGGGCGCTGATGGCCAAACCGAAGCTTCTGCTGCTCGATGAACCCTCGCTCGGCGTCGCGCCGAAGCTCGTCCAGGACATCGCCCGCTCCATCGTGGCGATCAATCGCGACGAAAAGGTCAGCGTTCTCTTGGTCGAGCAGAATTCGCGCATGGCGCTGCGCATCTCGCAGCGCGCCTACGCACTGACGACCGGAAAGATCGCGCTGGCCGGACATTCGGCTGAGCTGCTTGGCGACGACCGGGTCAAGAAACTCTATCTCGGCGGCGAAATATGAAAGCGCAAATGGACATACTCGTCGTCAATCCCAACACCACCGCGTCCATGACCGAAAAGATCGGCGAGGCGGCGCGCGGCGCGGCTTCGGCCGGCACCAGGATCATCGCCGTCAATCCGAAGGACGGGCCGCCGAGCGTCGAAGGCTATTTTGACGAGGTCTTCGCCATCCCGGGAATGATCGGCGAGATCCAGAGACATCCGGCGGCGAGCGCCTGCGTTATCGCCTGCTTCGACGACACCGGCCTCGACGCAGTACGCTGCGTCGGCGAGATGCCGGTGGTCGGCATCGGCGAAGCGGCGTTTCACATGGCGAGCCTAATTGCCGGCAAGTTCAGCGTGGTGACGACGCTGTCGCGTTCGGTGCCGGCGATCGAGCACAATCTGGTGCGCTACGGCCTCGCCAGCCGCTGCGCCAGGGTGCGGGCAAGCGACGTTCCCGTTCTGGAGCTCGAAGTGCCCGGCTCCAACGCCCGCCATCGAATTTCGGAGGAGATCGAGCGCGCCATCCGCGACGACCGGGCCGAAGCGATTGTGCTGGGATGCGCCGGCATGGCCGACCTCGCCGCCGCGCTCAGCCGCGAACATGGCCTTCCTGTGCTCGACGGCGTCGCCTGCGCGGTACAACTCTGCGAGAGCCTCGTCAGCCTTGGCCTGTCGACCTCGAAGCGCGGCGGCTACCAGGTTCCACTCGAAAAATCCTTCGCCGGAATCTTTGCGCCCTTTTCGCCCTCCGGCCGTGTATCCTGATGCGTGCAAAATTGTTGACACTCCCACACAGGATGTTCGATGTCCGGCCGGAAACGCGGTGTTCGCGCCGCTATGCGATCCGGCCGCCGGGACAATGAGACGATGGACCTGCTTGGACCAAAGACACGGGATGGCGACAAGCCGACGATGCGCTGGTTTCCGGTCTATGCCGGCCTGCGCGACGCCATCGTCAGCCACCGCCTCGCACCGGGCACAAAGCTGCCCGAGGACGAGCTCGCCTCGATCTATTCGGTGAGCCGCGCGGTGATACGCGCGGCGCTGCAGGCGCTGTCGCATGACCGCTTGGCTCGGCTCGAGCCGAACCGCGGCGCGTTCGTCGCCCAGCCGACCAAGCAGGAAGCGCGCGAGGTGTTCGAAGCGCGAGCGCTGATCGAGCCCAAGGTCGCGGCGCTTGCCGCCGAAGTGGCAAAGCCGGCCGAGATCGCGCAACTGCGGCTTCATCTCGAAAAAGAGCACGAGGCCCTGCATGCCGGCCGCGACAGCGACGCCATAATGCTGTCGGCTAAATTCCATGTCGGCATCGCTGAAATCGCCGGCCATTCGATCCTGACCGGCTTCGTCAAGGACCTGTTGTCGCGGTCGTCGCTGATCATCGCGCTCTACTGGCGCCGCCGCGACACCACCTGCGAAAGCCACGCCCATCACGCTCTCGTCGATTCCATCGAAAAGCACGACGCAAAAAACGCGTCCGACCTGATGCAAAGTCATCTCATCGACCTTCTGTCGGGCCTTGATCTGTCGCTTGGCGAGAAGAAGCCCGAGAGCCTGTCGGACATCTTGCGCTGATCTCCGCTGTCAAACTCTTCGCCGGAGTTCGCCTATGTCCGCACGTGCTGGGCGTGATCGAAGCAATGCATAGCATGCATCGATCCATGAGGACTGCTTCTTCGTTCCTGCCGTCATAACAGTAGCGCTCGTTGAGTCCGCGGCGCTGCCCTCCAGCTTCGGCTACTCCTGCTGCCGCACAACGGACGGGCAATGCGCCGATCAGAGCTTGAGGCACGCAGTCGCAGCAAGGATTGGCAAACTGCCGGTTTTTCTTACGGCCTTTAGATACGACCTGATGCGATCGGTCGATGGCCCTCGCGAGAGGCCAGTTCCAGTTTATGCGACTTTGGAAGCACAAAAGGGGAACACCTAGCGGCTTATGTGTTTTCGACGTCAACAGCCTCTGGCGGTCAGATCGGCGATCGACCGGCATTGTGAATGCCTGGAAGGGGCCGGAACCGGACTGTCAGCTTTCAAGATGACTGGACAAGATAGCCGGCCCTTGCGTCCAGCCCCGTCTGACCGCTGTGCGCCAGAAGCGACCTTTCGGACCACTGGGGCTAATGGACGACCTCCTGGCTTTGGCCGGGCGGGCTCGTCAGGGCGCCGCGATAGGTGTACAATTTTAGCCATGTTGGGTCCGGGGCCGGATGATGATCGTCCCTCCATTGAACCGGAAACTGCTGGCGATCCTTGCAGCGGATATGGTCGGCTATTCAACGGCGATCGAAATTGACGAAGCAGGGCACCATCGGACGCCTGAGAGCTATCCGGGCCGACGTAACCGATACGGCGATCGCTCTGCACCAGGGTCGAATTGTCAAACTATTAGGAGATGGCGCACTTGTCGTCTTCGACAGCGTGGTCGATGCGGTAATCTGCGCAGCCGAAATTCAAAAAGCTGTGGCCGTTCGCAATGGTGGACTGCCGGAGCATGAGCGGATTGTGTTCCGCATCGGGATAAATCTTGGCGATGTGGCGCTCGTGGATGGCGATGTGTATGGCGACGGCGTCAATATCGCCGCTCGGTTGCAGCAACTCGCTGACCCGGGCGGCGTGATCGTATCGGGCACGGCCTTTGACCATCTGCAGGGCAAGCTTGATTGGCCCCTCGATTTCGCTGGCGAGCAGCAAGTCAAGAATATCAATCGCCCCGTGCGGATGTACCGGCTGAGGCTCGATGGCAAGCCGGCGCGCCGCCCGCTTCTCGGAATGATGCCGCGCTGGGCCAGGACGGCTGCGGCGGCCATCGTGGTGCTGGCTCTGGCGGGTGGAGGGACATGGTGGGTCTTTCAGCCTGCGCCACTGGGGGCCAAGCCGTCGATCGCGGTGCTGCCCTTCAATAATTATGGCGGCGACGAGGCCACCGGGCGTTTGGCCGATGGCCTCACCGAAGACATCATCACCGATCTCGCGCAGTTTCCCGAACTCGACGTCGTGGCACGCAATTCGACGCAAGCGTACAAAGGCAAGTCGCTGGATGTCCGCCAGGTCGCGAGTGCGCTCGACGTCGGCTATGTGCTGGAAGGCTCGATCCAGCGCCTGGGCGGTCGGCTGCGGATCACCGCGCAGCTGATCGATGCAAAAACCGGCAACCATCTGTGGTCGGAGCGATGGGACCGGCCTGCTGAAGACGTATTCGCCGTTCAAACCGAGATCGCCGAGCAGGTCACCAACCGCCTCGGCAACGGCGTGGGGCTGATTCAAGGCGCGGGGCGGGCTGCAGCGAAGCGTAAACGGCCGGACAACTTGACTGTCTATGATTACTACCTGCTCGGAACCGAAAGGATTGAAAAGATTACCGTAGCGGATGAGGAGGAGGCCATCAGGCTGCTCAACCTCGCTGTCGAGCTGGACCCGGGGTTCGCCCGCGCCTGGGTGGAACTTTATCATGCTCATAACATATTGGCTGGCTTCGGTATCAATCCCGAGAGCGAGATCAAGGCGGCTGCCGATGTAGCCGAACGCGCGGTGCGGCTCGATCCGAGCGACGCCGAGGCGCACGCCGTTTTTGGCATGAGCCTCAAAGACAAGGGCGACAACGCCCGCGCCAAGGTCGAGCTGGACACGGCCCTCCGCCTCGCTCCGGGTTCGGCCGAAATCCTGACATTCTATTCCGGCTTTGCGGCAGGCTTCGACGAACCCGAACGCGGCGCTCAGTTGGTCGACCAAGTTATACGGCTCGACCCGAATTACCCGATGTGGGCAACTGCTTTCTACTCCACTGCCTATTTTATGGCTGGTCGCTATGAGGACGCCTTGAAGATGCTGGAGCGCAAGACGCCCGATAACTACGGCAAAGGGGGTTGGGTGGTGCGTAGCAGCTCCTTTGCGGCTCTGGGTCGAATCGATGAGGCGAATGCTTCGGTCCGGGAAACCCTCAAACGGTATCCGGACCTGACCGTCGAGGGCATGGTCAATGAATTCAGCTTGAGCAAGACGGAGCGCGGTCGTTTCATCGAGACAATGCCGCTAGCCGGCTTCCCGGCGTGCGCCAAGACCGGGTCGCTGGCAAAACTCGCCAAACCTGTGCGGCTGCCGGAATGCGAGGCGGGGGAGGCGCAGCCTCTCGGGCAGCCATAGAACAAGCTCGGCGCAAAAGGGAGACGTGAGCCGCGAATCACCCCGGCACTGGCGGGCGCTGTCGCCGAAGGTTGGAGGCGATGACACATATGGTTGTGACGCCGCGCGAGGCTCCCGCTAGCGAACGAAGAACTCAGGGTCAAACGCTCAAGTGAGTATCCCTACGGTGGAAGCCGGCTGAGCAAGTGATTTTCTGAGCAGTGGCGATTATGTCAGGAATGGGCCGACAACGGATCGGCAGCTTCGAGCCCGTGGATATCGAAAGCGGACATTCACGTCGATGTGGGCATCATCATCATCTGACCCTGAACAGACTGGGAGCGAGGTGCCAAAAGCTTCAACGCCGAAGAGCGATTTAGGTCAAATCAGACGATCCTCATTACGACATCGATGTTGCCCCGTGTCGCTTTGGAGTAAGGACAAATCTCGTGCGCTTCATCCACCAGAATTTGTACCACATCGCGCTCCAGACTCGGCACGGCAATATCCAGTTGGACGCTAAGAAAGTGGCCGTTTTCTCCGTAGTTCAGATTCACCTCGGCCTCGATGCTCATCCCTGCAGGCAGCGCGATTTTTCGTTCGTGGGCCGCAGATGCGATTGCGCTTGCGAAGCTGGCCGACCAGCCGGCCGCGAGCAACTGCTCCGGATTGGTGCCGATGCGCGCCGATCCAGGCGTCGATAGCCAGATGTCCAGAAGACCGTCGGAACTGCGCGAGGCGCCATTTTCGCGACTGCCCGTGGTTGCGGTCCTGGCCGTATAGACAACCCTTGTGATGTGGCTCATGGGCATTCTTTGCTGGTAGCGGTAACCGCCGCTTCGGCGGTTGCCGCGAACTCGATCAGGCGTCGACTTCGACAACGGCATCGGCAAAGGCCTGCGGCGCTTCCTGGGGCAGGTTGTGCCCGATGCCGCCGGTGACGACCCGATGCGCGTATCTGCCCGGGAACATCGTGGCGTATACGCTGGCGTCCGGATGCGGCGCGCCATTGGCGTCGCCTTCGAGGGTGATCGTCGGCACGCCGATGACCGGTGCCTGCGCGAGTCGCTCCTCGAACGCGTCGTATTGCTGCTCGCCGGCGGCGAGTCCGAGCCGCCAGCGATAATTGTGGACCACAATGGCCACGTGATCGGGATTGTCGAAGGCTGCGGCGCTGCGCTCGAATGTGGCATCGTCGAAATTCCACCGCGGCGACGCGAGTTGCCAGATCAGCCTGGTGAAATCTCGTGTGTATTTCTCGTAGCCGGCGCGGCCGCGATCGGTGGCGAAGTAATATTGATACCACCA
Source organism: Mesorhizobium sp. LSHC420B00 (assembly GCF_000503055.1). GTDB lineage: Bacteria > Pseudomonadota > Alphaproteobacteria > Rhizobiales > Rhizobiaceae > Mesorhizobium. The sequence continues at coordinate 55,014 of NZ_AYVY01000036.1, read as the reverse complement.
TTGCAGCTCGGCCTTGGGTGGCAGCGGCAGCTTGCCGGCTTGCTGGTTGCCGATGAGGTAGCCGCTCACCGAGACCATCGCCTTGCAGCGTTCAGGCCATAGTGCGGCAATGATGTTCGCGGTGCGCGCGCCCCAGTCGCAGCCGCCAATCGTCGCCTTTTCGATGCCCAGTGCGTCCATCAGGGCGACAATGTCCGCGGCAATCGCTGACTGCTGACCGTTGCGCATCGTGTCGTCCAACAGGAATCGGGTCGTGCCGTATCCGCGCAGGTAGGGAACAATCACGCGGTGGCCTTTCGCTGCCAGCAGAGGAGCGACATCGGCATAGGTGTGGATGTCATACGGCCAGCCATGTAGCAGGATGACGGGCGGGCCGTCGGTCCGTCCAAGTTCCGCATAGCCGACGCTCAGCACGCCGGCCTCGATCCGCTTCAAGGGCCCAAAGGACGCCGCAGGCTCTCCAGTCGTCTGTTGCGCTTGTGCCGGGCCGATCAGGCCGAACTGAGTGGCGGCGACAGCCATCGCGGCGGCGCCAAAGAACCGACGGCGATCTTGGTCGATTTCATCGGGGATATTGAGCGAATGCATTTGGGAACCTCTATCCTTGCGCGGGCGATCAGCCGAACGTGAATGCAAAGACCTCCACGCCTGAGTCGAGAAACTCGATCTCGAACTGGCGATCGACGATGGGTTTCGATTGTCGGATCAGTTGGTACAGGCGCTGCTCTGTCACTGCGCCTTCGCCCATTTCATTGACGTCGATGCCGTGAGCCGTGCCTGGCGGCTGCCCGTCGATCAGCACGCGAAATCTCACAGACGTTCCCGGCGCTGCCGGACCCATGACCAGATGAAGGTCGCGCGCGTGAAAACGGTACGCGATGCGGGCATCGGACTTGTTCAGTACGGCGGTTTCTTTCCTTACCGTCCAACTGCCAGACAGCCCCCACTCATTCAGGCGTAGTCGCGCCGGCACGTCGTAGATGTGCGGCGCGTCCAAGACCGCTTCACCGCCGGAGGCAGAATTCTGGGTGCGTTCGTAGCCGAGATAATTTTCCGGAGACTTGAGGGTCTCCCAATCGGCCGCGGCCTCGATGCCGCGGGCATCCACCGACACAGGCTCACGGTCGAATCCGCCGGCGCCAGCCTCAGTCAGCAATTCCTGGATGACCATTTCCGACTGTTGGTATGAGCCCTCGCCAAAGTGGTGATACCGGACGCGTCCCCGCGAATCGACGAAATAGAGTGCCGGCCAGTACTGGTTGCTGAAAGCCCGCCATATGAGATGGTCGTTGTCGACGGCGATCGGGTAATCGATCCCCAGGTCTTTCACCGCCCGGTGCACGTTGTTCAGGTCTTTTTCGAACGAGAACTCCGGCGCGTGGATTCCGATCACCACCAAACCATGCTTCCGGTATTTCTCGTCCCAGGCCTGAACGTAGGGAAGCGTGCGCAGCCAGTTGATGCAGGTGTAGGTCCAGAAATCGATGAGGACGACCTTGCCATGCAAAGCCGACGCCGTCAGCGGCGGCGAATTTATCCACTCGTGCGCCACGCCAAGCGAAGCAAGCTCGGATTGACTCTCGAACTGGTCGGAGGAAAGTCCGTGAAGGAACGGAACCCTCATCGGTGCGGAGGGTATCGGCTGAGCCACATTCGTGTCTCCCAGAAAACTGGCAATCGGAGCCCCGATTGCCATTGCGAGCGCCACGGCGACGAGCAGCTTAATTGCTTTCATCGACGACGCCTTTTCAGTTTCGATCGATATCGCCGCGCAGACGGTTCAGCGGCGCGCTGCGCGCTGAATCCTTCAGAGCGGAAGCTCTTTGCCGGCCTGCTCAGCCACCATGTATTCCGCGTACCAGTCCGGCCAGTTCTCATCGCGCTGGCCGCCGTTGCGCTTCTCGTGCTCGCCGTGGGCCTCCGACGCGCGTCGCAGCGCGGCAACAAGATCCGCTCCGGAAGCGTAGGTCGTGGTGTCGATCCGGCCGGGAAAGCGGGTGGTGATTTCCTGCAGCAGCCATTCGTTGCCGTCCGGGTCCTTGAACGTCGCGAACGAGGAGTAGCTGCGCCGCTCGGGATCGCGCCCCTTGACCGCCGGCTTGCCGGGACCTGTGCGGTGAAACGCCTCGCTGACCTCGGCGCCGTGGCCAATGAGCTCGGCGCGCGCCGCCTCGATGTCCGACACGACAAGATAAAGCCCGCTTGCCGAGCCGGGCTCCGCCGTCGTGACCCCCGTGCCGAAGTGGATCGAGGCAGGCGAGCCCGGAGGTGTGAACTGCACACCCCGGAACGTATCGCCGACGACGAAATCGCCGTCGAGCCGCCAGCCCAGGCCGATATAAAAGCTCTTGGCGCGATCGACGTCCGAGACGGGGATGACCACGACCTCGAGCTTCATGTCGAGCGCCTGCTTTTTGAGGGTCCCGGTCGCAGTTTCGTGCTTTTCGTCACGGGGCGTTTTCATGGTTTGAGACATTTGTCGTTCCTTTCGAGTGAGGTGGTTATTTGGTTTGCCGCAGCGGCCTGAACGCGGCGCGCAACTCGGCAGAAAAGAGCTCCGGCCGCTCCCACGCGGCGAAGTGGCCGCCTTTGTCGACCTCATGGAAGTAGATCAGGTTGGGGTAGGCGCGCCGGGCCCACGTCTCGGGGGCCTGATAGCCTTCCCCCGGAAAGACCGTGATGGCCACCGGCAGCGAGACTTCGCTGGTCTTTTCAGGGCCGGCAAAAACGGGACTGCGCCCGCCGCCGTACTCCCAGTAAATTCGCCCGGACGAGGTGGCGGTGTCCGTCAGCCAGTACAGCGTGATATCGTCCAGCACCTCGTCAGGCGACTTTTCGGGGTCGCTTTTGTCGTAGGTCCAGCCCGAAAAGCCCGGATGCCCGAGCATCCAAGCGGCGAGCCCTGCGGGGGAGTCATTGATGGCGTAACCGATCGTCTGGGGCCGGGTGCCCATCATCGTGGCGTAGGATCTGTTCCCCATCTTGGCGGCCATGCTGAGCGCATCGAACGCCGCGCGCTCCTTGTCCATGAGCCCCGCCGGCGCCGGTCCGCCGGCGGCGAGCACCGCGGCAATCTCTGGCGGTACGACAGCCGGCAGGTTGACATGAATGCCGAGCAGGCCTGCCGGGGCCAGACGTCCCATTGCATTCGAAACGGGAGAGCCCCAGTCGCCGCCCTGGGCGACGTAATCTGTGTAGCCAAGGCGCTTCATCAGCTCTGCCCAGGCTCGTGCAATGCGGTCTGTACCCCAGCCGGTATCTGTGGGTTTGCCGGAGAAGCCGAAACCCGGCAACGACGGCAGTACGAGGTCGAACGCGTCTTCCGGGCTACCGCCATGCGCCGTGGGATCGGTGAGAGGGCCGACGGTCTTGAGCAGTTCCAGCACCGAGCCGGGCCAGCCATGCGTCATGATCAGCGGCAAGGCATTGGGATGTTTCGAGCGAACGTGAATGAAGTGGATGTCCACTCCGTCGATCGTGGTCATGAACTGGGGCAGGGAATTCAGCTTCGCTTCCGCTGTCCGCCAGTCGTAGGCCGTGCCCCAATACTCGACGAGCGGCCTGATCTTCGCGAGCTGTATGCCCTGCGACTGGTCATCGACCGTCTCCCGGTCGGGCCACCTTGTCTGCGCAATGCGACTGCGAAGATCATCGAGCGGCGCTTGCGGCACATAGACTTTGAAGGGCCGGATCGAGCGATCCTCGACCGGGTTGGCGGAGGCGGGCGCGGAAAGGATGCAAAGCCCGAATGCCAGCACGGCCGCCAGTTGGTCGAGCCTCATGGCTGCACCTTCTTGTCCGGAGTGTGGAACGTCACCGTTTGTTTGGTGAAGACTTTGCCTTCGGGATCCACCACCTCGATCAGCACCTTGTGCTGGCCGCTTGGCATGCCAACCAAGATGATGGTGTTGCTCTGACCGTAGTCCGCCCACGCCCAAGGCAGGTCGTCGACGGTGACGTGCAGATGCCCGACCCGCGGAGACACGTTGCGCGCGGCCGCCCCGCCCACAGGCAGGATGCGCAAGTTCTCCACCCGGTACGGGATGAACACGACGCCGTTGGCCAACGGACCCGGAAGCGGCGGCTCCACGATCAGCTTGGATGCGGGCTCGTTGTCGATGGGAACGACCGTGCTCTGGGCAAACGCGCCCGTGGCGAGCACGGTGCAAACCGCGAGTGCGGTGAGCGTCTTGATGAGGGGGTTCATTGCAGTCGCTCCCTTCGGAGGTTCGCTACGCAGCTATCGCTGGGCGGAAGATGACGAGCGTCCGGCGCGCCATCCCCCGCCAACACGTCATGTCTGCAACGTCTTGAATGTTGCGCGCACCTCATCGGTGAAACTCTTCGGCTGCTCCCAGGCGGCGAAATGGCAGCCCTTGTCCGTGCGGCCATAGTGCAGAAGCTTCGGGAACGCGCGTTCGGTCCAACTCTTCGGTGCGGTGTAGATTTCACTGGGGTTCGCAGTCGCACCGACGGGAATGGTGATGCCCTTGGCGTCGAAGAAGCCGGCCTTCGCCGTTTGCGTATGTTCCCAATAGAGACGTGCCGACGAGATCGCCGTGTTCGTCAGCCAGTAGAACGTGATGTTGTCGAGGATGTCGTCGCGGGTAAGGCCCTCCGGCTCTCCATCGAAGGAGCGGGCGATCAGCGCATAACTGTCCGCATCGTGATCGAGGATCCACGCCGCCAGGCCGGCCGGTGAATCGACGATCCCGTAGAGCGTTTGCGGACGAAGAGCCATCTCGTTGGCGTAGCCCAGGCCGTTTTGGTAGAAGAACGCTACCTGCTCGTAGGCACGCTTCTCGTCGGGGCCAAGATCAGCGGGGGGCGGACCGCCGGAGGCCAGCGCCTTCACGATCTCCGGCGGAATGGTCCCCGGCATATTCGTGTGGATGGCGACCAGCTCGGGAGGTGCGATCAGGGCCATCTGTTCCGTGATGAGTGCTCCCCAATCGCCGCCCTGCGCGACGTAGCGGTCGTAGCCAAGGCGTTTCATCAGCACGATCCACGCCCGCGCGATGCGCCCGGGATCCCAACCGGTTTCGGTGGGCTTGCCGGAAAAGCCGTAGCCCGGCATCGACGGGATCACCACGTCGAACGCCTCCGCCTCCGTGCCTCCGTGCGCAGTGGGATTGGTGAACGGGTCGATGATCTTCAAAAGTTCGATGACCGAACCGGGCCAGCCGTGCGTGATGATGACAGGCAGGGCGCCCTGATGCTTAGACTTTACATGGATGAAGTGGATGTCGAGCCCATCGATCTCAGTGACGAAATTCGGCAGCGCCTTCAACTGCGCCTCGCACTTGCTCCAATCGTATTCCGTTCGCCAGTACTGCATGAGCTTCTGCATTGTGGCGAGTTGCACGCCCTGCGTTGGCCCTACAGTTGCTGGGGTCGACCAGATCCGCCGGGACGCCTCGTCGGAGACGAGTTCGCGCTCGGGCCAGCGCGTGGCGGCGATGCGCCGGCGCAGCTCATTGATCTCCTCCTGCGGGAAACTGACGGAGAAAGGGCGGATGGCATCGCTCGTGGATGCGGCGGCCAATTGCGACGGGAGCAGGCTTGCCGCGCCGGCGGCGGCGATGCCGGCCGCCGCAGTGCCCAAAAGTCGCCGGCGATCCTGGTCGATTGCTTCGGAGGTTCTGGTCGTGTCCATGGGTCTCTCCTGGGTTGATGGGTTTGCGATCTATCTACGTAGCTTGAACTACGCCCAGGAGGCGGGATTAGCCCGTTATGCGTCGTGAGCTTGTGTTAGCCGCTGCCAGCCTGCCGCTTTTTTGAGCAGATAGGAGGCGCCTAGACTGTGAGACTCCCTATGGTGCAGGAGCGCTCCTTGACTTAAACTGCGGCGCTGGGTGCAGGCGGCTCCAAAAGAAGACGCCATGACGAAAACGGGAATACAAGCCAAAGACAGATTGTCGTTTGGCCCTTTCCATTTTGCTGCGGGTGAAAGGCTCCTGACAAGAGAAGGCGCTCCCGTAGAGTTGGGTTCGCGCGCCATCGACATTCTCATAGTCCTGACCTCTGCACCGAATGAAGTCGTCAGCAAGAAAGATCTAATGTCGCGGGTTTGGCCGGATGTCGTCGTCGAGGAAGGCAGCCTGCGGTTCCACATGACCGGACTGCGCAGGGCGCTGGGCGATGGAAAGGATGGCGCGCGGTACATCGCGACGCTTCCGGGGCGGGGCTATTGCTTCGTTGCGCCGGTTTTGCGATTAAACAGCCCACGCGACGAAGCCCTATTCATTGCCGCTGAGTTTCCGCACGCGAATCTTCCAAACCGCTTGAGCCGGATGGTCGGACGGGACGAGGATGTTCTTAAGCTGTCGGTGCAGCTGAATGCTTCGCGGTTCGTCACCATCGTTGGCGCCGGTGGCGTCGGCAAAACCACCGTCGCGATCGCAGTCGGGCATCACCTGATCGAAGCATTTTCAGGGGCGGTCTTGTTCGTCGATCTGGGAATGATCGGCGATCCCGGTCTGGTGACGACAGCCGTCGCCTCGATGCTTGGACTAACGGTTCAAACAGAGGATGCGACGCCCAACCTGATCGCTTACTTGCGCAACAAGCGGATTCTCTTGATCCTCGATACCTGTGAGCATCTCGTGGATGCGGTGGCGCCTCTGGCCTCGAGCATCGTCGATGCGGCGTCACAGGTCTACATCCTGGCGACGAGCCGCGAGGCGCTTCGGGTCGAGGGCGAACATATCTGCCGGTTGGATGCGCTTGCGTTTCCGCCCGACGAACCGGGGCTAACGGCGGCCATCGTCCAGACATTCCCGGCCACCCAACTGTTCGTCGAGCGAGCGGTGGCAGGTGGCGCTCGTTTGGACGTCGGCGACGCCGAGGCCTTGATCATCGCAAGCATCTGCCGAAAGCTTGACGGGGTGGCGCTCTCGATCGAACTGGCGGCCAGACGTGTCGAATCCTATGGGCTGCAGCAGACAGCCGCGCTTCTCGATCAACGCCTGACACTGCTGTGGCTCGGTTCACGGACAGCGCCGCCGCGTCAGCAGACCTTGCAGGCGACACTAGACTGGAGCTTTGGGCTCCTGACCGACGTTGAGCGCGTGGTGCTTCGCAGGCTCGCTGTATTCGTCGGTCATTTCACGCTCGATGCCGCCCTGGAGGTCGTGACGAGCGCGACCCTCGACCGATCGACCGTCCTTGGCGCCATGGACAGTCTTGTCGCCAAATCGATCGTGGCGACGCGTCCGGTTGGAGCAATGATGCGCTACAGGCTCCTCGATACGACGCGCGCCTACGTTCTCGACATCCGGATCGATGACGCCGAGGCTGCCGATCTGGCAGTGCGCCACGCCGCCTACTATCGGAGATGGCTGGAGCAGACCGGGATCGAGTGGCCAAGCCTGGCGACCGGTGAGGAGCGGGCGCCCCACTTCGCCGCCATCAACAATGTCCGGGCTGCCCTGGAATGGTGCTTCGGCGACAGCGGAAACGCCGACATCGGCGTCGGACTCGCCAGCGCTGTCGCGCCGGTTTTCCTGGCAATGTCCTTGTTGCCGGAGTGTCATCGCTGGTCTGAAAGAGCAATATTCGCTTTCGACGATGCCGCCCTTGGCGGACTTGACGAGATGCATCTTCAGGCAGCCCTCGGCGTGTCCTTCATGTTCATGCGGGGAGGACGCGACAGGGCGCGCGTAGCTCTGGAGAGGAGCCTGGCGATCGCCGAGCAGCGCGGCGATCCGCTGGACCGGGTGCGTCTGTTGGGTTCGCTCAACATGTTCCATCTGCGGACGGGCAATTTCGCAACCGCCCTTGAGTTTGCAAGGCGTTGTTCAGCCACAGCCGCGACCTTGGACGACTCGGTCGTCAACGCGCTGGCACACTCGATCCTGGGCATCTCGCTCCACCTGCGAGGCGACCTCGCGGAGGCCCGCGCAGAGCTGGAGGCGGCGCTCGACCGTGGGCCGCGCTCCCAGCGGACCACGACGATCTATCTGGGCTTCGAAGGCAAAATCCTGGCCAGGGCCATCCTGGCGAGGAACCTTTGGCTACAAGGCCATCCGGACCAAGCCATGGCACACGCCCGACAGGCCGTCGAAGAGGCTGCCGCCATGGATCATTCTCTAACGTTGGCGATCGCGTTGATCTGGGCGATATCGGTCTTCCTGTGGACCGGTGACCTGAAGAGCGCCGAGGCGTACATAGATATGCTCATCGCCCGCGCGGAATCCCATTCCATGACTCCTTACCTGCTGGTCGGTCGGGGCTTCAAAAGCGAAGTCGCGATCCGTCACGGCGATGCAAAAAGCGGCGTCGAGGGCCTGCAGACATCTCTTCGGAAGCTCCACGCGGCGCCTTATGAATTGCTCACGACGCCGCTCAACCTCTCGCTAGTTAGGGGACTGTCCGCGATCGGTCAGGTTGATGAAGCCATTGCGTTGATCGACGAGTCGCTTGGTCAAGTCGAAAAGAACGGCGACCAGTTGTACCTCCCGGAGTTGCTACGGATGAAGGGAAGCCTCCTTCTCCAGTCGGAGCGCAACCGTGATGAAGCTGCCGCCTACCTCATGCAGGCACTGGAGTTGAGCCGAAGTCAGCGCGCACGGGCATGGGAGTTGCGAACCGCAATCGACATGGCGACGCTGATGGCCGGGCGCGGGGAGATCAACAGCGCTCGCGAGCTCTTGCAGTCGGTTGCGGCGTATTTTGTGGAGAGCCTGAATACGGCGGATGTCGGGGCTGCCGAACACCTGCTGGCGACACTGAGGTAGAGCCTCAATGCCACTTCTCCTAATGGTGTCGTCCCCTCTCGGCGCAATTTCGACGGTGGTGTGGGCACTATTAATGTCGGCTTCGGGAGGACAGGAGTGGCTGGCTGAATGACCGACATGCTGAAGGGTTTCGGGTGCCGTCAGGCGTACGAAAGTCTCTCATGCAGGAACCCGCGGGCCGCAGACGACGGCCTATGGGGATTTGTGTTTCGGAGCGTGCCAGCGCCTGGGGCGAACTTCCGCATAGGATGCGGTGGGCATGTCGTGGAAGCGGCTTCCGGGCCCGGTCGCAGAGCCTGGAGCGTTGATTCCGACGGGATTGGTGTGCGTGACGACCGGCTCGACGGCAATGTGCACATAACATCCCGTTGACCGTCGCCGGCGTGGCGCGGTCGTACGAGCAACTTGGTCATGCCGGGTCATGAGGTGTTCTCCCGGTTCGGCGCTCGTGAGGTTGGCGGCGCACGAGGCTGGCACCACCGTTCGAACCTCTCGATGACCACCATGCGCCCGCCGCAGCAAGGGCAAGGCGGGCGGACGTCAGCCGGTTCTTCTGGAGTGTCGTTTTCGGGCGGCGGAGCGACGCCCAGCAGTTTGCGCGCGAGTGCGAGGCTGGCTTTGCGGGCGGAGCCGGCGAGCAGTCCATAGTGACGGATGCGCCGCGCATTGGTCAAGGACCGTACCGCCGCGCAGAACAGGCAGAAGAACCTGACCATCCCGCTTTTGAAGCGCCAGGCCGAGCAGCGGCTCAGGCAAATCACCACCNCAGAACAGGCAGAAGAACCTGACCATCCCGCTTTTGAAGCGCCAGGCCGAGCAGCGGCTCAGGCAAATCACCACCCAGATCAATGCGATCGACGCCGAATGTCGTACGCTGGTCGCCCGCGAGCCAGATCTTGTCCGTCGCTTCGACATCCTCACCAGTATCCCAGGCCTTGGCGAAGTCACAGCCTTCGCCATCATCGCCGACATGCCGGAGTTGGGAACCCTTGCCAACAANGCCGAATGTCGTACGCTGGTCGCCCGCGAGCCAGATCTTGTCCGTCGCTTCGACATCCTCACTAGTATCCCAGGCCTTGGCGAAGTCACAGCCTTCGCCATCATCGCCGACATGCCGGAGTTGGGAACCCTTGCCAACAAGCAGGTCGCAAGCCTCGCCGGCCTCGCACCGGTCGATCGCCAGTCGGGGCAGTGGAAGGGCAAGTGCTTCATCCGGGGAGGAAGATCGTCGGTCAGGCAGGCGCTCTATATGCCAGCCCTCGTCGCGGTCCGTTTCAATCAGTCACTCAAGACAAAATACCAAGACCTCCGAGACGGCGGAAAACCTGCAAAACTCGCCATAACCGCCATCATGAGAAAGCTCGTCGTTCTCGCTAACGCCCTCATCAGGGACGACCGNACCTGCAAAACTCGCCATAACCGCCATCATGAGAAAGCTCGTCGTTCTCGCTAACGCCCTCATCAGGGACGACCGAAAATGGTCGCCATCCCTTCCTTGACCAAGACGGATACTCTAGCTGCAGTAAAGAGGCTTGTACTTAGCCGGCGTGACGCAGGCTTATTCCGCTGCCCTTATCGAACAGCACCACCTTGTCCGGGTTCCAGGCAAAGCGCACCGGCTGCTCTATCTGCACGTCGGTCCTGGCCGGCACAGTGGCGCGCAGCATGGCGTCGCCGACCCGCAGCGTCAGGATCTTCTCGACGCCATGGTTCTCGACGTCATGGACCCGCGCCTCGACCGGCGCGCCGGTCTCGAGATAGACGTCCTCGGGACGAATACCGAAGACGAGCGGGCGACCGTCGGTCGCCGCGCCCGTCTTGGCACCCCCCGAAGTCTTGGCACCCCCCGCAAACGGCAATTCGAAATTCAGCGGTGCCATCACCGCACGCCCGTTAACAAGCTTGCCGTCGATGAGATTCATCGGCGGCGAGCCGACGAAGCTCGCCACGTAGGTGTCGCGCGGATTGTTGTAAATCTCGTACGGCGTGCCGGTCTGGACGATGCGGCCATGGTTGAGCACGCCGACCTTGTCACCCATCGACATCGCCTCGATCTGATCGTGCGTCACGAACAGGAAGGTGGCGCCGAGCTGCATCTGCAGGTTCTTCAATTCGGTGCGCAGCGCCTCGCGCAATTTGGCGTCGAGCGCCGACAACGGCTCGTCCATCAGGAATACCCGCGGCTTGCGCACGATGGCGCGGCCGATCGAGACGCGCTGCATCTCGCCGCCTGAAAGCCGGTCGGTCTTGCGGTCGAGCAGATGCTCGATCCGCAGTGTCCTGGCAGCGCGGTCGACACGATCCTTGATCTCGGCATCGGGCAACCGGCGGATCTTCGGCTTCAGCGGAAATTCGAGGTTTTCGCGCACCGTATAACGCGGATAGAGCGAATATTGCTGCAGCACCAGCGCCACGTCGCGCTCGGCCGCGCCCCAATCGGCGACATCGACGCCGTCGATAAAGACCTGGCCTTCGCTCGGTTTTTCCAGGCCGGCAATCATGCGCAGCGTCGTCGTCTTGCCGGCGCCGGTCTCGCCGAGCAGGACGAAGAACTCGCCGTCGGCGATGTCGAGGTCGAGCCCGGTCAAAGCAGTGTGGTTGCCGAATTTCTTCGAAATGTTCTTGAGCTGGATGTGGGCCATCAGAGTCTCACTCCCAGCGATTTGCCGCTCGCCGTGTCGAAGAAATGCGCCTGGCTGGGATCGATTCTGACGAAGACCCTTTCGCCGGGGCCGCCGATGAAGCCGCTCTTGGTGCGTGCACGCAGCATCTTGGAGCCGACCTTGAGGTCGACGATATCGAAGGAGCCGAGCGGCTCAACGATCTGCGTCTCCACCGGCAAGAACCCCTCGGCGGCTTCGCGGCGAACGAGAACGCCCTCCGGCCGGATGCCGAGCGCGAGCTGGCCGCCGGCATGACCGTTGAGCTTCGACAGCAAGGTGCGCGGGAATTCGAAGCCGGCGGCCGCATCGCCGACCGTGACCGAGGCCGACGAGGCTTTCTCGGTCACCGAAGCGTCGGCGACGTTCATAACTGGGCTGCCGACAAACTGCGCGACGAAAAGATTCGCCGGGTGCGAATAGACCTCGTCCGGCGAGCCGACCTGCTGCAGCACGCCCTCATGCATGATGACGATGCGGTCGGCGAGGCTCATCGCCTCGATCTGGTCGTGGGTGACGTAGATGCTGGTCGAGCCCTGCTTGATGTGCAGCCGCTTGATCTCGGCCCGCATCTCCTCGCGCAGCTTGGCATCGAGCGCGCCGATCGGCTCGTCCATCAGCATCGCCTTCGGCCGCCGCACCAAGGCTCGGCCGATCGCGACGCGCTGCATGTCGCCGCCGGACAGGGCCGACGGTTTCTTGGCGAGGAGATCGCTGATCTGCAGCGTCTTGGCGACCGAGCGCACCTCGCTGTCGATCTCGGCCTTGCTCTTGCGCGTCGCTCTCAGCGGAAAGGCGATGTTCTCGTAGACGCTCATATGCGGATAGAGCGAGAACGATTGGAAGACCATGGCTATGTCGCGGTCGGCGGCCTTGAGATGCTGGACCGGCTTGCCGTCGATGAGGATGTCGCCGCCGTCGATCGTCTCCAGTCCGGCAACGGCCCTGAGCGTCGTCGTCTTGCCGCAGCCCGACTGGCCGAGCAGCACGATGAACTCGTTGTCGTCGATCTTCAGGTTGAGGTCCTTGATGACCTGGACGGCGCCGAAAAATTTCTGGACACCGCGAAGCTCGATCTGGGTCAATGCTGCGCCCCCGGGTTTGCCCCTTGCCCGGTGCCGGCCTTCTCCTCCGGCGCGATCTTGGAGGTGATGTTGAAGCCGATCAGGCCGATCAGGATGATGGTCACGCCGTAGCTGTGCAGCAGCATGTGCCATGGCTGGCAGAGCGCGATGATGCCGAGCACCATCAGCACCTGGCTGCCCGGTTCGAGATATTTCTGATTGATGTCGCGAAAACTCATTTGCGGATCGCTCCGAAGGACATGCCGCGCAGCAGATGGTTGCGGAGCAGGAAGGTGAAGATCGCGACCGGCAGCAGGAACAGGAAGGTTCCGGCGGCAATCACCGTCCAGTCCGGCAGGCCGGCGCCGACCTGGCTGGGAATGAAAGGCGGCGCCGTCTGGGCACGGCGGCTGGTCATGATCAGTGCGAAGGCATATTCGTTCCACGCCGTGATAAAGCAGAACACGGCGGTGGCGGCGATGCCGGTGGCGGCCTCGGGCAGCACGATCTTGAAGAAGGCCTCCATGCGCGTATAGCCGTCGACGAGGGCCGCCTCCTCATACTCCTTGGGGATCTCGTCCATGAAGCCTTTCATCAGCCACACCGAGAAGGACAGGTTGAAGGCGGTGTAAAGGATGATCAGGCCGACATGGGAATCGTTGAGGCCGACCGCCCGGTACATCAGGAACATCGGAATGGCGACGACCACCGGCGGCAGCATGCGCGTCGACAGGATGAAGAACAGCAGGTCCGCCTCGCCTTTCACCTTGAAGCGCGAGAATCCATAGGCGGTGAAGGTGCCCATGCCGACGGCCAGGACGGTCGAGGTTATGGCAACGATCAGCGAGTTCATGAAACGGCTCGGATAGCCCGACCACTGCACCTGGCCCTTGCCGTCGCGCACGATCTTTTCGCCGCCATTGAAGACGACGCGCTCCCACCACGGCGCAGCCGCGTACTCCTCCGGTGATGGCGGGCTGCGCAGCTGCGAACGCTTGGTGAACAACTTGACGAAGGGCGATATCTCCGGCTGGAAAACCACCGTCGGCGGAATGGTGGTGGCGAGGTTGCGCGGCTTGAACGCCGTCGAGGCTATCCAGTAGATCGGCGCCAGGAAGATGATCGTCACCAGCAGGACGGCGACGATGGCGACCCGGTTGAAGGTGATTTCGGAAGAAGTGCGGACTGCGGCCATCTCAGCGCTCCTTCACCTTGTTGAGGTATTTGACATAGATGTTGGTGATCGCCAGCACCATGATCAACACGATGTAGGCGAGCGCGCAGGAGCGCCCGGTCTGCCATTCCTGGAACGCCATCTTGTAGAGCCGGATCGAGATCAGCTCGGCCGTCGGCTGGCTGGTCAGGATATAGGCGAGGTCGAAGGTCTTGAACGCCTCCATGGTGCGGAAGATGACCGCGATCATCAGGATCGGCGCGACCAGCGGCAGCGTGATGCGGAAGAAGGTGTAGAACGGCCCGGCCCTGTCGATCGCGGCGGCCTCGTAGAGATGCTTGGGCACGGCCGACAGGCCGGCCAGCGACAACAGCATGACGAAGGGCGACCACATCCAGATATCGGTCAGCGCGACCGCATAGAGCGCCATTTTCGGATCCGACAGCCATTCGAAGGTGCCGAGGCCCAGCGCATAATTGATGATGCCGAAGGACGGATCGTAGAGCAGTTTCCAGAACAGGCCGACGACGGCCATAGACAGCATCATCGGCAACAACAGGAGCGTCGTCAGCAGGCCCTTGAGCGGAATGTCGCGGTTGAGCAGCATGGCCACGCCGAAGCCGACGAGCAGCTGGCCGGCGACCGAGATGATGACGTATTTTGCGGTGATGGCGAAGTTGGACCAGACATAGGGATCGCTGAGCAGGTCGCGATAGTTTTGCAGCCCGACGAAATTCGCCGCCGCGCTGGTCGAGGCGCGAAAATCGGTGAACGAATAGCCCAGCGAATAGATCAGCGGGAAGATGTTGAAGACGATCAGAAACAGGATCGTCGGGATGATGAAAAGATTGCGGATCGAAATGTCGCTTAGACCGCGAGCAGCGGCCCGCGAGGACCTGTCCAGCGTGGTGATCATCGTGGTCGCCAAGACCCTGCTCCCGGTTCAAGAATCAGAAAAAGAAACGGAGGAGGCACGAACGCCCCCTCCGTGAAGCTTCATACTTATTGGCCGCGGCCGTATTTCTTGAAGGTCGCGTTCCAGTCGGCTGCCAGTGCGTCCAGCGTCTCCTTGGCGGTGCCTTCGCCGCCGATCATGTAGGGGTAGATGCGCTGGTTGAGCTGCTGCAGCAGTTCGGCATATTCCGGAACCGCCCAGAAGTCCTTGACCTTGAACATGGTCTCGTAGAACGCCTTGTTGTAGGGCGTGGCGTTCTGGAATTCGGGCGACTTGAGCACGGCGGCACTGCAGGTGTAGCCGCCAAGCGCTGCCCATTTCTTCTGGGTCTCGTCCTTGATGAACCATTCCAGGAACTTGGTCGCCTCTTCCTGCTTCTGCGAGTAGGAAACGATGGAGATGCCCTGACCGCCGAGTGCGGCGAACTGGTCCCCGTTCGGGCCGGGAGGATTGGCGAAGAAGCCGGTGTTCTTGGCGTTCGGGTTCGACGCCTCGTTGATCAGCGAGGGGAAGAACGCGAAGTAGTTCATGCTCATCGCCGCCAGGTTTTCAGTGATCGCCTGGTTGTCCTCGACGAAGAACGACTTGGCCCAGCCCGGAGGCGTGAACTTGTAGAGTTCCTTGTAGGCGTCGAGCGCCGCGATCGCCTTGTCGGAGTTGATGAAGCCATCGACCTTGTAGGTCTTATAGTCACCCAGCTCGCCGCCAAAGGAGAACAGCGCGTTTTCGAAGCCCATCGCCATCGCGTCATAGGAATTGTCGGTGTAGATGGCGATGCCGTATTTTTTCTGGTCCGGCCGGTAGAAGAACTCGGCGATGTCGCGCAGCGCCTTGAAATCCTTCGGCACGTCGAGATCGTAGCCATACTTGGCCTTGAAGGCTTCCTTTTCCTTCGGATCCTCGAACCAGTCCTTGCGGTAGGACCAGCCGACAGCGTCGCCTTCAAGCGGGATGGCCCAGTACTTGCTGCTGCCGCCCGGATATTCGGCGTAGTACTTCACCGTCGCCGGTGCCATCACGTCGCCGACCTTGTGCTTGTTGAAGAAGTCGGTCAGGTCGACATAGTGGCCACCAGTCGAGCCGGCACCGAGCCATTGCGAGTCGCCGACGACCATATCATAGGCATCGCCATGGGCGTTGAACTCGGTGAAGGCCTTGGTCTGGAAGTCGGGCCACGGTGTGGTTTCCACCGTGATTTTCACGCCGGTTTCCTTCTCGTACTCGTTGCCGAGTTCCTGCAGGTAATTGGCCGGATCCCATTCCGCCCAGAAGATTGTAAGTTCCTTTTCCTGCGCGTAGACGGACGTTCCGCAGGCTAGCACTAAGCCGATACCAGCAAGCAAGCTGGTCATTGTCTTGCGCATAATGATTTCCTCCCTTGTGCGCATTCTACCGCGTCATGCGAGCCGGCGGCGAGGCCGGCCCTGGTAGTCCTCCCGTGACGGCACCGTTCCGGTTTTTGAGCCTCCTCGTTCGACCGAAACGGATATTAGCCTTCACCCTTTGATCCGCTTTATTTGTCCTGATCTGGTATTACCAATTTCAGACGAACGTCAAGCCCTTTCTTGGACGGTGGCGGACACGCAGACAAGTTGGTTTCTGCGATATCTGCCTGTTTTCCCTGAATTTTCCTACTCCTTGATACATAGGGGCCTTGCCTCGGCCGCTGCATCGCCAATAGTATGAGTAGGCAGGGTGCAAATCTGGTCGAACCAGATTGGCGTCATCTAGCGGCTGTCATCGGTGCGATCCCATCTCCTTCAATCATCGATTCCGTCACAGCTGCGCGTACCAGCGCGCTGGCGGCCCATTGCGCGACCGACATCATACTGCGGCTGTCCAATCCCCATATATCCTTCAGTACGATCAGCATCTCAACACCGAAGATCAATGACAGCGCCTGCGCGAGCCGCTTGAATTCGCGCGGCGGCAACCGGCCTTTGAGTGGCGCAATCGCATCTTTCAAAAGATCGACGCGATGGCCGCGCGTGAACGCCGGTTCGCCGTCAAACGTGCCTGCCTGTCGCTGCGCCCACTGGTCGAGCGACAGTTTCAGCGCCGCCTTGAACGTCGCTTCGAAGGCCTCGATGCGCGGCATGGCGGTCTCGAACAGCTCGGCCACCCGGCGCTCGGGATCGGCAGAGCTCGATTTCCAGGTAAGGATCGGTCCGAGCCCCTCATCGACCACCGCCTGCACCAGCGCCGCCTGGCTCGGAAAATACCGATAGGCGGTGGCGCGTGAGACTTCCGCCGCCTCCGCCACCTCGCTGACCGACGGCGTGGCGCCCGCCTGCATCAGCTTTGTCGCCGTCTCCAGCATCAGCCGCCTGGTGCGCGCGCGGGCCCCGCGCTCTACCCGCGGGTTCGGCCCCTGGCCGGCATCGTCGTCCGTTGCCGCTTGTTGACGTGAGACATTCATGTCAATACGATACGCGCGTCTCAAAAAATTGCAATGGCCCTTCGCGCCGTCGAATGGCCGGGCTAAGGGGCGGCAGCATCGAACACGCCCAGGACCGGGGAAACGCGATGAAGCGCATCTATGTGGTGGGCACCGCCGACACCAAGGGCGAGGAACTCGCTTTTCTGGCCGATGCGGTCGCCGCAACCGGCGCTTCGATTGCCCGTGTCGACATCGGAACACGCGGCGCGACCGTGCCGGTCGATGTTTCGGCAGACGAGGTCGCCAGCCACCATTCAGAGGGTCGCAATGCCGTGCTCGGCGTCGACGACCACGGCACCGCAGTGGCGGCGATGGCTGCCGCCTTTGCCCGATTTGTTCAATCGCGTAGCGATATTGCCGGGATTATCGGTATCGGCGGTGGCGGCGGCACCTCGATCATCACCACAGGCATGCGCACGCTGCCGCTCGGCCTGCCCAAGATCATGGTTTCGACCTTGGCCTCCGGCGACACCGCGCCTTATGTCGACGTCTCCGACATCGTCATGATGCCGTCGGTGACCGACATGGCCGGCCTCAACCGGCTTTCCCGTGTCGTGCTCCACAATGCCGCCCAGGCGATATCAGGCATGGCGGCAAAGCCGGCGCCGCCGGCCGACGGCAGACCCTCGATAGGCCTCACCATGTTCGGCGTCACCACGCCGTGCGTGACCGCCATCGCCGACGAACTTCGTTCGACTTATGACTGTATGGTATTTCATGCCACCGGCACCGGCGGCCGCACCATGGAAAAATTGGCCGACAGCGGCTTGTTGTCCGGCGTCATCGACATCACCACGACCGAAGTCTGCGACTTGCTGTTTGGCGGCGTGCTGCCGGCGACGGACGATCGCTTTGGTGCCATCGCCCGCACCGGGCTGCCTTATGTCGGCTCGGTCGGCGCGCTCGACATGGTCAATTTCTGGGCGCCGCCAACAATTCCGGAACGCTATCGCGGCCGGCTATTCTATGAGCACAATCCAAACGTCACACTGATGCGCACCACCGCCGACGAAAGCAGAATGATCGGCGAATGGATCGGTACAAGGCTGAGCCTCTGCCAGGGTCCGGTTCGTTTCCTCATTCCGGAGAAAGGCGTGTCGGCGCTCGACATCGAAGGCGGCGCCTTCTTCGACCCTGAAGCCGATGCAGCTTTGTTCGAGGCGATCGAGCGCACCATCAAACCCGCCAAAACGCGGCGCGTTCTGCGCCTGCCGCTGCATATCAACGACCCCGAATTCGCCTGGGCCGCCACAACGGCCTTCCTCGACATCGCCAGACAGTGAGACACCAAGATATGGCCGCCATACCGCGCAAGAAAATCCTGGAGAAATTCGGCAAGATGATCGCGGACGGCGTTCCGATCGTCGGCGGCGGTGCCGGCACCGGCCTGTCGGCCAAGGCAGAGGAAGCTGGCGGCATCGACCTGATCATCATCTACAATTCCGGCCGCTACCGCATGGCCGGGCGCGGCTCGGCCGCCGGCCTGCTCGCCTATGGCAACGCCAACGAGATCGTCAAGGAGATGGCCTACGAAGTGCTGCCGGTAGTGAAGAAGACGCCGGTGCTGGCCGGCGTCAACGGCACCGATCCCTTCGTCATCATGCCGCTGCTTTTGGCCGAGTTGAAGACGATGGGCTTTTCCGGTGTGCAGAACTTTCCGACCATCGGCCTGTTCGACGGCCAGATGCGGCAGAGTTTTGAAGAAACCGGCATGGGCTTCGGGCTCGAGGTCGACATGATCGCCGAGGCTCACAAACTCGACCTGTTGACCACGCCCTACGTCTTCAATCCAGACGAGGCTTGCGCCATGACACAAGCCGGCGCCGACATCGTCGTCGCCCATATGGGGGTGACCACCGGCGGTTCGATCGGTGCGACCTCGGCTAAATCGCTGGACGACTGTGTGAAGGAGATCGACGCCATTGCCGAAGCGGCACGCTCAGTGCGCGAGGATATCATCCTGCTTTGCCATGGCGGGCCGATCTCGATGCCGGACGACGCCAAATATATTCTCGAGCGCTGCAAGGGCCTGCACGGTTTCTACGGCGCGAGTTCGATGGAACGGCTGCCGGCGGAAGCTTCGATCGCCAGGCAAACGGCGGATTTCAAGGCCGTCACGTTCGGCGCTGCGTAGAAGAAGGGGTGAGACGATGACCGACAACAGCAAGGTGTTCGTATACCCAAAAGACGTCAGCGCCTTCGGCTTCGACTGGGGCAGGCTGTCGCTGACGGTCGCTCCCGAAGTGAACGGCGCGAAGCGCTTTTCCGGTGGTGTCGTCGACCTGCCGTCGGGCAAGGGCCATACGCGTCATAACCATCCGGGTGCCGAGGAGATCATTTTCGTCATCTCAGGCAATGGCGAGCAGATGGTCGAAGACGAGAAGGGCAATCCGGTCGTCGAGAAGGTCGGCCCCGGTTGCACCATCTATGTGCCGGAAAGCCGCTTCCATTCGACGCTCAATACCGGCGACGCGCCGATGCAGCTTTTCGTCGTCTATTCGCCGGCCGGGCCGGAATTGGCACTGCGCGACCTGCCGGATTTCAGGCTGCTGCCGTCAGGTGGGAATTGAGATAGACGGCGCCTAAGCCCCGCCCCTGTTCCAGCCCCTACCCCGATCGCCGAACATAATGTAACCGGCGCCGGTCACCGCCACCGTGTCCTCCAGCTTGATGAAGCCGCGCGTCGGGTGGAGCATGGTCGTCTCGACCGAAAGCACCATGTTCTTCTCCAGCGGCTTTGCGGCATAGGTGCCTTCATAGGTCACCGGATGGTTGGTCATCAGGAACGGCGCTTCGTGCGTGATCAGCCCCATGCCATGCGCGAAGAAATCGGTATAGGCCGCAACCTTGGATTTCTTCAGCACGCCTTCGGCATGAGAAATCATGTCACCGCCCAGCGTGCCCGCCTTTACCTTGGAGAAGGCCGCCTGCTGCACCGTCTCGATCTCGGCCAGCAGATCCTCGAGTTCGGCGTCAGGCTCACCCAGCACGCCCATGCGGCAAAGGTCGCCGATATAGCCGTGGTAGTTGCCGCCGGAATCGATCGACATCACCTCGCCCTTCTTCCACGTTTGCGGCGAGGCCGCGCGGTTGTGACTGGAGCCTAGCGTCAACAGGCAATATTCGAAATGCGCGCCGCGATTGGTCTCCTCGCGCCTGAGCTGTTCGATGATCTCGCTCTTGGTTGTGCCTTCGCGTGCCCAGCCGATGGTCGCCAGCATGGAATCGGTGATCAGCTCCGAAGCAATGCGCAGCTTCTCCAGCTCGGCTTCGGTTTTGATTGCTCGCATGCGCTCCAGCATGTGCGTGGCGTCGATCAGCTTGGCGTCCGGCAGCGCGTTGCGGATCAGCATATAGGCGTCGGACGGCAGGAAGGCGGGCTCGATGCCAATGCGGGCATTGCCCTTGCCGATCTTCCGCAAATGCTCGACCGCCAGGTTGGCGGCATCGAGCGTGCCCCAGCAGGCGGCATGCAGTGTCGGCGTCCAGAACGGATGGTTCTGGTGCTCGCCGCCCTCCATGCGGTTGCCGATATAGGCGGCATGCTCCGGCGCGCCTTTCTCGTAGACGACGACAGGCAGATAGCGGCTATGGCCGATCGCATCCATGGCGGCGAAGAAGATGAACTTGTAGCCGCCAAGCAGATATTGCGTGTTGTGCTTGGAGGTGGCGAGCAGCACGTCGATGCCGGCTTCCTCCATCAGCCCGTCCACCCTGGCCTGGTCGAACGGCACGCTGCCGACGACATTCTTGCCCGGAGCAACGTTCATTGTCTCTCTCCCTGAAGTGCCATGACCGACCGCACGTGGCGCCGGCCTTTCTGGTTTTAGAGCCTTGGCTCCCCTCAAATCTGCATCATTTTGCCCGGTCTGGTCCAGCCAGAATGGGTCGAGCGGGCGCCAAAAGCTCATTCCGCTACCGGCATGGTCTAATCTGGTCCGGCCAGATCAGCGCATTGGACCGCTTCCCTGTAACTGGTCCAGCGGACGGAAATTTCAAAGCCACGTGAAGATGCGCCAATTCCGTCTCTGGCGAAACCCCGGACAAGGGCCATAATCAGCTTTGCAGGATGCTCACGAGCGTCCGAGGGGTACGGCGCACCCGGCCGGGTCGCGGAGAGGACGGAGTTCGATCATGCCAGAGTTCACCATTTCCAGGCGTACGATGCTTGCGGGTTCGGCATTGCTGCTGGCCTCCACCGCCATGCCGACGATCGGCTGGGCGCAGACGCCGAAAAAGGGCGGACGACTGGTTGTCGCCGCTGATTCCGAGCCGCGCAATCTCAATCCGGCGATTGTCGCCTCGAACGGCGTCTTCTTCATCTCGAGCAAGATCGTGGAAACCTTGGCCGAGGCCTCCTTCGGCGGCAAGGACGGGCTCGAGCCACGGCTGGCGCTCAGCTGGGAAGGCGCCGCCGACGGCCTGTCGGTGACGTTCAAACTGCGCGAGGCCGTCAAATGGCATGACGGGAAGCCCTTCACCTCAGCCGATGTCGCCTTCTCGGCGCTGCAGGTCTGGAAACCGCTGCAGAATCTCGGCCGCACCGTGTTCAAGGATCTGGAGGCGGTCGACACGCCGGACGAGGCGACCGCCGTGTTCAAATTCGCCAAGCCGACCCCGTTCCAGCTGATCCGCAACGCCTTGCCGACGCTGAGCAGCGTGGTGCCCAAGCACATCTACGAGACCGGAAAGATCGAGGACAACCCGGCCAACAACGCCCCGGTCGGCACCGGACCGTTCAAATTTGCCGAATACAAGCCCGGCGAATATTACCGGCTGGAGAAGAACACCGACTATTGGGGCAAGGACGAGCCCTATCTCGATGAGATCATCTATCAGGTGCTGCCGGACCGCACGTCGGCGGCCAGCGCGCTCGAGGCCGAAGAGATCCAGCTCGCCGCCTTCTCCGCCGTGCCCCTGGCCGATCTCGACCGCATCTCCAAAGTGCCCGGCCTCAAGGTGATCACCAAAGGATACGAAGGGCTGACTTACCAACTGGTCGTCGAGATCAACCATCGCCGCAAGGAGCTGGCCGACCTGAAAGTGCGCCAGGCGATCGCTCACGCTATCGACAAGGATTTCGTCGTCAAGACGGTGTTTCTCGGCTATGCCGCCACCGCCACTGGCCCGGTGCCGAAAAACGACCCGCAATTCTACACCGCCGACGTGCCGACCTATGCTTTCGACGTCGCCAAGGCCAACGCCTTGCTCGACGAGGCCGGCTACAGCCGAGGCGATGATGGCAAGCGCTTTTCGCTGAAACTGCTGCCGGCGCCCTATTTCAACGAGACCAAGCAGTTCGGCGACTATCTTCGTCAGGCGCTCGCCGCCATCGGCATCGACGCCCAGCTGGTCAACAACGACTCTGCCGCGCATATCAAGGCGGTTTACACCGACCACGCCTTCGACCTTGCGGTCGGGCCGCCGGTGTTCCGCGGCGATCCGGCGATCTCGACCACCATCCTGGTGCAGAGCGGCATTCCCGACGGGGTGCCTTTCTCCAACCAGGGCGGCTACAAGAACGCCGATCTCGACGCTCTGATCGCCAAGGCATCGGAGACGCTTGACACCGCCGCCCGCACCGAACTCTACAAGGAGTTCCAGAGAAAAGTTGCCGCCGACCTGCCACTGATCAACGTCGCCGAATGGAGTTTCATCAGCGTCGCCCGCGATACGGTCAAGAACATCGCCAACACCCCGCGCTGGGCGGTGTCGAACTGGGCGGACACCTATTTAGAATCGTGACACATTCTGGCGGATGAAAATTCGCGCCGGAATCCGTGTGGAAACTTGGTCAAATACCGAGTTCCTTCACACCCCCCTCTGTCCTGCCGGACATCTCCCCCGCAAAGGGGGAGATTGGCTGGCCGCAACGTCGGCTTATTTGCCTGCTGCGTTGAAGATTGGCGAAATCGCTAATGACATCCGATCTCCCCCCTTGCGGGGGAGATGTCCGGCAGGACAGAGGGGGGTGGGAAGAAACACCGCATCTCCTAATTGCCACTGCGCCAAGCACCCGGCGCCGCCATGAGCCGCGCCCTCACCCTCCTTCGCCGTCGCCTCGTCGGCAGCATCTTCGTGTTGCTGATTGTCGTCATCGGCACCTTCCTGTTGCTCGAAGCCGCTCCCGGCGATGCGGTCGATGCCTACATCGTCTCGACCGGCGGCGACGCCGGCATGATCGAGCTGTTGCGTCACCGCTGGGGGCTCGACCAATCTGAGCTGACGCGGCTGGCCAATTACCTTTGGGCGCTGCTGCATCTCGACCTTGGCCAGTCCGTCACCTTTTCGCGGCCGATCCGCGATGTCATCACCGAGCGCCTGCCCAACACGCTGCTGTTGATGGGCAGCGCCACCGCGCTCTCCTTCGGACTCGGCTCGGTGCTCGGCATCTATGCCGGCGCCAGACCCGGCAGCGTCCGTGATCGCTTCCTGTCTATCGGCTCGCTGGCGGTCTATGCCATACCGGGCTTCTGGCTCGGGCTGGTGCTGATCATCGTCTTTGCCGTCGACCTGCGCTGGTTTCCGATCGGCGGCATCGAGAGCATCGCCTCGGCCAGGACCGGCCTTGATCGCGCTGGCGACATCGCCCGCCATCTCGTCCTGCCGGTCTCCGCGCTCGGCTTCATTTATCTCGCGCTCTATCTGCGCATGATGCGCGCCGGCATGGCCGAGGTCTGGCGGCAGGATTTTGTCCTCGCCGCTCGCGCCAGGGGACTTTCCCGCCGTCGCGTCGTGCTCGCCCATGTCGCCCGCAACGCGCTGTTGCCGCTGGTCACCATGCTTGGCCTGCAGTCCGCGCAAATGCTGGGCGGCAGCGTCGTCATCGAAAGCGTCTTTTCGGTGCCAGGCCTTGGCCGATTGGCGCAGGAAGCGGTGGCGGCACGCGACACGCCGTTGCTGCTCGGCATCATTCTCGTCAGCGCCGTTCTGGTCGTCATCATCAACCTTCTCGTCGACATCGCCTACGCCGTCCTCGATCCGCGCGTCGGAGCCAATGAGGCCGGCGCGTGAACCCGCTTCGCCGTTTTCTCCGGACGCCGGAAGCGATCGCCGGCATTGTCATCCTGGCGGCGCTGTTTGCCGTGGCGCTTGCCGCACCTTTGTTCTTTCCCGGCGATCCGCAGGCCATTGCCGGGCCGGCATTGCTGCCGCCGTTCCAGGACTGGTCGCTACCACTAGGCACCGACCGCCTCGGCCGTGACATGCTGGCCGAGCTTTTCCACGGCGCCCGCACCTCGCTGGCGGTCGGCCTGGCGGCCGCCGCCGCCGCCCTTGCCGTCGGCGCAGTGATCGGCACGCTGGCCGGCTTTGCCGGCGGCCTTATCGACGAAGTGCTGATGCGCATCACCGACGCTTTCCAGACCGTGCCAGCTTTTCTGCTGGCTTTGGCCTTCGTCAGCATCGTCGGGCCGTCGCTCGGCGTCGTCGTCGCGGCGATCGCACTGGGCGCCTGGACCGGACCGGCACGCGTGGCGCGAGCCGAAGTGCTGTCGATCCGCGAGCGCGATTTTGTAGCGGGCGCCCGCGTCATCGGCATGCATCCGCTGGAGATCGCCTTTCGCGAGGTGCTGCCCAACGCATTGCCGCCGGTACTGGCATTGTCGTCGGTGATCGTCGCCGCGGCGATTCTCACCGAAGCGGCATTGTCCTTTCTCGGCCTCGGCGACCCCAACCGCGTTACCTGGGGCGGCATGATCGCCGAAGGCCGTGCCGTGCTGCGCACCGCGCCGTTCCTGTCGATCGTTCCGGGAATAGCACTCGTGCTCACGGTGCTAGGTGTGTATCTCGCCGGCGAAGGCGTCGTCGAGACGACGGCGGTGAGGAGGGGCCTGTCGTGACGGCGCTGCTTTCGATCCGCAATCTGACGGTGACCTATCGCCGCGATGGCTCCGAGGTGACGGCACTAAAGAGTGTCAGCCTCGACATTCCCGCCGGCGAGCGCTTTGCCATCATCGGCGAGAGCGGTTCGGGCAAGAGCACGCTGGCGCTTGCCATTGCCGGGCTGCTGCCGGGTTCTGCCAGGATCGAAGGCCGCATCGATTGGCTCTTGCGCCCGCCGCCAATGTCTGGTGCCAAGACACCCCCCTCTGTCCTGCCGGACATGTCCGGCAGGACAGAGNCCGCCGCCAATGTCTGGTGCCAAGACACCCCCCTCTGTCCTGCCGGACATGTCCGGCAGGACAGAGGGGGGTGCGACGGGACGTCAGCCTGCAAGTCTTCGCGACCATGCTTCAATCGGCGGCCGTGACATCGGCTTCATCTTCCAGGATCCATCGGCGAGCCTTGACCCGGTGATGCCAATTGGCAAGCAGATCGCCGAGGTCGCCTACACCCACCTCGGCCTCAATTGGCCGCAAGCCTACGCGAAGGCCCAAAACTTGCTTGAACGGGTCCGTCTGCCCGACCCCAATGCGGCTATGCATGCCTTTCCACACCAGCTTTCCGGCGGCCAGAAGCAGCGCGTCGCCATCGCCGCGGCAATCGCGTCCGGCCCGAAACTGCTGATCGCCGATGAGGCGACCAGCGCGCTGGACACCATCGTGCAGGCCGAGATCGTCGCGCTAATTCGGCAATTGGTGGCCGAGGACGGCATGACGCTGTTGTTCGTCAGCCACGACATCGCGCTGGCCGCTGAGCTGGCGGGGCGCATCGCCGTGTTCCGGAATGGCGAATTGATCGAACTCGGTGCGACGGCGCAGGTCGTCAGTGCGCCGCGGCACACTTACACTCGGGCGCTGCTTGACGCTCATCTCGGCCTCGACGCCGAGCCGCTGTTGCAGCGAACATGACCAGTCCTCTGCTCGCCGTTTCCGGCCTGACCAAACGATACCCTCGCGGCGGCAAGATCATTGCCGCGGCAGATAACGTTTCCTTCCACATCGAAGCTGGCGAGACGCTGGCGCTGGCCGGACCTTCAGGCAGCGGCAAGTCGACGATAGCCCGGCTGATGCTGCGGCTCATCGAACCCGACGCCGGCTATATCGAATTTGAAGGCAGCGATTTCCTGTCAATGAACGGCGCTGCCTTGCGCCACCGGCGCGCTCGTCTGCAGATGGTGTTTCAGGATCCGCTCGCCGCCTTAAACCCGCGCGCCACGGTGGCCCGCGTGCTCGACGACCCCTTGCGCATCCACCACATTGCCTCTCGTGCCGAGCGCCCGCGCCGTATCGCCGCTCTGCTGGAACGCGTCGGCCTCAGCCCCGGTCTCGCCGGCCGCGCCATTCACGAAATTTCCGGCGGCCAACGCCAACGCGTCGCAATCGCCCGCGCCATCGCCACAAAACCGTCGCTGGTCGTGCTCGACGAGGCCGTGTCGGCGCTCGACGTTTCGGTGCGCGGGCAGATCCTGCGGCTGCTGCTCGACCTTCAACGCGAGGAGCGCATCGCCTATCTGTTCATTTCGCACGATCTCGGTGTCGTCCGTGCCATCGCCCACCGCGTCGCCATTTTGGACGCCGGGCGCATTGCCGAGAGCGGCGATGCCCGTACCGTCATCGACGCGCCGCAATCCGCGATCGGCAAGGCGCTGGTGGCGGCAGCGCCAAGACTGTCAAGGATCGAACAGGACGCATCATGACCGACGTCGAAGCCCGAGCCGAAAAACTGTCGCGCGAACTCGATTCCGCCTTCCGTAACCGCGCCGATCTCTATCGT
Organism: Mesorhizobium sp. LSHC420B00; assembly: GCF_000503055.1. Lineage (GTDB taxonomy): Bacteria > Pseudomonadota > Alphaproteobacteria > Rhizobiales > Rhizobiaceae > Mesorhizobium. The sequence goes on along the minus strand of NZ_AYVY01000036.1, from coordinate 28,326 downwards.
CTGTTGCTCGACGAGCTAACCGCGGAAGTTGGCGCGGAAAAGGCTGAGGCTATCATGATCCGCACCATCGAACGGCGCGGCAAGGAGGTTGCGGCGTCGGCCTTCGCCGATTTCGGCCCGAACGACGCACCGGCAATCGGCGAGGCGTTCCTCGCCGTCAGCCCGGATGGCGGCCGCATGTATCCGACCGACGTCGAACGCGGCCAAGGCCGCATCGCCTTCAAGGTCAAGCGCTGTCCGCTGAAGGACGCTTGGGTCGAAGCCGGCGTTGGCGACAAGAAGCTCGCCACGCTCTGCCGCATCGCCGGCGCCTTCGACCGCGGCCTGTTCGAGGCCACCGGAGTGCGCTTCGACAACGTCACCTGGACGCCGGGCCACGGTTCCGGCTGCTGCCACATCGCCTTGACCAACCGGGATGCCGGCTAGAGCTGCAGTTCGAGCCATGTCGGCGAAGACGTAAAGCTCCGTCCCGTTGGGCAGCACAGAGCCAACAAAAACCCCCGGCGCCGCAAGGCAACCGGGGGTTTTGATGTTTGCATTGCGAGGAATTTGGTGCGGACAGGATCTGCCTCGGTGTCCCGCTGTGTCGGCTTCGTTGGTAAGTGTCCGGCCGGAGGCGTCTTTGTGGGTTCATGGCTGTGGCCTCAAACCGTAGGTTCGAGCCACGGCCCAATCAAATCAATCCGAGATTTGTCGGATTGCGGCGTTCTTGTTCGTCTTCTGTAGGGGAATTCCTGGAGGTGAATTATGAGCGAATTGCCGGTAGTCAAAACGCGACGCAAAGGCAAAAACCTTACGCAGAGCATGCTGATCCCAACGGAGAACATGGTCGCAGACGAGCTCCGGGCTGCGCGACCTGGCCACTTGTCGGACCTTGCAGAGTTACGACGTAAGTTCGCGGCAAAATACGGGGCAGACGCCTGCTGCCCAGTGACTGTGCGGCGGCACTTGGTGCATATCAGTCAAGACGGCAGCGCGCCCTTTTGGCGCGTCGTAAATCCCGATCGGCCATTCGCCCGACGTATGAGAGGTGGATCGGAACACATACGCGAAAAATTGGCTGCGGAACGCTGAGTATCCTGTCGCTGCACTTCGGAGCAAACGAAAACGGCCCGCACAAGGCGGGCCGCTTTCGTACTTTGGTTGCGGGGACAGGATTTGAACCTGTGACCTTCAGGTTATGAGCCTGACGAGCTACCGGGCTGCTCCACCCCGCGTCAACTTCACGGCGACCGCCGGCCGGGCAGCCCGGGCTTTTTTGTTTGTCCGTCCTCAAGGCCTTCGGCCTTTGTGGGCGGATGGGGCGCTGCTCCACCCCGCGTCAACCCTAGAAGTAAGCCTTGGCTCACTGAATTCAAGCTTCCGCCAAATGAAAGGGCCGCTTGCGCGGCCCGGAGCCCCGTTGGCGGGCCTGTTCGTAAGGAGAAGATTAAACAACGTGCGCTTGGCAGACCTGGCAGCGACCTACTCTCCCGCGTCTTGAGACGAAGTACCATCAGCGCTGGAGCGTTTCACGGCCGAGTTCGGAATGGGATCGGGTGCAGCCGCTCCGCCATAACCACCAGGTCGGCAAAACGCACGTTGCTCGAGAAGCTGTTTTCTGTGCCATCCATGTCGGCGCAATCCAAGGATTGTCGCCAGAAATGGGCATTAGGAATGAGAACGATCAAGCCGATCGAACTATTAGTACCGGTAAGCTTCAAGCGTTGCCGCTCTTCCACACCCGGCCTATCAACGTGGTCGTCTTCCACGGTTCTCAGGGAATACTCGTTTTAAGGTGGGTTTCCCGCTTAGATGCCTTCAGCGGTTATCCCGTCCGGATATAGCTACCCTGCTATGCGGCTGGCGCCACAACAGGTCCACCAGAGATCCGTCCATCCCGGTCCTCTCGTACTAGGGACAGATCCTTTCAATATTCCTACACCCACGGCAGATAGGGACCGAACTGTCTCACGACGTTCTGAACCCAACTCACGTACCGCTTTAAATGGCGAACAGCCATACCCTTGGGACCTGCTCCAGCCCCAGGATGCGATGAGTCGACATCGAGGTGCCAAACAACCCCGTCGATATGGACTCTTGGGGGTCATCAGCCTGTTATCCCCGGCGTACCTTTTATCCGTTGAGCGATGGCCCTTCCACGCGGGACCACCGGATCACTATGACCGACTTTCGTCTCTGCTCGACTTGTCAGTCTCGCAGTCAGGCAGGCTTATGCCATTGCACTCAGCGAACGATTTCCGACCGTTCTGAGCCCACCATCGCGCGCCTCCGTTACTCTTTAGGAGGCGACCGCCCCAGTCAAACTACCCACCATACATTGTCCCGGACCCGGATAACGGGCCGCGGTTAGACATCCATAGTGATAAGGGTGGTATTTCAAGGGTGGCTCCACCTGAGCTGGCGCCCAGGTTTCAAAGCCTACCACCTATCCTACACATGCCACTACGAATGCCAATGTAAAGCTATAGTAAAGGTGCACGGGGTCTTTCCGTCTAACCGCAGGAACCCCGCATCTTCACGGGGAATTCAATTTCACTGAGTCTATGCTGGAGACAGCGGGGAAGTCGTTACGCCATTCGTGCAGGTCGGAACTTACCCGACAAGGAATTTCGCTACCTTAGGACCGTTATAGTTACGGCCGCCGTTTACTGGGGCTTCGATTCAGAGCTTGCACCCCTCCTCTTAACCTTCCAGCACCGGGCAGGCGTCAGACCCTATACGTCGTCTTGCGACTTCGCAGAGCCCTGTGTTTTTGATAAACAGTCGCTACCCCCTGGTCTGTGCCACCCTCCCATGCTTGCGCATGAAAGGGTCACGCTTCTTCCGAAGTTACGCGTGCAATTTGCCGAGTTCCTTCAGCATAGTTCTCTCAAGCGCCTTGGTATACTCTACCAGTCCACCAGTGTCGGTTTCGGGTACGGTCTATAAGGAGGAGCTATTTCCTGGAACCACGCAGCAGCCCTTTCAATCCGATAAGATTGGACTACCTCAATGATCCGTCACTTCCTCCAGGCCCACGAATATTAACGTGGTTCCCATCGTCTACGCATTTCTGCCTCGACTTAGGGGCCGGCTAACCCTGCTCAGATTAGCTTTAAGCAGGAACCCTTGGACTTTCGGCGGGGGAGTCTCTCACTCCCCTTACGTTACTCATGTCAGCATTCGCACTTCTGATACCTCCACCATCCCTCACGGGTATGGCTTCATCAGCTTACAGAACGCTCCGCTACCGCTTGCATTGCTGCAAACCCTAAGCTTCGGTGTATGGCTTTAGCCCCGTTACATTTTCGGCGCAAAGACCCTTATTTAGACCAGTGAGCTGT
>NZ_AYVY01000036.1:0-20000 GCF_000503055.1 Mesorhizobium sp. LSHC420B00 | reverse complement strand
GGCGAGGACGCCACCGGCATGGCCGAGGCGATCGCCAAATTGTTGAATGCCACCGCCCTCAAAGCCGGAACCGTCTTGCGCGTCGGGCTCGAGGTGCATGGCGACGCCGCCAAGATCGTTCGCACCAGCGTTTACGACAGGACCCAGCACATCGTCACCATCGCGCTCGACGACCGCGACCAATACGTGCCGGCGCAGGAGCCGGAGCCAAATCCCGAATTGCTGACGGCGTTCGACGATTCGCCTGCGCCCGTGGTGCGCGGCAATCTACCGAACGTCTATGACGGCATCTATCGCACCGCCTATTCCTACGGCATGTCCAAGGCGATGACGCAGCGGCTGATCAAGTTGCTGGCATCCGGTGTCGATTTCCAGTCGCGCCTCAGTCCCACGGATCGCATCGAGGTGCTGTTCTCGCAGCCCGATGGCGACGACCAGGCGTCCGACGAATCCGAGCTGCTTTACGTCTCCGCGACTTTCGGCGGCACGACGCGAAATTTCTACCGTTTCCAGATGCAGGACGGCAGCACCGACTATTTCGACGAAAACGGCAGCAGCGCCCAGCAGTTTCTGCTTCGCAATCCCTTGCCCAATGGCAGGTTTACGTCGGGGTTCGGTGCCAGGCGCCACCCCATTTTGGGGTATGTGAAAATGCATACCGGCACCGACTGGGCAGCTCCGGTGGGCTCGCCGATTATTGCCGCGGGCAACGGCGTCGTCGAAAAGGCCGGCTGGGCTGGCGGCTATGGCAAGCAGATCATCCTGCGGCACGCCAATGGTTACGAGACGTCCTACAATCACCAGAGCGCCTTTGCCAAGGGCATCGAGCCGGGTGTTCGCGTCCGCCAGGGTCAGGTTATCGGCTATCTCGGCTCAACCGGCCTCTCCACCGGTCCGCATCTTCATTACGAACTGATCGTCAACGGCACCAAGGTCGATTCGATGCGCGTCCGCCTGCCGGTCGGCAAGACGCTGAAGGGCGACGACCTCGTCGCCTTCAAGCGCGAGCGCGAACGCATCGACGACCTGCTCAAGCAGGAAGACAGCAATCAGCTGAAGGTAGCGAGCGCCAAGATCGAAGGCTGAGCCGACGTTTTCGTCGTCAGCCCTGCTGATTCGCCGTGTCGCGCGCCCATGGCAGCCGCTCGCCGGAAACCGTCATCCAGGCGGTGATTGCCGAAAGCAGGCAAAGCAGCGCGGTCACTGCGGCAACGGCCGCGAATGCCGCGTCGCTGGCGGCAAGCCGTGCCGCATCGAGACCGGGCGCCAGGCCGGCGGGCGCCGGTTCGCCGAAACCCGGAATGCCGGCACCGGTGCCGAGCACGGCAGCGTAGACCCAGGCCGCCAGCGATCCCATCGCCGCCACGGCAATCAGGCCGCCGATGCGCGAGACGGCGTTGTTGATGCCCGAGGCCGCACCCGTATCCTTGTCCTCGACCGCCGTCATGATGGCGGTCGAGAGCGGCGACACCACCAGCGCCATGCCGAACCCCATCAGCGCCATCAGCGGGAACACCCCCAACCAGAAATTGTGGATGCCCCAATAGGCCAGCAAGGCAAGCCCGGCAAAGGCAACAGCCACCACCAGACTGCCGCTGGCGATCGGAAAGCGAGGCCCGATGCGGTCGGACCACTGGCCGACCGGCCCGGACAGCAGTGCGATCAATGCCGATAGCGGCAGGAAGATGAAGCCGACCTCGGCCGTGCTCAGCCCCCATCCGGCGATCATCAGCATCGGCAGATAGAACAGATTGGCCGACAGCGCGAAATAAAGGAAGAAGGTCGCCACATTGGCGCCCGCAAACGCCCCAATCCGAAACAGCGATAGGTCGATCATCGGCTCGCGCCGCCGGCGTTCGAAGACTATGAACACGACGAGCAAAACTGCGCCGGCGGCAATACTCGGGCCGGACATCAGCCCCTCCCCGTCACCGCTCATCAAGGTCAGGCCGTAAGCGAGCGCTCCGAACGCCAATATGGCGAGTGCTGCGCCGCCGAGATCGAGGCTGCGCTTTTCCGCCGGCGCGTCGGCGGGAACCTTGGCCAGCAGAAGATAGATCGAGATAAGACCGAGCGGCAGGTTGATGGCGAAGATCGCCCGCCAGATGCCGTCGCCGAAGGCCGACAGCACGAAGCCGCCCAGCACCGGACCGAGCGCCATCGTCAGCGCTGATGCCGCCGCCCAGATGCCGATCGCCCGGCCGCGTTCCTTTTTCGGATAGGCTTTGGCGATAAGGGCCAGGCTGCCCGGCACCATGACGGCCGCTCCAACACCCTGGATAGCCCGAAACGCAATAAGCACCGCCGGGTTAGGCGCCAACGCGCAGGCAAGCGAGGCGGCGATGAACAGGACGATGCCGGCGACGAAGGAGTGGCGCAGGCCGAAGCGATCGCCAGCGGCGCCGCCGACGAGAATGAGGGCTGAAAGCGTCAATGCATAGGCATTGGAAATCCATTGCGCCTCGGCGAGGCTGGCGCCGAGGTCGACGCGGATCGCCGGCGTCGCAATAGCCAGGACCGATCCGTCGATAAAGCCGAGTGCGGAAGCCAGGATCGCCGCGATCAGCACGAACCGCCGCTGCGCCTGCGGGCAAAACGTATCGGACGGAAGTGAGCCGGTCAGGGGAACGGCGCCGGTACCGACTTTGGTTGGCGTGTGCATGCTGCCTTACCTAGACCGCCGGGGGGCCAGCGACAACCGGCCAGCAGGCTGTTCTCGTTGAAACCAGCCCGAACCTGGCCATGCAGGCAGGACCACGCCAGTGCGGGTGCAAACGGCCGATGCCGTGCTAAGCTTCTTGCAGCGCGACTGGCAAGGGGGAAAATACCCGCATGAAACGACCGCTCGAACCCTCGGCGGAAGGACGTGGGCGCGTCGTCGGCATCACCGACGGCGTGTTCGCCATCGCGCTCACCCTGATCGTTCTCGAGATCAGGGTGCCAGCGCATGAAACGGTGCATTCCGAAAACGAGTTGATCGCCGCGGTCGCAGCACTGGCGCCGCGTTTTCTGACCTATGCGCTCAGCTTCCTGACGCTGACCATCTTCTGGTTCGGCCAGCAGGCGCAGCCCGGGCTGATCGCGAAGTCCGACAGGCGGCTTGCGACGCTGAACCTTTGTTTTTCGGTTTCATCGCCTTGCTGCCGTTCTCGACCGATCTTTTGGCCGACTTCCTCGAATTCAGAACCGCCGTGCTCGTCTACTGGCTCAATCTTTTGATGCTCGGGCTGACGCTGCTCGCCAGTTGGCGCTATGCGGACAAAAACGGCCTCCTGGCGGAAGGCGTCGATGCGGAGACCACCCGAACGGTCTATCTGCGCATCGTCAAGGCGCAGATCCTGTGGGCGATCGGCGCTGCACTCTGCCTCGTCAGCCCGCTGCTCAGCGTCGGCTTCATGTTGGTGGTGCAGCTGATCTATGCGGCGGCGCCACGCGCGCGACTGCTGCGCAAGATCATCGGGTGAGTGGAGCGAAAACGCTCAACTCAGTCGACGAACTCCACCGTCACGCCGGGCGACACGATCTTGGCCAGCTCGCGCGCGTCCCAATTGGTCAGCCGCACGCAGCCATGGCTTTCGGTCTTGCCGATCTTGGACGGATCCGGGGTGCCGTGAATGCCGTAGGTCGGCTTGTCCAGCGCAATCCAGACCGAGCCGACCGGGCCGTTCGGCCCCGGCGGGATGGTCAGGATCCGGTCGTTTTCGCCCTGCTTGAAATTGATGTTCGGATTGTAGGTGTAATTCGGGTCCAATGCGACACGCGACACCGTATGCGTGCCGGACGGCGACGGCGTGTCCGACGAGCCGATGGTCGCCGGATAGGCCGCGACCAGCTTGCCCGCCGCATCATAAGCGCGGACCTGCTTGTTGGCCTTGTCGGCGATGATGCGCGCCACCGGCGTCGCCACCAGCCTGCCGAAATTGGCGACCTTGATGATGGTGCCGGGGCGGCTGAAATTGGCGTCCGGATTGAGCGACTTTAGATAGTTTTCATCCATATGGAAGCGCTCGGCCAGCGCCTCGGGCACCGACGTGTAGCCCATGCGGTCGAGCTGGGCCTTTTGGCTGTAGTCCTCCGGTATCGAGGCGACATAGGGGCCGGCCGCATCCTCGGGCGTGATCGTATAGGAGGCGAAGGCATCGCCACCGGATTGCGCCAGGGCGGCCTGGATGCCGATCGCGTCGGTCGATTTCAGATTGCTGCCGGTGATCTCGTTATAGGCGGCAAGCGCCTTGTCGACATTCGAGCCGAAGCGTCCGTCGATGACGCCTGGCGAAGAACCGGCACGGTCGAGCAGCACCTGCAGCACCGCCACGTCCTGGCGGGCGCCGAGCGATAACGACGGGCCGACCGCGGTTTTGCCGCCAGTGCTTGGCGGCAAGGCGGTGTTTGGCGGCAAGGCCGCCTGCTCGCCCGGCACTGTCGGTTCGACCGGCTCGATCGAAGCCTCATTGAGCGGCTGGCGCTCAATGGTGCGCGGCTTCACCGGCTGCGCTTCCTCCGGAAAATTGTTGCCATAGCCGCCGTCATCCCGCGGCGCTTCGGGGAAGACTTCTGCCGAATTGTCGCCATAGGGGTCGTACTCGTCAGCCGGCGGCACGATGACCCTGCCTTCGTCTTCCAACTGCCTGCGACGGAACCGCGCCGTGTCCTCCGGATCGTCAAGATAATAGCGGTCGTCTTCGACCGGTCCGAGATTGCGCAGGCGCTCGCGGCGCAAGGCACGGCGATCGAGCCTGGTCTGCGGCGGCTGGATGGCGATAACCTTGCCGGTCTCCGCATCGACGATGACGCGGTTTCCCCTGGCGTCGTAATAGATGTCGAGATTGCCGTTCTGGGCGACAAGAATGCCGCCGTCATCGGCAGCACGACCCACCCGTGGCGCAGTATCCACTATCGGCGATGCCATCGTATTCGAAGCCAGCAGCCCGGCAGCAAGCGCTGAAAGGGTAAAGATGGTGCGCAACATGGTGGCCAAAATTCTCCGGTCCGTAATTGCCGCCGCCGGCATTGTCTCTCAAGAGCGCCGCGCGTCCTTTTGGGCTTAAGGACACTCTAACGCTTTAAATCTCCGCATCGTGCTTTGCGAAAATCAAAACTCGATTTCGGGCCGATGTGGTCGCGAACCCCTTCGCCAGCAAATCACTTGCGTACGATAAGGTTCCAATATGAACCGGGCATGAAGATGGCGGATTTCTGGCAGATCAACCGGCAATGAGTCCCAATTCCTTGCGCGCCTGCTTCGTCAGCTTCAGCGCGACGAGACGGTGGCTTTCGCGCAGATAATCCTTCAGCGCCTCGTCATCCATGCTTTCGCCTGTCTGGCGCTGGATCCATTTCATGCCGCGCGAGGCGAGATAGGGCGCCGGCCGAAGGCCCGGTTGTTCCCTCAGCACGTCATAGGCGATATCGGAGCATTTGAAGGTGACGAACGGCTCCTTGCCTTCACTCCAGCCGCCGATCGCAAACACCTTGCCGCCGACTTTCCAGACATGGGCGCCGCCCCACTGCACGACATGGGTCGTCGAAGGCAGCGAGGCGCAGAAGCTGTTATAATCGTCCAGCGTCATCTGCGCCCCGCCAATGATGTTAGACCATGAGATCATGGTCATAAGAGAAGAGAGGAGCCCATCCGAATCCATCAGGATGGAACAGGCTCTTGCCTTGAAGTCAGGCGGCCGCCTCGGTTGCCACGACCGCCGGCTTCGAGCGGAAGTTCAGCCGGTCGGACCCGGCGGTGACCTTGACGGTCGAGCCGTCGAGGATCTCGCCGAGCAGGATCTTTTCCGCCAGCGGATCCTGCAATTCCTTCTGCATTACCCGCTTCAGCGGCCGCGCGCCATAGGCCGGGTCGTAACCCTTGGCCGCCAGCCAGTCGATCGCCTCCCGATCGAGCGAAAGCGCGATCTTGCGGTCGACAAGCAAGTTTTCCAGCCGCTTGAGCTGGATTTCGACGATGCGGCCCATATCCTGCCGGCGCAGCCGGTGGAACAGGATCACCTCGTCGATGCGGTTGAGGAATTCCGGCCGGAACGAAGCCCTGACCACATTCATCACCTCGTCGCGCACCACGTCGACATCCTGGTCCTCGCCGAGATTGACCAGATATTCGGCGCCGAGGTTGGACGTCATGATGATCAGCGTGTTGCGGAAGTCGACCGTACGGCCCTGCCCGTCGGTCAGCCGGCCGTCGTCGAGCACCTGCAGCAGCACGTTGAACACGTCCGGATGCGCCTTCTCGATCTCGTCGAACAGCACGACCTGATAGGGCCGCCGCCGGATCGCTTCGGTCAGCGCGCCGCCTTCCTCATAGCCGACATAGCCGGGGGGCGCGCCGATCAGCCGGGCGACCGAGTGCTTCTCCATGAACTCCGACATGTCGATGCGCACCATGGCGCTCTCGTCGTCGAACAGGAAGCTGGCCAGTGCCTTGGTCAATTCGGTCTTGCCGACGCCCGTCGGTCCGAGGAACATGAACGAGCCGAGCGGCCGGTTCGGGTCCTGCAGGCCGGCGCGCGCACGGCGCACCGCTTTCGACACCGCCTGCACCGCCTCACCCTGGCCGACGACGCGCTTGCCGACCTCGTCTTCCATGCGCAACAGCTTGTCGCGTTCGCCTTCCAGCATCTTGTCGACCGGGATCCCCGTCCAGCGCGACACGATATGAGCGACGTGATCGGGGCCGACCACTTCCTCGACCATGCCGGCCTTGCCATCCCTGGCTTCAGCCTGCTTCAGCTGCTTTTCGAGTTCCGGGATCTTGCCATAGGCAAGTTCGCCGGCGCGCTGGAATTCGCCCTTGCGCTGCGCAATGGCAAGTTCGTTGCGCGCCTCGTCGAGCTGCTTCTTGAGGTCGGCGGCAAGCCCGAGCTTCTGCTTCTCGGCCTGCCACTTCGAGGTCAGCTCGGTCGATTCCTCCTCGAGGTTCGAGAGTTCCTTCTCAAGCCGGGCGAGCCGGTCCTTCGAGGCATCGTCCTTCTCGACCTTGAGCGCCTCGCGCTCGATCTTGAGCTGCATGATGCGGCGATCGATCTCGTCCAGCGCCTCGGGCTTCGAATCGACCTGCATCCTGAGCCGCGAGGCGGCCTCGTCGACGAGATCGATCGCCTTGTCCGGCAAGAAGCGGTCGGCGATGTAGCGGTTTGACAGCGTAGCGGCCGCGACCAGCGCCGAATCCGAGATGCGCACTTTGTGGTGCTGCTCGTATTTCTCTTTCAGGCCGCGCAGGATCGAGACGGTGTCTTCGACCGTCGGCTCATTGACGAAGACCGGCTGGAAGCGGCGGGCAAGGGCCGCATCCTTCTCGACATGCTTGCGGTATTCGTCGAGCGTGGTGGCGCCGACGCAGTGCAGCTCGCCGCGGGCCAGCGCCGGCTTCAGCAGGTTCGACGCATCCATGGCGCCATCCGCCTTGCCGGCGCCGACCAGGGTGTGCATCTCGTCGATGAACAGGATGATGCCGCCGGCCGCAGACGTGACTTCGGAAAGCACCGCCTTCAGCCGCTCCTCGAACTCGCCGCGGTATTTGGCGCCGGCGATCAGCGACCCCATGTCGAGCGCCATCAGCTGCTTGTCCTTGAGCGATTCCGGCACATCGCCATTGACGATGCGCAGCGCCAGCCCTTCGGCGATCGCCGTCTTGCCGACGCCGGGTTCGCCGATCAGCACCGGGTTGTTCTTGGTGCGGCGCGACAGCACCTGGATGGTGCGGCGAATTTCGTCATCACGGCCGATGACCGGATCGAGCTTGCCCGCGCGGGCGTCCGCCGTCAGGTCGCGCGCGTATTTCTTCAGCGCGTCGTAGCCCTGCTCGGCGCTCGCCGAATCGGCGGTGCGACCTTTGCGTACGTCGTTGATGACCTGGTTCAGCGCCTGCGGCGTGACACCCGCCTTGGACAGGATGTCGGCGGTCTTGGCCGACTTTTCCATGGCAAGCGCCTGCAAAAGCCGTTCGACGGTAACGAAGCTGTCACCGGCCTTCTTGGCCAGTTCCTCGGCGGTCGAGAACACCTTTGCCAGCGGCTGCGCCAAATAGAGCTGGCCATTGCCGCCCTCGACCTTGGGCATTGCCTCCAGTGCCGTTTCGACGCCGAGCTTGACGTCACGGACATTGCCGCCGGCGCGCTCGATCAGCGACGCAGCCAGGCCCTCGTCGTCGTCGACAAGGACCTTAAGAATATGCTCGGGGGTGAATTGCTGGTGGCTGCGGGAAAGCGCCATGGTTTGCGCGGACTGGATAAAGCCACGCACGCGCTCGGAATATTTTTCAAGATTCATGCCTGTCTCCTTCCGTCACCGGCCCGCTTCGCGGCACCGGATCGGATTGCGGTGACGGACCCGCCCGTTCGAGCCGGATCCTGTTCACGCAAGATATGGGACGCAAACCACGGACCCTCAAGACGCCTCGACACTGGCGAACGCATAATATTCCGAGCGCGCAAAACAAAAACGGCGGAGATTTCTCTCCGCCGTCCAGGGTAAAGGATGCGCTAAGATCGCCTGAACGTTTCTTCGATCAATTCTCGACGTCGGCAATAGTAGGTTGACCGCCGGCGTCTTCAGCCGGCGCCGCATCGACATTGCCAGTTTCGGCACTGTCAGGGCCGGAACTGTCAGGGCCGGCATTGTCGTTGCCGCCATTTGCCTGTTCGACATCGAGGCGCGGACGACGCGGACGCCTGGGGCGGCGGGCCGGGCTGTTTTCGGCCGCGGCTTCGTTGAGCTCGGCCTGGGCGGCGAGACCCGCCGGCGAAAGGTTTTCGAATTGCGGTGCGGGCTCGCTCACAAAGACCGGCTCAGCGGCCGGCACGGGCTCTGCCTGCGCCGGCGTCTCGTCGCGCCGTGGCTGTTCGACGCGCTGACCACCCTGCTGCTCGCCGCGCGCGCCATATTCGCCGCGCTGGCCGTTCTGGCCGTAACCGCCATTGGGGCGACGGTCGCGGTGGCGTCCGCCATTGTTGTCGCGGCCGCCCCGATTGTCGCGGCTGTTTTCCTGGTTCAGAGCCAGCTCGGCCGGCGTGCCATCGATGACCGGCTGCGGGCCGGCACCGTGATTGGCCGAAGCCGAGGCCTCGTTGGCATTGTTGTTGCCGGCATTGTCGAACTCATCGCGATCCTCGTCGCCGTCATCGTCGAAATCATCTCGATTCTGCTGCGCGTTCTGGATCGGCATCTGTGCCTGAGCGGCTGCGATGATGCGGTTATAGTGCTCTGCATGCTGGAGATAGTTTTCCGCCATCACCCGGTCGCCGGAGCTTTGCGCGTCACGGGCAAGGGTTGCGTACTTCTCGGCAATCTGCTGAGCCGATCCGCGGATCTTCACGTCCGGACCGTTGCTCTCATAGTTGCGCGTCAGGGGATTCGGCCCCTTACGGTTGTTGTTGTTATTGTTGTTGCCGCCGCCGCCGCCATTGTTGTTGCGACCGCGCATGCGCCTGTTTTGCTGTTGTGGCCTCATTAGACTCTCTTCACTTTGAAATTTTCGAAAAACTCTTCACGAACGGAGGCGCTCATGCGGCCAGCCGTTTCGTTCCTTCACCGGCGTTCGCCCGCATCAATTGCGTTGGCGCCACGTGCCATCCTGTTCCGGTTACTTCACTTGCCGGACGATTCCCGCACGAAGCTTGGGCGTCGTTTGCGCAAGAAGGCAGCTATTTCCAAGGAAAACCGAATCGCTAAGAGCACTGCCTGCTTCGTCTCATCCGGTTAAGGCGACCCTAGCCGCATTCCCCGGTATTGCCAAGCGCTTTTTTCGCACTGCATCACGGCTTCCACTGTTCGAACACAAGAACTCTGTCGTTTCCGCCGAGATCACGAAACACCCCGACCGGACAGTACCCGGCCGCGGAGAATATCCCCGTAACCTGTTGGTGCTGCGTATGGCCGATCTCGACCGCAATCCTGCCTTGGAGTTCCAAATAGGCTGCCGCTCCTGCGGCGATCTTCCTGTAGGGGCTCAGACCGTCCACGCCGCCATCCAGGGCCTGGCGTGGATCGAAACCGCGGACCTCGTCCTGCAGATTTCCAATGTCGTCTGAGGGTATATAGGGAGGGTTTGCGACAATTACATGGTACCGGCCAGAAACTTTTTCAAACCAGTCGGATTTGAGCGCCGTGAACCGACCGGCGAGCCCCAATTCCCCGGCATTACGCATGGCCGTGACCAGCGCCTCTCGCGAAATGTCGACGCCGGTGGCGGTCGCGGCCGGGACAGCGCTGAGCAGCGCCAGCGCGAGGGCACCGGTGCCGGTCCCCAGATCGAGGACGCGGCAGCCGCCTTCGCGTGCCGCCATTGCCTTGACGAAGGGCAGTATAGCCTCGACCAGCGTTTCGGTATCCGGCCGCGGCTCCAGCGTTTGCGGCGAAAGCGACAGGCGCAAGCCGTAGAATTCGCGATAGCCGAGGATGCGGTGCACCGGCTCGCCGGCGATACGCCGCCGCAGTGCGGCATCGATCGCTGCTCTCACGCCCGCATCGACCGTTTGCTCGGGATCGGCGATGGCCTGCGTGCGGGTCGTGCCGGAAAAATGCTCGACGATCAGCCTGGCATCGAGCGCCGGATCCGCGATCCCGGCCGCGGTAAGCCGGTTTCGCGCCTCCCGCAACAGTGAGGCGAGCGTGCCGGGCAGGCCGTCAGCCATCGAGGCCGATATGGGCGAGCAGCTTCGACTGGTGATCGGCGATCAGCGCGTCGATGATCTCGTTAAGCTCACCCATCATCACCCGGTCGAGCTTGTAGAGCGTCAGGTTGATGCGATGATCGGTGACGCGCCCTTGCGGAAAATTATAGGTGCGGATGCGTTCCGAGCGATCGCCCGAGCCGACCTGCGACTTGCGCGATTCGGAGCGTTCCTCGTCCGCCTTGCTGCGCTCGAGATCGTAGAGCCTGGCGCGCAGGATCTGCATGGCCTTCGCCCGGTTCTGGTGCTGCGACTTTTCCGCCTGCACCACCATGATGCCGGTCGGCAGATGGGTGATGCGCACGGCCGAATCGGTGGTGTTGACGTGCTGGCCGCCGGAACCCGAGGCGCGCATCGTGTCGATGCGGATGTCTTCGGCCCTGATGTCGATATCGACCTCTTCCGCTTCCGGCAACACCGCGACCGTCGCCGCCGAGGTATGGATGCGCCCGCCCGCCTCCGTCGTCGGCACGCGCTGCACGCGGTGCACGCCGGATTCGAATTTCAGATGCGCAAAGACGCCCTTGCCCGAAACGGTGGCTATGATTTCCTTGTAGCCGCCGACCTCGCCCTCGCTGGCCGACACCGTCTCGAAACGCCAGCCATGCGCCGCGGCATAGCGCTCGTACATGCGAAATAGGTCGCCGGCGAAAAGTGCCGCCTCGTCACCGCCGGTGCCGGCGCGGATTTCGAGAATGGCGTTCTTTTCGTCGGCGGCATCCCTTGGCAACAGCAGGATTTGGATGTCCTGCTGCAGCGCCTCGATGCGATGCTTGACCCCTGGCAGATCGGCCTCGGCCAAGGCCCGCATCTCGGCGTCGGTGCCCTTGTCGGCGAGCATCGCCTCCAGATCGGCCTGTTCGCGCTCGGCGGCGCGTAGCGCCCTGATCTTTGCCACCATCTCCTGGATGTCGGCATATTCGGAGGCCATCCTGACATAGGCGTCCGCCGCCGGCCCGGCCGACATCTGCGCTTCGAGCATGTCGAAACGCTTGACGACTTGGTCCATACGGTCGCGGGGCAGGTTGATCATGGCGAAGTCTACAACGGTATGGAGCGGTCGTCGGCAAAGGCTTGCAGCAGCGCCCGCATCGGCAGGCCTTGCGCCGGCGCTATCAGATTGTCGTCGAAGAACGCTTCCAGTTCGCTGAGCGGCAGTTCCGTCAGCATCGCCTTGACCGGGCCGATCGAAGCCGGCGACATCGAGATCGAGCGGTAGCCAAGGCCGATCAGCGCCATCGCCGAAATCGGCTTGCCGGCAAGTTCGCCGCACAGGGTCACCGGCGTATGGTTGCGCGCTCCGGCGTCGGCAATTTTCTTCAAAACACGCAGGAACGGCGTCGAGAGCGGGTCGAAGCGGTCGGACAATTGGGTGTTGCCGCGATCCACCGCCATGACGAACTGGAACAGATCGTTCGAGCCGACCGAGACGAAATCGACCGCCTTCATCAACTCGTCGAGCTGGAACAGCAGCGACGGCACCTCCAGCATCGCGCCCACCTTGAGGCTGGTCGGCAAATGATGGGCAAAGCGCGACAAATGCCGCACCTCGCGATCGATGATCTCGCGCGCCTGCACGATCTCGCCGAGTTCCGTCACCATTGGCAGCATCAGCTTCAGTTCGCGCCCGCCGCACGCCTTGAGCAGTGCGCGGATCTGGGTGCGCAGCAGGCCGGGCCGGTCGAGCGTCAGGCGGATGGCGCGCCAGCCGAGCGCCGGGTTCTCCTCCTGGATCGACCCCTTGAAATAGGGCAGCACCTTGTCGCCGCCGATATCGATGGTGCGGAACGTCACCGGCTTGCCGCGCGCCGCCTCGAGCACGTCGCGATAGAGCCGCTCCTGCGCTTCGGCGCGCGGAAAAGTCGAGGCGACCATGAATTGCAGCTCGGTGCGGAACAGGCCGATGCCGGCCGCGCCAGCTTCGGCCAGTTGCGGCAGGTCGACCGCCAGCCCGGCATTCATCAGAAGATCGACCTGGACACCGTCCTTGGTCACCGACGGCTTCTTGCGCAGCTCGCGGTAGACCTCCTGCCGC
Organism: Mesorhizobium sp. LSHC420B00; assembly: GCF_000503055.1. Taxonomy (GTDB): domain Bacteria; phylum Pseudomonadota; class Alphaproteobacteria; order Rhizobiales; family Rhizobiaceae; genus Mesorhizobium. The sequence goes on along the minus strand of NZ_AYVY01000036.1, from coordinate 7,286 downwards.
CGCGCCCTGAAGCGCACTTTCTCGGCATAGGCCGCCTCGAGGTCGGGCTGCGGGCGCAGATGGATCGCGCCTTCCTCGCCGTCGACGATGATGGCATCGCCGTTTTCCGCCATGGAAACGGCGCCCTTCATCTGGCCGGCGACCGGTATGCCCATCGCACGGGCCACGATGACGACATGGCTGGTCGCCGCGCCGTCCTCCAGCACCAGTCCGCGCAGCTTGTCTCTGGGATAGTCAAGCAGCTCGGCAGCACCCATCGAGCGGGCGACGATAATGGCGTCCTTGGGCAGCGAGGCCGCGACGTCCTCCGGTCCGCGCCCCATAAGCTGCCGCAGCAACCGGTTGGCGAGATCGTCGAAATCGCTCATCCGTTCGCGCAGATACGGATCGGTCATGTGCAGCATGCGGGCACGCATGTCGCTCTGCACCTTTTCGACCGCCGCTTCGGCCGTCAGGCCGTTGCGGATCGCCTCCTCCAGCCGGCGTACCCAGCCACGGTCGTTGGCGAACATGCGATAGGCTTCGAGCACCTGGCGATGCTCGCCCTCGAAGGCGACGTCGCGGCGCTCCAGCATGTCGTCGATGGAGAGCCTGAGCGAGCCGAGGGACGCGTCGAGCCGCCTGACCTCCTCCTCGCTGTCCTCGTTGAACAGGTTCGTGACGACAATGCGCGGCTCGTGCAGCACCACATGGCCGAGCCCGACGCCTTCATTGAAGGACAGGCCGGTAAAGCTTACCGGGCGACGCAGATCGAGCTCGAGGCCGGGGCGCGTCAGCCGCTCCAGATCGCCGGTGGCGATCATCTCGGCGATCACCATCGCCGTCGTTTCCAGCGCCTCGACCTCGTCGTCTCGATAATGGCGCATGGTCTTGTTCTGCACGACCAGGACGCCGAGCGTCCGCCCTGCCCTCAGCACCGGCACGCCGAGGAAGGAATTGTAGATTTCTTCCCCGGTCTCCGGCAGGTAGGCGAAGGCAGGATGCTCCTGTGCATTGGAAAGGTTGAGCGGCCGCGCCGAGGCCGCGATCGTGCCGACCAGGCCTTGACCCAGCCTGAGCTGCGCCAGGTGGACGGCGTTCGGGTTCAGGCCTTCGGTGGCGTAGAGCTCGAGCACCGAATCGGCGCGCAGCACATAGAGCGAGCAGACCTCGGCAACCATGTTGGAGGCGATGTCGCGCACGATCCGGTCAAGCCGCTCCTGCGGCTCCAGCGGCTCTTGCATGAGCTCGCGGAGCCGTTTCAGCAAAACGCGCGGGCCACTGGCCGAATCACGCATCGCGGCTTCTTCTCCAATAGCATTTCAGCCGGTGCAGGTTGCCCTGCACAGCGGCACAAACGCAACAACTCAATTAGAGCGCCGTGCGTCCAATTGAACGCATAAAGGCCGCTCCAAGACTTTCGATCTGCTACTGCTTATCCAGACCGTAGACGGAATGCAAAGTGCGAACTGCTAGTTCCGTATAGGGACCGTCGATCAGGATCGAAATCTTGATTTCGGACGTTGTAATGGCGCGGATGTTGATCGACCTGTCGGCCAGCGCCTTGAAGGCGGTGGCGGCGACGCCGGCATGGCTGCGCATGCCGATGCCGATGACCGAGACCTTTGACATGCCGGCTTCCGACTGCACCACATCGTAGCCGATCGTCGCCTTCAGCCGTTCGAGCACGGCAAGCGCCTTGTCGACGTCGCCGGATGGCACGGTGAAGGTCATATCGGTGAACTTGCCGTCCTCGGAAATGTTCTGGACGATCATGTCGACGTTGATGTTGGCCTCGGCGAGCGGCCCGAAAATGCCGGCGGCGACGCCCGGCCGGTCGCCGACGCGGCGCAGCGATATCTGCGCCTCGTCCTTGGCATAGGCAATTCCGGTGACGACCTGCTGTTCCACGATCTCTTCCTCGTCGCAAATAAGCGTTCCCGGCGGATTGAGCAAATCCCCCATTCCGGGTGCATCGGGATCGTCGAAGGACGACCGCACAAAGGTACGCACCCTGTGCACCATGGCAAGCTCGACCGAGCGCACCTGCAGGACCTTGGCGCCCAGCGAGGCCATTTCGAGCATTTCCTCGAAGGAAATCTTGGCCAGCCGCCGCGCCTTCGGCTCGATGCGCGGATCGGTCGTGTAGACCCCGTCGANTAGATGTCGCAGCGGTCGGCCTTGACCGCCGCCGCGATGGCGACAGCGCTGGTATCGGAACCGCCGCGGCCGAGCGTTGCGATCCGGTTGTCCGGCCCGATGCCCTGGAAACCGGCCACCACCGCCACCTGGCCTTCGCCGAAGCGCTTGATCAGGAACGCGCCGTCAATATCGAGAATGCGCGCCGCGCCATGCGCGTTGTCGGTCTTGATCGGGATCTGCCAGCCTTGCCAGGAGCGGGCATGCACGCCGATATTCTGCAGCGCGATCGCCAGCAAGCCGGCGGTGACCTGCTCGCCGGCCGCGACGACGGCGTCATATTCGCGCGCATCGTGCATCGGCGAGGCCTCGCGCGTCCAATGCACGAGCTCGTTGGTCTTGCCGGCCATCGCCGAGACCACGACGGCGACCTCATGGCCGGCATCGACCTCGCGTTTGACGTGACGCGCCACATTGCGGATGCGGGCGATGTCGGCGACGGACGTTCCGCCGAATTTCATCACGATGCGCGCCATGGAAGCGAAATGCCTTTGACTGAATGCCGGACCGAGGGCCGAAAAGCGGAAATGCGTCCGACCGGGCCGGACGCTCAATGCGCGGCCTCCTTAGCCAAATGATCGCGGTTTCGCAAGGCATGCCGCCGCTGCCGGCCAGGCGACACACGAGCGCAGTGTCACGCCTGCACTGCTTGTTGGCAAATGCCGCTCGCTTCAGCCCTGCAGTGCCGTGGCTCTCCACAGGCGCGGATAATCGAGGACGAAACCGAGCGGCGAGACCTCCAGCATCTCGTTGTAGCCGAACAGCGGCGCGGCATAGGCGTAGTGTGCTGCATCGACGCGCTGATAGGTCTGTTCCAGGTGCGTCAGCCTCAGGTCGGGAAATGTCAGATAGGCCGCCGGGGCGGGCGTCGCCGTGCCGACATCGAGGGCAAAACGGCGGAGCGCCAAAAGGTTTGTGGCAGGCGTGAAGCCGAGATCGACATCGATGAGACCGTCGGCTTCCGCTTGATGCTCGCCGTTCAGCGTCCATTGGCGCTCGGTAAGCCGGTCGATGCCATAATGCAGCTCTTGCGTGCCGAGGAAGCCGTCGGCACGCGCCGAGCGCGTATGCCAGCCGGTATCGCAGTCCACCTCGTAGGCGATGCTGCACGGCTTGCCGTCCTGGACGAAAAGCGCGTGTCCCCTGAGGTTCCACCCGGAACTCGCTTCCGACAGCAGGCAAGCGTCGTGGCCTTCCTGGTCAAGCCGGCGCCAAAGAATGGAAGCAACCGTTCGCATCGTTGTGCACTCCTTCGATCACCATGTCTCTGCTTCGTCCGCCAGGGCATTGGTGTTTCCTTCCGGGACACCATCAACTGACATGTGCTGACACAATTGCCTCCGGCAAAAGGCGGTGCTGTCAGGCATCACGCGCATCGCGCTGCCGGCGGTGAATTTCGCGCCTTGACATTCGCAGCCTTGCGCCCGACTTCCTAGCGTCCGAGGAGACCACGCCATGCCAGAGCCCCGACGATCGACGATCGATGCCGGAGAGGTGGAACGATTTTCCGCCCTTGCCGCCGAATGGTGGAACCCGAACGGCAAGTTCCGCCCGCTGCATAAGTTCAACCCGATCCGGCTTGCCTATATCCGTGACCAGGTGGCGGCCCGCTTCGGCCGTGATCCGCGTGCGGCACGGCCGTTCGAAGGCCTGCGCTTCCTCGACATAGGCTGCGGCGGCGGGCTTTTGTGCGAGCCGATGGCGCGGCTTGGCGCCGAAGTGGTCGGCGCCGATGCCTCCGCCACCAACATCGAAGTGGCCAAGCTGCATGCGGCGGAAGTCGGCGTGAGCGTTGACTACCGCGCCATGACCGCGGAAGACCTGGCCGATGCCGGCGAAAAATTCGACGTCATCCTCAACATGGAAGTGGTCGAGCATGTCGCCGATGTCGATCTGTTCCTGGCCAAATGCGGCGAGATGGTCAAGCCCGGCGGCATCATGTTCGTCGCCACCATCAACCGCACGCTGAAGGCCCTGGGCCTGGCCATCATCGGCGCCGAATATGTGCTGCGCTGGCTGCCCCGCGGCACCCACCAGTTCGGCAAGCTGGTGCGCCCCGAGGAACTCGAAAAGGCGCTTGCCGGCGCCGGCCTGACCGTCATCGACCGCACCGGGGTCACCTACAGCCCGCTCGCCGACCGCTGGCAGCGGTCGAAGGACATGGATGTCAACTACATGGTGCTGGCGGAGAAGGTATCCGTCTGAAGCTTACGCCTTCTGGCCATATGTCTTCTGGCTTTGCGCCTTGGTGGTGATGAACACGCCGGCGGTGATGATGACCGCACCGGCCCAGGTCAGCAACTGATAGCGCTCGCCGAGGAAGAGCGTCCCGGCAAACAGCCCGACCGCCGCCGCCACATAGCCGATCTGGCTGAGATAGACCGGGCCGCCGACCGCTTGCAGGCGGAAGAAGAAGGCGAACATCGCCGAGGCTGATGCCGCCTGTGCCGCAGCGACCAGCGGCACGCCGCCGAGCGACCCGAATGCATTGCCGCCCAGCAGGATCAGAATGCCGGCAAGCAGCATCAAGGCTGCTGCCAGATGGCTGCCGACGGCAAGCTCGATCGGGCCGGTGTCTTCAGGCCAGTCGACGGTGCGGTAGATGTTGCCGGCGGCGAGGCTGACCGGGATGAGCAGGCCCATCGCCACCCAGAAAAATTCGGCCGGATGGCCCGCTTCCCCGCGCGTCACGGCCACCATGACTGCGCCCACGAAACCGACGACTATGCCGACGATGCCCAGCATGGTCGGGCGCCTGACCCCGAGCAGCATCGAGAACACCAGCGTGACGACCGGCGACAGCGTGAACATGATGCCGCTGTAGCCGGCGCCCAGATGCGGAATGGCTGAAAACATCAGCAGATTGGGGATTGCGTAGGAGACGGCCGCGGTGACAAAGAAATAGCGCAGCCTGTGCGGCGAAAGCCGCATGCGCTGCCCCTTGAGCAGCAATGCGCACAAAAGCACGCCGCCGGCGCCAAGCGAGATGACGAAGGCCCAGACCATGGCGGGGACGCCGGCCGCCGTCGCGATCTTGCCGAACGGCAGCGTCAGGCCGAGCAGTCCACCGGTGACGACCAGAAGGCCAAGCGCCGAGTCCCAGAGAAATTTCATCGCCGTCCCATCGCCTGTTCGCACTTGGCCGATACCACAAGCTGAGGTACGATAAGGTAAAGATTCTTCACGTCAAGATACATAACGGTGAGAGACATGGATCGCGCAGCAAAAGCGATCGAGCAGTGGAAAAAGGAACGGCCGGATCTCGATGTCTCGCCGATGGCCGTGCTCGGACGGTTGAACGAGGCTGCCTCGTTGATCGCGCGGGAGCGGCTGGCGCCGCTGTTTGCAAGTTACGGACTGCAATCCGGAGAATTCGATGTGCTGGCGACGCTGCGTCGTTCCGGGCCGCCATACGCGCTGACGCCGACCGCTCTGTACGAGGCGACGATGGTGACATCAGGCGCGATGACCAACCGCCTCGATCGGCTCGAGAAATCCGGCTTGATCAAGCGCGGGCCACATCCCGACGATCGCCGCGGCATCGTCGTACAACTGACCCGGAAGGGCCTCGCTTTGATCGACGAGGCGGTTGCCGCGCACGTTGCCAACGAGCACGAGATACTTTCCGGCCTGATACGCCCGGAGCAGGTCATGCTGGCACGCCTGCTCGAAAAATTGATCGCGAGCCTAGGCTAACCAAACCGGCCAAAAGGGCCGGCCGAGAAGGTGGAAAACTCAAATCCTGGCCGCGGAGCCTCGTTTGGGCCGGCGGACAGCTCTGATCTTGCCGCTGTTTCCGCCGCCACAGAAAAACTGGTCACCGCCATCGGATTCGAGCCCCGACACGCCTGTTCCTGGCGGCATATCGAGCTTCTCCAGGACCTTTCCCGTTTCAGGATCGATCCGCCGGACATCGCTCTCCTCACCCTCCCAGGTGCCATGCCACAGCTCGCCATCGACCCAGCTGACCCCGGTGACGACGCGGTTGGAAACGATGGTGCGAAGGATTGCCCCTGTCTCGGGATCGACCTGATGGATCTTTCGGCCCCGATGCTGCCCGACCCAGAGCGTTCCTTCGGCCCAGGCGAGCCCGGAATCACCGCCATTGCCGGGCGCCGGGATCGACGCCAGCACCTGGCCATTCTTCGGATCGATCTTGTGGATGCGATCCTCGGCGATCTGATAGAGGTGCTGGCCGTCGAAGGCCGTTCCGGCGTGTGCCGCCACATCGATCGAGCGCACTACTTTGCCGCTCGCCGGATCGAAGGCGTTCAATCTGTCGCCTGACGCAAACCAGACATGCTCACCGTCGAAGGTGACGCCGTCGACGTGGTCGACACCCGGAAAGGGTCCATATTCACGGAGGATTTCGGCTGAGGATCGTTTCATAATACCACCCTAGTAGCCCGGCAACGGGCCGGGGAGTAACAAGATTGTCGGGAAACCCGGTACCGGCGGGGTCATCCAGCGACGCGCCCGCCCGCGGCCGAACGACTGCACCTTGCCTGACTGGGCGAGCTGCTCGAGCGCCCGCTGCACGGTACGCGAACTGGCTCCAAGCGCAATCGCCAAGGCCGAGCTCGACCACGACTCGCCGTCGGCGAGGAAGGCGAGCACCGCGGCATGATCGTCCTCGACGGGCGGCGCCAGCACGACGACCTCGCCGGCGCGGCGTGGCGCCAGGGCAAAGCCCCGCTTCGTCGCGCTCACATCGGCCAAGCTCCGAAGCTCCGCGCGAAGTCGCCCGATTTCCACCCGTAACCGCGCGCGATGTGATTCGTCCGCGTCCTTTCCGCGGAAAGCGCGCGCAATAAGCGTCGATCTTGCCACGTCCCTCGGCCAGGCTTCGGCCAGCGCGCGGGCAACAGCGAACAGCACCGGGCGGGTCGCCAGCGAGATGACGGTGTCTGCGACCCGCACGACATTGCGGCATGCATCCACCACCAGCGCCCCCGACGCCAGGAGCGCTTCGACTTCGTCGAGCAGAAGGGGCCGTTCCTCGCCACGGGCGACAAGGCGTGCCGCCGGCGTCTCCAGCACCAGCGATGCGCTCTCCACCTCTGCGGTCAGCGCGGGGATGCCGGCCGCGCGCGCCGCCCGCGCCGCTA
>NZ_AYVY01000035.1 GCF_000503055.1 Mesorhizobium sp. LSHC420B00 | reverse complement strand
GTGTATTCCTCAGCCAAAATCGGCGCCACGCGATGCCAAGTGGCATGGGTGCGAGGATGACCGTGCAGCATCAGAAGCGGTGGGTCCCTTCCACCAACCCGCACTCTGAGCGTCGCTTCCGGAAGTTTGATCTGCTCCAGCGAGAAACCTTCAAACATGCAACTCCCTCCATTCGCAACATTTGCCAAACGTGTAAACGGAGAGGCAGTTCAATGTCGGCTTCCGCGGGATGTGAACTTGCCACGTATTTCCGAGAAGAGGTCGTGAGCCGAATGGCGGCTTTAACTGGTCCCGCGGCAATAACCGGACGGACAGCAAACGGGCCCCCTGCCGCAGGCAAGATCGGTGAAGACGAAGCGTCCCGGCCCCTCGGCCATCGGACCCCATGCAGCAGGCCATAGGGCCTCGCGATGGGCCATATAATTGGCTTCGATGACTTTCTGGTTTGCCGCCAGCCCGTTGGCGAACAACTCCTGATTGGATGCCATTTGCCGCCCGGCCTTGGAACTTGACGTTCTCCCGCGCAGTCCCATCCAATTGCCGCCCGGGTAGGTAACGCGGATACTTCGCCAGGTCCCGAAATCACATGCGCGCAGCCGCCGTCTTTGTCTGATCTTTGGACTTAAACATATCAGTAGAAAATAACCGTAACCATCTTTCATCTTGCCGCGTATGGTCCGATCATCTGCCGGTGCAAGTTTGAGGACATGCAATGAAGAAGGCCGCTGCTCTCCTGGTACTTTCCCTCGTTACCATGCTGCCCGCAATGGCAGCCGCGCAGTCCTACGTGCCGGAGCTTGGGCCGTCGCCGCCGCAGGATGCTATGCAGCTGTATCCCGGCGGTGTCGAGAAGGCTGTGGCCGCCCTGTCGGACATCGTCAAGAAAGTCAAGGAAGCATCCGACGTTCCCGGCTTCGCCGTGGCGGTGGTGCAGGGCGGCAAAATGATCTTTGACGAAGGCTATGGCCTTCGCGACAACCGGGACGACACTTCTAGGGTCAGCAGCACTACCATTTTCCAGGTCGCCTCGGTGTCGAAATCGATCTCGGCCACGGTGGCCGCCATCGCCATGACGAAGGACCACAGCTTCGACTGGGATACCGCGGTCGGCAAGGTCTGGGACGGCTTCCGCCTCAATCTCGACTATGTCTCGGGCAACGCCACCATCGGCGATTTCTTCGCCCATCGCTCGGGCCTGCCAATGGCGGCGGGCGATGAGCTCGAGGATCTCGGCTTCCAGCGCAAGCAGATCGTCGGCGGCCTGTGGATGGTGCCGCTCGATCCCTTCCGCATCTCCTATCACTACGCCAATTTCGGCACGACGATCGGCGCCGAGGCAGTGGCCCACGCCGAGAAACAGCCTTGGGAGCCGCTGGCCAAGAGCCTGTTGTTCGATCCGCTCGGTATGCGCTCGAGCAGCTATCGGCACGAGGACTTCATGGCCGCCGGCAAGAACCGCGCCCTGCTGCATGCGCGCGTGGCGGAGAATGTGTTCGAGCCGCTCTATGACCGCGATCCCGACCAGCAGGCGCCGGCGGGCGGCGTCTCCTCCAGCGTCCAGGATCTTGCCAAGTGGATGATCCTGCTGCTTGGCGACGGCACCTATAACGGCCAGCCCATGATCGACCCGAAGATCCTGCAGCCCGCCATCACACCGCAGAGCGTGACCTACCGCGGCGAGACGCCCGATACGCGGGCCAGCTCCTATGGCTATGGCTTCAATGTGGGGGTGAACGCCAATGGGCGCACCACCATGGGCCATTCCGGCGGCTTCCTGCTCGGCGCCGGCACCACCTTCCAGATCTTGCCCTCGGCCGACGTCGGCATCGTCGTGCTCACCAACGGCTCCCCCGTCGGCGCCGCCGAGGCGGTCGCCGCCAGCTTCATGGACATCGTGCAATATGGCCAGATCACCCGCGACTGGTATCCCTACATGAAGCCGCGGTTCATGGGCTACTACAAGCCGGTGGGCGACCTCGCCGGCAAGGTCAAGCCGACGAACCCCGCCAAGGCGCGCAGTCCATCCTTCTACGAGGGCCAATATACGAGCAACTATTTCGACACCGCCACCGTGCGGGCCGATGGCGACAAGCTGATGCTCGAACTCGGCCCCAAGCCCATGCAGTTCACGCTCGAGCACTGGGACGGCGACACCTACGCCCTCACGCCCCGCGGAGAGAACGCGCCGACCGGCTCGCTGTCATCGGTGAAGTTCGTCGGTTCCCCCGGCGGCATTCGCGCGCGGGTGATGACGGTGGACTATCTGAATGAGAACGAGTTGGGGCATTTTCAGAGGTAGGGGGTGAAGGCGTCGGGTGCTTCATACACCCCATGCCGTCGGTCGACCTCACGCTTCAAAGCCTCGTGGGCGCTCGCCAGACAGAGCCGCAGTGTCTTAAAAAGCGCCTCGTCTCGTTGGGATCAAAACCACCCTGGGTGGTGGCCACCGACCGGCGGTGGCCCTGACCTTGGCCATCAGCCGGTCTCCGCCATGAGCTTTGTTCTGCGCTACATGCGGCGTCACCCTCATCGAGCGCAGCTCATTGACGAAGTCTTCCGCGTCGTAGGCCTTGTCGGCGCCGAGCGTGATCGCCTGTGGCCGCTCCGCTCGAGGTTCGATCATGTGCAGTGCGGCCACCCGCTCAGCATGTCCGTCGGCCAGTGTCAGGCAGGCGTCGACCGGCAGGCCGTGGCGGTTCTCCATCAAGCCATGTCCCATGAAGCACAGCTTGGCCTCCTTGCCTTTGCCCTTGCGATAGAGCCGGGCATCCGGATCGGTGGTCGAGGCATGTGTGTCGTTCGAGCGCTTGTGGCCATGGAAGTCCGCTTCCGCGTTTCGCCCGCCCCCTTCAGCCGGCGGCTCGCCCGAGCCGTCCTTCGGCTTGACGCTCTTCATCGACGCCCAGGCCTCGATCAGCGTCCCGTCGACCGAGAAGTGATCCGTTGACAGAAGCCTCTTGACCTTGGGCTGCGTCAGCACCGCGCTCAGGAACTTTGCGGCGATGTCGCCCTCCAGCAGCCGGTCGCGGTTCTTGGAGAACACCGAATGGTCCCAGGCCGCGTCTCGACGCCGATGCCGACGAACCAGCGGAACAGAAGGTCGTATTCCAGCCGTTCCATCAAAAGCCGCTCCGAGCGGATTGAGTAGAACGCCTGTAGCAGCATCGCTCGCAGCAGCTTTTCCGGCGGGATGGAAGGCCGCCCCATCGGCGAATACAGCGCCGCCAAGTCCCGCTCCAACGCCGCCAGCGCCTAGTTCACAATCGCCCGAATGCGCCGCAACGGATGATCGCGCCGCACCCGAGCCTCGAGATCAACATAACTGAACAGTTCGCCAGACCGTTCGTCTCCACCGCGCATGCCTCGTTCTCCGAATCTCTCCGGAGACACTGAATCACGCTCACGTCCTCGCTGCGAGCCACTTTTTCAACAGCCTGCTAGGGATGACAGCAGATATCGTCGCAGCCTATGTCCAGAGCAACGCAACGCCCGTGGCGGATCTGCCGAATTTGATCGCCAGTGTTAATTCTGCGTTGTCTGGCCTGGATGAGCCGGTCGCTGCACCATCGCCAATACTTACGCCCGCGGCAAATCCTAAGAAGTCGATCTTTCCCGAATACATTATAAGCCTTGAGAACGGGCGCAAGTTCAAGTCGATGAAGCGCCACCTGGGCTTGCTTGGCATGACACCTGATGAGTACAGAGCCAAGTGGGGTTTGGCGCGGGACTATCCTATGGTAGCGCCAAGCTATGCGGCTCAGCGGTCTGCGCTGGCCAAAGCTGCCGGTCTCGGCCGCAGGGCGGTTGCCAAAACGCCGCCAAAGAAAGCACCAGCAAAGCGCAAGGCCAAAGCCTGACAGTGCACGAATTCGGGCCATGCCATCAGGTCTAGATGGTCCAGGTGGCGTGGCTGGGAATGAGCTGCCTGGCTTCGCAGTTCAGTAAGCGCCGCTCACGCCACAACACAAGCTTCAGCACTGCTTGCGTCTTCACGTCCTCGTATCCTGGCGGGGGCAGGAGAGGTCGACCAATGTGCGATCGACAAGTCGAGCTGATACATCGTCGCTCTCGACAGATAATCAAATCATGTCGATAAAATCGCACTACATCGATACATCAAGCTCTGCTCGATGCCACAAAGCAACAAAGCCGCTGAATCCAGCAGCGCTCCGTGCTTCAAGGGCATGGCCATACGGGTGCTGGGTAAGCCTAAATTTCTTCCCCGAGCAATATCCTGGCCTCCTTGGCAGCAGCGATGAACGCCTGGCGTGCTATCCTTGGTGGTTTTTCTCCACGGATTACGGCAAGGCATGCTTCGATTGCGGCGCGCCGCGACTTGCCCTCCGGCCTCGGCCAATCCTTCAGCAGAACTTCGGCCGCGTCGGATACCGACGCAACAACTCTGTCGCGATCGATCCGGCCGGGTTGAATGATGACGGGCTTTCTGAAACGTTTCGTACGCACGACAGCCTCCAAGAACAAGATATGTTAGCTTCTGCTGATCCTTTGCGCCACATCAAACGTCCGCAAGTAACAGAAGGCATCCGCTTAGCCCAGAAGCTGCCGCCGCGATGGACGCTGGCCAGTGCTTCAGCACGTCGGGCCGGCCCCGAGTTTCGAAGAGCGCATCGCCAAGAGCGGCGTTACCCAATAAATGATTCACAAAATACCCAGTGAAGGGCAGTGAAGGGGAGTTCTCCGAACGCCGCGAAATGGAATCTCGGGGCTGAATTTACTCCATATCCGGCACGTCACCGCAGGTGAATAGCACGGTCGGCGGGCCATAGTCGCCAATAGCCGGGTCGGCGTCGCGGCTCCATGCGATTACGCCAACGTGCTTCCCTGCGAGCGCCTGACCGGTGCGGATTGCGCGTTCCTCGCTTTGCTGATCGGCGGGACCAAAGGCGGGAAACAGTTCGCCGTCCTCGCCACGATCGAACGCCACTACGACGATTAGCTTGGGCTTCTTTTGACCGGGCAGAATATGATCAGACATGGCAGGAACCTGTCACATGACCGAGGATTGAGTCGTGTTCGAGACTCGGGAGGTGCGCATGCAAGACCACCGTTTTGAGGAGCCCGTGCAGGTCGCGGAACACTATCTACACTTGGAGCGGGTTGCCCAAGCCGCCGATATCCTCTGAACAGATGGCCGACGGCGACCAGCATCAGGTCCAGATGCAAACGTGGCGCAGCAACCGCCCAGGATTCAGACAACAGGACGTTCGTTTAGAAAACAAAACATCCGATTTGATATCCGACGATTTGATGTGCTATGAGTCCACAGCAGAAGGAACTTGCGCATGGCACGCTCGACCGCTCAAAGCGCTTTGCGCTATCCACTCACCATTATGCTCGGCACCGAAGCAAGCGTAAGATTGCTCCGGGAATTGTCGCGCCACGGCGGCTTGCTTTCTTCTCCATTGCTTGCGACTCGTAGCGGGCTTGCAAGGGCAAGCGTGTGGTCTGCTCTCGCAACCTTGGAAGAGATTGGCATCGTATCTTCGGAGGGAACGGGCAGGGCTCGTCTTTACCGGTTGAATGATCGCCATCCGCTGGCGACATCACTGGAAGCTCTCTTCGAGCAGGAGGCGCTTCGGTATTCCAATATTCGCGCCGTAATCACTGAGGCGGTCTCCGCAGTTCGGCCGAAAGTACTCGCGGCCTGGATTTACGGCAGCGTAGCGAGGGGCGAGGACCGTCCAGACAGCGATCTCGACATCGCAGTGGTTACGCCATCCGAAAAGCTAGATAGCGCGCTCCAAGAAATCCGTGAGGCACTGGTGACCCAAGGTCAAAAGCTTGGCTTCAATCCCTCGGTCGTGGGACTCACTCCGGAGGATGTGGCAAGGCTGTCGAGCACGCGAGACCCGTGGTGGGGCGGGGTCGAAGCCAATGCCCTGCTCGTCTTGGGTTCACGCCCGGACGAACTCGCAACAAAAACTCGCCGGCAGGCGTTGGCATGACCAGAAGAGGTGCGACGAAAGCAGTCGAGACAGGCTTTGGCGAGGGGCGATTGCGCATCGCCCGCTCATATTTGAAGGCTGCCCGTTTAGAGGTGGCAATGTCCGGAACGGGTGACATCGGAAATCCGGCTATGTCGCAGATCGTGAATGCGGCAATAGCATACGCCGATGCGCTCACTGCCCGATTTGCAGGAAAGATCAACCGCGCGGATCATGCGGCCGTGGTGAAAACCATGCGCGACGCGCTTGGAAATCGCCTTCCTGCAGCGCAGGCCAGCAGGTTGCGGAGCATCCTCGATGAGAAGGACGAAACTCAATACGGAATAAGGGCAAAATCATTACCCGAAGCGGAGAGCTTGCTCGACAAGTTGGAAAAGTTCGCGGAGTGGGCGGAAAAAGAACTGGAAGTCTGATCAGCAATGGAGGCGGCATGTCGCTTACGGCGACCTGAATGTTACTTCAGCAGTTTGATCAGCACTGTGAAAGCCGCGTCGATGTCAGCGCGAACCGCGGCGCGGACCGCTTCCGCGTTACGGTCTCGCAGCGCTGCAAACATCTGCTGATGGTGCTGGTTGGCGGTCGAATAGTTTCCGGAATCGTGCAGCATGTTGAAATAGGGACTGATCTGCAGCCACAGGTTCTCGATGATGTTGAGCATGTTTTCCGAGCCCGCGGCTCGATAGATGGAGAAATGAAAGGTGTAGTTAGCCCTGAGGTAGGATCCGGAGTGGAACAGCGGGTTTTGACGAAGGTTTGGGCACCAGCAAAAAACGTAGGTGAGGCATGGCTGCTCATCAGGAAAGCAAGGACCGCACTGAGCGTACGGCACGGGACGCAAAAACGGCCAGACTACGGGAACAGCGGCTGAAGACTGGGACTGCTATGCAAGAGCGGAATGATGAGGGCGCAAAACGACCGTCAACACAGCGACGCCGCAATCGGTGACGCCTATCTTGTTGGCAGTTAGGGCCTCGTTAGCTCCCGGGCCTGCTCCGGGGACAAGGCCGAATGGGTCAAGCCCGACCTTGTCGGTCGGGTGAAATTTTGCCGCTCAATTTCCTCGATGAGACCTGACTGCCTTCAGCAGTTCCCGCTCGTCAGTGTGAGCATTTCGAAAAGTCGCCACTACCGTTTCCGCCAGGATTTTGCCCTGTTGGCTTAAAGGGTCGAGGTCTTCGTCTGCGCAAATCCGATCGAAAACGCGCTGGCAAATAGCCAAATCATGAGGACTAAGGCAGGTGCGATTGGTACGCTGGCGCTGCGGCATGTGCGAACCCTCAGGCCCGCTGCCCGTGCAGAGCAGCGGGCCTTTACAGCCAGACTGGAGAACGGAGGAGAGTTCTCGCGCAAAAAAACGTTTGATGTTGAGTGCTTGTTCCGGCTAACGAAGTTGGTAATTTTCGTACAGTGCGCCACCTGGGGCCGATTGCCTTTCCGCAAGCAGTTAGCCGTTCAACTGTTTCAATGATAGCCTTGGCAAGCGCCTCACCCTCATGCATGGGCTCTTGGCCATAAGAGCAGGAAGACAGCCTCCTCGATCGGCAGCACGCCGGCCGGGCAGGTCTCCTCGATGCCACGCGCACCAGAGCAAGGGCGGCCAGGCCTTGCGGACTTGTCTTCGGCATCGATGGTTTGATCTGCGTTCGCTAATCCGCCTCATCTCTGAGCGACATCTTTTTGCGGCGGACAGGCGTCCAGTCGATGATTGTATCAGCATCGACGGTGATTAGCCCGCCAGCTTTTACGGTCACCTTTCGATTTTCCTCGTCGACCCGCGTGACCTCGCCAGTGAGCTGGAGCTCGTCACCTGGTTTGGACTTTTTAGGAGCAGGGATCGAATGCGGAAAACCATAGGAGGGGATGCTGACGCTAGCTCTTCCGTCGTCCAGGAGCTTCAGCACCGTCACGGTGATCGCCACCTCATCGCCGATATTGATGTCCGCAATTTCCCAAGCCATGCCCCTGATTCTGGAGCGGCTTTGACGGTAGTCAAGGGATTGCTAATATGCGGAAGATGCCAACACCGCCAGCGTGCACCTTGTTTCGGAACTGATTCGAACCAGCGATTTTGATTCAAATCGTAGTGTCTGGAGTGCGGGCGCATGCTTCCGTCACAACGCATTTCTGGTAGGCTTGCAACCAAGGTCGCTTCTGGCGTGAACCGCCGTGCGGCAGTTAAACTGTTCGAGTTGAAAACGGCCGGAGCCCGATTGCTCAGCCGATCAGCAACACGGTTGTCGCGCAGGATCACCGAAGCAGAGAAACGCTGGCCCTCTGTCTTTGCTTTGCGGAGAGCCTGCTTCGCGACGCACAAACTTTTCTGATGCAGTGCGGTTTTGGCCTTCGCACCTGCACAGAACTATGCAAAACCGTCACCGCTGGAACTTGACCCAAGGGAATGTGCTGATGAGTGTGGCGGTCGAAACAAAGGCGCTGACGCCGCCGGACATTGCGGCCCGAAAGCACAAGATGCCGATTGTCTGCTTAACAGCGTATACAACGCCCGTTGCGCGCCTCGCCGATAGGCATTGCGACGTGGTCCTGGTCGGCGACAGCGTCGGCATGGTGCTTCATGGCCTGACGTCAACCCTCGGCGTTACGCTGGAGATGATGATCATGCACGGCAAGGCCGTGCGCCGCGGTCTTGAACGGGCGCTGATGGTCGTCGACATGCCGTTCGGCTCCTATGAGGAGGGCTGCGAACAGGCCTTTCGCAACGCCGCCCGGCTGATGGCGGAGACCGGATGCGCTGCGGTCAAGCTGGAGGGCGGCGAGAGCATGGCTGACACGATCCGCTTTCTCATTGCCCGCGGCATCCCCGTCATGAGCCATGTCGGGCTGACACCGCAAGCGATCAATGTGCTTGGCGGCTACAAGGTCCAGGGCAGGGGCAGAGACGGCGACAGGATTTTGCGGGACGCTGTTGCTGTTGCCGAATCCGGCTCATTCTCCGTTGTGCTGGAAAAGGTGGCCGAGCCGCTCGCACGAAGAATAACCGAGGAGGTTACGATTCCAACCATCGGGATCGGCGCCTCCGCCGCCTGCGACGGCCAGGTTCTGGTCGTCGACGATATTCTGGGCATGTTCACCGGTTTTCGTCCGAAATTCGTCAAGCGCTATGCCGAACTGGGCTCAGAGGCCGAAGCTGCCATTGCGGCTTATGCGGCTGATGTGCGGGGAGGGCGCTTTCCGGCGGCCGAACATCTCTTCGCCGACGCGCCGCAGGCCGGAGAAACCGCGTGAGCGTGCCGATCGTCCGCACCATTGCCGGGCTTCGTACCGTTGTGGCGGGATGGCGCCGTTCTGGTGCCAATATCGCCGTGGTGCCTACGATGGGAGCCTTGCATGAAGGGCATTTGAGTCTCGTGCGTTCTGCGCTTCAAAAGGCCGATCGCGTGATCGTGACGCTGTTCGTCAATCCCAAGCAGTTCAACAGTGCGGCGGATCTTGCCGCCTATCCCCGCACGGAAGACGAAGACGCTGCAAAGCTCACGCGGCTGGGCGCCCACCTGCTTTATGTTCCGGATGCGACTGAGATGTATCCTGACGGCTTCGCCACGACCGTGTCCGTGTCCGGCGTCAGTGAAAGCCTTTGCGGTGCGTTCCGGCCCGGCCATTTCGATGGGGTGGCGACCGTCGTTGCAAAACTCTTCCTGCAGACCGGCGCTGATATCGCCTTTTTCGGAGAGAAGGACTTCCAGCAGCTTCAACTTATCAGGCGCATGGTCCGGGACCTGGATATTCCGATCACCGTCGTCCCCTGTCCGACAGTCCGGGAAGCCGATGGTCTCGCTTTGTCATCGCGCAATGTCCGGCTCTCGCCGGCAGAGCGCGCCGTCGCCCCAAGGCTAGCATCGGTCCTACTCGATACGGCGGCGGGGCTCTCGAACGGCTCTCCCGTCCTGCCAACGCTTGCCGACGCGCGCGCAGCGATCCTGTCCGCGGGCTATCGCGAGGTCGAGTACCTGGAACTCCGTGGCGAGGCAGATCTGCAACCGATAGCAAGCCTGGATCGGCCGGCACGCCTGTTTGCAGCGGCCTGGCTCGGCGAAACGCGGCTCATTGATAACGTCAGAACACTGCCGTCTCCCGTTCTTGTTGACAAGCCGCTCGGGCATGCCTTCACCCGTGCCGACGGTCACACCGCAACGCCAGCATTCAAGGATGAGCTTGTAGGCTCTGGCAAGCGCTACCCCTGACCAACTCGGCCCTGTGAGCGCTGGATCGTCCCCTCTGGATGAATCACCGCAGCAAGGCGCCGGAAATGCCCGCTGATGCTCGGCGGTTCGGTTCGTGGTGAGCATCACCGTCCTGCCATGTCGGGCTTGGCGACCTGCGACTATTTCAGCAGTTTGATCAGGACAGTGAAAGCCGCGTCGATGTCAGCGCGAACCGCAGCCCGGACCGCCTCCGCGTTGCGGTCTCGCAGCGCTGCAAACATCTCCTGATGGTGCTGGTTGGCGGTCGAATAGTTTCCGGAATCGTGCAGCATGTTGAAATAGGGGCTGATCTGCAGCCACAGGTTCTCGATGATGCTGAGCATGTTTTCCGAGCCCGCGGCCCGGTAGATGGAAAAGTGAAAGGCGTAATTGGCCCTGAGATAGGATTTGACGTCGCCAGCGGCATTGGCCTGCTCGAGTGCCTCCAGATGCTGGCCCAGCAGCATCACGCCGTGATCGTCAATGCGTTCTGCGGCCCATGCGGCGGCGATCGCCTCGATTTCGAACCTGACGTTCCTGAGATCGATAAGCCGCGCACGACTTAATGCCGGGATACCGATCGAACGGCCCGAAACCACCATCAAGGCGTTGGCCGCGCTCAGACGCCTCAGAGCCTCGCGAACCGGCATCGGGCTGACGCCGAAAGCGTCTGCGAGGCTCTGCACCGTCACCATTTCACCTGGAACGATGCTGCCGTCGAGGATCAACTCGGTAACGTGCCGGTAAACCCTGTCCTGCAGGGTTTCCCTGGACAGCGGCGTGATCTCGACGCCCGGCTTCCTGAATGCCGCCCCAGCCATTTCTGTCAACCTTCCCCCATTCGGGCGACGCTCTTGTCATACCCGGCGCCTGTGTCCGGAATGCAAGGTTCGGATTGCCGCGTCAAGCGCCCGCGTTTCCGACTTTTCCCTCTTAGCCATTTCATCATTGATCTTTGATCAAATCATGATACGGTCAGCCGCATCGAATGACAAGGAGTACGTTTCGTACCCTTGGGAGGCATTCGGTCGTCTGAACTGGGAGGAGTTTCGAATGGGTATCGGATCGAAAGCCCGGCGGCTTGCGCTGCTTGCCGGCATGGCTGTTTGCGTTTGTGGTACGTCCGCCGCCGAAGCGGCCGGAAAGCACAAGATATTTCTCAGCATGAGCTTCATCGGCAATGATTGGCAGGCCGAGGCCGCCAACATGCTCAAGGCGATGGCGTCGCACAAGAGCATGGCCGACAAGGTCGACCTCCAGGTTCAGGTGGCGGGGCCGAACGCACAGCGCCAGATCCAGCAGATCAACGCGATGGTGCAGGCAGGCGCCGAAGCCATCGTGATTTTCCCGATCTCGCCGACAGCGCTCAACCAGGTGGTGAAGAACGCCTGCGACAAGGGGGTAAAGGTGTTTGCCTATGATGCCGAGATCACCGAGCCCTGCGCCTACAACGTCCATATCGACCAGGAAGAGGCTGGCCGGGTGACGGCGGAGTGGCTGGTCAAGAAACTTAATGGCAAGGGCAACATCATCGCGGTGACCGGCGTTCCCGGCACGTCGGTCGATGATCTGCGCACCAAGGCCGCGAAGGAGGTGTTTGCCAAGCATCCCGACATCAAGATCGTCGGCGAAGCTGTCGGCATGTGGAGCCAGGCGGTGGCCCGTACCGAACTGTCCAAGATATTGGCGACGCGCAGCTGGGATGACATAAATGGGCTGTGGATGCAGGTAGGCTGCTTCACTGCCAATTCCATGCAGCTCGAGGCCGGCAAGAAGGTCAGCGAACTCCTGCCTTGCGCCGGCGAGGGCTCCAATGGCGGGCGCATCCAGATGCTGCCGGAGGGCACGGAGGTCGAGGGCGCAACCTCTCCCTATGCGCCGCTCGGCGCGCCGCGCATTTCCTACGCCTCGCCGCCTTATTCCGGGGCGCTCGCTCTCAAGCTTGCCGTCGAGGCGCTTGAAGGCAAGCACGTTGCCAAGAAGACGATCCTGCCGCTGCCGGTCGTCACCAACGAGACGATAAAGCTTTGCGACGAGGGCACCTGGGCGGAGATGAAGGCTGGTTGCAATGCGTTCAAACCGTCGCTGGTCTCGAACCCAGGCTGGTTCGCCTCGATCTTCTCCGATCAGACACCTGAGATCGGTCTCGCGGCCGCCCTTGTAGGCCAGCCCGAGGAGTAGGCCTTCCGAAGTGGGGCGTGGGGTGCTTTCGAGGCGCTCCACGCAGCTTTCATGCGGGCTGGGACTGAGATCATGATGTCAGCGCATTCGACAGCTGTCGGCATAGAGGGCGTCCGCAAGGCGTTTGGCGCAACAGTTGCCCTCGATGGCGTTTCCTTCGAGATCGCTTCCGGCAGCGTGCATGCCCTGCTTGGCGAGAACGGTGCGGGCAAGTCGACCCTCGTCAAGCTGCTGTCGGGGCTGGTACGGCCCGACGAAGGGCAAATCACCGTTCTTGGCGAACCCGCACCCCTCGGTTCGCCGCGCGCCGCACACGCCAAGGGCGTGCAGACGGCCTTCCAGGAAATGACGCTGGTACGCGATCTCAGCGTTCTCGACAATATGTTGCTGCCTTACGCGCCCGCCGGCCCGATCGGCCTGATCAGGCGCTCGGCGGCACGCAAGGCAGTCCGCAAGCACATTTCCGATCTGGGGTTTTCGGTCGATCTCGATGCCGAGGTGGCGACGCTCGATCTTGCCGTGCGCCAGAAGATCGAAATCGCGCGCGCGCTCTATCGCAAGCCGCGCATCCTCCTGCTCGACGAACCGACCTCGACGCTGTCGGGCGGCGATGTCGAGTGGCTGGGCGCCATCATCGCGCAATTGAAAGCGGCCGGTACCACGGTCGTGTTCATCACCCATCGCATGCGCGAGGTGCGGGCTTTCTGCGACACGCTGACCATTCTCAGGAACGGCCACCACATCGTGACCGCGCCGGTTGCCGATGTTTCGGATGGTGAGGTGATCGAAAAGATCATCGGCCGCAGCATCGCCCAGACCTTCCCGCCGAAACCTCAAAGTGAGGCCGCCTTCGGTCCGCCGGTGCTCGGTGTGCGCGATCTCAAGACGGGGAGGAAGCTCGACGGCGTCGATTTCGACCTGCGCAAGGGCGAGATCCTCGGCATTGCCGGGCTGCAGGGCATGGGTCAGCTCGACCTGTTCCTCGCCTGTTTCGGCATGGCCGAGATCGAGCGCGGCCATATCCTGGTCGACGGCCGCAAAGTATGGCTCGGCTCGCCCGCCGATGCGCTCAAGCCCAATATGGCAATCGGGCTGGTGCCGGAGGACCGCAAGACGGAGGGCCTGTTCCTGAAGCTCTCGGGCCGGCAGAATGCATCGCTGCCGGTCGTCGCGCGCTTCACCCGGTTTGGCCTGATTGGAACAGACGAGGAGTCAAAGGCCGTACAGTCCGCCTTCTCGACCGTGGAGGTCGACCGCAGTGCCTTGTGGACGAGGGCAGGGGCCTTCTCGGGCGGCAACCAGCAAAAGATAGCCATTGCCAAATGGCTCGTCGCCGAAAGCCGGATCCTGCTGCTTTTCGATCCGACCCGGGGCATCGACGTCGGCACCAAGCACGAGCTCTACGTGATGATGCGCGACTATGTGGCGGCCGGCGGCTCGATCCTCCTGCATTCAACCGAAATTCCCGAGCTGGTCCATCAATGCGACCGGGTGCTCGTTCTCTATGACGGCCATCTCGTGGCGGAGCTTGCCGGCGACGAGATCACCGAAGGCGCGATCATGCGGCCGGCGCTTGGCCACCGGGACATGGTCCGGGAGGCGGCGGAATGAGTGTGACGAGCTTGGCCGCCGCGGCACCGGCCGCGACATTGTCGCGGCTCCTAGCGCGGCATCGCGGCGCCATCATCGCGGCGATCGTCTTTGCGGCGCTCCTGCTGATCGTCGATCTGGTCAGTGCCGGGCGGCTCACTTATTTCGACATTTCGTTCCTATCGAGCGGCGGCGCCACTTCCGCACTGGCGGCGATCGGCCAGACCCTTGTCATCCTGTCCGGCGGTTTCGACCTGTCCGCCGGCGCGGTGATCTCGCTGGTCAATGTCGTCCTGGCAAACGGCATGGATCCGATGGCGCCCGGCACGAGTGTCGCGCTATGGACTTTGGCCGGAATTGGCGTCGGCATGCTGGTCGGCGCCTTCAACGGCTTCTTCATTGCCGTCCTGCGCATGCAGCCTATCGTCGTCACGCTGTCGACCATGTTCATCCTGCAGGGGGTAACGCTGCTGGTCATGGACAAGCCGGGCGGCTTCGTCTCGCCCGATCTTGGCGCCTTCTATCTCGGTGATGCTATCGCCGGCTGGATACCGATGCCGCTGGTGGTCATCGGCGTCGTCCTGCTCGGCTGGTTCTGGCTCAAAGGCACACGCTTCGGGACAGCGCTTTATGCGCTCGGCAGCGATCCGGATGCCGCCGCCGCGGTCGGCGTGCGCGTCGTTCTCGTGCGCTTCCTAGTCTATGTCATAGCCGGCGGCTGCTATGGGCTTGCAGGCGTTTTCATCAGCGCCCAGACCGGCAGCGGCGATCCGCTGGTCGGCAACCCATTGTTGCTGTCGATGTTCGCGGCGGTCGTCGTCGGCGGTACAAGACTGGGCGGCGGTCAAGGTGGGCCGGTGGGCACCGTCTTCGGCGCCTACATCCTCATGATGGTCGTCAACATCCTGCTCGTGCTCAACGTCTCGGCCTATTATTCGACGATCGCCGAGGGCACAATCCTGATCCTTGCCGTGCTTGCCGGCTCGCTGTCGCATGGCTCCGTGCTTGCCCGCCAACTGCGTGCGCTGCGGGCTCGGCTGGCCGCCTGGCGCGCCGGAATGCTGCCCTCGCAGATCGATCGCACCGACCGGCGACTGAGAATCGCGCGAGGCAGCGCCGGCGAGCAGCAGGCGCGGCGGCCTGCCTTCCATGTCCGTAACGCCGAGACGCTGCGCTATGCGCTGCCGGCCTATGTCTGTCTTGCCATCGTCGTCATTGTCACCCAGATCTGGCTCGGACGCGCCATCGTCAATTTCAACTACTGGAACTCGCTGTTCGTGCTGTCGAGCTTCCTTGCCATCCTGGCGCTTGGGCAAGGCAGCGTGATTCTTACCGGCGGGCTGGACCTCTCAGTGCCGTGGACGATCGGCCTGTCAGGAATCCTGCTTGCCGGCATGGTCAACGGGTCAGATGCTGCACTTGCCTATGCGCTGCCGATGGTGCTCGCCGTCGCTTGCCTGATCGGTCTCNCGGTCTCGCCAACGGCATCGGCATCGTCTTTCTCGGCATCTCGCCGATCGTTATGACGCTGGCCACCAACGGCATTCTGCAAGGTTTCGCTTTGCTCTACTCGCAAGGCACGCCGGCCGGCTTCTCCTCGCCGATGCTGCGCTGGTTCATGACCGGCAAAATATTCGCCATCACGCCGGTGGTGCTGTTCATGATCGCCTTCGTCGTATTTGCCGTACTGCTGCTCGGCCGCACCGCTTTCGGCCGCCGCGTCTATGGCATCGGCAACAGCCTGCGCGCAGCCCAGCTCTCCGGCATCGCGGTCGGTCGCACGCTCATCCTCGTCTATGTGCTGTCGGCGGTCTGCGCGGCGATCGTCGGCATCATGCTGACCGGCTTTTCCGGCCAGGCCAGCCTCGGCATGGGCGACGATTATCTACTGCCCTCCATCGCCGTCGTCGTGGTCGGCGGTGCGCTGATTACCGGCGGGCGTGGCCACTATCTCGGCATGCTGGGTGGGGTGCTGCTCCTGACCGCGTTGCAGATGCTGCTCGCCGGCACGACGCTGCCTTATGCGACGCGGGCGATTCTGTTTGGGCTGGTGGTGCTCGGTGCCGTCATGGCGCTGCGCGAAAGGCGGATTCAGTGAAAGGGATGGAACAATGAGCTCAAGCTCACCGGCATCGGCGGACGAATTCCTGACCGGGCTCAAAGGCCAGCGCGTGCTGGTCACGGCGGGCGCTGGCGGCATTGGCTTTGCCATTGCAGAGACGCTATCGCGGCTCGGCGCACGCGTCGCGATCTGCGATATTTCGGACGAGGCGCTGGCCGCTGCTCCAGAGAGAATTACGCTCGCCGCCGTAGTCAAGGCCGACGTTTCGCGCGACGGCGATGTCGACCGACTGTTCGAGATCGTCAAGGAGAAGCTCGGCGGGCTCGACGCCCTGATCAACAATGCCGGCATTGCCGGGCCAACCGGCGGCGTCGACGAGATCGATCCGGCAGACTGGCGGCGTTGCATAGATATCTGCCTGACCGGCCAGTTCCTGTGCGCGCGGCGTGCCGTGCCGCTGATCAAGGCGGCGGGCGGCGGCTCGATCGTCTCGATGTCTTCGGCCGCCGGCCGCCATGGCTACGCGTTCCGCACCCCCTATTCGGCTGCCAAGTTCGGCGTTGTCGGCCTGACCCAGAGTCTTGCCAAGGAACTCGGACCGCATGGGATCAGGGTCAACGCCATCTTGCCCGGCATCATCGAAGGGCCGCGAATCGACAAGGTCATTGCCGACCGGGCAAAGCAGCTCGGCGTGTCAAACGAGGAGATGACACAACGCTATCTGCAGAACATCTCGCTGCGCCGGATGACCAGCCCATACGATGTCGCGGCGATGGTGGCCTTCCTGCTTTCCGATGCGGGCGTCAACATTTCCGGCCAGTCGCTTGGCGTCGACGGCAATGTCGAGACACTCTGAGGGGGCGATCATGGCGAAGGTAGCAATTGTCGGAAGCGGTTTCATCGGGCGAGCGTGGGCGATCAGCTTCGCTCGTGCGGGGCATGATGTGCGGATGTGGGACCAGGCGCCGGCCGCGACCAGCGGTGCGCGCGACTATATCGCCGGCGTGCTCGGCGACCTCGCCGCCAACGATTTGCTGCGGGGACAGGCGGTCGATGCCGTGCTTGGCCGCATCACCATTGTGGCGGAGCTTGGCGAGGCCCTGGCCGATGCCGTCCACGTCCAGGAGAACACACCCGAAAACCTGGAGGTGAAGCGTGACGTGTTCTCCCGGATCGACGTCCTTGCCGGTCCGCAGGCGGTGATCGCCAGTTCCACCTCGGCGCTGTTGCCGTCGAAATTCACCGATCATCTGCAGGCGCGGCATCGCTGCCTTGTCGTACATCCAATCAATCCGCCCTATCTCATCCCGGCAGCGGAAGTCGTGCCGGCGCCATGGACCTCCGCCGAAACGGTGGAAAGGACCCGCGCCTTTCTTGTCGAAGCGGGCCACGCGCCGCTGGTGATGAAGCGCGAACTCGACGGCTTCATCATGAATCGCTTGCAGGGCGCGCTGTTGGAGGAGGCGTTCCGGCTCGTCGCCGACGGCTATGCCAGCGTCGAGGACGTCGACACGGGCTTGCGCGAGGGGCTGGCGCTGCGCTGGTCGTTCATGGGTCCGTTCGAAACGATCGACCTCAACGCGCCTGGTGGTGTGCGCGACTATGTAGAGCGCTACCAGACGATCTATTCCAACATCTTCCCGCAGATGCTGCGTCGGGTCGACTGGGCCGGCGAGGTCATGGAGACGATCGAGGCCCAGCGCCGCACGCGCCTGCCGCGGGAAGAACTCGGCGAACGGCAGGTCTGGCGCGACCGTCGGCTGATGGCGCTGGCGGCGCACAAGAAAAAATCGGATCAGGAGTTTGGACGATGATGGAAACAAGCCGCAAGCCCGGCGCCCCGCAGGCCAAGGGCAAGGTCATCATCACCTGTGCGGTGACGGGGGCAATCCATACGCCGACCATGTCGCCTTATCTGCCGATCACGCCAGACCAGATCGCCTCGGAGGCGATTGCGGCGGCCGAGGCTGGTGCGGCAATCCTGCATCTGCATGCCCGCGACCCTGAGACCGGCAAGCCCGACCAGGCGCCGGAGGCGTTCGCGCGTTTCCTGCCGCGCGTCAAGCAAGGCACCAATGCCGCCATCAACATCACCACCGGCGGCAGTCCTTACATGAAGGTGGAGGAGCGTGTGCGCCCCGCCGCCCAGTTCAAGCCGGAAGTCGCCTCGCTCAACATGGGGTCGATCAATTTCGGGCTCTATCACCTCGTAGACAAATACGAAACGTTCAAGTTCGACTGGGAAAGGCCGCACCTGGAAGCGACGCGTGACCTGGTCTTCCGCAACTCGTTCAAGGACATCGAGTACATACTGGAGACCTGTTACGACAACGGCACGCGCTTCGAGTTCGAGTGCTACGACATTGCCCATCTCTATAACCTCTCGCATTTCGCCGATCGCGGGCTGGTGAAACCGCCGTTCTTCGTACAGTCCGTGTTCGGCCTGCTCGGCGGCATCGGTACGCACCCGGAAGACGTCGCCCATATGAAGCGCACCGCCGATCGCCTGTTCGGCGATCAATACCGCTGGTCGGTGCTGGGTGCCGGCGCCAGCCAGCTGCGCATTGCCGCGCAATCGGCAGCGCTTGGCGGCAATATTCGCGTTGGGCTCGAAGACAGTCTGTGGGCCGGCAAGGGCAAGCTTGCCAAATCGAACGCCGAGCAGGTGGTGCTTGCCCGTAAGATTATCGAAGGCCTCGGCATGGAAGTGGCGACGCCCGACGAGGCTCGCGAAATCCTGTCATTGAAGGGCGGCGACCAGGTCGCGTTCTGACCGGTTTCTGCAAGGTTCGAACAGAGGAGGACGGCATGAAGATCGAGGTCGTGGTGGATGTGAAGACCACGCTGGGCGAGGGACCGCTGTGGGACGTTGAACAGGAGCGCCTCTACTGGATCGACAGTTTCGACGGGCGTGTGTTTCGGGCGACCGCCGACGGCCGCGAGATCCGTTGCTGGGACGTGCCGATGAAGATCGGTTCGATGGCATTGCGCAAGGACGGCAGTGGCGCGGTGGTGTCGCTGCAGCGCGGTTTCCATCTGCTTGATTTCGCTACCGGCGAGGTGACGCCGATCCACGATCCGGAGCCGGACCGGCCGATGAACCGGCTCAATGACGGCAAGGTCGATCGGCGCGGCCGCTTCTTCGCCGGCTCAATGGACACCATGGAAGAGGGACCCTCCGGCGGGCTCTACCGGCTCGATCCCGATTTCTCCGTCACCAGGATAGATTCCGGCATCATCTGCTCGAACGGCCCGTGCTGGAGCCCCGACGACCGCACCTTCTATTTCGCCGACACCTGGACCGGCGAGATCTGGGCCTACGACTATGATATCGAAACCGGTGCCGCCACCAATCGGCGTACCTTCGTGCGTGTCGACACCAGCCGCGGTGGCGCGGCCGACGGCTCAACTGTCGATGCCGAGGGCTTCCTCTGGAACGCGCTGGTCTATGACGGCAGGCTGGTGCGTTACGCGCCCGACGGCAGCGTCGACCGCATCATCGACATGCCCGTCAAGAAGATCACCAGCGTCATGTTCGGCGGGCCGAAGCTCGATACCCTGTACGTCACGTCGATGGCCAAGCCGCCGCTGCCGCGCTTTCCGGGCGACGGAGTTTTACGCGGCAGCCTTTTTGCCATCACCGGCCTCGGCGTAACGGGAGTTCCCGAGCCAAGATTTGCCGCATAAATCGCTGCGCAATCGCGATCGTCCTCCCCGCCTGCTTGGTGCCGCCCCACGTTCCGTCGCAGGGCAACCGGCGCTGGAAGCTCGTGCCGTGCGGTTCTGATGGAACCCACAATGAAAGGCGTGGGGTCGCTTCGCCTGAAGTCCGCGCGAACATGTCCCCGGAGAAACCATCAACTGAGCCTTGGAGACCTGCTCGCAACAAGAAATCCACCCATTAGCAACTCCAATGCCTCGAGGGCCTCTTCGTCCCGCAAATTGGTCAGAGGTACGCTGTCCACGAAGACGACCTTGTCATCGTCTATGTCGTAGACCTCCCAAAGCCCGTCCCTGATCCTTCGGATGGCGTGCCGACGCTCCATAACCAAAATCTAATACTTGAGTCGGCGACGTTGGATAGAAAATTCGGGCACCGGCCGATCATCATAGTGGAAAACCCCAGGTCCGCCCTGACGATGCTCTTGAACGTTCTCGGCGACTTCCGCCGTTGCCGTAACGAAACACGAGATAACTAGGCTTGGAAGCCTGCAAGTGCCGGTGGCCCTATCCTTTGATAGCCGAGCCAACGATTGAATCCACGAAGAGGCGCTTCAGGAAACGAAGAGCACCAATGGCGGCAGCACGGCAGGCGAGGGCATGTGGGTTTCCGCCATCAACCGCTCCGTCATCGACCACAAGCTGCAGTCAAAGCCCTTCGTCTGGACCGATGATGCCGACAAAATCATCACCGCCGCCGCACGCGGGCACCAGGTGCTGGAGTCAATCCGTAGCGTTGGCCATAGCAGTGTGGCGGTCCGCGCCGAATGTCTACTCTCCGGAAAGCGGCCAATAGGCAAGTTCGGCCCCAACAGACATCGTCGTCGTCAGTCTTTTCGCCAGTCGAGAGCTGCCGCGAGACGTATTGTGCTTCGTGCCGCGGGATGCTCTTCGGTCATTGGCTTCATGATGATCGGGGCTTTCCTCAACCAGGCTTGCCGCCACAGACAGCCCGATATCCTGTTCGTCACAGCAACGTCCGGCATCGTTTCCAGTTGCAGGTGCCTACGGCAAGTGGAGGTGTCTTGGACGTTGCGTCTTGGTCGCTATCGGCGGCGGCGCACTCGCAGAACGAACTCAGGCGAACGGACGAGGGCCTTTGGAAGCTGCCCTGTCGCTGCCTTGTTTCCATCTGGCGGGCGCCCGACACTTGCGGAAAGCCGGAAAGCCCGTATATTCCGGAATAAAGGAGTCTCGCCGATGACCACCACCGTCACCGCCGCCGCCGTCTCGAAAAATTTTGGCGCCTATCAGGATGCCGCGGTCCGCGACCCTGTCATCATTACCAAGAACGGTCGCCCGCGCACGGTGCTGCTGGCCTACGAGGATTTTGTCCGGCTGTCGAAGCGCGACCGGCGGGTCGAGCTGACAGCGGAGCTCAGCGCGGACGAAATCGCTGCGGTCGAAGCCTCTGAAATGGAGCCGGGTCTCGACCATCTCAACGACGAGCTCTCTGGGTCAAAATCCGCCGGGACAAAAAGCCTGACGGCAAAAAATGCTGCCGGCTGAAATCAAGGTCGGCCACGTCTTCCGTTACTCCTACCTCTGGCATTGGCAACACCGCGAAGGCCGCGAGGACGGCGAGAAGGACCGGCCCTGCCTGGTGCTGGCGCTGGTCGCCATGCAGGAGGACGGCTCGCCGGTCCGGGTCCTGCCGATCACCCACACGCCGCCGTCCGATCCCGATGATGCCATCGAGATCCCGGCTGCGGTCAAGCTGCGCTTGCGCCTTGACGGTGAGCGGTCGTGGATCGTTTTGACGGAAAGCAACCGGTTCGCCTGGCCGGGGCCCGACATCCGGCCGCTGGAGACGGAGAGCGGCTATTACGGGCCGCTGCCGCCGGCGTTGTTTGCCGCGGTCAAGCGCCGGTTTGTCGCCATTGCGACAGGCCAGGCGCATACGAGCACGTCGCGTACGACGTGACGTCGGCCGGTGCTGCGGCATGCCGGGCGGGGTGAGGGCAGAGGCAGTCTCCATCAGTGCGTCTTCCAAGCAGGTTGAGTCCTGCACCGTCGACATCCATCTTCACCAGCGCGACCGGTCGTCCGACGCTCACAGCCAGCCGCCCTCCAGCAGCGCCGCATCGCGTGGCTTCGCCTGGAAGCTACGCCCGGTGAGCGTGATCCGCGTCGCGGGGAGCACGTCGCGTTCGGTCTCGACGCCGTCATCGGCCCTGCGCACCTCCACCGACAAGTCCTGATCGCCGAGACTGATCTGCGCCGGTCCCACCGGCGGCACGACCAGTCCGGTTAGCCGAATCAGATGGGGATGCTGGCCGAGCGCCGAGGCGATTCGCAGAAAATCGATGCGCTTTTTGAGAGTCTGCCGGATCGGGCAGCGGGATGCGCTCGGTCGAGCGATAGACGGCGTCCTCATGCGGGTCGCCCGGCCCACCCTTGGGCGCTTGCACCTCGACAGCCTTGTCGAGCGGCAGATGATAGGCTGGAGCGGCATGATCGCCAGGCTGGGTGAAGCGAACAGCTGAAGATCGCGGTTCTGCTCTCGCCCCAGCTCGCGTCGCATGAGTTCGAGCAACTGTTCGAGCGAGAGCTTCTCGCGGGGCGCAAACTCCTCGATCGGGGCTGGTTTCCCGAGATGAGGCAGGTCACCGCCCGCATCGGGCGATGCCGCCAGATCGGTGTGGATGCCGGCGATGATGCGTTCGAGCTCGACCATCGGCTGGGGTCAGCACGTCGTTCCCGGAATAGTCGAGGCGTGGGGGATCACCTTCGTGCTCACCGGGAAAAGCCTCCCATACCGCCTGCTCGGCAGCGGGACGCGCTCCGGCGCGTCGAAAAGGTGCGACATGAAAATATTCGCCTGATCTGACGAGACAGTCCGACTCCCGTTAAGCGCAGCGTCCAATCACCACCCTCCCGTGACCTTCCGAAGGTCTGCAAACGAGCAGGGCCGCGCCGCTTTTCTGCGAGCTGTGAAGACGGCCTCGGGCGGGTACCAAGCGTGCGATTCCTAGTTGCAGCTAAGGCGGTGGAGGCATTCGCGTCCGGGTTCACTGATGAACTGATAGCTCTCAGAACGCGGCCATCTGCTCAGCTCCGTCCTGCGCACCAGCGCGTCCCGATGACAGCCAGGCGGATGCCGGCAGTGCCGCCGACGCTATCCCTTGACCGCCGAGCCGACGATCGAATCCACGAAAAAGCGCTGCAGCAAGACGAAGAGCACTAATGGCGGCAGCACGGCAAGTGTAGCGCCGGCCATCACCAGTCCGGTGTTGAGAGCACCTCTGTTGTAGCTGAGCAGCCGACTGAGACTGATGACGAGAGGATAGTGCTCCGCATTGCCCTGCAGCACGGTGAGCGGCCACAGATAGCTGTTCCAATGATAGACAAAGGCAAACAGCGCCAGTGCTGCAATCGCGGGCGCCACGCTCGGCGCGACGATCTTGAACAGGATCAGAAGTTCCGACGCTCCATCCATCCGCGCCGCGTCGATCAGATCGTCCGGCACGCCAGCGATGAACTGGCGCATCAGGAAAATGCCGAATGCATTGGCGAGATTGGGTACGATAATGCCGGCAAGGCTGGCGTTCAGCCCGATAGATCCGACGAGACGATAAAGCGGGATCAGCGTGACGATTGGCGGCAGGAACATGGTGGCGATCAGCACCGAAAACAGCAGTGAGCGGCCGGGAAAGTGATGCTTGGCGAAGGCATAGCCAGCCATCATGCTGGTGACCAGAATGCCGGCGGTGGTGATCGTGGCGATCACGAGCGAATTCCACATCGAGCGGCCGACATTGATGACGCCGGACACTTTCTCATACGCTTCGAGGCTCGGCGTGCGCGGTATCCACACCGGCGGCACCTGCATGGTTTCGGCCGGCGTCTTCAGGCTGGAGAGCACCATCCACAACAGCGGAAAGGCGGAGGCCACGGCAACCAGCAGCATCAGCGTGGCGAGCAGTGCTCTGCGGCCCGCCAGGCGTTTGCGCGCCAACTGGCTCGATGCTGATCGGCCCGGCGCGCTCATTCGTCATCCTTCCGGTTGGCAAATGCAAACAGCGCGCACACAACGACGATCAGCGCCAACATCAGCATCACTGCCATGGCCGAGCCCAATCCGCCTTGCGCGCGCTCGATGCCGACACGGCGGATGTGATAGGTCAGCACATTGGTCGAGCCGACCGGCCCGCCTTGGGTGATCAGCGCGACCGGCTCGAACACCTGCACGGCGTTGATGATGGCGATGACTGCGCTGAACAGAAGCGTGCGGCGCAGCAGCGGCAACGTGATGAAGCGGAACTGTTCGCGTCGGTTGGCGCCGTCCAACGTCGCCGCCTCGTAAAGACTGCCCGGGATCTGAGTCAGTCCAGCAACCGCCAGCACCGTGAAATAGCCGATCTGCTGCCAGACATTGAGGACGACGATCGAGATCAACGCCGATCTTGGCGAGGACAGCCAGGGTTGCGGGCCGATGCCGGCGAGGCCGAGCATCTGGTTGAGCGGCCCTTCGCTCGGCGAATAAAGCTTCGACCAGACCAGCGTCACGGCGATCATCGGCACCATGTAGGTGGAAAACAACACGGCCCGCAGCGCCGTGCCGCCTGCGACATCGCGCTGGTAGACCATCAAACCGAACGCGACCGAAAGGGGCAGGATGAGCATCACCGACAATGCCGTGTAGATCGCGGTGTTGAGCAGTGCTCGCTTGAAATGCCGCCCGACCGAGGTCGGTCCGAATACTTCGCGAAAATTGTCGAAGCCGATGAAGCTCGCATTGGAAAAAGGCGTCTGCGTCGACCAGTCCTGGAATGACAGCCAGATGGTGAGCAGCATCGGCAGCAGGATGAAAACACCGATCAATGTCACGGCAGGCGCCAGCATGATGCCCGCCGAGGCACGATAGTTCTTGATCATCGCTCTGCTTCCAAAGCGCCGGGCTCTCGAAACAGCGCCTTCGCTATTTGGCGGCACGCTCCAGGATCGAGACGGCATCGGCCTGCGCGTTCGCCTGCGCATCCTTGGCCGAGAGCTGACCATACTGCAACGCCTCGAGCGTCTGCTGCAGCGATTCGCTGAACTCCTGGCCGCCCGGCACGACAGGGAAGGGCTTGGCGTCGGCAAGGACGCTGACATAGCCGGACAGGAACTCGGAGCCGAGCTTGTCCTTATGGGCTTCGATGTCGGAGGTCCGCGTCGGCAGGATGCCCATCGACATCAGAATATCCGACATTGCCGAGGCGCCGTTCTCGCCGGACTTCGGACTGTTCAGCCACGCCAGGAAATCCCATGCCGCTTTCTGCTCGGCTTCACCGGCATTGGCGTTGACGACGGTCATCCACGAATAGGAGATCGAGTGCGGCTTGTCGCCGTTCGGACCCACCGGGATGGGTGCGGTGGCGATATTGGAGAACTTGTCGCCCATGCCGCTCTTCAATGCGCTTTCCCACCAGTTGGCCATGATGATCATGCCGGTCTTGCCGGAAACGAAATTGTCGAGGAAGGGACCGGTTGTGTTGGCGTCGGCCGTGGCCATCGCCGGATCGCTGGCACCGGACTTGATCAGGTCCTCGTAGAGCTGGAAAGTCTCGCCGGCTTGAGGACTGTCGAGCACCGGTTTGCCGTCCTTGACCAGCTCGCCGCCATTGGAGGCCAGTAGCGAGGCGAAGGGATGGACGACGCCCGCCGCCCAGGAATTGATCATGCCGAAACCTTGCTGGCCGGCATCTTTCCTGGTCAGCTTCTGGGCCGCATCCTTCAATTCGGACCAGGTCTTCGGCGCGGCCGTAATGCCTGCGTGCTTGAACAGCTCCTTGTTGTAGTTCAGCGCATAGACGTCGATCTCGTTTGGAATGCCGTAAAGCGTGGCGCCAACAGAGGCCGCACTGACGACACCGGCCGGCCACGCACTCTTGACCTCGCCGGCAACCGCATCGGGGGCCGGCGCGACCAGCTTGTCTCGCGCCAGTTCGGGCAGCCACAAATCATAGATGCCGCCGATCGTCGGCCCGTCCGAGCTGCCGCCCTGGGAACGCAGTGTCGTCAGGAGATCGCCGAAGGGGACGGCGCGCACGGTGACGGTCACATCCGGATTGCTCTTGGCGTAGTCCTTGGCCGCGGAGTCCAGCAAAGCGACCGTTTCGGGCGACCAGTGGGTCAGATAGGAGATGTTGACCGATTGGGCCCAGCCAATGGTGGGCGAGGCCAACAACCCTGCAGCCAGCGCCAGTTTCGAAATCCAAGCCAAAGACATCCGACCCTCCGCATAGCCACACAGCGACGTCCATGACGTTATGACAACTTGAAGCAACGATGCAAGCGCTATCTTCGTGGAGAGCTCCTGCCGGTGTTGCGGCGTTTCTTACTGCGGTCAACAAAGCATGCAAGATTATATCGTGGAAACAAGAGATTATCTGATACAGTTCGAGATGATTCTCCGCTGCCGGCCATGCCCGAACATACTGCAAGGCACTTGCGGTCGAAGTCATGTCGTTATAATGACATGAGAGAAGCTTATGACTGCCTCTCGGCTTTGAACCGCCGTGGGAATGACAATCGACAAGAATGGGAGACTGAGCATGCTTTCAATTCATCGACGCGCCGCACTCGGCCTGATCGGCGGGTTTGCCGCAGTCTGCACTGGGGTCTTCACCGCACTGCCGGCCAAGGCCGACGACACCGTGACCCTGTGGAGCTGGCGCACCGAGGACGAGGCTGCGATGCGCCGCATCTTCGACGCCTTCGAGGCCAAGACTCCCGGCATTAAGGTCAACATCCAGTTCACCCCCGACGCCGACTACCAGAACCGGCTGAGTACGGCGCTGCGTGGCGGCCGCGGGCCTGATATCGCTCAGCTCAAGGCTTACGGCGAACTGCAGCCATTCATCGAGGGTGGCTATCTCGACCCGCTCGACGACAGCGTGCCGGAGCTGAAGAACATGCCCGATAGCGCGCTGGGCGGCGCTCGTGGCGTTGCCGACGGCAAGATCTATGGCGTGCCCTATTCGGTGCCGATGATGGGCGTCTTCTACAATCAAGACATCTTCGCCGCCCAGGGCATCGAGATTCCCAAGACCTACAAAGATTTCGTCGCCGCCTGCGAGAGGCTGAAAGGGGCGGGGATAACGCCAATAGCCGCCGGCGGCGCCAACGGCTCCGCCTGGGCGCTGGAGATCGGCGTCGGCGTCGTCGGCCCGACCATCTATGGCCCGGGCTTCTACGACGAAATGATGAGCGGCAAGGCGACCTTCGAGGATCCGCGCTACGTGGCTGCCCTGGAACGCTATGCCGAGTTGAAACCGTATTTCTCCGACGGCTTTGCCGGGGTCGATTACACCACCTCGACACAGCAATTCATCGGCGGCAAGGCGGCCATGTTCTTCGGCGGCTCGTTCGAGAACGGCAGCTTCAAGGCGCAGAACCCGAAGCTGAAATTCTCGATCTTCCCGTTCCCCGCCGACGATCCTGCCACCAAGCTCTACACCTGGGCCTTTTCAGACGGCTCCTATGGTCTGGTCTCTGAAAGCACCAACAAGGAGGCAGCGATCAAGGTGCTCAACTTCATGGCTTCGGCCGAGTTCGCGCAGCTCTTCGCCGACGAGTTGGGCTGGCCGCCGGCCCGTACCGACGTCACCGTGAAGGACCCGGTACTCGCCACGATGATGGAGATGTCGAAGAATTCCACACCCTATCTGACGCTTGTCGGCTTCCGCTGGCAGACGCCTACGGCCTCCTCGATCCTGCAGTCCGAGATCATCGACATGGTCGAAGGCAACATCACGCCGCAGAAGCTGGCGGCGGACATGCAGGCCGCCGTCAGCAGCTGGTTCAAGCCGAAGCAGTAGGCCGTCACACCCTGCGCGAAACAGCACATGATCGCCCGTCGCCGCAAAAGCAGCCTTCAGCGCACCCAGCAGCGCATGGCCGTGCTGTTCATCGTGCCGGCACTGGCCGTTTATGCGCTGTTTGTCCTTTATCCGCTGCTGATGTCGCTGTGGGGCAGCTTCTTCGTCTGGAGGGGCCTGCGCATGCTGGAGTTCGCCGGCCTGTCGAATTTTACCCGCCTGTTCGTTTTCCCGAGCGGTGGGCGGCTCTACGGAGCGCTCTGGCACAACGTCGCCTGGTTCTTCGGCATCATGCTGTTCCAGAACGGCCTTGGTCTGCTGTTGGCCTGGCTGCTGTTCCTGCGCGCCAAAGGGGCGGCCTTCTTCCAGTCGGTCTTCTTCTTCCCGGCAGTGCTGAGCCCGGTCATCGTCGGCGCCCTGTGGCGGCTGCTGCTGGCGCCCGGCGGCACCATCGAATGGATGCTCAACGGCCTTGGCCTGCATCAAGGCAGCCTGACGGTTCTCGGCAACAGCCACACGGCACTCGTGATGCTGATCGCCGTCGACGCCTGGAACTGGATGGGCCTGCCGGTGCTGATCTACACCGCCGGCCTCAGGCAGATTTCGTCCCAGATATTCGAGGCTGCCAGGCTGGATGGCGCCGGCAGCGGCCGCATGCTGGTCTCGGTTGCCCTGCCTTTGCTGATGCCGGCCGTCGGCACGTTGACGACGCTGTCGTTCATCAACACCTTCAACCAGTTCGACATCGTCTATGTCATGCAAGGCGTGCAGGGCAATCCGAGCTATTCCACAGACACGCTGGTGACCTATTTCTACCGGCTCGCTTTCGGCGCCGAAGGCGCGGTCGGTATCACCGATATAGGCCTGGCGCTTGCGCTGGGAACGCTGCTGTTTCTCATCCTCAGCATCGGCACGCTTGTGATGCTGCGCTTCTTCGACCGCCGCACGGTGCAACTGTGAATATGCTCGCCATCCCTCGACAGCTTGCTCGGCTGCCCGGCTGGACGGCGCTGGTCCTGTGGACCGCAGCGGTGCTGCTGCCGCTCTATATTCTCGTCGTCTCCTGTTTCAAGACCACGGCGGAGATCTACGACAACAGGCTCGGCCTGCCGCAAAGCTTTGCCTTCGACAATTTCGTTGCGGCCTGGACGCGCGCCGATCTCGGCCAGAATTTCATCAACAGCCTGATCGTCACCGGCGGTGCGGTGATCCTGACGATTATCGTGTCGGCAATGGCCGCCTATCCGCTGAGCCGCTATCGGCTGGGCTGGAACGGTATCATGCTGGGCCTGTTCCTGTCCGGCATCATGCTGCCGATCCGGCTTGCCTCGGTGGAGCTGTTCACGCTGATGCGCAACCTTGGCCTGCTCGATTCGCTGATCGGCCTGATCCTCGTCTATTCAGCCATCCGCATTCCCTTCGCCGTCTTCATCTTCGCAAATTTCATGAGCGTACTGCCGTCCGAGCTCGACGAGGCTGCGCGCATGGATGGGGCCGGCGAGGCGCGCATTCTGTTCCAGATCGTGCTGCCAATGGTGAAGCCAGCTATATCGATCGTTGCCATCTTCACCGCTATCGCCGTCTGGAACGACTTCTTCTTCCCGCTGATCTTCATTTTCGACGACCGCTACAAGACCGTGCCGCTGGCCATCAGCGTGTTTGTCGGCCAGTTCCGCACGGATTGGGGCCTCGTGTTCGCCTCGCTTGCCATCTCCATGGCGCCCATCCTGATCATGTACTGTCTGCTTGCCCGCCAGATTCGCGAGGGCGTCGGCTCCGGGGGAGGCGCGAAATGATCGAGGACAAGGTCTATGCCGCACGCTCGATTCTGCTCGTCGGGGCGCATGCCTTCGATGCCGAGGTGATTTGCCGGTCCACTGGCGGCGGCGGCGGTGCAAGGCGGTGCCGAAGTCACCTTCCTGCATCTCAGCATGGGCGAGCAGGGCCATCCAAGCCTCGCCCCCGAGTACTATTGCGTCCAGAAGCAGGAGGAGGCCGCAAAGGCCGCAGCCAGGCTGGGCGTTGCCATGCGCAGTCTCGGGCTGCACGACGCCTTCCTGCCCTGCGACGACGAGACGGCGCTCAAGGTTTGCGATGTTGTGCGCGAGTTGAAGCCGCAAATCGTCATCACTCACTGGCATGGCAGCTGGCACAAGGACCATCGCGCCGCGGCCCGACTGACACAGACCGGTATTTTTTTTGCGGCATTGCCGACGCTGAAGCGCGACCATGCTGCACACACACCGCAACTGCTGCTGTTCGGCGAAAACTGGGAGGACGACGAAGGCTTTCGCCCCGAACACCTCGTCGACGTCAGCGACGGCTTCGAGGCCTGGAGCGAGGCGGTGCGGGAATACGAACTGGCACGCGGCCTGAGCAGTTTCCCCTACGTCGATTATTACAGTGCGCTTTATCGGCTTCGCGGCTGCCTGCGCGGCACGCGCTACGCGCAGGGTTTTGCGGCGGCTTCGCAGTCCTGGCAAGCCGGCAGTGGCCTGTTCGCGCCGGCCAATCGGAGCGGCTCTCGATGACACGCATTCTGGCTATCGATCTTGGCGGCACCAATTTGCGCGCCGCAATCCATAGCGGCGATGTTCGCTGGCTGGAGATGCTGAGCCGCGAGCCTGCGCCGACAAGCCTGGATGCCTTCGTCGCCCGTATCGGTGCCTTGCGCGCCGAGGCCGGTCCGGTCGACGCCCTCGGGCTTGCGGTGCCCGGACTTGTCGAGGGCTCGGTCTGCCGCTGGATTCCGAACCTTCCCTATCTCGACGGCATCGACATCGCGGCCTTGTTTCCTCGTCTGCGCGTTGTCGTTGGCAATGACGCACAGATCGCCATGCTGGCCGAAGCGATCGAAGGTGCCGCAAAGGGCCTGTCCGATGCCATCCTGCTGGCGATCGGCACCGGTATCGGCTCCGCCGTTCTGGCCAACAACCGCATCGTTGCAGGCGCACGTGGCGGCGCCTGCTCATTCGGCTGGGCCTGCGCCGACATCGAGGATGAAGGCGAGGACCGCAGCGGCTGGCTGGAGCGCTTCGCTTCCGGGCGGGCGTTCGACGCCGCGGCGCGCCAGATCGGGCTGGCCAATGGCGGCAGGTTAGTCGAGGCCGCGCGGGCTGGCAACACGGCCGCACTTGACGCCTTGGAGCTGCCGGCGCGCCGGCTGGGCACTGTCCTTGCGGGTGCGGTCGCGCTGCTTGATCCGCAGGCGATTCTGATTTCCGGCGGGCTTGCCGATGCGCTGGACGTGATAGGGCCGCCGCTGCTTTCGGCTTTGCGGCGTCAGTTGCCGCCGCATCTGCGCGACGTCGTTCTGCGGTCCGGCGAATTCGGCTCCCGCGCCGGTCTCGTCGGCGCCTCGCTGGCCGGTCTCGCCGGAGCACAGTGGAGGCAGATAAGATGAGTCAAGCGAGCTTCCATCTGCCCGACCGCAGAAGGCCCGAGCCGCTCTGGTATCAGGTGGAAGAGGCCATCCGCGCCATCGTCAAGAGTGGCGAGTGGGCGACCGGCGACCAGATTCCGGCCGAAGACAGACTGTGCGCCTTGTTCGGGGTGAGCCGCATCACGCTGCGACACGCCTTGCGCAATCTTGAGGAGCACGGGCTGCTCAGGCGCGAACATGGCCGTGGCACCTTCGTGCGCTCCACCACGCTGGTCGCCGGCACCCGCGAACTCACCAGCTTCACGCAGGAAATGGGCAATATGGGCGTGGTCGCCGGCTCGCGCTTGCTCGACTGCAGCCTGACCACCGCCAATGCCGCCGCGGCCGGAGCGCTGGAGATCGAGGAGGGCGACCCGGTGGTGCGCATCCGGCGGCTCAGGCTCGGCAACAACGAACCGATCGGTATTCAGACTGCGCAACTCTCGGCCGCGCGCGTGCCGGGCTTTCTCGATGCCGGCCTGCTGCAAGGCTCGCTCTACGAAGCGCTGGAACGCCATTACGGCATCGTGCCGGTCGCAGCGCGTGAAAACTACCGTGTCGGCGCTGTCGGGGCGGCGGATGCCGAGTTGCTCGATCTGCCTGCGGGGAGCCCCGCTTTCGTGGTCGAGCGCATCACCACCGACGAGCGCGGCCCGTTCGAATTCACCGTCTCGGTGATGCGTGGCGACCGCTACGAAATCCGCTCGACGCTGCGTGCCGGTCGCGCCGCGCCAACCGCAAGAAGCTGAGCCATACCCAAGCCGACCCATAACAGGAGTACCGACGTGTCCGATCTTTACATACCCCGCCTTGCCGCCCTCATCGAACAGGCTTCGAAAGCCAATGCCGAAGCCTTCGGCGAAGCGGCCAGCCGCTTTGCCGACACGCTCGAGAGCGGCGGGTTGGTTCATCTTTACGGCTCGGGCCACTCGGTGTTGCCGGTCCAGGAAGTGTTTCCGCGCTACGGCAGCTATGTCGGCTTCAATCCGCTGACCGACCCGCGTGTCATGTGGCATAACGTGCTCGGCGCCGGCGGCGTGCGCGAACTTCTGTGGTTGGAGCGGACCGAGAAATACGCCGAGAAATTCCTCGACCACCAGCCGCTGAACAAAGGCGATTCGATCATCATCTTTGGCCACAGCGGCCGCAATTCGTCCGGCATCGACACCGCGCTTTATGCGAAAAAACGCGGCATCTTCGTCGTTGCGATAACTAGCAAGAACAATCTCGACAAGCCGGCGACGCACTCTTCCGGCAAACGGCTTGCCGATGCCGCCGACCTTGTCATCGACACCTGCTCGCCGATCGAGGATGCCATCGTGCCGGTCGAGGGCTGGAGCCGGCCGGTCTCCGGTTCGTCGACCGTGCTTGCCATGATCCTGGCGCATGAGCTGATCGCCCGCACCGCCGAGGCGCTTTCGAAACGCGGCATCGAACTGCCGGTTTTTGCCTCGCCGACAATTGCCGGCGTCACACTGCACGACACCGACGTCATCTATGGCGTCTATCGCGAGAAAATGCTCGAGGCGCAGAAGAAGCACCTGCCGACGTTCCAGGCGACCATGCGCGGCGAATGACAACCGGGCAGGGCACGCAAAGCGCTGGGACGTAGACTCATCACCGCGTAGCCAGATGCGAGTTGACACGAGTTTCAGGGCAGCAAGCTAGTTTTCTGCCAGCTTGTCATATCGAGTTGCGATGCTACGGAACTGCTTGGCCTTGTTGAAGAACGTTCGACGAGGTTG
This sequence comes from Mesorhizobium sp. LSHC420B00, assembly GCF_000503055.1. Lineage (GTDB taxonomy): Bacteria > Pseudomonadota > Alphaproteobacteria > Rhizobiales > Rhizobiaceae > Mesorhizobium. Next base: position 85,298 of record NZ_AYVY01000035.1, on the reverse strand, counting down.
CGGGCCTTGTAGAGAAAGGGGCTGAAGCACATCGGGTCCTTGCGGTTGGCCTTGGGCGGGATGTTGGCCCATGCCTTTTGCTCGGTGACGGCATTGCGCAAGGCGTTGGCATCATAGCCCTTGTCGGCGAGCAGCATGGCACCCTCGGGCAAATCCTTGATCAAGTCCGCTGCGTAGGCGATGTCACTCATTTGACCTGCCGTGAGCGTCAGCTTGATCGGCCTGCCTTCGGCGTCGACAAGAGCATGGATTTTGGTCGTCAGCCCGCATCGGGAACGACCGAGACAATAATCTCGATCCCCCTTTTTGCTGTCGCGCCTTGCTGATGGACGCGAACAATGGAGGTATCGATCATCTGCACCGTTGCATCATGGGCTTTGGTGATGCCATGCATGAGGCGGTCCCACACACCTGCTTTCCGCCATCGAACGAAGCGATTGTAGCAGGTGGTGCGTGGGCCGTATCGCCCCCTGGAAGATCGCGGCATGGCGCACCCGATCGCAGCACCCAGAAGATGCCGTCTGCCCGCTGTGCCTGGACGGTGATCGTGCCGAAGAAAACCAGTGCTGCAGCGAACGTTCCTCGTAATATTGCGTTTAACCATGAAAGACGACGATTCGCCCAAAGCATGCAAAAGGGCCCATCGGCTCTCGCGCCGCGATGCAAGGCCAGGAAAGCCTTACGCCAGATCAGTTTGTGAAAAGTCATTGCCCTTGTAAAGCAGGGCAAGCCGGTGAGCCTTCGCGCAAGCGTAGGCAAAACAATCGCCGAAATTGAGATCGGCTTTGTGCCCGACTGCTTTGCCGTATTTCATGCTGGCTTCGATCGCCCGGTCGCCGATGTCGCCGGATATCATGATTTCCTTGCCGGCGATCTCGATCAAAAAGGCGTCGACGGTCTCACGGGCTTGCGCCAGCATGTCGGCCGTGGGCTTGGCGTTCTTTTTGATGGCTTCGGCCGATGCTCGCGCGAGACCCTGGACTGCCTCGAACCGGACGAGCGGGGAGATATACAGCGGCTTGGTCGCGGCCGCGAGCCGCTTTTCCAGTTCTTCCGCGCCAGGTTCCTCGTTCAGGATGGCAACGATCACCGAGGCATCGACGAACATCAGTCGTCGCTCCACATTTGGTCGGTGAATTTCTTCATATCGAAATCAGGGTTGGCCGGCCCGATCCGCCGCGCCATTTCCTTGACTTTGGCAAGTCTCTCGCGCAGCGGGACGCTGCCGCGGTTGCGCTCGATCTCATGGCGCAAGGCGGTTCTGACGGCCTCGGTCTTGCTGCGCGCGTTGGTAATCTGCTGCAGCTCGACGGCCATGGCATCGACGTCGGGATCGCGAATGAAGAGCGGCATTTGTATATCCTCTGAGTGATATATGTATGTCATATCGCAGATATACTGGCCAGCGAATTCGCGAGCGGCGGTTTTGATAAGGAGGGGAGGGAGGAATGCAGCTCGCGAAAATCCGTCGGAAGGTTCGGTTCTGGTGCTCAGTCCTTGGAATTGCTCGGCGTCTGAAACACGTCGCTGCGGCCATGTCACTGTCAACGCCCACATGCCCAAGGCGCATCGGTGCTACGTACGCCGACGCCTGCGCATCCCAACATCCGCGGCGACCGATTGATGTCGATAGACCGCCCACGCGCCCGACGAGGCCAGCGCTGCATCGATTGCGTCAGGTTCATAACGGCCATAATCCCGGCCCAGCGAACTCTCTCGTTAGGGCAGCTCGGGGAGTGCTACGGCTGGATGCTCTTGGGAACATCCCGAGCGCATGATCCGGCGGCGAGGATAAACAATCTGAACCACGCGCTGCCTCCACATGATGGCGCCGGCTAACTCAACGAAGCCGTGCTGCCATTCGTGGTGAACTGGATAACACGGCCTATCTTATCGCTCGAAAATTCGGCGGCCTCGACAATCATTGCCGGGGTTACCTCGACGGATCCCTTCGCCGTCTATCCGCGTCTCATCGGCTGTCGCGCTGATCCGGATTGACAGCCACCCGCAATTAAAGGGCCGTTTGATGACACCTAGGCCTCCCCAGCAGTATTAGTTCACAAAGCAGGTCGGCACCCCTGCCATCCGCTGGATCCGGTCAGCGTGTGCTTCGGGTTCGGGGTGCAAGATCAGGCGGTGCCATTTGCACGGATGGCGGCGAACCAACCACCACGGCAGGGGCGCCAGATTGCGCACCACGTTGGCTCTCTACTTCGCGGCTCATACCTTGGTGAGCAGCTTGCATCTCCGGAACGGTGAAAACCGGCACCTCCCCCTTGAAGCCCTGGAGCTCAAATGCGCCTGCCTGGACGACCGGCATCGATGCTCCTGCGGCAAAACCGGGACCAAGCACCAGCGGGATGCCCAGCTTCTTGGTCGTCGACTCGAGCCGTGCTGTGCGGTTCACGGGCGAACCGATCGCAGTGTAATCGAAGCGCCGTTCGGAGCCGAAATTGCCTACCGAGCAGATGCCGGTCTCGATGGCGACGCCGATTGCGATGGAGGGGTGGCCGTCCGCGGTGAAGGCGGCGTCTTCACGCTTCACCCGTTCGATCAGGGCAAGGCCCGCGTCGAGCGCGCGCTCGCGATGGTCCGGCTGATCAAGCGGCGCGTTCCAGAAGGCGAGCACCGCATCGCCCATGAACTTGTCGATGGTGCCGTCGCGCTTGAGGATCTCATCGGTCGCAATGCCGAGGAAGTGATTGACCACCTTGGCGATTTCCTGGGTATCGAGTTGTTCGCTCATCGTCGTGAAGCCGCGTATGTCGCTGAGCAGGATCGTGATCTCGCGCTTCTCGCCGGACAGGATCGCTTCGGTGTCCGAGCTTGCGAGGCGCTGCACCACGGAAGGCGACAGATACTGGGAGAACTGCCGTGCCAGGGTGGACCGGCGCTGCTCGCTGCGCCTGTAGAGAACATAGCCTTCGAAGCCGGCTACCAGGATCGTCGCAAGCGCCGGCTGCAGCGGGTCATAGAGTGCACCCTGCAGGCTGTATTCGAGAGCGCCGAACACGAACGGCGTGACGGCCAGCAGCACGAGAGCCAGGGCACCAAGCACGACACGCCAGGCGAGCACTCCGGAAAGTCCGATGAAAACGACGGCACTGAGGACAAACCAGAGCCGCTCGAGCATACGCGCGTGCGTTGGCTCTGCCAGGTAGCGCCCGGCAAGCATCTGGCCGATTGCATCGGCGTGGATGTCCGCGCCTGGTCGCGCTGGACGTGTCGGGGTGGGCAGGTACTGCGTCAGTCCCACGGCCGACAGATCGACAATGGCGATGGCGTCCCGCAGCCGCGGATCACTGCCGCCCGAAAGGATAGTGCTGGCAGATATACGGGGCGTATCCGTGGCGGTTTCCCAGAGGCGGATGCTCCCCTCCGGCTCGAGCGGCACGATGGCGCCGGCCATCCTGAGTGCGTCGAACCCGGCGGCATTCATCCGGGCTATGTAGCCGTCCTGCCCGGCGTAAAGGCGCAGAAGCTCGAGCGCGAAGGACGGCCACAGCTGCACGCCTTGAGCGGTATTGCGAAGCCACAGCAGCGGCACATGGCGCAGTACGCCGTCGGGATCGGGCAAGGTGCGAATTACGCCGAGGCCCGCGGCGGCGTTGGAGAATTCGGCAAGCGAGCCGGTCAGGCCGGTGAAGCCGGGAAGTGTATCGGGTACCTGCCCGACGATCGACCAGCCGGCTTTGGGTTCTGCTTCTGAAACCGTCGCCTCATTGCCTAGGCTGACGGCAAGCGCCGTTCGATTTTTCGCCAGCGCCGCTGCCAGGCGCTTGTCTCCGCCGATGCCCTCAGGCGAGGTGTCGGCCTCGGGGAGTACCAGCGCAAGCCCGACCACCGCCGCGCCGGATGCGGTGATGCCATCGACCAGATCGGCCAAGAGGCCACGGTTCCAGGGCCATCGCCCATGTGCCTTGAGGCTGGCGTCGTCTATCGAGACGATCACGACAGGATTGCTCGTCGCCTGGCGTGGGGCGAGAAACTGGTAGAAGTCGTACGTCCGCTCACGCAGGCGCGACAACGGCCCGTCAAAAGCCAAATGGCAAGCGAGCAGCAGGAGCACGACCACAAGGCCGGATATTTTGCGCCTGCCAGCTTGCCGCCAATCAGCCCAGCGCCAACCGGCCAAAAGGCTCATGTCGTGCGGCCGGGCCTAATTGCAGTAGTAGTCGCAGCCCTCGCCATCGCCATCGCCCTCATCCTTCACCCCGCCCCCGGCAGGTGGCGTTGGGCTGTCGGGGAACTCCATGACCACTCCTGGCAATGCGCCATCGCTGGACTCGCAGACCTTGAGCGAGCCGCCGAGTGCCGACGCACAAAGCGCGCTTACGTCCAATCCCGGACCCGGTGCGCCTGGCAGGCCGGTGCCGGCAATCCGGTCGATGCTGTCCAATATCGGGAAGGTGTCGATTCCGCCGTAGCCGGTCAGCAGCTTGCCATTTTCCGACGTGCAGGCGAAGCCCGGGTTTGTGATGACCAGCCGTTTGCCATTCATCGTGCAGGTCATGCGGCCGGCGCGCAGTATGCCGACGGTCTGGCCGGCTGCCACCAGCACTTCGATGATGCCGCCTCTGGCCCCGAGCACCATGTGCGGCGTCGCAACCTGCATGACGCCGCCTTTCGAAACCTGGCCGCCATAGAATCGGGCCAGGCCGCTGTTCATCCCGATGTCGATCTTTCCCGATCCGGATCCCGGATTGTAGACGAATTCATCGATCGTCAGGCTGGTGTTCGGACCAATCTTGGCGCTCGATTCGTCCCGGAACACCAGCATTCCAAGACCAGTGGGATTGCTGCGCAGCTGGTCGCCGAGTTCGACGCCCGCGCCGACGTTCATTGTCCCGCCGTTGTTGCGGACGATGTTGGTCTGGTAGGCCGTCATCGACCCGACCGTTTCAGCGGCAGATGGTGCCGCAAAGGCAAGGCAGGCGACAAAAATGGCGATCTGACGGTACGGGGTCCTCATCGCGGCCTCTTTCAATTGAGCGTCAACGTGTAGCTCATGAGCATTTCGAACGATTTTCGGTCGCGGCTGGCGATGTCGAAGTTGGTTTCGCGATAGGCAAGATCGACGCTGATCTTCTGCGACTCCGTCAGCTGAAAATCGCTTTCCGAGGCAATGCGCCAGAAGTCGCTCTTGATACTTGTGCCGATGCCGATGGACAGATCGGGAGCGTCGCTATGTCCGGCCGAGAAAGCGACCTGGTGCGACCATGCGAAAAGATCCGGTACGTTCATCAACAGGCCGCCATAGCGGACCTCGCCCGTGTAGCTGCGGCCGATTTCAGATCCGGAGGCGAAGTCATTCGAGCCGACAAAGCGCAGTCCGAGCGCCTGGCCATTGCGGAAGCGGTAGCTGCCGCCTGCCTCATAGAAAAGCCTGCTATCGGCGAAAATGCCTTGCGAGGCGCCTAGATCGATGTAGCCGCCACCGGCGAAGAGCGTCGTCTCGACCGTCGGGCGCACAAGAAAGCGCCCACTGACGCCGATGCCGGTTTCCTGGATATCGCTGTCGAAGCGATCCGTAACTGTGAACGCCGAAAGCAGCAGGCGCAGCGAATCGATCCCACTGTTGGGTAATCCCTTGTCCCAGGTGATCGCGGCGTTGCCGTGGATGAAGGTCTCCTTGCCACCCGGAACCGACAGGTCTGGCGTGAAAAAGCGCTGTGTCGCCGTCAATGACCCCGAAAGAACGAGAGCGTCGGCACTTGGCGTGCCGAGGTCCCATCGGACAAAGCCTTCCGCCCGCCCATAGGGCGAGACGAAGCTGTCGTCGTCCTGCGCCCCGCCGGGCCCAAAATCGGTAAATGCGCTGAACACGCCGCCGGTCAGGGCGAGTTCCCAGGTGACGCCACGCAACGCGCGCTCGATGCGGGCGAGCAGGCGAACAGCTTCCTGCTGCTCACTTGCGGTCAGGCCGCCGACTTCCATGCCGTACTGCACCTGCCGCCGAGCCAATTCATAGGAGCCGACATGATAGTACAACCGGCTGGCCGCCAGCCGGGCGCGCGCATCGCGGGGATATTTGATCAAATACTGCTCGATTGACGAGATCGCCTGATCGTACTGCCCGGCGTTAACGGCAACCGTGACGAATTGGGCGAGCGTTCCGTTGTCGGCCGGACTGGCGATGCGGGCTGAAAAAGCATCCTCATAGGCCGAAAAAAGACCCTGCGCGCCGGCCGGCAATTCGCCGGTACAAAGCAGCGCTGCGGCGCAGCCGACGATCGTCCGAAACGAAGATTGCATGCCGAGAACCCACCCCAAACCCGACTAGTGCGAACGATTTAGCACGACTACAAGAAAAAGGCGACTGACCTGTGACGAAATCGTCCGAGTTTTCAACAGCTGTTGCAGCCGCGCAACAAACTATCGAGTTAATTCGTATTTCGGCTGCGCTGCTTGCCAAAACATCTTATCGGCGTTGCTGTATCGGTTTAAGTATTCCGTAGCGATAGAAACTAACAAAACTCATCGCCCGCTAACGAAACTAGTGTGCTTCAAGATCAATATAGTTCGCGTGATTCTGCACGCGTTTGGGCGCTGCCTGCCCCATCGATGTCACATATGGCTCATCCGAAGGTCTTCCGTCGCATTGCGGAGGCGATCGGAGAGCTGGCGGGCAATGCTTCTCAACACGGCTTGCGCGATATGCGGCTTGGCCTTTGATATCTTGTTGGCGGCAGACGAGGCCAGCTCATAGGCAACAACGTCCTCGTCCGCGATCACGTCGGTCGAGCGCGGTCGCTCGGTCAGGAAGCCCATTTCCCCCACAGTACATCCAGCCCCGATGCTCGCCAGCCGCCGCCGTCCGCCAGGCGCATCCACCCAGACGCTGATACAACCGCGCGTCAGCATCCACAGTCGGTCCGCCTGATCGCCAGCGCGGCACAGCACGGCGCCTTTGGGGAACTCGACGTGGTCGAGATAGCTCATCAGCACCTTCAAATCTTCCGGCGCCATGGTCATGCCGAAATCGGTGCGCTCGAGCGGCACCGCTATCACCGAGCGGGCAGTACTGTCCGTGCGCTCGACGATTTCCTCCTCGAAGCGCTCCAGCGCTGCCTCGAGATCGGGGTAGATGTTGGGCCCATCGCTTTGTGACGTAAACTCCTCCAGGGCCTCGGCATCCCTGAGATCACTGAAGAACAATCGCTGACCACGCCGGGCGCTGCGAGCGGAGATCTGCTGCAAGGTCAATGCGCCGGAGGCGTCGACGTCGCTGACGGCGCGGAAATCGAGAATGATCACTCGCACCACGCTGGGCAGGCGGAATTTCCTCCGCGAGCTCATCGGCATTGCCAAAGAACAGCACGCCCTGCAGCTCGAGGACCGCCAGCTCGCGCTCGTGAATCGCCAGCAACTCGGTCTGAGCAGTGGAGCGGATGCGCCTGGAGCGCGTCTTGCCGACGATCTCCTTGCGTCGCACCACCGGTCGGCTCATTTCGATCATGAAGACAATGCAGGCCAGCGCCACGCCGACCACGGCGCCGACAACGGGTTGGCCAAGGACTGTGGCGAGCGCCACAGCGGCGACCACGGCCATATTGCGCCGTGCCTGGGTGCGGCCCGCCGCACTGTCGCCGAGAAGTGCCTGCCGCGCGGTCCGCAGCGCCCAACGGTCGATGGTATTGATGCCGACGAAGACCAGAATGGCGGACAGCACAACCAGCGGCATCGAGAAGATCAGATCCGGGAACGCAAGGATGGCAGCGAGCAGCACCGCCCGGCTCGCAAACGTCGACGTGCGCATGCGCCCGCCGGCACGGTAGTTGGCGGCGGTCAGCGCGGCCGACGTGGATACGAACAGCCCCCCCATCATGGGAGAGACAAGATTGGCCATGCCCAGCCCGATAAGGGCGCGGTCCTGGCCGACCTGAATGTCGGCCAAATTGCGCGCAGTGCGCAGGGTAAATACGGTGTCGAGCGTTCCCACGATCGCCAAGGTCAACGAGCCCGCAATCAGGGTCCACCAGATATGTTTCAGCCCCAGCCGGAGCGTTGAGGCAGCCTCGATCATGCTGACCGGTGCCCAGCCCTCTATATCGATCGAGCCGATAACGGGGCCGAACTCAATGTCGGGCGCCCACAGGCGGGCTGCGTGGTAGATCACATAGCCGACGATCAGGCCGGCAAGCAGCGCCGGATTCTTGGGCGCAAGCCGCGTGATCATCGCCATGGCCGCGATCAGCGCAAGTCCGAATGGAAGTCTTGTGATCGTCGCCAGGCTGAAGTCCGCCGCCATGATGCCGCTCCAGGAGGAGACTGCGAGAAGCATCGGCGTCTGGCTCTTGATGACCAGGATTCCGACGCCCGAGACGAACCCGGCGACAACCGGATGGGGGGCAAGCTTGACGATCCGGGCGAGTCCGGTCGGGCCGATAAGCATCATCCATAGGCCGGTCAGCATCACGCAACCGACGAAGGCAAGCAGCGCTTGTGTCGTGTTGCCGTCGAGAGCGACCAACAGGGATCCCAGCAGGCTCGCCTGGATCAGCGAGTTGCTGGGCATGGTCGTCACGAAGCACGACCGTTGAAATGCGGACGCGACAATGCCGCCGACAATGGCAGCGATGACGCCGGCAAGCGCGCCTTCCGCCACCCGATCTGCGCCGAGCGGTGATAGGGCAAGGACGCCGGAGGAGACGCACATCGGCAATGCTACGCCCGCGGTCGTCACGCCCGCGGTGAGTTCCTGGGCCAGAAAGCCCATGCCTGCGCTTAAATTACGCGCAAAATCCGTCTGTATCGCAACCTGCTCAGTCACGGTGGTTCAAAGCTCCAAAAATCCAACGTGATGATCCCGCCGACCGCGTCCTGTGCAGGACGCGCATCGGCGGACGCGCCTTGCTACAGCACGAGCATGGTGGCCAGCCCCAGCATCAGGCCCATGCCTACGATATCGGTCACGGTGGTGAGAAAGATCGCCGAAGCTACGGCCGGATCGGCGCCGACCCGGCGCAGGCCCAGCGGGATCAGCACGCCGGAGATTCCGGACATGAGGCACGATCCGGACATTGCGAGCAGGATCACAAGTGCCAGCATGGGCGCCTGGGCTGCCGACTCCGGCTGCCGCGAGGCGTAGAACCACATCGCCGCAGCCGCCACAAGACCGACGAGCACGCCGTTGGCGATCCCGAGCGCGCCCTCCCTCATCACCAGGTGCAGCTTCGGTCGTTTGTCCACATCGCCCAGGGCAAGGCCACGCAGCGTCATAGCCAGTGCCTGGCAGCCGGTGTTTCCGCTCTGCCCGGCCAAGACCGGGAGGAACGCTGCCAAGGCGACGATCTTCTCGATCGTGCCTGTGAACGAACTGACCACGAAAGCGGCCATGAAGGCCGTCAGCAGGTTCAGCTGCAGCCACGGATGACGCTTCAAGAAGGCTGAAAACAGCGGCGTAAAAGAACGCTCCTCCTTCTGGACACCCACCATCTGGCCAGACTGGGCGGAAATCTCGATGATTTGCTGCTCGAACAGCCGCCAGCCGCGAACCTGCCCGAGCAGCCGGTTCTCCGCGTCTACCACGGGATAGATAGGGTAGTGACGGCGTACCGCCGCCTTGCATGCGTCGCTCAAAGACATACTGACGGGAAGGGCGAACGGTTTCGGCAGCATGATCTGATCCACGGTTGCGTCCGGTTCGCTCAGCATCAGATCGCGCAGGACTACGAGGCCAACCAGTTTGTCGCCCTCGTCCGTGACATAGAGATAAGTGAGCTCGGTCGGCACCTGAGTGCGCCTGACAGCCTCCACTGCNCCTCCACTGCGGCGGCGACCGCCGTACCGACAGGAACGCTGCCGGGAATCGGGTCCATCAGCTCGACGAGCGACTCCGGGATCGCGAGGCCCTTGCCATCGCTATGAGCCTTGATAGGCCTCATATGCGGCGGCAAATGCTCCACCACCTTCCGGGCGAGCCTATCCGGCAACAACTTTAGTGCGTCCTGGATGAGCTCGGGAGACTCTCGGGCAAGCAATTCAGCCGCGTCATCAGGTGCTCGAGCACGCAGCGTGCGCACCAGCTTCTGAACGTCGTTCTCTTCCTTCATCTGCTTCCCCAATTGCCAGTGTCTTGCCTCTGACGGTATGACACGAATCTGATCGCTCTGCGCTGGCGCAGTGCCCAAGCGCCTCGATCCGGGAATCTTCGCCTTCTCCAGGCGCCGAGTAGACCGTACCCAGACAAATCTGAGCCACTGCGGGGTGCATACAGGCGGGCTGTAACCTCTGCGTGTCGCCGAGAATTCAACGTGTTGCGAACTTCACCGGTCTTTTCGTGGGCTCTGCGAGCACGCCGCACCAATGAAACTTAAAACCCGGAAACTCTGCAGAGGCTGGGCCTCTGACGTTCGAATGATTTGCCTCATGCGGCGCATCTTGCCAGTTCCACCAGCTCTGAGGCTGATGAATTCGCCAGGATGACAGGGTGATTTGCGTGAAACCGTAATAGTTTAGCCTGAGAAAGGGATTCTCTGTATGAAGTCTGTCCGGAGCTAGAGGTGCTTTTGAGAGCTTGCAGAATCGGGGCAGGCAGTCTGCTTTGTGAGATTCGAGGTCGTTGCGGTCCGGTCCGAGTTAATGTAGGCCCACTGATCACAGCGGTAGACCCCTCGATCGCACCTGGGGGCGAACGAAGACTTGTTTCGAGAGTGGCATCGGTTCGGCGATTGCCATCTCACCTGACAGTGATCCGGACCGGCCTGGGATTCCTGGCCGCCCGTCATCGGGGATGCATATGAGCAACATTATCGCCCCAGGTTTTAACTCAATTTCTGCCAATGGCGGGTTGGAGAGTCTTGCGGCGGACTTTCGCAGCTTTGCCGACATGGGCGTCGAAGCCGTCGAACTGGGACTGACGACCTCGACCTCATAGCCGGTGGCCGTATAGTCCCTGAAAGAGCCGAGAGGCTTATCGCGCTGACGAGGCAGTTCGATTTCCGCTATACGGTTCACGGCGTCGTCTCATCGAACCTCATGGACCCGGCGGTCTGTCGTTACCAGATTGATGCAGCCAAGGCCTTGGTCGAACTCTGCGATCGGATCGATGCGCGCGTGCTTGTCCAGCATAGCGGGCATTTTCGCGCCGACCAGATTCTCGAACGAGCCGGTGCCGAGCACGCGAACGCGAACGCGAAGCGTTGTTCGAGCTTGCCGAGTTCAGCAAGCCCTATGGTGTGCGCATCGCCTTCGAGAACCTCTTCGCCATGGAACCGGGTCAGTGCCGGCAGAGCCCGGCCGAGGTGGCGCAGACTGTGAAGGGGATCGGCCATCCCAACCTGGTGGCGCTCATCGATTTCAGCCACGCTTATATTGAATCCACCCATCGCGGCTTGATCTTCCGCGAGCAACTGCGGGCGATGGCGCCAGTGGCAGGGCACCTGCATGTCCATGACTCCTTTGGGCGCCCGCAGGGCTTCCACAGGACCTATCTCCCGCAGGAGGATGCAGCGCTGGGTATAGGCGACCTGCACATGCCTCTCGGCTGGGGCGATATCGAATGGGATGACATCTTCAGTGAGCTGGCCTTCTTGCCGGGGACCGTCCTCATCGTGGAAATCGGACCCCGTTATCGCAACGAGCAGCCCGATTGCCTGGCCCGGGCAAAAAACCTCATCGCCTTGAACAATCGCGCTGAGCGCGGAGCGGCGGAGTAAAGGTCGAGAATCCGCCGCCGTGGTGCTGCCAATGTCGGCCAGAGCTGCCGAACTGTTGGCAGCGAGCCGTTCCGCATTGGCAAGATCGACCGTAACGAGTCTTGTCGGTCCTGTCTTCGATGAGATTGTAAGAAGAGAGTGCGCCCGCCGGTCTACGATACGACGGCCAGCACTTGGCTTGGCCGCTCCTCGGCCGTCGATCGGGGCAGGGGCCGGAAACGTCCCAATCACCCACCCGTTGGCCAGCCGGGCAGTCGACTGATTTTTGCTCTGTGCAATCGCTTGCCTCCTCACCACCTCGGCTCTCAGCTTCGCCAGGGATGCTCTCGCATTCCGGGTGAGGGCAATCGATCCGTAACAATGAAAATCGTAAGTTGAGCTGGCAGATGGACATGCGCAACCACCATCGAAGACACTATGCCGGAGATGGATGAACCAAGCCTTTGCCGCCCGTTTGCAACAAGTTATTTGCTTTCCAGAGGGCGTGCCAGCCGTACGCCAGGCCCGCCGCCATTTTCGGGAATGAATTCCACGCCACCGGCCTCCAACGCACGCTTCAGTGCTTCGATCGTCACCTGGTTGGCCTTCAACATGCCAGCGAGTGGCTCAAGCCGCTTAATGGTCGCGACCGACACTTTTGACTTTGCGGCGAGGGCTTTCTGATCCCATTGCAAAAGTGCGCGGGCTGCTCGCAACTGCTCACTCGTTATCATCGTTATACCTAACGCATCATTTGATGCCAAAAGTCTTGACTATGCCGACGGTTTCGTTTAAGACTGTACAGTGGATACTGCGCTTGCTCAGCCCTGGACAATACTGACCGGTGGCAGGACGAGCGCGTGTGAAACGGCCGAATAAGGTGGTGCAACACCTTACCCGGCCTGACCACAACCCTAGGCTTCTGAGGAGCTCGGATCATGACTGATTCCGACAATATCACGAGTCTGCCATTCGTCACCCGCAGGCGAGTGCTTGCGGGAACAGTGGTGGCTACTACCGCGTGGACGCTTGAAAGTAACGCGTCCGCAGGCGACGCCCGAACGACCACTGTGCCTTCTGACCCAGCGCTGGCGCTTCGGCGGGAATGGCAGACAGCCCACAAATTAACCAATCGGCTTTGCCGCAGGCAGCAGCGCCTGGAGACCAAGCTTGTCGAATGCGTCGGCTTTCCTTGTGTGGACGTCCGCCTGCCCGAGGGTGAGGACGTGACAGTCCACTCGATCGAGGCGCTCAATGAAGTGCTCGGCAAAGGGCCGGCTATGGCGGCTCTGCGCGAAAAGGCCGAAGCTGAATTGGCGGCGCATCAGGCACGCTGGGATGCGGCGGCCGAGGAGACCGGTTACACCGCTGCGCTCAGGGCCGAACGAGAGGCTTGCGACCGGGCGAAGGATCTTCTTGAAGCCTTCTCAACCACCCCAGCCACGACTCTCGCCGGTGTGGCAGGCAAACTCGATGCCGTATTGCGCGAGGGCGAGGCAGAGGGATGCTCCGAATTTCCATGGCCGCAAATCCGCTCTGCGCTCAGCGATCTGGTGCGCATCGCCGAAGGCTTTGGTGCTGACCGGGTGCGGCGCCGAAGGATCCGTCATGACCAAGCTGAAACTCTCCACCATTCCCGATGACCGTCCGGTCAAGATCACGGTCGAACTGCCCGGCGCCGTTCATCGCGATCTCGTCGCCTATGCTGAATTGCTCGGCCGCGAGACCGGACAGATAGTCGCCGATCCGGCAAGCTGATAGCGCCGATGCTGACCCGGTTCATGGCAACGGACAGAGCCTTTGCTAGAGCCCGACGAACCCTGAAGGCGGGATGACTATTCGGGTCATTGCCGCCGTCAGTCAGGACGAATACCGATCGCGCAGGAACGCGATGAACATCGGCAGGGCAGGATTGGCGTTGTCCGGGCGCCAACGGGCAAAATTGCAGATCTGGATTGGCTTGCCCCCGATCCGCAGCTTACGGCAGACGGCACCTTCAGGAACACGGTTGGCATCTCCGTCGTGGATCAGAGCGACTCCCAGACCGTTTCCGACGAGGCTCAGAAGGATGCCCGCACTGACGTGATGTTCGACGATTGCGGGAAGCTGCACGCCATTTCCAACAGCGTCGGCGAGCAGAAATGCTTCGCCCCTGCGCACCAGCAGCGTCTCCTGGCCTAGCTCCGACCACTCGATCACGGGACAGTTTGCGAGAGAATGATTTGAAGCAACAACGACGGCCAGAGTGCGGATTCCGACGTGAAGCCGGCCGCCATTCCGATCAAAGACCGGCCACCATTCCGATTTGAAGCCGGCCACCGTTCCAATCAAAAGCCGGCCAGTTTTCGGCACTGAAGATTACCTCCTGGGTCAGCAACTTTGGCATCAATCACCTCGCCATGAACGGGGACATTTTGATGCCGGCAAAGAGAAGGCTGACCATGAGACAATTGAGACAAATGCTGCGGCTTGCCGGAAGCGGGACGAGCTCCCGCGAGATTGCGGTCGTATTGGGGATAGCGCGCAGTACGGTGCAGGATAATTTGCAGCGTGCAGCCGCGGTTGGATTGAGCTGGCCCTTGCCGGGCGAGCTGACCGACGATGCGCTTGAGCACAAGCTCTTCAGTCGCAACGGCGTCAAACAGGGCACGCGACGACGCACGGAACCGAACTGGCCCGATCTTGCGGTCGAGCTCAAGAAGCCCGGCGTCACCTTGCTCATCCTGTGGGAGGAGTATCGTGGGTCGCATCCCGACGGTTACGGCTATAGTCGCTTTTGTGAACTTCTAAGGGGATTTAAGCAGCGACTGTCACCGACGATGCGCCAGGAGCATGCGGCCGGCGACAAGGTCTTCGTGGATTATTCCGGCAAAAAGATTCCGATTNATGTTTCGTTTTTTTCATGGCGTTCCCAGACTCGTCATTCCCGACAATCTGAAGTCTGGCGTCAGTCGAGCCAGTTTCTACGATCCCGAGATCAACCGCAGCTACGGCATGATGGCTTCCCACTATGGCGTCGGCGTTCTTCCGGCACGGCCAAGAAAGCCCCGGGATAAATCGAAAGTGGAGAATGGAGTGCGTTTCGCCCAGTCCTGCATTTTGGGGCGTCTGCGCAATCAGACCTTCTTCTCGCTTGCTGAAGCCAATGCCGCCATTGCCCAGGCGCTCGATCGCATCAACGACCACGTCATNCGCCGGCTGGGCGTCAGTCGCCGGCAGCTCTTCGAGACCGTCGAGCGCCCGGCTTTGGCCAGTCTTCCACTGGAGGATTACGAGTTTGCCGAATGGCGTTTGGCCCGCGTCTCGACGGATTATCATGTCGAGTTCAAGACCTTCTTTTATTCCGTGCCCCACAGCCTCATTCGTCAGCAGGTCGATCTGAGAGCAACGGCGCGCACCATCGAGGTCTTCCACCGCGGCAAGCGCGTCGCGGTGCATCAGCGCCGCTATGGAGGTCCTCGCCATGGAACCGATCCGGATCACATGCCCAGTTCCCACCGGCGCTATGCCGAATGGACGCCGGAGCGCTTTCGCCGCTGGGCCACGTCGATCGGGCCGCAAACCGAAGGTCTGGTCATCGCAATTCTCGCCAGCCGTCCGCATCCCGAGCAGGGCTTTCGAACATGTCTGGGCATCCTACGCCTGTTTCGCGACATCGATCGCAATCGGGCCGAAGCCGTGTCAGCCCGCGCTGTCGAGATCGGTGGCCTGAACTGCAAGAGCATTGCTTCGCTCATCGCCAACCACAAAGCCGCACGCCATTCCACCGAACCAACCGCCATCGTCGATCACGCCAATCTGCGTGGCCCTGATTACTTTCATTGAGGAGATCCACCCATGCTGATCAATCCCACCATCGACATGCTGCGAGAGCTCGGCCTTTACGGCATGGCAACCGCTTTCCAGGAACTCGACGCACAGTCCGAAGTGCGCGGCCTCGAGCATGGCGAATGGCTTGCCATGCTGCTCGAACGCGAGGCGACCATGCGCCGCCAGAAGCGTTTCGAGGCTCGCGCCAGGGCTGCCAAGCTTCGCCATGACGCGCAGATCGAGAATGCCGACTTCCGCGCCGCACGCGGCCTCGACCGCAATATGTTCATGGCGCTTGCCGGCTGCGACTGGATCAGAAAGCATCACGGTCTTCTTGTCACCGGGCCAGCCGGCGTCGGCAAAAGCTGGCTTGCCTGCGCTCTTGGCCACCAGGCCTGCCGCGAAGACTTCTCAGTCGCCTACCACCGGGTTCCCCGGCTGTTCGCCGCCCTCGCGCTTGCAAGAGGCGACGGGCGATACGGCAGGATCCTCAAATCTCTTGCCAGGACCGACCTGCTGATCCTCGATGACTGGGGACCTGAAAAACTCAATGACGACCAACGCCGCGATCTCCTGGAGATCATTGAGGATCGCTACGAACGACGCTCAACCATCGTCACAAGTCAGGTGCCCGTGGATCGCTGGTGGGAAATTATTGCAAACCCAACTTTGGCCGACGCCATCCTGGATCGCCTCGTTCACAACGCCTATCGCATCGATCTCACCGGTGAAAGCATGCGAAAACAGCGCCCGCCGATCGTCCCCGAAAACACCGAAGCTTGACCTGAAACAAAACCCAACCCAAACATCAACGAGACCCAGGATCAGACCGAAAACTGGCCGCCTTCAAATCGGAATGGTGGCCGGAATGAAATCGGAATGACTGGCCGGCTTCAAATCGGAATCGGTGGCCGGCTTCATCGGAATACGCATTGAGGTGCTATCGAAGGTTGCACGTTTCATCAGTCTTGCCGAACTGGCGAGGAAATGGCGCGCGGGAGTCCAATGAGCATCCCTCCCGGATCGACAAGCTTGGCGCCCTTAATCGCGCTTCGACCCAGCATCTGCTGGACAGCGGAAAGCAGGTCCTCCTCGTCTATATGATCCCCGATGTGGGCTGGGACGTGCCGCGGCATTTGCAAAGGAGTGGCACTTCGGGATCCAACGGGAAGAGTGGCTGTCGACGAGCTACAGCGTCTTCGAAGAGAGGGTTGAAGGCATACACCGCCAACTGGACGCGATCCCCGACATCCGAACTTGGTGCGAATCAGGCCGGAAAGGATTTTCTGCAGCTCCTCCACCCCGGCCCGCTGCGTAGCCCTGCTTGGGCAGGATCCGCTCTATTTCGATGACAATCACCTCAACAGTATCGGTGCAGCCATGCTGGCGGAAGCAATCGTCAACGCAATGGCTGTGCAAGGCCGCTGATCTGCTCCCCGACGCACATCGTCTGCCGGTTTGACTCTTTTGGGCGCGGGGAGTCCGCGATCGCACAAGCGCTAAGTGGAGTGTGAATGATATGTCGAAGAGCTTGGGAGTTTTTCTGACGAGGTGCCTGAAGCCAACAGTAGCTGGGCTGGCCCTTCTGATCTGCTTCGGCAACACGGCAGTGGCAGAGGAGTACCTGTTGGCAAAGGGTGACGTGCTTGAGTTTCAGGTGCTTGGAATTCCCGATCTGCGCCAGCGGTCGCCTATTGGCATGGACGGGACGGTTCTTTTACCGCTCGTCGGCGCGGTGCAGGCTGCCGG
Organism: Mesorhizobium sp. LSHC420B00; assembly: GCF_000503055.1. Classification (GTDB taxonomy): domain Bacteria; phylum Pseudomonadota; class Alphaproteobacteria; order Rhizobiales; family Rhizobiaceae; genus Mesorhizobium. Next base: position 68,100 of record NZ_AYVY01000035.1, on the reverse strand, counting down.
ACGAACTGTCAGCGCGGTTCGGGACGCGGTCGTGGCCCGGGCGCCGCAGAAGGGTTACCCGGTCCAAGGCGTCGGGGGAGACGTCTGGCAGTTCGTGCATCCCGAGGCGGTGGTGCTGCAGGTGGTGGAGTATCGTCCCATCTACCTGACCGGCGATGTTGCAAATCCTGGCGAACAGCCCTTCCGCAGCGGAATGACGGTACGCCAGGCAATCGCCGTCGCGGGCGGCTACGATTTGGTCAGGCTACGGATCGACAATCCCATCTTGGAGCTGACGGACCTCAAAACTCAGTACAACACGACCTGGCCTCGTTTGGCGGCGGCGCAGATCCGCGTGGCAAGGCTCAGAGCCGAACTCGAGGGCCGCGATGAAACCGGCCTGGCCGTTTCCGCTGACGGGGGCCTTTCGGCGGGCCTGCTGCCGGAAATCGAGAAGGTCCAGGGCGAGCTCCTCGCCAACAGGGTCGATGACCACAGCAAGGAGAAGCAGGCCGTCCGCGTTTCTCTCCAGCACATCGAGCGACGGCTTGATCTATTGAGCCGGCGTCAAGAGAACGAGCAGACCGCCAAGGAAGAAGACACCATTGAGCTTGAGCGGGTCAGACGACTCAATGAGAAAGGACTGGCCTCGGTAGCCCTTCTGAACGACGCGCGCAGGGCCGTGCTTCTGTGGTCAACGCGGGCATTGGAATCATTCGCGGAGGCTTCCCGGATGGAGCGAGAGCGCAATGATCTGCAACGCAATCTCGTCAGGATTGAAGATTCCCGTCGCATCGAGCTTCTTGGCGAGCTGACGGCTGCGATGTTGGACGTGGCTGACCTGAACGCGCAGCTGCAAGGCAATGCGGAGAAGCTCGTCTATGTCGGAGGACTGCGCTCGGAACTCGCACGCGGCGGCCGGCAGTCGCCGCCGGAGATCACCGTCGTCAGAAAATCTGCCGACGCCGTCGACCGGATCAGCGCCAATGAAGAAACCGACTTGTGGCCCGGAGATGTCGTGGAGATCACCCTCAACGTCGACTGGATACTCGCTCCCTCTCTCCACCCCTCGATTGCTGCGGAATAGAGCCGCTGAACGAAACCTCAACGACGGCCTTTGCAGCCGCATCACCTGCGGAGATCCATATGCTGCAGCGCAATTCCCAATCTCCCGCTACCTATACGGACGAACGGTGGCCTACTTCGGTCGAAGACAGCACGCTTGACCTGGACAAGTTGCTGGCGGCCGCGGGCAGACAGTTCCGCGTAATCATTGCCGTCGGGGCCGCTGCACTGGCCTTGGGCACGGCGTTCGCGCTGACGGAAACCCCGCAGTACACGGCCTCGGCTGAACTGCTCATCGAATATCGTCAAATCAGCTTTCTGGGGGACAGTTATCTTCCCAATCCTCTTGCGGCTTTCGACGGAATCGTCAGCAGCGAGATGGAGGTATTGAGGTCGGAATCGGTTGCCCGTCATGTGATCGACGCACTGCAGCTGATGGATGATCCGCGCTTTCTTTCTGAGGCGACGTCACCAACTTGGAAGCTGGTGTCGTTCGTTCGTGAGCAACTTGCCCGTCCTCCGGCTCCGCAGGAGACGGCGGACGGAAGGATCAAGGCGGGCATTGCGAAGTTGAAGTCCATGGTGCGGGTATTGCGGGTCGGCCCAGCCTTCATTCTCCGCATCGAATCCACCGCGCCCGATCCCTCCCTTGCTGCAGACATCGCCAATGCGTTTGCAGAAGGCTACCTGCATGACCAACGGGAAAGAACGCACGAGTCGATGCGCCAGGCGGGCGAATGGCTCCGGGTTCAGGTTGTCGACCTGAGGCAGAAGCTGGCCGACGCGGAACTCGCTGTCATCAGGTCCAGAAGGACTGCGGCGGATGCGTCGGCCCTGGTCGCGCTGAATGCTCTGGAACGAGAAGCCGAGACCTACCGGAACCTGCACGCCTCCTCCCTGCAACGTTATCAAGAGGCGCTCCATCAGCAGACCACGCCATCTGCCGACGCCCGCATCATCAACCGGGCGGATACCCCGTCCTGGACGAGCTATCCTCCCAAGACCATAATCTTGGTGTTGTCGCTCTTGGCTGGCGGCGTTCTGGGGGTTGGTCTAGGGGCGCTGTTCGAGTTCAGAGACCAAGGTTTCCGAAGAGGTGCTCAGGTTCGAGATTTGCTTCATCTGGATTTCCTCGGCATGCTTCCGAAGGTTCGGCGCAGCAGCTGGTCTTCGCGGCCGTGGCCGAGACAAGTTGCTAAGGCGGAGGGAAACACCTTGCCGGGGCCGCTGGCCAAGGGGGCGGATGACCTCCTACGTGACGTGATCGATAAGCCGACCTCGAGGTTCGCCGAATGTCTGCGCAGCGCGACGGTCGCAGCCGACCTCAAACTTCCGGACCAGAAGATGAGGGTTATCGGGGTTACTTCGGTGCTGAACGGAGAGGGGAGATCAACTGCAGCGAAGAACTTGGCCTCCCTTCTTGCCGCGCGCGGATCGAAGACCCTGCTGATTGACGCCGATCTCACCAATCCGGGCTTGAGCGAAGCCCTGGCTCCTGCCGCCGAGGTGACACTTGCCGACGTTGTGATGAATGGCCGCAGCCTTCGAGACGCGCTTTTCTTCTTTGAAGGGGAGACGGGACTGGCATTTCTTCCAGCATCCAAGCGTGGCTCTCTTCCGCAAACCAGCGATATGGTGGCATCGCCTGGCTTCACCACCTTGCTTCGGGAAGCGGAGGTTACGTTCAAATACGTCATCGTCGACTTGCCGCCTATGGCGGAAGGCATGGACGCCCGTGCGGCGGCCATCCGCATCGACGCCTTCATCTGCATAATCGAGTGGGCGCGTACCTCCCGCAAACTGGTGCAGAAGGCCATGTCCTTGGATCACGGCATTAGGGAGAAATGCCTAGGTGTCATCTACAGCAAGGTCAACCTTAGGCGGTTGCGCAAGTATGAACGCCACAGTTCCAAGCGTCGCTTCGGGCAGCGGCAGAAGACCGGTTTCCGCGTCTAATGGCAGCGACTACCGTGCTCGGTGAATGGTGGCCGTTGCCGAAATCAGAACACAGGGCCCCGGAGTTGGGCATCGCGATCCGGTCCCAGTCAAACCATGTTTGCAGGACGTGCGCTGCCATACGTCCAATCGCCTTCAGGCGCGGTTGCATGAGCAGTGATGTCAATGCCGGGCCGCCGCAGTGCCTCTGCTTCGTCGATTAAGCCGCGGCATAAACTGTCCATGAGGACATATGGCTGGGTCAATGCGTCACGAAAGCGGAAGCGGTGGCTTCCGGGCTGTCCGCGCCTGACCAACAGGCGCCCACGCTCGTCAGAGGCAAGGTCGGCCAGATGGCGCTGGAAGCTTGCTGGTTTCATCTGGCGGCGAAGCATGCGCGACAGGGGCGCCGCCACCGATTCCGCGCTGAAATAGCCATCGTCGTCCGCGTCCGCCAGCGCGCTTGCAAGGACGACCTCGGGAAAGATGCTGCCGCGGCTTCCAGCCAACATATTCGTGACGCCGTCACAGAAGGTTTGCCGCAGTTCGTCAGTGACCTGTTCGATCGCCGCATTCACCTGCGCCACGCCAATGCGTCGGGACGCGCTGCGCGCAGCAGCGAGGCAACCAAGCTTGGCGATCGTGTGAACGTAGAAGGGCAGTCCCCGAGACAAGCGCAGTATCTTGAGCTTTGCTGGTCCCTCAATCTCCAGAGAGGCGCGGTCAAGCCGAGACTCAATGAGTTCCGAGAACTCGTCATCGCGCATCCGTCGCAAGGGTATGCAGGTAAGTAAACGGCGCAGCGATTCGTGGTTCCTGACCAGGTCGCCCAGAGATTCGGCAACGCCGACAATGATCACTGTGCAGTTTATGTTGTAGTCGGAAAGGTATTTGATGGTGTCGGCAGGTGAGCTCGGCATCGCGAGTGCTCTGCAGCCGGTCGAACTCGTCAACTATCAAAGCGGTATTTCTGACGCAGCAACGCTGCAGATGCCGCCTGACAGATCTGGTTTAAGCGGTCGGTCAGTAGGGAGCGGCGTTGCCGCAAAAGCGTGACCCGAGGCTGGGTCGATGCTGCTAAGCTCACTCAGCGCCTTATGCCATAGAGAGGAATAGTCGTCAGAGGGATCCGCCTGCACCCGAGCGACGACGGTGAACTGAGGAAGCCCCCGTCGCCTCTGCCACAAGAACATATTGACGAGTGAAGTCTTGCCGACGCCCCGCTCACCCTAAACTGTGGCATGCTTGGATGGCTCCGAGAGCGTCTCAACAAGGCGGTCGACCTCTTGTCGCCTCCCGGCGAACAGCGACTCCTCCTGAACGGGGCCGGACGGCGTGAAAAGCTGCGAAACGTCCATTTCGGTTGCATTGGCTGGTGCCACAGGATCAACGTTCGTCTGCGGCTTTGGGGACGTTCTAAAAATGGACATCTATACCCCTCCTTTTCCCGCACTTTCGCTACGACTGCGAGACGATAACAGGATCCAGCAGAGCGCGCGAATTATCAAGCCGGGGACTGGCCTATCCCTGAACTTCCCAAATGGCGTGTTGGAATCCGACACATGCGCTCACTTCAATGCTTCAGGGGAAATGGGACTGCTATTTCGTTTCCCAACAGGGGCTTTGGCCAAGCACCGCGGAACGCGCTTTCCTGCAACCCGGAGACGACCATGCTGAAACCGATCACTCTGCTGGCAACTGTTTTACTGTTCGGCATAGGCGGGGCAGTGTCGCCCCCTGTGCCGCGCCTTCCGTTGTTGCTTGGCAACAAGGCCACCAGCCCCGTCCCCATGCAGGCAAACCTCGATCATGCGGGGAGCTTGATCATTACCGCTGGAGGCACCTACAGCGGCCGCTGGCATTCGGACGATCCGGACGTCCCGGCGGTCACTATTCGAACGACCGAGCCGGTTACAATTGAGAACTGTGTCGTCAGCGGGGTCGGAACCCTGATCAGCACCCGCTACGGCGAGGCCGAGCACCGAAGCGACGGGGTAAACCCCAGGAACACCCATTATGCCGACGTGACAGTTCGGAATTGCAGGGCGATTGGGCAACAGCCTGAGCTGCGCGATAGAGCCCCGCCACGGTTCATTGTGGCTCTGAATCCTCGGCGCATCGATGTACAGCACAACTCGGTCGAGGGAAGCCGCGGAATCTGGGTCTATGCGGATCCCGCGAGAATGCCGGCACGTGAGATCACAGTTCGGTTCAACCACGCATTGAACATTGCCGGGCTTTGTCGCGACCAATGCTCTACGGAGAATGTGGGCGCCTGGGTTGGCAGGACGGGGATTGCCGTTGCCAATTTCGTGCAGCTTGCAGACATCCGTGAAGCGGGCACTGTCGACATCTCCTGGAATTATGTGCGCAACGAGCCCGGCAAGAGCGCCGTCGAGGACGTGATCAGCCTGTTCCGCGTCAGGGGTAGGAAGGATCGACCGGTGACGATAGCCAACAACCTGTTGATCGGAGCTTTTCCGGGCCGCCAGCCGTTCACAGGGCGCTACTCGGGGTCCGGCATCATGATCGACGGAGTTAACACGGATGCGTCGACCGGCTCAGCTTGGATAAAAATCTTTGCCAACCGTATCCTCTACGCCTCCAATGCTGGGATTGGGCTAGCGGCAGGAAATAACAACGAAGTATTCGAGAACTTTGTCGTGCGGCCCGCCCGGTATATCGACGGCAACGAGATAACAACGAAGACAGTCGGGATTTACGTCTGGAAATGCTGCGGCGAAGGCGGGATCGACGAATCCTACTTCGCCAATGTCGCTCATTCGAATTCAATATTCGTCGAGTCGTATCGGAAGGGCGTATTTGAGGCCAACAATCTTTGGATACCTGATTGCGCCGTCGATGCAGCCGGGGCGACGCTGTGCACCGGAAACGAGAGCTTGGCACCGTTACCAGTGGATCAGTTCGAGCAGCAGCTTCTCTCTGATTGGTCCCGCACCTATACAGGCGAGCTTCGGTAGAACGTCTCCGGTTCAATATCCGAACGAGGGTCCGGACCCATAAAAGGGGTTCCCCTGACGGCGGGATTGTGATTCTGGGGTCTCTGAGGGGGACCACTCATGAATCGCGAATATTTCTGGCTCAGTGATGAGCAGTTTGGGCTGCTTGAACCGCATCTGCCGACCGACACCCGAGGCAAGCCGCGCGTTGATGATCGCCGCGTGATCAGCGGCATCATCCATGTGGTGAAGAGCGGCGGACGCTGGTCGACGCTAGAGCACGTCCTGTTTAATCTGGGTCATATCCGGCCGCTTTGAAGTAGTTTGCGCATTCGGCTGGGGTGAAGAGGTCGAGGACCGAACCGACCGTGTTCCACAGTGCGGTGATGGTTCTTTCGGCCTTTGCTCGCAGCAGCGCCTTGAGCTTGGCGAAGGCGTTCTCGATCGGATTGAAGTCGGGACTGTAGGGCGGCAGGTAGAGCAGGCTCGCGCCTGCGGCCTCAATCGCGTCGCGCACGCCGCCGGCCTTGTGGGCGGGCAGGTTGTCCATCACGACGATGTCGTCCTTCGACAGGGTCGGGACCAGCACCTGCTCGACATAGGCCAGGAACACGTTGCCGTTCATGGCGCCATCGTAGACGAAGGGCGCTGTCATGCCCGTCAGCCGCAAGGCGCCGGTGAAGGTCGTGGTTTTCCAATGGCCATGCGGCACGCCGGCCCGGCAGCGCTCGCCGCGTGGCGCTCTTCCACGCAGGCGCGCCATCTTCGTCGACAATCCCGTCTCGTCGATGAACACGAGCTTCGCAGGGTCGAGATCGAGCTGGCCTTCGCAGACCGCAATGCGATTGAGCGCATGTTCTGCCGCATCAAGGACTTCCGCCGCATCGCAACCCGCTACGATCGACTCGCCCGGAACTTCCTCGCCGCCGTCTGCATCGCCGCAACCGTCAGCTACTGGTTATGAGTCTTGGCCCTGGGATTCACGAGACCTCGGACGCTGCCGCCTATACCAGTCGCTTCGAAGTTTCGTGAAGTACGTCAACTGGAGGATAATATTATGACTAAACCGCTTAAAGATGTGACCACGCAACACCGCCAGGCGCGCCTGTCAATCGCTCATGCGCGCGAGCCTGCGGAAAGGCTGCCGCCTGTTGAAGCTGTTGAGATCCTGACGACTTCAGTTGCCGTGGTCGAAGAGCAGTCTTTCCTGCTGAGGGTGGACGAGTGGCTTGCCCGGCGCACGGCCAACACCGCTGGTGTCTACGTCGTGTTTCGCGATGTACATGGGGTGGTGCGCGCGCTCGTCGAGCCGGCCTTGGCCGATGCGCATCGAGGCGCATTCATGAACGTGCCCGACGGGGCGCCCCTGGTGTGGGTTTGTCGGTTCAGGGGCCGTCGCGCAGGCCGGGTGACAGGTACCGACACACTCGAAGCGGTTTGCCGGGCGGGGCTGGCCAAAGGCTGGCGGCATGCCTTCTACGGAGCAACACCGGAGGTCCTAAGGTCCTTGGTGGCTGCGCTCGAGGCATCCTATCCCGGCATCGAAATAGCAGACGCGGTCTCGCCGCCCTTTCGCCCGCTGACCGACGTCGAGATGGAGGAGCAGATTCGCCGCCTTGCAGTCGCCAAGCCCGACATCATCTGGGTCGGCCTGGGCTGCCCGAAGCAGGAGATTTGGATGGCGCGGTATGCACGGCAGATCCCCGGCGCAATCTCGATGGGGGTCGGTGCCGCCTTTGATTTTCGCGCCGGGGCAATAAAGCGCGCCCCTCCCTTTATCCGCCAGTTCGGACTGGAATTCCTCTACCGCATATCACAGGAGCCGGGGCGGCTTACGGGGCGCTATTTCCGCGTCATCCCCAGATTCATGCTGGGAATCTTTCGGCAGGAAGCGAGGCGTCTCTTCCGATCCCAAGGGTGAAGATGGTGAACCTACTGATCTGCCCAGAATGCATCAAATGCGCAGACGCTGCCGCTACTACTAGGATTGCTGGCCGCCTGTTGATGCGGTGAGCAGATGGATGCGCTCGTCACTCTCCTTGTTTGCGGGCCGCAACGACGAGGGGTTACTGATCGCCTGGCAGTTGTGGAGGCCAAGTAGAGGAAATGAAGGAGAATTTGAGTCCACCCGAAACGTGTCCATCCACTAGCCGTCGGCGCCTCCGTTGTGACGCCAGTAAAGCGGCTTTGTCTGCTCGCGACGGTGGACAAGGATGCTCCGCACCAAGAGTGCGATAAAGTATCCGAGCTGTAGCAAACTCAGTGCGGCCGCAGCGAGAAGAGTGCTACGCACGGTGCCCTGTCCCGCGCCGATCACCAGCGCGCACAGCGCTACCGCCACAAGCGCCAGCTGTTTGGAATTGATCCAAAACCCAAGCAGCATTCCGAGAGCCAAGTAGAAAGATCCCGCGATCAACATGTGCCACCGCCTCTGCCATTAAGCCGAGATTGCCGGCCTCTAATTTCTATAAATCAATTCGATATGAATTCTATGTTAAGTTCCGCAGCTTGTGCTGTTTCATGGGGGGTGTCTGTTCTGCGCATTCTTCCGATACCAACTCTTCGCGTGCACGGCGTCTGCCAGGAACCGCGCGAGATCAAAGGTGACGTGCCCCAGTAATGTCCTCGCATTGAGATTGTTCCGGTCTTTGAGAGGAGACTGGCAATGAAGTGAACGAAACGCGCGCCTGAGGAAGCTTGTCGCTGGCAAGAAACTTCTGACGCCCGGTTAGGAGAGGTTGGACTTGGCCGTGCTGCGGATGCACCTCAAAGCTCTGCCCGCCCGAAAATCATTGGGGGCATTGATGACGCCTGGATTTCCGTCGTATCGCCACGACGTCACGCCAAGCTCTCGCGAGGTGGTATCCCTCCGCGGTCACCCTCGAATTCTTGTAGTATTGCGGTCCCGCATGGTCTCAACACCGCGGACCCGCTAAACCCTTGCCGAATTGCGACTTCGAAAGTTAACTTGACGGCAATACTTGCTTCCTAGGAGATCGCTTATGTATTCTTGGTCGCGGGAATATACAAGTTCCTTGATTGACAGAGCGCTATGGATCGCGGGTCTATATTTGGTGCGCGTCGCGGATTTTGATACGGTCTTAGGCTCGCAATTCAGAGTGCCGATCAATAAATGTCTTAACGGTTATGCCATCGATTTTGATGCCAATGGCTCCAATCCGCAGGTTGCATTCCTTAGGCAATACATCAGCGATCCAAGTGTGAGATATGAGGAATCCTTGATAAGGAGGTTCATGGCAGATTTTCGCCCCCGGAACTTGCAGGAAGTGCTATTTGGGCAGCAAACGGACTATGAGGATGACTGCAAGGCTTCTCAGCTCCAACACTATGTCTCCTCCCTGGACATCACCAGGCCGTTCCTGCCCATGCCGTGGAGTACGCCTTCCGAGATCTCAAGATACAGACAAGGTTTGAAAGCTCTTAATGGTAGCTTGGCGCCGGACCTAAGCCCGAGCATCGTGGAGCAGGAAAGCAGGAAGGAATACGAGCGCTTAATAGCAACCTACGAAAGTATAAAGAAAATCGGCTATAAGCCGAATATTGCCTCAGACGGCGCGCTTGACAGCAGATTCATACAGGTCGTCATGCTGCGAGATCACGAAGATGAAAGGTTCATCGTGATGAGCGGCCACCATCGGCTGGCGGCCTTGTCCGCACTGGGCTGGACGCAAGTCCCGGCGATCCTCGTCGCGAACGGTTTGCCTATAGTGGATTTGGCCAATGTGGAGAACTGGCCCGTGGTTAGCGAGGGCGTCTACGATCTCCATGTGGCGCGACGTGTCTTCAAGCGTTACTTCGCAAGACAGACATCCATTCCAAGACCTGCACCCATTCCGAGTTAGGCTTTGCCAGCAATTGCCTGGTGGGTATCCAATTATTGGAGCAGGAACCCTCTCGCAATGATGGTTGAGGTGGTGCCCGGTTTCTGAGACAGGGCATAAGGTGGATCGCCCGATGAGAAGGACGATCCAGCATGAAGACACGCAGACGGTTCTCGGCCGAGTTCAAGGCCAAGGTCGCGCTTGAGGCGATCAGGCTGGACCACCTCAGGTGGTGGACTTGTCGTGCAATTTTGCAAAGTGTTGACATGCGGTCGATAGTGACGACAATATGCACTTGACCTGTTCGCTCCTCACCTTGGCAATATTGATGTGGAACCAAGTGTCTGGCAGCTCTTCTTTCGCCGATCTCTTCCACAAGCCGGGTCGCCATCAGACGATATTGCCCTGCAAGCGGAATCGGTGGAGCGCATAGGATGCGTGTCCAGCGGCAGTAGTGTGCCGGAAGAAGAGGAGCCGCCTCTCGTCCTCGGCGCAAGCGCCGCCCATCTCGGCTTGCTTGCACGGTCGGCACCCCGGCTACCAAGGTCCGTTCCTCCGCTTCACGCGGTATTCTGACTCATCCCAAACCAAAGCGCTTGGCCAGTTTCCTCAGGCTCTGTTGACCCTGGCGCATCGCTCGATTGATAGCCTTTATAGCGCGACACGTATGGACGCCCGGTGCAAGAAGAATCTTTTGATTGGGCAGCGCGTGGTCGGGTGCAGTCATGTATCCGGCCTCTGAAGCGGCTGTTCACGTGCCGCCGGCCCGTATGGAGTTCGCGGACCGGGTTTCCAAATCAATCTGACGGGCTGGTAGCCCTTGTCGCGCTTCTGGTTTTCCCGATCCCGTCTCTATGACCGTTGCGCCATGAACCGCGCCGGGTTTTCCGGAGGCCGTTTCGTTTGAGTCACGCTGCCATGAGCGCCCAGACGATGCGGCCATCTTGTTGGCAAGAGCAACGACCACAAGCATGCGCGGTTTGCGGGTGAGCATGCGCCCAAGCCACGATCCTTCCGGCACGCCACGCCGAGCCGCATGGCGAACCACGGCGCTCGCTCTGATGATAAGCAAGCGCCGCAGGGTTCGCTCGCCCATCTTCGTCGTTGCGCCGAGCTTCTGCTTCCGCCGGTGGGGCGTTGGAGTGGTGCCAGCCCCAGCCAGGCGGAGAAGTCGCGACCCTTTTCGAAGGTTGTGGCGGAAGGTGCCAACCCGACCATGGCGGTTGCTGTTACCGGCCCGACCCCGGGGATTGTTGCCAAGCGCCGAGCATCCTCACCCTTTCGAGCACGAATTGCAATGGGAGCATCCAGGTGCTCGAACCTTTCCTCCAGCGAGCGCAACGTATCGACCACCAGGGCGAGTGCCAGGCGGGCCGCTCCGACAGATCGCTCGTAGGATCCTCCACCAGTTCCAATGAGCTTGGCGGTGTGAGCGGGGCTTGGGCGGCAACCATACCGTATTCCGCCAGATGGCCCCGCAAGGCGTTGATCGTCTGTGTTCGCTGCCGTACCAGGAGATCTCGAGCCCGAAAGACGACCGCGCGCCTGCTGTTCCTCACGCTTTACGGCGACAAAGCGCATCGTCGGCGCTCTCACCTTGATTGCCGCGCCGCACGCCTTGGCGTTCCAATGACGCGCATCCCCTTCATGACAGGGATGCCACCCTCAAAGCCTGGCATCGAAGAACCATACGCACTTCGGCGCAAAACACGGGAGAAGGAGATGTATCAATCCAACTGGAGCAGCTTTGGCGCGCCGGCGCGCTCGCGGTTCCTTGCAATCGCTGCATTTGCAGGCCTCTCGGCCTTACAAGTCCATAGCGTTTTTGCCCAAGATGCGAGGGAGTATCCGGCCGGACCGGGCGATCAGCTTCAAGTGGTCGTATTTGGCGAGGAAAATACGTCATCTGTACTTTCTGGTCGCTTTCGTATTGAGCAGGATGGCTCGATTTACTATCCCTTGCTTGGGAAGATCACCGTGGCTGGATTGAGCGCGGTTGAAGTTGCAAAGCTCCTGGGAGATTCACTGTCAACACAGGTGAGCGTGAACCCCCCAACGGTATCGGTCGTCGAATTCGCGCCGGTCTATCTCGTTGGAGATGTGATGAGGAGCGGACCTTTTCAGTTTCAGCCGAATATGACTGTCTTCCAACTGGTGCTGCAGGCGGGTGGCATCTCACGGGAGGGCGGCTCGGAAGCCGCCAGACTTTCGCTGCTGCAGGAAGTTTTTACGCTTGAGCTAAGCGACTTCTCTTTCAGATTGCAGAGAGCGCGCCTTGTGGCCGAACTGGATGGCGCCGATTTCGACGATGGCGCGCTTGCCCCTCCCCCCGCCGCGGAAGTAGCCAGTATCGTATCTGCCGAGGCATCAATATTCGCGCTCCGTCAGCGAGCGAAAGAATCGCGCAGACGTACCTACGCCGCACAACGAGAGGGTTATGAGCAGGAGATCTCATCGATAGAGAAGAGCATCATTCTGCATGACGAGGAGGTCCGCCTGATGGAAGAACAGGTCGGCGTTCAACAAGGTCTTGCCGACAGGGGACTGACCGCGCATTCTGCTCGAAGGGATGCCCAGCGCCAGCTTGCCGCGACGCGACGCGAGGCCTTGAGTTTCGGACTGCACTCTTTCGCGCAAAGCAGAATAGAATTGCTGTCGACCAAGCGTTAGCCGAAGCGGAAACGCGCATCGAAGAAGAAAATGTCAAGGGATTGCGCGATGTCGAGCTGGCGCTCGTTCAGAACGAAAATTCACTTGCCATGGCGAAATCCAAACTCGCCCAATTTGAGGCAGACCAGACCGCTGCCCAGAATGCCCTGGGACGGGTTCCACAATATCATCTGATACGCTTTATCGATGACCAATACGTTTCCAGTGTCGCCGCCGAGCTTACGCAGCTGGAGCGCGGGGATATTGTGCGGGTCGACCTTGCACCGAAGGAATTGAAGGCCACATTCACCGAATAGAATACCTCGACTGGGACGACTCGCCTCCGATCGGCTGTCATGTCTACAGCGGAATCCGATCACGTTGCAGGCGGCGGCGAAATAATTTCAGCATTCGGCTGGTCTGAAGCGATTGATGAGGCGGCCGAATGCCTGTTGAGTGTTTTCTGGCCCGATCACCGCAACGAAGACTTGATACGCGTATGGTGTGCATCGCGGCCGCCCTGGAAGGGAGTGATGAAGTCGGCGAGCCTCAGATGGCGTTTCAAGCACCTGCAAAAGCAGCGGGTATATTGCCCACCATAAATCGATCATGCAGTGGACAAAGTTGTTACCCCAGGCTACGCTCGTTCGAGCCTTTGACTGCGTGAAGGCCCCAACGTCCCGTTGTTCGAAATCCGGAACTGCAGCGGGAATCCAACGTTCGACGACCTATGGAACCGGAGCTTTTCCCTTGGCCGGTGCTGGTCAGATCGCGCATTTCGCTGATTTTGAGCAGCCATTTCACGCGGTGAGCGCTCATTTCATTTGATCGTGAGTAGGTATTTCACGCGATCATGAGCGGCCGCTTCGCCCGACCTGTTCATTGATTCAGGTGTTTGCGGCTGCGTCAAGAGCATGGGCGCGAGCGTTGTGTTTTTCGCATCTTTCTCCGGTGAGTTGAAGGCGGTGAGCGTTCACATGGGGAGTAGGTGTCAAGTCGATTGAAGCAAAGTCGATCTCCCTCATTGCATACGGTTCCAGGCTTGGGCCCAAACTACCTGACACGGCTCGCTTTGCCGAGCCTGATCCAACTCACATTCGGTCGCCGTTTATTCCGGTCGCACCAATATTCCGCGTTCGGCGGGCTGAGCCCAGGATGACGGGACCATTTTGCCAATGNTGCCGAGTCCGGTTGGTGCCGCAACCATAGCCAGGCCAGTTGGATCAGCGTTGTTCGGAATCTTGGATTGCCCGCCTTTGATACGCCTTGCTCCCGGTCGATCGAGCCGCTTTGCCAGGGCGTCGGCGCGAGGCCGGCATAGGCGGCGACTTGACGGCGGTTGTCAAAATGCCGGAACAGCCCCTCCGACCAAAGGGTGTTGGCGAATTCCGCACCGAGTCCTTTGATCTCAAGCAGCATCGTGACCGGCGCAGGCTTCCGGCTTCGTGCTGTCAGCGGTCTGCGCCGCGATGAGCGTATCGCGTTCATCCTCGATGATCTTGATCTGATTGATGACCAGTTCCAACCGGTCCAGCTCCCGGCTGATCTGGGCCTTCATGTGCCGTGGCAGTGTATTTCCATCTCCCGTCCGCAACTCTTCGAGTCGCTGGCGGCGATTTTTGTAAACTGGTTCGTAGTCGGTGATGCCTTGCGAGAACAGCAGGCCCTTGATGCGATTGACATGCGCGACGCGTTCGACCATCAGCGCCTTGCGTTCCCGGGCAATTCGCCGCCGGTCCTCATCTTCACGGGATATCGTTCTTACCATTGAGCATACGCGCGGCTCTCCCCTCTTAAAGGCCAGCAAGACGCAGTAGCGCCTCGCCATCGATGCGATCAGTTTTCACACGCCGATGACAACGTGGCGTGGCGATCGACGCCGGGTCCACAACGTGGCTCTCGATGCCCTCTTTCACGAGAGCCCCGGTGTATCCAGAAGCCATCGAGACCAGCCTCCTGGATCGTAATGATCGTATAGCTCTGCCCGGTCTTGGCGCGGCTTCTCTCCCGCAGCTTCGAAAACAAATCAAACAGCCCGGCAATGTTGCCGGTTGCTATGGGATACTTCGACATCTTCTCGCCGTTCCCCGGCAACACCGCTGTAATCAGCCAGGTTGAACGGGACAGTTCCATCGAAACGAAAATTGCCGCAAGATTGATCTGGATGGCGGCAGCGGGTCTTTCGGTCTTGAGCATCGGGGCCTCAGAATGAGTGGTTGGTCGTACGGCCAATCATTCTGCAAAAACGCTGGCCGGCATCCATCCCGTGGGATCTGTGAACGAGGCGATCCAGAATCGCATCACCGAGCGTGGGATCGCCGATGACGTCGTGCCAGTGCTGCACGGGGATTTGGCTGGTGACGATTGTGGAAGCGCGGCCATGGCGATTCTCGAGGATTTCCAGGAGGTCGCGACGCTCGGCGGGGTTGAGGACCGACAGGCCCAATCGTCGGGAATGAGGAGTTGAACGCGCCTGAGCGTCTTGAGCAGGCGGCCATAGCGCCCGTCGCCCCGCGCCAGCGCTAGCGCCTCGAAGAGACGCGGGACGCGATGATAGAGCACCGATCGATTGTCGCGGCAGGCTTTGTGGCCAAGGGCGCAGGCGAGCCAACTCTTGCCCAGGCCGGTTGCAAATTCTCGTGGCGGTCGATCCAATCGCCGCCGACGAGGCGGACGATGGCATCGTCATTGGGGAAGATGCCGACGACCGGTCCTGCGCTTGATCTCGCCGCTGAGACGCTTGACAGCCCGCAGACGCCAGCGCTGGCGGTCGTGGCAGGGCGGCCTCGATCCAGACGGCTCGTCTTCATCGACGAGACCTGGATCAAGACCAACATGGCTCCGCTGCGCGGCTGGGGGCGAGGGGCAAGCGGGACGAGACGAGAACATCACCCACGATGCCGCCCGCAAGGTGCTGAACTGCCTTGCGGTCGGTTTCGACCACAACTGTACCCGAAGCGACAACCGCGCTGTCGAGGCTGGCCAGACAGGCCCATCCGCCGAGGATACCGAAGGTCAGCACGACGACGCCAAGGCCGATCCGCGCGGGCTTGTGCCAGTCGCCGGAGAGGTTTGCGTGAGATGGCTCGTGGGTTGTGCCGGCAAAACCCGGCTGTTCGGAAATCCGCACGGAGGGGGCTCGCGCCACTCGTCCTGCATGCAGGAGCGCCGATAGCCCCACTGTGCTTATACGAACTGAGGCAGCCGTCGAGCGGGCAGTCCGCAGGAGCTCGCGACCGCGCGCTATCGTTGGGGCAATTTTTGAGTTGTCAGGCGTCATCGTTGAACTCGGCTGGCTACGCATCGGCGCGTGGCCGCATGAGAGATGTCGCGGCTGCTGCCGGCGGTCCGGCGCGCCCGCCGTCCCATACAGGCCGCCGCGGTGTCGACGCTACATTCGGGCCAACGAGCGATGGCAGCAACTGCTCCCGACGGCCCATCTGTGCTACCCGTCCGTCTTGCAGAATGATCATTCGATCCACCGCGGACAGGAGGTTCGGCCTGTGGGTCACGATTACAACGGTCTTTCCGTCTCTCCGCAGCCTTTCGATGGCCTGGACCAGTGCTCGATTGCCATCGCCGTCCAAATTGGCATCAGGCTCATCGAGCACGACAAAGCTCGGCTTGCCGAACAGGGCTCGCGCGAGACCGACCCGTTGCCGCTGCCCTCCCGACAGTCCGACTCCATCCTCCCCGATCTCGGTCATATATCCGTTGGGGAGGCGCTGGAATCATCTCGTGCGCAGAGGCGTGTGTTGCCGCCTCGATCACCTGCGCATCGGCCGCGTCCGCTCGGAAGCGCGCAATGTTGTCGCGCACGCAACCGGAGAACAGCTCGATATCCTGGAGCGCGGTGCCGAGTTGGTCCGGACCATAATGGCGCAGATCGTCGCCATCGAGTCGCACGCACCCTTGCGCCGGCGGCCATGCACCCACAAGCGAAGTCTTCAGCGTGAACGTCGCGCCCATGACGACCGGCGTGTTCGTGCCGGGGCGAGGACGAAAAGGTTCTCGACGGAAACCGTACCCCTGACGTCAGGCAGACGCACGAGTCCGGCAATGGGCGGTTCTCCTGGAATATGCGCTCCAGGCGCGCATGGGCGCTGCCCGCGGACAGCGGATACCGGTGCACCATGACCGGATAGCGGCTCCATTCCCAGCCCCCGGCCGCTACCGTGCGGCCGTTCCCAAAGCGGCCTGACGGCGTGCTACGAACGGCTCGCGATGGCGCAAGATGTCGACGAGAGCCGAAGTACGATCGTACGATCGGGTAGGCTGGCGTGGAAAAGGCGGGGCTATGGGCTCTGGATGCCCGCGCATCTGCCTTCCTGCTGGTTAGGAGAGGAAACAGCCGGCCAGGCGGTTAATTGGCCGACAGACGGGTGCTCCCGCACCGCAAGCGGACGCGTTTGACTGGAGAGAAGCAAGCACCGGTCTCCTGCGACTATAAAGCTTGCCGCAGCGCATATGCGGAATCGGCGGCTCCTCCAGTGACGATAGAGCTGTTCCCGACCCGCTACGCAGATCTGGGCCTTTAGCGGTCCGACCGGATCGTAATGCCCGCCTGAATAACTCGGAATTGCACGAACTTGTCTCAGTGCCGAGGCGTTCGCTCCTTCAAGGATCAGAGTATCCGTTCGACGAGAAGCCATGTCGCGCAATCGCGACGCCGGCGACCCAGGCGCCGGCAATGACGCAGTCGCACGTCATAGCCCTCGGGCAGCTCCAGGATGAAATCGTGAACGCCGGCGAGCGATGCCCGCTTCATGGCATAGCCGGATCGGCGAGCGCGATGTTCTCGCGAATGGACCGGTTGAAGAGCACGTTCTGTTGCAAGACGACGCCGATCTCACGTCGAAGCCAGGTTGGGGTCGACCACCGGCACATCGATGCCACAGCAGCATCACAGGCCAGCTCGCTTCGACACAGCATAGGCCTGCGCCGCAAGGCTTAGGAAAGACGTCGCTCGATGACCGAAAGAGCCAGTTCCTCTCGACGCCACGGCGTCAGACGGGCATTCTTGTGGATGTTCATTTAGTACCCTCCGGTGAGAGCAAGCTTGGTAACTCCAGTCTCCTCGGTTCGGTCCGCATGGACAACTACGGAAAACTCACAAGTCGAGTCCGTTCCATCCCGATGACATCGGGATGGAACTCCATTGAGCGTGATCTTCTCCGAAAACCGGACTCCCGCCTTTGGTAAGCTGACTTCGGTTCGGGATCATGGCTTTGAGGTGCTGTTTATCCAGTCCTTATCTGGCCACGGCAGCCCCGCGTTCCTTCAGGTCACATAAAATGAGGCTGCGGCGAGCGAGAGATGTGGGGAAAGGGTGGCGAACTGGGTTTGAGATGCGCCGCCGGCTCCGTCGCTGTCGAAAGAGAGCGCCCCGGTTGCACTGTCGTAGATGATATGATCGGAACTGTCATGCGCGGCTGTACCAACAAAGAAAGCTTTGGATGGAAGCCCTCCCGGCTGAAGCCCGGTAAAAACGGTATCGCTGAGATGGAACGTGTCCTGGGAGCGTTTGAAGTCGGTGATCTTATCGACATTGCCGGCTCCAAGAGCAGTATTGAACGAGAAGGCATCGTGGCCTCCGTAACCGGTCAAGACGTCGGGGCCGAGCCCGCCATTGATGACATTGTTGCCGGCATTGCCCTGGATGGTCTGGGCGAACTCGTTGCCGGTGAGGGAAATCGCCTTCGTGCCGGACGGGTTGTTGGTGGCCAGATGCTCGATCTCCGAGCTGGCCGAAAGCGCATAGCTCACCGAGGCGATCACACTGTCGTTGCCGCCGCCCACTGCCTCAACGACCTTCTCGTTGGCATTGTCGACATAGTAGGTGTCGTTGCCGCCATAGCCGATCATGGTGTGGCCGCTGGTTCCGTGGAGTATATCGGTGCCGCTGGTGCCGTACAACGTGCCATCGCTGGTGCTGCCGGAAGGAGCGACAGTCCCGGTCCCAGACCCGGTCTCCGTCGTGCTAGTGGTTGGGGGAGTGACGCTCGCGTCCGTGACAGTGTCGGTCGAGCTATCCGCTGCGTAGTCCCAGGTGAACTGGTTATCGACGTGTGCCACTGGGGTGGCCGTGGGATCCTCGTGCACGTCGGCCACGACCGCCTTTGACGCGTCCCAAATGATGTTGTTGGGATTGCCAGGGTTGGTGTAGGTCGAGTTCAGGATGCTGACCCCACCGGAGCTTACATTCCAGATCAGTCCATTCGACGAGGGAACCCCGCGGCCTTGATCCTCATCGATACCGTCGAACGACCTCGTGTGATCGAAGGTCACATCGCTCGCGTAGGAAGAGAACGCGCCATTGCCCTGATGGATGGCGTCAACGTGATCCACCCTCCCGCCGGTCGATCCGTTCTCGAACATGACGGCCACGCCGGTCTGAGAGTTGTTACCGTCGATCACCCCATTTGAGATCGTCGTATTCGGGCTGCCGTATACCGAGACGATGTCCTCAGGATGCGAACTGCCGGCGTCGTTGACGGCATAGAAGTCGGTTAGCGAACTATTGCCCGAGTTGTTGAACTGGACGAACTGACCGCGCGGCATTGGGCCATGGAAGTCGTAGCCATCGACGTGTGAAAGACTCGCGCCGGGCGAGTTCACGAGATAGATGCCAGTCGAGCCTTCCCGCACCGTCGTGTTATGAACGGTCAGGTTCGAAGCGTTTTCTGCCTTGATGTTGTTGATGTCTGGGCTCGTCTCGGGGTCGATTCCCGCCGGGGGGGCGGCGTTGATGATCTCGGTGTTCTCGATCGTGACACCGTTTGCGCCCGATACCATCACCCCGTCGCCCTCGACGTGATGAATAAGACAATTGCGCAGGATGACATTGTCGTGCGTAATCGTGACCGCGTCCCCGTTGGTGACGTAGATGTCAAGATTTTCAATCACCTGGCCGTCGTACTCCGATTGGATCGGTGTGGTGGTATAGGTAAGACCCTGCGCCGGCTGCGTGGTTGCCGTCGATGCGGAAGCGGTGGAAATGGGAGCCTCGGTCGTCACTCGGCGGCCTCCGTCGTCGCGCGTGAGTTGTTCAACCATTCCGAGTGTGTCAACAGTATTTCCTTGTCGGAATTCATCGATCTCATGTGTTTCTCCAGTTAGATTTAATCATCATAAGTATCTCTCAGGACGCTCATCGACAATCTATCCGAAATTCTGCCAATACAACCAGAAATTCGCATCTGGACATATAATGTTAACCTTCATGACCATAATACGGCGTGGATAAGGCTATACTGAGACTCTCCCGGGCGATTGGCGCTGCGTTCAAGCTTGTGCCTACGTCGAATTGCAAACGTCGTCTAGTATCTCGGATCACGCGTGAACTTACCCCCGAGGAGCAGGAGGCAAGGTCATGCATGCTCGTCGGCCAACACAGCATGAGCGTTACCGATGCGGTCAGGCACGGCTCGAATCAGGTGATCTACGAGGGCTATCCTGAATTCGGCTACAATTACCGCCTGACCGACCTGCACGCTGCCATCGGCGTGAGCAACTGCAACGGCTTCCCGCATTCGTCACGCGGCGGGGGCAGCTTGCAGCGCAATATGGTGAGAGCGCCTTCGCGACATCGCCGAACTGGAAACGCCTGCCGAGCCTTGCTGGACTCGCAGCAACTGGCAAAAAAGCTACTGTGTGAAACTCCCCTACTGGTTCGACCTGCGGGGCCATCTGCCCCCGGAAGGGAAGGGCGCGGGCCTTTGCCCTATTGTGATACCGAGGCGATGCGGGAGCACCTCGCCGAGATCAGCCGGAGCGTCGACGACGGCGCGCATGCGGTGCTCCTCTTGATCAGGCCGGATGGCATGTGACGCCGAAACTCAAGGTGCCGGACAACATCACCCTGACGCTCCTGCCGCCGCGCTCCCCCGGCGCCGTGGTTCTGCGCCCTGCTACGTGGATGACCTGATGCACAGCTTGACGCGTCAGATGAATTAAGGCGAGAATCGATCAAGCCGTCAATCTTGGCAATCATATCGAGGTAACCATAGCGGACGGGCCGTCCCATGTTTTCCTTTCATCGGCCCGCCGGAAACCAAGCCCCGGTAATCCTCGCGGCCGCGCAATCCTTTGCCACGATGGGCTGAGTCGGTGAAACCACGAGCTCGGGTTCTTGACCAAAAAGCCCCAGGCTGAAGATCCGGGATACGCCTCGATGATGCTGCCCTACGCCTAAAGAGGGTATTTTGGTGTACGGTTTTCCTGGCGTAAAGTTAAAAGAAACTGTGCGGTTGGAGCGCCTAATCGACGCGTGTATCCCAATCACGCCGGGTGAGAAGCGATGATGACAAGGCAATCTTTCATAACCGTGCTTGTCGGACCGAGCGAGTTACTTCGAGAAGGTCTAAGTCGAATCCTGAATGAAGAAGATTTTTGTATTCTTTTCTCTTCGGCTTCTGTTAACGATCTTTTGCAGAAGCCGCTGCCGCGTCACCGGTCGATCTTGCTAATCATAGATATCGGCGGTGCTGATGCGGAAGCTGAATTCGCGCAAATTGTTGAGTTTAAGGCGATTTACCCAGCCAGCCATGTCGTTGCGCTAGCTAATCACTGTCGCACGGCCGACATAGTCTCAGCTTTTCGTGCGGGGGCTGACGGGTATCTGACAAAGATCGATGCTTACGATACCTTCATCAAAGCTCTCGAATTGGTTATGCTTGGGCAAACGGTGTTACCTGCGGAAACTTCGACGTTTATTCAAGATATAAGGCATGGTCTAAAACATGACGTGGTAGCTGATGAGTTAGCAAAGGTGGTTGTTAAAGTGGAGCATGATGATCAAGAACTATCAATTTTGTCAAATCGGGAAAACTGCATTCTACGTCGCCTAATCGAAGGGGAGTCTAACAAAGCTATCGCGCGCGAAATTAACATTGCCGAAGCTACAGTGAAGGTACACGTCAAGGCCATCCTTCGAAAGATTCGGGTCCGCAACCGTACACAGGCTGCAGTTTGGGCGATGAACCATGGCATGCTTACTCCAGCGTCCGGCAATGGCCCGTCGGGGACCGAAAGGACGGCAACTCAGCCTTCTCACCATCCGCAAGAGCTACTTGAAGCACAAAAGGAGTATCACCTTCTCAAGACCATTCATCCGGTGTGACCGCCACCCCGTCTTGACGTATCGTCCTTCGGGCTGCTGATACCTGCATTGTGCTGCCGCACGCGACGTGGTGTTGACCCGGCCAGGTTCGACGTCCATCAGGACCACCGGGAGGTCAACCAACTGACCTGGAACGTCTTCCGCGATCATCTGGTGCTCGAATACGATCCCGAAATGGGACGGCGACCTTTGCCAGCCCAATGCCTTACGTGCCGCTCGCGGCCGACGTGCTGGAACGCAAGATCGAGTTCCTCGACAAGCACTTCGGAACGCAGCGCTCCAAGGACTGGTTCGACCGCGAGACACTCGCTGGGCTTGCGAGGTTGCGTGACATGGAATGCCAGGCACCGAGCATTTCGCCGAGGCTTTCACGGTCCGAAGCAGTTTCACACATTCTCTCGGAAAAAACTCACCGGGAGACCATCGAAAAATCGAGTGGGACTTGAACTCACCGGGCGATGTGCTAACTAATTCGTCTACAGCGGTTCGGCACAAAGACATCTACAAGGAAAGACAGTACAGAACTAGCCTTTCGAGCCGACCGTTTTTACTATCCATTTTGAAGTTGAGGGATTCATCAAAGTGGGCAAAGAAAACATTGCTCCTGGATTTTCGTTCAAGAAAGCCCGGATCGGAACGGTCGAGGGTGGAGAATCCGGCGTTCTGGTGTGGAAATGGGACCAACTCGTCGCGGTCCTTACTCAGATCGACGAGGAAGCCTACTCCACGAAGGGCAAATGGTTCCTCGAGACAGGGTTCGGGCTGCTAAGCGGGCAGCACAAGAATTTCGATACGATCGAAGAAGCCATAAGATGGGTGGCCAGACACACTTTCCCCGACACTGCAGATGGATCGGCGGATTCAGTGGCAGGAAGTTAACCCGATTTGCTGTCAGCTTCCGACCTGGCGGAAGTGCATTTCAAGCCGTCGACCGCGAGGCCAGTCTCCTGTCGGCGCGAACTTTTTGGCTTTGCGTGCCGATGCAGGTCCCAGCGAAGCCTTTCGGCCCGGTGTCTGATGCATACCCTCACCGGCGGGACCTACACCCGTTTGTCAGACGGCCGTCATCTTATTGGTCCGCAACCGAAGTGAGGTCGTGCCCATCACCGCCAGTGCACCGTCGGCGCTCTATCGTCTTCATGACAGCCGCCTCGTCGCGGGTGTAGCCACGACGAGAGACGGCATGGGCACTCCACGCCTGAATGTCTTGCAGGGAACAGGGGACGGTATGTCTGCGCCGGCTTGCCGGTGGGGTCGAGCGTGGAGAGCTTCTGCGGCATCTCGTATTCGACGTACTGTTGCACCCCAACGGGCTCGAGGAAGCCCGGCGCGAGGACGGGATACTGGTCCTCGCCTTTCGCCGACGTGTGGCTGCCGCCCGGGATCAGTTCACGGCCGCGTTCGTGCAGGGACGGATTTGCGAAAACGAAGGCTTTGCTCAGACATGCGGACCTCCATTCCGGCAGCAAGGTCTACATGCTCGGCTGAGGATTTACGCGTTCTCTATAAGGTCTCGGTTAGCCCTTGTGGTGGAAGCCCGAGGAGGCGGACCACTGCCTGTGACACCGCGCCCTTGGAACAGCTTTCCAGAGGACTGCAGAACAAGATCATCGTAACGAAGCCGCGCGTTTCGGAGCACCCCGCCAAATCCCCCTACAGCATACTATCAGGAGGCTCGGGGCAACCAACCGCACCCGGGCAGGGGCCGCTGTGTCTCGGGCGGCTCCCGGATGCCATTCACTGCAACGGAGATCCCCCGACTTTCACAAACACGGGCCCGCCAGGATTCACCGGAGGCGGGCAGTCTTATTGCTTGGGATACGCTTCAGCAAGAGTTCCTTCCGCGAAGAGATCGTTGACCTTGTAGGCGACTTCCGTGCGATTGGTCGCCTTCAACTTCTTCATGATATTTCGGATGTGGACCTTCACGGTGCTTTCGCGCAGGTTCAGTTCGTAAGCGATGATCTTGTTCGCCTTTCCGCGCCGGAGCGCTTGGGCGACCTCGGCCTGCCTGAGCGTGAACATGCCTTTCAAAGGCTGCGTGTCGCGGCTGTCTGAACCTATCAGGTGGCGCATGCAAAGGACACTGCTCGCCGGGACGAAGATGCCTCCCGCTGCCGCAAGGTTGATAGCCTCTACACAGACATCGATTCCGACCGAGGTCGGAATGTAGCCGCGTGCGCCGCATTCGAGAGCGGTCAGTATGTGTGCAAGATCTTCGGTGTCGGCCAGGATAACCACCGGGACCGATTTGAATTCGGACGATATATGCTTAATCTCATCTGCGATGCCATGATCGGTGACCTTCCGGCCGCCAAGGTTGAAGAGAATGGCTGCAAGGGAAGGGGCCGAGCCCTTCTTCACGCGCCATTGATCGATCGAACCCATGGCGGCGATTTCCATGCCGAGTTCGTGGTCCGCGAGGGCCGATGCGAGACACTCGCGGTCCAGGGCCCTTCCGTCCAGGATAAGGAGGCATCCCCTGCCTGCTTGGCCGTGGACGCTTTCCGTTCCGCTGGACGGGACTCCTGACCGATTGGCCGAAGTGTAATGGTGCTGTCCTGCTGTGGAACCCATATCAATCCCCGATCTTTCGCACACAAGCCGCTTTGCGGCTGCCAAAACGGCCCATTCTCTCGCAATCTGAAAGTTTGAATACCCAGCCCCATGTTTGAATGCCCTTGTGTATCAATACCTGTGTATCAATACCCAGCCTCGTGAAGCGTGAGGCCCACCCCAGCTCGGGAGTCTTCAGCAGTTCTTCGCTCCTAGCGAGAACAGCTTGTGCAGCGTATCCTCTATTCATAAGCGTTCTCTAACATAAGTTAATTTTTGGTAGATTCCTCGTCGACGGTCTCGCCTGAGAGGGCACGTGTCGAGACTGCGTCACCCTGCCTTGAAGGTCCCGCGAGTTCGATCGTGACGCGCGGGAACGGCGAGATTCAATCTCTTTGGCCATGCGCCAACCGTTGAAACGATTTCCGACCGCTCAAGGAATGCCAAGCAGTGGGATACGTCTACGAGGCTGATTAACTGGGTTGGCGATGATGACACTCTCAGGAATGGGACCGCTTAGCCGACCCCAGCCCCAGCAGCCATTCGAGGGGGGATCGGTAGTTCATCGCGATTGTAGACGAGAATTCTTGAAGGTGGATATTGGCATGATCAGGACGCAGCTCGAGGCATCGGTGCCCCAGCGGAGGTCCGAGAACACCCGTCGGTATCTGCCGTAGTGTATGGGCAGCTTGCACGTAGTTCGGCAGCACGGTCTCCTCATGTGACAGGCCATGGTTGCCGTCGGTCATAATCGGGCCTTTGCGGCTGCCATCGTCAAGATATACTGCGACCCCGCCAGGTAAGCCGCGCACTACCAGTCGGCCGGAAACATCGTCTGGAACTGCTCCAGCGACGGCGGGCTGTCGTCTTCCAACAGAAATTTGCTGATGGGCGCTGCCGCCCAGCACCGCGCCGCAGGGGCGACGCGAACGACCCGCTAGAGACAGTTGCACCCGAGCTAGAGGGAATAACCTTACCTGAGGTACTCGCTGTCAAATCCGGCTGTTTTGACCAGCTTCTTGCGGTTGATCACCTCTACATGCCCTGCCTTAAAAGCGACGAGATCAGCCTTGCGTAGTTCCCTCAACGTTCGGTTGAGGTGAACGGTGGTCATTCCGAGGATGTCGGCCAATTCATGCTGGGTAAGGGGACAATCATATCTTCCATCGGCCGACAGGCCAACGATCGAGAGCCTCTCCTCCAACTCGAGCAGGAAATGGGCGGTGCGGCTCATCGCGTTCCGCCGCCCGGCATTCATGAGATGTTCGGCAAGGATGGCGTTCAGTCGGGCCAGGGAGCAGGCGATCTTCTTCCCGAGGCTGCCTTCCGACAAAATGGCCTCTGTCAGTTCCTTGCTGGAAATTTCATAAACAGCAAGTTCGGTTATGGACGCGAGGGACGCTAAACAGGGTCCGTCCACGGAACGGAAACCGACAATGTCCCCCCGCAGAGGAGTGTCGATGATCAGCCGTTCTCCGTCCAGTAGTCCGCGATAAAGGAGGGCCCAACCCGATTTTACGATGAATATCCCATCGTTGTGGTCATCCTGGCGGCATATCACGGAATGGGGTTTGTAAATTTTTGCGGTAACACCGAGAAAATCGTTGTTCCCCCAATCGTTGTTCGACAATGTCCCCCCCACGGGATACGAGCGTATGAACTGCAACAGTGTCTGCATGTTGCTTCAATTCCCGCACAATCTACAATAATTTCTCCCGCACGAGTTTGACAGAAGGACCACCCACGGTAGAGGCAGCATGGCCTACTGTCCTCGTCTGTTCGAATGAGGTAGACTGCGTTTAGATCAAGGGGTTGCAAGCATCAGAAGTCTTCCGGCTTCGGCGAGACGATCTACGCCAAGCCCTGCAGAAGTGTGGTGAGATCATTGCTCAGCAGCAGCTAGCCTGCACGAAGCAAGGGCGGAGCCTATCCAGACTCGCATCTTTACGAGCACTTCGGGCTCGTACGTCTGACCCGACTTGGACGTGGCGTGTCGTGGCTGAAGGCGTGAGTACTTGTCCGAGAGCCGGATGCGGGAGATCTGCAGGTCCGGTTCGATGAGCGGGGGGCGAAGAAACGCGGAAGGCTGGCATCTGATTGACGGTCGGAAACGCGCGGTCGCGCCAGTTGTCGCACCTCATTAGACCGTTTCGAGCCGGCTGAACCGAACCGGGATGAGTTTGCGAGTCTTCAGTTGCCCTGCCGAATCCTTGTCGATGACCGTCAGCAACTGCACATCTTCAGGTCCCACAGGCAGAACCAGGCGTCCCCCCGGCTTGAGCTGCTCAAGCAAGGCCGGCGGCGCCCGCCCAGCCGCCACGGTGACCAGGATCTTGTCGAATGGGGCGTGCTCAGGCCAGCCGCGCGACCCGTCTCCGACACGAATGCCGACATTGGATAAGCCGAGGCCCTGCAGCAGAGCCTCGGCATGGCTTGCGAATTCCTCGATGATTTCGACGCTCCAAACTTGCCCGGCGAGCTCCGCGAGAATTGCGGTTTGATAGCCCAGGCCGGTGCCGATCTCGAGCACCGCCTCGTGCCGTTGCAGCGCGAGGAGATCGGTCATGAGAGCGACGATGAAAGGCTGCGAGACGGTTTTATCGAAGCCGATCGGCAGCGGCATGTCCTGGTAGGCATAAGGTGCAACCGAGGCTGGCACGAAGAGATGCCGCGGCACTCGCCGCATCGCTGCCATCACCTGCTCATCGAGCGCCGCCTTGCCGAGTTCTTCGCTTGCAAGGTCGGTATGGATTGCAATCATCTCGACCATGTGCCTGCGTAGGACCGCGAGGTGCTCTTCGTTCATTGGCTTCATGACGGTGGGGCGCTCCTCAACCAGCTTGCTGCCAGAGAGCCTTATATCCTGTTCGTCACGGTAGCGCCCGCGATCATTTCCATTACGGGTGCCCAGGGCAAGCGTGGGTGACAGTCACAGTCTTGGCAGGCTATCGCCGGCGGCGACTCTTGAGATTCTGGGCGCGCCGCAAGGGTCGGATCGATCTGCGACTCAGACGATTATCCGCGCCGCCCGCCCGAGCGTGCGTTCCGCGTCATTGTAGTAGTTCGAGGCCTGCTGCACAGAGCGATGCTGCGACTGCTGCATGGCTTCGGGCAACGGAATGCCGCGGCGTGCGGTTTCGGTGAGATAGCCGGAGCGCAGGCCGTGGGCGGAGAAGGCTTGCGGATCGAACCCGGCCTCGGCGATGCGGCGCTTCAGGATCAGATTGACGGCCTGCGGCGTCAGGGCGCGCGCTTCGAGATTGCCCCAGCGGTCGATGCCGCGAAACACGGCGCCTTCAGTGACGCCGGCGCGCTCGAGCCACGCTCGCAGCACCGTCACCGGCCGGCCGACGAGCAGCACGAAAGCGTCGCCATCGGCCTGTGTCGTCTTGGTCCGGCCGAGCCGGATTTTTAGGCAGGGAATTTTTTGCCCCTCTGAATCCTTGGGATCCGCGGGCACCGGCTCTTCTTCGATGAGCTGTTCGACGCGGAGGTCAGAAACCTCGCTGCGGCGGCGACCGCCCGAGGCGAAGGCGGTGATGAGCAGCGCGCGATCGCGCATGTCGACGAGGCGGTCGCCGGCGCAGGCCTTCAGGAGGGCGGTCAAAATGTCAGCGGTCACCGCTTTCTTGCTCTTGCGGTTCCGCGGCCGGGCGCCGGCGCGCACCGCTAGTCTGATGGCGCTCTGCAGCCCCGACGCGTTGAAGTTTCCGACAAGTCCGCGCCATCTGGTCAAGGTGGACCAGCTCGACAGGCGCCGGCGCACGGTGGACGGCGCATGCGGTCTTTTTGTCACCCGTAACAGGCCCTGGGCTACCAGCGACGCCGCTATGTCAGCCGGCATGCCATGGGTCGGATCACTCTCGCGCCGGGAAGAATCCCACAGGTGGTGGGCGACGAATTTGATCAAAAGCGTTTCCGGCGCCGGCCAGGGCAGCGGAGAACCGGTGGCGGCAAAAGACCATGCCTCGAGATAGCCAAGGTCGGAGGCCAGCGCGCGGAGAGAGTTTGCGCCGATGCCTTCTTTGGCCAGGTGGCGCAGCGTTGCGACATCGTCGTCGGTCAGGATTTCGGCCAAAAGATCGCGCCGGTCGAAGGGCAGCACCGAATCCAATGCGTCGAGCGCCTCGGCGCGTCGAACACCATTGCCAGGTGGCCGAGCGACGAGGTCAGTTGCCATTGGCGAGCGGTCCGAAAATGTGGACTCCCTTGCCGCGCGCGGCAACGGCGAACTTGCGATCGAGGGTCGCCAGCGGCAACTCGGTTTCGATGGCCAGCGCAAGGTAGGCGGCGTCATAGGCACTGAGACCGTGCGCGGCCGCTAGCGCCAGCACCGCGCCGTCCGACCCGCCGCCGGCGTCCTCCAGCGGCAATCGGCGCAGCCGTGCCATGGCGGTGGCCGCTTCGCCTGCGGCGATGCGGCTACGCCGCTCGGCCATCAGCACGACACTGCGCGCCTCGTGCCAGAACAGCGGGGGCACCGGCGATCGCCCCGTCAGGCCGGCAACCAGGGTCTCGGCGACCGCGCTGTGCTCCTCCGGCAGCAGCCAGGCCGCGGCTATGGACGCGTCCAGGACGAGACGCATCAGTAACGGTGGCCTTCATGCTTCCAGGCCAGAATTTCCTCGGTGGTGACAGGTTTTGCGTGGGCCCGCGCGGCGCGGACCTCTTCGATCAAGGCGCCCAGATCCTGGTTTTGGGGAAGGCGGGACAGCTTGGCAATGGGATCGTTGCCGCGCGAAATGATCACCTCCTCACCGGCCTCGACCTTAGCGAGCAGTTCCGAAAGGTGGGTTTTGGCCTCGCCAATTTTCACCGTGATGGTCATTGTTTTGTCCTCGTAGGAGCTTGCTGTGCTGTAGCGCGCTATGCGACTCGCGTCGCGCTGAGCCCAGCCATGCACGACAAACACGGTTCTGCACCACGATAGCGCCGATTCCGCAGATTGGTCAAGCCTTGGTCTGATCGCTATCGATAAGAGGTAATTATCGATAGTGAAAAGGCCCGAGAAAATCTCCTTCAAGTCAGCTTAAATGCCGGATAGCTTGACTATCGCTGAAGGCGCAGCGGTAGTCGGCAAGTCAATGGTCCTCGCTTGCCAGTTCTACGACCGCCGCCTCGCTGCAGAGCCGACGATGCTCTTTGTTAGGTTCGTGCCCAACCAAGAGTAGGGCTTTCGGTAGCAGATGCTAAGGAGGCACTAGGTTTCCCTCTTCCTTGGCCGCTTCGAGAACGCCCTGCGGACCACTTCGGGTTTCACCTGATCGATCATGGCATCCATGCAGAGCTGCACTGCGCTGTGCCACTTGGGGCCACGCTTGGTCCACTGCAACAGTTGCTCGGCGGCTCCCTCGACGTTGTTGCACTGATAAGCAATGCCAGGACGGGTGGTCCTTACGGAGACCGGCGGAGAGAACCAATGGAGCGACATTCGTACATAAGCGACGGCTTAGCTAAGAGTTCCCTCAACCACGCCCGGTTCGAGCAAGGATCAGGTAAACCGGCTCGGGGCCTTACTCCTCCGGCCAGCCCTGTTGCGGAACCTATTCACTGGCCGCAAGGTTTGGGTGGAAGGTCAGGAGTGTGCCATGAGTTCCAAAGCTGGGGATGGCCAGCTCTCTTTCAATGAGTTCCAGTCGCCCACGCTGGTCGAGAATGCGCCCGAGGGCGGCGAATGGCTTCACGAGATCAAATACGACGGCTACCGCACCGAGCTGATCATTGAGGGCGGTAAAGCGCGGGCCTTCACGCGTCGTGGCTACGACTGGTCGCATCGATACCGACGAATTGTTCAAACAGCGGCGGGCTTGCCGGTGAAGGCGGCGATCATCGACGGGGAGGCTGTCGTTCTCGGCGACAGCGGCCTGCCGGATTACCAAGCCTTGGAACGGGAGTTGGGCAATCCAGACTCGGCGAGGCTCATCTTCTACGCGTTCGACCTGCTGCACCTCAACGGGCGCGATCTACGACAGCAGCCGCTGGTGAGGCGCAAGGCAGCCCTAGAGAAGCTGCTTAAGAACTCAGCGCCGACACTGACCTATGCCGAGCATCTGGAGGTGAGCGGCACGGACGTGTTTGAACATGCCTGCCGAATGGGCTTGGAGGGGATTGTCTCCAAGCGCACCGATGCCACGTACCGCTCGGGTATCCAGACGAGTTGGCTCAAAGTGAAGTGCATCAAGAGCGACACCTTCCCCATTGTCGCTTTCGTGGAAAAGCTCGGCGCTCACCCGCGCCGGATCGCATCGCTCTACATAGGCCGTCGCGAGGGCGACCGACTGCTCTATGCCGGGAAGGCTCGCAGCGGCTACACCTTGAGCGCTGCGCGACTGGTTCGAGAGCGGCTTGACCCGCTGATCATCAGCAAGTCGCCTCTGTCAGAGCCCATTGTGAAACCGAAGGCGACATGGGTCAGACCAGACGTGCTGGCCGAGGTGCAATTCAGTGGCGTAACAGATCGCGGCGTGCTGCGTGAAGCCGTGTTCAAGGGTCTGCGAGAAGACCTCGTGGCGATCCCGGCCAAGCCTCCTGCGCCATCAAAGCGACGTGGGCCAGCCCGGGAATATGGCGTTCCCAGCGAGAACATCCTGCAACTGCTGCCCGAGGCGGTCTCGCCGTCCAAAGAAGAGCTTGCGCGCTATTGGCAGAGGGTTGCCGATCACGCACTCGTCCATCTCGGCCACCGACCGCTGAAGCTGGTCCGCCATGCTCTCGGCGCAACCTTTTACCACAAGGGCGCGCTGCCGAAGATCCCGCCAGCAGTGCATCAGTTGCGCGTTCAGAAGCGCGAGGGTGGCGAAGGTGTGCGCGTGTGGGTGGACGACCTTGCCGGCCTGCTAGGGCTGGTCGAGATGGATGCTGTAGAGCTGCATCCTTGGAATGCCACCGTTGATGACATCGAGCATGCCGACCGCATCGTTCTGGACCTCGACCCGGGTGAGGGGGTCGAGTGGGATGAGGTCATCCGGACCGCGCTAGCGCTCCGCGACATCATGGAACCAGAAGGTCTGGAGAGCTGGCCGAAGGTGACGGGCGGCAAGGGAATTCACCTGATGGCCCCAAGTGCGACGAAGATCACGCACGACAATGCCCGGCTCCTTGCCCGGTCGTTCGCCAAGGGCCTCGCTGAAGCTCATCCTGATCGCTATCTGCTCTCCGCCGCACCGGCAGCCCGAAAGGGCCGCATCTTCATTGATTACCTCCGCAATGGGCGCGGCAACACGGCGGTCGGCGCCTTCTCCCCACGAGCGCGACCTGGCTTCCCAATCGCTCATCCCGTGACCTGGAGCCAGGTTGAGGCAGCCATCCGTCCAGATGCCTTCACCATCGACCGTCCGTTCAGGGCGGCCGTCAGAAAGGCAGCGTGAGGATCAAGGGCAGGAAACGAAATTCCCGGCAGGGATTTTTGTCAGCAGTCGGCGAAGACGCCTAGCCGAACAATGGATCACTCAACTATTTGCCGCAGAGGTCGAGCTCTATCCAGGCGAGCGCATGCTCACTCGGCTTTTCCCAACCTCGCAAATCAGCGTCCACGCCGGCATCACGTACCCTGTTCGAAAGTGATGGGCTCACGAGGAGATGATCCATCCGGAGGCCGGAACTCCGATCATAACCGCCCCGGTAGGAGAAGTTCCAATACGTGTAGATGCCTTTCTGTGGATGGATGCGGCGGACGGCATCAATCCAGCCGTTACCCAGCATTTCGGCGTAGGCTTGCCGGCTCTCCGGAAAGGTGACTGCGTCCGCCTAGCCAACGTCTCGGCACCACGGTTGCCACGAACGAGCTTTTATCGGCCGCACGGCCGCAAGCCGCTCTCCCATCTGGTTTAGACATTGGTCATCCTCTCGGCTCTTCCTAACCGCCGAGCGTGGGAAAAGATTCACTTCGCCGGTCTCGAGCATCGGGGATCACTTCAGGCGCCATATTCCGCGGAGTCCGTCAGGCTGGTGAACTTTTAGGGCCGGCGCTGCGTTCCGTGCAGCGAACTCGGTTGATGCACAATGACGGAATCCAACGCTCGTCCCGCGCCGCAGAAAAAGGATGCACGTGGTGCCGAAGCCCGCTTTTCGTTCGATCGAATGGCGATCGAGCGGTTTCAGCAAACCTTTCCGCGTGCCAGATGGAGCGACGAGCGCAGCAGCTGGTTCGTACCCGGCAAGACGGCGGCCCGGCGGATCGACCGCTGGCTGGCGCAAGAGGCAGCGCTACGGGCGCCCCATGACATAGCAAGGGACGCGATGCCTTCGCCTTCGACCCAATATCGAGCCAGTATCTGGAGATCGCGGACGACCTCCGCATTCGCACCTCTTATTCGAGGACCGTGCTTGAAGAATTGCGCGCTGTTCCGTGGGCGAGTTGGGACGATGAGTTGCGGGCTTGGAGAGTTCCGTTCCGCTCATATGAAGAGCTACGGCGCCGATGGCCAAGCATCGAAAAAGCTGCGCAGCATGCCGAACCGGAGGAGAGGAAACGGCGACGAGCAGCCGCCAGGAACACCGAAGCATATAAAGCCGCACAAAAGCGGGCTGCTGAACGCCGGCGCCATCGCTATCCGCTGCCAGCTCAAGATCTACCTACTCTGGGCCGCGCTGTCGCAACCGAGCAGTACGGGATTGTCGTCTTCACTGAAATTTCCGGTGAACTGGTTGAGCTATCCGACGCAGCCGCCTTCTACCCCCGCGCAATGCCTGCGAACGGCGACTTCGTTTGGGGCGGGTGGCGTTCGGCTACGCTGGCCGAACTTGTGAGCACATGGCCCGCTCGGCTATCCGCCGGGCCGACCGAACGCTTCAGAGGCTGGTGGAGGCCAACGCTCGCCGAACTTAGAGTTGCCCGTCGAAAAGCCTGCGGCAGTGAGCGTAGTAGGCGAAGTCGCGAGCGGTAGATGCGGCGCTCACATCCGGCGTTAAGGCGGCCGCAACACACGGATTCTTCGGTCGGGCGGAGCTTGGGCAGGTCTACTGCTGACTGATGGCGAACGCCTTGGGTCCAGCCTGTGTGGAAACGCATTGATTTGGTAAAGTGATTCCCAGATCAGAGAGGGGAGTCGGGTATCGCTTGGAAGTTAACCGCAAGAATTGTCATATCGCTCCTTAGCAGCGTGGAGAAAATGTTCGTCGCTGGATACCGCCCCTTACAAGGCGGAAAGGGCACCGCGGCGGAAATGACAAACCCGCCGAGCGCGAGGCGCGGCGGGCGGTCACGCGTCTCGCCAGGCTGGGCGGGGGCTTGGGGTTACGCCTGGTGCAGCCCTGTTCCATGCCGGCGAAGCCGACTGACAGCGCGCGTGGTCAGGTGCCGGCCGCTGAAGGCGGCTCGAGCGTCGACGATGCGGAGACCCACACCCGTCCTTGAGGCCATGCAGCGTGCCAGTCTTAGCGACCCCCGGCCGGGCGTGCCGATCGGCGAGCTGATCGCCCGCCTGCCAGCCCGTCTCCGCGCCATGACACCTCCGAAAACAGGATCCTAACCGTCCTACAATATCCTCGGGGGTGTGGGGGCAGACAGCCAGGCAGACAGCCCCCACGGGGTAGCTCACCGCCCCAGCCGGCGCAGGAGCCGCCAGCTGAAGTAGAGCAGGGCCCACAGCACGGCCGAGGCCAGCCAGCTAACTGGTGAGCGTGACGGTCAGGCCGGCGAGCGTCAGCGCCGAGGCGCCGAGCACGGCGAGGAGGCCCCGGAACCCCTGCCGAACCGCGCCGACAGGCGCGTGAACCGGCCCATGTCCGCCGCGGATGTCCACAGCTTCAGAACATCCGCCGTGGCGCGGTAGCCTTGCGCCTTGGCGACGATGCCGAGGAGGTCGGCGGCGGCTGTGCGCAGGGTGGCCAACGGGGCAGGGCGCAGCACGCCCCTAAGCGTGGCGCAGGCGGCGGCGAGATCGCCGGCCCTGGCGAGAGTCACCGTNGGCGAGATCGCCGGCCCTGGCGAGAGTCACCGTGGCGCGCAGCGCCTCGCCATCGACGGCGTCGCCGGCGAGCCGCACCAATTCGCCACGCAGCGGCTTCGACAGCCGGCCGCCCTTGCTGGCGGCCTTGAGAACCGTGGCCCCGACGCGTGCCGGCGTGGTGGCGCCGAGGATGGTCACCGTGACGACCGCGATGGTGAGCCCGACGGCGGCGAGGCCGAGGATGACCGGGTCATAGGCGGCGCCGTCGAGATAGGCGCAGCCTTCGTGGATCAGGTCGCGCACGTCGCCGATGCCGGATGCATCGGTGACCAGGGCGCCAGCCAGGCCAGCGGGGATTGTCGCGTCGCCGGTGGCGGCGCCGTGCCAGGTATCCCTGGCGACCCGGCCGAGGTCGGTGGCCTGCGCCGCACGACGCGGTCGCTCAGGCTGGCGGGCAGGGGGTGTGCAGCTGGTCGGCCAAGTCGTGCAGGCTGGCGGCGAGCTCGGGGGCGTCGTCGGTGAGCGCCTGGTCGACTGAGGGCCTCGAATACATGGGCTGATTCAACAAACCTGGCCTGGATTCGGTTCCATGGCCCGCGCGTCGAAGGATTGAACCGGAAGAGTCCGGCTGCGTTGTTGGGACTGGAACGGCAATCCTCGGAGGAAGAAATGGCAAGCACTGGAACAACACGTGGACGCAATCAGGACCGTGCCAGGGTCGCTGGTGGGCAGGATCATGAAATGAAGTACGAGGCGGGCAAAACCGGCGCCAGCAAAGCTGACGTCAAATCGGCGGTGAAGTCGCTCGGCAACAGTCGCAAGAAGGTCGAAGACGAGCTGGGCAAGAAGTGAACCTCGGCCGCACAGGATGCCGGCGAAGTTGGCGATACCAAGAGCTGGGGGTTCAGCGCAACGGGATAGGCCACGCCCCCCTGCGCGCCGGTCGCCGCCAGTATCTCATGAGGGGGCATGCACATGACCCGCATCGCCACCTTCAATGTGAACGGCGTCAACGGCCGGCTGCCTGTGCTCCTGAAGTGGTTGGGCGAAACCGACTACGACATCATTTGCCTGCAGGAATTGAAGACGTCGGACGACAAGTTCCCTGTCGATGCGATCAGAGAGGCGGGTTACGGCGCCATCTGGCACGGCCAGAAATCCTATAACGGTGTGGCAATCCTCGCTCGCCGAATCGAGCCGGTGGAACCTCGACGCGGCCTACCGGGCGATCCAGACGATACCCACAGCCGCTATATCGAGGCCGAGGTAGATGGGATAGTCGTAGGCTGCCTCTACCTGCCCAATGGCAATCCAGCGCCTGGCCCAAAGTTCGACTACAAGCTGCGCTGGTTCGATCGTCTCATCAGCTACGGCCAGCATTTGCTCGACGACGGGGCACCAAGCGTTCTCTGCGGCGACTATAATGTCGTTCCAACCCCAATCGACGCCGTGGTGCCGAGGCGATGGCTGGGCGATGCGGTCTATTTCCCGGAGAGCCGGCAGGAATATGCCAAAATGCTCAAAGGTGGCTGGATCGATGCCGTCCGGCGCACCCATCCGGAGAAGGGCATCTACACCTATTGGAATTTCTCCTACCGGGGCGGCTTCGATCGGAGTTCCGGGCTGCGCATGGACCATCTCCTGGTGAGCCCCTCTCTTTCCGACCGGCTGCGTAATGCCGGCGTGGATGTCGAGCTTCGCGGGTGGGAGAAGCCAAGCGACCATGCGCCGGCCTGGATCGAGCTCAATTGAACCACGAGGAACACGGATGGTCGAACCGGATTATCCCGAAATGAACGAGTCAATCGACAATATCTCTCTCTACGCGGCCGGCGGCTACAGCTTTGCGGTTGAGACGCCCCAAGAAGGCCGGACGCAGAACGCCCACGATGCTGAGACCAGGATGTTGCGAGCCAAGAAACTGCTCACTTTGGGTTTCGCGTTGCCTTTTTCGTTCGGCTTCTCGGTTCGACGCAAGCTGACGAAGGTGATCCAATGAAAAATGTCGCTGCTTACGGATCCCAATCTTCCGATGGGCTCACTGCTGCGGTGCCGCGTCCTCGGAGGAATCGCGGCGGATGTGTCGAGCGGGGAACCGCCAAACGCAACAACCGCCTGGCGGCACCGCTCCTGCTGCACCAGGATCATCCACCATATGAGTTCGCCTACATGCCACTGAACAAGCTCAAGAATATCGAGGACTACTTCGTCGGCTGCCAAGTCGCCGAAGGCAAGGAAGCGAAGATCGTGGGTCATCAGGACAAGTCCGAGGCGCAGAGCATTGTCAGGGAGGCGGTCGGGCCTTGACGAAATTGGACCAAGCCCTGCGGTTTGGACCGCTTCGTGAGCGCTGGGTTCACCTCTGCGTCGACATGCAACGGATGTTTGCCGAGGCGACTGAATGGCACACGCCGTGGATGGAGCGTGTATTGCCCAATGTCGTCGCCCTCGTCGAACTTGATCCGGCGCGGACGATCTTCACCCGGTTTATTCCCCCTCAATCTCCCGACGACGCAGTCGGCGCCTGGCGGCGGTACTATCACAAGTGGGGGACGATGACCCGCGATCGGCTCGATCCTCAGCTGATTGATCTTGTTCCGGAACTGGCGCGGTTCGTGCCGCCCGCTTTGCTGGAGGACAAACCCGTCATGTCCGCTTGGCACGGGTCACTGCATGCTCGCCTGCGGTCTGCGGGCATTGATTCACTCATCGTGTCAGGCGCGGAGACGGAGGTTTGCGTGCTCGCCACTGTGATGGGGGCGATCGATCTCGGCTACCGGGTGGTCATCGTGGCTGATGCGGTATGTTCCGGAGCTGACTCGACCCACGATGCCATGCTCGCGATCTATGAGAGCCGCTACGGCATGCAGGTCGAGACGGTGACCACCGCCGACCTCCTGGCCGCGCGGCTGGACGGAATGTTGTGATATCAGGAGCACCACTGCGCATGACGGAACAGGAAATGATCATCGACGGGTTGGGCGTCACTCCGAGTTTCGATGTCGCGCTGGAAGCGCGCCGGCGCGTGGACTTTCTCGTCACCTATCTTCGTGCATCGGGCCTCAGTGCGTATGTGCTGGGGATCAGCGGCGGAGTGGATTCACTCGCCGCGGCCCTTCTGGCTCAACAGGCCGTCGAGGAACTGCGAAAGGCGGGATACGAGGCAAGATTCGTGGCGGTTCGTCTCCCGTACGGCACTCAGGCGGACGAGAAGGACGCCCAGCGAGCTTTGGACACCATAGGAGCGGATGAAGTGCACCGGGTCGACATCAAGCCGGCTGCCGACGCGATGCTGGATTCGATCAAGCTGGCCAGTGTCGAGCTCGGCGATGCCGGCCGCGAGGATTTCTTGCTTGGCAACATTAAGGCGCGTCAGCGCATGATCGCCCAGTTCGCGCTCGCCGGCGCCACCCGAGGGCTGGTCATCGGCACCGACCATGCGGCTGAGGCATTGATGGGCTTCTTCACCAAGTTCGGCGATGGTGCCGCCGACATTCTTCCGCTTTCCGGGTTGAACAAGCGCAGGGTTCGCGCTTTGGCAGCGCATCTGGGCGCTCCGTGTGAACTTGTTGACAAGATCCCGACCGCCGATCTGGAGAACCTCGTTCCGCTTCGGCCGGACGAAGATGCATATGGTGTCTCGTACGATCAGATCGACGACTTCCTCGAAGGCCGAGAGATCGACGAAGCGGCGCGCACGCGCATACTTCATGTGCATTCCAGCACAGCGCATAAGCGAGCGCTTCCGGTCACAGCCATTGCCATGACTAATTCGCCATTGCCGCATCGCCAATAACTGCCTCACGATACACGGCCGACGTGCTCGCCGCAGCCACCGCGAAGCCGAGCCAGAGCCATTCCACGCGAGAATGGTAGGGCCTGCGCGAGGCTCAAGACGTCCCCCTTCGCCCGCGCCCAAACTGCCCGACGGCTAGCCGGCATCATCGAAAACAATGAGATGTAGGCGCGACTGCAGAGTGCATTATTTAATCGATTGACTCGCGGAATGCACCGGCAGTTAATTTCCCCGGTAGGGCAAAAGAGGGGCCACGAACTGGGAGCAAACGATGACTGTGCAAAAAGAAGAGGACTATCGAACCAACAGAGCCGACTATGCCATTGCTGCGACGCATAGCCGAGCGACTGCTGAAGGCGATCGCCACGATTTACTGGCAAGAAGAAAGTCGCTGTGGGTAAAAGATCGGCGATCTGCAAAATTGGCTGCAAACCCGTCGGAAAGCTCGCCAGAGCCGAAGGCCAAACCGCGCGGTTATTGAATCAACGCCAGTCACTTCGTCCTGCTATCGTCAAGCGCGCCCCTGCGGGGGGCGGCGCTTTGCAGTGCATAGCGGCCGAAATGGAAATCGGCGGATCGGGTCTCATTACGATCGTGCTGCGCGAGTGGCTGGAAACTAACGCCTAGCTGCCAAGGCGGGAGATCGACGAAAACGGATGGGGACGCGTAGACGCGTCTTCCGCGATCGCGGAATTACCTGAAACGCCAAGCTCGCTACTATTCACGTGGCGGACCCCAACCCGCCAGGCCGGCGCCGCCAAGCGTTCTTACCCCACGCCCCCAGAGGCGCCGGCCGCCTTCAGAAGGAAGGCAGCCGAGTTTGCGGGTTTCTGACACTGCATCGCCGGTCATGTCAGCAGCGTGTACTCTTCATTCAGAAGAGGAAGCTTACGGCAAGTGCCACCACTCTCCGCGATTGGCTCACAGCATCCTGACACTTGCGGGTTCGGTCAGATCAGGCATGGCGCTTGAAGGGTCCGGCAACCTGTTGGCGTCTGGTCCAATCAACCAATGCGAGCCATAAGGCCGTTGGCAACCGCGACCTATAGCGTGCTCACTGGCGATGTGTTCTGTGGATGGCTCCCGTTGAAAGAGGCAATTCGTTGTTCTGGCGCATTGGTTGGGTGCCTGTTCATGCAGCCATTTGAAGCTGCTGGCCCTGATGGGGTCGGCGACGCTGCTGCTAGCCGCAACGTGCACACCGCGATCCATGACGCGCTTCGCCTATGCGCGATACTTTGTAGCGAAGCACAGGTTTGTCGAAAGGAGCGAAGTCCTTTTGCCATTTCAAGAAGCGGGAATTGCCGGAAATGCGAGTGGGCGTATAGCTACGATGCTGACCATGCCTCACCCCCTTGAAAGCCCGGGAGAGGGCCGGCAGCGGGTGGTCGCCTTTAAGGTGGCCTAAGTGTTTGATCCCGAGCTTTGATGGTGCATTCTTTTCTTCCGAATCGAAGGAGGCACTATGGGCCAGGTTCTTCACGGCAGCGCCACGACGACAGAGGCAGTCCGTCGAGCAATCAAAATAGTCAAGAGAGCCTGAGAGCGCTGGCGAAGCGCTACGGGATCAACCAGAAGACGGTCATCAAGTGGAAGGGGCGGACGTCGGTCGCCGATGTGCCGACGGGGCCGAGGAACCCCTCCTCGACGGTGCTTACGATCGACGAAGAGGCAATGATCGTCGCCTTCCGGCGGCACACCTTGCTGCCGCTCGATGATTGCCTCTACGCACTGCAGCCAACGATTCCGACCCTGACGCGTTCATCCCTGCATCGCTGCCTGCAGCGACATGGGATCAGTCGCCTGCCGGAAGTCGAAGGCGACAAGCCGGCCAAGATCAAGTTCAAGACCTATCCGATCGGCTATTTCCACGTCGACATCGCCGAGGTGCAGACGGCCGAAGGCAAGCTGTACCTCTTCGTGGCCATCGATCGGACCAGCAAGTTCGCCTATGTCGAGCTGCACAAGCGGGCCACAAAAATGATCGCGGCCGAGTTCCTGCGCCATCTCACCCCGGCGGTTCCCTACAAAATCCACACGATCCTCACCGACAACGGTATCCAGTTCAAAAACCGCGAGCAGGACCGCACCGCCATGGAGCACATCTTCGGGCGCACCTGCCGGGACAGCGGCATCGAGCATCGCACGACCAAGGTGAAGCATCCCTGGACCAACGGACTGGTCGAAAGGATGAACCGAACCATCAAGGAAGCCACCGTCAGACGCTTCCACTAGGACAGTCACCAGCAGCTCGAAGCCCATCTCGCAGACTTCGTCAGCGCCTACAACTTCGGACGCAGGCTAAAGACCCTGAAGGGACTCACACCATACGAATTCATCTGCAAAATCTGGACAAAAGAGCCAAAACGATTCAGGCTCGATCCTCTCCATCAAATGCCGGGACTAAACCCTTAGGTCACCGGCGGGCGGAGCTTGCGTTTTTCTTTCGGAAGGGAAAGTCTCGCGCGAAATGAAGGCGGGAGATTTGGGATGCGCAGTCGGGTGATATTCTCTTTGGCAATTCTGGTTCTGTCCGCAGTTCCGGCAGGAAGCAGCCTCTTTGACAAGAGCACATGCATGCAAGGTGCGAGCAGAATCGCGCGCGATTTAGCTGACCATTTCAATGGCGTCAGCGAGCGCTTGGCCGCCTGTGTCAACTACATTAACGACAGAGAGGTCGAGAACCATAATAGTCAGCAGGAATTGCTCCGCGAGTTGGCGCAGCAGATTGCAGCGTTGGAGATTAGAGTCAGCGAACTTGAACAGCGCTAGTCGAATGCCCCGCCAATCTATCGCTGAAGAGCTTGAAAGCGCCGCCGACCGCATCGCGGACATCTCACGCGCGGATCTGCAGGTCATCCTGCGCCGCGCCGCATTAATGCTTAGAAACGTCTCCGGCGCCCGCAACGGAGGACGCTCTCAACTCCATCGCGGCTGAAATGAAAATCAGTAGATCCGACCGCATTCAGATCGTGCTGGAAACCAACGCCTATCTGCCGGTCCGGGCGATCGATGAGGAAAGCGAGACGGACGGCAGCGCGCAGGCTGGTACGGGACCTCTATGCAGAAGACCCGCCGCTACATTTGCGAAGCGACGGGCCTCCGCCCCATTCCCCCATACCTGACCTTGCAAGTGCGGTGCCAGACGCATTGACCCATTCCGGGGCACCTTATGGCTTCTACACAGCGGAATTTCCACCACGTACGTCGTTCGCATGTTTCGATTCTATTAGCTTGAGCGCATGTATTCGCCAGCCAGGCGAGCACCCCCGAAGGCTCGCTGGTCAGGCCCAGCGGCCTCCAGCTGCCAGTCCCCCCGCAACCAAGCCGCTGGGCCGTCCCCGTTAGGGCGAAGCGCTAAGACCTTGCTTGCACCGCTCAAATGAATGGCAATTTTCCGTCTGAATGCGTTTACGGTCCATTGTCTGCGACCAGCATGGGTGTCGCGTGGGAGGCACAGTAACTCCCCTTTTAAAGGCGTCGAGATGCTACGAGCACCGCAAAGCCAGTTCCTGAGACCTGAAGATCGGGCGATCTGCCAGCGGGTGGTCGACCAAATAACCGCCGACGCTAAATGGTACAGCACCTCGATAGACGGTCAGATTCTGGCCTCGACGACGCTGACTCTCTTTCAATCCGGGGTCGTCAATGAAACGAATTTGCTGGCACATGTTCGCGCGCGCCGCCACGACTTCACTAAGCTGACCGGCTAGCTCTTCACCTTCGGCGTGATCTCTTCGATCTTGGCGCCGGCCCCCGATCTAGCGCGCCTCCGGCAAGTTGCTTGGACCTCTCCTGCAAAGATACTTTGGTGCAGATTAATTGAGGGAGGGCTAAAATGAAATGTGCAATTCTGGCCGTATTGGCGGCTTTGACCTTGGCTTTTGCGACCAGCGCCTATGCACACAGCGGCGGCACCGACAGCAATGGTTGTCACAAGAACCACAAGACAGGCGACTACCACTGCCACTGACTATGCGGCCCTCTGAATGACCCGCCTATCTGTTGCGGAAGAGCTTTGAAAGCGCCGCCGACCGCATTCACTTCCCTCCTCGTCATGACGAACAGTGTTCGTTCGAATGATGCTATTCCGTTGCCTTGAGCGCAAGTTTTTGATCAGCCAGCACAGCGCCTCCTCTTAAGCTTGCTGGTGGTCAAGGCCCGCGATGAAACGGCCAATCAAATACGACCCCAAGCGCCACGTGCGCTACGATCCGGACCTGCTGCCCCGCACGGGGCACAGGTACAAGCCAGCCAAACCGGCCCACGATGCCGTATGGTGGCCCAATGTCATCTCGGCAATTGCTATTGCCGGTTTCTTCCTCACGTTCATCTGGAGCTAAGACAATGCTACCTTTTGTGCAGGCAGATGGCTCTCAGGCAGGCCGTGCTCAGCCTTTTGTGCAAGAAGTTCGTACCGCGGGTGCTCATTCCGTAGTTCCTTCGTCCCTGAAATCCTGCAACGACGCGTGCCGCAAGTCGTCCTCGCCGCGCAGATGCTTCACACGGCCAATGACTGGCGGCTGGAGAGTTTCCCGACGCTTGCGCAGGCCCAGGGCGCTGCAAGCCCGACCTCGCTTGCGGCGGAGGTCGCAGGCAAGGTCTGGCTGTTCACGCTCGGACCGAAGGATGCCAACTGCGCGTCCCGCAGTTCACGCTTCAGTAGCGAAGCCTGCTTTCACCACACGCTAGCAAAGCGCGAGGCAACCAAGAAGCCCGCGCCTCTGGCGGGGAGCGCGGGCCCGATCGGGTTGCGGCCCGATCTGCAGCGGGCAGTGGAGGGAGCGTGCCTAATGGTCACAGGCAATTATTA
The DNA here is from genome assembly GCF_000503055.1 of Mesorhizobium sp. LSHC420B00. GTDB lineage: Bacteria > Pseudomonadota > Alphaproteobacteria > Rhizobiales > Rhizobiaceae > Mesorhizobium. The sequence goes on along the minus strand of NZ_AYVY01000035.1, from coordinate 25,494 downwards.
GAAATCCCTAAAGTTCCACCCTGACTAGAGCGACCGACGCCGGCGCGCCGAGGAGTTTACTTTGGCTTTGTCGCGCAGATCGCGAAGCGGTGCTGGGTGGCGCGTTCGAGCGCCTTGGGCCAACTCATCTGTTGAGCTTGGGCGCGATGGATCGCAACCAGTTTCCAGACGACGACGGGCTGATCGAGCCCGGCTTCGGCCAGCAGGCGCCCTATCTCTTCCGCCCGTGCGCCGCCCGAGAAATAGACACGGGCAAGAATGCTCTGGTGGCGTCTGGCCATGGAGGCGAGGTCATTGTCCACGACCCGCGACTTGCCGGTTGTGAGCTTCTCCCAAAGTTCCCGCAAACTCGTCGCCCAGTTGCGGCTGACAAAATCGCCGTCGATGACCAGCAGCTTGCCGCCGGGCTTCAGCAGCGAACCATTCGGCAAACGCGGCCTTCGGCTCCACCAGCGTCCAGACCAGGTGACGAGTGGCGATGACATCGTAGCTCGCCTTGTCCTCGAGCGTCCGCTCGGCGTCCCCTATGATGAAGCGTATACCGGCGCCGCGGTTTTGTGCCTTGGCGCGTGCCTTGGCGAGCATGGCTTCTGAGCAGGTCGAGGCCCGTCAGCACAAACCCCAGATCGTGAATCTAATGCGAAATCACGCCCGTCCCACAGGCGAGATCCAACGCCACCCGTCCGGCGCCGGGTCCGAGGTGTTTGCTTATGAGCGCATCCGATGCGGCGCGCTCCTGCTCGGAAAAAATCTCGTGACCGACCTGCAGGTCGAAGGTCTCGGCGCGATCGGACCAATAGTCCCGAATTTCGTCGCGCAGCGAATAGTTTGCGTGAGCCGTCATCACCCGAAATGCTCTCCCCCAAAGCGGTACATTGGAATTGCTCTAAAAGATAATTCTTGATTACACCTCCGGTTCGCCGACAAATGCATCGTTATCGCCGAGGGCCGGATGTTCGCCTGCGGCACGCCGGAAGATGTCGTCACGCCGGCGCTCTTGCGTGATGTGTACCGCGTCGAGGCGCGGATCGAGCGCTGCTCGCGGGGCATCGGTCATGTAATGGTGGATGGCGTCGCGGACGAAACGGCAGCAGCTTGGCGGTTCCAACTTCTCTGACGGGGATTGTTAGGGCCTCGCCAGTGGGAAACCCAGGGCGCGCGCGGGGGGCCTCGCGCGAGCCAGTTATCCGATCACCCGCCCAGATTTTTGTATCAAACATTCTGGCCCCCTTAAGGAACAAATCCGCTCGAGGTGCAGTTCGGTCCTTTTAAGATGTAGGCCCGAATCTGGTTGAAATCGATAAAGCCAAACAGAAGGTTATTGCCGAAGTTGTGCGGCGGTGGATCACCTCAGAGGTAATCCGCAATTACCTTCGCAACATGCTAAATCTGCCTGTAGAACGGGAGCTGCCGGCTGAGCAAAGGTATTTGCTGGAGGAACTTGATAGGGCCGACAAAGAGTGACGTATGGCTCTCCACTGGTTCAACCCTCCGGTCCCTGTCAGGACCGAGCGTCCCGGGATCATCCGCAACGTCAACAACGCCGAGAAAGCCGGCGAGGAGCTGATGAAGTGGACCAAGCGTGGGCCTTGCTGGGACCTCGCGGTGCGCGTTTGCATGGCCGTGATATTCGACGAGATGGGAGCTGAGGAGGCCCGTAAGGCATTCCTGGCTGCCGCTAAGGAGGAGGGGACGTTACTTCCCCCCAACGGCAAATAGCTAAATTCGATTGCAAAGTCAGTCTCTAGCCACGAGGGCCCGCCGCCCGTGAGAAAAGCGACGGACCCGACAGCGGGTGCATCCACGAAGAATCGACCGCTGCGAGTTCTAAACCCGCGAAGGCCTGCGTTGTTCCCTTATCAGCGGAGGCTGCAACTGGGTTGGTCAGCAGCCTCTTGCCGCTCTAAGTTCATCCTCATGGGTCCCTTCTGGTTCTCTCCACCGATCTACGTGAAGACGAAACGTCCAGGCATTCGCCATGGGGTCAGCCACGTCGAGGGAGCCGCCGAGGAACTCATGGCGTGGGACACAAAGGGCCCGAGGTGGACCAAGGCTGTCCAATCCTGCGTCGATGCACTCGAGGGCAAATCCTCCCCCCAAGAGGTCCGTGAAGCCTTCGAGGCGGCTGCCAAGGAGGCCAACGTGTATCTCTCCCCTGANTAGGAGGTATCATGGCAACCCATTGGTTCGTCCCTCCGGTGTTCGTGAAGACTGAAACCGGTGTCAGGCATGGCTGCAACAATGCGAGGGCAGCCCTTGAGCAGCTCAAAACGTGGACCCGGAGAGGACCCTGCTGGCATAAGGCGGTGACGCTGTCCCTGTCAGATCTGGAGGGCGATTCGATTGACCCTCAGGTGGTGCGAAAGGCCTTTGAGGCTGCCGCAAAGGAGGCCAAGATGTATCTCTCCCCTGAGTAGGAGGTGTCGTGGCAACCCATTGGTTCTCCCCTCCAGTGTACGTCAAGACCGACCGACCTACGGGTCTAACAATGTCGAGGGTGCCGCCGAGGAACTCCTGAAGTGGACCAAGATGGGACCTAAGTGGCGGAAGGCTGCACAACTATACATCGACGCGCCGTCGAGGATCGGGCGACTCCGGAGGAGGCCCGTAAGGCCTTCGGGGCTGCTGCTAAGGAGGAGGGGATGTTCGTGCGAAACGTTGGCGAATAGATTCGCTATTTCGGTGCGTTAGCCTACAGTCATGAAGTCGCCAGCCAACTGTTAGGCAGCCGGCGATTGAGAGGGTGTCGTACTCTCGCCTCGTGAGGTGAGATGTTTAAGCGTTACGTCGGCACAAGCGCATTTTATCCGAATGATCTTGCGCTACTCCAACGAGTGTTCGACGAGATATGCGCAGACGGCAACCACGATGCAAGCTCGGGCGACGCTGAGATAATCGCGTCTACGCTATTGCAATTGTTCCAAGACGGAATGACTGACGAAGCGGCCTTGCTCGCTGAGATGCGCTCACGGCAACGCGACTTTATCCGTCATACTGGCTAAGCATCAGGAAGGGGTCTCCCGTGTCCCTGTGCCCCTCGGCTGCGTGATCGCGCACTTTTTGATCTAGCCATCGACAGCAAGCTGCGTGGCTGTGATCTTGTGAAGCTTAGGATCGGCACGTTAGTCGCAGGTCCCGAAATTCGGACTCGCGCGATAGTGTTTCAGCAGAAGACAGGTCGTCCCGTTCAATTTGAGTTGATGGCTGACGCCCGAGCGAGCCTGCTCGCAGGGCTTGAGCGGCATGGGGGGGGACAGTCGAAGACTTTAGCTGTGAATCGGCGTGCAAAATTGACCCCATAAGCCGGGGAATCGGCGTCCAATTTTGCCCCCCCTGATGCTTTGATTTGCGACCATCGGCTCGTCGTGGCGAGCGGATGGTGTGGGGATGAAGTCGGTGGATACGATTGCCCGGGTTCGGCGCGCCTTCCATGTGCAGGGATGGTCGCTCAAGCGGATTTGCCGCGAGCTGCCTGTGTCGCGGAACACCGTCCGCAAGATTCTCAGATCCAATGAGACATCGTTCTCCTACGAACGCGAGCGGCAGCCCAAGCCGAAGATCGGTCCGTGGCAGGATCAGCTTGACGGGTTTTTGAATGGCAACCGTGGCAAGGCGGCGCGCGAGCAACTGACACTGATCCGGATTTACGAAGAGCTTTGCAGTCTCGGCTACGAGGGTGGCTATGACGCCGTCCGCCGCTACGCGAAGAGCTGGGCGAAGGCGCAGGGGTCGGCGACGGCGGACGCCTATGTGCCGCTGTTCTTCGCGCCGGGCGAGGCCTACCAGTTCGACTGGAGCCACGAGATCGTCCTGATCAACGACGTGACGGTGACCGTGAAGGTCGCCCATGTCCGGCTCTGCCACAGCCGCATGATGTTCGTCAGGGCCTATCCGCGCGAGACGCAGGAGATGGTGTTCGACGCCCATGACAGGGCCTTTGCAAGTCATGTGGGCAAGGGCGGCGGGATCCATCCCTTCAGCTTTCAGGGCGTCCTCATCCCGGCTATCAAATATGCCCTCAATCTCGGCGTCATAGGCAAGCAGGGTGGTCGGCTGAAGGCTGCCGCCTGATTGGCTTCCCTCAGCGCCGCCACCCCCGATAGCGAAGAATAGAGCGCTGGTACGCCCTTTGGATCGAATCGTCCTCGGCGCCGCGGCCCGACAGCGGATGTCGCGCATAGATCGCTTGTATCGGCGGCGCATCGGATGTGCCCCTCCAATGCCATCAGGGGCAATGTCGAAGTGGCGCTTTCGGCGGCGCTACTTCCGGCAAAGGCAGCATGCCCCCTTAGAGATCACAACCAGACCCGAGGACCTCCCGGCGGCTTCCGGCGGGATTCGGCGGCCTGATCAGCAGCTCTGCTTTGCGCTCTATTCGGCAAGCGGGCTGATGACCCGGCTTTACCGGCCGCTGCTCGATCCGCTGGGGCTGACCTACCCGCAATATCTGGCGATGCTCGCGCTATGGGAGCGAGCGCCAAGCACGGTGGGCGAGCTTGGCGAAGTGCTTGGGCTTGATTCGGCGACGCTGACGCCGTTGCTCAAGCGGCTGGAAGCATGCGGCCTGGTCACACGCCGTTGTCATCCCGTCGCACCACGTCGCGTGTCGCTGCACGTGCGGGGTATGAAGAACTTAAGCCGCTCATTGAGCTGGGAGAAAAAACCGAAACGTTCGAGCAACGAATGAGCGCGGCCCGCAATGCGGCGGCCCTACAAGCATGATTAAATTGATCTGGATGGTTAGCCGTTGGATCGCGCCGGGGCAAAGCCGCGACTTCTGAGGCATAGAGAAGATTGCTATAGCTCACAATTGTTGCTATCGTGAGTTATAGAAGGGTGCCCTATAACTCATGGTATGGAATTGGGAGCAGGCGGACTGGCCGCATTTTACCTACGATAAGAAGGCGTTGGAACCGCTGGAAAGCGAGTTCCTGTTGCGATCGGGCGAGTTCCTAGGCGTCTTTCGTCATGTCGGTTCCGACGATCGCGACCAGATCCGCATCGATCTTATCAGCGAAGAGGCCTTGAAGACATCCGCGATTGAGGGGGAGTACCTCGACCGCGAGAGCCTGCAATCATCCCTGCGCCAGCAACTTGGTCTGGGCGGGGAGACCAGGCGCATTCCGCCTGCCGAGCGGGGCATCGCTGAAATGATGGCGGATGGCTACTTGCATTTTGCCGATGCGCTGACGCATCGCACTCTTTACGCTTGGCATACGATGGTGATGTCGGGTGAGCGTCGTATCGAGACCATCGGCAACTACCGCCAGCATGCCGATGCCATGCAGATCGTTTCCAATCGGCTGGATAAGCCCAAAGTTCATTTCGAAACGCCGCCCTCCGCGCGGGTGAAACCCGAAATGGATGCCTTCACTACTTGGTTCAACGATACCTCATCCAAAGGCAAGACACCGCTGCCAGCGTTGACGCGTGCCGCTATCGCGCACCTTTATTTCGAGAGCATTCACCCGTTCGAGGATGGCAACGGTCGCATAGGCCGTGCCCTCTGCGAAAAGGCGCTGGCGCAAAATCTGGGTGAGCCCAGCCTCATCGCGTTGGCCTATACGATAGAGCGCCGCCGCAAGGCCTACTACGACCATCTGGAGGCCAGCAACACGAGCAACGCGGTAACAGATTGGCTGCTCTACTTCGCCAACACGATCCTCGAAGCGCAGCGCGTAACGCTCGCTCGTGTCGAATTCTCCGTCGTCAAGGCCAAGTTTCACGAACGCTACCGGGATCACTTCAACGAGCGCCAGGAAAAGGTCATCGCCCGGATGTTCCGCGCGGGCATCGACGGGTTCAAAGGGGGGCTCAGCGCCGAGAATTATATCGCCATCACGCAGGCATCGCGCGCGACGGCAACAAGAGATTTGCAGGACCTCGTTGCCAACGGTGCACTGATAAGAACCGGCGAACGGCGACACACACGTTACGCGTTGAACATTCTTGATGGCCGCACGTAAACCAGAAGAGGCAGGCTGTCAAAGAGCCTGCCTGCCTGAGCATCGAGGGGTGGCGGGCTGCAACCCGGCAGGAGGTCGTCGATTGGGTTACACGAGACCGGAAACGCAAAAAGTCGCGCGGTGCGATGCTGATTGTCCGGTCCCGGTTGAAGCCGGTGGTTTAGTGTTACCTCAACGCGCGTTGGGGGAAAGAAGCGCGCGGAAGGGGCGCGCTGGCCTTCGAGTGGTAGCGAGAAACCTGAACAAAACTCTTGGCAGACATCAAGGCCGGGCACATCAGCTCGGCTGCTGTATTGCGGCAAGCTTCCAGTCACCGCCGTTCTGGCGCGTAAAGGTCCACAGTTCGGTCGTCTCCGTCGGCCGATCGGCCTGGCCCTCAATGATCTTGTCGCTGATACGATCGCGGGTCACGTCGCGAGACTCATAGCGCAAAGCAGCCGTCGCGTAGTCGCGATCACCCTCCTGCCAACTTTCCGCAATATCGGCCTCCAACAGGCTGACGTCCGACACGTCGTTCCTGACGCCCTTTTTGGCATTGTCGGCAAGTTCCTCGGACAGATAGGACACCATCTCGGGCGTCACCAACCGGCGCAAAGCAACATGATCTTCGCGCCCGAATGCGTCCTGAACTTCCGTCAGCCTTTGCTGGAACGTGTCGAGGTCGGTTTGGGTGAGGGTGATCTCATCGGCAGCATTGGCTTGGGAAGGATTGGCTTGGCTCGTTCCGCCAAATCCTGACCCAATGCCTGGCATGGCGAAAGCTGTGGCGTTGCTCGACTCGGGCCGGGCTGCAGCGCTTCGCCCAAAGGTCCCGGTGCCCCGCGAGGCACCGGCCGTAGCGGGCTCTGGGTTTTGCGCCGATTGCGAGCGGAAAAAGCGAATGGCCAGCATGACCACGCCGCCGATCAGCAGCACTTGAAGGAGAAGGCCGAACATGCCGGCCAAGCCGCCGAACCCATGGCCCAAAAGAACGCCGATCAAGCCGCCGAGCAGCAGCCCCCGCATCATCGATCCACCGAGGCCGTTGAAGAAGCCTGGGCGCTGGAATGCCTGCGGCTGGCGGGCCGCATTGTTCGTTGCCGCATTGGGCGTCATCGAGCGCTCGACCGGTGCGGAAGGCTGTGGCGCCGTCCTGGTCGGCGGGACCGGCTGGAAAGTGCGCATGCCGCGACTGCCGAAGCTGCCGCCACGGCGCGCATCGGCGTGATCCACAGCGACCATGGAAAATGCCAGAAACAATCCCGCAATCAAAATTGCAAACCGTCCTGAACGCGAAATCAGCATAGGCAAGTCCTCAAGTGACACTCTTTCCGCTCATATGGGGTGCGTCGATCGAAATATCAGCGAATCGTCCGCCGAGAAAATTCGAACGACATGGTCGGCGGCCCGCCGCTGTTCACGACGAGAATGTCGAGCGCGCCAAGCAGACGATCGCCTGCTCGACCGCGCGGGCTCCTGCACCCGGCCGAACGGCGCGTCAAGAGCATCTTTCGTGCAAGCCTCTTGCCATCGGTCTCCTGGCGACGACGCCGGCCCGCCTGATCTTGACATACATCTTTCTCGCATACTATCAACACATCTGGAAAAACCTGCCATACAGGTTTGCCCTCCTGAACTGGTGATCGCGTGAGCACGGCCGTATCCGCAAAACATTCCGACGCAGCGAGCCTGGTCAGCAATACGATCGGCGAGATCACACGCCATATCCGCGCGCATGAGCTCGGGCCCGGCGACCGGCTGCCCAGCGAGGCCGCGCTTTCGAGACAATTGAGCGTCTCGCGCACCGTGGTTCGCGAGGCCTTCAGCTCGCTCGCTGCCATGCGGCTTATCGACCTGAGGGCAGGCAGACGGGCTACCGTCGCCGAGCTGGATTATGGCGCCATGTCGCTGGTGATCGAGCATGGCGTCCACACGGAACAGATCACGGTGCAGCAAATCTACGACGTGCGCCGCACGATTGAGACCCGCACCGCCATGCTGGCGGCCTTGCGCAGAACAGCCGACGAAGTGGAAAGGATCAGGACGCACGCGCTCGCCATGCGCGAGAATTTCCAGCGGCCGGAACAGGTCATGGAGCACGATCTCGCCTTTCACCTCGAACTCGCCAAGGCTGCAAAGAATCCGGTTTTCAGCCTCATCGTCGGCGCGTTCGAGCGCGTATCGCGCCAGACCTGGCCGATCGGCTGGCGGAGCCGCCCTTCGGATGCCGAGCAGTTGGAGATGATCCAAATCCATATCGATCTCGCCGAAGCAATCGAGACCGGTGATCCTCAGTCCGCTCGCGACCTGATGGCGAGGCATTTTGACGAGAGCGTCAAGGCCCTGCTGGCGGCTGGCATCGCCTGAGGAGCGGGGTGCGCGATGAAGATCACGAAACTGGAAACGCTGCGGCTCAAGGAGCGGCCGAACCTTCTCTGGGTCCTGGTTCACACGGACGAAGGCCTCGTTGGGCTGGGCGAGACCTTCTTCATGGCCGAAACCGTCGAGACCTATCTGCACGAATATGTCGCGCCGTGCGTGATCGGGCGCAACCCCTTGCAGATCGACCTGCTTGCCGCCGATCTCGTCGGCTATCTCGGTTTCCGATCGACGGGCGCGGAAGTCAGGGGCAACTCCGCTTTCGATATCGCACTGTGGGATCTGTTCGGAAAGGCGACGGGTCAGCCGATCGCACAACTCCTCGGCGGTTTCACCCGGCACGAGATCAGGACCTACAACACCTGTGCCGGTACCGAATACATCAAGAAGACCACCGGCCAGACGACGGCCAATTACGGGCTCGATAAGCCCGGCGACGCCTATGATGATCTGAACGGCTTCCTTCACCGCGCCGACGAACTGGCGCATTCGTTGTTGGAGGAAGGCATCACGGCCATGAAGATCTGGCCCTTCGACATGGCCGCCGAGAAAACGCGCGGCTTGTATATTTCGCAGCCTGATTTGAATTCCGCGCTGGCGCCATTCGAGAAAATCCGCAATGCGGTCGGCGACAAGATGGACATCATGGTTGAATTCCATTCAATGTGGCAGCTGCTGCCGGCCATGCAGATCGCCCGCGAGCTTGCCCCCTACAAGACCTTCTGGCACGAAGATCCGATCAGGATGGACAGCCTGTCCAGCCTGAAACGCTATGCCGAGGCTTCGCTGGCGCCGATATCGGCTTCGGAGACGCTCGGTTCCCGGTGGGCCTTCCGTGACCTTCTCGAGACCGGGGCGGCCGGCGTCATTATGCTCGATATCAGCTGGTGCGGCGGGCTCTCGGAGGCGCGCAAGATCGCTGCCATGGCTGAAGCATGGCACCTGCCGGTCGCGCCACACGACTGCACCGGTCCAGTTGTGCTCGGCGCATCGACCCACCTGGCGCTCAATGCGCCGAACGCGCTCGTCCAGGAGAGTGTCAGGGCCTTCTACAAGACCTGGTACCGCGACCTTGTGACCGCTTTGCCGCAGGTGAAGAACGGCAAGATCACCGTGCCTTCCGGACCGGGCCTCGGCATGGAACTGAACCCGGAGATCGATCGCGCCTTCACCGCGCTTCGACGGGTGACCGACGCATCGACTCTCTGAAAATGAACCTGAAGCAGCTTTCTACGGAGGAGGAGAACCATGAAGAAGCTACTTATCTCGGCAGCCTTGGGAGCAGTACTGGCTGGAGGCTCGGCAATCGGCTCACGCGCGCAGGAGCCGATGAAAATCGTCTTCACACATCATTCGTCGGCGTCAAACCCGTTCTGGCAAGCTGTGAAGAAGGGGTTTGACGACGCCTGCGCCAAGATCCAGGCCAATTGCCAGATGGTCTTCACGCAGACCGAAGGCTCGATCGAGCAACAATCGGCCAACATGCAGGCGGCGCTCGCGGCAAACCCGGACGCGCTGATCACCTCGATCGTCGACAACAATGCCTTCGACCAGATCATCGGCGACGCCCGCGCTGCCGGCGTCACGGTCATCGCATCCAATGTCGACGACACCGAGGGAGCAGCCGGCAATGCCCGCCAGGCTTTCATCGGCCAGGGCTTCATTCCCGCCGGCTACGAACTCGGCAAGAAGATGTCCGAGTTCTTCCCCAAGGAAGGCAAGATCAGGGCCCTCGTCGGCGTCTCCGCGCCCGGTCAGAACTGGTCGGAACAGCGCGCTGCCGGCGTCATGAAGTTCCTTGAGGAATACAAGGCCGCGAATGGCGGACGCGAAGTGGTCATTGAACGGCTCGACACCGGCACAGACGGCGCCGTCGTCGCCGATCGTGTTGGCGCCTATCTGTCTGCCCACCCGGACACCACGGTGTATTTCGACACCGGCCTTTGGCATGCCTACGTCGCCCAGGTACTGATCGATCGCGGCATCGAGCCGGGCAAGGTGCTGATGGGCGGCTTTGATATCGTCTCGGAAGTCCTGCAACAGATGGAAGCGGGTTATATCCAGGTCCAGGTCGACCAGCAGCCCTACATGCAGGGCTTCATGCCGGTGATGGAAGCCTATCTCGCCAAGAACGTCGGTCTGCTGCCGGCAGACATCGACACCGGCAAGGGCATCATCGTCAAGGAAGACGTGCCAAAGCTCAAGGAACTGGCCGCAAAGGGCGTGCGGTAGGCACGAAGCCGGCGTCCTCTCCTCGTTCTTACGGGGAGAGGTCGGCTGGACAAGGGGGAGGGCCAGGCAACACGGTCTTGGGCGTTGGCTCCGTCCCCATCCTCCAGCGGCATCTCCCCCGTCAAGGGCGGTAGAAGACAGACTGCCGCCATCCCCTTTGCCGATGCGATAACCAGCGGAAACGATCCCGAGCCGGAGCGAATGATGAAGCGTTTGATGAAGATTTATCTGGAGAAGCCGGAGCTTGCGGCGGTCGTGTTCCTGCTCCTGCTCCTCATTGTCTTTCAGATTCGCTCGAACGGCGTATTTTTGAACACACAGAACCTTCGCGGAATGCTTGGGCTGCTGCCCGAAATGGGGCTGGTCGCGATCGGCGTGACCCTGCTGATGATATGCGGTGAGTTTGATCTTTCGGTGGGCTCGGTCTTTGCGCTGACCCCGATGACCATGGCGGTGATGCTCGCGGCAGGCGTTCCGTTCGCGCCGGCCTTTGCCGCCGGCCTCGCGATCGCTGCCCTCATCGGCTTCTTCAACGGGTTCATAACGATTCGTTTCGCGATACCAAGCTTCATCACCACGCTTGGTATGCTGTTCATCGCGCGTTCGCTGACGGTGGTAATCTCCGGCGGCTTCCCTCCTGTCATACCAGCTAACGCTCTGCCCAAATGGCTGTTTACGGTCTATGTGGGACCGGGCGACCTCTTTCGCATGTCGTTCTTCTGGTTTCTCGCCGTGGCAATCCTGGTGACCGTGCTCCTGTCGCACACGAATTTCGGCAACTGGGTGCGCGCCACCGGCGGCTTTCTGCCCGCCGCGCAATCGATGGGCATCCCGACGGCCCGGGTGAAGGTCGCCTGCTTCATGATCTGTTCGGTGCTCGCCGGCTTTGCCGGTACCATTCAGGTGATGCGGCTCGGCGCCCCGCTGCCGTCGATCGGCGAGGGGCTGGAGCTGCAGGCCGTGTCGGCTGCCGTCATCGGTGGCGCCTCGTTGGCTGGTGGCATCGGCACCATCTTCGGCGGCATCATCGGGGCTGCCCTTATCCGCGTCATCGACAACGGACTGGTGCTGAGCCAGGTTGACGCCAACTGGTTCAAGATGGCGATCGGCTTTCTGACTATCTTCGCGGTCGTCATGAACGCATGGCTTCGAAAGCGGGGCAGGGCAATGAAGGTGGAGACCTGATCATGGCGGCGCCCATCATCGCGATCAAGGGACTCCAGAAATGGTATTCCGGCGTCCACGCCTTGAAAAACGTTACGCTGGATATCTATCCCGACGAGGCACTGGGCCTCGTCGGCGACAATGGCGCCGGCAAATCGACGCTGATCAACATCCTCTCAGGCACCCAAAAGCCCGATGGCGGCGAGATCAGGATCGAAGGTGAACCGGTCCGCTTCTCTAACCCGCGCGACGCCATGGAACGCGGCATCGAGACGATCTACCAGTACAATTCCATGGTCCCGACCATGACCATCGCCCGCAACGTTTTCATCGGACGCGAGCCGGTGAAGGGTTCGGTTTTCGGTATCGGCATCCTGGACCAGAAGCGCATGCGTGACGAAAGCGTCAAGGCGATCGCCGACGTCGACCTGCATCTGCGGTCGCCCGACGCGCTGGTCGGCGAACTGTCGGGCGGCCAGCGCCAAGGCGTGGCGATCGCCCGGGCCATGCACTTCAAGTCGAAAGTCATGATTCTCGACGAGCCAACCAACCATCTCTCGGTGAAGGAAACGCGAAAGGTGATCGGCTTCGTTCGTGGCCTCAAGGCCCAGAACATCACTAGCGTCTTCATCAGCCACAACATGCATCATGTTTTCGAATGCTGTGACCGGGTCGTGGCGATGGCGCGCGGAGAGATCGTTCTGGACAAGCCGATCGGCGAGACTTCGATCGAGGAAATCCACGAGGTGCTGTGACGTGAAGAAGCAATCACTCGCGAGCCACTCTGCTGGTGGAGATCAGTCTGCGCTACGGCTTTTCCGTAAGGATCGCCTCAGCGGTTTTCTCGTCGGTGATCAGCACATCGACGACACCCAAGCGCAACACGGCGCGCAGCACCGGAACCTTGTCGAGGCCGCCGGAGGGCAGGATCACAGTGTCGACGTCGCGCAGATGTTCGGGGGCGAGGCCGATGACGCGACTGTTTAGCGGGTGATCGACCAGTTGTCCGTCGGCGCCGATCCAGTGGCCGCAAATATCGCCGACAGCTCCGGCTTGGCGGAGCGATCTGAGATCATCGTCCCCTACCAGTCCGATCCGAAAGATGGTGGCGTCCTTGTGCACCGCGCCTACCGAAACGAAAGCGGCGTCAACGTCGCGGGCATGGGTGAAAGCATCTTCCAGAATTGACTGGCGCATAAGCAGATCGCGTGTGGCCTCGGTATCCGTGAACACCGGTGCTGCGATGTAGAAGCATTCCGCGTCGAAGAGCGCCGCGAGCCGGGAAGCGATCTCGTAGATGTTGATCGCCGATCCACGTGTAAGCCCGCCAAGCAGGGAAACGATCGACATTCCTTTGACCGGGCGCACGGTCACCGACCGCAGACTGAGCTGGAGCGTCCGCCCCCATCCCACGCCCACCGATATCCCGTCACGGATTCTAAGTGACAGGGCTTCGCCGGCGGCGGCTGCGATGACCTGTGGCACCAGAGCAGGATCCGGCGGTGTCGGGACCACGATTGGATCCGAGACACCATAGGCGTCCCGCAGCCGGTTCTCCAACTCGATGCAGTTCGCCACCTTGGAATTGATGCGAATCTGAACGATCCCCCGCTGGCGCGCATGCGCCAGCATCCGGTTGACGCGAAGGCGGGTCAGGCCAAGAGACTTGGCGATTTGCGCCTGGGTGAGGTCACCGACATAAGCAAGCCAGGCGGCGCGCACGAGCAGCCCTTCCTCGCGATCGGCCGTGACGGAACTCGTTACGGCTTGGCGGCCGTCGCGTTTCTTTCGTGCTGGTTTCTCCATCAGATCATCCTGTCCACTCCGCGGCAGCGGGTTCAGAGCGGGCTCGGCCGAGCCATGTGCTCATCGATATGAGGCATCAATCGAGTTTCCCCGGCTCCGCTAGCCTCGATGATAGCGGTCGAAGGACAAAACCAGCGGAGCATCATGGCAAATCGCGTCGATGATGGCAGTCGTCAGCGGCAGGCGATCATGGGGAAGTACACCCCGGCCCATCATATTCTTCAAAGCCTGACCAAGGTCCAGCGCCAGTTGCGCCCCCTCAACCGTGTCCGAACTCATATGTTCGCGCTTCGCCACGGAATAGGGCAGGCCGCGGCCGAGCAGGCGTCCCATGCGACCGTTACGGCCCGCCTGGCAGGTCACATAAAGATCGCCGGAGCCGGCCAGCCCCAGCACTGTTTCGATTTTTCCACCCAGAGCTTCGACCAGAATCGCCATCTCGGCGAGGGACTGCGAGAAAAGCGACGAGGCAAGGTTGTGCATGAGCGCACCGTTGGGCGCCTTGCCGTCTCGCTCAAGCAGCCCGACGGGAGCCCCAACGGCGAGTGTATAGAAGTTCTTGAAAGCGGCGCAGATCTCGACGCCAATGAGATCGGATGATGGTCGCGCATGATAGAAAGGCGCGCGCAGGATGCGTGACGCCGCGGCCAGCTGGTCGGGATCGTGCCCAGCCACGATCACGGAGGTATCGCGCTGTGCGGCCAGTTCGCCGGCAATGCAAGGTCCGCCGACGGCCATCACCGAGATCGACAAGCCAGTACGTTGCTCAATCTCGCGGGCAAGCAGATGCGGCAGGATTTCGATGCCTTCCTCGCTCGCGGCGAGTCCTTTCGTAATCATAAGTATCGGCATGGGCGACTTGATGCTTTCAGCAATGCGGTCGATCGCCCAAGGAACGCCGGCCGACGAGACGCCGAGTACAAGCAGGTCGGCTCCATCGTTCATCGCCGTCCCGAATTCGGTCCAGGAACAGGCGGCTACCGCGTCAGGCAGAGTGATGTTGAGGCGAGGGTGATGACCTGTGTCGGCCACAGAGCTGACGATCTCCTCGTCGAGATGGGTGCCGACAAGAGTGATGCGGTTACCCGCGTGAGCGGCCGGAAGCGTCATCGCAGAGCCCATGACGCCAGCGCCGAGGATAATGATCTTCGCCATTCAGCTTCTTTCCTTGTCCAGCCGCTCGCCGCTGCCTTGGTCGAACAGGTGGATTCGCTCAGGCGCTGGCTCCAGGTGGATCACAGCTCCAGGAGAGAGCTCCATGCGGTCATGCAGCACCGAGCAGATCGCAATGTTGCCCATGGCGGCAAAGATATGGATTTCGGGGCCAGTCGGCTCGACAACCGTAATTCTCGCCGGGATGCCGCGCCCGTCTGCCACAGGTCGAAGATGTTCGGGCCGAATGCCATAGATCACCTTTTGGCCGGGCCGGACCGCAGCCTCTGGCGGAAGCGGGAGGGATAGCTCGTCGGTCCGCACCACCCAGGCGTCGCGCTCGGAAGCCACCTCGCCATGGAACATGTTCATTGCGGGCGAGCCGATGAAGGAGGCGACGAAGAGGTTTGCCGGGCGATCGTAGACATCAAGCGGGCGCCCGATCTGCTCGATCTGGCCGTCGCGCATGATGACGATGACATCGGCCATGGTCATGGCCTCGATTTGGTCATGCGTGACATACACGGTGGTGGTCTTCAGCCGCTGGTGGAGCTCCTTGATTTCCGTGCGCATTTGCACGCGCAGCTTGGCGTCGAGGTTGGACAGCGGCTCGTCGAACAGGAAGACAGTTGGGTCTCGCACGATAGCGCGACCCATGGCGACGCGTTGCCGCTGGCCGCCCGAAAGCTGGCGGGGATATCGTTCCAGATAAGGGGTCAGATTGAGGATCGATGCCGCCCATCCGACCTTCTGTTTGATTTCTTCGTTGGGGCGTTTCTTCAACTGCATGGAAAACGCCATGTTGTCGAAGACGGTCATATGCGCGTAAAGCGCGTAATTCTGGAAGACCATCGCGATATTGCGGTCTTTGGGATGAAGTGTGTTGACGACCCTGTCTCCTATCGTGATCTCACCGGACGTGATGGGCTCGAGCCCGGCTATCATGCGCAACAGTGTGGACTTGCCGCACCCGGACGGCCCCAACAGAACGACGAACTGGCCATCCTCGATCGAGAGATCGAGTCCATCGATAATCGAGAGGGCGCCATAGTCTTTCTTTATGTTGCTGATGGTGACAGACGCCATAAATTGTTATCCTTCGATTGCCCTTGCCGGTTGGGTTCAACTTTCGCCATGCGAGTCATTGGCGACGGTCGGATGCGGTCTCACCATTCGCTCTCCAGAAACTCCTCCAGCAGCCCTGCATCGGCGGCCAGATTGACAAAGGACCATCGGCCACGGATTTCCCGCGAATAGCGAATGGCGTCGTGCCAAAGCGCGCGCGGCAGGCCTAGTTCTGTGCCGGTGACCGGCCCCCCGGCAGCCTTGAGTGCTGCCTCCATGCGGGCAACCGGCATCGCCATCGGCCGAACCTCCTGGCGCAGTGCCGGCCAGATTTCCGCAAGCCTGCGGTTGAAGATTTCCGTCTGGCGGGCGTCGAGTGCCGTCTTCTTCATCTCGGCAATGCAAAGTGGTCCAAGTTGTGCCCCATAGCGGGCCAGCATCGCCGCCTCGTCGATGGCGGTCGGCTTCACCTGCGGTGGCTCTTTCATGTCCAGCAGCCGCGCTTGCAGACGCGCCATGACCATCGAGGCAACCCCCACCTGCTGACCGTGCGTGGTGCCGGGATGATGGTCTTGCGCGAACATGTCGACCCAATGGGAAATCTGGTGCTCTCCCATGGATCCAGGATGGGAAACGCCGGCAAAGCACACACCCATCGAGCACAGCGTCAAGACGCGCTGGAGATGCCCGACAGCGGTGACGTCATGCCTGGCAAGGCCAGGCGCATGGGCCAGCATCGGTCCCTCATCGCCCGCCTGCAGCAGGTAGGGCACGGCAGAATAGTAGGTGTCGAACAGCCGATGCGAAGCCCACCAATCGATCTGGGCGGTGGGACGACACAGGCTGTCACCGAGCCCAGCGGCGCTGAGCCAGGCGGGCGCTGCGGCCGAAACGCCAAGGTCCAGGAAGATGCCCCGCGGCGCGTGCGAGGGCAGCGAGATCTTGAGCCCTGAAGCCAAGGTCACCGACGCTGTCGAAGCGCCATAGCCATTCATCGAGGCGGCCGTGCCGAAGACGGCATAGGGCCGCTCGTCGAGGAAGGTTGCATGCTTGCAGCTGTCGTTGAGGACGCCAGACCCGACGGCCACGACCCCGTCGGCGTGACGCGTCTTCTCCCTGACCATTTGGATCGTTGCCTCATCGCAGTCGAGGCCGTCAGGCAGCACGATTTCACTGATGTCGGCGATGGCGCGCAGCGCCTTCGCGACGCGCCGGCCCATCACATCGACGGTGTTGACATCGGACACAACAGCGATGCGACGGCCGAGCGCCAGGGGCGCAACGAGATCCGCCTCGCGGCCCTCCGTCGTCTCCAGCAATTCGATCGTCTGGAACGGCAGGATCGTGGCCGCGCCGGTCTTGGGATCTGTCCAGCGTCCCGCGACAACGTCCTCGATCAACGCGTTCCAGTTGGTCGTTTCAGCCATGATCGGCCTCCATGAAGGCCGCGAGGCGCTGGTTCCAGGCTGAAAGCGTTGGCCAAAGATCGGCATGGATCGCAAGAAGTTCGGCGTAGAGCTCGGCCCGTCTCGTGTCCGGTTCGAAGGTTTTGGCCGGCTCGCTGGCCATTGCCAAGGACGCTTCGGCGATGGTGGAAAACCAGCCCACGCCCTTTGCCGCCGCCATCGCCGCGCCAAGCGAGGAGGCTTCCACCGTCGTCGAACGCTTTATGGGACGATCGAGTGCATCCGCCAGAATTTGCATCCACAGGTCGGACTTCGCTCCTCCACCGATGGCTATGAACTGATCGATGGTCTGGGCGGCAGCCGCAGCGGCCCGCTGACTTGTCGCGGCCTGATGCAGCGCTATGCCTTCCAGCACGGCGCGATAGATGTCGCCGCGGCGGCTGGAGCCGGATAGCCCGGCAATCACACCACGGGCCGCGCTATCCCAGTGCGGGTCCATGACGCCCTGCCAGTAGGGCAGGAGCATTATGCCGCCTGCGCCGATCGGGCTGGCAGCGGCTTCGGCCTCGAGCGCCTCCAGAGCATCGCTTGCGCCATGCAGATCGACGCCAAGCATTTCGCGCGCCATCCAGTCGACGAGAAAAGTGCCGGCGCGAAGGCACGTCTCATAGATATAGCCGTCATCGGCGACCGCCGTCTCGGTGCGGAAGGCCTGGTCGTGGACGTAGTCCGTGCCGAAGCTGCCGGAGACGACCGCTGTGCCGAGGTTGATGTAAGCGCATCGCGGCTGCAACACACCAGCGCCCGTTCCGGCGCATTGACCGTCGCCGCCGCCGGCGACGATCGGCGTGCCCTCGCGCAGGCCGGTCGAAATGGCCGCTTCCGAAGTCAGTTGGCCCAGAACGGTGCCGGGCCTTGCCAGGTCCGGCATCATGCGCCGGGCGATGCCCGCTGCGGCGAGTATTTCGTTCGACCAGTCCATAGCTCGCATATCGAGTATGCCCATCGGGTCGGCGGATGCGGTGGACGTCACCCACCGGCCGCTCAAGCGAAAGACCAGATAACCGTGGACTTCGGCCATTCGCTCCACGCGGGCAAAAACCTCGGGCTCTTCCTCGCGAAACCAGATCATGCGGTAAAGGCAAGGAATGACGTCCAGCGGCTTGCCGGATATTGCGTGGACGCGTGCCGCGCCGAAGCTCTCGCCGAAGCGGCGTGCTTTCCGCCGGGCGCGCTCATCGAGCCAGAGCGTTGCCGGCCCGACGGCCTGGCCCTGCTCGTCGAAAAGGCCGAAGCTCTCGCGTTGGTTGGCAATCGCAAGGGCGGCAATGCGTGCGGGCGAAACTGTTGCCGCGACAGAACGAAGCGCCGTGACCGTCGAGGCCCACCATTCGGCCGGATCCTGCTCGAAATAGCCCGAACGCGGGTTGGACATTGCAAGCGGTGCACGACCTTCAGCCACGGCCAGACCATTGCGGTCCCAGGCGATCGCCTTGGTTGCCGAGGTCGAGGAATCGATGCCGATGACGAGATCCGGAACCATTGCCGCCACATTGCCAAACGGCGAGGGCGGCCGAAGCCGCCTTCGCCCAAATCACCGACTAGCCGCTAAAGACCGGCATCCTTGACTTTGCCGTCGACAATGCCGGCAATGGCATCCAGGCATGCCTTGGCGTCGCCGCCATAGTCTTGGCCCGTAAGCAATTTGCCGAGTTCAACCGGGATGTCGTTGTTCGACAGATCCGCCCAGATCGGCATGTCCGGCTCCGATCCCATCTGGTTGTCGATAGTGTATTTGATCGCCTCGAAATGGCGTGTCGTTCCGGGCCCGACAACAGCCTTCGCCTTGACCCGAGGATCTGTAAAAGAGGAATTGCGCATCGGCGAGGCGCCGCCGCCGAGCGTCGATACCCGCGCCATCACATCCTTCGAGCAGACCCACTGCATGAACAGCCATGCTGCTTCCTTGTTCTTGGAATATTGCGACAGCGAGATCGTCGAGCCACCTTGGTGGCCGACGGCCGGGATTTCGTTGAAGCCGCAATCGGCGGCGGCGCGGCGGCCAGGAACCTCCTTGGGCGCGGGCAGGGCCTCGAACAGGCCTTTGACCTTGGAATCGTTGGCGTCGAAGCCGGGGAAATCCTCGCCCCAGGTGATTGCCATGGCGGCCTGACCCTGTGTCAACGCCTGTCCCTGACCGTCCCAGGTCCAAGTCGTCGCCGAGGGCGGCGAGTTTTTGACCAGCTCCTGATAGAATTGCAGTCCGGCCACGCCGCGCTCGTCATTGCCGACAAACTTCTTGTCCTTGTTGAAGATCGAACCGCCATGGCCCCACAATGCGAAGGTCCAGTCGCATTCCAGCGAATAGTGGCCGGACTTCGCCTGGCACGCTGTGCCGAAGATGCCGTTGCTTTTTTCTGCCTCTGTGAGCGCCTGCACGGCCTTGAGGTAGGCGTCGAGATCTGTCGGCAGCGCAATATTGTGTTTGTCGAAAAGATCCTTGCGGTACATCAGGATGAAGATCGGAATATCGAATGGAATTCCGCACTGTTTGCCGTTGTACATGGCGATGCCGTCGACCAGCGGCTTGGAGAAATCGTCCCAGTCGAAGTTGGGCATCGCCAGTTCTTTGTTCTGGTCATAATACTCGCGCGGATCGACGACATCCTGTGCAAATGTCGCCATCCAGGACTGGTCGAGATAGTAGACGTCGTAGGTGCCAAGCTGGCCCTGCACGTCTTGCGTGGCCTTGGCGAGAACCTGCTCCAGCGGCACGATCTCGACTTCCACCTCAATGCCGGTTGCCTTGGTGAATTCACCCGCGACAAGCTGGTTGGCCACGATCGTTGGCGGCGTCGCTTCCGAAGTGTAGCGGATTTTGGTGCCGGCGTATGGTTTGCCGACGTCGGCCAGCCACTTCAGCATATCGGCGTCCTGGGCGCGGGCTTCTTCAACCCCGAGGCCCAGCATCCCCCGATTGGTGCGGCCACCACCTAGCATAGCCGATCCGAAGGCAGAAAAGCCGACACCAGCGAGCGCCATCTTCCTCATGAAGTCGCGTTTGGTTATTCGGCGCGCCGTAAAGTCATTGCAGGTATCGGCGACGAATGTCTTCTTGTCGTGTTCTCTGAAGCTCATGATCGTTCCTCCGTTGCGTTTTTGTCGTCGTTCTTCTCGCCTGCGCCTCACTCCTTCAGGGACCCGAGGGTGAGGCCGCGGACCAGATGCCGTTGAACCAGCAGGATAAAGATGAAGCTGGGTATGATCGCAGACGTGCCGAGCGCTGTGATGTAGCCCCACTCGGTCGCGGTC
Source organism: Mesorhizobium sp. LSHC420B00 (assembly GCF_000503055.1). GTDB lineage: Bacteria > Pseudomonadota > Alphaproteobacteria > Rhizobiales > Rhizobiaceae > Mesorhizobium. The sequence goes on along the minus strand of NZ_AYVY01000035.1, from coordinate 5,033 downwards.
GAGGTGACAAAGGTGGAGATCTTCACCGGCACAGTGCGGATCGACGTTGTCAGGAACAGTGAGAGCAGGAACTCGGTCCACGAAAAGATGAAACACAGCACAGCCGTCGCAGCGATGCCGCCCTTGACCATGGGAAGGACCACGCGTCGGAACGTCTGCCAGCGCGTCGCGCCGTCAATCAGCGCCGCCTCGTCAACCTCGCGCGGAACATCGTCGAAGAACGACTTCAAAAGCAAAACCGCCAGCGGCAGGTTGATCAAACTGTGAACGAGGATGAGCCCCGTATAAGTATCGCGTAAGCCGAGATCGCGGAACATGAAAACGATCGGAATGACGATCGCGATTGGCGGCATGAAGCGCTGCGAGAGAATCCAGAACAGGAAGGACTGCTGGCCGCTGAACTGCATTCGCGACAGGCAATAGGCGGCCAGAGTGGCCAGCAGCAGCGTCAGCGCCGTCGATCCGACGGCTATGACGGCGCTGTCGAGCAGCGACTGGCGGGAATCGTAGGAGCTGGCGCCACCCTTGATGACCCCGGCCGCCTCGCCGCCCTGTTCCATGCCGATGTCGACGCGCGAAACGCCAAGCAAGGTCACACGGTAATTGTCCGGCGTCGGCGTGAAATCGACGTAGACCGGTCCGCTGCGGTCGAAGATCGCCGAATAGGGTTTGATGGACGACAGCGCCCACCACGCGATCGGGAACATGAAGATCGCCACCACCAGGACGGCGAGCACGTCACGGGCGATGGTTTGGGCGCGCGACGACTCCATCAGAACCTCACCTTGAACAGCCTGACGAACAGGTTCGACACGACGATCAAGACGACGAGCACGATCAGCGACAGGGTCGCGGCATAGGGAAAGTCTCCGGTGAAATAGATACGGCCAGCGTAGAATGAAAGCGTCTCGGTGGCCGTGCCAGGCCCGCCGGCGGTGATGATGTAGACGTAGTCGTAGATGCGAAAGAGATCGACGCCGCGGATCAGCACCGCGACCGCTATCACCTTGCGCAGCATCGGCAATGTGAGCCGCAAGAACGTCTGGATGCCGCTGGCGCCGTCGATCGCCGCGGCTTCGAAAGGTTCCTTCGGCAGCGCCCTGAGCCCTGCCAGGATGATGAGCACCATGAACGGCGTCCATTGCCATATGTCTGCCAGCAGGATCGCCGCCAATGCGGTTCCGGGCTGCGTCAGGATCGGCTGCGCCGGCGAGATCAGGTCGACGCCATAGAGGTAGAACGACAGGACGCCGAAAGAGCCGTCCTGCATCAGCAGGAACATCATTCCGGTCACCGCAGGCGGCACCACCAGCGGCAGTGTCATCAGCGCCCGCAGCACCCCGTAACCTTTGCGATCGGTGTCAAGCAGAAGCGCGATGAGGATGCCGAGCGCAAGCTGAACCGCAAGCGCGACGAAGGTGTAGATCAGCGTGGTTTCCAGCGAATGCCACATACGCGCATCCGAGAAGGCGCGCGTCCATTGGTGGAGCCCGGCGAAGTCAAGCTGCCGGGAGACGACATTGCGTTTGTGAAACGATAGCCAGACCGAATAGGCGAGGGGATAGATGCCGAAAACGAGAAGCATCACCGTGATCGGCGCGAGCCAGGGGAAAGGATGCTCGGCCGTCATGAACCGGGGTAGCGCCCACCTGGAGGTCGGCCGCGTGAGGGCTGCGCTGCTCACGCGCAAGTCTCCGCTCGGTGACCGAGATGCATCGGCCTTCTCCCTATCGGCCAGATTGTGCCAACTTGAACTTTTGTAAGTTTGTTGTGCCTTTTGTTAAGAACGTGTCGGACGGCCGCCGATTTGTCAAGTCGGTTCCATCAGTGCTCAAGGGATTGCTCGCGGTCCCACGGGACGCCGTCATCGCCGGATATGGAGTTCCGTTTGTAGGGAACGCCGCTGGCAATGCCGTGTATCAGCATCAAAAGCGCGAGGGCCGCCGCCAACTTGGCGGCCCAAGAAGCTACGGAACGCGTCCAGGAGATTGGGAGGACACGCCGGGGCTTTTTGGACTCCCTCCGGGCCCATCATTGTCGCTATTTATCAATGGTTTAGCGCTATATTTTGGCTCAGTTAGCCAAGTCATAGCTGGCGAACCTTCGAGTAGCGCATTGATATTGTTGATTTATGGTGGGCTTCCGAGGACCGCCGGTCGATTTGCTGCGCAAATGGGAGACATAATCGAACGCGCGTTTCAGTTGAGGAGAAGCTGATCTTCCTACGGGTTGCCGCTATCGTCGGTACATGCGCAACGTTGCGTCGGGGCGATCGGTGGCTCCAGTCGGCATGAAGCCAGCCAGCAGCGCAAACAATGCGGTCAATCAAATCGCACCAAAATCATCTGTACATACATCGGCTACTCGGGTTTCGCCTCAAGCTTTTCATCTCCGAAAGAATTGTCTCCCAGGTGCGGCTCGATATCCGAAGCTTGGCGATTCTATCCCGCATCCTTATCACGTCCGCACCCTCAGCGCCTGCTCCAGCCTGTCGGCAATCTGGGTGACGATATAGGCAATCACCATGTAGATCACGACGGCAATCACGAAGGCTTCNCCAGCCTGTCGGCAATCTGGGTGACGATATAGGCAATCACCATGTAGATCACGACGGCAATCACGAAGGCTTCTAGGTAGTAGTAGTTCAGCGCGGCGGTCAATTGGGACTGGGCGAAGATATCGACAACCTCGATGGCGAACCCGAGGGAAAGCGCCTTCATGATGACCATCATCGAGGTTGTCAGGTCGGGAATTGCGGTGAGGGCCACCTGGGGAAATAGGATCCGTCGGAACAGTTGGCCGCTTGTATAACCGAGCGAATGGGCGGCGTCCGACTGACCGGTGTCGAAGGCGTTCAGGGCTCCTTTGATGATTTCCGCTTGGAACGCCGCAACGCAGCCGGTGACTGCAATGACAAGGATTACCCAGTTGGGCGTTTCGTGGGCGTTGAAGTTGATCGCGAGCAACGAGAGCAGGAACTGGAATGCCGGGGGCAGACCGAAATAGGCGAGGAAAATCACGATCACCATCGGAACGCCTTTGAAGACGACCTTATAGGCCATGATGAGCTGTCGCAGCACGGGGATCCGCCTATGTTCGACGAGCGCAAAAAGGCTGCCGACGATCGTGGACAGGATGAAAATCGTGAAAGCCATGCCGAGCGTCACGGGTACGGCGCCCAGAATTTCCTGCGAGTCCTGGAGCAGAATATCGGTATCAAACATGGTCGGATTACCCCTTACGTCACACGCTCGCGACGGCCGCGTTCTTGATCTGAGCTGTTGTCGTCGCCTCTGGCGCTTGCATTGGCGAGCGAAGCTCGAAGAAGCGCACGATGAGCCACGCGACGAGGCACATCAGCGAATAGATAACCGCCAGCACGAGGTACGTTTCGAACTGGTACTGGTTATAGTCGCGCTCCATGATCAAGTGCGCGGTCGCCATCACATCCGCTGCCCCGATGTACATGACCAGCGCAACGTTATGGATCAGGTAGATGATGGCGTTTCCATAGCCCGGCAATGCGAAGTGCACCGCTTGCGGGCCGACTACGCGGGTGATCTTCTGTCGGAAGGTATATCCCAGACTGTCGGCCGCATCATGCTGGCCGCGATCGACGGCCAGGTATGCAGGTCGCATGACTTCCGACAGATACCCTCCATGATAGAGGCTCAGCCCCACCATCGCAGCGATCGTTGCAGAAATAAAATCCTCGGCGCCGAACAGGATCACCAACAAGGGCAGCCCGTAGAACGCGACGAATAACTGCAGGACGACGGGAACACTCCGGGCATAGGACACGTAGAGGTCAGTCAGGTGACTGATCACCGGTATCCTCTGAACTCGGAGTGTTGTCGCGACGAGAGCCAAGCAAAAGCCGACGACCATGGCCGTAACGGTGATGGCGAGAGTCAGCGGCAACGCCGAGAGCAACTCGGGAATCATAGCAGAAACATCCACTTTGAAACGCTCCTTCTTGCAATTCAGCCTTACCGCTGGCTATCGCTACATGGTTGGGAAAAGGTCCTGTTACTTCATGTATTTGACGATGTCCTCGCCGAACCATTTCTGCGAGAGCTTTTCGATCGTGCCATCGTCTTTTAATTCCTTGAGAACCTTGTTCACATCGTCGGCTAAAACCTTGTTTTCGTCCGACCTATGAATCAGCATGTAGGTGTTGTTGCTGAAGACCGGATCGGACGCCACGATATCGAGCTTCTTTTCCTCGATGACGGTCTGCTCACCGAGATTCGAAGGCAGAACAAGCGCGTCGAATTTGCCGTTCTGAACTTCGTCCAATCGGTTGGGATAGGGAATACCGGCGCTCGATGCCGTAACATCAAGCTTGTATTGTGGATTTTCTTTTTGCCAGTTCATGATGAACTTGTAGGTGCCGCCGCCGGCCGTGGTCGGAACGATCCTCTTGCCGACCAGGTCCTTCATTTCCTTGATGCCGCTGCCTTTTTTGCTGTAGATCTTCATCAGGCTGGCGCCCATGGGGTTTTCCGGAATGAAGAACTGCTTGGCGCGCTCAGGGGATTTGTAGTAGCCACCGACGGCGATGTCGTACTTGCCCGTGGCGAGGCCGGTTTCCTGCGCGATATCCGAAACACCTTCCATTTCGAACTTATACTGCGGCAGCTTTGCGTTGATCGCTCTCAGAAGATCGGGTTCATAGCCTTGCGGCTCTACGCCGATCGCGCCCCATGCCAGCGGCTTGGATTCGGCAGACGTCGCGATCTTGATCGTGCGAACGGTCTGAGCATTGCTGATCCCCGCGGTTGCAAGAGCAATTGCGATGCCGCCGGCAACAGCCAGGGCAGCGCGACGGGAAAAACTGGATGTGATTGCAGACATTTCTTAGGTTCCCTTCTTGTTGAGCTATTGAAAAGCGAGTTCTGACTGCAGGAATTGAGCAAGTCGTGGGCTGGATGGTGCATCGAAGATCTCAGCTGGACTGCCATCGGCGGCAACCACGCCACGATCCATGAAGACGATCCGGTTCGAGATGTTCTTTGCGAATTGCATCTCGT
>NZ_AYVY01000034.1 GCF_000503055.1 Mesorhizobium sp. LSHC420B00 | reverse complement strand
GTGAACAACGGCGCAGAATTTGCAGCCATTGACGATCGAGGCACCCAATGCGCCAAGTTCGCGGTCGCGACGGGCGAGCCCGCCTTCGACATACATGATCGCGTTGAACAAGACGGTGCGGGCAAGATAGCTCTCGGGATCATGCACAAGGGTGCGCACATACTCCGAAACTTTCTTGGCCGATGGCGTAACCTTCATCGCTTCGAGCTGTTCCGGCGTGGCCTCGGAGAGCTCGACCGGTGCGATGTGGGGATGCCAATTGAGCGGCTTCAGGCGAACAGAGGAAATCATGCCGACCTCATCAGGCGCAAGCCGGTCGCCACCCGTGTCTGGAAGTTGACAAAAGCGATTAGCTCGGAGAGCGCGACGATCTGAGGATTGTTCAATCCAGCCTTCTCCAGGAGAGCGATATGGCTCGCTTCCGCCTTTTTCGGCGTCAGGGTGATCAGGTCAACATGACGAACGATGGTCGCCAGGGGTTCATTCAAATCCGTTTCCCCCTGGGCCAAGGCCAGAAGCTGCTCGGTCGGACCAAGCTGAGCCAGCTGCACATCATATTCGGCCACCAGGACCGGATCGGCGTTCAGGGCGGCCATGCGACGGGCAAGAGCAACACGCAAATTCGGCGCCAGCCCCTGATCGGTTGCCGGGTGCAGCACCGAGAGGCGACATTCTTCTGCCCCTCGCACGAATTCGAGCCGAAACCGCCTTGCGGCGAAAAGGGTATCATCCGGTGAAAGGCCGGCAGCCTTGTCCATCGCGTCGATCACAACGCGGCCTCCTTCTGCAGCAAGGGAGTTGAATCGACCCATTCGTCGCCCAGAAGTTCCGGCGTGTCGTAGGCGATCAGATTGGCGAAGTGGGTTTCGACATCCTCGGCAAACAGCGATGCGGCAATGCCGCGGACCAGACGGTCGGCCCCGGCGCTGACGGCCGGGATATCGCCGGAGACCTTGCCATGGGTCAGCATGGCGGCGTCGTTGAAGCAGTGGATATGCGCCAGCATCGGGCAGGAGCCGGGGACGCGTTCGCGAAACTCGAAGGCCGGACCGAGATCCGGCGCGTCCGACATACCTGCACGACCGGGCCCCATATCCGGCCTATATCGGCCATCCGACCAGGTGCGGATATGTGGGGCGATCGCCGCGAATTCCGGGCGGCCGTCGAAGTCATTTGAAAAGCCGGTCGCCGCGATCAGGAAGTCGTAGCGCAACGGTCCCTGCGTGGTTTCCACCAGCAGGGTCCCTGCCTCCTCCTTCACCGCAACTATGCCGCAGTCGAGAAGGAACCGAGCATTCGAATGGCGAGACACGCGGAGTGTCGATGAACGCGGCGGCGGTGTCTGGGTCGAGGCGGTATAATCGAAGAATTTCCACTTCCAGGCATCCGGCAAGTGATGCATGCCGAGTACGACACCCGGGCTGCCTATGCCGGTCAGCTTGTTGATGCGCGGCATTTCCTTGCGCCGGATCAACATGTCAACACAGCCGGCTCCCGCCTCGAGTGCCGTTGCGGCATTATCCATGGAAGAGGCACCGGCGCCGATCACCGCCACACGCTTGCCTTTCAGCGCATCGAAATCGATGTCGTCGGCAGAATGGGCCCAATAGGCGCGATCGATGCCGCTGAGGAAATCGGGCACGGCAAAACCGCCCAACCCGGACCGACCAGTGGCCAGAACGAGACGACGGGTGAGGACCCGGCCAGTCTCCGCGCCCTGGATATCGATCGCAATCAGATCTCCAACGGGTGCCAGTCCGGTCATGCGCACGCTGTTGCGCACCGGCAGACCGAGAACCTTGCGGTACCAGACCAGGTAGTCCATCCACTGGCTCTTGGGGATTTTGTCCAGCGACCGCCACGCCTCAACGCCCCATTGCGCCGTGAACCAGGCGCGGAACGTCAATTGCGGCAGGCCGAGCGACGGACCATGCAGGGTTTTCGGCGACCGGAGCGTTTGCATGCGAGCAAAGGTTACCCATGGTCCCTCGCGCCCGGCCGGAGCCGCATCATAGGCCACGACATTGGTTATCCCGGTCAGCACCAGCTTTGCCGTGGCAGCAAGTCCGCACATGCCGGCGCCGATCACCACGACATCACGGATCGGCACGCCATCGTGCGAACGCGCGGGAACCCATGGCTTGGCGGGCAGTTCGAGAAAGTCGAGATCCTGCGCGAGCTGTGCTTCGAGCGCAGCAAGACCTGTCGACGTTGGCGCGGCAGGGGTATGCTTCATATTCCCGTTCCGTGATTTGTGTCGGATGCCGGATCGTTCACCAATTGGCCAGCGAGGGCCGGATCTAGTTTCTTGAAGCCGACGATCGACCGTTCAGCCACCGCTTCGACCGCATCCATCAACGCCTGCGCAACTGGACGAAGGGGGCGTTTCTCGGCAGCCACAACGCCCCAATAGAAAAGAACGGTCACGTCGATCGGGCGAATGACGACCCCAGGCAGGGCCACGCCATAGGCGGTGAGGGGATCAATCACAGCCGCAACGCCAGTCCGCCGAACGATCTGCAACGCGCCATAAGCAGTATTCGTCCGGATCACTGGCCCGGTGTCGATGCCCCTGGCCGCCAATGCCTTGGAGACATGCAACTGGAAACGTAGGGGGTTGAGCAATGTGGCGACGCGGCGACCGGCAAAAGCGGAAAGCGGTATGACGTCAAGTTCAGCCAGCGGATCGTCCTCCCGCACGGCAGCAACATCAGGCGCTGAATAGAGCCGCAGGACATCCAGACCGGGCGTATCGAGCGGCAGGCTCGAAAACCCGATCTCGGCACGTCCGCTGCGCACCTCCTGGGCGACGATCGAGGGGAGAAACTGCCCCAGATGCGTCTCGTGCGGAAGTTCGACACCTTTGAGTTCGGCCATGGCCGTCGGGATCAAGCCAGTACCGATCGCGGAGGTGGTAACAATCTGCAGGATCCGCCCTCTGCCGGCGGCAATCATCTTGGCCCGCGCGGCTAGCTCGGTGAAGGACATCAGCAAGCGCCGCGCCTCCTCCTCGAAGGCCACACCCTCCTCGGACAACTGCACCCGCCGACCGACACGGTGCAGCAATTCGAAGCCGAGCTCTGCCTCGAGATCCTGAATGGTGCGTGTCACTGCAGGTTGGGAACGACCGAGCATGTCAGCCGCCTTGGTAATGCTGCCGCTGGCAGCAACCGCAAGGAAGCTCTGAAGGTCGCGGGTTTCCATGTTCTCTCTACATGCGCAATCCATATGATTGACATCGTCTCATTCATTTTTGATATATGTCAAGCGGAAACGAATATTCGCTGAGGCATGTTGCAATCGCGGGCTCAGGCCGGAATCCCATCGCCAGAAGCCGACGATGGCAGATGCGGCTCCGATTTGTGGAACCTCCTAGTGAGAAATGGAGGCTGCATTGCCCGCAACAGGAGGGAATTTATGCGCGTAAGCATTCTTGGCGCCGGAGCGATTGCTTACGGCCTTGCCGCCTTTCTGGCCGAAGCGGGACATGACCCTATGCTTTGGTCGCCTTCCGGAGAACGCACCAAGGCGCTGGCCGCCGGTGGATTGCTGAAGGCTACCGGAGCTATCAAGGCAACGACTAAGGTGCGCATCGCCAAGGATTGCGAAGACGCCATTGCCGATGCCGACGTCGTCATAATCGCGTTGCCGGCTTACGGGCACAAGATGGTGATGGACGCTGCCACTCCTTATCTAAGGGACGGAACGCCGGTTATCATCAGCTCGCACAGTTCCTTTGGGGCACTGTATCTCTCCAAGCGGCTTGCGGACCGGAAGGTTAGCCTGCCGATCGTCGTCTGGGGTACCACGCTCGTGACCGGGCAACAGCGCGGGCCAGCCGAAATCGATGTTGCAACCGTTCGCCAGAAACTGGATGTCGCGACGCTGCCTTTCAGTGCTCAGGACCAAGGGTTCGAGCTTTGCACGAGCTTGTTCGGCGATCGTTTCGTCAAGCGCGACGGCATGCTTGCTATCGCGCTCAGCAACCTCAATCCGCAGAACCATCTCGGGATCGCTCTTCTTAATCTCACACGCATGGAGAAGGGAGAACAGTGGAGCCAGGCCGGAAACGTCACCCCGGCTGTCGGCCGCTTTATCGAGGCTCTGGACGCGGAACGATTGGCGATCGCCGCCCGTTTTGGAATTGCCGTGCGCACAGTTGAAGAGCATTTTTCATTGTCGTTTCACGTCCCTATGGGCACCGTTTCGGAAATGAACCAGGAGATGGATCGCCAAGGCCGCGGCGGCTTCGGCCCGTCAACTATCGAAAGTCGCTATATTCTCGAGGACGTTCCGTTCGGGCTGCTGCCGACCGTTTTGTTGGGGAAGATCAGCGGAAATTCGGCGATTCTCCATGAATCTGGAATTGCCATATTCTCGGCGGCTTACGGTCGCGATCTTAAGGGAGATAATGATATTCTTCCCGCGCTGGGCTTCGAGGGAATGGCAAAAGCGGACCTCGAAAACCTTTGCCGTAACGGATTTTAACAAGTTTCACAGTGGACTGGGACATAGGCCAAGTGCCCGAAAAACCACCGGGGCTGGTTGCCGGCGAGCACGACATGCAGGTTCCTCGGCGAGCGCCGGGAGATGTCTCCAGGAACTCAGCACGAGATCAAATGGTCCCGCCCGGCGGTGTGAGTGGGTCTGTAGCAGGGTCCGTCATCGAAACCCAGAGCGGCATGGTTCCATCAGTTGCCAGATGCCTGAACATTGCATCAACTGCGCAGGCGCTTCGCGCCTCCATCAAGCCATGCAGGCGCCGACAGTCCGGAACAACGAGTGTCGTAGCCCGTTCAGGATAAGTGGTTCGTCCACAATCAGCTACGCGAGATAGACATGTTCCGATTTCTAGCGTTGGCAGGGACCATCTTGGGTCTGACGATCTCGCCGGCGCAGGCCGCCAGTGATGCGGATCAGGCTGTCGAACAATTTCACCGTACCTGTCTGGCCGAGGGTCCCAATTTCGAGCGCATGATAGAGACCGCGCACGAACGCAGGTGGACACTTATTGCCGAAGCAGGCTTCGCCGAACTCGCGCCAATCGCTAATCCAACCTCAGTGGAGGCATGGCTGGTGGCCGAAGCGGAGGAAGGATTGCCAGCAGGAACCATCATCGGCACCACCAAGGCAACGATGAGTGGCAAACCGGTGCAGACGTGTACGCTGGCATTTCCCGATATCGATCATGAGGCATTTCGGAAGAGTTTCTTCACCCGTACGGATGCCGAGAAGATTGCCGATGATCGCGATACGGAGGAGTTCTCGCGTCTCTACATCCTCGTTGCCGGCGGACGTAAGCAATTTGTCCGGCTGGTGGTCCTGCCTTCAACGCCACCAGGAAACCCGCGCGTCGTTGCCAGTTCGATCATGGCCGACTGACATGTCATTCCTCCCGCCCCCGTGCTCCCCTGGAGGGCGAACATTGCGGAACGTCGCGAGCAGCAGGAGATCGTAGATAATTTTCAGCCCACCGGCGATGATCAGGGGCCAGCCGAAGCTGGAGACGGCAAGGAGAGCCCCTGCGAGGACTGGACTGGCGGCCGCCGCGAGGCTGCGGGGGACGGCGGTGATGCTCGCCGCGGCAGCCCGCACTTCGGGCGTCACCACGGCCATGACGTACGATGTGCGGGTCGGCACGTCCATCTGCGACAGCGCGCTTCTAATCAGCAAAAGAGCGATCGCCGGAGCGACGCTCGGCATGAAGGGGATGAGCACCAGACAGAGGCTCGACGGAAGGTGCGTAAACACCATCGTGTTTATGAGTCCGATCTGCTGGGAAATTCGCACAGCGACCAAATAGGACGCAGCCGAAAGGACACCCGTCCAGAAAAAGATTGCGCCGGTCGCGGGGAGCGACAGGCCGAACCGTTGAAAGAGCCAGAGGGCCAACAACGACTGGACGACGAAGCCGCCTGCGAAAGCATCGAGGCTGAAGAGCGCGGCGAGCGTTAGAATGATGGAGCGAGACCTGCGCAATGGCTGTGCCGACACTCTGTTTGCGCCAGGCGCGTCACTCGGCCGCCGCCGATAGAGGAGCACCGCCGCCAACCCAAGCGAGGCATAAAATAGAAAAGCTGCCTGGAGGGCCTGCTTCATTTCCAGGCCGATGGCGTCGCGGAGAAAGTCGGGCGCTCCGGCGGCCAGCGCCCCGACGGCGCCGGCGAGAGAGCCGATGAGGCTGTAGCGCGCAAAGAGCGCCGTGCGGCCGCGGTCGGTGACGTTCTGCGCAAGCTGCGCATGTTCGAGCGGTAGAAACACGCTGACGTCCCCTGAAGATGGGTTCAGCGTGCCGACGAACGCGATGAGAAGCAGCGGCCAGAAGTCGTGAACGACAGCGAAGACGATACCCGTGGCTATCATCAGGACAGCCGCTGCGGTCAGCAGCGCTCGACGGGAGAAGCGATGCGCGACGATCCAACAGCCAGGGTGAGGACGGCTGAGCCCGCGAGCGTCGCCGTCGACAGGGTTCCGATCTCGAAGGCGTCGAAGCCGAGCGTGGCCAGGTAGGCGGGAAGCAGGATGCTGACCACACCGTCACCGAACGCCCGCAGTCCCCTCGATGTCAGCAGGTTCGCAACAGTCGGCTCAGCACCGGCAGGAAGCAGCCTGAAGCGCCGCTTCGGAATAGCTTTGCGCAAACCGTGCGCGAGCCACTGTAATGTCAACGATGCCTCCTCACCACTGGTAAGCGGCGCTGGCTGCACGGCTTAGATCGCTCCCGTCGCCATCCCGTAGAGCAGCCCGAGGATCGAACAGCCGGCGAGCACCGGGAGCATGCCGATCTTGAAGCGAAACACCGCTAGCAGCGCACCTAATGTCAGGACAAGCGACGGGATGTTGACAGAGCTGAATGCGGGCACATCGACCGTCATGCCGAACCCTTTGACCTCGCGCAGTGCTCCAAACAGAACGTGAAGCGCGAACCACACTGCCAGGTTCAGGATCACGCCCACCACGGCTGCCGTTATGGTCGCCAGCGCGGCGGACAAGGCCTTGTTGCTGCGCAGCGTTTCCACGAACGGCGCACCGACAAATATCCAGAGGAAGCAAGGTGTGAAGGTGACCCAGGTGGTGAGCAGGCCGCCCAGCGTTCCGGCGAGCAGCGGATTAAGCGATCCCGGCGCTCGATACGCGCCCATGAAGCCGACGAACTGGGTCACCATGATCAAGGGGCCAGGCGTCGTCTCCGCCATGCCGAGGCCGTCCAGCATCTCGCCTGGCTTCAGCCAGCCATATGTATCGACAGCCTGCTGCGCCACGTAAGCAAGGACGGCGTAGGCGCCTCCGAAGGTCACGACCGCCATCTTCGAGAAAAAGACCGCGATATCGGCGAAGACATTGCCGGACCCGAACAGCACGAAAAGGCCGAGGACAGGTGCCAGCCATAGCACCAGAAACACACCTCCGATCTTCAACGACCAGCTGACCGGCGGGCGAGCATGGGCAGGAATGCCTTCGCCGAGCGCCGATTCCGCGTCGGCGACCTGCTTGCCGCCGACCTTGCCATGGCCGTTGCCCGCCATGAACGCTGCCAGCCCGGCCCGCCCGCCGACGTACCCGATCACTCCGGCCGTCAGGACAATGAGCGGGAACGGGAGATGGAACAGGAAGAGCCCGATAAAGGCGGCGGCGGCGAGGCCTGTCATGACCTTGTTCTTGAGCGCTCGCTTGCCGACCCGGATAACCGCCTCGAGCACGATGGCGAGGACAGCGGCCTTCAGGCCGAAGAAAAGCGCCTGCACCGCGCCGACATTGCCTAAAATCGCATAGATCCAGCTCAGCGCCATGATGGCGATGACGCCCGGCAGTACGAACAGCGTGCCGGCCACGAGCCCGCCTCGGGTTTTATGCAGGAGCCACCCGATGTAGACGGCGAGCTGCTGGGCCTCCGGTCCTGGCAGCAGCATGCAGTAGTTCAGCGCATGCAGGAACCGCGTCTCGCCGATCCAGCGCTTCTCCTCAACGAGGATGCGATGCATTACCGCGATCTGGCCGGCCGGGCCACCAAAACTCAACGCAGCGACTCGCGCCCAGACCCGCACTGCTTCGCGGAAGGGGATGCAATGCGAAGGTTCATCCCCCAGCGCATTCGGATGGACGGCATGGACGCTGGTCATTGGTTCCCCTCACCCGCGCTTCTGGCGGAAATACTGGTAGAGATTGTCGAAGACCGGGCCGCCCTGCGCGATCCGCTGCTCGTCGCCCTTATTCGTCATGGCGATGCCCGCGATTAGGCTGGCAATGCCCGTCGTCTCGTCGCGCCCGAACTTGCCGTCCTTGAGGTCGATATCATGGACGATCTCGGCGATGGCCTGCAGCGCCGGGTCGTCAAGCCCGGCCCGGGTGAGCAGCACCTCGAAGCTGCAGCGGTCGCCCTCATGGGTGACCTCACCGTCAAACATATCAAAGCGCAGCTCTCTCGGCTTCGCCGCATAGCTCTTGCCCGGGACGAAGCGGATGACGGCGTCTGGATCAATGAAGCGGCGGATCAGCCAGCTGCAGGCAATCCGGTCGATATGCACGTCACGGCGTGTCACCCAGATCCGGCCCTTGAGGTCCGTGATCGGCTCAGCCGCCTTCGACTCCTCGGTCATGGGCTGGTCCTCCACGACATGCGTTTCGAGCTCGGCGAGCAACCCCTCAACCGCGAGGCGACCGGTAGCGCCGAAAAAATCGATCGTGTCCACTTCGGCGACCCGCTTGCGCATTCGGTTGAGCTGCGGCCGCGTCTCCACACGTTTCTCCGGCGCAGCGTTCGCGCCGATCTCGGCGGCGAGACCACGCGCTTCTTTGGCGATCTCCGCATAGTCGGCATCACGCGCCGCATCGAACAGCGCCTGGACCTGGGCATCCGACAGCCCGTCGACGAGACGCGCCTCGCACACCATCGCCTCGCCACCACCCGCGACGATCTCCTTCAGGAGCCACTCGAAATCCTCCTGCGTCTCGGCATTGGCCGGCAGTGCATAGACGGTGCTTTTCACCGCGACCGCGCCGATGCCTTGCAGCCGCCGCCAGATCTTCACCCGGAAATAGGCCGGCTTGCTCGGCAGCCGATGGATAAGGAGCAGCCAGCGCTGTTCCGTCGTTTCCCCCTCACTCATAAGTGAACCGTATCACGTGCACAAATAAATGCAACACTTGTATCATTTCACATTCGGGCGTAGCGTTGACCTCCTTATGGCAGTGGGCCGCCTGGGCTTGTTGCCAAATCAAGGGAGACAAGGCCGTGAAATGGGTTACCCGCGAACGTCCGGTCATCGACCGCATTGCCTGCCCCTGGCTGATCGCCCGCTTCATCGACAAGGAGTCCGAATTCCTGTTCGTGCCACCCGATCAGGTGATCCGGGTTGCACAGGAGACGGGCGCTACGCCGTATGACGTGCCCGGCGTCGAATTCACGCATGTCGGCGACGGCTGCAGTGTCGACACCTTCGTCTCGAAATACGGCCTCGAGCGCACCCGGCGATCGTGACCATTGCCGCGATCGTGCGCGGTGCCGACACCGACCGGCATGACCTGACGCCGCAATCGGCCGGGTTGCTGGCGATCTCCATGGGTCTGCGGGACCTGACGCCCGACGACCATGAGGTGCTGAACCACGGCTTCGTCATCTATGACGCGCTCTACGCGTGGGCTTCGGGCCGCAAAGCGGAAACGCACAGCTGGCCTCCCGCCACGAAGCCAGCAGCCGCATGACGAATTGGGCAATGGGGGCAGATCACAAGGAGAAACCCCATGCATGCAAAACTCGTGACCGGAGCAATGCTGATCGCGATGTCGGCGCTGCTCCAACCGGCATCGGCGGCACCCGATTGGCAAACAATCGCAAAGGCGCTCGGCAAATCCGGAGCAGAGACGCCTGATGGCGTCTATCGAGTGGGCTTGCCACGAACGGACCTGAAGGTGTCGCTCGACGGCGTGGCCCTGAAACCCGGCTTTGCGCTCGGAGGCTGGGTCGCGTTCGAACCCATGGGAAATCAGACTATGGTCATGGGCGACATCGTTCTGACGCAGGACGAGGTGAACCCGGTCATGAAGAAGTTGGAAGAAGGCGGGATCGAGATCACCGCGGTGCACAACCACCTGCTGCGCGCGGAGCCGATGACGCTCTACATGCACGTGTTCGGCCAGGGCGACCCGGTTACGCTCGCCACAGCGCTTCATGCCGGATTGGCGCTGAGCAAAACACCGATGGGAGGCGGCGCCCAGCCGCAAGCCGCTCCGCAGATCGACTTCGACGCAGCCGGTGTCGACCAAACCATCGGTTATAAGGGCAAAGCCAATGGCGCGATCTACCAGTTCACGATCCCGCGCGCTAAGCCGGTCGAGGAAAATGGAATGGAAGTGCCGGCGGCCATGGGCTCGGCAATAGCGATCAACTTCCAATCGACAGGTGGCGGCAAGGCGGCGATCACGGGAGATTTTGTGCTGACCGCAAAGGAGGTCAATCTGGTTATCAAAGCCATGCAGGACAACGGCATCGAGATCACCGCACTGCATAGCCACATGCTCGATGAGCAGCCGCGGCTCTTCTTCATGCATTTCTGGGCGAACGACGATGTGCAGAAGCTGGCGAAAGGCCTGCGCGCAGCCCTCGACAAGGTCGCCGTCAAGAAGAGCTAGATTGGTGGCCCGTCCAACGGCGGAGTTCGGCCGGCTCGGAGCGATCGCCGGCCTTCTTCCCGCCGCCTCGGGAATTGTTCTCTGGCAGGGCGTCTTTCTGCCACCAGCATTCCGCCGGAGATCGCCTTTCCACCGCACACGAGACTCAAAAGGCGGGCCGGGTTTTTGCGAACCGATGCGTTCGGAACGATCGGAGGCCCGCTTCGTTCTGATCCGATGGACTGGATTAGACTAGGCCTCCTGGCGTTGGCGGGGTTCCTCACCTGGACGCTGAACACCCTCTCGGCCGGAGGCGGAGGTCTATTGCTGATCCCCGCCGTGACTTTCATCACAGGGAGCGCGGCGGTTGCGCCGGTCATCACCTTGACCGAGCTCATCGGCAATCCCATCCGCGCCCTGGCCTTCCGGCGCGACATCGATTGGAGCCTCGTCCGTTGGTACCTGCCCGGCGCCATCGCCGGTGCCGCTGCGGGCTCCTGGCTCTTCGCCAACAGTCGGGCGGAATGGCTCCAGATACTCATAGGGATCTATCTGATCAGTGCAGTCTGGGAATTTCGCGGCGGGGCGCGCGAGCGGAGCTACCGAGCCCGCCGCTGGTGGTTCCTCCCGGCCGGCCTGATCGTCGCGCTGTTGTCGGCGCTGATGGGCACGGTGGGACCCGTCTTGAATTCGCTCTATCTGAACTACGGTTCGGAGAAGGAGACGTTGGTCGCCACGAAATCGGTGAACTCGTTTGTGACCGATGTCGTCAAGATCGCGGTATTCACCGGACTTGGCGCGCTCGGGGGTCAGGCGGCCATGTACGGCGCAGCCGCGGGTTTGGGCGCTGCGCTTGCCAATCTGCTGGCCAAGCGCTGGCTCGAGCGCCTGAGTGGACGACAGTTCCGCGGCCTTGTGGTCGCGCTCATGGCTGTCAGTGGAGCGCTGATGGTCTGGAACCAGCACAGCTTTGTTGTGCAGGCCTGGCGCGCGGCCACAGGAATGTCTTAACAATGTCGACGTTGGCTGAAGCCCTTCGCGCGCTGTGCCTTAGCTTGGTTGGCCGGTCCCGCGACGCGCAGCAGCTGGCGAAAGGACTGCGCGCGGCCCCTTGACAAGGTCGCCGTCAAGAAAGGCTAGGCTTCCCGACCGCCTGTATCAGACGTGGCTCTTGGGCTGGCTCCTTCGAACCAGTCGGGCCTAACCCGCTCAGGTTGGAGAAGCTTCGCGAGGTCAGATGACGCTCAGCGTCACGGCGGCAAGAACAAGATAACGGCCAACCTTGGCGGCAGTGACCAGCAAAAAAAGCTCGCGCAGGACACCGGCAATGACGGTCAGCCTCGCGAAACGCGTTGGGGGCAGAAACGCCATCTTTTCAGATAACCGGGCGGCGGCCGCTATCGGCCAGATGACAGGCTGCAACGCCGCCATGCGGCACCGATCGCAGCATCGGTTCCTCGACCCGGCAGACATCGATCGCCACCGGACAGCGCGTGTTGAACCGGCACCCCGGAGGCGGCGCGCTGGGACTTGGCGGATCGCCGGCGAGAATGATCCGGCGGCGCCCGGCTTCGATGCGAGGATCGGGAGAAGGAACAGCCGACAGCAGCGCTTGGCTGTAGGGATGGGCCGGCTCGCGAAATAATGGCCGGGTCACGCCAGCTTCCGAGATGCGGCCGAGATACATCACCGTCACGTCCGAGCAGACCTCGCGCACGATCGCCAGATCATGCGCGACAATGACAATGGTCAGACCAAGCTGCTTCTGCAGCGACGTGAACAGGTTAACGATCTGCGCCCGGATCGAAACGTCGAGCGCGCTGAGCGGTTCGTCGCAGACCAGTATGGACGGCTTCAGCGCAAGCGCGCGCGCAATCGAAACGCGCTGCCGCTGGCCACCCGAGAGCGACCTTGGCAAACGGTCGAGCACCGTCTCAGGCAGCGCAACCAGATCCAGAAGCTCGGCGATGCGGCGCCGGCGCTCGACTGATGAACCGAAGCGATGGATCTGCAGCGGCTCCTCCAGTGTCTGGTAGACGGACTGGCGGCGGCTCATCGACCCCAACGGGTCCTGGAAGACGAACTGGACTTCGCGGCTGAACGACTTCCTGTCCGATTTCAGCCATTCGGCGCGATTCCTTCCTCCAATCAGCACGGTGCCTTCGCTCTCCTTCTGCAAACCGACGATGGTACGGGCCAGCGTGGTCTTGCCGCAGCCGGACTCGCCGACGATGCCGTGGAACGCGCCACGCGCGACCGTCAGGTCTATGCCATCGACCGCCCGCACCGCGCCGGCACCCGAACGGTTGGCGAAATGCACCTTCAATCCCCTGACCTCGATCGCCGCGGCATCAGACATGGACGGCGATCCCCTCTCGTTTCAGCACGACCGGGCAAGCCACACGGTGCGGGCTCGTCGACGCGGATATCGTCTGCAGCGGCGGCCGGTGCTGCCGGCAACCGGCTTCGACCAGTTCGCAGCGCTCGGCAAACCGGCAACCCGGTTCCAGCCTGATCTGGTTTGGCGGCAGGCCAGGTATCTCGCGGGTCGCCGCGCGTTCGTCGGCGCGAAAATCCGGCACCGATGCGAGCAGCCCGCGCGTATAGGGATGGACTGGCCGGGTCAGCACATCCATCGCCGTCCCCTCCTCCGCCACCTGGCCGGCGTAAAGCACGATGACGCGATCGGCGACGGAAGCGACCACGCCGATATCGTGCGTGATCAGCACGACCGCGATGCCATCCTCGCGCTGGATCTGACGGATGAGCTCCAGGATTTGCGCCTGGACCGTGGCGTCCAGCGCCGTGGTCGGCTCGTCTGCGATCAGCACGCGCGGCCGGGCCGCCAGCGCCAGCGCGATCATCGCGCGTTGCAGCATGCCGCCCGACATTTCGTGCGGATAGCGGTTATAGCGATCCTCGGGGTCCGGGATGCCGGAGCGCGCCAGAAGCGAGACCGCTTCCTTGCGCGCTGCCTCATGCGACAGGCCAGCGAAACGGCGCGCCTGGCGTGCCAGCTGCGGGCCGATTTTCAGCATCGGGTTCAACGCGCTCATCGGGTCCTGGAAAATCACGCCGAAATAGCGCCCGCGCAGGTCCGACAATTGCCGGGAACCGATGCTGAGCAGTTCGCTTCCGTCGGCTCGCGCCGACCCTTTCATGTCCACGGTCACGCCCTCGGGCAGCAGGCCGAGCGGACCGAGCGTCATTACGGTCTTTCCCGAACCGCTTTCGCCGACGACCGCGACCGTTTCTCCGGGACGGACGTTGAACGACACCCCGTCCACCGCCCGCACAGAAACGGTGGTGGCGTAGAGGTCGATGACCAAATCTTCGATCGAATAGATTGGCTGAGCGTCGCTCATGCTGAAGTCGTTCCCGTTTCGACGGCGTTACGCTCGGCTTCTTCGCGAGCGCGCGCCCTTCGGCGTCTGCGCAACGTCGCGCCGCGAACCGGCCGCGGCACCTTTTGCAATGCGAAGGCTTCGCCCAGAAGGTTAAAGCTGACCACGACCAGCGTCAGCGCCAGACCGGGCAGCACGACGAGGCGCGGCACCTCCTCGATGTAGCTCATGCCGTCGACCAGCATCTGGCCCCATTCCGGTGTCGGCGGTGCGACGCCAAGTCCGAGAAAGCTGAGCGTGGCGATGGCCAGCACAAGAGCGCCGGCGTCGGCGCTTGCATAGACCACGACGAGGGCAAGCACATGCGGCAGGATATGGCGAACAAAAATCCACAGATGGCCGGCGCCCATCACGCGGGCCGCCTCGATATAGGGCTGCTGCAGCTCGGCGGTGACGACGGCGCGGCTCATGCGGGCATAGTTCGCCCACCACGCCAGGGTGAGCGCCGTTATCATCGACCAGTAGCCGGTGCCCAGAATGCCGATCAACGCCAGCGCGATCACCAGGCTCGGAAGTGCCAGCGCAATATCGATGATGCTGATAAGGACGAGCTCGACACGGCCGCCGACATAGCCGGCGAAGGAGCCGATCGTGACCCCGATCGCCAACGCGGCCACAAGCACGATCACCATCGCCACCAGGGAAATGCGGGCGCCACCGACGATGCGGCTGAAGACGTCTCGGCCGAGATAGTCGGTGCCGAGCCAGTGGTTCCAGCTCATGCCCTCCAGTGTCGCCGAATAGTCCTGCGCACTTGGATCGTAAGGCATGATAGCAGGAGCGAAGATGCCGATCAGCACAAAGCCGATTACGGGGAGCAGCACCAGCCACGGCCAGTCCTTGATGTCCCTGATAGCGGAAATGTTCATCGCCTCATGCTCCCCGCGCCCGGCGCATTCGCGGATCCGCGACGATGCAAATCATGTCGACGATGAAATTGACCATGACGAAGAAGACGACAAACAGCAGCAGCACCGACTGCATGCCGATGAAGTCGCGGAAGCGGATCGCCTCGATGAAAAAGGCACCGACGCCGCGCAATGCAAATACCGTCTCGACGACGATCGATCCGATGATCATCAGCGTGAATTGCGCGCCGAATGTCGTCAGGAACGGAATGGCGATGTTGGGCAGCGCCTCGCGCAGCAGCACCTGCGTTCTGGTATAGCCCTTGGCGAAGCCGGTTGTCGCAAACGGCCGCGACATCGCTTCCTGGAGGTTGACCCGAACGACGCGGCTGAGAACGGAGGCCGGGAACAGCGCGATCGTCACCCACGGCAGAAGCCATGAGGTGAAGCCGCTGGTCCCGAAGGTGGGTACCCAGCCCAGCATCACCGAAAACACGATGACCAGCAGCGCCGCCACGAAGAAGTTCGGGGTCGACGCGCCGATCAGCGAAAATGCATGGAGGAACCTGTCCATCACGCCACCATTGCTGACGGCGCCGGCAATGCCGAGCGCGATCGAGAAAATGAAGGCGAGAATGCCNGATGCGGGCGGCAAACTCCGACGAGATCGGCTTTCCCGTTCGCAGTGAGATGCCGAAATCCCCGGCCAGCGCGCCGGAAAGCCAGCGTCCGTAGCGGATCGGCAACGGGTCGTAGAGACCGAGCTCGTTGCCAATCTTGGCGATCATTTGCGCGTCAGCGCCAGGACCTGCCGCACGCTCGGCAATGAGCGCCGCAACATTGCCCGGAGCCGCCGCAACCAGGGCGAATGTCAGCGCGGATGCCGCCAGGATCAAAAGGCAGGCAAGCAGCATCCGTCGCAGGATCGTGCGTTTCATCGTCAGGCCTCACTCGGGCTCGAAGTCTTCAGGCCTTCAGCGTGATCGCCTTGAACGGCAAGTCGTAGTCAGTCGCCGGAAGCGAGAAGTTCTCTGCGCGCGGATTGTGAGCCCACAGCCGCTGGCTGACGACAAGCGGACAGATGGCGGTGTTGTCGTGCAGCCAATCGTAGAGAGCCTGCATCTTCAGGTCGCGTTCGGCGCCGCTCGCCTCGAGCGCAGCCTTGACTACGCCGTCGAGCGCGTCCGAGACATAGATCTTGCCGTCAGGCCCGCTGTCCGCCGTCGAGACGAAGGCATTGCCAAGGGTCCCGTGAGGGTCATAGGGAGCGCCATAGGTGGTGAAGAAAGCGAGATCATAGTCGAAGGCCGGACGCCGTTCATGCATGGTGGCATTGTCCACCGAGGAGACTTGGACCTGGAAACCGACCTCGGACAATTGACCCTGGATCATTTCGGCGATGCGCCGCGATCCCGGCAGGGACTCTTCGGAAACGAGAAAATCGATGGTCAGTGGAGAGCCGGCCTTGGTCCAGGCACCACCGCTGTCGACCCAGCCGCCATCGGCAAGGATCTTCTTGGCCGCCGCCACGTCGCGCACCGGCACGTCATGCCGCTTGCCCGAGGAAGGCACGTTCGCCGGGAACAGATCGGCGGCCGGGTCGGCAAAGCCCTCGAACAGCACCTTGGCGATCGCCGCCCGGTCGACCGATGCATAGACGGCGTCACGGACGGCCTTGTCCGCGATGATCTTCGACTTCGGCGAATAGCCGAGCAGCATCGTCGCCGTGCCCGGTTCGGCCACGACCTTCATGCCGTCGCTTTCCAGTGCGCGAGCGCGGCGCGGCGACAGCGTCGCCACCCAGTCGCCACCGATGACATCGAGGTCGCCTGAGCGCAGACCATTGGCGCGAGCGAGTTCGTCCGGAACCACCTTCAATTCCATGCGGCTGAAGAGCGGCTTCTCGCCCCAGTATTTGTCGTTGCGAATGAGGGTGGTGCCGCTCGAATCGTATTTTTCGACGATCCACGGTCCGGTGCCGATCGGCGCCGTCTGCTTGCCATCCTTGTCGACCGCCTTGGGCGACAGGAAACGGACGGGCCGCACGATGGTGAGTTCAAGCAGTGCCGCCGGCACTGGCCGCTTCAGCTTGACCGTCAACTTGTTCGGTCCATCGGTGACGATGCTATCGAAAGCGTCGGAGATGCCGATCCATGAAAAGTCGCTCACCCCCAACCAGCGCTTGAGGTTCCATTCGGCCGCAGCCGAGTCAAACGGTGTGCCGTCGCTGAAAGTCACGCCTTCACGCAGATCGAAAGCGATTGACAACTGATCGTCCGCGACAGTCCATTTGGTGGCAAGTCCCGGCTCAAGCGCGCCGTTCTGGCCGTAGTGGATCAGCGCATCGAAGACGATGGTGTAGGTGCTCAGCGTCGACACGTTCTGCAGCAAATCGAGATCGCCGGTCTCCGCGGCGATGGCAATCTTCAGCGTGTCGTTGGTTTCGGAGAAGGCGCTGCGTGGCAGCGCGGCGGCGAAGGCAAGTCCGGCAGTGGAAACAAGGAAATTGCGGCGGTCGAGAGTGATCATGTCAGTTCCCCATTTTTTGATTGATTTTGAATCATGCTAACTCGGATATGCGATATGTCTATACTTATTCGGTCTGCGTCGGCTCAAGAGAAAGGTCGGAAGCGATGGTCGCGAATGTGTTGCCATGAGCCGCTACATCCAGCTCAGTGTCACCGCCGCGAGCGCTAGGTAGCGGCCAACCTTCGCGATCGTGACGATCACGAGGAAGCTCCAGAACGGCTCCCGCAGGACGCCCGCCACGATCGTCAGCGGATCGCCGACGAGGGGCAGCCAGCTCAACAGCAGCGACCATCGTCCATAGCGCTGGTACCATCGCGTCGCGCGCGTCAGTGCGGAGGGCTTCACCGGGAACCATTTGCGGTCGCGAAAGTGATCGACGCCCCGGCCAAGCCACCAATTGACGATCGAGCCGAGCACATTGCCTGCGCTTGCGGAGACGATGAGCAGAGCCGGAGCATAGCTTTCCGTCAGAAGCAGTCCCGCAAGGGCTGCTTCTGATTGCATCGGCAGGATTGTAGCCGCCACGAACGCGGTCAGAAAAAGACCGCCATAGACGGCGAGATCGCCAGGCATGCCGGGCGCTCAACTTGCTTTTGGCCATTGCGGGTGCCGATCATCGACAACGTAACCATGCGAATGCTCATAGCCTGCTTCCGACCATACCGCGTCGCCGATGTGCCGGTCGTCTTTGGGCAGATCGACATGCGTGTGCACAAGCACGTCCGGATCGTGTTTCGGCCACAGCCAGATCGCGGCAATCAGGGCGGCGGCGCCCATGACGCCAAGCAGAATGAATGTGAAGGGCAATCCCATTGCCGCCCCGACGCGGCCGGCAATCGGATAGGTGATCAGCCAGCAGGCATGAGACAGTGCGAATTGAGCGGCAAACAGAGCGGGCCGATCGACGGCATCGGCGGAACGCCTGATCAATCTGCCCGTTGGCGTCTGCGCCAGTGAATAGCCGAGCCCGAGCACGAACCAGAGCGGCAGCAGCAGATAGTAGCTGCTGGCGAGAGGCCCTATCAGCACCCCGGCGACCAGTATCGCGGCGCCCGAGAGCATCGCAACCCGGTCCGGTACGTTCTCAAGCAACCGCGGCAGGGCAAGAGCTGCAATCATCGATCCACCGCCAAAGGCTGCGAGCGCCAGCGCCGTGTCGGTTTGGGAGAGGCCAAATTGCGCCTGCACCAGGACCACCGTGTTGACGATCACCATGGCGCTGGCCGCCGCGACGGCAAGATTAAGGGCCAGCAGGCCGCGCAAACGCGGCGTCGCCAGATAGATGCGGATCCCGCGCGTCGTGCGTTCATAGATGCCGCGCGGCTCCGAGGGCTGCGGGCTGGGCAGAACCACAGAGACGACCAGAGCCGCTGACGCCAGGAACCCGACAACCGTGCCGGCGAACAGGCTATGGAAGCTTATGACTGAAAGCAGCGCCGCCGCGAGGATGGGGCTGACGACGCTTTCCAGGTCGTAGGCCAGTCGCGAGAGCGACAAGGCCCGTGTGTAGTCCTTCTCTTTGGGCAGCACGTCAGGGATCGAAGCCTGGAACGTCGGGGTGAAGCCTGCTGACGCCGACTGCAGGATGAAGATGAGAAGATATATCTGCCAGACTTCGGTGACGAAGGGCAGGAACACGGCGACCCCTGCCCTGATGAGGTCGAGCGAAACCAGCATGGTGCGGCGCGGCAGGCGCTCGGCGAACGCAGCGGCGACAGGCGCCACGCCGACATAGGCGATCATCTTGATGGCGAGCGCCGTGCCGAGCACCGCGCCGGCATCGGCGCCGGCAAGGTCATAGGCCAGCAGCCCGAGCGCCACGGTGGCAAGGCCAGTGCCAATCAGGGCGATGACCTGGGCCAGGAAGAGATGACGGTAGGTGCGATTGGCCAAGACCTGAAGCATATTTTTGTCTTCTTGCAGTTCGAGACGGCTCGTCGAGCCAGAGACGGAGTACGAGCCGGCACACGGATCTCAGTGATGGTGGCCTTCGGGTTCGACCATCTTGAACGGCAGCACCTGTTCGCGATCCTTGGCCTTCAGGACCAGTCTTGCCTCGAATTCATGCGGCTCGGCAGGGGCCAACGTGCTCTCAAGGCGATGATGATTGTCGGCGACAGGATCGAGGTGCAACGTCTCCGGCCCCTCTGGCCGGTCGATGATCACCGTCGCCGTCAAATCGTCGGCGTGCCGGTCGATCGTCAGACGCATCCGCTCGCCGGCAGGCGTGTCGACGATCTCCAGTGTCCCCGCAGCCAGATCGCAGTCGACCTTGAACGGCTCCGGCGCATGATGACCATGAGCGTGAGAGGGTTCCGTGCCCTTTTCGGCAGATCCGGCCGGGCTTTCCAGACGCACATTCGCTTCCGCCAACGCCGGCAAGTGGGCGAACAGTTCCTCCTTGAGGGCTTCGGTGACGCCCAGCACATCCTTGGCCGTCGCCGCGTCGGCGACACTGATGGCAACGTCGGCATGCAGGCGGTGGCCGATCCAGCGCGCCTGCACGCTTTGGACACGTTCGATACCGGGCACGTGCTCGGCGGCATGATGGATTTCGTCGACGATGCCGGGCTCGACACCGTCGAGCATGCGCGTGAGGACTGCCTTCGAAGACTGCCAGACGATCGCGAAGATGGCCACCGTGATCAAGAGCCCGATGATCGGATCGGCCAGCGGAAACCCCAGCCATACGCCGATAGCACCCAGCACAACCGCCAGACTGGTAAAGCCGTCGGTGCGCGCATGGTAGCCATCCGCGATCAGCGCCGCGCTGTTGATCTCGCGGCCGACCCGGATACGGAACACAGCGACGGCTTCGTTGCCTAAGAAACCGATGATGCCGGCTATGGCGACCCAACCAAGAAATGCGATGGGACGCGGATTGATCAGCCTGTCGATCGCCTCATAGCCGGCGACGATGGCGCTGAACAGGATGATGAGAACGATGACGATCCCGGCCAGGTCCTCGACCCGGCCCAGCCCGTAGGTGAACGTCTTGCTCGGTTTGCGGCGGGCCAGCACGAACGCGATCCACAGCGGAATGGCAGTGGCCGCGTCGCCGACATTGTGGATCGTGTCGGCCAGCAGCGCCACGCTGCCGGAGAGGAACACGACCACGAGCTGGAGCGCTGCCGTGATGGCCAGAACGACGAATGACCATTTGATCGCCCAGATGCCGCGCGTCGTCGTGGCGATCGTCGGATCGATGACGCCATGGGTGTGGCCATGGCCGCCATCACCGTGATCATGTCCGTGGCCGCCCTTGCCACGCGTCATCGGGCCAAACCCAAACCAGTCGCGAACTTTGTCCATAATGGCGCTTCTCACAGGTACTTGGTGATATCCTTGAACTCGTCGATCGAACGGCGCTGCTCGCGTGCCAGCGGCCCGACGACATCTTCAAGGCAATGGTTGAGATGATCCTGGATCAGGGTCTTCTTGGCTTGCGAAATGGCCTTCTCGACAGCATGAAGCTGCTGGGCGAGGTCGAGGCAGGGCCGGCCCGCTTCGATCATTTCGATGACGCCCTTGAGATGTCCTCCGGCCCGTTTCAGGCGCTTGACGATATCGGGATGGGTTTCGTGGATGTGGGGTTGGCCGCTCATATGTTGATACTATCCTCCCGGAGGGGATATGCAAGTCTCAAAGAGGCCTCGATTCTGGTGCATGCAACAACCATTCCTTAGGATTTTGGAGAATAATCGCCGTTCATGCCGAATCGGATCCACAGCTCAGTTTTTTGTCTCGTCATCGCCTTGGCGATGACGTTCGGCATGCTGCGCCCCGTCGGCTATTCGGCCTCGCACGATCCGGTCGCACTTGCCGCCGCCACGATCGAGCGCCAAGTTGAAGCCGCCGCGCAGATCGAAAATCATGACCATGCAAATGATGACGGCGTAGCCGACGAGCAGAGCGCTGGCCATTTTCACGGGCACGATGCGGCCGACCATTCGCACGAGACAGCGAGCACGCCTGTCGGGTTCGCACCGACCTTTCCGCAGGTCGAACGGGGCTGGCTGAATTATCCGCCGACTTTCGTCGATCCGGGCACGACATTCCGGCTTGAGCGACCGCCGAGACCATTCCTCGCCGCATGATCGCGGCCGCTCACGCGGCCACCCTCAACGACGAAGATTGGAAATCTTATGCAAGGACCCTTCGACCGGGGCCGGACAGGCTCGCGTCGCACGTGTTGGCGACCCGCCCTGCCCCTGCTTATCGCTCTCATGACCCTGCCGCTGCTCACCGGAGTAGCCTTTGCCCATGCCGTCGCTGCCGGCGACAAGGGCTACATCCAGGAAATCTCGGGCATCAACGTGTTGCCCTTCATCTATCTCGGAGCCAAGCACATGGTGACGGGATACGACCACATCCTGTTCCTGTTCGGCGTGATCTTCTTCCTCCACCGGATGAAGCATATCGGCATCTATGTCAGCCTGTTTGCGCTCGGCCACTCCACGACCATGCTGCTTGGCGTCTACTTCAACGTCGGCATCAACAGCTACATCATCGACGCGATCATCGGCCTGTCCGTGGTCTACAAGGCGCTCGACAATATGGGCGCTTTCCAGCGATGGCTCGGCTTCCAGCCGAACACCAAGATCGCGACGCTGGTCTTCGGCTTCTTCCATGGTTTCGGCCTGTCGACGAAGATCATCGAATACAACATCTCGTCGGACGGCCTGGTGCCCAACCTTTTGGCCTTCAATGTCGGTGTCGAGATCGGGCAGCTCTTGGCCCTTGGCGCCATCCTGATCGTGATGGGCTACTGGCGCCGGACACGAAGCTTCTGGCGCCACGCCTACACGGCAAACGTCATCATGATGACGGCCGGATTCCTGCTGATCGGATATCAGCTCACTGGCCTGTTCGTCGCTGCATAAGGAACCGAAACCATGTACAACACCGATCTTCCCGGACGCGCCGATCTGCCGACTTCGGCGCAGCTGAAGCGCTCCACCTTCATTGCCGCGCTGACGGCGCTTGCCCTGCTCGTCACGATCGTCATGCCATCCGAGTATGCGATCGACCCGACCGGAGCAGGCAGATTGCTCGGCCTCACCAATATGGGCGAAATCAAGACGCAACTGGCGGCAGAGGCGGCAGCGGATGAAATGGCCAGCGCGAAGGCTACGGCCGAGCGGATGACGCAAATGGTCCCTCCGGCCGAGTTGATGGCGCGCATGGACCGAATTGAAAACCTCCTCGTCGCCCTGACCGCCGAACGGCCTGCTTTGCAGCCGTCGCCAACTGGGGAGGCCGTATCCCAAGACAATGTGACAGTTGGAGAGATCGCTCCTGCCGAGGCTCCGGCCATTGCTGCAGCGCCTGCCACCGAAGCAGCCTCGGAAACCCCGATCCGGCCAGATGGAAGGCAAGACGAGCTATCCTTCACGTTGGCGCCAGGCCAGGGTGCCGAAGTCAAGCTCGTGATGCGGCAGGGCGCCAAGGCAAACTTTTCCTGGACAGCTGACGGTGGCGTGGTGAACTTCGAGACGCACGGCGATGGCGGCGGTCAGTCCGTAAGCTACGAAAAGGGTCGCAGCGTTCCAGCTGACGAACGTGCCATTGAAGCCGCCTTCGATGGAAATCATGGTTNGCGCATCTGAATGTCGTCGTTCGATGCCTTCAGCGCCTTCGATGGAAATCATGGTTGGTTCTGGCGGAATCGCGGTGGCAGCGACGTGACCCTGACGATCCAGACTGAAGGCGACTACATCGACGTCAAGCGTATGATCTAGCGCATACAGGGTCGCCCGGCGCCACTTCGAGCGTCGGGCGTCACCTATCCGTCTGTTCCACCGACGAGCGCAGATGCGCGTCGAAGCTTTGCGCCGCGACGAAGACACGGCTGACCTCCAGGTAAACGGGTCTTGATCCACCGCTCGATCTGGTTCACGGCATTTCAGCCTGACGTGATCTGCCAAACGGCTACGCCGGCAAGCGCCAAGCCGGCAGTGCCCTCAATGGCTCGGGAAATGGCATCGAACAGGCGTGGCCGGCTATCGAAAAAATGCACCAGACGTTCACGAAACACGATCGACAGCACCGCAACGCAAGACAGCGTCAGCGCCACGCCGGCCATCATTGTGATTGCGAAAAGAATGCCGGCGAGCGGAACGCCTCTGGACATTGCGAAGGTCATCACGAAAAGCGTCAGCGGGCATGGGATCAGGCCGGCCATGACGCCGACGGCCTCGCCCTCATGCTTGTGGTGATGGCCGTGGCTCAATGCGCGCCAGAGCATCCAAATGCCGATCAGGCCAAGCAGGCCCCGACTGACGTCTTCCAGCAGTGGGGCGCGGCCAACACTGCCCAGGGCAATCGATACCAACGGCAACGAGAGCGCCGCGATCAGCACGGCAATCGTTACATGCGTGAAGGAGAGTGTCAGCGACACCAGAAGCCCACGCCGGACGCTGGCGTCCGATCCTGCCAGATAGGTGGCCAGGACAGCCTTGCTATGGCCCGGCGTCAGCGCATGCGCCGCACCGAACAGAATGCCCATGGGCAGAAAGGCCGTGAACGCCAGCCAACCGCCGCCAGCCGCAAGCAGTTTGATCTGCTCGGCCAGTGCCAAGTAGATTGTGCGTTGGAATTCAACAAGGGTCTGGAAAAACACGATCGAGCCGCCCGCCTCAACCACACGTCAACTCAAGACGCGTCGCGAAAATCTTGCCGAGATCGGTCCCCGTCGGGTCACTGAAGAACGCGTCTGTCAGGCTCTTCTGGTTCTGCGCGATGGCCGTGTCCGGATCTGGACGGACGACGGAACGTGAGCAGCCTTGCGGCAGACCGGCCACCGCAAGCTTTTCGTCCTCGGTAAAATCGATCGCCGTGTAGAAGGTCGGATCGTAGACACCGATACTGACTTTTCCAGCAAGGGCCAACGGGTCCTTCGGCTGCGTTTCGAACTGGACGACGAGTTGATCGTTTTCATAGCTGACGCTGAACTTCGGCGGTGGCGCCATCGTCACGTCCTTGCCGTTCAAGGTCACCATCTGAAAGTAGTTGTACTCGGCCAACGACGCATGGACGGTGAGAGCGACTTCATCGAGTTCCTTCGCATCAAGGACAAGGTCGGAATTCTTGTCGAATTCCATCAGCACAGTGCTGGAAAAGAGGTCGTCGAAACGCCAGAGATGCCGAAGCGACTTGACCGTCCTGTCTGGACCGACGGTCAGGTCCAGCTTCGCTTCGGCAAAGACATGCGGATGGGCGTTCGCTGCCGCGGTGGAAGCGAGCAACAGCGCCGCGCCGGATACCATGCCTGTCAGTTGCATTTTTCGCTCACATTTCGCTCGTCGATTCCGCATCAGGCAGGACACCTGCCATTGCAAGCAGGCCGAAATGGGACGGGCCAAAGCCCATACCAACCTTGATCGATCAGGGCTGTGTTGCTTCATCTAAGGAGGCAGCTACCCAAGGTCGCCCTTCAGCCAATGTTTGAGCATGATCACCGCGATACCAGCAAGGATTGCCAGCACTATCATCCAGATGATCTTTTGCCGATCGCTCAATTTCCTGCTCCTGATCGATTCAGAGCATTCCTATCGCGAGTTCCTTGCAAACGCAAAAAGCCCCGCGTCCCGTGCTGATAACACCAGCTGATCCGCCCTAGTCGTCGGCGATCGAGCTTGCAATGATGGTGTTCGACGTGGTCCGGGACCTCCGGAACATCAAATGGACAAGCTGCTTGCGATTGCCGGCTGTCAATATGTAGAGTTTGGAAACTTGCGTTCCGTTTCTGTCCTCGCCGATTTTTTCGGCATCGGTCCGGGCGAAGAAACGCTCCTCGAATGGCGCGCCGTCGACATCGAATAGCTTTATGGAGCAAGTTTGCACGGACTTGCCATTCAGTGGCTTATGTCACCGCGATCATGGTTTTGGCCGGGAGGTCGTCACCGATCGCCTCCCGGCCCTGGAAGGCGTCTATGTCACCGACGGGGGCAAGTGCTGCGTCGCCGGACAACGGAGTCCATCCGCGTCTCCTGGCCGCAGCGACGGTTCGTTCGAAGTCAGGTCCATGGGCAAGACAAATACCGTGAAAAGCTTCCAACGCCAGATCGACATTATCGGCACGCACCAGCGGCGATCTCAGGCATATAGCAGCGAACGCCGGGATAAAGAGGGGCTTCGACATCAGCACACCGCAGGATCAAAAAATGGACCGTCTGGCACGTTAGTCAAGAGTGCCATTTAGCGGGCCCAGCTGCTGCGACGAGATCGACCTGCATCCGACTGTCGGCGGCTGCGCCGTCGCCCCGTAGTATCATTCGCCAGTTATTCTCCGACGCGGTCCGCATTGAAGACCCGCGGTAGCCGTCGAACTTGTGTGTCCATTCCCTCGGCCCTCGGGAGGCTTCTCCACCAGGGTGGGGATCAAAGGAGCGATGAACGCTAGCCGGCTGGGGCTGGCAGTTACTCGTTTACGCATGGAATCGTGTCTAGGTTGCAGGCATATATCCGCACTCCACACGTCCTGACGTTGGTTGAGATCGGCAGCCAGACCGGCCAGCCACTCTGTGCGCCAAGCGGATAGAGGTGAGTGTCGATCGCGAATTGCAGAAACGGTTGCCAGCGGATAATTGCAAAGTCAGCGCGTCACGCGTACGGATCCATAAGCCCCAGCGCGCTTACATCCATAAGCACCCCAAACCCGATGATCTGCTCCAGCGCAACGTTGCGAGACAATGTGCCCAAGCTTTTGGCCGGTTCGGACTTCATGCGGCTGACCAGGGCGTATCGGTTGTAGACCGCCAAACCGACCATCGCGACGAATAGGCTGATCTTGAACAGGAGAACTCGACCGTAGCTGTTGCGCGGATCGGGGAACGAGCCAAGCACGAGCCAAGTGTTCATGGCACCCGTCAAAAAAATGAGCGCAACCGCCACCATACCAAAGCGGGAGAAGCGCCACAGGACGGTTTCCACGCCTGCGACTTCGGATGGATGCCGCTGTGCTGCCGCGATAAGCAGGCCGAGGGGCAGGAGGCCACCTATCCACGCCCCGGCACTTGCAACATGGAGAGCTTGAGTCAGTGAGCCTAGAAGGCCCAACGCCGCCGCGTGGCCCTGCCAACCCTCGCAGGTCAGTAGCAAGAAAGCCGGCCCGACGATCAATTCGGGCCGCCCCGAGAAACTGATCACCAGGAGCAGGAGAACGAGCGAAAGGCGAACAAACCAAACAGTTCCGAAGTCGCTTTCCATGAGAACGCCGCGCAAGGTGTCAACCATACCCTCGCGTCCGGAGAGCCCGGCCGTAAAGCACAGCAGCCAAATTGCCGCGAAGATTGCGGCCGCAAGTGCGAGGGCAGGATTGATGTTACGGGGTAGAGGCGCAAGCGCGGGAGCCGCGGTTCTGTCTAGCGCATAGAAAGGGAAGAGTGCCGACCCGAATAGAATCATCACTGAGAGGAAGTAGACCCACCGGGCGAAGGCCAGAGTGCCATCAACGTCCATTTCTACGGTCTGACTTCAAATTTGAAATTGCCCTTCACCTTGTGCCCGTCTGCTGACAGCACGTGCCAATCAACTTGATAAACACCCGGCGCAAGGGACCTTGATACAGGTGCCACCATGTCCTTATCGCGCACCGCGATCTCCGTGGTGATCTTCGCACCATCCGGCCCCGACAGATCGATGCCCGAGAATCGAGCCTCAATGGATTCGCTAAACCGCAGTCCAATCTCGGTGGGCGGAGCGGCAATGGTGCTATTGATCTCTGGAGTAGCCTCGACCAATCGAGCATGCGCAAGCGCCTGGCCCGATAATGGCACGCTCCACAGCGCAAGTGTGGCGATCATTCCGATAGTCCGATTCAACGCGAACTCCTCCCGCGGCGACGGTCATCAAAGACTATGCACTTTCTGACGAGTATACGAATTTGTTGGTGTTGCAGGGCCGCCACCGTTCGAGCTGTCACGAAATTTTCCATTTGCCGGAAAAGTGATGGGAGATCAGGCCAACACGCTACCGACCGCCGAGACTCTCGATTGAAGGTCACGGACGCCGCAAGCGTTTGTAATTATCAGGACAAGCGCGGGCGAAACAAGCGTTTGCGCCCGCGTGACTCCATTTCAGCTACTTAATCGGGATCATGAGATGTGCGTATGGAGTGCCCGGCCACATCACATAGGGCTTGGATGTGTCAGGCTTGGGGTCCGTCGGATAGCCCTGCATCATGTCCATTGCGTTGACGATCATCACATGCGGGCCGGTCTCTATCCAATTGTTGCCTTCCTCGGGCTTCGTCGCATAGGGATCGGTGTTGCTGCCATCGGTACCGCCGGACAGCATGTACATGAAGCCGACCTTGCCCTTGGGCGGCTCCTTCTTTTCCATCCATGCCATCGCCCATTCCATCGCGTTGGCATCGCCGCACATTGGGTCCGGGCCGGGCGTGGACGGGCTGTCCGGCATGCACCAGAAGCCGTTCTTGCCCTCGCGCAAGGTGCGCATGGCGCCCTTTTCATCCGCGGCGTAGACCGCAGCGCCGCTTGCCACGGCAGGGGGTGCAGCAGATTCAGCGCTCTTGATCATCGCAGCGTCGTCGGCGGCTGCGCCTTGCATCGTAACCAAACTGCCTGCCGCCAAAAGGGCAGCGACCGTCAGCAGCCGTTTCATGGCCGTTCTCCGGTTTGAGTTGATCTTGTGCATGATGTCCGACGCACGGCTTTCCAGAGCCGTTTGTCGGTGATTAAGCAGTAGCAGATTACATGCCTCCGGACAATTTACGTTTTAGCGCTGTCTAATGTCTTTGCAGGGGGTGTGCTATTAAACGGGGGCCTTCAAATCGGTCACGAAACTCCTGAGGGTTCACTAACCAAGATGGTGCTGTTCAGCGAGTGGCCAAATTTGCGCGGTTTCCCAGCAACCTTGCTTGCGTCGTCAAATCGCCACCTGCCCTAACCCTAGATTAGTTTCCGTCCATAAACGCCGGTATTTCGCAGCATTTGCAATCGCTTGGATCCGACCGGAAGCGCCGTTGACGGGCATGGACAGGTCAGGAATAGTTGATGATCGACAAAATGCAGTGCTTGGCAACGATCGGACGCACGCCATTGCCGGCGGCTCTGCCGGCGGGACGGCTGCGATGCCGAGCTGATATCAGGTCGGCCTGAGGCGGGTGAAGAGGACGAGGTTGTAGGCCGCGACCGAGGACCAGACGTAGGTTTTGAAGTGATCAAGGCCGCGCCAAGTGCAGCGCGCCAGGCCGTAAGCGCGTTTGAGGCACGAGATGCCAGCTTCGATGCCGGCGCGACAGTTGCGCAGCTTGCGATAGACCCACTTGCTTCTGACCATATCCTCGATCTTGAGGCCGGCTTTCTTGTGGAAGGCCATGTCGGAGACGCCCCACGCCTTCGCCGTGGCCAGGGTTGTCGCGCGTGGCGAAGCCACCATCGGCTGCTGCCTGCCGTGGCGCCTGACCCCAAATGCCTATGTGACGCTCCAGCATCGGCAGCAATCGGTCGCTGTCGGCCGGGTTGCCTTTCTCGATCACCAGATCGAGGATCATTCCACTCTTGCCGGTGGTCAGGTTGAGCTTGTGGCCATACTCGGTGTCGCGGCTGCCTTTGACGATGATATCGGCATGCTCTTCGAACAGGCTGACCAGCTTCTCGCCGGCCGACACCGGCTCGCCGGCCAATACCCGCCGCTCGCTCTGTCTGATGATGCGTTCGACCAGCGGCCGATAGTGACGGACCTGGAGCTGCCACAGTGCGATGGACGGTGTGCTCGCCACTACCAATCGCTCGCTCGCCTGCTCCAGATAAGTCAAGGTCGCACGGGCGATTGCGATCAGCTCGCGGTAGAGTTGGACCCGATTGGGTCGACCGCGCGTGAACTGGATCTTGCGAGCCCGCTTCTTGGCTGCGCGGCAATGATCCGCCATGCTGAGCCGGCACCGCCGACCAAGGCGTCAGCCCGCTTCAGCAGGCGCACCATGACCCGCACGGCATCCCAAAGCAGGCTGCTGTCGCTCGGCTCGTGCATGAGTGCCGAGGTCACGGTGCTGTCCAGCCGCACGACTGCGCCATCTTCGAGCTTCGCCTGCCGAGCGCTCGACAGCAGTACCCGATTGACCTGTTCCCAGGTCTCGGACCGGATCGCACTGATGGTCCTTTGCAGCACCGACTTGTGCGGGCTCCATGACAAAGGCAGGCGAGCAAAGGCGCGAAACGAAGCGGAGTCCTCAAGATGGAACGCCAGCTCCTGGTAGCTCAGTTGCCGGTATTGCTTGAGGATCGCGCAGCGCAACACCGCTTCGGCAGGCAGGCCCTGCCGTCCGGTGGCCTTGACGTCGACCCGCACCAAATCGCGCGCCACCAAGCCAAGAAGGTCGCGATGCTCATCCAGCCATTGCGACATCGCCTTCAACTCGTGACCGATCTCGTGCGTGGCGAAAAGATCGAATATGCTGGCACCGCCAGCATAGCGAACTCACCTCATCCCTCGTCCCGCGAAGGACGTTTTTCCACCGGCAAGTGGAACTTTGTTGTCTCCTTCTTAACGGCCCAGTTCAGACGGCGACCGGTGTGCTTTCCTTTGTCCAGTGGAACCGTGTGCCATCGCTCCACATGCGATGCATGATCACCGCTAGTCTACGGGCGAGCGCAACGATGGCCCTCTGCCGACCACGCCGCTTGGCGACGTTCATCGCCCAGGCCTTCAGCCAGGACCACTTCGTCACGCGCGTCAGTAGGACCTGCGCGGCTTCGTAGAGCAGCGTTCGCATCATATCGTCACCGCATAACGAGATCCGGCCGACCCGGCGGCTTTCGCCCGACTCATGGAGCACAGGTGTCAGACCCAAAACCGGTCCGACCGCTTTCGAATTGCGGAAGCGGGCCGGAATGTCGATGGTGGTGGTATAGGCCAGAGCCACGACCGGGCCTACACCTGGTGTCGTCATCAGTCGGCGGCAAACTTCCTCATCCCGGACGATCGCCAAAAGCTTGCGGTGAAGGGTGGCAAAGTGCTGGCGCAGCTTGCCGCGAGCGTCGAGAAGCGGTTCGACGATTTCGGCCAGATCAGGCATGCCTTCAACCAGTTCGTGGATGCGTTGCTCGAATTTGCCCGTACCGACGATGCCGACCTTGAGCCCGAAGTTGCGCAGCAGCCCGCGGATGTCGTTCTCGATGGCAATCGCCTTTTCCTGCAGCAGCTTGCGCGCCGTCAGCAACGCCCGACGCTTCTGGCTCGTCAGGGTCTTCACGCACCGGGCGGAACAGGTTGACCCGCATCATCTGTGCGATGCCGCGCGCGTCATTGCGGTCGGTCTTGTTCACCTGCGCCTTCAGGAATGCCTTGGTGTGACGCGTCTCAATGCAGATCAACGGCAGGCCGGCTTTGGCAAGGGCCTCGAACAGCCATTGCGATAAGGGCCCGGCTTCAAGACCGATCCGCTCAAAGTTCCAGGCAGGATCCTTGAGCACCCGCGCAAGATCCTCCGGATGGCTGGGAACTTTCATCTCGCGGCAAACCGTGCCTGTTTCGTCGACGATGCACACTGCCGTCTCTTTCACCGAGACGTCCAATCCTGCATAATGTTTCATGCTGCGCTTCCTTTCCTGATGCTTGTGGCTGTTTCGGACAGACCACGTTCTACCATCAGCTCGAAGCGCAGCACCTCCATGCCGCTCCGCCAAGATGGGGCGCAAGCCGAATACCCCATCTTGGACGGTGCGTTCTTGGCGCATTGTCGGCTCCGGCGGTGGCAAGGCTTTGGAATCAGTGGCATGATCCAAGATACCTGAAACCGCCGGGCCTTGCTCGCGCAAAGCCGCGATTCATCCAACAGAATCAATCGTTTGCCGTTTATGGACGGAAACTAGATTAGCCCGCGCATCGTCAGTTCAGCCTTCAGATAGGCATAATAGATCGGCGCGGCGACAAGACCCGGCATACCGAACCAGGCTTCCATGAAAACCATCGCCAGAAGAAGCTCCCAGGCACGCGCATTGATCCGCGAACCGATGATCTTGGCGTTTACGAAGTATTCGAGCTTGTGAATGATGATGAGAAAGGCAAGCGAGCCGAGTGCTGCAAGGAAGGAGATGCTGAGGCTGACAACCACGATCACCGTGTTGGAGATCAGATTGCCGATGACCGGCAGAAGGCCGGTGACGAAAGTCAGCGCTATCATTGTCCTGATGAATGGCAGATCGATGCCGAAGGACGGCAGAACAACGACGAGATAGACCGCCGTCAGAAACGTATTCAACGCCGAAATCCGGATTTGCGAGAACACGATGTTGCGAAAGGCCTTGCTCAGAATGTTGACACGATCCGCCAGCGCGACCGCCAGTGGGCCGGGCTCGCGCGATGGCGCCGCCGAGCTCACCGCGATCAAGCCGCCGATCACCATGCCGACGACAATGTGGACCACCAGGACGCCGACATCCCGCCCGACGAGTTGAAGCTGGCCGGCATGTTCGCGGAGCCACCGGGCCGCGAAGACTTCCAGTTCCTCGATGTTCGACGGAAAATAGGTCATCGCCCAGGTCGGGAGATGGACGCGCGCGGTATCGATGATCTCGGCCATCTTCTTGAGGAGCGTCACGACGTTCTCCGAACCGCCAGTCAATTGCGACATGCCGCTAAAGATAGCGGCGGCTACCAGGAGCGTGAAAATCAATGCCACCAAGGTCAGCGCAAGGCTTTTCGTCAGGCTGTTGGAAACGCCGATTCGATGGAGCATCGGTGCGGCGAAATGAACGAGATTGAACACGAGAAGGCCCGAAAGCAGTGCCGGAAGCAGCCCGAGTTCGAGAACGGCGACGAGCGCTATAAGCGCAAGCAGGCACGACGCGAGATAGAACCATGAGAAAATCAGCACTTTTCACCTGCAGAAGCAGCCAAGTCCTCTCCGGGTTTCATTAGCTTTGATACCCGGTGATGCGCAAGCGAACACGCGTTCAACACGTGTGTAAGGCTAACCGCCTCGGAGGTCCCATGCTTGCGCGCCAGGTCGCCCGCTTTTGCCCCGCCTCATGCTCACGCAGGACCGCGATGATCAGCTCTTGCGTAAACCGCATTCTCTTCATCAGTCCGCCCTTCAATCGAGGCCGGACTTTGATCTCAGATGGAGGAAATTGCCCGTGGCAGGTCAGCCGCTCGACGATGTTTATGCCGGTTGGCAAGAATGATCCTCTTCGTGGTGAACGCCGGAGTTCATTCCGCCGCGAAGACCATCAGATCCTCGAACGGGAACTCGACATGGTATTGGCCGGACGGAAGGGCGTCCCGGGAATAGGTCCGGATGGTCAGGTCATTGCTTTCGAAAATGACTTCATGCCGATCGCCAAGGAAAAGGCTCTCGACGCAGGTCATGGCGATACGTCCAGGGCCGTCCTCCCCGGACCACGTCACCCGCTCAAGCCGGACGAGTGCGGTGACTTTGGCGCCGACGGTCAGCTCCTGCTGGGCGCTGCCCACAAGATGGATGCCGTTGGCGACAATTTCCGCACGGTTGCCGTTGATGGCGGTGACCACGCCGTCAAGGCGATTGCTGGCACCCATGAACTCTGCTGCAAACAGGCTCTTCGGCTTGTTGTAGATTTGCTTGGGTGTTCCGTCCTGTTCGATCTGGCCGCCGTTGAGCAGCAGGATGCGGTCGGCGAGCGCCATCGCTTCCACCTGATCATGGGTGACGCACAGCGCCGATAGCCCGAGATTGGTGATGAGGCGGCGCAGCCAGATCCGCGCTTCTTCGCGTAACTTGGCGTCCAGATTTGACAGCGGCTCATCGAGCAGAATCACGTTCGGCTCATAGACCAGCGCGCGGGCCAGCGCCACGCGCTGCTGCTGTCCGCCGGAGAGCTGATGCGGATAGCGTTCGCCCAGTTTGCCGAGGCCGATGCTGTCCAAAGCCTTCTGGACGCGGCTCGCAACATCTGCCTGGGACACTTTGCGCAGCTTCAGGGGATAACCCACATTCTCGGACACCGTCCGATGAGGCCACAGCGCATAGGACTGGAATACCAGCCCGAGACCGCGCGTTTCCGGCGCCAGATTGATGTTCTGCCCGGCATCGAAAAGCGGCTTGTCACCGAGCAGTATCTTGCCGCTGTTGGGTGTCTCCAGACCGGCGACCGCTCGCAAGAGCGTCGTCTTGCCGGACCCGGACGCGCCGAGCAAGGCGACGATCTGACCCGGTTCGACCGAGAAGGACACACCTTTCAGGATTTCAAGGTTGCCGTAACTGAGGCGCAGGCCGTCTATGATGATGTCAGTCATTGAGGCGGACTCCAAAGCGCATCACGAGGGCAAGACCGGTCACGATGATGACGGTGTTGATGACGGCGAGAGCCGAGACCAGATCGATCGCGCCGGTGCCCCAAAGGGAAACCATGAGCGAGCCGATCACTTCGGTTCCCGGTCCGAGCAGATAGACGCCCGTCGAATATTCACGGGCGAAGATCAGGAAGATCAACAGCCAGGCCGAGAACATGCCGCCGCGGATGAGCGGCAGCGTGATGTCCCGGGCGACCCGGCCCTCGCTGGCGCCAACTGACCGGCCGGCTTCCTCGAGCTCCTTGCCGATCTGCAGGAGCGTTCCGGAAATCAGCCGCATGCCATAGGCGAACCAGACAATGGTATAGGCGAGCCATACCGAGATCATCGTGGCACGCAGGGGTGCGATCGGCTTGAAGAAGAGAAATATCCACAGCATGGCCAGGCCAGCCACAATGCCCGGCATCGCCCGCGGTATCATGGCCACGTAATCGACGACTTTAGTCAGGGGTGCGTTCGAGCGGTGACCGGCGAGTGCCACGGCAGTATAGGCCGCGATCGAAGCCGCGCCGCCGACCACCGCGACGCCGACCGTGTTGAGAATGGCGCTGATGACATTCGGATAGTCAGCGAGATCGCGATAGTGATCCAACGTCAGCACCTGGAAGATATTCACCCCGACGCCCCAGCTTGTCACCAGTGAACGAATTGCGACGCCGCCCACCGGTATGATCACGGTGGCCGCGAACCAGGCCACCACAAGCGCGAAGGCCGGCCAGCGAAGAGCGCCCAGCCGGATGGGGTTGTGCCGACTGCCCTTGCCTTTGACAGACACATAGCGGCTGGCGTTGCGCAGCATGTAGCGCTGCAGCACGACCAGCGGCAGCGCGATCATGATGATCGCCACCACCACTACGGCCATCAACTGGTAGGAAGGAACACCGAGCTTGTTGGTGAGCTTGTAGAGATAGGTGGCGAGAACCAGCACGCCTTCCGGATCGCCAAGCACCAGCGGCAGGCCGAAAAGTTCGAAACCGAGGAAGAACACCAGAACCGCCGCATAGAGCACCACCGGCATCACCATGGGCAGCGACACACTGGCGGCGACGCGCCAAGGGCCAGCGCCGGCGGTGCGTGCCGCCTCTTCGAGGTCGGCGCCAACGTTGCGGAGCGCCGCCGATGCATAGAGATAGACATGTGGGACATGGGTGAGCCCGGCAATGATCGCGATCGATGTCACCGAATAGACATTCCAGGGCACGTAGCCGATCATCGACTTGACCGCCAGCGAGACGAAGCCGACTGGTCCCAGTGTCATCACATAGCCGAAGGCCAGCACCACCGCCGACATGAAAACCGGGATCAGGATGATCGGCTCCAGCCAGCGCTTGCCCGGCACGTCGGTGCGCACGATGATGAACGCCAGCAGGATTCCCACCGGAACTGCGATCACCGTCATGCCCACCGCGAGCTTGAGCGAAGTCGTCAGCGCTAGCCAGAAATCCGCGTCCGCGAGGATGAAGCTGTAGGCGTTCAGCGACAGATGCGCGGTTTTCTGGAAGAAAGGCGCGGACAGAAAACTCTGATAAATGATCAGGGTGACCGGCGCCAGCACCACCAGGATGGCGAGGAGGTTGGTGCTGACACGAAAGACACGGAAGGGCATGATTGCCTCGAACAAAGCCGGGGGCCGTCCGCTAGCAAGAGCGCAAGCGCGCCGTTCCGATGATTCTTAATAGCAAGAAGGGTGAGAGAGCCGACTGTGGAGGCACTCCCGATCAAGCGATTACTCGCCCTTCATGGCTTTCTGCCACTCGTTGAGGAACGCCAGCCGTGTCGTCTCGTCGAGACCTTCGAGCAGCTTGTCGTCGAGCGCGATCGGGTGAACGTTTTCACCGGCGGCGGCCTTTATGGACGCCAGCGTGGTTGCCCCTTCAACGTCATCACGAACGGCATAGAGCTTGATGTCGTCGGCGATCAGCTTCTGCGCGCGCGCCGACAGCAGATAGTCTACGAATAGCTTCGCAGCATTGGGATCCTGGGCTTCCGCCGGAATGACGGTGGCGCGGGTGGTCACCAGGACATAGTCCTTCGGGATTATCACACCGAGGTTCTCGTCCTTGGCCTGCTTGGCGAGGCCATATGAGCCGAAGATGCCATAGGCGATGGAATGTTCGCCAGACGTGACCTTCTCGATCATCGAGCCGGCGGAGCTGTAGAGCTTGATATGGGCCTTGCCAAAAGCCTTGTTAAGCGCCCAGGAATCGGTCCAGTTCTTGGCGTCCTGGTTGTAGAAATAGAAGCCGACACCGGATTTTTCCGGATCGTAGGACGCGATCTTGCCATCATATTCTGCGGTCTTCCCAGTCATCAGCTTGAGAAGATCGGCGTGGGTTGCGGGAACATCGCCTTCAGGCACGAGACGCTTGTTGTAGACGAAAGTCACCGGGTCGGCGGTGGTACCATAGACCATGTCCTTGTAGGACGCCCAGGCCGGAAGGTGGGCCGCCTCCACGGATTTGTATTCCTGCGCATAGCCGTCTGCGGCAAGTTTGATCTGCAGATCCGGAGCCGAAGACCATGCGACATCTGCCGTGCCTTGGCCCGAAGCGGTTTCGGCAATGACGCGATTGTAGAGTTCGGTGGAATTGAGGTCGGAATATTCGACGGCGATGCCGGGGAATGCTGCTTCGAAGTCCTTGAGCAAGGGCTGGACCAGCGCCGCATCGGTCGTCGAATAGATGCTGAGGTGTCCTTCCGCGGTGGCGGCGGCCACTAGATCCTTGTAGTTATCCGGATACCCGGCGGGGATCTCGGCAGCGGCGGCAAGCGTCACAAAAGCGGCTGACAGCGAAAACGCGGCCATCATCGTCGCAAGACGATTTTTCATTAGGATCTCCTCCAAGTTCGCCTAAATCGTACCTCCTCCAGGCACAAAAGGCGAGTATCATCCTGACCTGTCACCAACCTGTCACGGCGATGTCGAGGTTTGCTCAGCCGACTAGGCCCGATGGGTCGTGATCAGATTGTCGATGACAGCGGGATCGGCCACATCGACGTATTGCGGGATTGCTGAAATCTTGGGGCGGCATCCTACGCGTCACGGTCGCTGGCCCTGCGCATCGATCATGGACTTGCTCCAATCCTCGATGAAGCGGCGGCGCAACGCCTCGTCTTGTACGGCAAGTAACGCAGGGCCGATGCGTATGGCGCGCGCGATACCAGACTCCCCAAGTTTTTCCGGGCCGTCCGCTCCCTCAGGCAATTGCCCGTTCTCGGCAAAGAAGAAGGCGCTATCCCTGGCAACCTTCTGTCCCCGGGCCGACAGAAGGTAGTCGAGAAATCGTTTGGCAACGTCCATATTCGGCGCCGTCTTCGGAATGAGCGCGCCACGACTGAGTATCAGCGCATAGTCCCGCGGGACAACGACCCTCAAGTCGGAATTGCCCCTGGCCGCCGCGTAGGCGTATGACCCGATCATATTGTAGCCTATATATAGGCTCCCGTTTGCAACGTCCTGAAGGGTCTCCGCGGTGCAACAACGCACCACAGTTTCCGCTCGGCTCATGCTTTC
Source organism: Mesorhizobium sp. LSHC420B00 (assembly GCF_000503055.1). Lineage (GTDB taxonomy): Bacteria > Pseudomonadota > Alphaproteobacteria > Rhizobiales > Rhizobiaceae > Mesorhizobium. The sequence continues at coordinate 10,085 of NZ_AYVY01000034.1, read as the reverse complement.
CAGAAGCCGACCGTAGACCGCCGTCGTCTGCCGCGCATCACTGAACGCCAATAGGTAGCCGATGCCCGAAAGTCGGATGTCGAACGTTCCGACCCGTCCGCGATAAAAATCGATCCGCCGCCTGAGAAGATCGGCGAGTTCGATGTGGGTGCGCGGTACGTCGCCGGACGGCACGAGGCGGGCGTTATAGACGAAGACGGCCGGTTCGTAGGTAAAGCCGAATACCTCGTCGCGCCAGTTTGCCCAATTGGCGACATGCGCGGTTTCGGCCGACACGTGCGGCGCCGCGCAGCCGTCATTGGCGAGCTTCACAAGTTGGTCGACCGACGGAGACAACAAGATGTCGCCCAGCACCGCGTCCGTCCGACAGGCTTCACTGGCACTCCTTTGCAAGTCGTTGGTGACATATTCAACATAGTCGACTGCCACGTTGGGGAAAACGGACTGAAAATCCCGGATCAGTGGTTCCATTGCCGCCAGATCGGTCGCGGCGTGGATCGACAGTCGGTTCTTCTCCGGCTGAGACGAAGGGAAAAATGCGCTGCTTCCTTCAGCAGCTCTTGCCGCGTGACCGATGCATAGGACGACGGCAGCCATCAAACCGAATGTCGGCAATGTTCCCGTTATCATCCGGTCTTCTCCGTCGCGATGGGCAACGTCAAGGTGACGGTGAACCCTTGCGTGCCCTTCCCGCCATCCTTGCTTGTCTCGCGAAAGGTCAGCGCGCCACCGTGAGCCGCCGCAACCTCCGACGCGATGGCGAAACCAAGACCTGCGCTGCCGTCATGAGATTTGGACGTTTCGAAGCGCTGCGTAACCCGCTCCCACTCGCCCCGCGGAATGCCCGGTCCGTCATCTTCGACCTCGAGATGGGCACGTGTACCGTCGCTGCGTACTCTGACTTCAAGGCGCGACACCACTCCATGGCGCAAGGCATTGTCGATGATATTGACGATCGCTTCGCGAAGGCTGACGGCGTCCGCAAGCACGACCGGCTCGTCGTCAGGCGCCTCGAAGGAGACGATGATGTCCGGATCGATAGTTATCGGAACCGCCGCACGGAAAGCGCGCCGTGCGACATCTGCCAGATCGTGCGGCTGAAGCTGCACGGAATCGGCACGATGGATGACCATGGCGTGGCTGAGCAACTGGTTGGTCAGGCGCGCAAGTTCGCTGGCGCGCTGCTGTACGCGATCGAGATGCTGGCGGCTCGACTTGTCCAGCTTGGCTTGACTCAACAGATCGAGCTGCGCCGTTAGCGCCGTCAGCGGCGTTCTGATCTGGTGCGCCGCGTCGGCGATGAAGCGCTGCAGGAGTTCCACGCGCTCGTCGAGCCGACTCATGAAATAATTGATGGAAGTAACGAAGGGCCGCAATTCTCTCGGTACGACGACCGTTACCGGCGTCAGGTCTTGTGGATCGCGACGGCGGAGCGTCGCTCCGAGATGCTTGACCGGTTGCAGAGAATAGCGAATAGCAATCATCGCTCCAGCCAATGCCAATATGCTCATGATCGCCAGGAGGACGGTCGCCCTGAGAGTCAATTCACCCGCGAGCGCGCGGCGGGCTTCCGTGGTCTGCCCAACGATGACATGCGCCCAACCGGATACGGCTGGATCGGACAGTGCGCGCGCCACCACCGCAATCCGAACCGGTTCGCCGCGATAATGCGCCGATTCCAATACCGGGACATCGTGTATTGCGGCCAGATCAACTTCTGTTTGCAGATCGGCATAACCTGTCAGCGTCGCGCCGGAAGGGCCGATCACGCGATAGAAGATGCGATCGCGGCTGGCGAGGCCCAGGAGTTCAAAAGCTGATACCGGCAGGTTGATGATAAGCGAACCGGATTCAACCGTAAGGCTGTCTGCCATCTGGATGGCCGCACCAAGCAGAAGCCGGTCATAGGCGTCATCGGCGGCGGTACGTGCGTAGTACGACGCCGCACTCACCAGAAGAGCCGCACCCAGGCCCAGCACCAGCGAGATGCGGACCGCCAGGCGCGTGAAAAGGGAAGGCTCAGCCGGTATCATCGGAAGCCAGTTGATATCCCACGCCCCGCACGGTAACGATCTGCGCCTTGGCGCCTTCCAGCTTCTTGCGCAGCCGCCCGACATAAAGTTCGATCGCGTTCTGATTGGCCGGCTCGTCAAACCCGAAAAGCTGATCGATAAGTTCATCTTTGCTGAAGACGCGGCCTGGCCGCGACGCCAGTATCTCAAGCAACGTCATCTCGCGTCGTTTCAATTGCACCTCGCGCCTGCCTACTCGGACTGAGCGGCTGCCGCGGTCGAGCACGACATCGCCACACTGTACGATGTTGGTCGCCTCGCCGCTTTTCCGCCGGAGCAGAACACGGGCGCGCGCTTCCAATTCCCGGAAATCGAACGGTTTGACCAGATAGTCGTCGGCGCCGAGATCGAGCGCGCCAACGCGGTCCTCTATCTCGGAACGGGCCGTCAACATCAGAACCGGGGTCGTATTCCTTGCCTGCCGGAGCCGTCGAACGATTTCGAACCCGTCGAGGCTGGGCAGCATGACGTCGAGGATGACGAGATCGTAGCAGGTGAAATCGAGGATCTCTGCGGCAGCACGGCCGTCCGTCTCCCAATCGACTGCGTGGCCGATCGTTTCGAAGCGGCGGCTGATAGCCTCGCCAACGTCGCGCGTGTCTTCGACGAGGAGAATTCGCATGCCGGAGCATTTGCACGGAAGCAGCCGCCTATCAAGCGTCACCTCTTTGCGGAGAGGCGCTTGACATCATCTGCAGATCCCGCGTTGGCTTCAGCCCTGTTACCGTCAGCAGTTCAAGCCCAATCATTTGAGCTTTATCGACGGGCTGCGTGATGGCGTCTGCCTTCATGTGATCTGCGCATCCACGCCAAGAACGGGGCGCGTCGGTACATGACCCGCGCTGCAAGCCAGGCTGGACCACGCACTTTGCCGCATTCAACGTATTCGACCGCACCGTGATCAGTCGCTAGTAGATGCACCACCATCGCCATCAGGGGATTATGCTTCTGGCGATCGTATGCTGATAGCGATTGCGCAATGCCATCATTTGCGCTTCAGAGAAGTATCCAATTGCGTCATTAAGAGGATATCATGCCGACAGGCGATGGCAGTTTGAGCGACATTCTTGGAATCTTGTCGGTTCTCCTACTCGTGGCCGCAAACGGCTTCTTTGTCGCCGCCGAGTTTTCCCTGGTCGCCGTGCGCCGAAGCCGAGTTGCCGAACTCGCTGCGGCTGGGCGGCTGAATGCGGCAGCGCTCCAGCGGGCCGTCGACAATCTCGATGCCAATCTGGCGGCGACCCAGCTCGGCATCACCATTTCATCGCTGGCACTCGGCTGGATCGGCGAACCTGCTCTCGCGCATCTCGTCGAGCCTCTCTTGATCGGGCTGCTCGGGTCGTTGGCGACTGCGGGCTCACACACTGTCGCCGTCGCGATCGCTTTCATCATCATCACCGCGCTTCACATCGTGCTTGGCGAGCTCGCACCAAAGAGTCTGGCGCTCCAGCGCAGCGAAGACACTGCGCTCTGGGTCGTGCGTCCGCTCGGTCTGTTCCTCTTTCTGCTCAGGCCGGCGATTCTAATGCTGAATGGTCTCGGCAACCTCGTTCTGCGACTCTGCGGCCTGCGCCCGGGAACCGGTGAGGATTCATTGCACTCGCCAGACGAGCTGAAGCTTCTGATCTCGGCCAGTCAGGAAGGCGGGCTGTTGCAGCAGGCGCAGCGGGAGATGGTCGAGCGGGTCTTCAATATCGGCGAGCGCCGCATCAGTGACATCATGACGCCTCGGCCGGATATCGACTGGATCGACGTGAATGATGACCGAACCGAGATTCTTCGTACGATCCGCGATTGCCGCCATGAGCAGCTCCTTGTTGGCAAGGGCGGTATCGATGAACTGCTCGGCATGGTTCTGAAGAAGGACATGCTCGACCAGGTTCTTGACGGGCAGGTTCTCGATCCGATGGCGATCATCCGTGAGCCGCTCGTCGTTCATGAATCAACGCCGATTTTCAAAGTGCTGGAGCAGTTCAGGAAGGCGCCCGTCCGCATAGCAATGGTCCTCGACGAGTACGGAAGTCTGGAAGGAATTGTTACCCAGACCGATTTGCTCGAAGCCATCGCCGGCGACCTGCCCAACATCGAAGGCGAAGAGCCGGATGTCGTCGAGGGTGAAGACGGCTCCCTTCTCGTGGATGGTATGATGTCGGCCCAGGACGCGTTCGATCGCCTTGGTTTTCGAGCACGGCCAACTGAAGGCGACTTCCATACGATCGCAGGATTTGCCCTGTTTCGACTGGGGCATCTGCCTGAGGTCGGGGAACATTTTGAGTATGGCGGCTGGCACTTCAAGATCGTGGACATGGATGGCCGGCGGATCGACAAACTGCTCGCACGAAGGAACTCTCCCACGGGGCGGCAAGAAACATCGGAGGTAGATGGGCTCAGAACATAGGCCAATGAATAGGCCGCCATGGCCTCGTCGAGGTCGCCGGTGCCCGCGAACCAACTGTATCCTGCGTGATCCAACCTGACTGATACTGATGCACCATCACCCGGTCGACGAAAGGCGAAAGCACCCGCACCACCCCCATGGCGTTGCCGGTCGCCTCGACAACGACCTCGTCCGTCCTGTTCAAGCTGCGGCCAAATCCCTCCAGTCCGGAGCGGGTCATGTCGACCCGTCCGTGATGGCGCAGCCGGCCATCTTCGCAGAAAACCACTTCCGCAAAGGTGCGGTGGATGTCCATTCCAATTACACGTCATTGGCCCCCTCTCTCCTTGAACAATCGGGAGCCGGCGGGCGACGCGACACCTACGGATCCGCGCTCTCGGCGCAACCGGGCAGGTCGCAGGGGCGGCCAGCTACTAACGCGAGCTCGCAGCTTATCGAATACATCGGCCTGCCCGCACTTGGCGTGCTCCCGGCGCCGCTGTCCCGGATGGTCACACATGCGCTGAAAATCTCGCATCTCCAGCGGGGGATCAGATGGCACCATCATGATCATACCGGTTACCGAGCGCCTCAACGGCGAGATCAAGCGGCGCACCGAGGTCATCGGCATCTTCCCAAATGATGACGCCATCGTCCGTCTGGTTGGCGCGATCCTGCTCGAGCAGAACGATGAATGGGCCGTGCAGCGGGCGAGATACATTACGCTGGAAACCATCAGCCAAATGAGCGATGATCCGCTCATCAGCCTGCTGTGGCGCGCTGATCATTCCCGGCCCATGCCGGAAGCTGCGGCGACCAAGCCGTCAACTACACCACTCCCTGGGACACGATCCTGATGCGCTCACGCTTCAAGCCAAGACCGCAATCCAGATAGCGAGCCAATCATGAAATCCGAGACAGCAGCCACCGAAAGCGTTGAGCCGGCGCCTAAGGCTGTTCCATCGGGTTGGCGAGTGTTGATGACACGCGAACGTTGGACCGAAGTCGCTCGCATTATATTTATCGGCCTGATGGCCTTTCTGTACTGGCAACAGCTGATTCCCATTCAAGCTTTGTGGGGGGCGGTTGCCATCGGTTTGTATCCGCTTGTCAAGACCGGCGCCGTTGACCTCGTAAAAGAGCGCAAGATCGGTACCGAGATATTCGTCACCATCGCTACGGTGGTAGCGCTGATCGGAGGCGAGACCGTCGCCGGCGCGGTCCTCATGGTGATCATTCTGATCGCAGAGTTCATTGCCGATTTGAATATGGATCGTGCGCGAGCCTCGATCAAAGACCTGATCGGCTCGGTGCCCCAGGTTGCGCTTGTGCGGGACGCAGGTGGCGAACGCATGGTCACGATCGAGAATTTGCGCGCGGGCGACGTTGTCTTGGTGCGGGCCGGCGAGAAGATCCCGGTCGATGGCACCGTCGTCGGTGGAGCGGCTTCGGTCAACGAAGCATCGATCACTGGAGAGAGCATTCCGAAGGACAAGAGCGATGGCGCCGATGTCTTTGCCGGAACCATCGTCGAATCCGGCGCCCTCGACATCGAGACCGAGAAGGTTGGTGCCGACACCACCTTTGCCCGCATCATCAGTCTGGTCGAGAATGCCGAAGCGGAACAGGCACCCGTCCAGAAACTGGCGGATAAGGTCGCGTCATGGCTGATCCCGGTCGTGCTGATCTTCCTCGTTGCGGTTTATCTTTATACCCGCGACGTTCGGATGATCGTCACTCTGCTGATTTTCACATCGCCTGCCGAACTCGGATTGGCGACTCCTCTGGTGATTATCGCAGCCATTGCGCGAGCCGCACGCAGTGGAATTCTGGTCAAGGGGGGCGTCTATCTGGAGTCTTTGGCCAAGGTCGACGTCCTGGTGTTCGACAAGACAGACGGCGAACAAGCCCGAGGTTGTCGGCGTGGAGATGCAGGACGGCACGCTTTCGGAAGCTGATCTGCTCAGCCTTGCCGCCGCCGCCGATCGGCGCTCCGCTCACCCCTTGGCGAAAGCGGTCGTCAACTATGCCGCCCGGATGAAAATCGATGTCCCGGAACCGGAGCAGTACGAGCAGTTGCAGGCGCGCGGTGTGAAGGCGACGGTCTGCGGACGCACCGTGCTGGTCGGGAATGCATCGTTGCTGCGCGAGGCCGGCGTGCCGCTTTCCGATGCGATCGAAAAGGGCGGACAGACGCCGGTTCACGTCGCGGTCGATGGGAAATTCGCGGGCGTGATTCTGATTGCCGACACATTGCGACCAGGTGCGCGCGAAGCGCTGGCAAAGCTCCGTGCGACCGGGGTCAAGCGCATGGTGATGGTGACGGGTGACAATGAGGCCACAGCGCGGACCATCGCCAAGGAACTCGGCGTGGATGAAGTGCGTGCCAATCTGATGCCGCAGGACAAGGTCGCCGCCATCGCCGAACTGCAAAAGCAGGGCCATCGCGTGGCGATGGTCGGCGACGGGATCAACGACGCGCCGGCGCTGGCACGCGCCGATGTCGGCATTGCGATGGGCGGCGGCGGCACGCAGGCGGCACTGGAAGCCGCCGACATTGCATTGATGAAGGATGATCTGGCAAAAATTGTCAGCGCGCGCGCAATTGCTCGACGTGCTTACCGGACAATTCAGGAAAATATTTTTGTCGGTGTCGGTGTTGTGCACGTTTTGGGCATTACCGCAGCGCTGATGGGCTGGATCGGTCCTATCCAGGCAGCGATTTTGCACTTGGGGCCAGATGTCCTGGTGTTCCTGAATTCGGCAAAACTGCTGCGCGTTCGAATCCAAGATGTTTAGCGCATCTCTTTGGAGCCTAAGGCGCTTGCAGTTCTTTGGACGACAAACGCGTCCAATTCGCATCGTCCACGAAACCGGGCAACCGCAACCAGAGTACGCTTACTGCTGTGGCGCTGGTGGCGGTGTGCCCCCAAACCACCCAGCCGCATACCCGATCACAAACAGCACCACGATCACGGCTGCCACACCGTACCAGAGGCGCCTGTCCGTGAAATTCATCGTTACCTCCAAATATCGCGCTGCGCCTGACGACCCAGCGATTTCTTCGATCCTTTGGTCGTCGTTTTCGTGACGAGCGACTCATCTGATCCCCTGACAGAGTAGGCCAAGTATGGCTTCCAGAGAAGCGCGTAGGCCTGTCTGCGGTGCCAAAGCCGCCGGCTGCAAGCGGCTCGCGGAGGAGCGAGCATCTGGAGGACGCTGGGATCGACCCGAGCTCCATCGGCTTCTTGGCGAGCTCGAAGAAGGCGATATCGTGGTTGTCCGGAAACTAGACCGACTGATGCGGTCACTCAAAGACCTGCTCCTTATCCTTGAGAAGATCGAGGCCGCCGGCGCCGGGTTCTGCTCACTGACCGAGGCAATCGGCACGACCACGACGGCAGGCCGCATGATGATGCGGATGCTCGGTTCCTTCGCCGAATTCGAGCGAGCCCATGGTACGGGAACGCACCATGGCGGGGCTTCAAGCGGCCAGGAGCGCGGGCGAAAAGGTGGTCGTCGCCCAAAACTCACGTCCGATCAGCGCTCCGAAATCATCGGCATGCTGAATGATGGTCCACCCGCCGCCGAGATTGCTCGCATCTTCCGAGTTCATAGGGCCACTGTGAGACGTATCGGCGCTCAGACGAAAATGAATGTTCGCTGATTGTGGGTCCAATTGGCCGCTTTCGCAGCGACGTACGCACCGGCCCTCCTCGGACGCGTACCCCCGGCCTGCAGTTCTTGGTATTGTACCAGCTGCCTACGTGGTTGGTTCGGCGGAACACATCCTGGAGCAAAAGAATTCGAACCGAACTAGCCAAAGCGGTCATTCGATTCGTCCGATCGGATGACTGCTACTGGCGCACGTGGTCGGTTGGTGCGTTCAGACATCAGATTGCCTGATGAGGCTCGGGAAGGTCCGGCCGGGGTGGAAAACCGCCGTTCAGCGCCCTATGCGAGCACGAAATTCGGCAGTCGAATTGGTGCGTGGAAACGGTTCGGAAGGCAACTGTACACCGAGAAAGGCACAAAGCGGCTCCCACCCTTCGGAGGCCTGATAAGTAAGAAGGCGTTCAGGTGGCAGCGTTGATTTCACGGAAGCGTTATGTGCTTCATAGACAGCGATTGCGTGATCACGGTTATCAAATCGACCGCCAAAGACAGTGTTTCCAACCACCGCCACACCAAAGGACTGTGGATCATTGGTAGCAGCATCCATCGTGAGCCCTATTGTTTGCGCCATGCTGTCATACCAGGCTTCCGGGTCACGAACTGTCAGGATAACCTTTGCATGAGGGTAGTGGTCACTCACTTCGCGCCAAAAATGCGCCGTTGGCCAATCGACCGCGGAAAGATAGCCGGCATATGCCGCATCCCAGGTCGGGAGTTGTCCCTGGCCGGCGGCGCGCCACAGCGCCTTCTGCTCGGGATTGGCGTGGACATCTGCCATGTGATGACACGGCCCGAACCCAAGATGCTCCAACGCGAGCTTCAGCGAATATGTGCCAGTGCGACCCATGCCTGCGCCAATGACATATAGAGCCATGAGCACCCCCAAGGAGATTTCAATCGGTCAAAATACCGCTGTTTTCTTTAATTCGCTATTATCTTTGAAGGTTCAGCTCCGAATCGCCTCAAGCCGTAGCGCGCGAAGGTCAGTATTGGAGAAGCGCCGGGAATGGTGGCTCCTGGCGCCGCTGTGGCGAAAGACGCGTGCATCGACACCACTATCCGCTGACGCAGCGCTTGCTCCGGTCGATGACGTGGACGCCTTTCAGGGATGGGAGACAACCGACGGCGAGTTTCCGCCGGGAACGTGATCGCGGTGACCAAAGCCATCTTGAACGGCAAGGCCGTGCAGACCTGCTCCATCAGGCTGCTCGACGTCGACCGCGCGACATTCGAGCAGCGTGGACACAAGCTGGCAAGGCAAGGGGTTAGGCGCCGCGCTGTTGCAAGACGCCGTTCTGCGCACCGCGTTACGCCGCGACGATCCTCGGGATTCGCGGCCTTCTTGTTCATGCCATATCGGACGAAGCGAAAGCCTTCTACGAGCACTACGGCTTTGCGGCTTTCCCGAAAAATCCGATGACCCTTGTGCTCTCGCTAAGGCGCGTTGAAAGAGCGGGCCGAAACGTCTTGTTGTGCACAAGTTGGTAATCGCCTCGTAATCAAGCAGCCGGAAACAGCTTCCAGCGCCGCGGCCTGAATGCCACCCGGCTTTTCTGCGCCGCCGGATGGTCGACGGGCAGCTCGATCTCGACCCGCTGGCGTTCGCCGCCGATTTCGAGTTCCACCCGCCTGGTATCGGCAACGCGGCGGCTGGCGGCGACCGTGCCGGCGATGCAGCCATTGCATTCTTCCACCAGTTCGACATCGTGCGGACGGAAGAAAAGCGTCGCTTCGCCTTGCGGCGCCTGCGGCGCGGACAGCCCGATCGGGCGGTCAACGATCCAGACCTGGCCGTCCTCGACCTTGACCGGGATCGAGCTCGATTCGCCGATAAAGCCATAGACGAAGGGCGAATTCGGTGTGTCGTAGATCTCGTCGGCGGTGCCGACCTGCTCGATGCGGCCCTGGCTCATCACCACGACGCGGTCGGCAAGCTCCAGCGCCTCTTCCTGGTCATGGGT
>NZ_AYVY01000033.1 GCF_000503055.1 Mesorhizobium sp. LSHC420B00 | reverse complement strand
TTCCTTCATGATCAGAAGGTCTTCGCCATTGAGCTTGACTTCGGTGCCCGACCACTTGCCGAACAGGATGCGGTCGCCGGCCTTGACGTCCAGCGGGACGAGCTTGCCGGCTTCGTCGCGGGCGCCGGAACCGACGGCGATGATCTCGCCTTCCTGCGGCTTTTCCTTAGCCGTATCGGGGATGATGATCCCGCCGGCGGTCTTCGCTTCGGATTCGACGCGGCGAACGACCACGCGGTCATGCAGCGGCCGGAAATTCGACTTTGCCATTTTTGGATTTCCCTGGTGCGGATGTTGAACGGTTCTCCGTTGCCGGAGCGTGGTTAGCACTCACCAGAAGCGAGTGCTAACGCGGCAGTGAGATAGGCCGTAGGCTCCTGCTAGTCAAGACGGAAGAGGGACGGGCGAAGAGCAAACGAGCGTGGAAGCACCGAGCCCTTTCCGTGAAAGACGTCGGAGATCGGACATGGATGGGGCGGCTCACCATTTGTAACTGAAGGCTTTATTCATTTGGCACGATTGGTGCAGCGGATGATCCGCAAACGTTGCGCGCGACAAATATGAGAGGTGAGCGCCATCAGGACTCTTGCGGTTAACGGGTCCACTCGGTGTTTACGGTGTTGGCCGCCGCGCGGGCGCCAGGACTCCGGCCATCCCGATAGTCACCAATCCAATCTGCGGAGAACAGGAGGCAAGATGAGAGCGACAGTCAGCATGAACTCGAATTTGAAATGTTTGGCCAAAGCAACTGCCATCGCCTTGCTCTGGACGGTCACGGCTACGTCGGCGGACGAAGGTATGTGGATGCCGGGCCAGACTGCGGAAGTGGGCGCGGCCATGCGGCCGTCTGTACGCTGACCCGCTCAACGCGATCGTATCACTGGGCGGATGCTCCGCCTCGTTCGTCAGTCCACAAGGGCTGGTCGCAACCAATCATCACTGCGTGTTCGAATCCATCCAATACCGCAGCAAGGAGGGCCAGGACTATCTCACAGACGGCTTTCTGGCGAAGAGCCCTGGGTGAAGAATTGCCCGCGGCGCCAGGCAGCCGAATCCATGTGATCGAGGACATGCGGGATGTGACCGCCGAAATGCTCAAGGGCGTCTCGGACAAGCTGAATGGGTTTGCCCGCTATGAGCGGCTCGCCACGAACCGCAAGGCCCTGATCGCCGCATGTGAAGGATAGCCCAATCGCCGCTGCGACGTAGGGGCCTATTATGGCGGCGCCTCCTACTATCTCCAGCAGAAGCTCGAAATCGAGGACGTGCGCCTCGTCTATGCGCCCGCGCTCGGCATCGGCAACTTCGGCGGCCAACGGACAACTGGATGTGGCTGCGCCACACGGGCCACTTCGGCTTTTATCGCGCCTATGTCGCTCCTGATGGTTCCTCCCGGCCATATGCGCGCGACAATGTGCCTTACCGGCCGAAGAGTTGGCTACCCATAGCCTGTGAAGGCGTCAAGGAAGGCGACCTTGTGATGGTCGCCGGCTTTCCCGGCGCAACCCACCAGTTCCTGACCGCGGATGAAGTCCGGTTCAACTTCGCGCAATTCGAACCGCGGTTGCAGCGTTCGCTCTCGGATTATCCCGCCCAGATCAATCAGGCAACGGCAGGCAATCGCGAGGCGCAGATCCATTGACCGCCCGCTTCACAAATTGGCTCGGCCTAAAACGCATGGGAAAAGCAGAAAAGGCAACAGATCGGCACCAGAATGAATATGGCCGCGCGAACTGACAGACGCGCCAACAATCGGCATCTCGCATGGTCGGTGGCACTGGACGTGGCTCCCACCCTGCTGGCGCGACTCCCCATCAGGTCGTCGGGGTTTCGCTGGCGAAAAAAACTTCCGCGTGTCTCTGCGCGATCCATCCCGCTTGCGCGTGCCTAGTCAACCAAAAAACTGACCATCTGCAGGATCAGGATCAGCAAAAAAAAGCCAAAGGCAGACGCCAAAACAGCTGCCAGCAGGACGATGCGTTGTTTCTTCACCCACAGTTCCCCGGGAGAGAGTCTAATGATAATCCGTAAAAAAGGCGCCATGGAACAGGGCGCCTCACGCTCATTTGTGCAAGTTTAAAGTTTAGCTTGCCTGCTTTCTGTAATTGGACGTTTCTTTTATGCAACACTTTTCCAAGTGTTACTTGCACAAATCGAACGTATCGCACATTTAGACGAACTGTACATTCGATAGCGACTTTGACGCAACGCGTTTACTGGCGGTATACATCCTTCACCGTTGCCGCAAGGCATTGGCCCAGGCGCGCGGCACCTCCTTCACGACAAAGGTTGAAAGCCCGTCCTCGGGCGTTTCATTTCCAAGATCACTTCGATCAACTCATACGGGCTTCCCGAGCGAGACCGTGGGTTCGGACGGTGCGAATGAATTTCTCGTTATAATCGAATTGATTATAAGGGATATTTCTACGTTGAGTATAAAGGATGTCAAGCCCGCGCCAGCGGCAATTTTGTCCGGGCGACCTCCGTTTCGTCGAGGACATGGTGGCGGAAGCGATAAAGCTTCGCCGGCCGACCGCCCGTGTCAAAAGCACTTTCGCCGGTCTCCTCCACCAGTTCCTGCTGCTCCATCAACCGGCGAAAGTTCTGCTGAAGCGCCCCTGCCGATGTAGTCGCCAACGCCGTCCGCGTCAGCGCATTGCCATCGGCGAGAAGCCAACGACATTGTTGATGACGAACGTAACGATCCGCGGCTTCAGAGAGGAATGCGCGCTTCGTCCAGATGGATGGAGTGGACTGGCAGGTTCCGGGCGGCCGCGCCGTTGAGGATGCAGCATCGAGAGCCGCGCTCGCCGAGGATGACATAGGTCGAGATTCGCGCGCCGGAAGTCTTGCTCCATGTCTCCACGAATCCATTGGCAGGATCCCGGGTTCTTCGCGTGGTCAGGGTCGAGCAGTATCGAACCGTGGTAGTTGAGCTTTGCTCGGTGACGTGGATGCCGTGCAGCTTGCCGGCGACTATTTTCGCATTGGTCCCGTTGTCCTATTCATCTCACAGAGCCAGTCCTGATGTTGAGCAGCTTCGCTGGGCTAAATCCCGACTACGAGCGCCCCGCCGCTGAGTCCCGCACCTGCCGCCGCCAGGAGTATTTTCTCGCCCGGCCGAAACGGCTCCGCTTGATTGGCGAGCGACAGTGAGAGCGGGATCGTCGCGGCGGAAGAGTTGCCATATTCGGCGATCGTTTTGACGATCAGGTGATCGGCAACGCCGAGGTTTCGCCCGACCGCATCGAAAATGCGAGCATTGGCCTGATGCGGCACGAACCGGTCGACATCCTGTGGTCGCACTCCGGCGGCGGCTAGCGCGCTTATCGAGCAATCGGTCATCATCTCGACGGCCTTTGCGAACACTTCGCGGCCGTCGGTCATCGTCATTCGGGTTTGCGCGAGGTCGAGGTCACCGTGGAACGGGATGTTGCTTCCTCCTGCGGGAATCTGGATCAGGCCGTATCGCGAGCCGTCCGAATCCACGGAGGCACCGAGAATCCCCCGACCAGTATCCTCGCACGGACCGATCACGACGGCGCCGGCGGCATCGGCAAACAGCACGGCGCTGGCGCGCTCAGAGGGATTGATGCGGCGGCTGAGGATATTGGCGGCGATAACAAGGCTCGCTTTGCCGTGCAGGCGGGTAAATCCGTCCGCAAACATCAGCGCATAGATGAAGCCGGCGCAGGCGCCGGTCAGATCGACAGCGCCGGCGCGGTCGAGCCCCAGCCGATGTGNAGCGCATAGATGAAGCCGGCGCAGGCGCCGGTCAGATCGACAGCGCCGGCGCGGTCGAGCCCCAGCCGATGTGCGACCAGGGGCGCGCTGGGCGGCAGGAGGTGATCGGGCGTCGAGGTGGCAAGCAGCAGCAGACCGATGTCGTGGCGCGCAATGCCGGCGCTGGCCAGCGCCATGGCGCCGGCCTGCGCAGCAAGACCAGACAGCGTGTCTTCGTCCGTTGCCCAGAAGCGCGACCGGATTCCAGTACGCCGCTCGATCCAGCCCGGTTCGAGGCCGAGATTGTTCTCAATTTCGGCATTCGCCACCTTTCGGCCAGGCGCATGATGGCCAAACCCGAGAAGGCGCGACAACCTGCTCATGGCTTTGAGCCGAAGCGTTCGCCGGCCTCCTCGATCGCGTCATGGAGCCGATCGAGCTCGTCGCCGGTGACGCAATAGGGCGGCAGGAGATAAAGGACATTGCCGAGCGGGCGCACAAGCAGGCCGAGCTCGAGGAAAAAGGCCCGCAGCTTAGGTCCGATCTCGGCCAGATAGCCGGCAGAGCCGGCGCGCAGGTCGAGAGCTAGGATCGTGCCGATCGCGCGGCTGTCGGTGAAGTTGGCATTGTCGCGAAAGCGTCGAAACCCGGCGGCCTGTCTCTCGCTCAAGGCCGCGATCCGCTCGGCCACCGGCTCGTCACGCCAGATCTCGACATTGGCGAGTGCTGCCGCACAGGCAATCGGATTGGCGGTGTAGGAACTCGAGTGGAAAAAAGTCTTCTTCCGATCGTCGGAATAGTGGGCCTGGAAGATGGCATCGGTGGCGAGCGTGGCCGCGAGCGGGATGGTGCCACCGGTCAAGCCTTTCGAGGTGCAAAGGATATCAGGAGAGATCGATGCCTGTTCGCAGGCGAACATGGTTCCGGTGCGTCCCCAGCCGGTCATCACCTCATCGGCGATCAGCAGCGTGCCGGAGGTCTCGGCGATCTTCTTCAATTCGGTGACAACCCAGGCCGGATACATCAGCATGCCGCCGGCGCCAAGCACCAGCGGCTCGACAATCAGGGCGGCGGCGCGCTGGTCGCGGCTGACGGCCTCGAACCGATCCAGTGTTTCCTGCTCGCGCCCGGCGGCCGGGAAGGGAATGGTGTCGACCTCGAACAGCAAGGGTTCGTAGGCGGCGTTAAACACGCCGCGGGCGCCGACGCTCATCGTGCCGATGGTGTCGCCGTGATAGCTGTGCTCCATGACGGCGATGCGCGAGCGCGGAGCGCCGGTGTTGCGGAAATAGCCGAGCGCCATCTTCAGCGCGACTTCGACGGAGGTCGAGCCGCTGTCCGAATAGAACACCCAGTCGAGTCCGGAGGGAGCGAGACCGACAAGCGCCTTGGCCAGGCGTTCGGCCGGTTCGTGCGTGAAGCCAGCGAAGATAATCTGGTCGAGGCTCGACGCGGTCGTCTCGATAGCCTTTATGATGCGCGGATGGCGGTGGCCATGCGTGACGACCCACCAGGATGAGATGGCGTCCAGGATGCGCGCGCCATTGGCTTTGTGGAGATAGGCGCCTTCAGCCAGGACGATTTCAGGGATCGCCGGCTCGAGCGCGTGCTGGGTGAAGGGATGCCACACACGGGATTGCGGCATTATCCGCCTCCGGCAATCAAAGCGAGGTCGAAGCCGGCAATCATCGCTTGTCTCAGCGTTTTGTCCGTCAGCGGATCGAGGTGCGGCAGCCTGCCGAGTTGCGGCACGTCGCCGAATTCCACGATCGTCCGTTGCGTATCGGTCATCTCATCGCCGATGAAGGCGATGCCAGCCAGCGGGATAGCGCGCGCCCGCAGGGCCTCGATCGACAGCAGGGTATGATTGATTGTTCCGAGCGCGGTGCGGGCGCACAGAATGACCGGCAACTGCCATTGCTCGAATATGTCGATGAACCTTGTCCGGCGGTTCAGCGGCACCATCAGCCCGCCGGCGCCTTCGATGACGAGCGGTGTCGGCAGGACCGGAAACGAAAGATCGGCAGCCTCGATCGAAACGTCGTCGATTTCGGCCGAACGATGCGGCGACAGCGGGCTCTTCAAGCGGTAGGCTTCCGGCAGCACGCGCCCCGACGGCAGCCCGGCAAGTCGCGCAACCGCCTCGCTGTCGGTCTCGCCGTCGAGGCCCGATTGCACCGGCTTCCAGTAGAAACCGTCAAGCAGGCCGGCAAGCCCGGCCGAAAACACCGTCTTGCCAATTCCGGTGTCTGTTCCGGTGATGACGATGCGCTTGGTCATGTCGCCTCCGGTCATGTCTGGGCCAACACCTCGACGAGCGCCTCGACCATGGCGGAAATGTCGGCTTCGCCGATATTGAGCGTCAGTGAGATGCGCAGCCGCGACGTGCCCTCGGCTACGGTCGGCGGACGAATGCCGCGTATGTCGAAGCCGCGGCCCTGCAGGCGCGCCGCCACTGCCATGGTGCGCCTGTTCTCGCCGATGACAACTGGCTGGATCTGCGAGCCGCTTGGTATCACGCCGCAGCGATCGGCCAGTTGGCGGCCTGCGAGGGCAACGCGTTCATGCAGCTGAACACGGCGCATAGGCTCGTCGGCGAGCATTGCGAGCGCTTCGCGGGCCGCGACCGCCATCAGCGGCGATGGCGCGGTGGCGTAGATGAATGGCCGGCAACGGTTGATCAGATACTCGCACAGTGTCCTCGGCCCGGTCACGAGCCCACCACATGCGCCGAGCGCCTTGCCGCAGGTGTGGAGCGCGACGATGTTGTCGCGGCCCTCGAAAGCGGCGGCCAGCCCCCGGCCGTCCGGTCCCCAGACGCCGGTGGCATGCGCCTCGTCAACGATGATGAATGCGTTGTGCCGATCGGCAAGCGCGGCCAGGCTCTCCAAAGGCGCGCAGTCGCCATCCATGCTGTAAAGGCTTTCCACTGCAATCCAGACGCATCCCATGCCGCCTTCGGCGCGCCAACGCGTGATCGCATCGTCGACAGCGTTGGCGTCGTTGTGCGCGGCCAGCACGAACTGTGCGCGCCCGGCCTGCGCACCCTCATGCATGCTGGCATGGGCGAGCTCATCGAGGACCAAAAGGTCGCCCTTCTGCGGCAGCGCCGTCAGCAGAGCGAAGTTGGCGATGTAGCCGCTGCCGAAGAACAGCGCGCGGTCGGCTCCAAAGAATGCCGCCGCGTCTGCCTCGAGCTGCTCGTGTTCCGGCGCATTGCCGCGCAACAGCCGCGACCCGGTGGCGCCTACCGGCGTGCCACGCGCAATCGCCGCCGCAACCGCTTCGCCAAGTCTTTTCGAGGCGGCAAGCCCGAGATAGTCGTTCGACGAGAAGTCGCGCCCGGCGCGCGGCTTCAGCGTCCGCAGCCGGTCCTTGCGCGCCAGTCCCTGCAAGGTCGCCTCATAGCGGGCAAGCGGTGCCCCGTTCATTGCGCCTCGAGTTCCATCGGCTCGATGCCAAGGCGCCGGAACAGCAGGGTATCCTTGTCCTCACCGGGATTGTCCGCCGTCAGCAGCGTGTCGCCGACGAAGATCGAGTTGGCGCCGGCAAAAAAGCACAGCGCCTGCATCTCGTCGGTCATGGCCGTACGGCCGGCGGAAAGACGGATATGCGATTTCGGCATCATGATGCGCGCCAGCGCGATCACGCGCACGAATTCGATCGGCTCGATCGGCTTGGCGTCGGCAAGCGGGGTGCCGGGGATCGGGATCAGCATGTTGATCGGAACGCTTTGCGGATGTTCCGGCAGGTTGGCCAGCGTCACCAGCATGCCGATCCGGTCCACCGGCTCCTCGCCCATGCCGACAATGCCGCCGCAGCAGACCTTGATGCCGGATTGGCGAACGTGCTCGAGCGTCTCGAGCCGCTCGGCAAAGCTGCGCGTGCTGATGATCTCGCTGTAGTAGCGTTCCGACGTATCGATGTTGTGGTTGTAATAGTCGAGGCCTGCCTGTTTCAGACGAGCCGCCTGCTCAAGATCGAGCATGCCGAGCGTCATGCAGGTTTCCATGCCCAGCGCCTTGACGCCTTCGACCATCGCCACGACCGCATCCATGTCGCGCGCCTTGGGGTTTCGCCAGGCCGCGCCCATGCAATAGCGGGTTGCGCCGGCGTCACGCGCCTTGGTCGCCTCGGCGACGACGCGCCGGACCTCCATCAGCTTCGACGCCTTCAGGCCGGTCTCGTGATGCGCCGACTGGCTACAATAGCCGCAATCCTCCGGGCATCCGCCCGTCTTGATGCTGAGCAGCCGGCTGAGCTGGACCTTGTTGGGATCGAAATTCTGGCGGTGCACGGTTTGCGCGAGGAAGAGGAGATTGTTGAAGGGGGCATCGTGAAGTGCCTGAGCCTTCTCCAGGGTCCACGCTCCAGGGTCAAGGGATTGAGCCTGTGGCGATGTCTGCGTTGGACTGGCTGTTTGCATGTCCATGCTGTTCCTCCGGTTCTGCCTTGCTTTGCTGTCTGATTGACGACGATCGGAAAGGACATTTGATTCGATCCTGTTCGTCCCTCAGGCAATCATGGGCCCCAATAGTCGAGGCCGATATCCAGGATCGGCGCGCTGTGGGTCAGTCGGCCGACTGAAATCAGATCAACGCCGGTCGCGGCAATCGCTCGCGCTGTATCGGACGCGATCCCGCCAGAAGCCTCGGTGATAGCACGGCCGCCAACGATTGCGACGGCCCGGCGAAGATCGGCGAGGGACATGTTGTCGAGCAGAACCGCATCGGGAGCGAAGCCAAGTACCTCCTCCAACTGGGCCAGCGTATCGACCTCGACTTCGATCTTGACGAGATGACCGGCCCGTCTTCGTGCTCGCTCGAGCGCCGGGCGAACGCCGCCTGCGATGGCGATGTGGTTGTCCTTGATCAGAATTGCGTCGTCGAGGCCGAAACGGTGATTGGATCCGCCACCCGCGCGCACCGCATACTTTTCGACTGCCCTCAATCCGGGCGTCGTCTTGCGCGTGCAGACGATCTTCGCGCCATATCCACGAACCGCAGCGACGATCGATGCCGTTGCTGTAGCGATGCCGCTCAGATGGCACAAAAAATTGAGTGCCGTCCGTTCGGCTGTGAGAATGGCCCGGGCAGGGCCAACCACTGATGCAATGACCTCTCCATCCATGACATTGCAGCCGTCTGCCCGCTCCACCGAAATTTCGACATCAGGATCAATCAAGCGGAAAGCGAGCATCGCCAGATCGAGGCCGGCGACAACTCCGGACTGGCGCGCCGCCAGCACGGTTCCCGCTTGGTGTGCCTTCGGCACGATGGCCTCCGTGGTCAAGTCGCCGGCTCTGCCAAGGTCTTCAAGAAGAGCTGCCCTTACAAGCGGCTCAAGCATGACCGTGGGAAGCGGTGAGAGCGTCATCACTTTGCCCCTTCGAGGCTTGGCGAGTGTCCGAGTTCCCGCGCAGCGGCCAAGGCGGCTTCGAGGGTGATTTCGGACCGTCGGGCGACAGTCGCATGATGAGGAAAATCTGTCCGGTAATGAGCGCCGCGGCTTTCTTGGCGCAACAGGGCGGCAACCGCGATCATTAGCCCGACAGCCGCCGCATCCGAGGCCGCGTCCTTGCTTTCGGCGAGCGGCAATAAGGCACGTGCGGCTGCTTTCAGACCTTCACCATCCCGGACGATGCCCAGTGCACGCGACAGGAAAACACGCACGGGTATCGGAGCGGGCGATGGGTAAACGTCCGCAACCGCAGGCCTTGTTCTGCGAGCAGGCGTTCCGGCGACACTTTCAGCGACCCAGCGCGCGCACACGACGGCCTCGGTCAAGGAATTGCTGGCGAGCCTGTTGGCGCCATGCAGTCCTGTCGAAGCGACTTCGCCGCAGGCCCACAGCCCCTTGACGGAGGTCCTACCGGAGCCGTCCACGGCAACGCCACCCATGTGGTAGTGTTGGGCCGGACGAATGGGGATGAGATCGCGCGCGGGATTGATGCCGGCTCCACGACAGGCTGATGCGATTGTCGGGAAGTGTCGAGCAAATTCCGGGCCAGGCCGTTGCCGCGCGTCGAGAAAAACACGGTGGCCGTTGGCAAGATGGTTCCAGACGGCGCGCGCCAAGACATCGCGAGGCGCAAGTTCCGCCCCTGGCACGCTCTGGAGAAAAGCCTGGCCGGTTTCGTCGATCAGGGCAGCACCTTCGCCGCGGACGGCCTCGCTGACCAGCGCCATAGGGCGTTCCGGGCCGTCAAGCGCGGTCGGGTGGAACTGGATGAACTCGAGGTCGGCAAAGACAGCTCCAGCGCGGGCCGCAAGCGCCAGGCCCTGTCCGCAACTGCCCGAAGGATTCGTGGTGTCGAGAAACAGTCCCCCGATCCCACCGGTGGCGAGGACGACCTGCCGTGAGCCGAAGAAGACAGGTCCGATCGAACAGCTCGCCCAGACGCCTCGGATCGCATTCTCTCGCACCGCCAGCCGGCGCGCTTCCACGCCCTCCACGACAACAATCGACGGAGTTGAACGCACAGCCGCGATCAGGGCACGCATGATCTCACGCCCGGTGCCGTCACCATGCGCATGAACGATGCGACGTCGGCTATGTGCGGCCTCCAATCCGAGGCACAGTGATCCTTTCGACGTACGGTCGAAGGGAACCCCAAAGCCCGCAAGCCCCTCTATCGCCTTGGGCGCGGCTTGGAGGATGCGGCTCGCCACGTCTGTGTCGCAGAGACCATCCCCGGCGGCAAGCGTATCGGCCAGGTGCAGTGCCGGATCGTCGTCTTCGCCGAAACTTGCAGCCAGACCACCCTGTGCCCAGGTGCTCGAATTGTCAGCTCCCAGCAGCGTCCTGGACAGAAGCAGCACCGGCTCCGGCGCCAGTTGAAGCGCGGTCATCAATCCGGCGATGCCGCCGCCGATGATAATGGGCCGCCCGAAGAAGCTGCGGACATCGGCGCTCAAATTGCCAGCATCCGTTCGACCGCAAGCCGCGCGCGCCCGGCGATCCCGGGTTCGATGGTTACGATATGGTGGTTCTGCTCGAGCGCCATGCGGATGTTGGCAAGCGTGATCCGCTTCATGTGAGGGCACAAATTGCAGGGCCGGATGAACTCGACCTCTGGGTGCGCTAACGCGACGTTGTCGCTCATCGAACATTCCGTCATCAGCACGACACGTGCCGGCCTTTGCCTCTCGACATAGTCGGACATGGCAGCGGTCGAGCCGGAAAAATCTGCTTCAGCCACGACGTCGGGCGGGCATTCGGGATGCGCGAGCACGATCACGCCGGGATGGCTTTCGCGCAACTCGCGGATGTCGGCCGGTGTAAAGCGCTCATGCACCTCGCAATGCCCTTTCCAGGCGATGATCTGCACATCGGTCTGGGCGGCGATATTCTGGGCCAGATATTCGTCCGGCAACATGATCACCTGGGGAACGCCAAGGGATTGGACGACCGCCTTGGCGTTGCCGGATGTACAGCAGATATCCGACTCGGCTTTCACTTCGGCCGACGTGTTGACATAAGTGATGATCGGCACGCCGGGATAACGCTGGCGCATCAAGCGCACGTCTTCTGCCGTGATCGATTCCGCCAACGAACAGCCTGCCCGCAGGTCGGGAATGAGCACCGTCTTTTGCGGATTGAGCAGCTTGGCCGTTTCGGCCATGAAATGTACGCCGGCCAGCACGATGACTTGCGCCTCGATCGTCGCAGCCGTGCGGGCCAGTGCCAAGCTGTCGCCGACGATGTCGGCCACGCAATGGAAGATCTCGGGG
This sequence comes from Mesorhizobium sp. LSHC420B00, assembly GCF_000503055.1. GTDB lineage: Bacteria > Pseudomonadota > Alphaproteobacteria > Rhizobiales > Rhizobiaceae > Mesorhizobium. The sequence continues at coordinate 66,024 of NZ_AYVY01000033.1, read as the reverse complement.
GTCTGATAGTTGTGCGCCAGGATGATGGCGTTGCGCTCGCGCTTCAGTGCAATGATCGCCTCGATATCCTCGACGAAAGCCGGCCATTCGATCGGCGGGATCACTCGTCGGACGCGCTCGTAGAGAAACGCGGTCGCAGGCAGCATGGCGCTCATCGACCCCTCCAGCTTATACTCTAGTTGAAAATAACCAGCATATACTTGCTGTGAGTATAAGCGATGTCAACCCCGCGCCAGCGGCAATTTTGTCCCGGCGATGACCCTCTCGTCGAGAACGGCGTGGCGGAACCGGTAAAGCTTCGCTGGCCGGCCGCCGGTCTCCGCGGTTGCCTCTCCGGTCTCTTCGACCAGCTCCTGCTGCTCGATCAGCCGGCGAAAGTTCGGCTTACGCACGAGCCTGCCGGCAAGCGCCTCCACGGTTCGCTGCAGCTGCAAAAGCGTGAAGACCGGCGGCATCAGCTCAAAGACGACCGGCCGGTATTTGATCTTGGAGCGCAGCCGCGCAATGCCGGTCGCCACGATGCGCCGATGATCGGCGACCATAGACTTGCTAGGCACCAGCGGAGGCAGCGTCGCGTCCCGTCCGCTTCCGGCCTCTTGGACCAGGCCTGCTTCGTAGACTAACTCATAGCGTTGAAGCGTGAGTTCCTCGTTCCAAAGGCGGTCGTCGAAGCCGAAGGCTATCGTCGCCCGCTGCCAGCGTTCACGTCGCGTGGCCGCGTCGCTGACGCCGTCTGCCCATTCAATCAGGCGCGGTCGCAGAACGTCCAGCACGACCGGAGGCGTGCCGGAGCGGTGGTCCTCCCATGGAAAATATTCATACCAGCTCTGCCAGCCGCACTTGGGCGAGCCAGCTGCCTGTTCCTTGCGGGTCAATGCGAGATAGCTGATGGAGATGACGCGCTGCTGGCGCTCGGCGCCGATGCGATCCCGATCCGCGAAGGTGTAGAGTTGCTCAATATACCCCAGCGGATGGCCGGTCTGCTGCTCGACCCACCCCCTCAAACCGGATTGCAGCGATCGGTGCTCAAGCGCAAATGGTCCGGAGGGCAGGGTGTCCGCCTGGCCGATGGTGAGGACACAGGGTTCACTGTCGTTTACGGCGACGACAAAGGCGATCAGGTCCACTTTGACTTCGTCGGCCTTGACGGCGGCTCTGTCTTTCCTGGGTCCTTTTGCCTGATCGTCCATGTTCGCGAAAGTGGTTGGCCAGCTAGGGAGCGCCTGAATCGATTAAATGTAAGCGCGCCTGTCCGCACGTCAACACCGCACAGCTGCACGGCCATTTTTAGCTCTTCGCACTTGCACAAAAATGTGGCAAACGCGACACCCGCGGTTGGTAACGTTGGGGAAGGAGGGTCCATTGAGTGCGTTTGGTGACACCAAGGCGATCACACCGCCGGATATTCGTTCGCGCAAAGGTGGGACGCCGCTCGTCTGTCTTACCGCCTACACGACCCCAGTCGCCCGGCTTGTCGATCCCCATTGCGATGTGGTGCTGGTCGGCGACAGCGTCGGCATGGTTCTCCACGGCCTGCCCTCGACGCTCGGTGTGACGCTGGAGATGATGATCATTCACGGCCAGGCCGTGCGCCGTGGCCTCGAGCAGGCGCTGATGGTCGTCGACCTGCCGTTCGGTTCCTTCGAGGAAAGCCCCGAGCAGGCTTTCCGCAATGCCGCGCGCGTCATGGCCGAGACCGGCTGCGCGGCCGTCAAGCTCGAAGACGGCGAAACGATGGCAGAGACGATCGGCTTCCTCGCCGCGCGCGGCGTGCCGGTCATGGCCCATGTCGGCTTGACGCCGCAGTCGATCAACACCATCGGTGGCTACCGCGTGCAGGGCAGAGGCGGGGATGCCGAGCGCATCAGGCGCGACGCGCTTGCGGTGAGCGAAGCGGGCGCCTTTGCGGTCGTGCTGGAGAAGGTTCCCGAGGCGCTCGCCCGCCGGATCACCGGGGAGGTGGCGACCCCGACCATTGGCATCGGTGCCTCGGCCGCCTGTGACGGCCAGATTCTCGTCGTCGACGACATGCTGGGCCTCTTCGGCGACTTCCGACCCAAATTCGTCAAGCGCTATGCTGAACTGGGGGAGGCCGCTGCGGCTGCGATCGCGGCCTATGCGCGGGAAGTGAAGGAGCGCCAGTTTCCGGCCGCCGAGCACGTGTTTGCCGATGCGCCCAAGCCCGCCGACGGGGACGCCACCAAGAGCGGAGAAGCAGCGTGAGCGTGCCGATTGTCAGGAGCGTTGCCCAGCTTCGCCAAATCGTCGCCGCATGGCGCCGCGAGGGCGTGAGGATTGCCGTCGTGCCAACGATGGGCGTCCTGCATGAGGGCCATCTCAGCCTGGTGCGCGCGGCACTCGTGAAGGCCGACCGGGTGATCGTGACGCTCTTCGTCAACCCGAAGCAATTCAACAGCCAGGCCGATCTCGCCGCGTATCCGAGCACCGAGGACGAGGATGCCGCCAAGCTGGCACCGCTTGGCGCGCACCTGCTTTATGCGCCGGACGCAGAGGAGATGTATCCGGCGGCCTTCGCCACGACCGTTTCGGTGTCCGGTGTCAGCGAGGGCCTGTGCGGTGCCTTCCGGCCGGGACATTTCGATGGCGTGGCGACCGTCGTCGCCAAGCTCTTCCTGCAGACCAGCGCTGACTTCGGCTTCTTTGGCGAAAAGGACTTTCAGCAGCTTCAGCTAGTCAGGCGTATGGCCCGGGACCTGGATATTCCAATCACCATTGTTCCTTGTCCGACAGTCCGCGAAGCCGACGGTCTTGCACTATCATCGCGCAATGTCCGGCTCTCGCAAGCAGAGCGTGCTGTTGCCCCCGAGCTATCATCGGTCTTGCTCGAGACGGCTGAGCGGCTTGCCCGCGGCTCGCCCGTCCTGCCAACGCTTGCCGAAGCGCGCGCAGCAATTCTGGCTGCGGGCTATCGCGAGGTCGAATACCTGGAACTTCGCGACGAGGCAGATCTGCGACCCATGACAAGCCTTGACCGACCTGCACGCTTGCTTGTCGCGGCCTGGCTCGGCGGCACACGGCTCATAGACAACGTCAGAATATCACGGGTTTCAACAGATTAACGGGGTTCTCGGCACGCGCTGTATCCGTCCGGGATCGTTTAAAACAAGGTCTCTGCCTGGCATCGAGCGATCACGGAGGTTACGCAAAGCGCAAATGCATCGCGTGTTTGAGAACTTCGTCGAGCAACTGTCTGCAAGTGTTGATGCTGCCGATCTCCGTGAGGCAATGGCATCCGCTGCAGCCGGCTTCGATTTTCCGCTATTCGCCTATTTCACTTACCCGTCGGCCCCCGGCGACGCCCCGCAATTGATCTCAAACTATCCTTCATCCTGGACATCACGTTATCTGCAACAGCGGTACCACAGTCTTGATCCGGTCATCCTGCGCGGGCTNCGCGGGCTGCAAGGCTGGGATACCTTCGATTGGGGTGTGGATCGCGCTCGGCACTGTCTGCCGAATTCGCAGCAACAAATTCTGGAGAGTGCGGCTGAGTTTGGCATCCGCGGCGGCCTGACGATATCCATGCATGATCATCGCGGCCGGTTTGCTGCCCTGACCTTTGCTTCCGACGAGTCCCGCCCGCCTCTGTTGCGGTCACTGACACGTTACGAAAAAGCATTGCAGCTGGTGGCCATCAACTTTCATATCCATGTCCGGCGCAGGCTCGCCGACGATCGCGTGGTGGATGGTGTAACGCTCACCCCGCGGGAGTTCGAGTGCCTGAAATGGGCGGCGCGCGGCAAGTCGGCTTGGGTTATCAGCCAGCTTCTCGGCGTCTCAAAGCGCACCGTGACCTTTCATCTGGAAAACGCCAAGGCAAAGCTTGGCGTTCGAACGATCAACCAGGCCGTTGCACGACTGGCTGCCTCCGGCCAGGCGAGATCCTGATTCGTCGGCCACGATAGCTGTAAACCTCTACAGGCTGCATCGCTGCCGGCTTTGCCCTTCGATGGCGGGAACACATTCCCGCACGGAGGCGACCATGATGCAGCTGATAACACCAGACCTTTACGACGAGTTCGCAAGCGAGCTCAAAGAGATGCACGGGCTGAGGTTTCGGGTGTTCAAGGAAAGGCTCGATTGGGAAGTTGATACCGAAGACCAGATGGAAACAGACCCGTTTGATGGTCTGAAGCCTGTCTATCTGCTCCTCAAGGGATCCGACTGGCGAATTCGCGGTTGCGTGCGTCTTTTGCCCAGCACCGGACCCACAATGTTGCGCGACACGTTCCCGGTGCTGCTGGGTGCTGACGTCGTGCCCTCGACCTCCGACGTATGGGAGAGCAGTCGTTTCGCGCTCGATCTTCCTCCGTCGGCGCCCAAGGCAGCGGGCGGACTGGCCCAGGCAACCTACGAGCTCTTCGCGGGCATGATCGAGTTCGGCTTGGCCAAGGATCTGACCCGGATAGTAACGGTGACGGACACGCGCATGGAACGGATCCTTCGCCTCGCGACGTGGCCATTGTCGCGCATCGGACAACCCAAGTCCGTCGGCAAAACGGAGGCGGTGGCCGGGTTTCTCGAGATTTCCCGCGCGAGCCTTTTGCGCATCCGCAGCAGGGGACGTCTGAGCGGACCGGTACTGTGGCAACCGGTTCTAGGCCCGTCGGCATTGTGGACACCTGAGCCGTGAAGGATGCTGGTCTGCCCAAGGAAGCGACGGTCGGTCTTGTATGCTGGCCGGACTGGCGTCGTCACGAAGCTTACCACTACGCCAGACGATTGCCACGCACTGCCTGGGCCTGGGAGTTTCTTCGGCGCAATCCACAATTCCAGCGCGACCACGCCAAAATGGCACCGTCCGCCTGCATTGTCGGAGCTCAGGCCGACATGAAGATAATCGAGTTGACGACAGGATCATCTTTCCTAAGACAATGGAGCCTCCTTTTTCGCGGACGCGCCACAGTCGGACGCTACGTCGGCAAGGGTCTTTTGGGATCCGCGCGACTGCGCCCGTATTCTACGAGCGGCCGCGGAGCCGGTTGGGCTCGACCACGATTTTGAACCGCTTGATCTCCCTTCGCTCTCATGCTGCAAGGACATCCTGCTGACACCTGCCGGCGTGCAGCACGTGCTGCTGAGGGAGGACTGCCGGAGTCTGCAGATCGCCCTTTCCGGTGCATCCGTTCTCCGCCCGTTGCGGCTATATGTCGACGCGATCGTGCAGCCGCAGCACCTGAAGTTCCATGTCGCTGCCCTTCAGTTCCTGAACGACATCAATGGTTGCGGCCGCCTGGCAGCTGCTTGCTTTCCGCCGGAACCCCGCGGAGCGCGTCTGCGTATCGTGCTCCAGGCTTTGGATGGCTCGCTTGCGGGAGCATCTCATCAGGAGATCGCCATTGCCCTGTTCGGGAGACGCCGTGTCGAAGAAGATTGGTCTCATCCAGGTAGCCATCTTCGCGATCAGGTGCGTCGCGCCATCCAACGTGGCCGCTACCTGATGGGCGGCGGCTATAGACAGTTCCTGATGTAATTCGGGTGACAGCTTGGTGATTGTCTTATTCGAAAACGCGCAGGCATCAATCTCCATTTCTCACTGCTATTGTGCCTTGTACAAGACGTGACACGCGCCTAGTTCTTCCGCAGCGGGAATCGGGTTTGAGTAATACGGACGAAGCACTGAGAACCAACGTTTTCGTGATAGTGCATTCATGCCCCGAGAATCCTGATGACGTTTCGAACCCCGACAAAGCCGGCGCTGACTGAAACGGTCGCTGAACGTGCTCTGTGGCCTGCGCCGCCTGACTCTCGGTTTCGGCCATGCCGACCAACAGCGTATTGATAGGCCATCGCGGGCTAAACTCTACCGGCGAAAGCCGCGTCAACAGCGGCAGGCATTAAACTTGATCCGCGGCGACGATGATTATGATCAACGTGACGAACACGTGAATCATGCCGACGGCGCCGACGCTGCCGATGATGATGATGCCGATCATGCGTCGCTGATGCTGCCTAACTACAGTGCTTGTGATCATGCCGATCACCGCGTGATCACGAGCGGCGGCGCTTCGTGTCAGGTGCGTAGCCGGGATGGTCGCGCATGGCCGATTGTTCCTTCGTGCCGCGGGGTGTGGGCTTGCGTTCGGTCATGAGGGCGTCAGGCGCAACGAGAAGTTTAGATCAGGGGCTCATCCATGGGGTGGATGATAGTTATCCCTACAATCAATTGTACCAATATTACCGAATACTACTACAAGATCCCCAATGAAAGCGGCCGGATGGGTATCCGTCTCGCGTGGGCTGAAGCTGCCGGCAAGAATGGGAAGACGAACATGTGCGGGATTGTTGGCATCGTTGGGCAACAGCCGGTGTCGGATCGGTTGGTCGACGCATTGAAGCGTTTGGAATATCGCGGCTATGATTCCGCCGGCGTTGCGACGATCACCGAAGGTGCCTTGCACCGCCGGCGCGCCGAGGGCAAGCTCGTCAATCTCGAGAGGAGACTGAAGGAAGAGCCGCTGAGCGGCAACATCGGCATCGGCCACACGCGTTGGGCAACCCATGGGGCCTCGACGGAACGCAATGCGCACCCGCACTTTACCGACGGTGTCGCCGTCGTCCATAACGGGATCATCGAGAATTTCACCGAGCTGAAGGACGAATTGGCGGCGGCTGGCGCCGAGTTCCAGACTGACACCGACACCGAGGTCGTCGCGCATCTCTTGGCAAGACACCGCCGGGAGGGCATGAGGCGGCAAGAGGCGATGCGTGCCATGCTGAAACGCGTCAGGGGCGCCTATGCGCTTGCCGTCCTCTTCGAAGATGATCCGTCGACCATCATGGCGGCGCGCAACGGACCACCGCTGGCGATCGGTCACGGCGACGGCGAGATGTTCCTGGGCTCCGACGCGATCGCGCTCGCTCCCTTCACCAATGAAATTACCTATCTCATCGACGGCGACTGGGCCGTTGTCGGCAATTCGGGCGCCCATATCTTCGATTTCGACGGCCATCCCGTCGAGCGTCCGCGCCATACCTCCANGGCGACTGGGCCGTTGTCGGCAATTCGGGCGCCCATATCTTCGATTTCGACGGCCATCCCGTCGAGCGTCCGCGCCATACCTCCACGGCCGCGACCGATCTGGCCAACAAGGGCAGCCATCGCCACTTCATGGAAAAGGAAATCTACGAGCAGCCCGAAGTCATCGCCCATGCTCTCCGTCACTATAGCAACATCATAGAAAATCGCGCCGACACGGTTTCTGGCATCGATTTCGCCAGGATCCCGAGCTTGGCGATCTCGGCCTGCGGGACCGCCTATCTCGCCGGACTGATCGGAAAATACTGGTTCGAGCGCTATGCGCGCCTGACGGTTGAAATCGACGTTGCGTCCGAATTCCGTTACCGCGAGATCCCGTTGTCGCCGCAGTCCGCGGCTCTTTTCATTTCGCAGTCCGGCGAAACCGCTGATACGCTCGCATCGTTGAGGTACTGCAAGGAGCGTGGGCTGAAAATTGGCGCTATCGTCAATGCCTGCGAATCGACCATCGCTCGGGAGGCCGATGCGGTCTTCCCGATCCTTGCCGGACCGGAGATTGGCGTCGCCTCCACCAAGGCGTTTACCTGCCAGCTTGCGGTTCTAGCCGCACTCGCCATCGGCGCCGCCAGAGCCCGCGGGACCGTAACCGAAGACGAGCTGCAGGCGCTCGTCAGGAGCCTCGCCGAAGTGCCGCGCGTCATGGGCCAGGTACTCAACAGCATCCAGCCGGAGATCGAGTTCCTGTCGCGCGAACTGTCAAAGTGTCGTGACGTCCTGTATCTCGGCCGTGGCACCAGTTTCCCGCTAGCGATGGAAGGTGCGCTGAAGCTCAAGGAGATTTCCTACATCCATGCCGAGGGCTATGCGGCGGGTGAATTGAAGCACGGTCCGATCGCATTGATCGACGACAACATGCCAGTGATCGTCATCGCGCCCCATGATCGCTTTTTCGACAAGACCGTCTCCAACATGCAGGAAGTGGCTGCCCGTGGAGGGCGGATTATCCTCATCACCGACGAAAAAGGGGCAGCCGCATCGAAACTCAACACCATGCACACGCTCGTGTTGCCGGCTGTCGACGAGATTATCGCGCCGATGATCTTCTCGCTGCCGATACAGCTTCTTGCCTACCACACGGCGCTCTTCATGGGCACAGACGTAGACCAGCCGCGCAATCTCGCAAAATCGGTCACGGTCGAGTGATTGTGAACCTTTATAGGTGGCGATGCTTGTCCATCTTCGCTGCATCGGCGGTGGAAATTGGTCGAAGGTATCAGCGTCCGCGAGGCTGGGTGGACGGTGCCGCGAATAGCCACTGGAGGCGTCAGTGAGAGTTCGAGTTGCTGTTCAAGAAAGCCATCGGGGAGAATGAGTCGTGTAGGATCGCAGGTCGAATGCGCTACAGCCGATCAGGCCATCTCATGGCGGGCAGGTTCTTAGAACTTGATCAGTAGCAGGTGAGCCGCCATATTCCGACCCGGCTGCCAATTTCAAGTGGCCCATTCCATGGATGAGGCCGGTCCGGCCGAATGGACGTCCATTTTTTTGATTTGCTGGGTGTGCGCCAGGGTCGGGGAGGAAATCTCCCGATTTGTCAGGCGCTCCCATCTTCTTGGAGATGTTTATGAAGGATTCGCGCATTCCCGAGCCAGTCTTGACGGCTATGTCGCAGGGGACCCACATCATCCGCGCTTATCGTGAGCACCTTGGGTATTCAATCGAGGACGTCGCGGTCGCGTGCGGGCTTGCCGCTCAGGAAATCCAAAACATCGAGCGGGGTCTAAAGTACAATAAGGGCTATCGGAATCGGATAGCGAGATCGCTGTCCATACCTGTGGGAATTCTTGAGGCAGAGTCGGACATATCGGACGCCGCCTGATCAGTCGGATAATCTGCAATGGGTGGAAGACCGCTCTTGTGATGTGACGTTTGCGGCTGATAGTCGTCGCTTGATTCCGTTGGACGCGAATGCCTTCTGGCGCAGTACCGCCAAGAGAATTCTCGTCCACTGTCCGAGTCAGGAACTGCACACGGGCTCGCCGAACAGGAAGTTGGAACGCTTCGTCATGCTGTCTTAGGCGATATAGCCGCCCGGAGTGCTGCGACACGTGCACGATAGCATTGGCTCGCGAGGATGGATTGCTAACGGCGAACCCATGCTGGTCGGCAAGGCGATACTGGCTGGAGCATCAACTCGGCCGACGAGAGTGGCCCCCCATCCTAGGCAGGATCGGCCGACATGGCCGGCATCGCGAGCCGCTCTGAAAAGAGCACAGCGGGCATCCAGACGCTGCCGGGTTGACTATGGGTGTCGGAACCGCAAAAAGGGGCCGCTCTTCATGAGTGGCGTGCGCCGGCAGTCCAACCCCAAGCCCCCCGCCAGGCTGCCGGCGCGCTTCTAGCCGCCTTGATGCACGGCGATAAGCTTTTGACGGCCTGAAGCGACATTGTGGTCGCCGTTGCGGTGCTTTTCCACGCGCCTCGTCAGGCGCCGGGATTGCTCCGTCGTGATGGCAGGCGAGGGTTTGCAGGTTGCGGTCGACGGGTTCGTTTCGGGGCGTCTGCCCCCATCGTTATGTCGCGAGTTGGGGGATGCGATCGAGGACGATGCGCAGGATGCGCTGGTCGGGGCACGATGTCGGCAGGTGCAGGCGGATTTGCGATTTCATCTCGACCACCCGCGCAGCGATTTTGATGAGGCGCAATCGCAGCGTGTCGAATTGGGCGACGGCAAAGCTCGAGCGCCTCGGCATCGCGGCCCGCAAGCCCCACATCAACCAGTAAGCACCGGCATGCAGGAATAGCCGGAACTGGTTGGCCGTCGCTCTGGTGCAGGATGTGCGGTCGGCGGCAAGATGCGTCTTCCACGTGATGTGGTTCTCGGCCGCGCCGCGCCGGCAGTAGACATCCTCGTAGAGCGCCTTGGCCTTCCCACCGGCAAGGTTGGTGACGACGAAGCGGATATCGCCACCTTGGGCGCCGACCTCGACCCGCGCGATGATGCGCTCGACGCGGCTCCAACTAGCGGCGCCGTCAACGAACTCCTTGAACCTGCGACCTTGCCTGTCTTGGCCAACGCTTCGAAGCGCGCCGTCGTNCTCGACCCGCGCGATGATGCGCTCGACGCGGCTCCAACTAGCGGCGCCGTCAACGAACTCCTTGAACCTGCGGACGCTTGCCTGTCTTGGCCGACGCTTCGAAGCGCGCCGTCGTGCTGGCCTCCAGATCCGCGACATGCTTGCGCAGGGTCGTGGTGGGCGAGGCCAAAGATGAAGTCGACGTCGTTGGCGCGGCACCAGTCGATGACCTGCGGGTTGCAATAATGGCTATCGCCGCGGAGCAGGATTCGAATGTTCGGCCAGTTGATCCGGATCGCCCGCACCAGACGGTGCAGGTGGGGGCGGATCTCAGCCCCACTCGGCCGCTTGGCCGGTCGCAGGATCGCGCTGACGAACCGNCATCCTGGGCCATCTTGAAGACCGGATCGCGGCGCAGCCGGTTGGCGTCGTTGCCGTCCTCGTAGCCGGCGGCGATCATCTTCATGCGAAAGCCGATCATGTCCGCCAGGCTGTGGACGACCTGGTCCGGGCAGCGCGGATCGTCGATGCAACGCGCCAGACGCTCGGCCACCCGCAACCGCTTTTCCACCTCGGCCAAGGCCAGAACGCCGCTGTTGGACGACAGCATGCCGCCGTCGAAACGGGCGACGACGGACCTGCCGCCGACTGATGACAAACCGCTCAGCGGCAGCGCAAGATCGTTCATGGTGGGTGTGGTCTCCGGGAAATGGTTCGGATCGGCTTAAGCAACCAAATCCTACGTCATTTCAACGGCTTGCGCCACGTCCACCAACCCCCATGAATTTGGTTAGGTTGATGCGGCGTGCCGCCGCCGCGAGGCCGCGCTCGCTCAGCAGCGCGTCGAGAACGACGAGAAGATTCAGATCGAGCCCTTTGAAACGCATGTCTTAGCTATCCATAGCGTGGATGAATTTGATTGAAACAAACGATTTTACCAATTTTCCGGAATGTCGCATGGACTTGGCAGGACCTCACGTGCGCCGATCACTGCCTCTATCGCGTGGCGAGTCCCTTGAGAAGAGCCCGAAAGAGGAAATCTGTCGCGTGCGGTGGAGATTGTACTGGGAATGAGAGGCAGCGCTCCGATCATGTCGAACTCTCCGACGAATGGCGGACCGGTACAATAGTTGATCGCAATGGTCCGGAGCTATGAAACATCTCGATTACATATGAGGTGCCGAGTGAATACGCTGACAGCACCCACCGTCGCAGCGTTTAGCTGACGTTTGACGACGGTTCCTATCCATTTACACGCAGATTCTTGATGTGCTGGCGCAAAAGCGGGAGGCCGGCGACTTTTCTTCGTCATCGGGCTGACGCCGCAGAAGCCGGAACTCGTCCGGTTCCTATGGGCATTGGGCTTGGTCGGTCGCACAGGCTCTATGAGGGGCAATTTTGGCAACGCGACGCGACTCGGGTTTTGAACGACGCCGAAAACGCAAGCTGGAAAGGAACAAGATGGCAGATCAACTCGCCAACGAAATAATCGCCATGATCAAGAAGCGCGCCGCGTCGGAGGGCGGCATAGCGCCTGCCACAGGCGGCGAGATAACGGCTGCCACGGGACTGACTTCGCTCGGTATCGATTCACTGGGATTGGCGGACGTTCTCTGGGACCTGGAGCAGGCTTACGGCATCGAGATCGAGATGAATACGGCCGAGGCATGGTCGGATCTCCAGAATGTTGGGGACATGGTGGAAGCCGTGCGCAGCTTGCTCGCTAAGGGGGTGTGAATGGACAGGCGCGTCGTGATTACTGGGATTGGCGGGATTTGCGGGCTTGGGACCAACGCCGCCGCCATTTGGAGAGAGATGCGAGAAGGCCGCTCCGCCATCGGCCCAATCGTCAACTCCGAGCTCCATGAATTGAGGGTCAGGATCGGTGCCGAGATCAAGGCGCTGCCGGAGCATGACATCGACGGCAAGCAACTCATCTCCATGGACCGCTTCAGCCTGCTCGCTGTGCTTGCGGCGCGCGAAGCCATGCGTCAGGCCGGACTTTCCTCCAAAGAGGGAAATAGCTATCGCTTCGGTGCGACGGTGGGCGTTGGCGGCTGCGGGTGGGATGCGATCGAGCAAACCTACCGCGCCACCCTTCTGGGCGGTAAGCGTGCCGCTCTCTTGACTGTACCCAAGGCGATGCCGGGTGCCGCTGCCGGCCAGGTCAGCATGAGTCTCGGCCTGCGCGGGCCGGTCTTCGGCGTCACGTCCGCCTGTTCCTCGGCAAACCATGCGATTGCCTGCGCGGTGGACCAGATCAGGCTCGGCCGGGCCGACGTGATGCTTGCCGGCGGCAGCGAAGCGCCGCTCATATGGGGTGTGCTGAAGGCATGGGAAGCGATCCGCGTGCTTTCGCCCGATACTTGCCGGCCATTCTCGGCCGATCGCCAGGGCCTGTCGCTTGGTGAAGGCGCCGGCATGGCGGTGCTGGAAAGCTACGAGCATGCCCTGGCTCGGGGCGCCACCATCCTTGCCGAAATTGCCGGTGCCGGCCTTTCCGCCGATGCGTCCGACATCGTCGCGCCGACTGTCGAGGGGCCGGAGGCAGCAATGCGGGCCTGCCTTGCCGATGCCAGGCTGGACGCCGAGGATGTCGACTATCTCAACGCGCACGGCACCGGCACCAAGGCCAACGACCAGATCGAGACGGCGGCGATCAAGCGCGTCTTCGGTCAGCACGCCTTCTCAATGTCCATTTCTTCTACCAAGTCCATGCACGCGCATTGCCTCGGCGCGTCCGGCGCGCTCGAGTTGATCGCCTGCGTGATGGCTATCCGCGAGAGCGTCGTGCCGCCGACTGCCAATTATCGTGAGCTGGACCCCGATTGCGATCTCGACGTCACGCCCAATGTGGCACGCGAGCGCAAGGTGCGCGTGGCACTGAGCAACTCCTTCGCCTTTGGCGGCACGAACGCGGTTCTGGCGTTCAGGCAGGTGTAGAAGCCATGAGAGATGCCTCCGGCAACATTATCTCTCGCATCCAGATGCTTGCCGGATAACTATTGTGAAGGGCGGGTCATTGACCGCCTCGGCGAATGCGGGAAGTGGCAGCGGAAGCTCGACGATCCGGGGGTATCGTCTTTGCGAAATTCTTAACTGTTGAAGCGGCTTGGACGTACCGCCGCCCCGTAAAAGGTAAGCGAGGCCCTGCGGGCTCGGCTTGAGGGTCTGAAGCTGTACACGACAATGTCTGGAAGCCGCAGGCTCGGCTCTGCGCCCGTTATAGTCGCCTGAGTGCTGCCGGCGCGGCCGCGCCGCGGGCGCCGTCAACGAACTCCTTGAACCTGCGACCTTGCCTGTCTTGGCCAACGCTTCGAAGCGCGCCGTCGTGCTGGCCTCCAGATCCGCGACATGCTTGCGCAGGGTCGTGGTGGGCGCGAGGCCAAAGATGAAGTCGACGTCGTTGGCGCGGCACCAGTCGATGACCTGCGGGTTGCAATAATGGTTATCGCCGCGGAGCAGGATTCGAATGTTCGGCCAGTTGATCCGGATCGCCCGCACCAGACGGCGCAGGTGGGGGCGGATCTCAGCCCCACTCGGCCGCTTGGCCGGTCGCAGGATCGCGCTGACGAACCGTCCCGCACCATCGAACACGACGNTCGGCTGGAAGCCGTACTCGTCATGGTGGGCATTGAACAGGCGAAGCTGTTGGCCTCCGTGCACAGCGTCGAAGGTGTCGTCAATGTCGAGTACGATCCGCTTCGGCACCTGCCGGAACGAGGCGCAATAGAGATCGACCATCGCCCGTCCCATCGCGACCAGCTCCCGCACGCCGGGTAGGTTCTCCAGCCGGCACAGCGTCGATTGCGACGCCAGATCCCGACCCGACGGCAGCGCATCCTGGGCCATCTTGAAGACCGGATCGCGGCGCAGCCGGTTGGCGTCGTTACCGTCCTCGTAGCCGGCGGCGATCATCTTCATGCGAAAGCCGATCATGTCCGCCAGGCTGTGGACGACCTGGTCCGGGCAGCGCGGATCGTCGATGCAACGCGCCAGACGGTCGGCCACCCGCAACCGCTTTTCCACCTCGGCCAAGGCCAGAACGCCGCTGTTGGACGACAGCATGCCGCCGTCGAAACGGGCGACGACGGACTTGCCGCCGACTGATGACAAACCGCTCAGCGGCAGCGCAAGATCGTTCATGGTGGGTGTGGTCTCCGGGAAATGGTTCGGATCGGCTTAAGCAACCAAATCCTACGTCATTTCAACGNCGTTCATGGTGGGTGTGGTCTCCGGGAAATGGTTCGGATCGGCTTAAGCAACCAAATCCTACGTCATTTCAACGATCAGATCCCGAGCAGCCAGCCAGTATTCGACCGTCGCTGGCGCCTCCGCCCACTGAGGCCTTGTGCTTCCTCCAGCGAATCAAGCCGATCACCATGCGTGTCGCCAGTTCTGGTGCTCACCCACGTGCCATTTGCGATCTTGTGTCGGTGAGAGCACCGCAAGCACCTCCCCTGCTAGAGGGCAAGGCGGCTTGCGTCGCCCGTGTTGTTACTATTCTTCGCTGTGGTCGGAGTTTTTTTCCTTGGCTTCGGAATCGGGACATTCGGCTTTGCAAAAAATAGGCCATCGTGGTCGATCGTCACGCCCCCGAGTTCGGCGGCACGATGGGACGACAACGGCAGCGCAAGCTCCATTTGCGCGAGGGGCTCGTCCCTTCAAATACTTGATGCATTTGCGCTTTGCGTACCTCCGTGCATGTTGCTCGATGCCAGGCGGAGACCTCTGTCTAAACGATCGCGCATCGATGCAACGCCCACGCGTAGATCGCCATCATCGCGGCGATCGCTTTGCCGCGATCGCCGCAGCCGTTTTCGAGCACGACAATCATGCCGGCGCTGTCGGCAGCGATGCGCATGCAAAAATTCACAGATGCATTCTGGCCAAATGCTAGCTGCCCAGCAAATGTCCGGCATTTCGCAAGGCCCCTAGGAAGAGACTGGCATGGCCGTTGGCATCGATCTTGGCCTGCATCGACAGGGGCATGCTGTGCCAGTTCTCCAAGGGCGCAATGAAATGTGAGAACGTACCGTTGACGATGCAATGGTGGGTAACAAGGCCCTGTCTGTCCAACGCCAGCACGCCGATCTGGTCGCCCTGATATCGGATGGCTGCGACCCGCTGGACCCCCGCATCACCGTCGACCCGCACGTCGAAAAGCAGGATGCCGCGGCTCCTGGTGGCTACCTCGGCGGCCTTTTCAGCGAAGCTTAAGGAGAGCGAGCGGACGCTTTCGACCGCCAGCTGTAAAACCATCAAATCCAGTTCATCCACTGCCATAAGGTACCTGCGCGCAACACATGGGTGATAGCAATCGACCACACCGCTTGTTCACAGATGTCGGCTCACGACCGATCATTCAGGTTGTTGCCGGACGTCCATTGACCGAGGGAGTGCTCCGGTTCGAACCGATNGTCGGCTCACGACCGATCATTCAGGTTGTTGCCGGACGTCCATTGACCGAGGGAGTGCTCCGGTTCGAACCGATCCTGAAGCGGAATGCGCTGGATCTACGGAACCCGAGGAGCAGGCCAGCCAAAGTTGCCGCGACAATTGATGTCGTGATCATTCCAGACATCTGCATCGGCGTCGCTGAACATCCCACTGGTAAGTCCGTTGTTTGCGGCAAGCCCATCCTTGGGCCGTCTAGTACCTGAAACCCTCGCGGTGGCGTCCCTCGAAGCTCGGGACCGCCGGGCGCTTGATCGTCGAGAACTTTGTTTACGAAGGTCCGGACCTCCTGCAGAGCTTATTCTGGTGCGCTCGCCTTTGAGCATTCCGCTGAAGCGTGACGTTTCGCTAGTCAGTGTTCCTTGCAGGCTCACCGCGAGGGCGCCTTGCACACAGCTGCACGTCAGCGCATGAAACTCGTCCCCCGTTCACTTCACAAAATGGATTTCCTGAAGTACTGGGAGCGCAGAGAAATCTCCGGTCGCAGCCTACCCGGTTAAAACAAGGACCCAAAAATGAAGACTCTCGTCGTCTGCTCCGGCGGATTGGACTCCGTTACCCTTGCTCACAAGGTGGCAGCGGAGCACGAACTCGCCGGCCTCCTATCTTTCGATTACGGCCAACGGCATAGGAAGGAATTGGGCTTCGCCGCCCTTTGCGCGGAGCGACTGAGCGTCCCGCACCGCATCATCGACATCCACGAGATCGGCGGCGGCCTTTCCGGCTCCGCGCTGACCGATAATGTGGACGTGCCCGACGGGCACTACGCCGAAGACACGATGAAGGTCACGGTGGTGCCGAACCGGAACGCCATCATGTTGGCCATTGCCTTCGGCTTCGCCGCAGCGCACGGCGCTGAGGCGGTGGCGACGGCCGTGCATGGTGGGGATCATTTCATTTATCCCGACTGCCGTCCGGCCTTCATCGACGCTTTCCAGATGATGCAGGACCACGCGCTCGACGGCTACGCGGAGATTCGCATTTATGCACCCTATGTGAATCTCACGAAGGCGGACATTGTTAGGAATGGAGCAGCATACGGCACGCCGTTTGCGCAGACCTGGTCCTGCTACAAGGGCGCCGAGCGTCACTGCGGGAGGTGCGGGACCTGCGTCGAGCGGCGCGAGGCGTTTCATCTCTCTGGGCAGCCGGACCCCACCGACTACGAGGACTCCGACTTCTGGCTCGATGCGCTGCGAAGGAGGACCGCGTAATGTTCCGCATCACCAAGGAATTCCACTTCTCAGCCTCGCATCAGCTCACCTCGTTGCCACCCGATCACCAATGCGCGCGCCTGCACGGGCATAACTACATCGTTGAAGTGGAGCTTTCAGCGAATGGACTGAACGACAACGGCTTCGTGCGCGACTATCACGATTTGGCGCCATTCAAACGCTACATCGACGAGAGCTTCGACCACCGACATCTCAACGACGTGCTGGGACATGAGCAAGTCACGGCGGAATATCTGGCCAGACATTTTTATGAATGGTGCAAGGCACGCCTGCGCGAAACCTCGGCCGTGCGGGTGAGCGAAACGCCGAAAACCTGGGCGGAATACCGGCCATGACCGATACGCATCCCGCAATCCGCGTGAGTGAGATTTTCGGGCCGACGATCCAGGGCGAGGGCGTGCTCATCGGTTTGCCCACGGTCTTCGTCAGAACCGGCGGGTGTGACTATCGCTGTTCCTGGTGCGACAGCCTGCATGCGGTGGACAATCAATTCCGGCATGAATGGGAGATGATGTCCATTGGCGCGGTGTGGCAAAACGTGCTTGCGCTTTCCGGTGGCCGCCCGCTGATGGTATCGCTGTCAGGCGGCAATCCGGCCATCCAGCCGCTCGGCGCGCTCATCGAGCGAGGCCATGGTGAAGGTTACCGCTTTGCGCTGGAAACCCAAGGTTCGGTGGCCAGGGACTGGTTTGCCGACCTTGACGTGCTAGTCCTCAGCCCAAAGCCGCCGTCAAGCCAAATGACGACCGATTGGGCCGCTTTCGAGGCGTGCCTCCAGGCGGCACAAGGCAGGCCGCAAGTCGTGCTCAAGCTCATTGTTTTCGACGAAAGGGACTACGCCTACGCGAAAGACGCCGCTGCGAGATTTCCGCGACTTCCGATCTATCTGCAACCCGGCAATCACACGCCGCCACGCCCCGCAAATGAAGACGCTCCTGTCGACCTTGACGGAATATTGAAGCGCATGGAGTGGCTGGTTGATGCCGTGACCCGCGACAGGTGGTTCGAAGCCCGTGTGCTGCCGCAGCTGCACGTTATGCTCTGGGGTAACAAGAGAGCCGTCTAGCCTAGGCCCGCTTTTCACTGAAACTGCGCCGGCGGATATTCGGGTGGACGGGTTGTCCCACGCTTGACGGCGCTGCCGGGGTGCTTGCGGACTTTCTGCCACCGGCACCAAGAGCGTGGCCAGCCGCTTACGACTCGGAATGTTGCCGAGGCTCGGTTTCGACGGGCGTCGGCCTGGCGCGAACCAATCAAAGGTTAGCGCGAGCCACGGGTGGATAGTGTGGTGGTGCGATGCGGCGGCGCCTGCTGCAGCTGGCACGGTCCTTGCGGATTCTTGTTGCAAGGCCGAAGGGAGCTGTCGGCCGACAACCATGATCTGGCCAGGACGATTGTCGACTGCTTCCGATACAGAAAAGAGGCCGGACTCGACGTGGCGCTTCAGGGACTGCGAAATGGAATACGGCGCCGGAAGGCACGACCGGACGATATCGTCGCTATACCAAGACGCGTCTGGTCCGCTCCGAATCCTGTCTCGACACGACGGTCGCCGATCAACAGTGAAAAATGTAGCGCAATCGGTTCACGATCGACTGAGAACCATGACCGTTCCTCTGCGGTGCTCAGACTGCCGCTGAGTGCCTGGCCGTTCCACTTTCGAAATATTTGTCGAACTTTGCCGCGATGCTCCTGACAAAGGGCCGGCTTTCCGCAGGCACGACGAAGCGGTCACCATCAAGTTCAAGCAACCGCGCAGGATCTTGGAGGGCCGTGGAACTCGCCTTGAGGAGAAGTCTTTGGCCGGCTTCGCCAAAGCGCTCCACCAGCTCAATCGCCGAGAAGGCGAAGTCACACATCAATCGCTCGATGATCCAGCCGCGAACACGGTCGTCGTCGGAAAGCGCGATACCCCGAACAGCGGCCAGCCCGCCATCAGCAACCATGCGTCCATACTCGGCGGTCGAAGGCATATTCTGTGCATAGCCCTGGCGAAACTGGCTGATGGACGATGGGCCAAGGCCGATCAAGGTCTCGTAGCAGTCCTCGGTGTAGCCTTGGAAGTTCCGGTGCAAAGTCCCGGCGCGTGCCGCAAGCGCCAGCGCATCGCCCGGCTTGGCGAAATGATCGAGCCCGATTGCTTCGTATCCCTGGTCCATGATCGCCCGCGCTGCCAATTGCGATTGGGCAAACCGCTCCGCCGGACCCGGCAACCAGGCCTTGTCGATCATCGTCTGATGTTTCTTGAACCACGGCACATGGGCGTAGCCAAAAAGCGCGATCCGATCCGGTTCCAGGGTCAGTGCCTGCGCGACGGTGGAGGAGACACTCTCCCTGGTCTGGTGCGGCAAGCCATAGAGCAGGTCCAGATTGACCGATTCGACGCCGCGCGAACGAACGCCATCAACAACCGTCTTGGTCTGCAAAAAGCTCTGCTCGCGGTTGATCGCTTTCTGCACCTTCGGGTCGAAATCCTGGACGCCGAGGCTCGCCCTTGTCATGCCGATTTCGGTAAGTGCATCGAGGCGGGCGTCGTCCATATCGTTGGGTTCGATCTCGACGCTGATCTTTGCACCGGGGAAAAATGTGAAGCTGTTGCGCAGGACGGTTCCCAGCGCCACCAGATCCTCCGGTTTGAGCATCGTTGGCGAACCGCCGCCGAAATGGACGGCACGCACGCGGCCCTTGCCTGCGACAAGACTGGCGACGGTGGCGATCTCGGCATGCAGTGAGCGAAGATACGTGCTCACCGGTTCGTAGTGGCGTGTCTGCTTGGTATGGCAGGCACAGAACCAGCAAAGCTTGTCGCAATAGGGAATATGCAGGTAAAGCGATATCTCGTCACCACCTTGGAGCGCCTCCAACCAGCCTCGGTAAACGACGGCATCGACCCCCGCATGGAAATGCGGCGCGGTCGGATAACTGGTATAGCGCGGGACGTTCTCGCCAAGTCTGGCAGCTAGCTCCAGTCGCATGTCGTGGTCCACCGTGTTTGCGTCGCCGGAACTGTGGATGCTTGGATGAGCCTAAGCCCTGATTTCGATCAACCTTCAGCACGGACAAACTGCCGCAAGGATTTTTCTACCGTCGATTGCTATCCTGCCCGCACTGGACCGGTAGAGCGATCGAATGACATTACGGCAGGACATTCACAGTTCCGGCATTCCCGTTCTTTGCCTGTCTTGCGAGGCACGGCACCGCGGTGTCTGTGGTGCGCTCGAACCAGACCATTTGGCTCAGCTCGCCAAGACGTCGTCGCGGCACAATATCGAGCCGGGGGTCGAACTGATCGGCGACGCCGAGGCGGTCGACTGTTATTCAAACGTGCTTTCAGGCGTGGTGAAGCTCACGAAGAGCCTTTCGGACGGCCGCCAGCAGATCGTCGGTCTCCAGTTCGCGCCGGATTTTCTGGGACGGCCCTTCAAGATGAAAAGCGCGATCAATGCGGAAGCGGCAACAGCTGTCTCGCTATGCTCGTTTCCGAGAGCGGCCATCGAACGGATGATGAAGGAATCACCGGAATTTGTGCATCGCCTGCTCAAGCAGGCGCTGAACGAACTCGACGAGGCACGCGAATGGATGGTGACTCTGGGGCGCAAGACCGCACCGGAGAAGGTGGCGAGCTTTCTCCTCATGATCGCCCGGAACATCGGTTCCAGTGTTGACCCAGCGGCCAGGTCGGCGTGCTTCGAGCTGCCGATGACGCGTGCCGACATCTCTGACTTCCTTGGAATTACAAACGAGACCGTGAGCCGTCAGCTGACCAGCCTGAGAATGGACGGCGTCATCCGGATCGAGAACAACCGCCGTGTCACCGTGGACAGCATGAGCCGGCTGGAACGGCGCTGCGGCGGCCGAGGCGCAACCGCCGTTTGAATGACACCGAAGCTGCATGGCCTACGTCACTTACTTCGTTCGGGGCAGGGCATGCTCGCGTTGCGCTTAGAAGAAGTCGCATAGCGACAGCCCGCTCTCCATCCGATCGCCTGAGCCAGGTGCGTTTCGGCCAACTCGTCGGCGAAGTATCCATCCTCGAGGTGCTCGACGTGCAACCGGCTGTTCCAGGCAGGATTGCATTCGGCCGAAGTCAATACGCCTCATACGCAGGGGAAAATCGCCGTCTGCCCGAACCATGAATGTCACGAAGGCAGCGCAACGCTGGCGTTGGCTGTCCCAAGGCATTGGAACGATCGACGTTCGGCAAGGCATCGGCCATACTCTCCAGCGTCGCAGACGCGCGCTTCCTCACCCGTCCGCAATCGCCTCCACTCCGGCCCGGCCCGGGGACGCCGGACCTGTCCATAAGCGTGGCGGCCGGTGCTGCGTTTCCTCGTCGATCGCCACAGTCTGATCGCACCGAACTCGATGCTGCTCGAAACAAAATCGTGCGGCTCTGACATGGATCAGGGCGAGCAGGCCACGGCTGCGCAATTAAGGCACCGCGGTTTGGTGTCCGCCGGAATTGGAAATCGGGACTTGCGATGAAATTCGGCAAAGAGATCGTCCTTCTAAGCCTGTTCGCATTCGCGGCTTTGGTGGCCGCCGGCTTCGGCGTAGATGAACCTTTTCGCCAGCATATGTGGGTTTTGTTCTTCGCCGTGGCTGGCTTCACTGCGATTCTGTTGCGCAACACGGAGTTCAAGCCGGCAGTTCCGATCGACCCCGCCGCTTACATGGATGGGCCGATCCGCTACGGTGCCATCGCCACCGTATTCTGGGGCGTCGTCGGCATGCTGGTCGGGGTGGTCATCGCCCTGCAGCTTGCCTATCCGGATCTCAACGTCGAGCCCTGGTTCAATTTCGGCCGCCTGCGGCCCCTGCACACGTCGGGCGTCGTTTTTGCCTTCGGCGGCAATGCGCTGCTTTGCACATCCTTGTATGTCGTACAGCGAACCTGCCGCGCGCGGCTGTTCGGCGGCGATCTCGCCTGGTTCGTGTTCTGGGGCTATCAGCTCTTCATCGTCATGGCCGCGACCGGCTACCTGCTTGGCATCACTGAGAGCCGTGAATACGCCGAACCCGAATGGTATGTGGACTTGTGGCTAACCATCGTCTGGGTCGCTTATCTTCTGCTGTTCCTCGGCACCATCCTGAAGCGGAAGGAACCGCACATCTACGTCGCCAACTGGTTTTACCTCTCCTTCATCGTGACCATCGCGATGCTGCATGTGATCAACAACCTGTCGATGCCGGTCTCCTTGCTGGGCGCCAAGAGCTATTCAGCCTTCTCCGGCGTACAGGATGCCCTGACGCAATGGTGGTATGGCCACAATGCCGTCGGCTTCTTCCTCACCGCCGGCTTCCTCGGCATGATGTATTATTTCGTGCCCAAGCAGGCGAACCGGCCGGTCTATTCCTACCGCCTCTCTATCATCCACTTCTGGGCGCTGATCTTTCTCTACATCTGGGCTGGTCCCCACCATCTCCACTACACGGCCCTGCCCGATTGGGCGCAGACGCTCGGAATGGTGTTCTCGATCATGCTCTGGATGCCGTCATGGGGCGGCATGATCAACGGCCTGATGACGCTGTCCGGCGCCTGGGACAAGCTTCGCACCGATCCCATCATCCGCATGATGGTGATGGCCGTCGCCTTCTACGGCATGTCGACCTTCGAAGGCCCGATGATGGCGATCAAGACGGTCAACTCGCTCTCGCACTACACTGACTGGACCATTGGCCACGTCCATTCCGGCGCACTCGGCTGGGTCGGCATGATATCGTTCGGCGCGATCTATTACATGGTGCCGAAGCTTTGGAACCGTGAACGGCTTTATTCTATGCGGCTGGTGACCTGGCACTTCTGGCTGGCGACACTCGGCATCGTCGTCTACGCCGCTGTCATGTGGGTGTCCGGCATCATGCAGGGCCTGATGTGGCGCGAGTACGACGAGCAGAGCTTCCTCGTCTATTCCTTCGCCGAGACCGTCGCCGCCATGCACCCTTACTACATCATGCGTGCCATCGGCGGCGCGATGTATCTGTCGGGCGCCCTCATCATGGCCTGGAACATCGCCATGACCATCCTGGGCTACCAGCGCGAGGAGGATCCGATGCCGCGCTCCATCCCCGCCCTCCGGTCTGTACGATCAGGAGCCAGCAAATGGGCCTGATGGACAAACACAAGGTTATCGAGAAGAACGCTACACTTCTTCTCCTCGGGTCCCTGCTGGTCGTAACAATCGGCGGCATCGTCGAGATCGCGCCGCTCTTCTATCTCGACAACACCATCGAGAAGGTCGAAGGCATGCGGCCCTACTCGCCGCTTGAGCTCGCCGGACGCAACATCTATGTGCGTGAGGGCTGCTACCTCTGCCACAGCCAGATGATCAGGCCGTTCCGCGATGAGGTCGAGCGCTACGGCCACTACAGCCTGGCGGCCGAGTCGATGTACGATCACCCGTTCCAATGGGGATCGAAGCGAACCGGACCGGATCTGGCCCGCGTCGGCGACCGTTACTCGAACACCTGGCATGTGCAGCATTTGTCCGACCCGCGCTCCGTGGTGCCGGAATCGATCATGCCGAGCTACGGCTTCCTCAAGGACACGCCGATCGAGGTGAAGGACTTCTCGACGCACCTCGTCGCGAACAGGCGGGTCGGCGTTCCCTATTCAGACGAGATGATCGCTCATGCCAATGCCGATCTGATGGCGCAGGCCGACCCGAATGCCGATAGTTCGGGCCTCGAGGCTCGCTATCCGAAGGCCAAGACCGGAGATTCCGACGGCGATCCGCAGCAGGTCACCGAAATGGATGCCCTGGTCGCCTATCTCCAGATGCTCGGCACGCTGGTCGATTTCAAGAACTACGATGAGGCCGCCGGCTACCGCTGAGGAGAATGGCGATGACGTACAATTTCATGCGGGAGTTTGCCGACAGCTGGGGCCTGCTTGCCATGGCGCTTCTCTTCGTCGGATGCGTTGCCTTTGCACTTCGTCCCGGCAGCCGCAGGCACGCCGACAAAGCCGCTCAAATTCCTCTCAAGGACGACTGATCATGAGCCGCGAGCATATCGACAAGGTTTCGGGCATCCCGACGACCGGCCATGAGTGGGACGGCATCAAGGAACTCAACAACCCGCTTCCGCGCTGGTGGGTCATCACCTTCCACATCACCATTGCCTGGGCGATCGGCTACACCGTCGCCTATCCGGCATGGCCAGTGCTGACTTCCGCGACCAAGGGTGTGCTGGGGTATTCGAGCCGCAACGACGTCAAGGATGAACTGGCGGCCGCCGAAGCGGCCAAGGGCAACTATGTCGCTGCCATTCAGGCGAAGCCCGTCTCCGAGATTACTGCCGACGACGCATTGCGCGAATTCGCCGTTGCGGCTGGCGCAGCCACGTTCAAGGTCAATTGCGTGCAGTGCCATGGCTCGGGCGCTCAAGGGTCCAAGGGTTTTCCCAATCTCAACGACGACGATTGGCTGTGGGGTGGCAAGGCCGAACAGATCCAGCAGACTATTGCGCACGGCATCCGCTTCGCATCAGACCCGGATACGCGCGTGTCGGAAATGCCTGCTTTTGGGGACATCATCACGACGGATCAGATCAAGCAGGTCGGCGCCTATGTCGCCAGCCTCTCCGGTCCTGTTCAAGACACAAGCCTGATCGAACCCGGCGCTAATGTTTTCGCCGAGAATTGTGCCGGCTGTCATGGTGAGAATGCAAAGGGCAACAAGGAGTTCGGCGCACCCGACTTGACTGACGCGATCTGGCTCTATGGACCGGGCGAGACGGCTATTGCTGCGCAGGTTCGCGCGCCGAAGCACGGCGTCATGCCGGCATGGATCGGGCGTCTCGGCGAGATCAAGGTCAAGGAACTCGCGGTCTATGTCCATTCGCTTGGCGGCGGAGAATAGGAAGGCAAGCCTATTCTCGTCCTCCCCCCACCGCCATGCGACGAGGCCCGGCGCGAGCCGGGCCTCGACATCAAAGGCCAAGGAACGAGCAGTCTAAGTGCATTCGCTTGGCGGTGGCGAATAGGAACGGAAGCCTATTCTCCTCCCCCCTCGCCAAGCGACGAGGCCCGGCGCAAGCCGGGCCTCGACATCGGATGCGTCGGGCTTCCGGCGAAATCGTCGCTGGTGACTGGAGCTTCTCGTGCTTGATAACACGCAAATAGAACGGCTCGAAGCCGATGCGGTCAACTCCGCCAACACCCGTCAGCCGCTCTATGCCGCACGCAAGAAGATATTCCCTAAGCGGGCCTCTGGCAGCTTCCGCCGCTTCAAGTGGTCGGTGATGGCAATCACGCTGGGGAT
Organism: Mesorhizobium sp. LSHC420B00; assembly: GCF_000503055.1. Classification (GTDB taxonomy): domain Bacteria; phylum Pseudomonadota; class Alphaproteobacteria; order Rhizobiales; family Rhizobiaceae; genus Mesorhizobium. The sequence continues at coordinate 40,991 of NZ_AYVY01000033.1, read as the reverse complement.
CTACTACCTGACGCCCTGGCTGCGGTGGGATCGCGGGCCATTTGCCCCGGACCAGGCCGTGCTGGTCGATCTTGCCAATCGCCGCTTCTACTTCTTCGTCATCGAGATCTGGCCGCAGGAATTCTACTATGTGGCCGGCCTGCTGGTCATGGCCGGTATCGGCCTTTTCCTGATCACATCCACCGTCGGCCGGGCCTGGTGCGGCTATACGTGCCCGCAGACCGTATGGGTCGATCTGTTTCTGGTCGTCGAGCGAGCCATCGAGGGCGACCGCAACGCGCGCATGAAGCTCGATGCCGGGCCCTGGACTGCGCGCAAACTCGTGCTGCGAACATCGAGACACGCCATTTGGCTGGTCACAGGCGCGGCGAGCGGCGGCGCCTGGATCTTCTATTTCGCCGATGCGCCGACGCTGGTCGTCGAGGTCATCAAGGGCTCCGCCGCGCCCGTGGCCTATGTCACCATCGCCGTGCTGACGGCGACCACCTACACGTTCGGCGGACTGATGCGCGAGCAGGTCTGCACCTATATGTGCCCCTGGCCGCGCATCCAGGCAGCCATGCTCGACGAAAACTCGCTCACGGTGACTTACAACGGCTGGCGCGGCGAACCGCGTTCGCGTCATGCCAAGAAGGTGCTGGCCGCGGGGCAACCGGTCGGGGACTGCGTCGATTGCAATTCCTGCGTGGCGGTCTGCCCGATGGGGATCGACATTCGCGACGGCCAGCAGCTCGAATGCATCACCTGCGCGCTCTGCATCGATGCCTGCGACAGCGTCATGGACAAACTGGGCAGGAAACATGGGCTGGTCTCCTATGCGACATTGTCCGACTACAACGCCAACATGGCTATCGCCACAGCGGGCGGCTCGCGCGCGGTGGACCCCTCGCTGGTGCGAACCGCCGATGACTCCTTCTCTGACAGGCTGGCGCATTTCCACATCCGCAAGATCTTCCGCCCGCGCACCTTCTTCTATCTNCGATGACTCCTTCTCTGACAGGCTGGCGCATTTCCACATCCGCAAGATCTTCCGCCCGCGCACCTTCTTCTATCTTGGCGCCTGGTCGGCGGTCGGGTTCGCGCTGCTTTATTCGCTGCTGACCCGCGAGCGGCTCGAGCTGAATGTCCTGCACGATCGCAACCCGCAATTCGTGACGCTCTCCGACGGTTCGATCCGCAACGGCTACACCGTCAAGCTGCTCAACATGATTCCCGAGCCCCGGGCGATCATTGTCACCTTGCAGGATCTGCCGGGTGCCGAGATGAGCGCGGTCGGTGTCGATCGTTCTCCTGCACGCTCCTTCACCACACTGGCCGATCCCGACCGGTTGAAGTCGCTGAAGGTTTTCGTGCGCCAACCGGCGGATCAGATCAAGGGAGTGACACAGAGCTTCAAGTTCCGGATCGAGGATGAAGCAGGCTTCGAGTCCGCCGAATACACGGCCACGTTCAATGCACCGGAGATCGCCAGATGAGTGCTCATTCGCAGAAATCCCGCGAATTCACCGGAAGGCACATGCTGTTCACCATCCTTGGCTTCTTCGGCGCGGTCATTGGCGTCAACGTGACCATGGCAACACTCGCCAATACGAGTTGGACCGGCCTTGTCGTCGAAAATACCTATGTGGCGAGCCAGCAATTCAACGAAAAAGCCGAGGAAGGGCGCGCGCAGGCAGCGCTTGGCTGGACCGGCAAGCTGACGATTGCTGGCGGCGAAGTCCGCTACAGCCTCGCTAATGCCGGCGGCAAGTCGGTTCCCTTGCATGGCGTGAACGTGTTGTTTCGCCATCCCGCTTACGAGAAAGAGGATGAGGCCGTCACGCTCGCCCTCGCCTCGGGTCAGGAGTTTGCAGTGCAGCACATGCCAAGGGATGGTGTCTGGATTGTCGAAATCGACGCCGATGCCGGTCTGGCAAGACCGTATCGCGACGTCCGCAGGATCATGATTTCCCAGGGAGCGCTGCAATGAGCTGCTGTGCGGCGGGCGCCGAAAAGGCGCTGGACCTGGACAAGGTCGTACTGGCCCTGCCTTCTAGCCAGGAAATCAGACTGGCGAGCCGCTCGATTGGCGATGATCTTCGCCAGACCGACCTTTCCGTGCCGGCCGTGCATTGTGCGGCCTGCATCCAGACGATTGAGACGGCGATCGGCAAGCTGGATCGCGTCGAAGGCGCTCGTGTCAATCTTTCGACGAAACGTGTTTCGGTCCGGTGGCGCGGCGACGAGGTTCCGCCATTCGTCGCCTCGCTGGGACGGATGGGTTATGAGGCGCACCTGTTCGATCCCGAGGCGGACGGTAGGGACAAGACGCTTTCTGAACTGATCCGCGCCGTTTCGGTCGCCGGCTTTGCGGCGGGCAACATCATGCTGCTTTCAGTTTCGGTCTGGTCCGGCGCAGAAGGCGCGACCCGCGATCTTTTCCATTGGGTCTCGGCGCTGATCGCCATTCCCGCGCTCGCCTTCTCAGGCGGCATCTATTTCCGCTCGGCCTGGAATGCGCTGCGCCATGGCCGCATGAACATGGACGTGCCGATCGCGGTCGGGGTATCGCTCGCTTACGCCATGAGCCTCTACGAGTCGATCAACCATGGCGACCACGCCTATTTCGACGCGTCGGTGTCGCTGCTGTTCTTTCTGCTGATCGGCCGCACGCTGGATCACGTCATGCGGGAACGGGCACGGACGGCCGTGAACGGACTGGCTCGGCTGGCGGCGCGCAGCACCATGGTGCTGCGCGAGGATGGTTCGCGCGACTACTTGCCGGTTGGCGAGATCGAACCAGGCATGCAGCTCTTGATCGCGGCCGGCGAGAGGGTTCCCGTCGACGGCCGGATCATTGGCGGGGCGTCCGATCTCGACTGCTCTCTAGTCTCGGGCGAGAGCACGCCCAGAAACGTGGCGCCAGGCGAACCCGTACAGGCCGGCGTACTCAACCTTACCGGTTCGCTGACCGTCGAGGCGACGGCCGCCGCGAAGGATTCCTTCCTGGCCGAAATGGTTCGGCTGATGGAGGCCGCCGAGGGCGGCCGCGCGCATTATCGCCGGATCGCCGACCGCGTTTCAGTGCTTTATGCCCCTGTGGTCCACCTGACCGCTTTTGTGACGTTTCTCGGCTGGATGGCGGCGACCGGCGACTGGCACGGGGCAATGACCATCGCCATCGCCGTCTTGATCATCACATGCCCGTGCGCGCTCGGTCTCGCCGTGCCGATCGTGCAGGTGGTCGCTGCGCGCCGGCTGTTCGAAAGCGGCGTCATGGTCAAGGACGGCTCCGCCATGGAGCGCCTGGCGGGGATCGACACGGCATTGTTCGACAAAACCGGCACGCTTACGCTCGGACTGCCCCGGCTGATCAATGCGCCGTCGATCGACCCGATAATGCTGGCCTTGACGGCCGACATGGCAGCGCATTCCCGCCATCCTTTTTCGAAGGCAATCGCTGGCCTTGCAGCCTTTGCCGGCCAGCCGAAACTCGCGTCCGTCAGCGAGCATCCGGGCTTCGGCATCGAAGCCACCGCCCAAGGCAGCACCTGGCGGCTGGGTCGCCGCGGATGGGCTGAGTGGAAAACCCGGACCGGCGGCGAAGGCGAACATGGCCATGGCGGAACGGTTCTGGCGAAAGACGGGACCATTGTCGCGTCCTTCGTTTTCGAGGATGCGTTGCGCGCCGACGCCAGGGCGGCCCTCGAACTCTTGAACAGCGCCGGCGTATCGGTGGAGATGCTGTCGGGCGACACAGAAGCGGCCTGCGGCGAAGTCGCGGAAGCACTGGGCATCGAGCGCTTTGTTCCCGCGTTGCTTCCCTCCGGCAAGGTAGAACAGATCGAAGCATTGACGCGAACCGGCCACAAGGTGCTGATGGTCGGCGATGGGCTCAATGACACGCCTGCGTTGGGCGCCGCACACGTTTCGATCGCTCCGGCCACGGCGGCGGATATCGGTCGCAACGCCGCGGATTTCGTGTTCCTGCGTGAAAGTCTTCTGGCGGTCCCGCTTGCTGTAGACGTTTCGCGGAAGGCTGGACGGCTGATCCGGCAGAACATCGCCATCGCGATCGCTTACAATGCCGTCGCCGTACCGATCGCCATTCTGGGACACGTTACGCCACTGATCGCGGCGGTCGCGATGTCCGCCTCGTCCCTCCTGGTCATCGGCAATGCGCTGCGCCTGCAAGGCTTCGTGTCAAGCGCATCGGCGCAAGATGCCCGGCATGACATTCAAGACGGCGCCACCCAATTGGAACAACTCCAATGACGACGCTCGCCTACCTCATACCCGTGGCCTTGCTTCTTGGCGCTCTTGGCCTCTGCGGCTTTCTGTGGGCCTTGAGGAGCGGTCAATACGAAGATCTCGATGGCGCCGCCGAGCGAATCCTGATCGACCGCGACGAACCGCGCAGCTGAACCAGATCGCTTTGCCGACGACTGCGCGGATGCCGGTCGTCGCCGACCGAGACCGTCTGGTCGCGATTGCTTTGGCGTCATGTCGATTCGGCGCGCGACGGGTGCGAAGAACGGATGAGCCAGAATGCGTTGCCGAACTTTCGGCTGGGAAAGGCCGCACCGAAGGGGAAGCCGCACGTTCCATGATGACCAGACCATGGCCAACATTTTCGTGGCGATCGACCCATCACCGTGAACCGCCATTGCTGGGTTTGTCGAGCCTGGTTGATCCAGATCAGGGTTATCTCTTCATCGGCGTGGTTTCATTGGGACCTTTGAAGGGGCGCGCATGTCCAACGGACGGTTAGGTCGCGCGATAAGCCGCAAACCGTGGATCGATTGCGATGCGTTCCAGTGCCCTTCGTCGCAGATAGCCGACGCAATGACGGCACGCTGATGGCCGGCTCCGTCGATAGATTCGACGTCATTGTCGTCGGAGCCGGGCCGGTCGGACTTTCCTTCGCCGCATCGCTTGCCCAGAGCCGACTCAAGGTGGCAGTGGTTGAACGGCAGTCGCTCGAAAGCCTGGCGAATCCGGCTTTCGACGGTCGCGAGATCGCGCTGACCCACGCATCGGTTGAAATCCTTCGCGAGCTCGGCGCCTGGGATATCATCCCCGCTTCGGACAAATCACCACTTCAAGGCGCGCGTGTGCTCAACGGATCGAGCCCTTTCGCCCTGTGCTTCGATTCTCCCAGCGGATCTGGGGAACCACTCGGAATTCTGGTCCCAAATTGTCGGATCCGCGACGCCCTGTTCAAGATTGTCCACTTCCAGGGTCATGCCCAGCTGCTGTGCGGCCACTCGGTCGTCAATGCAACAACCAGCCACAAAGAAGCAGTCATAAGGCTCTGTGACGGCAGGCAATTGGCCGCTCGGCTGCTCGTTGCAGCGGATTCGCGTCTGTCCGCGACGCGCGACCTGCTCGGCATTGGGGCCGACATCAATCGGCTTGGCAACTCCATGCTGATTTGCCGGGTGAGGCACGAGCGCGCCCATCACCAGATCGCGGTCGAATGGTTCGATCACCATCAGACGATAGCGATGTTGCCGCTCATGGAAGGCGTGTCGTCGCTGCTTCTCACGTTGCGCTCAAACGAGGCCGACAGACTGCTTGCTCTCGACGACGACTTGTTCCTCATGGATTTGACGAGCCGGTGTCGAGGACGCCTCGGAGAGATGACCTTGGCAAGCACCCGCCATGCCTATCCGCTGGTCACGACCTGGGCGCACAAGTTCTGGGCTCCGAGTGCGGCACTGATCGGCGATGCTGCCCTCGGCATGCACCCGGTGACCGCGCATGGCTTCAACATCGGCCTCAGTGGCCAGAAGCAACTCGCCGATAGAATCCTGGCGGCATGTCGCGAGCGCCGCGACATTGCTGATCCCGACATGCTCGGCAGATACGAAAGCCGGCTGCGTCTGTCGGCGGCACCGCTCTATCATGCTACGAATGTACTTGTCGCTCTCTACTCAGGCGAGCACCCGGCGGCACGGCTTGCAAGACATGCGGGGCTTCGCTTTGCCCAATATCTTCCCTTTATCCGCCATGGCATTTCGGCCATGCTCAGGCGGTGAATCGCAGGCAGCGCTGCCGCTCTGGAACGCTATCTCGGCCCGGCTTCCTTTTGTCTCGCCGGGCGCGTTTGATGCCGTTCGTAAGGCTGCTTCCATGGTGACGATGCCGATCCTGGGATGGTTCGGATCAAGGCATAGCACCGTCAAGATCTCGATGGTCAGCCGGCAATCCTAACAGCAGACGTGCGACCCGGAGCCATGGTGAGCGCACTGGTTACCCCCGCTGGATAGTTAACCCGTCCTTCAGTGGGCTTGCGTAAGCTTGTCGTCGCGAACAACGATGGGAGCAAGCCGGTCCGTCCATGGCCCCGAAAAATGAAGACACGCTGGAGGCCAAAATCCGTCAGGATCAGCTTGCTGACCTGAGGACCGGCCTCTTCGTGTCGATGCCGATAAGCGCTATCCTGTCAGGCCTGATTTGGGCGGTGCACGCCCTTTCTGGCAGCGGCTTTGCCGCTGCAATCTGGTTCCTGGTCGTCAATGCAATAAATGCCGCCCGCCTTGCACTCGCGCGTTATCAGCTAAAGGAAACAGGGCGCCATGACAATTTCGTGGGGGTTTTGCCGCGGCTTCGCTGGTTTGGCATCCTTGCTCTTCTGGCAGGGTTTGCCTGGTCCTTCCTGGCCGTCCTGACTGTTGGATACACGACACCTCAAGCACCGCTGCATCTGGTCATTCTGGCGGGCATTTCCGCTGGTGCGGTTACATACGGCAGTTCGTATGCCGCGGCGGCGATCAACTTCATCACACCTCCGCTCCTTATCACGGTGGGATGCCTTTTGGCGAAAGGCAATTTTGAAGACTACATTCTGGCTTTTACCGTTCTGCTTTTCATGGGCGGCTTGGTTCGAGCTTCGTGTGTTGGGCAAGCACGGTTCCGCGAAGCGAGCCGCCTGAGGCATGAGGCCGAGCGGCTTGCGGCGGAGATGAAGGCCAGTTCCAGGCAGGACCACCTGACGGCCCTTCTCAACAGGCGTGGCCTCGAAGACGCAATCGGACGTTTCGAGACCGCGGATGGCCCCTTCGTGGCAATGCTGGTTGATCTGGACGGGTTCAAATCCGTCAACGATACCTACGGTCACAGGACCGGTGATGAACTGCTTGTAAGGATCGCCCGCCGCATAGAGGAGGAAGCACCGGAAGGCTCAACGCTCGCTCGTATCGGCGGCGATGAATTCGTGCTGTTTTTTCCCTCAACGAGGGTTTCGCTTTCTGCCAGTGATCTCGCCTCCAATATCATAGCCAAAATTGCCCGACCCTATATCGAGGTCGCGTCCGTCCGTGTCGGGGCATCGATAGGAATATACTTGGCGCAGACGCCGGGCCTGACGGAAATGTTGTTGCGGGCGGATATCGCCCTTTATACGGCCAAGCGTCGTGGCAGGAACGAATTTTGCCTGTTCGATGCCGAACTCGACAGGGAACTGCAACGCCGCCAGTCCGTCGAACGGGACCTTCATTCGGCGATAAAGACGAGAAGCTTGCAACCTTGGTTCCAGCCGATCGTGAAACTCGACACCGAGGCCGTGGTCGGTTTTGAAGCCTTGCTGAGGTGGTCCCATCCGACTCATGGCGCCATCTCTCCACCCGAAATCATCACAGCTGCACGCGAAACCGGAATGCTTCAGCTGCTGACGCAAACCGTATTCGCCGACTGTTGTGCTTTTATCGACGGCTTGGTGAAAGCTGACTGTCGTGATCTCCGTGTGGCGATGAATGTTTCACCGCGCGAACTGGAAGCCGGCGATATCGACGACATGGTTCTGGACGCTCTGGCGGCAAAAGGCCTCCCTGCAACGATGTTCGAAATCGAGATTACCGAAGAATCCCCGGTAGACCCGGACAGAGTGGATGAAAAGCTCGGACGGCTTTCACATGCCGGCATTTCCATCGCGCTCGATGACTTCGGCACCGGCTTTTCCACGTTGGCATCTCTCAAGGACAGTCGGATACGCAAGGTGAAAATAGACCAGGGCTTCATTCGCGGCTTGGCCAAGTCCCGAGAGGACCGACTGCTTGTCAAATCGGTCATCGATCTCGGTAACATGCTCGGGATCGAGGTCATGGCCGAGGGCGTCGAAACAGAGGCGGATCGGCAAACCCTGCACAAGCTTGGCTGCAGGACCGCTCAGGGCTTCCTGTTCTCGAAGGCGGTGCCTCTGAGCCAAGCACTGGAAATGGCAGTCAAACAGCACGCGAACCAGTTGTGACCGCTCCAGCCGCGCTGTGTCTCGCGGCCGTGCGCTCATGAATGGCGGGTATCTGAACTTCCTTGTTTGAAGAGCATGACAGTCCGTGCTGTGCGTCAGCCGGCGAACAGTTCCTTGTAGCCAGTCGTCACCATCCAGTTCGCCCGGTCGATATGGCTGCGAAGAGCCTTGCGGGCGCGGACCGGCTCAAGGGCCGGGTCGATGCCGAGAATGAGATCAGCCATCTCCTCTTCGCTGGCATTGTCGGCGCAGGCATCCAGGATCCGCAGGTAGATCGTGAAATGCTCCCTGTCGTAGCTCGTGAGGTTCTCCGACCAGGGGACTTCGTCGCACAGAGTTGAGTTTCGAGTCTCATCTGTTCCCATTGATCGATTCATGCCTGCGAACCTCGCCTGTTAAGCGCCCGCAGCATATCCCAAAATGGGATAATCCGAAACCGGGATTAGTCGCTGATCCGGTCTTTACCCGACCGGTTCGCCTAAATGCCCAAATCTCTTCGATCGCCCCGCCACCAGCGGTTTCTGGCCCAGTTGGTTTCCCTGCGCAAGGCCAAAGGCCTGACTCAGGCGCAGGTGGCCGAGAAGCTTGATCGTCCCCAATCCTTCGTGGCCAAGTACGAGGGTGGAGAGCGGCGTCTCGACGTCATCGAGTTTCTCGACTTAACTGCGGCGCTTGACGCTGATCCGTGCGAGATTCTGTCCAGCCTGCGGGCTAACGGGCGCCTGCGCGTCTAACGGCTCGCGCCGGTACCGTGAACCGAGCGTGCTTTTCTTCGGCAAGCTGCCATTCCGCTACGGGTGGGTCTTTACCAAGCCATGCCGATATAGGATGATAATCCTAGGTGGGGCGATTCCTCAACGGAGATCGCAATGGCTAGGACCAAACTTTCCAAGCAGCTTTCACAGGCTGAAATCGAGCGCTTTCTGGCGGAGGCGGAACGGCTGCACAAGAGCATCGTCCAGCCGCTTCTATCACCTAGCAGCAACCATTACCGGGCTCTCCAACGCACCCATGAAGCGCTGTTAAAGACGGTGAAGGATATCACGGGTAAGGATGCGCCGTTCATTCAATGGTTCGGAACAGGACCGGTGAATTAGACCCGACTTGTAGACTCCACGCTGCAAACGTCCCATTCTCTCTTCGGAGGGAAGGGGCGTGGGCAACCATCGCTTTCAAGACAACTCCTGGCTGGCTTTCTTGCCTTCGAATCGACCCTGCCGCTGTCGGCTGCAACATCAAAGCCAATATAAGCTACAAAACGGGCGAGCGCGTCTATCATGATCCCGGACAGGAATATTACTGGGACACGCGCCTCAACCTGTTGAAAGGCGAGCGCTGGTTTTGTTCGGAGCAAGCCGCGCGCACGGCGGCGATGTCGTCGAGTTTCTCGGCGTAACTGCGGCGCTTGACGATGATCCGTGCGAAAAATCTGTCCAGCCTGCCGTCCTGGCGGGCGCCCGCGCGCCTGACGTCGCGCGCCAGGTGCTCGTGAACCGAGCCCGCTTTTCTTCGGCAAGCTCAGGCGGTCTCGGCCATTCGGCTTCGCCCCTTGGCGTGGGCAGCCCTTCGGGCTGAGACGGCCGCCGCCCTTGCGGGCGGCGCGGTTTGTCTGTTGGCCTTTCCCGGTGGCGCGGGGTGGGCGGCACTCCCTTCTAGGCCCGCCGCGGCAGCCCGCAACCCTTCGCGTGCCGCTCAGGGTCCTCCTCTTCGTTCCGGTCCTTCGGATGCGGTCCGCCTACCACGGCGGGCCTTTCCGGTCGCGACTCGCCGCCCACCCCGCTTCCGGGGAAAGGCCGGCGATTGGCGAGCGGAGGATGAGACGATGCATGCAAACAGCAAGCGTACCGCCAGCGGAGAGGCTGGCGCAGGCAAGGGCGGGCGCCCCGGCGCCAGCCTTTATCAGGAGATCACCGACCGCATCATTGCCGAGCTGGAGCGCGGCACCGTGCCATGGGTCAAGCCATGGGGAAGCGCAAAGGCAGGCCTTGGGCTGCCGAGGAATGCATCCTCTGGGCGCACCTATTCCGGCATCAATATCCTCATCCTGTGGGGCGCGGTCATCGAGCGCAGCTATCCCAGCCAGAACTGGCTCACCTTCCGGCAGGCGCTCGTCCTTGGCGGCAATGTCAGGAAGGGCGAGCGCGGCACGACCATCGTGCATGCCGACCGCTTTGTCCCCAAGGACGAGAAGGAGCGCGCACGCCACGAGGGCGATGAACCACAGGCCGTGCCTTTTTTAAAGCGCTTCACTGTCTTCAATGTCGCGCAGTGCGATAATCTTCCGGAACACCTCCACGCCGCCGCCGAGCCGCTGCCTCAGTGCGAGATCGTGCCGCAGGCCGAGACGCTCATTCGCGCCAGCGGTGCGGATTTCAGGGTCGGCGGCGATCGCGCTTTCTACATGCCGGGCAGCGACCACATTCAGGTGCCGCCGCAGCCGGCGTTCCATCACCAGATCGACTATTACCGGACCTGCTTTCACGAGCTTGGCCACTGGACCGGCCACCCGACGCGGCTTGCTCGCGACCTCTCCGGCTCGTTCGGCTCCAAGGCTTACGCGCGTGAAGAATTGGTCGCCGAAATCACTGCCGCCTTCGTTTGCAGCAATCTCGGTATCGAGCCGACCGTGCGTCATGCCGATTACATCGGCTCATGGCTGAAGGTGCTGCGCGAGGACAACCGCGCGATCTTCCGTGCCGCCAGTCTTGCCTCCAAGGCCGCCGATTTCCTGTTTGGCTTTAAGGACGATGCCAAAAGCGAGGCGCAGGAAGGGATTGCGGCATGACGATGCGCGATCCTCGACTGACCGCGACCGAGCCGACGCCAAGGCGAGCAGATGCTCATTCCCGGTGTCCGGCCGATCACCACGCGCGATTGGCTCACCCTCCTGATGGACGCGCCGATGTGTCCGCGCGCGGCGCAAAAGCCGCTCGATATCGGTCTCTTCGATGAAGCCAGCAGAAATCAACTCGACCTGTTCTGACTAGGAGTCTTTCCATGATCCTGATCACCGATCCACTGCGCGCACGACTGCTCGCCAATGGCGCCGCCGACGCCGACATCGACCATTTTCCCGTTGTGAAACTGTTTAATCCGACAGGTGCCGCGACGTGGCTTCTGAGCGAACTCGACGCCGATGGCGACACGCTGTTCGGCCTTTGCGATCTCGGCTTCGGCTTCCCCGAACTCGGCAGCGTCAGTCTGGCCGAGCTTGCATCCGTAAAAGGTCCGCTTGGCCTCGGCATAGAGCGCGACCTGCATTTCCAGGCGCGCTATCCGCTCTCCGCCTATGCCGAAGCCGCCCGCATTTGCGGCCACATCACCGAGGCCGAGCGACTTCTGCGGCATGCAGCAGACGCCCTTTCAAAGCCCCATTCCGAGCTTCCGTCCGACACGGCGGAACAGCAGCGCCGATAGGCGCAAAAACCGTCCCGCCGCGCCGGCCTTCGGCCTCTGCGGCGGGACAACCTCAACCAAAGCGAAGGAGAATAACCATGCAGGTTGGCCACATCCCCTTGGATCAGCTCAAGATTTCCGCGCTCAACATGCGCTATGGAAAACGCGCGCCCGACATGTCCGATATCCTGCCATCCGTGCGTGCGCGCGGCGTGCTGGTGCCTCTCCGAACGGCCAGCCGGAAACCTTCGAGATCGTTGCCGGCAGGCGGCGCTATTTCGCCGCCAAATCGCTTGCCGACGAGCGCGGCGAAGGCGATCCCTTGCCCTGCGCCATCATGGAGGACGGTGATGACGCCGATGCGCTGGAAGCTTCGCTGATCGAAAACCTCGCCCGCCTCGATCCTGACGAAGTCTCGCAATGGGAGACGTATTCGCGGCTCGTCAGGCAAGGCCGCACCGTTCCAGACATCGCTGCGACCTTCGGCATCACTGACCTGAAGGTCAAACGCATTCTGGCGCTTGGCGACCTCTTGCCCAAAATCCGCGAAGCCTATCGCCGCGAGGAGATCGACGCCGAGACGGTGCGCCATCTCACCATGGCGTCCAAGGCGCAGCAGAAGGACTGGCTGGCACTCTGTGCCGATCCCGATCAATACGCGCCGCGTGGCTTTCAATTGAAGCAATGGCTGTTCGGCGGCCAGTCGATTTCCACCAAGGTGGCGCTGTTTGCCATCGAGGAGTATCCCGGCCTGATCACCTCGGACCTGTTCGGCGAGGACAGCTATTTCGCCGATGCCGACCTGTTCTGGCAAAAGCAGAACGAAGCGATTGCCACCAGACGCGACACATATCTCAACGACGGCTGGAGCGAGGTGGTGCTGCTGGAACCGGGCCAATATTTCCACGCATGGGACCACGAGAAGACCCCGAAGAAGAAGGGCGGCAAGGTCGTCATCGCGGTCACGTATCGCGGCGAGGTCGAGTGTCACGAGGGCTGGCTGTCACGCAAGGAAGCGCGCCGCGCCCGCGAGGGCGGCGAGCAAGAAGAAACAGCCGCCAAGCCGCCGCGCCCCGAACTCACCGGCCCGATGCAGAACTATGTCGATCTGCATCGCCATGCTGCCGTGCGCGCGGCCATGCTCGACCATCCCGCCGTGGCGCTGCGCCTCGTGGTGGCGCACGCCATCACCGGTTCCGGCCTGTGGCAGGTGCGCCGTGAGCCACAGCGCGCAGCCAACGAGACGGTGACTGCCAGCCTTGCCGGCTGCAAGGCTGAAGCCGCATTCGGCAAAAAGCGGCGCGAAGTGTTGGCCCTGCTCGGATCACCGGATGAGGATGGCGTGGTCGCCGGCGGCAATGGCGACGCCTTTGCTATCGCCGGCGTGTTCGCGCGCCTCTTGGCGCTGTGCGACGACGATGTCATGCGCGTTCTCACCCTTGTCATGGCCGAGACGCTTGCAGCCGGCAGCACCGTCATCGAGNGTCGCCGGCGGCAATGGCGACGCCTTTGCTATCGCCGGCGTGTTCGCGCGCCTCTTGGCTCTCTGCGACGACGATGTCATGCGCGTTCTCACCCTTGTCATGGCCGAGACGCTTGCAGCCGGCAGCACCGTCATCGAGGCGCTCGGCAACCATCTGAACGTCGATATGGGCACATGGTGGCAACCGGACGATGCCTTCTTCGACCTCTTGCGCGACAAGGAAATCGCCAATTCGATGCTGGCCGAGGTCGGCGGCAAGCTGGTCGCGGACGGCAATGTCGCCGAGAAGGTCAAGACGCAAAAGAAGATCATCCGCGACTTCCTGGCGGGCGAGAATGGCCGCCAGAAGATCGAGACCTGGCTGCCGCGCTGGATGAAATTCCCGGCCGAAAGCTACACCAGCCGCGGCGGCTTCGGCACCGCCGATCAGTGGGCACAAGTGCAGCCGCTGTTCGTCCGCAAATAGTCGATCAGGGCCCGAGCGGCGGTTCTCTCGATTACCGCCACTCAGGTCGCGCGCGCCGCTCCGGGTCGCGCCGGCTGCCGATTGGGCGTCTTGTCGAGCCAGTGCCGCGCGCGAGAAATCCCGACGCCAATTCGCGCCCGTTTCGGCAGCCCTGCACCGCGCCGGGTTGCTTGCTGAGGCGCCAGGCGCATGGGGCCAATTGTCCGATCCGGTTGCCGACAGAGCCCGCGCAGCCGGCGCCCTGCATTGCCGCCGGCTCCTTGTGTCACCGATCGCGCCACCTGTCTCCATGGTGTCTCAGGACCATTCCCCTGCGGCTGGCTTGACGACGTATGGGCGGATCCGGCCCGCCCGAAACCCTCGCCAGCAGCTTTTTTCCCCGCCGCCTGCGGCGGCTTCCTCGCGCCGCTTCGCTTCAAAAAAGCTGTCCGCTCGGGTCCTCCGCTATCGCTGCGGCCGTCCCGGTTCCGGCGGTCCGGACGCGCCCATCACGGTCCGCCATCGCAGGGGAATGGTCCCCGGCGAGCACCAAAAGGAGACTGAAAATGACCGCGATCGGATACGTCACCAAACAGGAAAACGGCGGCTACAAGGGCCAGCTCAAGACGCTCAGCGTCCGCGCCGACATCGACATCGTGCCCAATCAGGCAAAGAGCGCCGACACCCATCCCGACTTCCGGGTGCTGACGCAAGGGGTCGAAGTAGGGGCCGGCTGGATCCGCACCGGCGAGACCTCCGGCAAGGACTATGTGAGCCTGTCGATTGCCGCCCCGGAGTTCGGCCCGCGCAAGCTCTACGCCAATCTCGGCCGCGCCGCCGGCCAGGATGACGACGACACATACGCCATCATCTGGAACCCGGTCGACTGACCGGCCGATCCGGAAAGCCCCGCGCCGCAAACGGCGCGGGGCTCTTCTCAAGAAGGGGCGGCGAAAACTCGCCCCCCACTCTTCGCCCGTCCCCGAAACGATCTCGCTCGCCGATCCTCGCCTTCGCTTGTCCGTAACGAAACGAGGACCATCATGGATGACGAAAACGAACGCGCGGCCCGCGCCAAGAAGGGCAGTCCGTTTCTCAACACCGCGCAGGCCGCCTTCTATATCGGGCTGTCCCAGCGCACGCTGGAGAAGATGCGGCTCAAAGGCGGCGGCCCGCAATTTCGCAAGCACGGCCGCTATGTCCGCTATCACATCGACGAGCTCGACGACTGGTCGAGGGGACGCGCGCAGGAGACCAGGCCCGAGGATGCCGGGCATGATTCCGGCTCGGCCGGTGAGGGAGGCCGCTCATGAGCCGGCGTCCCACTATCCGTCTGATCGGCAGCCATCTGCGGCGCGTTCGGGCGCGCAAGACGATCGCCGTGGCCACAATAGGCCTCGGCCTGATCGGCTTCGCCGCTTTCGACAACCCATCGCCCTGGCTGGTCTGGAACGCCTCGGCCAGTGCGCCGGTCGGCCTCTATCGCGTCGCGTCCGGATCGCCGGCTCGTGGCGATCTCGTGCTCGTCCGCCCGCCAAAACCGGTCGCCGATCTCGCCGCCGAACGCTTCTTCCTGCCCAGCAACGTGCCGCTGGTCAAGCGCCTTGCCGCGCTGCCTGGCGAGCATGTCTGCGCCTTCGGCGACGCCATCATCATCGGCGGCAAGATTGTCGCGCGCCGGCTGGCAACCGACACGCAGCACCGTCCGCTGCCTTGGTGGAATGCCTGCCGCAAGCTCGCCGCCGCCGAGGTTTTCCTGCTCGGCAACGATAGAAACCGCTCCTTCGACAGCCGCTATTTCGGGCCGGTGCCGGCCGAAAATATTGCCGGGAGGCTCGTGCCGCTATGGACCGAGTAACCCTCCTGATGCTGGGCATGGTCGCGATAGCGCCATGCGCCTGTTCCGCCGCGACCGACGCTCAGCCGGCCGCCATCTCCCGTGGTCCGCAGCTGGCAAGATGGCAGCCCTTGGTAGCCGAAGCAAGCCGGCGTTTCAGCATTCCACAGCCCTGGATTTATGCCGTCATGGATGCCGAAAGCCGGGGGCAGACAATGCTGGACGGACGGCCGATCGCCTCACACGCCGGCGCCATTGGCCTCATGCAGGTGATGCCCGGCACCTACGAGGAGATGCGCGCAGAGCTTGGCCTGGGGGCCGATCCGCACGACCCTCGCGACAACATTCTGGCAGGCACTGCCTATCTGCGCGCCATGTATGACCGCTTCGGCTTTCCCGGCCTGTTTGCCGCCTATAACGCTGGGCCGGACCGCTACGAACAGCATTTGCAGCGTGGGCGACCGCTGCCCAGCGAGACGGTTTCGTATTTGGAACAGCTCAAGGCTGCCGGGATTTCGGCCGCCGACATGGACGCGTTCACCGGCAAATCCCGTTCCGGAAAAGCGCCGGAAATCCCGTCCGGGCAGTCGCTGTTTTTCCTGCGAAACGGTGTTTCCGCGACCGATCCGAATGGCCAAATTGTGGTGCCGCTCGGATCGGAGCGAGCAAGGTCAGGCCGGCCGGATCGCAGGTGAGGGCAGCGGCTACCGCGGTTCGGGCGGGGGGCAGGGAGGCAGGTCCGCGGAAGGCAAGATAAAGGCATCGCCTCCTGGAGCCGGCGAAGTCTTTGTCTGCACATCCTTTTTCACGGAGGCTGCCTTCAGCGTCAGGAGAGCTGCTGCCGGCAAAGCTTTGATTTTGCTAAAGACTACTAGGAGGCTCAATGCAGGATGAAGAGTTCAAGCCGAGCCTGGGCAAAATCGGATCGCGCGGCTCGAAGGCAGGCAAGCGTTTCGCCGGCCAGATCCGCGCCGCGATCAACCGAGCCGGCGGCGGCAGCGGTCGCCGTGGCCGCTTCATCGGAAGCCGGGCGGGGCGCGGCGGGGCTGCTGCCGCCGTTCTCAGAGCGCGCGACCCCCACGCGGCGTTTCGGCAGCGGCGCGCCGTCGTCAAGGCCCGTATCGTCAAGCTGGCCGGCAAGGGTGTTGACGGGGCACGTGCACACCTTCGCTACCTCCAGCGCGACGGCGTCACCCGCGAAGGCGAGCCTGGCGAGCTCTATAGCGCCGACAGCGACCGCGTCGATGGCAAGGCCTTCATCGATCGTGCCGATGGCGACCGGCATCAGTTCCGCTTCATCGTCGCCCCTGAAGACGGCATCGAGTATGATGACCTGAAGCCGCTCACGCGGCGCCTCATGGCGCAGATGGAAGAAGACCTCGGCACCAGGCTCGACTGGGTGGCCGTCGATCATTTCAACACTGGTCATCCGCATACCCATATTATCGTCCGCGGCAAGGATGACCGCGGCGAAAATCTTGTCATCGCGCGAGACTACATCTCGTCTGGCATCCGTGAACGGGCGGCCGAGCTGGTCAGCCTCGACCTTGGCCCGAGAACGGACCGCGAGATCGAGCAACGCCTGCGCCAGGAAATGGAGCGGGAACGCTTCACCAGCATCGATCGGCAGCTGCTCCGCATGCGCGACGATGAGGGGCATGTCTCACCGGCCCGCCGAAACACGTTTCGCCAGACGCTGCACCAGGGCCGCCTGCGCAAGCTCGAGCGGATGGGTCTGGCTGAGGAAGTCGGCTCGGGCCGCTGGCGCCTTGATGGCGAGCTTGAAGCGACGCTGCGCCGCACAGGCGAGCGGGGCGACATCATCAAGACCATGCACCGCGAACTGACCGGCAAGGGGCTCGCCCGCAGTGCCGCCGACTATGTTGTCCATGATCGATCTGCAGAGCAGATGCAGCCTGTCGTCGGCCGCATCGTTGCGCGCGGCCTGGCCGACGAGATCACTGACCGCCATTACCTCGTCGTCGACGGCGTGGACGGCAAAAGCCACTATGTTGATATCGGCAAAGGCGAGGCCACCCAACCGACGCCAGAGGGCTGCATAGTGCGGGTCACGCCGAGGGACACCGGGCCAAGGCAAGTCGACCGCACAATTGCCGAGATCGCCACGGCCCATGACGGGCGCTACAGCATCGATATCCATCTCAAGCATGACCCGTCGGCCACCGAACGCTTTGCCGAAACGCACGTGCGGCGACTGGAGGCGATCCGCCGGGCGACCGGTCGTGTCGAACGCGAGCCGGACGGCACCTGGATCGTCGCACCGGATCATCTCGACCGTGTGTCTGACTACGAGCGTCAGCGGGCCGGGGCCGAGCCTGTCACGGTTGACAAGCTCTCATCGACGCCGCTGGAACAACAAGTCAGCTTCGACGGCGCCACCTGGCTCGATCGAGAGCTGGTTTCCGACATACCGGAGGCCTTGCACAGCTCTGGTTTCGGCCGCGATGTCCGAGAGGCGCAAGGCCGCCGACGGCAGTGGCTGATTGCGCAAGGTCTTGCTCGGGAAGAGCAGGACCGGATCGTCTATCGCGCCAACATGCTTTCGATGCTGCGCCAACGCGAGTTGAACCGCGTGGCCGGCCAGTTGTCGAACGAACTCGGTCTGCCCTATTCTGAAGCCCAGAGTGGAGATCGAATAGAAGGCACGCTCCGCCGCTCCGTCGAGCTCGCCGGCGGAAAATACGCTGTCATCGAGAAATCGCGCGAGTTCACGCTGGTGCCATGGCGGCCGGTGCTTGAGCATCATATCGGCAAGGAGGTTTCCGGCGTCGTGCGTGCAGAGGGGATTTCATGGACCATCGGCCGGCAGAGAAGCGGACCAAGCATTTCGTGACATGGCTACACAACTTCTTTTGCCCGCGTTGAAACAGGTACTCAGTCCGGACGGAGTTCGCCTGCTAATTGCCCGCGGCATTTGATCTCGCGAGGGATAAATGGCTGGTCGTGCAAGACTTATCGTTCGCTCTACAAAAAGCGCCGCGATGATTCATCGTATTCCATGATTCTGAGCCAAAACCCTCCTGCGCCACCACGGCACTCTTCCCGGTGCCACGGAAGCCGCGCCGACGCGGCGGTGCCGGCCTGGTTGCGCAGGGCTGCCCCCGACCCAAACAGTTGCGGCGCATTGAGGACATTGCAATCACTGACGGTGCGGCCATCGGCGCGCTCGATGAGATGGTCCGCCAGCTAGAGAGGTGGGCTGGCGCCTGGTGACAGCGCCTAGGGCTTTCGGCGGCCGTGGTACGGCGAAGCAGGCTCGCGGCGTCGAGGATGAAGCCGCACTTCGCAATGTTCTTCTGCTCACACGACCGGGAGACAAGGTCGACCCGCGGGCCGGATGCTGTTGACCGTGCGTGAACTGGCAGCCCATCCCGCTGAGGATCTTCTAACGGGAGAAACCTCGCTGCGGTGCGGAAGATTTCGGTCGTCGGCCGCGACGACGAGGCGGTCAGCGACCTGGCCAGACGAGCTTCGGCAGCTTTCGGCTGCGGCATGTTGACGTGCGCGATCATGGCCGCCGAATGAGATCGCTTCGAACGCACCGTCGGATGCTGGCTCGCCGACGCTTTACTGGCGCAGCGCCTGGGTGGGGCCATGCGGTGCCGCTACTGGGCACCGAGGCAGCTTTGGGCATGAGACCCGATCAATCGCGCCGGGCCGCGACGGTCATTGCGGCATCTGGAGTCGAGGCCGGGTCAGACCGGGGGAAAAAACTGCTCGTCGCGTAGGAGCCCCCGCGTTGCGCGCCGTCGATCTTTCCGCCCAACTCGGCGCCGCGCGGACCGGGGCTTGCCATTGCCCCGAAACTGAGGCCAAGGCGACGGACCCGCCCTGCGTATACCGACGCCCGCCGCGCCGCCGTCGGCGGAAACGAGCGAGCCGTGGGCCTCACACAATCTGAGGTGCTGGTGACGATGTGCATCGCCTACTTCCATCCGCACTCCTACCCACGAGCTCACCCGTGCGCCCGCGGTGCTGCGAACCCGCCGACGAATATTTGGCAGAAGCCGGAGTGGGCGCTCAGCCGCGACGATTTTTTTGGCCTTGACCGGGCCGGGCGGCGCGACCCGAGCGTCGGGACAAAAAGCCGGGAAGGGGAGGGCACCAGCCCGGTTGAAGCCAAGGGCATGATGATGTGAGGACGATCTGCTGGCAAGAATTTGCGGAGATCGATGCTGTCCTGGCGCGCTCGTCGAAGATTCTGAGCGGCGCCGACGTGGCTGCTCGAGGGAGAACAGTTCACTGCGTGACCGGCCGGACCTGATTGCGATCTCGATTGGAATAAAGAAGACGACGGGCCGAATGGCAGGATTGATCGCCAAGATGCGCGATCTGCCGGCTGTCCTGCGCGCGTGCGGGAGTCGCCACCATGAACTTTACGACAAAATTGCCGGCACAGGCCGATTTCAAGAAGGTGTTGCTCGATGCCATCAGGAGGCGATCGCACGCAGCGCAAGGGCGGATGCTGGCCAAGCTGACCGGCGCGTCGTGAGATGTTGCCCGTCGGATGGTGACGCTTTAGATCAGGCGGATCTCCACCCAGTCGCCGCGCAGGTCGAACCCAGCGATTTTGTGGCACGCGCTCGAAAGGTGCTGCGCCGCGGGAATTGCCGCCTCATCCATGCACTGCAAAGGCGTACTCATTATCTTGGTGATAGTTGGGCATCTATTGCAATATGTTGTCTATCGAGGCACTGACGCCTTTTGGCTGTCGCCATATTTTAAGTCAATCTACATGTTTCATATGCCTCTCTTTATGGCGATAAGTGGATATCTTTCTTCGGGAGCGATTCTGCGCAAATCGTTCCATCAAGGCGTCAGTGATCGAGCAATGCAACTAGTATTGCCCATGCTTTTTTGGTGTGCGTTGATTTGGATATCGAAGGCCGCCGTAATGTCTTCGGCGAACAGTTTAACCAGTGGAATGTTGGATTTTTTTAGGGAGTTCATTGGCACATACTGGTTCATCTGGGCAGCTTTCGCGTCCTTCGTCCTTATTAAGTTGCTCACGACTTTCAATGGCTCGTCGGTGTGGATCATAGGCGCATCTGCAATTGCGATCGCATTCGCGCCCGTCCCGTGGTCAATAACCCCGTTGGTACGATACACATACCCATTCTTTTGTTTGGGGTTCTTGTTTGCGCAGCCGATCGGATGGCAGCAGCTAGCATCAGGCGCTACAAGGCTATTTTTGTGGTGTTACTTTCTATGGCTGCGTTCATGTGCTTTCTTGCTTGGGGAAAGGAGACGTACGTCTACAACAATCTCGTTTTGATCTGCGATGCACAGTTGCAAAACAAGTGTTGCTGATGTTCGCTGGCTCGGTAGCAACTTCTGCAGTGGCGATGCAGCTTATATTCCTATGCTGGAGAGTTGGTTATTCAACTCGCGTAGCTCGCTTTGTCGCGGTGGAGCTTGGTCAGAGCACACTGCTGCTTTACCTGCTTCAGGGTGCCGTGTTTCGCTTCATGGATCTAATACCGTTCGGAGAGCTTTGGGATCTCACGAGCAGAATCGAGTTCGCCACTTTGCTTGGTGCGGCGATTGTTGTCACAGCGATGACAATTCGCAGGATTGTGCGCCACCTTGGATATGTGTCGCGGAGCTATGCATAATTTATGATGTGACTGCCGACAGTTGGCATTGAAATCATTGGCGAGCCATGCCGGCGTGGCGTTCCCCTCACGGATCACTTGATCCGCCGCCCGAAGTAAGGCGTGCCTGTAGGCCGGGATCGGTCCCGAATGCTCGTAGGACGGCAATTCGCTCGGGAGCCCGATCAGATTTGAAGCTCCGCGACCGTCTGGCGCCGAGCGCAGCCAATAGAAGCGCTTCTGACCAATCGTCGCGTTCATCTCCAGGAAGCCCGCCTAGCAGGTTGTGACCACTGCTGTGGCAATGCAGCAGTCCTGGATGGCTGCATCAAATAAGTCCAAGATGCCCCGGGTGCGCTTCCACCGCACCACCGGGACCTTCGCTGCAGCTAAACGCAGAAAATTCAGGCGCGTGCTGAAGCATCGTGAAAAATTCATGGATTATGTCAGCTGATAAAATGACCCGATCCAATTTCAGTCGATCAATCAGCGCCCTTCGTCGGGGCTGTCGGTCCGCATCGCGCCTGACGGCGGCGCTATGCTGGTGCCCCTACGGCCGCCCTGTTGAACCGCTTTCTCCAGCACCGAACCGCTCGCCGCGATGCAGGGGGACAGGCGACCTGAACCCCTGCCCAAGCCGATCTGATGGCAGAGGCGGTGGGGCTGGACATGGGCCCGTGGTGGACATACGTGCCACACAAACCCTCATGCTCGCCTAACCGGCCGCAACGTATGGCGATCCGGGCAGACCCGACGAAAGAAGGAGTAGGTCTCGGCCATTCCCGTGTCCGAACCCGAACCCAGAAAAGTTACTGGTTTCCTTACGGGCGCGATACAAAGGGGACAGGCTGGACTTGGCTGCCGGGGGCGGGGCTTGTCGACCGCTCGATCGAAAGTGAGAGACGAGGAGGAGAATCACCGACCTGCAGAGCGGCAAGGCGCTCGCCTACCTCCCTGTCAGTCACCGTTAGCCGATGGTTTAGACGAAGATAGTCCGTCCATGTCGGCGTGCGGAATGTCTCGGTCCAAAGAGTCGAGTTCTGAAGATCGCGCTGGAGGGTCCAGTCCCGCGCACCGGCACGGCTCTGTACGCGCCGCCTTTCGCGCATGCAGCTCAGAAATTCCTCGATATTCTCCTCGGGTATCGAGTACTCCACCTTGATCACGATCGGGCCGCTCCTGGGCTTCAAATCGAGGGCCAGTTCTGGTGGCCTGAAGTCGAAGGCCCCTTGATCCGATTCCTCCCATAGCCGTACCGGCAATAGCTTTCCCACAGCTGCAACCAGCAACAGCGCCGCTGCAGCACCTTCCAAAGCCCACGTCAGGGAATAGTACTGCGCGACAGCACCCCAGATCCAGCTGCCCGCTGCCATGCCGCCGTAGGTCAGGGCGTAATAGATCGACAGGGTGCGACCAACGACCCACCTTGGGCTTGCCAACTGCACACACACGTCGGTTCCGGTCCAGGTGACAACCCAGCCTGCGCCAGCGATTGCAAGCGCGATCGCTGCTACAGCCACCGATGATGTGAGAGCCAGTAAAAGGCAACACGTTGCGCAAGCAACGGACGCGAGCGTGATCAATCGATTTTGGGACGTGATGCGTCTCAAGTAGCTATTGCCAATGCCCGCGATGAAGGCGCCTGTGCCGAAGCCGGCCAACAGGACGCCGTAAACAATTGGCCCCCCCGCCAGTTGGTCGCGAACTAGGAGGGGGAGCAGAGCAAGGATCGAGATGCTTGACAGCCCGAACAGGGTTGCACGCACGATCGCCACTCTGATCTCCGAGGAGATTGCCGTGAAGCGCATGCCATCATGAATGGCCGTCGTCATCCGCTCGCGCGGAAGAGGCGAAGAGCGAACTTGCCACTTGGAGCGCAGCACAGCGCTCAACGGGACCAGGTCGGTCAGCGCAGCGAAGGCGAAAGCCGTAAGGGGGCCCAGCAAAGCCAAAATTACACCGCCCAGCGCCGGTCCTATGCTCCGAACCACGTTGTACCCCACCGACATCAGCGTCACTGCAGCGGGTATGTCGCGCTTTTCCAGGATGTCGCCGACCGAGGCGTGCCAGGCTGGATCATTCAAGGCAAAGCCGCATCCCGCCAAGAAACTCAGTCCCAAGATCAGCCATGGACTGACAAAGCCCAGTCCAACAGAGAGAGCCAGCGCCGTGGATGCCAGTGCGATCAGGCAATGTCCGGCAAGCATCACGCCGCGGCGGCTGAAGCTGTCTGCAATCGCTCCAGCAAGGATCGACAAGAAGAAGGCGGGCAGTGTCGATGCAGCCTGCACGAGCGCAACCATCAGATCGGAGGCTGAAATCGTTGCCATAAGCCAGCTTATAGCCACGCTCTGCACCAGCCAGCCAAGGCTGGATATCTGCGTGGCTGTCCAGATCGAACGAAAGACCGGATTCTGAAGAGGAATCAGTGTGTTTGCTGCAAAGGGCGGGGAATCTTGACGCCGCATGACTTCTCACCTCCACCACGTAGTTCTTTCGCTCACTCACTTGCTGACAGCGGTGCGCTTACGCACAGCTGCGTCACAACCAAGTTCCGATATCGCGCTCGCAACAAAGTAAACAAAGTAGATGTCGCATCCACGGTGCTGATGCGCGATGAGTGTGCCAGTTGGGCGTCAGCTGGTCTGGGTCGCGCAGCCCGATGGGGTGCGGTCTGCCCTGCGACTCTTGGCCTTGTACGGTGCTACCGCCCCGATGGCCGGGTTGTCAAACTGCCACGGTGCTAGCAGCGCCCATCCCATCCTGACAGGCATGAGCATACGACGCAGCGCATCGCTGGTATCGGAGGCGGGTGCAAGATCAAGGGTGGCATCGTCTTGACAAGCACGAGCTGGTGGACGCCTTTGCCCGACCTATCTCATCGGCGATTTATGGGGCCGCCGTTCAACTCGTTGGTCTATGCACAAAAAAACATAATACGCTTGAAAAGACGTTTCGGGCCGGTGCCGGGGCCGAGGAAGGGGCTGAAGCCTTCACCATCGTCATCCCGCCGCCGAACGTCACCGGCTCGCTGCATATGGGCCACGCGCTCAACAACACGCTGCAGGACATTCTGGTGCGCTTCGAGCGCATGCGCGGCAAGAACGTTCTTTGGCAACCAGGCATGGACCATGCCGGCATCGCCACGCAGATGGTGGTCGAGCGCCAGCTTATAGAAAAGCAGATTCACCGCCGCGACCTGACGCGCGATGAGTTCATCGACAGCGTGTGGGAATGGAAGGCAGAATCCGGCGGCGCCATCCTCAACCAGCTGAAGCGGCTCGGGGCCTCGGCCGACTGGAGCGGAGAACGTTTCACCATGGACGAGGGCCTATCTAAGGCGGTGCTCGAAGTGTTCGTGACGCTCTACAAGGAAGGCCTGATCTACAAGGACAAGCGCTTGTCAACTGGGACCCGAAGCTCTTGACCGCGATTTCCGACCTGGAGGTGGAACAGCAGGAGGTCAACGGCAACCTCTGGCATTTCCGCTACCCCGTCGAGGGCGAGGTTTTCGATCCGGAAAATCCTAAAACGTTCATCACCATGGCGACGACACGCCCCGAGACGATGCTGGGCGATACGGCGGTGGCGGTGCATCCCGACGACGAGCGTTTTCGGCATCTGGTCGGCAAGAACCTCATCCTGCCGATCGTCGGCCGCAAGATCCCGGTGGTGGCGGACGAGTATTCCGATCCCGNTTCGAGGTCGGCAAGCGCCACCGGCTGCCGGCGGTCAACATCCTCACCGTCAATGCGGCGGTGAGCCTCAAGGACAATGAGGACTTTCTGGCCGGACTGGAGGTGACGCCGTGGCGCCATGCGGTCCGGGACGAGCTCGACGGTCTCGACCGTTTCGTCGCGCGCAAGAAGATCGCCGAGCTGATGCAGACCGGCGGTTTCCTCGAAAAGGTCGAGCCGCATCGCCAGACCTGAAGCGGCGGTTACGGCGATCCTGAACAAGGTGCGGTCTCTCCGCGCCAACGCATCCGACACGGAGATTTTCGACCGAAATCTAAGCATGGTCGAAGATGCTTTGCCTGATCTAGGCGCCCAACCGTAGCAGGCCGCATTGCTGCGCCAGCCGCCACGTAAAGCGCTGCCAGAGTTCTTGCACCCGCGTCATTCGGCTGCCGCTTTGAAGGTTCCGCCTAGGGCCTGCATCAGATCATCGACAATGTCCTGAGGATGCTCAAGTCCCACTGACATTCGCAGTAATCCGCCTGGCGCCTTGGACTTGGCACCCTCGACGGATGCGCGATGCTCAATCAGAGAGTGCGTCCCGCCAAGGCTTGTCGCCCGGGCAACAACCTCGAGGCGGCCGGCCACGGCCATCGCAGCATCGGCTCCGCCTTTGACGATAAAGGATAGCATCGCTCCGTAATGGCTCATTTGCCGCTTAGCGAGATCGTGTCCCGGATCATTTTGCAGGCCCGGAAAAAGTACTTTTTCGACACGCGGATGAGACGCCAAAGCCTCAGCAACCTTCTGCGCGCCTTCGCAATGCGCGCGCATGCGTACCGACAATGTCTGCAGGCCCCGCAATGCCAGCCAACAGTCGAATGGCGCTGCGACGCTGCCCTTGTGTCTCTGGACCATCCGCAGTGGGCGACCGAGGGGTGACGAGTGCGGGACAATGACGACGCCCGCCATCAAGTCCGAGTGGCCGCCGATGTACTTTGTCGCCGAGTGCATGACCGCGTCCGCCCCAACTTCGAGGGGCCGTTGAAGCACTGGAGTTGCCCACGTGTTGTCCACTACTGCCAAGGCGCCAGCCTCGTGCGCGATTTTGCAGATGGCCGAAATGTCGACAACGCGGATCATCGGGTTTGACGGCGTCTCAACCCAGACGAGGCCAGTCCGCTTCGATGTGACCGCGGCGCGCACGGCATCCAGATCGCGCATGTCGACGGCCGCAAAGTCGAAGCGAGACCCAATGTCGGTCTCGTCAATCAGCGAACGAATGCCGAAATACATGTCATCCGGCAGAACGATCCGACCCGTCGACGGATGGCTCTCAAAGACTGCAGCGATTGCAGCCATGCCCGACGCGAAGGCAATGCCATCTTCTCCGCCCTCGAGCGCGGCCATGGCCATTTCGAACGCGTTGCGTGTCGGATTTCCATCCCGGGTGTATTCGAATCCGGAAGGAAACGAGCCGTCGACGCTACGTTGGAACGTCGTGCTGGTGTTCAGCGGCAGGGACACCGCCCCCGTGGAAGCGTCGACAGCTCGGCCGGAATGGATCGCCTTTGTTTCAAAACGCATCGGTCATTTCCTCGCTGGGGCAGTTGCACAATTTCAGGCCGGTCATTATATTGACCGTAATAAGTGAGCCGAGGCACTAAGTCAATATAATGACCGATGTTACGACAGCGTTAGACCCCGAGCGGGTGCTTGGCCAAGCGATAGCGGTTCGGATCCGACAATTGAGGCGCGACCAAAACCTGACCCTGGATCGACTGGCAAAACTGAGCGGCTTATCCAAGGGAACCGTCGTCACGCTGGAGCAAGGCAAGGCGAACCCCAGCATCGGCATACTTTGCCGACTGGCGGCGGCGTTTTCGCTTTCGGTGGCCGATTTGTTGAACGACCATCCTTCCACAGTTCGCCTTCCTATTGAGCGGACAGAGACGAGGACGCTTTGGACAAGCGCTAAAGGAAGCTTTGCACAACTTCATTCATCGATCTCGGGACGAACGATGTTCGAACTGTGGAGCTGGGCCATTATGCCGGGCGACGTGTTTTCCGCAGATGCTCATAGTCCGGATACGCGCGAGCTGATCTCGGTGACTCAGGGGTCCCTAAGTGTCGTGGTGGGTACCCACGCAGTAATTTTGAGCCAAGGCGAGAGTGTGCGGCTTGTCACTGACCAACCGCACTCATACGCGGCGGCATCTGATCTGCCTGCCCACTTCTCGATGGCAGTCCTTGAGCGTGGTGGACAGCGAGATCCGGGGCCCTCTTCGCCGGCAACGAAGATGCCCGGGCCCGTTCCGCAAGACACCGCCGCTCGCTAACGACCGCCCATTCGCGACAGGAGATCCACCATTGTACGTTCCGCCCCATTTTGCCGTCCCCGATCGCAACACCCTGCTTGACCTAATCGAGAGACATCCGCTCGGTATCCTGGTCACCCACAGCAAAGGCACACTCGACGCGAACCACATTCCCTTCGAGCTTGACCGCTCGAAGGGAGACAAAGGCGTCCTCAATTGCCATGTTGCACGCAAAAATCGAGTCTGGGAGGAAGTTGCCAATGGCGATGAAGTCCTCGTTATCTTCCGTGCGGCCGACGCTTACATCTCGCCGAACTGGTATCCAAGCAAGCATGAATTCCATAAGCAGGTGCCGACTGGAACTATCTCGTCGTCCACGCCCACGGACGCATCACTGTCCGGGATGATGAGCGCCATGTGCGCCGCAACGTGGCGAAGCTCACTCACATGCATGAAGCCTCGCAGCCTGGCCCCGTGGAAGATGGGCGACGCGCCGAAGGACTTCATTGACACGATGGTTAAACGCGATCGTCGCCCTGGAAATCGAGATCACCGGCCTGGTTGGTAAATCAAAACTCAGCCAGAACAAAGAGGTGCGCGACATTCAGAACGCTGGTGAAATGCTGAATGCCCGAGGCGTCAATGGGATGGGAGAAGCGATGCTCGTGGCTGCGGCGGCCAAATCCCAATAGCATCTATCTTGTCCCGACAAGCCGCTGGTGCTGGATTTCCAAGGGGTGACCTTGAGAGACAAATGCTTCGGCTCGCCGGAAACGCGACCAGCACCTGACCACCCGCTATGCGGGCAGATGGACAAGAACTCAGGCCGCCATCGCCAGCCAGATCCGCAATGCCGCCGGATCAATGGAAGCTGCTTACCCCGCCAGCCTTTCCGGTCACGTCGCCTGCGTCGTCAATACCTCGAACAGCAGCCTGGCGCTTAAACCGAGTTGCGTGTTCGGTATGGCGGCATAGCGGTTTCGAGATCGGAGCCGACTGGCAGCGAACGCCACGCCCCACGGTGGCGATGCCTCGCAGCCATGTTGGATGACCAAGCAGCCGGGATGTTCAGCAGGCTTGCACCCGCTTCAGATGCGAGACGGGTCAGACGATCATCCTGCACAACGTCACGCGGCGGTGGGCCGGTTCCGAAAAGGGCCGGCCCCGGCCGTTCATACAAGTGGAGTTGGGGGCGCGGGGCCGGGTCAAGCCTATCGGGTCGGACCCGCCGGGACAGCGCGTACATCATCCTGGCAACGCCAGGCGCTCGTCCGGCGTCATGCGGGCTTCGGCTTGGCGCGCCGAATGTCTGGACCGGCATCGCGGAGCATGGCGCACCCCATGCTGCCCCTGGCCAGATCGCAAATGACGCACGGCTTGTTCGTAACCGTTCGGCCAAGGCCGCGGTGGCTATGATTTCGGGCGATGGTTTCTGCGGTAGGTTTGGGCGGTGCGTGGCCCGCAGCCCTGCGCTCGTCGACGATATGCCGAAGGTTGTTGATGCCGTCTTCGGTGAAGACGACGGTAGGTTCGCTTAATTCGGATGCGGGATAGTCGTCGTAGCGGCCTGGTGACGTCTCGTGGACGGATGGCCTCAGGACTTCTCGCGCATCGGTACTTCTCGGCTTCTCGCCCGCAATCGCCATTGCCGCAATCCAGAGCAAGGTGGCTTTGGTCAGCTCCGGCGGATCAATACGGCTTAGGACGCGCATGTGTTTTTTAGCGGCCGGATGAGCGGCTCCAGAAGCGAAGTCGCTGCCATGACTGTCGCCGGAAGCCCCGGCTATGCCGAACCCTGATGAACATCTGACGCGATGGCGACTTTCGAGCCGTCACGCCACAAAGGAGGAACTGCTATGGAGGCTGGGCGGCGGCACTTTCATTCTCAGGCGCCGCTCTATGCCACCTGCCGGCCAAGCGCAGTTTGCACAAATCTTGAACCTCTCTTTGCGCGGCGGCAGGAGCTGCAATCGCACGTTCGGCCTCACGCAATGAAAGACCGGTCACGATTGCCATGATGCACAGGCTTGCCATGCGCTTCCGCTGCATTTTGCGGGGCCGTGAATTGGACAAGCTCGACCACCTGGATCGACGATGCCGTCAACGCCGGGCTCGTCGCCATCACGCGTTTCGCTCGGGTCCTACGCCGTGACATTGACGCCGTTCGCAATGCCATTGAATTTCCGTGGAGCAACGGCCAGGCGGAAAGGCAGATCAACCGCCTGAAGACGATCAACGATCACCACACAAAGTGAGGAAGAACCTCGTTAAGTGCAAAGCGACATTGCCTCGACAGCGGGTCCCGGAAGGTTTATGCTGCCCAGTGTTACCGCAATCCGGAATGGCGATGAGTACCTTCACGAGTGAAGGGATTCCCGCGGTCTTAGAGATGAGTTGTCGAATGGCGCGAAGTCGCACAGAATCGTGTGTTTGATATCGATCAGGATCGCGAGCTATTTCAGGCGCAGAGAGGTCTTGCGCCCGATGCACAAGTTGCTCCCGGTCCAACGGAAGTGAATGGGGTGGAACTGCTTTGTCGGCCAAATTGTTGACGGAACGTCCGGCGCCCATTGTTGCTACATGTCTGGATTCTTGGGGCAATTTGGATGATGCAATCCACCATCTCACTCCAAAGGGGAGTGGAATCTGGAACAATGTCGCTTTTGTACGCACGACATCCTTCGCGCCCGATTGGCATATTGTCTTTAACTCTGCTTCTCTTTTTGGGCTCCCTGTTGATATCGAGGCGAGCCCAAACAGGATAATTTTTGCAATCGGCGAACCGCCGACGAAAGCTCATCGCGCATTTCATGAAGGGCAGGGGAAAAATACTATCATCCTGACGTCTGACGCAGAGCTGGCTGCTCGGCAGAATGCAGGGCGCCGATTCGTATTGTCTCCACCTATCACTCGGTCTTGGTCTGTAAACAAGACATATGACCAACTTCTGGTCAGCGAAGTCGTGGACAAGCCGCTTCGGCTCTCATGGATTACCAGTAACATCGCCCTGCTTAAAGGGCATCGATATCGGCTGGCGTTTCTGGAACGGCTGAGAGAGGAGCTCGATTTTGACCTGTTCGGCCGAGGTTTTCGGCTGATTGGAGATAAATGGAACGCACTCGCACCTTACCGTTACAGTATAGCTTTCGAGAATACTCGTGCTGATTACTATTTTACAGAGAAGCTTATGGACTGCTTCGTTGCTGAAACAATGCCGATCTATTACGGCAGCCCGGCAATCACGAGGTTCTTCCCTTCGGACTCAATGGTTCTGATTGACCCAGAGGACAAGAACGTAATCCAAAAAATTCAAGGAATCATCAACTCGGACCTGTGGAAGGAGCGTCGCGGCGCAATACTAGAGGCGAAGCGGTTGGTTCTCGAGAAATACAATACGTTTGCTTATCTCGCGGGCTTCATCGAAAGCGTTCAGGATAAACCGTTACCGCCGGAAGTTATACACATCGGTTCGCCTGCGGTCGATTTTGGGAGAGACGCATGAAGTACTCCAACGCTCGCTTCGCGTGCCCGGCGGTTGGTGGTCTGGCGAGATCGGTACGGAACGCTCGGCGGAGAATGCCTACCTGCGCAGACGGGCCGGCAGGGCGCACGAGGTCATGCGCCCCCGGCCGCCGCTGATCAGACGAACTGGGGAAGGCCAGGAACGGAATTGAGGACCTCGTCCACGAGTTCGTCGCCGGCATGTTCCTTGGCGAAGGCGATCGTCTCGTTGGCGAGGGCGGCGATGTTTAGAATGCTGAGACCCTCACTCATCAATTGCTGGCCGAGCCCAATGAGGCCGCCTCCGTCGTCTGGGTCGTCGCCATGATACTTCGCCACTAATTCCGAAGCTCCGGGAATGGCCTCGATCATGCGCGCAACGGGACCGTCGGCCGCGTGGCGTTGCAGGAAACCCAGCATTAACCCAACGGCCTTCTCTGCGAGAGCCGGGCCGATGCCGGCACCAGTGGCGATGCGCGATAAGAATTCTTCCATGGCAGGGTTCCTCTCTCTTTAATGAGGTTTACACGGGGCCGGTCCGGCGCCCAAAGCGCCGAGCTTGGATAGCGGCATCGCTATCACGCTGAGAGCCCGTTATGCTGGTCCAGCGTTTGATCGCAGTCTTGATCCATGCGAGCAGCTTGTGAGGGATGCAACCGAACGAGGCGCTGCTCCCACAGTCGTCGCAGGCCCTCCATCAAAGCGTCACGCTTAGCCTGATCCGGCGCAATTGTATTGAGGAGATCTCCCAACATGGCTTCGCCCTCAATCCGCATCAGCAGATTAAACAAGTCGTGTGAAATTCGCACACTGTCACTGCTGAAGTGGGTCGTGCTGATCTCGCAGTGAGTCTCCCGACGATCTGGCGCTTTGTAAGCGCGGGTTTGATGGAGGGACACATAGGGCGGCAACGAAACCGCAAGCGCAGTCCAATCCTGCAGCGTTGCAGCCCGCTTTTTTACCAGGAAGGGCCCGACCACAAGTCCATCCAGCTCTGTCGTCAAAAATGTGGCAATCGCGTCTGCAACCGTATCCACGATCGGTTCAGCATTGTTGTTAAAGGACGTATTGAGCAGAATTGGAGTGCCTGTCCGCTTCTTGAAGGCATTGATGACCTCCCAGTAAGCTGGGNAATCCTGCAGCGTTGCAGCCCGCTTTTTTACCAGGAAGGGCCCGACCACAAGTCCATCCAGCTCTGTCGTCAGAAAGGTGGCAATCGCGTCTGCAACCGAATCCACGATCGGTTCGGCATTGTTGTTAAAGGAGGTATTGAGCAGAATTGGAGTGCCTGTGCGCTTCTTGAACGCATTGATGACCTCCCAGTACGCGGGATTGGCGTTGCGCGATACTGTTTGCAGGCGAGCGGTACCGTCGACGTGCGTGATGGCACCGAGCAAGGCGCGCTTTGAGTCACGCACGCGAACGACGAAATTCATGAATGGAAATTCGTGCCTACCGTCCGGGAGGTCGAAAAATTCGCTCGCATCCTCCTCCAGCACAGATGGCGCGAAGGGCCGATAGCCTTCGCGCTTCTTGACCATCGCATTGATCCGGTCCTTGTTTGCGGCGGGCCGAGGGTCGGCAAGAATGCTGCGGTTGCCCAGCGCACGTGGCCCAAACTCCGAACGACCCTGCACCCAGCCGATCACGGCGCCGTTGGCGATCCAGTCGGCTGCACTGCTTGCCACGTCATCAGAGCGTTCAACCTCGAGATGTCCGGCCCATGCATTCAGTTCCTGTTGCACGGCGCGCTCGCTCCCGAGATCAGGACCCCAATAGACCTCCTGCAGTCGCTCACACGGCGCGGGGCGGCCCATCTCGTTAGAGACTATCAGCGCAGCTCCCAATGCGCAGCCAGCGTCGTGAGACGCGGGTTGCACGAAGATGTCTTCGAAAAGCCCTGAATACAGCAGCTTACCGTTCATCGTGCAGTTGTGGGCCACCCCCCCCGCCAGGCACAACCGCTTCATGCCGGTGGCCTCACGGTGATGCCGGAGAATGTGGAACACGATCCGCTCAAGCGCTTCCTGCAGTGACGCACTCACATCTCGATGCTGCTGGGTGAAGGGCATTCCCTTTCGCCTGACCTCGATATTGCGGAGCAACGCCGGACCGATGCGGTCGAGGTGAACACGGTAGCCACCGCCGTTGGCGGAGAGCTCGTAGAACTGCTCGAAGAGCTCGCGATAGGGAGCGGGGTCGCCGTAGGGCGCGAGTCCCATTACCTTATACTCGTCGAACAAGCCGTAGCCGAGATAGCGGATCGTCTCGAGATAAAACAGCCCAAGAGAATTGTTCTCGGGAAAAGCCTCGAGTTGCGTAATTTCTGTGCCAGACCCTACCGCCACGAGGCCCGATAGGAAATCACCAGAGCCATCAATCGCTAGAATGAGACTTTGTTCGAAGCCCGACATTGCAAAGGCGCTCACGGCGTGCGCCTGATGATGACTTACGAATGAAATACGCGAACTGTCCAACTTAGTGCCGAACTCACGCGTTAACAGATCCTGCACCAACGTTTTAGCACCCAACGGAATGGAGAGAATGTCCGGGTGGGATGCGGACATACCTTCAAGCATGGCGTTGGCATAGGGCTCGCTGGCGTAGAGCGCGACACGATCAATGTCGTTGAGCTGAACCCCCGCCGCTGACAGACAGTATTGAATCGAACGAATTGGGAGCTTGTTGGAGTGTTTCATCCGATTGAGGCGTTCCTCTTCGACGGCTGCTATCACCCGTCCGTCTCGGACGAGCACCGCGGCGCCATCGTGCATAAAGGCGTTCCGAAGCTCGAATCGGTTTTCATGGACTTGGTCAAGTCCGCCGCTAATTCCTAGACACAGCATTTCTTTCTCCACATAGTGACGGGCAAGCCAAATTGGCCTGCCTCCGTTTCCAACTAAATAGGCCGCATTGTCGCTTGCAGCTGCAACCGCCTGTCAGGCATCACCGGCATCAAAGAACGCCTCATAAGGGGTCCGCCTGAATCAACATGAGATGCTTCGATCGTGGCGCCTGCCGTTCCATGACGCCGAGAGTTTGGCTGGATCCGAATCTTGAGCGGCTGCTGACTTGCATGCCGGCGATGCCGTTTTCATCTGCAGCACGAACGTGTGACGCGGAGTGCCTGTATCCTGCGAAGGGGCGGCTGTTGACGAATAATACCGCGCCGTGAACTGGCCCGATTTCATTCCCCGAAAGACCGTCGCACAGGCGAGTGACACGTGCTGCACTGTCCGCCTGCTTCCCGGTCGCACATCCGATAACGCCTTCGCTTGTGCAGGAGGCCGCATCGCGTCATGCGTCGGCCAAACATGGCACCGACTGGAAGCACGGCAATACCGCGTAGATGTAAAGTGCGCTGATGTTGTATGGTAGCGCTGCCGGCCGGGTCTCCAATCCGCTGCCCAGACGAGCCGACCATCTGCCTGCGGCAATAAGCCTGTCACAAGCAGAAACGCGCTGGGCAGCTGGCTCCCTGCAAGACTTCGCAGCTCAGGAACATTGAGGGACGACTAGCGTCGAACCGCCGACATGGTCGGCCAGTTGCAACTCATTTCTCGGCACGACCTCCACTGCACGTCAGGGCGCATGGAAGATTTTCTCCTTTGGATGGGTGATCGGTGCGGGATGTGCTTCTGTCCATGCAAGATTTCCGAAGAGTTATGAAATCGTTTGTTTCGATCAAAGTCATCCACGCTATGAATAGCTGCCGGACATGCGCTTCGAAGGGCTTCAGGCTTCCCGGATGGCTACTCCGATTTGAAGCGCGTGGCATTCCATGCGCTCTGTCACAACATTTTTCAGCAAAGGGGTATGAGAGCAAACCCACACTTCTTGTTCGAAAGTCGCTTCGCGCATTCGGGATGTGGTGCTGGGCGATTCACGCATCCACGAATCGAAGAGCTCTATTCCGAAGCCTTCGAAATCCTTCGGATTACGCGTTACCAGAGTGAGCCCTGGGCAATGGCTGTGGCTGCGATCAATCCGTCCATTGACGTCAGCACGCGGCCGCGGCGCTTCGCAAGACCAATCAGATCGCGCAGGCCAGGGCAACCGGCTCGTCGACGGGGAGGACTCTCTGCTCTAAAACGCTAAGGCAGGTCTCGGGCAAGCCATTCGGCCAGCGCCTCACGCTTCCGACCTCGCCCATGAGAGCAACGCCGCGCCGGATTTCGGCGATCGAGACCACGCTGATGAACGAGCGATCCTCGTCGAGCTTGTCCAGCCATTCCAGAACGCGTGCGTCCGGCGCCGGCCTTGTCACCTCGGACAGGATATTCGTGTCCAGCAGTAGCCTCACAGCGGCAGATCACGCGGTTCATCGCGTTGAGGCTCAAGGTCGAGTTCCGCGCCGCGTAGTGGCGACTCCAGCAGAAACTCCTCAAGCGTACCCTTGCGCACCGTCTTGCGTTGCCATTCCTCGGCGGAGACGACAACGAGGCTTGGCCTACCGTTGCGCGTAATCGTTTGCGGCGCCGCCTGCGCACGCTCGATGACTTCCCACAGCCGCGCCTTGGCCCGAGCGACGGTCCAGTTGGCATCCTCTTTTGGAGCAGACTGCATTCTGGCCTCCGTGACCATTGTGACTATCGTGACTACATAAAAATGACTTAGTGACCGTGACAGGGGAGGGGGGACTTTTTTCTAGAGCCCGGACGCCTTAGTGAGATTGACGCGAAAGCGATCGCGCCGACGCTGGTATTTACGCGTCATTTCCGCTGAGGCATGGCCGAGCTGCTTTTGCACATAGCGCTCATCGACTTCGGCTGAGGAGGCCAGGCCTGCGCGCAACGAATGGCCCGCGAACTTTTGCTGTCGTTCGCCTTCCGACAAGTCGCCGCGGACGCCGGTGGCCAGCGCGGCACGCTTGACCAAGCGGGCCACCTCCTGATCGTTCAATCGCTCCGCGCCGACTGCTTTGCCCTGTCCTGTGACACGCCGAAACAGCGGCCCGTGGGCAATGCGGGCCAGCTTGAGCCAGGTCTGCAGCGCAACCACGGGGCAGGTGGCGTCGGCGGAGCCGCGGCCGATTTCGACCTCGCGCCAGCCCGTCTTGCCACGTAAGGTTACCAGAGCGCCTTTGTCGAGAATCTCGACCCAGCCACGGCCGTCATCCGTCTGATCCCTGCCGACGTCGAGGCCGACAATTTCGGAGCGACGCAGGCCGCCCGCAAAGCCGAGAAGCAGCATGGCGCGGTCGCGCAAGCCGCGCAGGGTGCCCCGGTCGAGCGTCTGCAGCATGGCGATCAGGTCTTCGGGAAGTATGGCCTCCTTCTGCACAGACGGTTTTGCGTGGCTCTTACGGATGCCGGCGAGCACGGTGGCGATATGGCGGTCCTTTCGATCGAGCGGCTCGCCACGCTGCGTATAATTCCAGGCCAGGGAGGAGAGACGGCGCTCGATCGTCGCCACAGAGTTTGGTTTCTTGTCTCCTGTGACCTTTCCGGATGCACAGGCGGTGATGTAGAGGCCGACGGTCTGCGGATCAGGTGGCAACACCTCGAGATGCTGCCGGCGCGCCCAGGCGCAAAAATGCTTCCAGTCGGATGCGTAGGCGCGCCGCGTGTTGGCCGAGCTCGCCGCGTCCACATAATCACGCGCGCGATCGGCAAGACGCTCCAAGTGGGCCGGCAGGCCGGGTGCGGGCCGAAGGGCATGGAAAGGCGCCTCGTCCGACGCTTCGCCGCGGCCCATCTCGGTGCTGATGATGTCGACGACGTCGACTATGTCAGGCATATCGTCGGTGTTAGGCACAGCAAGCCCAGTCGACGGCTGCGTGGACGAAACCTCCTCTTCCGGCCTCCTGCTGTGGGACGGTCCGGAGGCTCGCCGGGCGCGATTTTTCGGCTCCTGCTCGACGAAACGGTCAGTCCTCTAGAAACAGCGAAACGAATGATAAGGCAACATTATCATTCGTTTCAAGCACACGACAAGCACAGCGCTTTCTATCCATTTTTGTTGTCAAAAGCGCCGCCATGATTCATCGTGCTTTCGATGATTCTGCGTCCCAAACCCTCTCTACGCCACTACGCAATGCTTGGCGGTGCTCCTTCGACCGCGCCGATGGCAACGGTGCCGGCCTGGCTGCGCCGGGCGGTTCCCGATGCGCAAAGCCTTGCGGGAAACGATGTTGAGGACGTGGCGCTCGCCGCAGGCGCCACCATCGGCGCGCTCGATGCGGTGGTCCGCCGGCAGGAGCGATGGGGCGGCGTCTGGCGGCAGCGGCTGGCGCTTGCTGCGGCCGCCGTAACAGCAAAGCAGGCCGGCCGCATCGAGGACGAAAGCGCACTGCGCGATGCCGTGCTGCTCACGTGGCCGGGCGACAATGTCGGGCCCGCCGGCAGGATGCTTGTGGCCTGGCGCAGGCTGGCTGGAACACCTGCGGACAAACTGCTGACCGAGGCGAGCATCAGCGCGGTGCTGGATGACCTCGGTCTCGCGCCTAGTGACGAAGGCATGAGCGACCTGACGGACGATCTTCGGCAGCTCGCCGCCAGTGACGGAACGGTGGGAATAATGACCGGCGCCATCGCGATCGCCGAACGCCACGGCTTTGGGCGCACCCTTGGAGCCTGGCTCGCCGACGCCCTGCTGGCGCAACGGATGGGTTGGGTCCACGCGGTGCCGCTGCTGGGCGCCGATGCGGTCTTGGGCACAAGCGCCCGCCCGCGTCGATCGGCAGCCAACTCTGTGGCGACAAGCATTGGGACAAATCCTGAGCGTGCGAAAGGCCTGCTTGCCGCGCAAGCGCGCGCTGCGCTGCGCGCGATTGATCTTTCCGCCGAACTTGGGCGCCGGGCGGACCGGCTGCTTGCCGTTGCGCCAAAGCTCAGGGCCAAGGCGGCGGACATCGTCGTCGAAAAGCTCCTGTCCGACGACGCCATCGTAGCCTCGGAAAACATTGCCGGCATGAGCGATCGCGGATTGCGCCGCCTGTTCGACCGGCTGGGCGAGCTCGGTGCCGTCCGAGAGCTATCCGGCCGTCCGACCTTCCGCATCTACGGACTCTGAAGACCATGGTGGAAGCGGCGCGCAGACGAGGGAAGGGCCGGCCAGATGACGGTCGATCAGGCGACCGCCTGTTTGATAAGGAACTGGATCACCTACCGCCGGAGGCACGCTGGCGCGAATGGATGCACCGCGTCGAGGCGACCATTTTTGCGGCCAGCGAGCCGGTCAACCGCGAAACGCTCGCCCGCATCGTAGGCAAAAGCTGCAGCATTGATCTCCTCATCGACGACATCCGCGAAGAACTGCGCGGTCGGCCCTATGACCTCGTCGCCGTCGCCGGCGGCTGGAAGCATCTGACGCGGCCGGCCTATGCCGATGCCATCCGTGCCGCGGTCGGCGGAAACGAGCGAGCCGTGGATCTGACACAATCTGAAGTGCTGGTGCTGATGTGTGTGGCGTACTTCCAGCCGATCACCCGCGCCGAGCTTTCTTCCTTCTTCGGCAAGGAGATCAGCCGCGATCTCATCGGTCATCTGCGCGGCGCCAAGCTGATTGCGTCCGGTCCGCGCAGCCCGACGCCCGGCGCGCCCTACACCTACGTCACGACCAAAGAATTCCTGCTGGAGTTCGGTCTCGACACGCTGCGCGACCTGCCGGATTTCGAAGCACTCGAGGATGCCGGACTGCTGTCGAAGGAGAAGCTCCTCGCGGGTGATATCATGCAAGCATTGTCCGACGACGAGGAAGAGCATGCTTAGCGTCGGCACTGATGAGTAACACGCTGCCTGGCCGGTGGCCGCAGTTCGCGGCGTCCTCAACGGGATCTACAACCCGGGGTTCGTGAGATGATATGAGGACACGCTGTCGGGCGTGGGGCGTTGCTTAGAAAATGGTGGGAGAAATATGCCTGTAGCTCGTATTGAGCGTGTCATTGGCGGTATGGTAACCGCGTGGGCCGAGCCCGGTTCTGATGGCTACTTTGCCTGCCATCTCTTTGGATCTAACATGCATCCAGCCCACCTTTCCAGTTTGGATGAGGTGGCGGATTTCCTACGTTCGCATCTCGGCAGCGGTGTTCGCATGAACCCCGGGTGGGTCAAGATTGTACGAAACATCCACATCGATGGGGTTTTGCTCCGCTGATTGGCGCGAGCCGGTCTGGAGAACCAAAACGCCGGTGGCGATGCAGGATGGGTCAGGCGCGCTGCCTAGTGTGAAGTTGTATCCATCGAGAGTGCTATTTAAAAGTCTTCGGACGGAGACGGATAAGCAAATCAACCCAAGAAAACTCCTAGACAAATCATTGGCCGGCGTTTCTAATTGCTGAGCCGACCGAAATAGCGGTTGGCGCATGTCTCGCAGTGCTTCGGGGGTTATTGCGAGAGACAGATTGCAATTCTGGCCTCTTTTATAGCGGTAAGGATACCCCGGGGTTTGGGGGGGATTTCGTGATTATCGCGGATAATGAAACCGCCATCGACTACCTGTATTACGAGACGGTCGCCAAAACGGTCGTCAAGCTGATCAGGCAGAGGTCGAAGGAACCGTTGACGATCGGGTTGCACGGCGACTGGGGAGCGGGCAAATCCAGCACGCTGCTGATGATCGAGGCGGCATTCAAGGGACAGACAGACACCCTGTGTGTCCGGTTCAACGGCTGGCTGTTTGAGGGATACGACGACGCGAAGGCGGTGCTGATCGAGACGATCGTCGCAGCCCTCCTCAAGGAGAGGTCCGGGATCGCCAAGGTGGCGGACAAGGCCTGGGACGTCCTGAAGGCCGTCAACTGGATGAAGGCCGCCCGCACCGCGGGCAGCCTGGCGTTCACCATGGCGACCGGGATCCCGGGTCCGGACCTGATCCAGGGGATTGGTTCGATCGCGAGCAAGGTGATCAGCGATCCCAAGGCCTACCTGACCGGCGACGTGTTCAACAAGGTCATGGACGGTGCGGCGGAGCATTTTAAGGAGGCCGCACCTTCCGAGACGACGCCGCAGCGGATGCACGCCTTTCGCGAAGACTTCGAGGAGCTGCTGGAGCGCGCCAAGGTCGACCGGCTGATCGTCTTGATCGACGACCTCGATCGATGCCTCCCGCAGACGGCGATCGCCACGCTGGAGGCTATCCGCCTGTTCCTGTTCGTGCCGAACGCGGCCTTCGTCATCGCCGCTGACGAGGGCATGATTGAATACGCCGTGCGCAACCACTTTCCCGATCTCCCGGCGGCGGCGGGGCCGACAAGCTACGCGCGCAACTACTTGGAAAAACTAATCCAGGTTCCGTTCCGCATGCCGGCCCTTGGCGCGTCGGAGACCTTGGTCTATCTCACCTTGCTGCTCTATCTGGCCTCCGGCGTCAGCGACAGTTCGGTGGAGTTCAAGAGCCTGCTCGAGGTGGCGCGCAAGGCCTTGCAGCGGCCTTGGCTGGGCGCCGGCTTCGACCGGGACAAAATCAAAGCGAAGCTGGGGTCCATACCCTCCGATCTGGATGCCGCCCTGCAGCTTGCGGCGGAGATTACGCCGATCCTGACCGAGGGCGCCCACGGCAATCCCCGGCAGATCAAACGCTTCGTCAACACCATGGCCCTGCGCGTCGAGATCGCCAGCGAGCGCGGCTTCCAGGACGATATCAAGCAATCCGTCTTGGCCAAGCTGATGTTGGCGGAGCGATTCGCCCCGGAACTGTTCAACGCGATTGCCCGCGACGCGTCCGCTGACGGCTCCAAGACCATCTCGATCCTCGAGCGGAAAGTGACCTCCAAGGGTGGCAAGGACGCCGATGATGATCCCATGGCCGACTGGCCCAACATCGAGTGGGTCAAGCGCTGGGCGGCGATCACCCCGCCGCTGAACGGCATCGACCTGCGGCCCTACGTGTTTGTCAGCCGCGACCGCAGGACGTCCGCCGGCATCGGTCTCGCCGGCGGTCCCGTGGAAGCCATGATCGAGCGGCTGGCGACGTCGACTCTCGGCATCACGCAGGTGACGAAGGCCGAGGTGGCTGCGCTCACCCCCGAAGATGCCAACCGGGTGTTCCAGGGCCTCGTGACGAAGATTGATCAGACCGAAGATCTCGGCAAACGGCCGCCGGCGGCCGAGGGGCTGGCGCGCCTCTGCGGAGACCGGCCGGAACTGCGCGAACCGCTGGTTGCATTCCTCGGACGACTGCCGGTGAGCAAGATCGGCGGCTGGGTGGTCAGCGGCTGGGGTGTCGCGGTTGAAGGTCCGCAGGCGCAAGAGTTCGCCGAGCTCGTGGGAGAGTGGGCGACGCAGACCTCGAACAAGCCACTGAGCGTCGTCGCGTCCCTGCAGATGAACCCGAAGTCGAAGAGAAAGTAACATGGGAACCTCCGGCACCAAGCCCAGTTCCCCCCGGGCGCTGCTCCCAACCTGGGTGGACGACGTCGCCGCGCCGACCCCGTCGGCCCCGCCCCCTCCCACACCGCTTCCGGTGCCCGCCCCGCCGGGGCAGCCGGGAGCAACTCCGGTACCGCCCCCTCCCGGCGCGCCGCCAAACCCGGTTGCCGTCCCACAGC
>NZ_AYVY01000032.1 GCF_000503055.1 Mesorhizobium sp. LSHC420B00 | reverse complement strand
TAGAGCGCCTGCCTGACCGACGATCTTCCTCCCCGGATGAAGCACTTGCCCTTCCACTGCCCCGACTGGCGATCGACCGGTGCGAGGCCGGCGAGGCTTGCGACCTGTTTGTTGGCAAGGGTTCCCAACTCCGGCATGTCGGCGATGATGGCGAAGGCTGTGACTTCGCCAAGGCCTGGGATNGGTGGTGATTTGCCTGAGCCGCTGCTCGGCCTGGCGCTTCAAAA
The DNA here is from genome assembly GCF_000503055.1 of Mesorhizobium sp. LSHC420B00. Lineage (GTDB taxonomy): Bacteria > Pseudomonadota > Alphaproteobacteria > Rhizobiales > Rhizobiaceae > Mesorhizobium. The sequence continues at coordinate 57,105 of NZ_AYVY01000032.1, read as the reverse complement.
GCGGGATGGTCAGGTTCTTCTGCCTGTTCTGGGCGGCGGTACGGTCCTTGACCAATGCGCGGCGCGCTGCGACGAGTTCGCAAAGCGTATCAAGGGTGTCGCTGCGGATTGGTCGGATTTGCGGCGTCATCAGTTCGCCGAAGCGGGCGAGCATGGCGGCGTCGATGCGATCGGTCTTGGACAGTCGGCCGGCGGCCTTCGCGAAAGCGCGCGTGTGCTGCGGGTTCATCTTGACCAGCGGCAGGCCCTTGGCACCCAACGTGCGCTCGAGCAGCCGGTGGTAGGCGCCCGTCGCTTCGTAGACAATGCGGTTGGGGGCAAGCGGAGCCAGCCAGCGCAGCAGCTCGCGCAGGCCGTTTGCGTCATTGGCGAATTGCCGCTCCGTCCCTTCCGGCAGGAGATGGACGTCGAGGCGATCTTTCGAGATGTCGATTCCGAGCGTTCGTGCTATGATTGCGGTCATCTTTTCCGTGTCCCGTGCTTGTCATCCGGGCCGTTATGCCCGGCTATCCGTTCAGGCCTCATGGAAAAGAGAGGGGCGATCATACTCTAGCTCGGTCCATCACGACCGACGGTTCATCGATCCCACCCCTCCCGNCCGCCTGCGGGTGGTGAAGGCCCGCAGGCGGCAACCCACTTTGGCCTCGAAACGACGGAAAATCATAAGACAAGCGGGATGCGTTCAAATTGACCGTGCATCCCGCTCTATCTATCTGTTTTAGTCGCATTTGTGCGACGCCGTGTGATTCCACTTGGCTGCGAAATGCTCGAGTCTTCCCGTCATCCCCCGTACGGGGGATGCGGATGCTCCGATTTGTCGAATAGGCTGATCCTTTGGTCCCAAACGGGCTTTGAGCCCAATTTGGAGGTCCAAAATGGAGGGTTGGCTATGGGAAATCTGTTCCGCAGTTTTGCTGCGATCCTGCTTGTCGCCGGTATGGGATTGTCGGCCGCACATCTGGGCGAGGCGCAGGCAGCCAAGAAAGTTGTCGCCGGCGCGAAGGTCGACGCCAAGAAGATCAAGGATCTCAACGGCACGGTCAATCTGTCCACCAGTGACTGCAAGCTGTTGTTGAGCGGCACCGTTGTCGAAGTCTCGGATGGCAGATGCGGGGCTTCCGGCAAATATTGCAAGAGCAGCGCCGGCTCGGCCTGCATCACCGAGCAATAACCCGGCCAACGTTTAGCCGGCCTGGCGGATCTCCGCCTGTTCCTCGGCCCGGAAATGGCTGGGCGGCGATCCGATTACCCGCTTGAAGGCGCGGCTGAAGGAGGCGTCGGATTCGTAGCCGAGGCGCGCCGCGACGACGGAAATCTTGAGCCGGTCGCGGACCAGCCATTGCCGCGCCTGGTGCATCCGTACCTGCGTGACGTACTTTGCCGGTGTTTCGCCGACAATGGTTGCGAAGCGCTCGGCGAAACCTGATCGCGAGGCGCCCATCATCTTCGCCAGAGCGTCCACCGTCCAGTCGCGGCTCGGTTCCAGATGGATCGCGGCCAGCACCCGGCCGATCTCGCGGTCCCTCACCGCCGCGATCCATCCGGAAGAGTCGCCGCAGCCGCGCTCGACCCATGAGCGGATGACGGTCGCGGCGAGCACATCGGCCAGCCGCGCCAGGATGCCGCCGGAGCCGACGCGCTCCATCGTCACCTCGCGGGCCATCGCCTCCAGCAAATGCGGGATACCTGGCTCATAGGCTTCCAACTCATGCGCGCGCATCACGTCCGGCATCATGCCGAGCAAGGGGTGCAAGCCATCGAGATTGAAATACATGCTGCCGAAAAACAGCAAGGTGCCCGGACGGCAGCCGGGCACGCCGTCGTTCGACATGCAATAGACACCCTTGCAGATCTCCTCGACCTCATAGCCGTGGATCGGCGCCGCCTCGATACCCGGCTCGCTCGCCAGCGTGTGGGCTGAACCGCGCGGCAACAACACCGCGTCGCCCGCCTTGAGCTCGACCCATTCGCCGGACGGCTGCAGCAACCAGCAGCCTTTGCGACCGATGAAATGAAACCGTGCCGCCGCCTGAGCCGGAAAATGGATGCCCCAGGGTTCCTTCATCTCGCAACGGCCGTAATCGACGCCTTCGAGGCGCAATCCGCGCAATATGTCTGTCAGCGGATCACCGGTGACAGGGATTTTGGACGAACGGTCAAGCATAATGGTGTTTCTAGCATGGAAACTCCGGACAGTCACTCCCTATGTTGCACTGCAGCCAGATGCTGCGCTGCAACCAGATCGGAGATCCCTCATGACCGAACCCGCGACAGGCGTCATGGACGCCGTTCTCGACCTGACGGAAACCGGCGAACGATCCGAGCCCGCATGGGGGGCGGTGGTCTCCTTGGCGCTCGGAGTCTTCGGCCTGGTGACCGCGGAATTTAGATCGGAAGAGCACACGTCTGANATCTCGGCATCACCGAAGGCGCCGCAGGGCAGGCGGTAACGGCCACCGCCGTCATTGGCGCGATTGCGGCGCCGACAATGGCCATTGTCACCAAGCGGCTGGACCGCAGGCTGGTCATGTGGGCGCTGACGGTGCTGCTTGTGCTGTCAAATCTGGTAGCCGCGTTTGCGTCGTCGCTTCCCGTTCTTCTGATCGCCCGTATCATGCTTGGCATTAGTCTCGGTGGCTTCTGGTCGATGTCAGCAGCCATGGCGATGCGGCTCGTTCCGATGCGGCTGATGCCGCGCGCCATGTCGATCATCCTCACCGGCGTTTCGGTGGCGACGGTCTGTGCGGCTCCGGTCGGCGCCTATGTCGGCGACATCTGGGGATGGCGGACGGCCTTCATGATCGCCGCCGTGGTCGGCGCGCTAGCGCTGCTCGTGCAGGTGGCTACCATTCCGAAGCTGCCGCCGGCAGGTACGGCAGGTTTTCGCACGCTGCTGGAGGTGATGAAGCGGCCGATGATCAGGGTGGCACTGCTGGTGGTGCTGCTGGTCGCCTCGGGACACTTTGCCGGCTTCACCTATGTCCGCCCGTTTCTCGAGAAGGTGCCCGCGCTGGACATCGAGACGATCTCGCTTGTGCTGCTCGCCTACGGCATTGGTGGCTTCTTCGGCAATTTTGCCGGCGGCTTCATGGCGGAACGCAGCCTCAAGGCAGCCGTCAGCCTGGCGCCTCTGCTGATCGCGTTTTCGGCGCTCCTGCTGCTGGTGGTCGGAGGCTCACCCGTCGTGGCTGCAATAGCGGTGGCCAGCTGGGGCTTTGCCTTCGGCGCCGTCCCAGTCGGGCTGCAGACCTGGCTGGTGCGAGCCGCCCCCGATCAGGCGGAAAGCGCCGGCGGGCTGATGGTCATGACGTTCCAGGTCGCCATCGCGTTGGGCGCCGTCTTCGGCGGCCTGCTGGTCGACAATACCGGCGTTGCCAGCGCCTTCGCCTATTGCGCGGCGGCGACGTTGCTTGCGGCATTGGCGGCGTTCTTCCTTGGCCCCAAGCCGATCGACGACCCCAATTCCTAAACGGAACGGCCGTCGAAGTCGAAGACCGGCACGGCGGCGACGTCCAACGCCTCGATGCAATGAATGTTGACATAGGCACTTCGCCCGCTCCCTTCGCCGACATCCTCGGCGAAGGGGTGAATGCCGCAGCTGCGGCAGAAGCGGTGGGCGATGACATGGTTGCCGAAGCTGTAGCGGCCGAGATCATCGCCCCAGGCAAGCACCCGCATGCTCTCATGCGGCACTGCCCATAGCAGTGCACCCTTGCGCGAGCAGATCGAGCAATTGCACCGTACGGCTCCGGTCAGCTCGCCTTCGACCTCGAACGCGACCTTGCCGCAGTGGCAGCTGCCTTCGTAGAGCATCGGGCCTTCCTCCTTCGGTTCGACAGGTGCAAACCTGACCGTGCCGGGCTATGTCTCCTGCGGCCAGTTTGTGGCTGCTACATTAAGACGTTGCAAGCGTGCGGAGTCCGACACCGAAAATGCAATCAGCCCGTGATCGCCTCGAAGCAATTGTTTCGCGTCTTGCTGCTCGCGTGGGCGATGAGAGCGTTTTCGCAAAGCTCTATCCTGAAGCAGCACGGGCGGCGGCCGACGCCGCCGATGCGCGGCGAAAAGCCGGCGTCACGCTCGGGCCGCTCGATGGGGCTATCGTCTCGATCAAGGATCTGTTCGATGTCGCCGGCGAGCCGACGACGGCGGGCTCGCTGCTGCTCGCCACGGCAGCGCCGGCGTTGCGGGATGCCATTGTCGTGGAACGGTTGCGCCAGGCCGGTGCGGTCATCCTCGGCAAGACCAACATGACCGAGTTCGCCTTCACCGCGATCGGCGTCAACCCACATTACGGCACGCCCGGCAATGCAAGTGATGCCCGCCGTATTCCGGGCGGCTCGTCCTCAGGCGCCGCGGTTTCGGTCGGCGAAGGCACCAGCGAAATCTCCATCGGTTCCGATACCGGCGGATCGGTGCGCATTCCGGCATCGTTGAATGGCGTCGTCGGTTTCAAGCCGACGGCGCGGCGCGTGCCGCTCGCGGGTGCGTTTCCGCTGTCGGCCACGCTGGACTCGATCGGTCCGCTGGCCCGCACCGTCGCCGAATGTGCGGCGGCCGACGCAGTGATGGCGGGCGAAAACCTGGCGGCACTGTTGCCGCTTCCGCTGGACGGCCTGCGCATCGGTATTCCGCGCGGCGTGCTGTTCGATGATACGGAGGAAGAGGTCGCGACGACGTTCGACCGGTGTCTTCGCAAGATGGAGCTTAGCGGCGCACGGCTTGTGGAGTTGTCGATCGACGACCTGCTTGTCGATCTGCGCGCGGCAACCAAACGCGCCTCGATCGCGGCAATGGAAGGGGCGGAGATCCATGCCGACTGGCTGGCGACGGGAGCGACGATGCCGGTCGACCCGCGGGTAAGCGGGCCATTGTCGCGCGCCGCCGCCATTCCGGCCCCGGTCTATATCAGAGCAATGCGCCGTCGCGCAGCACTTGCCGCCGCGATGGATGACCGGCTGGCGTCGGTCGACGTGCTGGCCCTGCCGACCACGCCGATGACTGCGCCGACGATCGTCTCGATGACCGGCGACGAGGCCCTGTGCGACAGGACGGAAGGCCTTCTGCTGCGCAACACGCAGGTCGCCAACCAGTTCGATCTTTCAGCCATCTCGCTGCCGATGCCGGGAATGTCGCATCCGGCCGGGCTGATGCTGGTGGCGCGCAATGGCCATGACCACCACCTGCTGCGGATCGCCGCTGCGGTCGAGGCACTGCTTGCAAATTGATCCGATAGCGCGTGTCAGCGCGACGAGCAGTGGCCGCGCTCGTTGTCCTTGGCGGTGCGCTCGATGCTGGTGGCAACCAGCCAAGGCAGGGTGTATCGCTTGCCGTTGAAGGTCCGGGTGCGGTTCTCGATCGAGCCGACAACAACGACCTTGCCGGCATAGAGCTTGTCCGAAAGATCGAGGCCCTTGTCTTGCTGCGGCAGGCGATCGATGTCGATCGAAACGCCTTTGACGAACTTGCCGGTGTCGAGGTCGAGCGCGCTGTTCGATGGACAGGGTGCCATCACGCAGCGCAAGCCGTTGTCGCAGAACACGTAGCTGCCCTGTCCGTTGGCCAAGGCATGCGCCGCCGCCATGCAGACACTGGCGGTCAGCAGGAATTTTGTGGTGTTTCCCATACCGGCAACGTCGCTGGCGAATTCGGGAAAATTGAGGCGTAGCCTTTGCTTAGAAATCGGCAGGGAACCGCCGCCGGTAGTGCTCGACCACTTCGGGATTGCGCAGATTAACCGGCAATCTGTTGGCCAGCACCAGCAAGGCTTCGCCAGCCGCGCCGACGCCCATGCGCATCATCGACTGTTCGGTGATCCCGGCCATGTGCGGGGTGACGATGACGTTGTCAAAGCCGAAGTAGGGATGGTTGGGCGGCAGCGGTTGTGTCGCAAAAACGTCAAGCGCGGCGCCGCCGATGCGGCCCTTCTGCAGGGCCTCGATCAGCGCGTCGTCGTCGATCACCGGCCCGCGCGAAACATTGATCAGCAGCGCATCCGGCTTCATCCGGTCGATACGTTCCCGGCTGATCAGCCCCCGCGTTTCGGGCGTCAGCGGGCAGCACAGAACGATGATGTCGCTCTGCTCGATGAGCGCATCGATCGACAAGAAGCCGACGCTGTCCGGCGCCGGCCGCATGCTGCGCGTCGTTGCCACCACATTCAGATCGAAACCATGGGCGGCGATGTGGCCGACCGCCTGGCCAATTGCGCCGAAGCCGACAATGCCGATCGTCTTGCCGGCAAGCTCATTGGCCATGACGGTGTGTTCGCGGCCGGCCAGCCAGCCCTTCGCCCGCAAGTCGCGGTCCAACACACGAAAGCGCCGAAGCAGCGCCAGTGCCGCGAACATCACATATTCGGCGACCGAGCGCGCGTTCACTCCCGGAACGTTCGCCACCAGCACGCCCGCCGCGTTGGCCGCTTCCATCGGTACCATGTCCAGCCCGGCGCCGTGGCGGATCGCGGCCCTGAGCCTGGTCGCGCCTTCGAAAAGCGCCGCAGGCAAAGGAGCGCGAACGATGATGACATCGGCGTCCCTTGCCTCGGCGGCCAGCGTGTGCGCGTCGAGGGCGGAAGCAACGACGAGTTCGCCGGCCCCTGTCAGCATGGAAGAGGCACGGGGGTGCAGTCTGTGTGTCGACAGGATCTTGGGCATTTCAGGCCTTTTCGAGCGCTGGGCTTTGCGGTTCCGCCTCACGCCCCTCGATCAGCCCCTTCCAATAGCTTTCGGCGCCTTGCAGATGAGCGCTCATCAGCGCCTGGGCGAGGTTGCCGTCGCGGCGCAGCAGCGCCTCGTAGATCTGGATGTGCTCGGCATGCGAGCGCACGCTGCGTTCGGGATCGTTGAAATAGATCGGCAGGCGCATCTCGCCCATCATGTAGTAGACGCTGCAGACATTGTGGAACACACTGTTCTTGGTCGCCCGCACGATCTCGAGGTGGAACTCGCGGTCTTCCCTGGCAAGGCCTTCGCCGGCCGCTATGCGATCCTCTGAGGCCTTCAGGATCTCGCGCAGCCGCTCGAAATTCTCCTCGGTGGCGCGGGAACAGGCAAGTTCGGCGGCCTTGATCTCGTGGATCTTCCGCAACTCGACCGTGTCGTAGATCTGGACAGGATCGAGCGGCAGGCCGGCGCGGGCGAACAGCGCCATAGCCTCGACGCTCGCCTGCTTTGTATCGATGTAGATGCCGGACTTCGCCCGTCGTTCGACGATGCGCATGGCCTCGAGAATGGCCAGCGCCTCGCGGATCTGACCGCGGCTGACGCTGAAATGCTCTGCCAGTTCGCGCTCCGACGGCGTGCGGCCCGTCTCCTTGTCCGAATGGGAGAACAGGTAGGCGGCGAGTTCCGCGAGAAGGTTCTTTTCTTTCATGTCAGCCGTGTTGCGCGTGCGCCTCCAGGAACCGCTCCGAAATAGTGAATCCCAGCCCGGGTCTATCAGGGATCGCTACCATACCGTCCTTTGCTTCGACAGTCTCTTCGATCAGATCGTGGATCATCGGGTTGGCGCCGAGTGAATATTCGACGGTGAAGCTCGCCGGCGAAGCGGCGCAGACATGCAGCCCGGCAAAAAAGCAGGGCGCACCCGCCCAAAGATGCGGCGCAAAGCGCAGATTGAAGGCGCTGGCGATGGTTCCGATCTTCATCGCCTCGCTGATGCCGCCGCAAAAGGCCGGATCCGGCTGGAAGATATCGGCGGATTTGAGCACAGCGAGGTCGCGGAAGGCATAGCGGGTCGCCTCGCTTTCGCCGGTGGCGATCGGGATCGAGCCGCAGGCGCGCACCTCGGCCATGCCGGGCTTGTCGTCGGCGATCACCGGCTCCTCGAACCAGGCGAGATCGAGGTCGCCGGCGAGATGGATGAAGCGCTTGGCTTCGGCCACCGTGTAGGTGCCGTGCGCGTCGACCATCAGGTCGATATCGGGACCGAGCGCCTGTCTTGCGGCGCGGACGCGGGCGGCGGAGACGTGCGGGGCGCCGTCCATGGCGCCGACGCGCATCTTCAGCGCCTTGAAGCCGCCCTTGGCGATGTAGGACTGCAGCTGGTCGCCGATGGCTTCCGCAGTTGCCCAGCCGCCGGAAGCATAGGCCGGCATGCGGTCCAGCTTGCGGCCGCCGAGCAGCCGCCAGACCGGAACGCCGAGCGATTTGCCGAGAATGTCCCACAATGCGATGTCGACGGCGCTGATAGCGGCGATGCTCATGCCGCGTCGTGCCAATTGCGGCATGGCGTGGCCGGCGCGGGCGGCGCTGTCGTGACGCGCGCCATTGTAGAGCATCTCCCAGATGACGCCGATGTCGGCCGGGTCGAGGCCGACCAGCTGCGGCCCGACCTCATGGTTCAGCAAATGGACAAGGGCGCCGTAGCTGCCGGCGCTGCCGGCGGCGTTCTTGCCTTCGCCCCAGCCGACAAGCCCGTCGTCGGTTTCGATGCGCAGGATGGCGGCGTCGAACGTCGCCACCTGACCGAAGTCGCTGCGGTGCTGCTTCGCGGCTTCGATCGGTATGCGAACCCACCAGGCTTGGACCGTCTTGATGCGCATGTTCATCCTCGGCCCGGCCGCGGTGAGGCGGAAGGGCTCTTTCCAAACGGCTTGGCTACTTGATCAGCGGCAGCAGCGTTTCCGCATTGATGCGCATCTGGTCAGTGTAGAATTTTTCCGTGAGCACGCTGGAGCCGTGGTCCTGAATGAATTTCAGCTGCTCTGGCGAGATGTCGACCGGATTGCGTTCGACCATGTCGGGATAGGGGGCTGCCGGCGTGCGGTCGACTGGGGCGACGAATTCATTGGTCAGCGCGCCGTCATAGCCGATCTCCTTCAGCGTGCCGACAATCTTCGGCCAGTCGATCTGCCCGAGGCCGGCAGCGAAGCGGTTGTTGTCGGCGACATGGAAGTCGTACAGGCGCTTGCCGACCTGCCGGATGGCGTCATAGACGTTAAATTCTTCCATGTGGATGTGGTAGGCGTCGAGGCAGACGCCGCATTCGGGGCTGACCGCATCGGCAAGGGCCAGTGCCTGGGCGCCGCGGTTGAACAGGTAGGTTTCGAAGCGGTTGAGCGGCTCGACCGCGATCTTGACGCCGACCTTCTTGGCGTGGGTGAAGCATTCCCGGGTGGCGTCGACCACCCATTTCCATTCCTCTTCCTCGGTGCCGTCCGGCACGACCTTGCCGACGGTGGCGGGAACCAGCGTGATGATCTCGCCGTCGAGCTCGCTGACCATGGTCAGCACGTCCTTGACATATTGCACCGAGCGCTCGCGCTGGCCCTGGTCCTTGGCGGCGAGATTGCGCTCGCCCAGCATCAGCGTCACCGCTCCCCAGCAACGGATGCCGTACTCGTTCAGCAGCGCGCGTGTTTCCTTGGTCTTGTACTGTTCGGGTTCGCCGGAAATCTCGATCGACTCATAGCCGAATTTCTTGATGCGCTTGAGCGTCGTTTCCAGCGGCTCCGCCCGCATCCAATTGTGCGTCGAAAGATGCATGGTCTATCCTTCCCAGAATCGCCTGTACCAGTTCGCCTGCGACGCACTCTGCCGAAGTGCGCTGCATGATTCCTCCCCAAGGCCTCCCAGCATTTTTTGGCAAACTGGTTCGACCAATTGGGCTTGATGGGAGGTCTACAGTAATTTCATCTGGACGGCAAGAAGTGCTACCATCAAGCGCCGTCTCTTGCTTACAGCATTGATTACGTTGAATTATGTTGGGCAGCTCGGCATGGTTGCAGGACTGCGGCCGCGCGTCAAATGGCTTGACCAGATTTCCGCATTTGGTAATACCAGAATAGCGGCGCCGAGCGCGCTGTGCAAAGAGACCAAAGAGGCTGGCCCTGTTTTCAATCGGCGCTATGCTTGGTCGCGAAACATAGGGAGATGCCGATGCCGACGACGATGAAGGGGCCTGGTCTGTTCCTGGCGCAGTTTGCGGGCGACGCCGCTCCGTTCAACTCGCTGGCCTCGATCACCAAATGGGCGGCCGGTCTGGGCTACAAGGGCGTGCAGATCCCGACATGGGACGCCCGGCTGTTCGATCTCGAGAAGGCAGCGTCGTCGAAGGCCTATTGCGACGAGGTGAAGGGCATCTGCGCCGATGCCGGCGTCGAGATCACTGAACTGTCGACGCATCTGCAGGGTCAGCTGGTGGCGGTGCATCCGGCCTACGACGCACAATTCGACGGCTTCGCTCCACCTGCGGTGCACAACAATCCAAAAGCCAGGCAGCAATGGGCGGTCGAGCAGATGAAGTTCGGCGCCAAGGCGTCGAAGAATCTCGGGCTCAAGGCGTCGGTGTCGTTTTGCGGGGCGTTGGCCTTCCCTTACCTCTACCCGTGGCCGCAGCGGCCGGCGGGATTGATCGAGGAAGCATTTGCCGAACTCGGCAAGCGCTGGAAGCCGATCCTCGACGTCTATGACGAGAACGGCGTCGATGTCGGCTACGAAATCCATCCGGGCGAGGACGTGTTCGACGGCGCGACATTCGAGATGTTCCTCGATGCGGTCGGCGGCCACAAGCGCTGCAACATCAACTACGACCCGTCGCACTTCCTGCTGCAGCAGCTCGATTATCTCGAATTCATCGACATCTACCACGAGCGGATCAAGGCGTTCCACGTCAAGGATGCCGAGTTCAATCCGACCGGGCGGCAAGGCGTCTATTCGGGCTACCAGAGCTGGACCAACCGTGCCGGGCGGTTCCGCTCGCTCGGCGACGGACAGGTGGATTTCGGCGGCATCTTCTCCAAGCTTACCCAATACAACTATGATTCATGGGCGGTGCTGGAATGGGAATGCTGCCTGAAGCACCCGGAGGATGGTGCTGCCGAGGGCGCTCCCTTCATCCAGCATCATATCATCAGGGTTACGGAAAAGGCATTCGACGATTTCGCCGGCGGCACGACCGACAAAAAGGTGCTGCGCGGGATGATGGGGATCTAACACAGCTTTCCCTCCCCCTTGAGGGGAGGGTCGATCCGCGCAGCGGATCGGGGTGGGGTCGCTGGGTTGAGCTCGGCATTGACCGACCCTCCCGGCCCTTCGGGCCACCCTCCCTCAAGGGGGAGGGGTATCTCAGACAACGAGGGAGAAAATCATGGTCGGCGCATCGAAGGCGGAAACCGGGGGCGGTCCGATCCGCTACGGCATGGTTGGCGGCGGACAAGGCGCCTTTATCGGCGCGGTGCACCGCATCGCGGCGCGCATGGACAACGAGTTCGTGCTGGTCGCCGGCGCGCTGTCATCGAATCCGGAGCGCGCCAAGGCCTCGGCGGCCGAGCTTGGGCTCGATCCGGCACGCAGCTACGGCTCCTATGCCGAGATGGCCAAGGCGGAGGCCAAGCGGCCGGACGGCATCGAGGTGGTCGCCATCGTCACGCCGAACAATGTGCACGTGCCGGCTGCCAAGGCTTTTCTCGAGGCCGGCATCCACGTCATCTGCGACAAGCCGCTGGCGACGACGCTGGCCGAGGCAAAGAAGCTGGCGGCGCTGGTCGAAAAGACCGGCAAAGTGTTCGTGCTGACGCATAACTACACCGCCTATCCGATGGTGCGGCAGGCACGCGAGATGGTGGCCAAGGGGCAGCTCGGCGATATCCGCATCGTGCAGTCGGAATATCCGCAGGACTGGCTGACCGAGGACCTGGCCGCCACCGGCCAGAAGCAGGCTGCGTGGCGCTCAGACCCCAAGCAGGCGGGTGCGGGCGGTGCGCTGGGTGATATCGGCACCCATGCCTACAACCTTGCCCGTTTCGTCTCCGGGCTGGAGCTCGATTCGTTGTCGGCCGATCTCGATGCCTTCGTGCCGGGGAGGCTGCTCGACGACAACATCAATGTGCTGCTGCGCTTCAAGCCGGTCGGCGGGTCGCACCCGGCCAAGGGCATGGTCTGGGCCAGCCAGGTGGCGCCCGGCCACGAGAACGGGCTGAAATTGCGTATCTACGGCTCGAAGGGCGGGCTCGAATGGGTGCAGGCCGACCCGAACTATCTCTGGTACACGCCGTTCGGCGAGCCGAAGCAGTTGATTACCCGAAATGGCGCCGGCGCGCTCCCCGTCGCGGGGCGCGTCAGCCGCGTCCCGCCAGGGCATCCGGAAGGCTATCTCGAAGGTTTCGCCAACATCTACCAGGAAGCCGCGCGGGCTATTCGTGCGGCGCGCCGGACGGGCGGCAAGCCGGCTAAGGATGTCGTCTTCCCAACCGTGCAAGACGGCGTCGAAGGCATGGCCTTCATCGAAGCCTGCGTGAAGTCGTCGAAGAAGAACGGGGCGTGGACGAAACTCTAATCGCTGCGCCCGGTTAAGGGTGTCCCCCCTCACTCGGATTGCCAGCCGAATTGCAAGGGCAATTCGGGGCAATCCGACTTCTCCCCCAGGGGAGAGGAGATCGCCAGCGCTGCGTCTGACTCTTCTCCCCAGCGGGGAGAAGGTGGCCGCGAAGCGGCCGGATGAGGGGCTTATAGCGAAGTCGGCGGAGGAGCCAGCCGGCCGTCAAAGGGGAGGGGCGTCGATGAAGATCGGCATGTGCATGCTGTTGTGGACGACGGCCGTGTCGAAAAAACACGAGCCGCTGTTGAGAGACATCAAGACGACCGGCTTCGACGGCGTCGAAATACCGGTCTTCTCCGGCGCGCCGGACGGCTACAAGAAGCTCGGTGATCTGCTCGACCGAATCGGGCTGCAACGCACCGCCGTCTCGGCCATGGGCGATCCGGCGATGAACCTGATCTCGCCGGATGCCTCGACGCGCAAGGCCGGTATCGACTACATGAAATGGGCGATCGACTGCGCGCAGGCGCTTGGCGCAGACACGTTGAGCGGCCCGTTGCATTCGACGCTCGGGGCCTTCTCGGGCAGCGGGCCGACGGCGGCCGAGAAAAAACGTTCGATCGCTTCGCAACGCGCTATTGGCGACCATGCCGGCAACAAGAGCGTCACCATCGGGCTGGAGGCGCTCAACCGCTTCGAATGCTATCTGCTCAACACGATGGACGATTTGTCGGAGCATATCGACGCGATCGACCGGCCGCACATCAAGGCGATGTACGACACCTTCCATGCCAACATCGAAGAAGCCGACCCGATCGGCGCCTATACACGCAACCGCAAGAACGTCGTCCATATCCACATTTCGGAGAACGACCGCGGCGTGCCGGGCCGTGGCCATATTCCCTGGGAGGAGACTTTCTCCGCCATCCGTAAGAGCGGCTACGACGATTGGCTGACGATCGAGGCGTTCGGCCGCTCGCTGAAGGATCTGGCCGCGGCCACCAAGGTGTGGCGCGACTTTTCCGAAGGCCCGGAAGCTGTTTACCGCGACGGCTACAGGCACATCAGGAGCGGCTGGAAGAAGGCGGCGTAAAGCCCCTCCCTTCGTCATCCACGGGCGGAGCGGGAGCGAAGCGGACGCGGAGACCCGAGGATCCATGCCGCGACCTTTGAGTCCGACGACGGCGGGTTGTCTTGCGGCCATTCTGAGCCGCTGCGTTTCATGGCCAACGTCACGGCATGGATCCTAGGGTCTACGCCGCGTCGCTTCGCTCCTTGCTCCGCCCTAGGATGACGAGGCGCGGTTAGCAACTGCCGATCACGACGTCAGGTTCATTACCCCTGCTCGGCCTGGATCCTGTTGTAGTCGTGGATCGTCCTGCTCAGGCGGCGGCGCAGGAAATTGGAAATGTTGTCGAAGATGAAAACGACGAGCAGGACCAAGAGCACCATGTAGAAGACGTTGGCCCAGTTGGAGTTGGTGCGCATCGCCTCCCAGAGCTTCAGGCCGATGCCACCGGCACCGACGGCGCCGATGATCGTTGCGCCCCTGGTGTTGGATTCCCACTGGTAGAGCGTCTGGCTGATGAAGACCGGAATCACTTCCGGCAGCACGCCATAGCGCTGCACCAGCAAGCCGTTGGCGCCGGTCGACTGGATGCCCTCGCGCGGCTTGTCGTCGATGTTCTCGAGGCCTTCCGAATAGACTTTGCCGAGCGTGCCGATCTCGGTGAAGAAGATCGCGGCGCTGCCGGCAAGCGGGCCCGGGCCGAAGGCGCGGGTGAAGAACAGCGCCCAGATCAGCATGTCGACCGAACGCATGAAATCGAAGAAGCGCTTGAGCACCTGACTGATCACGCCGCTCGGGGTGATGTTGCGGGCGGCAAAGAAGGCGAGCGGGAAGGCGACGATGCCGCCGAGCAAGGTGCCGAGAAATGCCATGACGATGGTCTGGAACAGCTTCGTCCAGACATCGCCATGCTGCCACTGGGCGTTGTACCAGATGTTGTCGGCGGCCAGCGTGATGTTAGATGTGCCCGGCTTGAGCTGGGGTCCGGACATCAGCAACGAGACCACCTCGCCGGGCGACTTGCCGAAGAAGGGCGAGCGTGTGTCGAAGACGAAATTCGCCCAGCCGAGGAAGCGCTTGCGGACCTTGACGCGATCGACGGTTATGCGGACCTCGCCGGCAAAGCCCATCCTGGCGACGATTTCGTCGTCGTGTGCGGTGATCCAGTCCGGCACCAGGCCGGATATCACCGGCTTGCCGCTGGCCAAGGACACCGGCACCGTCTGGCCATTGGCGACCAGCATCGCCTCGGTCTTGTCGAAGGTAACCGATTTGGCCCGGCCGTCGATCAGAATGGTGTAGGAGCCGTTCGCACTGGTGATGACCCAGTCGGGATGAGGATCTTCGCCGAGCGCGGAAAAACGCGGGTATTTGGGCGTGATCTGAGGCTGATCGAGACGGAATTCCGGCTGCAGATCGTAGCTGATCCATTGCGTCAGAAAGAGCGGCAGGCGCTCCCAGTGGGATTCCCTCAGAACTTGCGGCAGGCTGAAGAACCACAAGGTGTAGACGAGGTAGAGCAGGATGCCGGCGAACAGGACCAGCGGGCCGAAGCGTTTGTACAGGGGCCGCCGGAACACATGGGGGAAGCGCTCCTCGATCGACTGCATCTCATCGGCGGTCATTGCGGCCATGCTCAGGCGCCCATCATGAAAGCCTGCTCGCCGACGAGCTTGCGGCGAAGCCAGGCAGAGAACTGATCGACGAGGAAGATGGTGGTGAACAACAGCAGCACCAGAGCCAGCGTCTTGGCGCCGAAGCCGCGCGAGATGGAGAGCTTCAGCTCCTCGCCGATGCCACCACCCCCGACCGCGCCGATGATGGTCGAGATGCGGACATTGATCTCGATCCTGAGCAGCGTGTAGGACGTGAAATTGGGCAGCACCTGCGGCAGGGCAGCGAAGCGCATGCGCTCGAACCAGTTGGCGCCGACGGCGCGCAGGCCTTCTTCGGCGCGCATGTCGATGTTTTCGTTGATCTCGTAGAAGAGCTTGCCGAGGGCGCCGATCGAATGCAGGCCGATGGCGATGATGGCTGCGACCGGGCCGGTCGAGAGGATGGCTGCGAACAGGCCGGCAATGACGATCTCCGGGAAGGCGCGAAGCAGTTCCATGAAGCGCTTGACGACGAGCCTGAGCACCGGACTGGGCGTCAAGTTGCGCGCCGCGATGAAGGAGAAGGGCACCGCAAAGACGAAGCCGATGAAAGTGGAAACCAGCGCCACGTTGAGCGTGGTGAGCATCAGCTCGAAATATTCGGGTAGATAAAAGCCGCGCCAGAGATAGACGCGGCCAAGCGGGAAGTTGAACTCCTGGCTGCCTTTGTCGTGCGGCGATGCGATGTCGAACAGCGCGCGCCAGACGTCATTCCAGTCCTTGGGAACAAGCCAGCTAAGGAAATCCAGTATGTGCGGCAGCCGATCGAAGAAATGTCCGGCATTGGCCTCGTCGGCGAACCACATGGCTGTGCACATGGCAACAAGCAGCAAGCCGATGCCGAGCGCGGTGTAGAACCGGCGCAAGGACGTCTGGCGTCGCCAGGTGTCGGCCGTCCGCCGGGTCGCGTCTGAACGGATCGTGGCTGAGATGGTCATGATCGGCATGCAAAAAGGGCGGCGCTGGTAAGGCCGCCCTTTTCAATTGCATTCACCCGCCGATCGCGGCTTTGCGGGCTTCGACGATGACGCTGTAGAAG
Source organism: Mesorhizobium sp. LSHC420B00 (assembly GCF_000503055.1). Classification (GTDB taxonomy): domain Bacteria; phylum Pseudomonadota; class Alphaproteobacteria; order Rhizobiales; family Rhizobiaceae; genus Mesorhizobium. Next base: position 41,081 of record NZ_AYVY01000032.1, on the reverse strand, counting down.
TCCGGCTTCACTGGAACGTAGCCAGTGAAATCGCCGCCTTCGATGGCTTCGAAGCAAGGCTTGTCCTTGGCCGGCAAGCTGGTGAAGAAGTTGGCGAGCTTGGCGCTCATATCGCCGCCGAGCGCGGTGCGCACGACCAGCGGGCCATTCGGGATCAGGCCGGAGCGCCAGACTTCGACGAAGTCGTTGGGGTCGACGGCGCCCTTGGCGACTTCCTTGTGGAAGGTGCCGGACGTGTAACCGTTCTTGAAGTCGCCGATGCCCGAGGAGTCGTCAACCGCCACGTCGACCTTGCCGTCGCGGACGGCGAGAAGGTTGTTCTCGTGGCCGCCATTGAACTGGGTCGAGGCGAAGAAGGTTTCGTTCGAAGCGCCGGTGTCCTTCGGGATCTGGGTCAGCGGGATCAGATAGCCCGACGTCGAATCCGGGTCGGCATAACCGAGCTTCTTGCCCTTGGCCGATTTGATGTCGGTGATGCCGGACGACTTCAGCGCCAGGCCTATCGAATAATAACCGGTCGCACCGTCGGTCTGCTGGGTGGTGAGGATCGGGGTCACCGCGTTCGGATCCTTGAGGTAGACGCTGGCATAGCCCGACGCACCAAGCTCGGCGAAATCGAGCGTGCCGCCGAGCAGGCCCTGGATGACGCCGTCGTAGTCGGCGGCCGGGAACAGCGAGACCTTCTCGAAGCCGAATTCGGACGTCAGGTGATCGGCGAGGCACTGAAAATTGCGCAGCCGGTCCGCTTCATTTTCACCGCCAAGGATACCGATGCGGAATTCCTTGATATCCTGGGCGTGAGCGGCACTGGCCGCGATGGCGAGCAATGAAACCGCGCCAAAAACCATCTTCCTGAACATTGGGTCTCTCTCCTTTGATCCGGCCTCGCGCCGGTTGCGATCGAATTTTGACGAGTGCCTTTGACGCGGGCGGCGATCAGGCCGTTCTCAATAACCAGGAAACGCTGGCTCGAGCGGTCCGGCGGATGCAGCGATTTTCTGTTTGATGGCGACACTGGTCGAGGTGATGGCCTCGGAGATTTCGCCGCCATTGCTGTCGGCGCCATAGACCATGCGCACCGCCTCGCGATTGAGGTCTTCGGGCGGGCCGTCGAAGACGACCTTGCCGGCGGCCATGCCGATGATGCGGTTGCAATAGTTGCGCGCCGTATCCAGCGTATGCAGATTGGTGATGACGGTGATACCCTCGCGCAAATTGATATCCTGCAGCGAATCCATCACCACTTTGGCGTTGAGCGGATCGAGCGAGGCAATCGGCTCGTCGGCGAGCAACACCTTCGGCTGCTGCATCATGGCACGCGCGATCGCAACGCGCTGCTGCTGGCCGCCGGAAAGCGTGCCGGCGGGCTGCAGCGCGGTGCGGGCGATGTCCAGGCGCTCGAGGGCTGCAACCGCCTCGGCGCATTCGTTGCGGGAGAACATGCCGAACAGGTTGGACAGGGTCGAGCGGTGGTTGAGCCGGCCGAGCAGCACATTGGTCAGCACATCGAGGCGCGGCACCAGATTGAACTGCTGGAAGATCATGGCACAGTCGCGTTGCCAACGCCGGAGCGGCGAGCCGCGCAACCCGGAAACCTCGACGCCGTCGAACAGGATGGATCCCTGGCTGGGATCGATGAGGCGGTTGATCATGCGCAGAAGGGTCGATTTGCCGGCGCCGGAGCGGCCGATGACGCCGACCATCTGTCCTTGCGGGATCGAGATGTGAACATTGCTAACGGCGGTGTTCTTGCCGAACCGGCGGGTGACGCCGCGGATTTCGAGCGTAGCTGACATGGTGCAGGCTCCAGTCCAATCGCAATTGAAGGTCTGTTAACCCTCGCTAGCGCAGCTACGTGAACCTGCGGTGTCTGATTGATGTCAGTTTTGTTACCGCCCACAGCCTGGAGCGGGGCGGGATCAACTCGGCGCGAGAAGCTCGAATGGTGAATGGTGATAAGAAAGGCTTTCCTGAGCCTCGAAATTTATTCGCTGCCCGCCATTACCATTCACGATCCTTAGCCACCATACTTCTCCAGAAAAGCCTCCGCCGACAGCTCCCGGAAATCGTCGAGCGCGGCGCGCAGCCTTGCATGATCCCAATCCCACCAGGCGAGCGCCTGATAGCGCTCCGCCGTGCGGCGGTCGAAGCGCTCGCGGATCGGCTTGGCCGGTACGCCGCCGACGATGGTGTAGGGAGTGACGTCCTTCGATACCACTGCGCCGGCACCGACCGCCGCACCGTCGCCAACGGTGACGCCGGGCAGGACGGTCGAGCCATGGCCGAGCCAGGTGTCGTGGCCGATGGTGACGCGTTTGGCGCGGCGCTGAGCGAAGAATTCGCTCTCGTGCTCGGCGTCGTCCCAATAGTCGGAGGCGCGATAGGTGAAATGGTGCAGCGTCGGCCGCCAGGTCGGATGATTGGTGGCATTGATGCGGACGCTGGCGGCGATGTTGGCGAATTTGCCGATTGTCGCGCACCAGACGCTGCAGTCCTGCATCATGTAGGAATAGTCGCCGATCATGCTTTCCGAAACCCGGCTTCGGTCGGCGATCTCGGTCCAGCGGCCGAGCGTCGAGTTCTCGATCTCCGCCGTCTCGTGGACCAGCGGGGCCTCCGACAATTTCCTGGTCATGCGGCGATTTTCCCAGCGGCGAAGGCGGTCACGTCTATGATGCGATCGGCGACGGCTTCGCGCACGTCGTAATCGTGGAAGATGCCGAGCAAAGCGACGCCCGCCGCCTTCTTGGCGGCGATCAGGGAAATCACCACGTCCCGGTTCTTCGCATCAAGCGAAGCGGTCGGCTCGTCGAGCAGCAGGATCGGATGCTCGGTGATGAAGCCGCGCGCGATGTTGACGCGCTGCTGTTCGCCGCCGGAGAACGTCGCCGGCGGCAGCGCCCAGAGTTTTTCCGGCAGGTTCAATTGGGCCAGCAAGTCGCGTGCCTTGCCGCGCGCGGCTTCGCGCTCCTCGCCGCGCTCGACCAGCGGTTCGGCGACGACATCGAGCGCCGAGACGCGCGGCACGGTGCGCAGGAACTGGCTGACATAGCCGATCGTGAGCCGGCGCACGGCTAGCACGGTGCGCGGGCTGGCCGTGGCGAGATCGATGAGCCCGTCCTCGTGCTGGACGATGATCTGGCCTGCGTCGACGGCATAATTGCCGTAAAGCATTTTCAGGATCGAGCTCTTGCCGGCGCCGGACGGGCCGCCGAGCACGGAGCATTCGCCGGCCCTGATCGCGAAAGAGACACCGGCGACGACAGGCAGTTTGATGCCGTCGCGCAGATGCATGGTGAAGCTCTTGGCAACATCGGAGACGACGAGCGGGGTTGCCATCAGAGGGTGCTCCATTCGCCAGTCGTTTGCGGGCCAACACCCCCCTCTGGCCTGCCGGCCATCTCCCCCTCAGGGGGGGAGATTGGCTGTCGCATTCGGTTTCGCCATTCTCCTGTGTCGCAGAACGGGCGGGACATAAAAGCTGCCGATCTCCCCCCTTGAGGGGGAGATGGTCGGCAGGCCAGAGGGGGGTACGCCGGAGCAATCATCGTCACACCTGCAGAATCGAGGAGACAAGCAACTGGGTGTAGGGCGCGCGCGGATCGTCGAGGACGCGGTCGGTGAGGCCGCTTTCGACGACGCGGCCGTCCTTCATCACCATCATGCGCTGCGACAGCAGCCTCGCCACCGCAAGATCATGGGTGACGACGATGGCCGCGAGACCGAGGTCGGTCACCAGCCCGCGCAGCAGATCGAGCAGGCGCGCCTGCACTGAGACATCGAGGCCGCCGGTCGGCTCGTCCATGAACACCAGCCGCGGCCCGGTGACGAGGTTGCGGGCGATCTGCAGGCGCTGGCGCATGCCGCCGGAAAAGGCGCGCGGCTCGTCGTCGATGCGGTCTTCGTCGATCTCGACACGCGACAGCCAGTCGACGGCCGTCGCGCGGATTTTTCCATAGTGACGGTCGCCGACCGCCATCAGCCGTTCGCCGACATTGGCGCCGGCCGACACCGTCATGCGCAGCCCGTCGGCGGGGTTCTGATGGACAAAGCCCCAGTCGGTGCGCATCAGGAAGCGGCGCTCGGCCTCGCTCATGCGGTACAGCTCACGGAACTGGCCGTCGCGCATGCGGTAGCTGGCGGTGCCGGAGCTGGGCAGCAGCCGAGTCGACAGGCAGTTGAGCAAAGTCGTCTTGCCGGAACCCGATTCGCCAACCACCGCCAGCACCTCGCCCGGCCACAGGTCAAAGGTGACGTTCTCGCAGCCGACGCGCGCGCCGTAGAATTTGGACAGCGCCGAAACGCGCAGCAGCGGTGCGTCGGTCATTCAGCTGGCTCCATTTTTCCTGGGGCAAGATGGGTCTCGGGCGCGAGGTGGCCGCGATGGCCTTCGGCGCGCCGCTTCTCNCCGCTTCTCGCAATGATCGGTATCGGAGCAGACGAACATGTGGCCGCCATGGTCGTCGAGGATGACCTCGTCGAGATAGACGTTCTCGGCCGCGCACAGCGCGCAGGGCTGGTCGAAGGTCTGCACTTCGAAGGGATGATCCTCGAAGTCGAGGCTGACCACCTCGGTAAAGGGCGGCAGTGCATAGATGCGCTTTTCGCGGCCGGCGCCGAACAATTGCAAAGCCGGCGAACGATGCATCTTCGGATTATCGAATTTCGGCGTCGGCGAGGGGTCCATGACATAGCGGCCCTCGACCTTGACCGGGTAGGCGTAGGTGGTGGCGATGCGGCCGTGCTTGGCGATGTCCTCGTAGAGCTTCACATGCATGAGGCCGTATTCCTCCAGCGCATGCATTTTGCGCGTCTCGGTCTCGCGCGGCTCGAGGAAGCGCAGCGGCTCGGGGATCGGCACCTGATAGACCAGCACCTGACCGGCACTAAGCGGATATTCAGGGATGCGGTGGCGCGTCTGGATGATGGTCGCCTTGGCCGTCTCGGTGGTGACGGCGACATTGGCGACCTTCTTGAAGAAGGCGCGGATCGAAACCGCATTGGTGGTGTCGTCGGCGCCCTGGTCGATGACCTTGAGTACATCGTCCGGGCCGATGATCGAAGCGGTGACCTGCACGCCGCCGGTGCCCCAGCCATAGGGCATCGGCATTTCGCGCGACGCGAACGGCACCTGATAGCCGGGGATGGCAATGCCCTTGAGGATGGCGCGGCGGATCATCCGCTTGGTCTGCTCGTCGAGATAGGCGAAGTTGTAGGTGGCGATGTCGGTCGGTTGTCCGGTCATTCGGCGGCCTCCCTCTTCTCTTCGGCCTTGCCGGCGTTTTCGCGGGCGTCGTGCGCGGCGCGCATGCGGCGCACGAGGTCGAGCTCGGCCTGAAAATCAACATAGTGTGGCAGCTTCAAATGCTCGACGAAGCCGGTCGCCTGGACATTGTCGGAATGCGAGATGACGAACTCTTCGTCTTGCGCGGCGGCGACGACATCTTCGCCGAATTCGGTTGCACGAAGAGCGCGGTCGCATAGCGCCATGGCCATCGCCTTGCGCTCGCTCTGGCCGAAGACGAGGCCGTACCCGCGGGTGAATTGCGGCGGCGCCTTGGCCGAGCCCTTGAACTGGTTGACCATCTGGCATTCGGTGACGCGGATGCTGCCGAGCGGCACGGCAAAGGGCAGTTCCGGCACGTCCAGTTCCAGTTCGACCTCGCCGATACGAACCTCGCCGACGAAAGGATGGTTGCGCGCATAGCCGCGCTGGGTGGAATAGCCGAGCGCCAGCAGAAACCCCTCGTCACCGCGCGACAGCGCCTGCAGGCGGATATCACGCGCCATCGGGAATTCGAGCGGCTCGCGGGTGATGTCGCCGGGGACATGATCCCCGGGCATGTCGCCGTCGGGCTCGATCAGGCCTTCACGGGCGAGGATGGCGGACACGCGCGGCATCGCCTCCGCCTCGCCTGCACGCTGCTCCGGTTCAGCGACATCGCCGCCGGCGGCAAGCTCGGGGTCGAGCAGCCGGTGGGTATAGTCGAAAGTCGGGCCGAGCAACTGGCCGCCAGGCAGGTCCTTATAGGTCGCCGACACCCGCCGCTCGACCAGCATCGTGCCGGTGTCGATCGCCCTGGTGTAGCCGAAACGCGGCAGCGTCGTGCGATAGGCGCGAACCAGGAAGATCGCCTCGATCATGTCGCCGCGCGCCTGGACGATGGCGAGTGCCGCCAGTTCCCTGTCGTAGAGCGAACCTTCGCTCATCACCCGGTCGACGCCGAGCGCCAGCTGCTCGACGATCTGGTCGAGCCGAAGTGCGGGCACCGAGCGATCGCCGCGCCGGCGGTCGGCGAGCAATTTGTGGGCGTTGCGGATGGCTGCTTCACCGCCTTTTGCCGCGACATACATCCTACGCCTCCATCGTCTTAATGCGCGTCGTGCGCGGCAGGCAGGCAATTGCGTCGGACGTGGCGAGGATGATGTCGACACCCCGCGGAAAGCGCTGATTGTTCTGCTTCCATTGCTCGACGAAATGACGCGGCATTTGCGCCGGCGCGATCGTCGCCGTCCTCTCGATGCCCGGGCCTTCGAGCAGCAGCGGAGCGCCGGAGACGAGATCGCCGACCTCAAGGATCAGCGTCGTCGAACGATCGGGATAATCCTGGGTGCCTTGCGAAAACCCGTCGAGCGCCATCATCTCGGCCGGCGTGGCAATCAGCGCGAAATGCGCGTCGGCCGGGGTGTTGGCCAGCGGCGCGCCGGTATGGAAGCCAAGCCAGGATTTCACCGCCGCCGACCCCTGCAAAGCCGGGTCGAGCCAGAGCGGCGTGTCGTTGTCGCACAGCGCCAGAGCAATGGCACCAGCGGTGGCCGACAGCGGCACGGGGGGGTGGGCGAGGGCCGGCAAGGGCTGCACGCTGCCCGGCCGCGCCATCGCGTCCATCACAGCGCGGAATACGGTCTGCGCGTTGAATACCGGATCGGCGAAGCCGCCTTCGATCGATTGAGTGGCGAGGTCCATCAGTCTTCTCCGCGCACCATTGTGAAGAAATCGACCTTGGTCGCCGCCGTCTCGGCGCGGCGCTGGTCACGGGCCTTGGCCAGTGCCGCCTGCAAGGGCGCGACGAGCCTGGTCTCGACCCCGTTGCGGTGGGCCGGGTCCTGCCACAGCGCATCGGCGATTGCTGCCAGCCTTGCCTTCTGCTTGTCGCGGCCGAGCGCATAGCAGTGGCCGACATGGCCGGACGCAAGCCGCACCGTGGCACGGGTGACCGTCGCCTCGCCGACATTGAACGGCGCGCCGCCGCCGCCGATGCGGCCGCGCACGGTAACCAGGCCGGTTTCGGGGCCACGCAGAAGTTCCGCTTCACAAGGCAGGCCGGCTTCGTCCCAGAGGCGGACAATGTCGTCCCCGGCCGATTGCGCCAGCGTCGCCATTACGGCCTTGCGCTCGGCCTGCTCTCGCGCTTCCCGTCCTCGCATGGCCGCTACTCCTCGTCTGCGTGCATTTGTCGATTGATATAGACAACTATACAAATTATATCTATTATCTAGCGCGTGTCTATGACGTGTACGTGACACGGGCCAAAAGGTCGGCGCAAAGATTGGGGCGGGAAATGATCGGGCAAGCCAACAGCATCGAGCGGCGCAGCGGTGTCGCGCTATGGCGGCAGATCGCCGACCAGATCCTGCATTCGATCGCCGTCGGCGATTTTCCCGAGAATGCCGCGCTGCCGCCTGAGGTGGCACTTGCCGAACGCTATGGCGTCAACCGCCATACGGTGCGCAGCGCTATCGCAGCGCTGGTGCAGGAGGGTGTGCTCAAGGCGGAGCAAGGGCGTGGCACCTTCGTGCTGTCGCGAAAGCGGCTGTCCTATCCGATCGGCGCCCGCACCCGCTTTTCCGAGGGATTGCAAGGACAGGCGTCAGAGCGGCATATCACCTTGCTCGCGTCGTCGGTCGAGCCAGCCAACCGTCGTGTCGCAGAGGGCTTAGGCCTTGTGCAGGGGGCCGACGTGATACGCCTGGAAACGCGGGGCGAAGCCGATGGGATGCCGGTGTCCCGCGCTGCCGGCTGGTTCGATGCCAGGCGCTTTGCCGGCATCGATGCTGCCATGGCAGAAACCGGTTCGATCACGGCATCGCTGGCACGTTTCGGCGTCGACGACTATCTCCGGCAATCGACCGTGCTGTCGGCGCGCCATGCCGATGCCGCCGATCTTGCCGACCTCGACCTGCAGCCCGGCGCCATCGTGCTGGTGACGGTCGCCGTCAACGTCACGCCCGACGGTCAGCCGATCCAGTTTTCGGAGTCGCGCTTCCCGGCCGAGCGGATCGAACTCAAACTGTCGGCGCTTTGAGACGCGGCTATCGTTGTGTCATCCGACCTGGATGACCGCCTTGATCAGCCCGGATTTCTCATGTGCCCAGCGGGCGAGGTCGCGCGGCGTCTCGCCAAGCGTGGTGCGGTGGGTGACTAGCTTTGCCAGCGGCACCGCACCGTTGCGGATTGAAGCGGCGACATGGTCGAAATCGGCGCGCAGAGCGTTGCGGCTGCCGATCAGCATCATCTCGCGCTTGTGGAATTCGGGATCGGAAAAGGCGATGTCGTCCTTGACGACGCTGACCAGCACCAGCGTGCCGCCATGCGCGACATGGGCGAAGGCCGACTGCACCGACTGGGTGTTGCCGGTGGCGTCGAAGACCACGTCAAAACCATCGCCGTCGGTCGCCTGTCGCACCAGATCGGCGGCGGCTCCCCGCGAACCGTCGAGGGTCGCGAAGCCGAGTCCGCTTTCGGCAAAGCCAAGCCGTTCAGCGCTCATGTCGAGCAGCGTCACGTCGAGCCCGGCGATCCGGGCGAACAGCGCCGTGCCGAGGCCGATCGGGCCGGCGCCGATGACCAGGGTACGCGCGCCCGATTGAGCCAGCGAGCGCCGCACCGCATGCGCCCCGATCGCCAGGAATTCGACGGCGGCCGCATCGGCCAGCGACAGGCCGTTTGCCGGATAAAGATTTTGCGCCGGCACCAGGATCTGCTCGCACATGGCGCCGTCGCGATGGACGCCGAGCACCTCGATCCTGACGCAGCAATTCGGCTTGCCTTGCCGGCAGGCGATGCATTTGCCGCAGGCGAGATAGGGATTGACGATCACCGGCTCGCCGACGGTGAGATCGACGCCCTCGCCAACCTCGATCACGGTGCCCGAAACCTCGTGGCCCATGATGCGAGGATAGGCGAGGAACGGGTGCTTGCCGTCGAAAATGTGATAATCGGTGCCGCAGATGCCGACATGGTTGACCGCGACCAGCGCCCAGCCCGAGGGCGGCGCGCCAGGCGCCGGGCGATCTTCCAGGACAAGTTCGCCGGGCGAGCGGCAGACGACGGCTTTCATGCTTCAATCCAGTCGGTTCATGGCACCGCCGGCTCTGCTGTTGCGAGGCCGGCGGCTGTTAGGGGCGATCTATTTGCCGCGGCGGCGCAGCCCGTCGAAATAGACGATGACGATGATCAGCACGCCGGTGATGATGCGCTGCCAGAAGGCGTTGACGTTGAGCAGATTGGCGCCGTTGTTGATGGTGGCAAGGATGAAGGCGCCGAGCAGCGGCCCGTGCACGGAGCCGACAGCGCCGAACAGCGACGTGCCGCCGATCACCGAAGAAGCGATCGCCTGCAATTCCCAGCCCTCGGCCTGCGTCGGATTGCCGATGCCGATGCGCGACGCGAGCAGCACGCCGACGAAGGCCGCACACAGCCCCGACAACGTATAGGCCATGTAGATTGTGCGCTGGACGTTGACGCCCGACAGACGCGATGCCTCGGCGTTGGAGCCGACCGAGAACAGGTAACGGCCCCAGCGGCTGTGGTGCAGGAAGATGTAGGCCGGAATGCCGACCAGGATCACCATCCAGAACAGATTGGGGATGCCGACAAAGGAACTGCGCGAGAACGCGGTGAAGCTGTCGCTGTTGATGTTGATCGAGTTGCCGTTGGTCATCAACAGGCCGATGCCGCGCAGCGAGGTCAGCGTCGCCAGGGTGATGATGAAGGGTGGCAAGCCCATCTTGACGATGCCGAAGCCATGGAACATGCCAATGGCGACGCCGACCAGCAAGGTAATCAGGATGGCTAGGAAAACCGGTGTGCCGGCGTTGATCAGCATCGCGACGATGACGGTGGCGAAGCCGACAACGGCGCCGACGGAAAGGTCGATGCCGCCGGTGATGATGACGAAGGTCTGGCCGACCGCCAGGATGGCGATCATCGACCCTTGCCGCAACAGGTTCGAGATGTTGTTGGCCGAGGCGAAGCTCGGCGTCGCCACCGACAAGATGATCCACAAAAGAACCAGCAGTGCCAGCAGTGTCAGCCCGAACAGGGCGTTGTAGTTGCGTTTCGGCCTTTCGGCAGCGATCGCCTCGGTGCTCATATCCGTCCTCCCGGTCTTTCTTGTTTCTCGGCCAGCGCCTGGGTGAGGATCTCCTCGTGATCAGCGGTATGAAACCCATGCGTGGCCACCAGCTTGCCGCGCCGGAACACGTGCAGCGTGTCGGCGAGCTCATAGACCTCGGGCAGGTAGGACGAGATCAGGATGATGCCGGCGCCCTTGGATAACAGCGCGCCAAACAGGCGGTAGATCTCGGCCTTGGTGCCGACATCGACGCCGACGGTCGGCTCGTCGAAGATGAACAGCTTGGCGCCGTGCGCGAGCCATTTGCCGATGACGATCTTCTGCTGATTGCCGCCGGACAGGCTGGAGGCCAGCGCACTTCGCGTCGGCGTCTTGATGCGCAGGTCGGCGATCTGGCGATCGGCCTGGGCTTTTTCCTGTGCGCGGGAGATCAGCAGATTGCTTGAGATGCGCTTGTAGATCGGCAGATTGAGGTTGAGCCCGACCGGCAGGTTGAGGCAGAGGCCCTGGTCGCGGCGGCTTTCCGGGGCCAGCGCCATGCCGAGCCTGATCGCGTCATGTTCTGAATTGACCTTGACCTCCTTGCCCTCCCAGAGGATCTGGCCGGCCGCCTTGCGGTGGCGGCCATAGAGCGTGGTGACGAACTCGCTGCGGCCGGCGCCGATCAGCCCGTAGAGGCCGACGATCTCGCCGGCGCGGACGGACATCGAGACATTTTCGAAACCCTTGCCGGACAGGTTCCTGGTTTCTACAAGCATCGCGCCCGGGGTGAAATGCTCCTTGTGGTAGACCTGCTCGATCGAGCGGTTGATCATCATCTTGACCAGCTCGGCGTCATTGGTCTCGGCGATATTCCTGGTGCCGACCAGCGTGCCGTCGCGCAGCACCGAGACGCGGTCGGCGAGCTCGAACACTTCTTCCATGCGATGGCTGATGTAGATGATGGTGACGCCTTCGCCCTTCAGCCGGCGGATCAGCGTGAACAGCTGGTCGGCCTCCTTGCGGGTGAGGTAGGCGGTCGGTTCGTCGAAGATCAGGAATTTGGTGCCGCGCACGGTGGCGCGGGCGGCGGCGATCAACTGCTGCTGACCGATGGTCAGGTCACCCAGCTTGACATGCGCCGGCAGGTCGAAGCCGAGATCGTCGATGATCTTCTGCGCCTGCCTGACCATCGCCCGCTGCTGCAGGATACCGAAACGGGAATCCTCCTCGCCGAGGAACATGTTGGCGGCGACGGTGAGATGGCGGCACAGGACGACTTCCTGATGCACGGCATTGATGCCGAGCGCCATCGCCTCATGCGGCGTCGCCAATGCGGCAGGCTTGCCCTCCCAGATGACGTCGCCGGAGGTGCGCGGCATGACGCCGGTCAGAAGCTTGATCAGGGTGGATTTGCCGGCGCCGTTCTCGCCGACGATGGCGTGGATCTCGCCGGCCTTGAAGGCGAGGTCGACCGGCTTCAGCGCGTGAGTGCCGGGATAGCGCTTTTCCAGCCCGCGGAGTTCGAGGATGGTCCTGCCCGGTTCAAGCGTTGGGGCCGGATGGAGTTCCTGCGCCGTCGACATCATGACAATCCTCCCAGATTGGCCCCCAAAGATTGGCCTCGCGATTGGCACGAGTGGGATGTTTCCGGGGCGAAAAGGCCCCGGAAACAGTTCACAGCGGCGATGCTCAGTCGAGCTTCGGGTTGAGCAGCGCGTCGATCTTCGGATCCTTCATGTTGGCCTTGGTGACCAGGTTGGCGCCGGTGTCGACATTGGCTTCGACCTTCTCGCCCTTCGAGGCGGCAAGCGCCGTCTTGATGCCGTCATAGCCCATCCGGTACGGATCCTGGACGACGAGCGCCGAAATGACGCCGTCATTGAGGAACTTGATCAGCTTCTCGTCGCTGTCGAAGCCGACCAGCCCGACCTTGCCTGCGAGGCTGTTCTCGGCGATCGCCTGACCGACGCCCTGCGCCATGATCAGGTTGGAGGCGAAGATGCCCTTGAGGTTGGGGTTGGCGGTGATCAGGTCGGTGGCGATGTTGAGGCCGGTGGTGGCCTGGCCGTCGGCGTATTTGTCGGCGACCAGCTTGAGGCCGGGATATTTGGCGGCGAGCTGTTCCTTAAAACCCTGGGCGCGCTGTTCGAGCGAGCCGGCGCCCGGAAGCGCGGTGATCAGAGCGACGTCGCCCTCGACCTTGCCGCCATTGGCTTCGCCGATGGCTGCGGCAAGGCCGTCAGCGGCGACGCGGCCGCCCTGAATGTTGTCGGTGGTCAGGAACGAGGTGAAGGCCTTGGAGTCGGCGCCGGAGTCGATACCGATGATCTTGACCTTGGTGGCGGCCTCGTCGATCGGCTTGCCGAGCGCCTTGGCTTCGGTTGGCGCGATGACGACGGCGGCCGGGTTGCCGGCGACGGCATTTTCGAGGATCGAGATCTGGCCGTTGACGTCGGTCTCGGCCTGGGCGCCGAGCTCCGGCACGTTGACGCCCAGGTCCTTGCCGGCCTTGCGGGCGCCGGCCAGGACGATCTGCCAGTAGAAGGACGTGGTGTCCTTGACTATGATCGGAATGGTCACGTCGGCCGCGGATGCCGGGGCCGAATGCATCACGCCGGCAAGCATCGAGGCGGCTGTGAGTGCCACGAAGGCGCGGCGATTGAGAATGCTGGTCACGAATTTCATTAGGAGTCCTCCCTAAGTCGCCCGGTGAATGTTATGGAAGCTCCATTCGGATGGCGCGGCCCAAACGGAACTTTATCAATAAAAAACATTTACCGCTTTTTGATAGTGCATCAACTCAGTCGGCGCAAGCGCTGTTTGATGCCTGCTTCGAATGGCTGGGCGGGAGAGTTTTTTCTGTCGGAACTCCGCTGCCAATCTCCTCCAATATGTCGCATGGAATATTAATTCCATCACTCAGTCAATATGGAATGTTCATTCTTTTTTCGGGGATGTACGAACTGTGACACCTGGCGATCACGTCAGGTGTTCGCGACTGTCGCGAGCGGTCCGGCTTAGAGCGTCGCACCGAGGTGCCACGGCACGAACTCGTTGTCGCCGTAGCCGAATTCCTCGCTCTTGGTCTTGCGGCCCGAAGCTGTCTCGACGATCAGTTCGAAGATCTCGCGGCCCATGCCGGCAATGGTCTTTTCGCCCGAGGCGATGACGCCGCAATTCACGTCCATGTCCTCTTCCATGGTGTGGTACATGGTCGAGTTGCTGGCGACCTTGATCGACGGCGTCGGCCGGCAGCCGAAGCAGGAGCCGCGGCCGGTGGTGAAGACGATGACGTTGGCGCCACCCGCCACCTGACCGGTGGCCGAGACCGGGTCGTAGCCAGGCGTGTCCATGAACACCAGCCCGTGCCCGGTGACCTTTTCGGCATAGCCGAAGACGCCGTTGAGCGGCGTCTGGCCGCCCTTGGCGACCGCACCGAGCGACTTTTCCAGGATGGTGGTCAGGCCGCCGCGCTTGTTGCCCGGCGAGGGATTGTTGTCGATGGATGCGCCATGCTTGGCGACATGGTCTTCCCACCATTTCACGTAGCCGTCGAGCTTGGCGGCGATCTCGGGAGTTGCGGCGCGATAGGCAAGCAGGTGCTCGGCGCCATAGATCTCCGTCGTTTCGGAGAGGATGCCGACGCCGCCGACGCCGGCCAAAATGTCGACGGCCGCACCCAGCGCCGGGTTGGCAGTGATGCCGGACATGCCGTCGGAGCCGCCGCATTGCAGGCCGACGACGATCTCGCTGACCGGGATCGGCTCACGCTGAAGCTTGCCGACCTCTTCGGCGATCTCGGCCAGCACGACCAGCGCCTTCTCGACCGATTTGCGCGAGCCGCCGGCTTCCTGGATGTTGAAATGGCGTTTTCCCGCGGCGACGCCCTTCTGGCCATAGAGGGTGAGCTGGTTGACCTCGCAGCCGAGCCCGACCATCAGCACGCCGCCGAAATTCGGGTGACGGGCATAGCCGGCCAGCGTGCGGTGCAGCACCATCATGCCATCGCCGGTGGCGCTCATGCCGCAGCCCTGGCCGTGGACGATCGGGACGAAGCCGTCGATGCCGGGATATTGCGGCAGAAGCGTGCGGTTCGCGGCGTCGGCGATGGCATGGCAGACGGTGGCCGAGCAATTGACGCTGGCGAGAATGCCGATGAAGTTGCGCGTGCCGGCGCGGCCGTCGGCGCGGCGGTAGCCCATGAAGGTGCGGGCGCGGTCGGCCTCGGTCGCATGCACTGCCTCGCTCGGCGGCACCACCGGCAAACGCCCGCTTTCGAAGACCAGATTGTGCGAATGGACATGCTCGCCGGGCGCGATGTCCTGCGTGGCACGGCCGATTGCCTGGGCGTATTTGACCACGGCTTCGCCGGCGGCAATCGGCTTGATCGCCACCTTGTGGCCCGGCTCGATCAGCGCGGCGGCGACGGCGCCACCCGGCAGTACGGTGCCGATCTCGATGCGGCCATTGGCGACCGCGACATTGTCGGCGGGAGACAGAAGAATGCTGTTTGCGGCGTTCACGGGAGCTTCCTGGGTATGTTCCTGGGTGCGCGAGCGGATTGACACGCCGCTCTTAACATATAATGTCTTTTATCGTGAAAAAACATTTTTGCGTCAATTGTTTTTTCGCCAGAGCGCGACGCGCCTTTTGGATGCGCGACGTGGGCTCTACAACCAAAACTAGCGTTGCGCATGATGTTTTCCGAAGCGATTCCGATTTCATGCGCGAGAAAAGCTTCACGCCGGCCGCAAACGCCGGCGCGCCACGGGGCAGGGGATGTCGAAGAGCAACAACGTATACAAGGACGCCTATAATCGCGGTCTTAGGCTGCTCGACGAAACCAGGAGCCTGCCTTCGGAGCCGGAGCTGGGCACGCTGCTCGGCGTCAGCCGCACGACCGTCCGCACCATCCTTGCCCGCATGGAAGAGACCGGGCTGATCGATTGGAACAAGCGCAGCAAGACGGTTCTGCGCGAGCCGCGGCCGGACGATTTTTTTCCCGAGGACGAGACCGACACGCTGGCCGAGATCATCGAACGCTCCTTCATGCGGCGGCTGCTTGCCGGTGGCGCCGAGGCCGGCATGCAGATCAACGAACTCGAACTGGCGCGCGAGATCGGCGTCGGCACCACCAGCGTGCGCGAATTCCTGATCCGCTTCTCGCGCTTCGGCCTGATCGAGAAGCGCCGCAACAGTCATTGGGTGCTGAAAGGCTTTACCCGCGCCTTCGCGCTGGAGCTGACCGAAATCCGCGAGATGTTCGAACTGCGCTCGGCCGCCGCCTTTGCCGCTCTGCCCGAGGACAGCCCGGTCTGGGCCGACCTCGACAGCCTGGAAGACGAGCATCGCCTGCTGGCGCGCGAGATCGCCGTGCGCTTCAACGCGTTCTCCGAGCTCGACGAGCGCTTTCACCGGCTGATCCACCGCGCCTCGCACAACCGCTTCATCGTCGATTTCTACGACGTCATCGCCATGATCTTCCACTACCACTACCAGTGGAACAAGGCGCAGGAGCGCGAGCGCAACGAAGTCGCGGTCCAGGAGCATCTCGCCTATATCGCCGCGCTCAAATCGCGCGATCTCGCCAAGGTCGACGCCGCCTGCCGCAAGCACCTGAAATCGGCCCGCCACACGCTGCTGACGTCGATCCCGGAGGGCAGGCAGCCGCTGCGCGCGTGATTGTGTTGCGTTGCCGCAGCAACGTTTTGGCGATTTTCCGGCCGCCGGCTCCGTGCTAGAGAGCTGACGTTGCTGCGTGAAGAGGCTGGTTCTTGACCATACGCCGGAGACGATGGAGCATGCCGGTCGCGTTCGCCGCGGCCTGGCTTTTCGTGCTCCAGTCGATGTTCGGCGCGTTTGCTTCCGGCATCGAGCCGAACGCCTCGCAATTCGATGCTTTCGGCAACACGATCTGCACCCATGACGGTGCGGCGCAACTCCCGGCCGGGGATCCGCATCAGCAGCACATGCCGGCTTGCTGCATGCTTGGCTGCAACCTCGTTTCGGCGGTCTGCGCGCCGCCCGATGCCACCGGGAGCCTGTCTCGCAGCCCTTCCGTCGAAACCATCGCCTTTTTCCTGCCGGCCTTCCGGCATCGCGATTTCGCCCGCGCCCGCACTCCGTCCAATCCGCGCGCACCACCGGCGACGGCCTGATCCGTTCTGGTTTGCGCCGCGCACACCCTTGGCCGGCGCGTTTATCGACATCGTTCGCGACCGGCATCGGCGCGGTCCCTTAAAATCCACGGAGCAATCATGTCTCACTCTTTTCGCGCTGCCGCATCCAGCCGCAGGCGCTTCGCACTGGGTCGTTTCGAGCAGCGTCTCGGCATCACCCTTTGCGTTCTTGCCTTCCTGTTCGCCAGCGCCCAGACGGTGTCGGCACACGAGTTCAAGCTTGGCGATCTCGAGATCGGGCACCCCTGGTCGCGCGCCACGCCAGCCGGTGCCAAGGTAGCCGGCGGCTACTTCACCATCACCAACACCGGCAGTGCGCCGGATCGCCTGCTGTCGATCACCTCCGACATTTCGGCCAAGGCCGAACTGCACGAGATGGGCGTCAGCAATGGCGTCATGACCATGCGGCCGGTCACCGGCGGCCTCGAAATCCCGGCTGGCGGCAAGGTCGCGCTGGCGCCTAAGGGCTATCATTTGATGTTCATGGATTTGAAGCGGCGGCCCAAGGAGGGCGAAATGTTCTCCGCCACGCTGACCTTCGAGAAAGCCGGGCCCGTGCAGATTGAATTCGCCGTGCAAGGCATCGGCAGTGCGGCACCCCAGGACGACGACTGACTTGGCCGCTTCGAGAGGTACCATCATGAAGAAATCTCTTTTGCCCGGCTGCGTGCTTCTTGTTCTCGGGACCAGCGCGGCCTTCGCCCACATCACGCTCGAAACGCCGGAGGCGGCGGTCGGCTCGACCTACAAGGCGGTTCTTCGGGTGCCGCATGGCTGCGAGGGCAAGGCAACGACCGCCTTGCGCGTGCAGATCCCGGAAGGGGTGCTCTCGGTCAAACCGATGCCGAAGCCGGGCTGGACGCTGCAGGTCAAGAACGGCAAATACGAGAAGTCCTACCAGCTCTACGGCCAGGCAGTGACCAGCGGCGTCAAGGAGGTCGACTGGAGCGCCGGCAGCCTGCCGGACGAATTCTATGACGAATTCGTCTTTCGCACGACACTGGCGTCCGACCTGCCGGCAGGCCAGACGCTGCATTTCCCGGTGGTGCAGGAATGTGACGGCGTCGCCGATCGCTGGATTGAAATTCCGGCGGTCGGGCAGGCTGAGGACGCGCTGGAATTTCCGGCGCCCGGCCTCAAGCTGCTGCCGAAGAAGTGAGCTCCAGCGGCGCGCTTTGGCGGATGAGCGCGCCGCTGCTCTTGGCGGTGAGATGAGCGCGGCATCCTTCCTGCGGCGAGCTTGCATGGCCGGCAACCATTCTGGCCGGCTTGTGGCTGGCCTGCTCGCCGCCATCGTGCTGCTCGCCGTAATTGCCATGCCTGATCCGGCCTTCGCCCATGCGGCGCTGATCAAGGCCGAGCCGGCTGACGGTGCGGTGCTGGCGCAGAGCCCGCCGCAGATGTCGCTGACCTTCAGCGAGCCGGTTTCGCCGCTGGTGCTGACGCTGGTGCGGCCCGACGGCACGGCGGTCCCGCTGAGCTCTTTCCAGCTCAGCGGCCAGACCGTCGAGATCGACAATCCGCAGGCGCTGACATCCGGCACGCATGTGCTGAGCTGGCGAGTGATCTCCGCCGACGGGCATCCGGTCGGCGGCTCGGTGCTGTTCTCGGTCGGCGCACCGAGTGCTGCGCCGGCCGCCTCCGAAGCCGTCGACCGGGTGCTTCGAACGGCGATCTGGATCGGCAAGATTTTTCTATATATCGGCCTGTTTTTCGGCGTCGGGGGTGCCTTTGCGCTGGCCTGGCTGGCGCAAGGCGGGCGATCCGGCCAGCGCCTGATCGTCGCGGCAATCCTGTGCGGGCTGGCCGCCGCAACGCTGTCGCTCGGCCTGCAGGGGCTGGATGCGCTTGGCGCGCCGCTTGCCCGGCTGGCGCAGCCGGTCATCTGGCAGACCGGGCTGGGCACCAGCTTCGGCTGGACGGTGCTGATCGCGCTGATGGCGCTCGGCCTCAGCCTATTATCGCTGGTCGTGCCGCCCGCCGACGCAAAGCCGCTCGCCTTGGCCGGACTGGCTGGCGTCGGCGCAGCACTTGCCGCCAGCGGGCATGCCAGTGCCGCCGAGCCGCAATGGCTGACCAGGCCGATGGTGTTTCTGCACGGAACTGGTATCGCCGTCTGGGCCGGGGCGCTGGCGCCGCTTGGTCTTGCCTTGAAACGGCAGCCGGCCAAAGCCGGGCCATTGCTGCGACGGTTTTCGCGAGCGATCCTGGTCGTCGTGGCCGTGCTTGCGGCAGCCGGCATCGTGCTCGCCGTCATCCAGGTGCAAACGCCGTCGGCGCTGGTCCATACCGCTTATGGCCGGCTGCTGCTGCTCAAGCTGGTGCTGCTCGTCTTTCTGTTCACACTCGCCGCCATCAACCGCTTCAAGCTCACGGCCTCGGCCGAGGCAGGAAATACGGAAGTCCAGCGGCGGCTGGCCCGCTCGATCGCCATCGAGGTGCTGATCGTGCTGGCGATCTTCGGCGTTGGCGCCGGCTGGCGCTTCACGCCACCGCCGCGCGCACTAGCAATCGCCGCGGCACAGCCGGCATCGGTGCATATCCACACGTTGCAAGCGATGGCCGATCTCAGCATTGCGCCCGGCCATGCCGGGCCTGTTGCCGCTTCGATCTTCATCATGACCGGCGATTTCGGCCCGCTCGACGCCAAGCAGGTGACGCTGGTGCTGTCAAAGCCCGATTCCGGCATCGAACCCATCAAGCGCCCGGCGACGAGGCTTGGCGACGGCACCTGGCGCGTCGACGATCTCGTCATTCCGGTCGCCGGCCGGTGGACGGCGCGGCTCGATATGCTGGTCTCGGATTTCGAGATGGTGAAGATCGAGGGACCGATCGACATCAGGCCGTGAGGACAAGCTGGCGGTCTGCAACACAATTCGGCGAGGCGGTTGACGCGGCCTTGAAGGCCCGTCAATCATCGTCATCAAGAATGGGCATCCAACCCAATCGCGGCTCAAAGCAACAAGATCCGAAAGCAGGGAAGAAACAATGGAAAAAGCCGAAATCGGCCTGATCGGCCTTGGTACGATGGGCTCCAACCTGGCGCTCAATATCGCCGAGAAGGGGCACCGCATCGCCGTCTTCAATCGCACCGCGGCGCGCACTGATGCCTTTGTCGAAAATGCCGGCGCGCTCAGGGACAGGGTGGTGCCCTGCTACAGCCTCGAGGAACTGGCCGCCGCGATCCGGCCGCCGCGGCCGATCATCATCATGGTGCTGGCCGGCAAGCCGGTCGACGAGCAGATCGCGGCATTGCGCGGCGTGCTGTCGGCCAACGACATCGTCATCGACGCCGGCAATGCCAATTTCCGCGATACGATGCGGCGCTTCTCCGAGCTTGCGAGCTCCGGCCTGACCTTCATCGGCATGGGCGTGTCCGGCGGCGAGGAGGGCGCACGCCACGGTCCCTCGATCATGGTCGGCGGCACCGAAGAGTCCTGGAAGCGCGTCGAAAAAGTGCTGACCGCAATCTCGGCCAAGTTCAAGGGCGAGCCTTGCGCGGCGTGGCTTGGCACCGACGGCGCCGGGCATTTCGTCAAGACCATCCACAACGGCATCGAATATGCCGACATGCAGATGATCGCCGAGATCTACGGCATCTTGCGTGACGGGCTCGGCATGGGGCCGAAAGAAATCGCTGAGGTGTTTTCCCAGTGGAACACGGGCCGGCTCAACTCGTACCTGATCGAGATCACCGCCAAGGTACTGGCCGCCGACGACCCCAAGACCGGCAAACCGGTGGTCGACATCATTCTCGACCGCGCCGGCCAGAAAGGCACCGGCAAATGGTCGGTGATCGAGGCGCAGCAGCTCGGTATCCCGGCCACAGCGATCGAGGCGGCTGTGGCGGCCCGCGTGCTGTCGTCGATCAAGGACGAGCGGCTGGCCGCCGAAAAGGCCTATGGCGGCGGCGTGAGCAAGATTTCCGGAGACAGGGACGCGCTGCTCGGCGATCTCGAGCTGGCGCTGTTTGCCGGCAAGATCGCCGCCTATGCGCAAGGGTTCGCGGTGATGAGCGGCGCGTCGAAGGAATTCAACTGGAACCTGCCGATGCCGGTCATCGCCAAGATCTGGCGGGCCGGCTGCATCATCCGCTCGCAATTGCTGGATACGATGGCGGAGGCCTTCGGCGCCGGCGGCGCAGCCACCAACCTGTTGATGGCGCCGGCTTTCGTTTCATTGATGCAGGAGGCCCATCCGTCGCTTCGCCGTGTCGTGGCAAGTGCAGCCGAAGCGGGCTCGCCGGTGCCTGCCCTGTCATCGGCGCTTGCCTATTTCGACAGTTACCGGCAGGGCCGCGGCACCTCGAACCTGATCCAGGCGCAGCGCGATTTCTTCGGCGCGCACGGCTTCGAGCGTATCGACGGGCAGGGCGCTTTCCATGGCCCGTGGGGGAGCGGGGCGGCGGGTTAGCGCCTTCAATTCAGACGTTCCAGCAGACTTTGCCCTCGGCGAAAACGGACCTCGTGGACGAATATGCACCGCAGATTGACGCAGCGGCTAAGCTCGCTTGCTTCTTAGTTCAAGCAAGAATGCTGTCACCGTAGCGGTCATGCCGCTGGCGATTTGCCATGCGTTGAAAAGCTCGACGTGCATAGCCTCAAGGTCGGCCATCATCGCATCGCGTCCTTCGTCGGTCTGGATTTTGAAGTTGTGGGATTCATAGAAGCGATGAAACAGCCTGTTCCGCGTTTGCAGCGCGGACGCGAAGCGGCCAGCCAATCCATCGTCAAGCCCTACGCATTTTTTCAAGCTGCGAAGCAGGTGGCCCAGCGTGCTCCGGTCGATGTCGCGAATGAGCTTCCGCGCCTTGTCGGAGTCGGCTTTGAACCTCCAGCCTTGTTCAATCGCGCGGGCGCAGAGAAGCAGCGAGCCTAGTTCAACCTCGAATAGCTGTGCGGCTTCCGCCGTTATGCCGAACTTTGCGTAGAGTTCATCGCGTGTCGCCAATGCCCTAGCCCGCAATTGGCTGTGGCGCTGCCGGACCTAGCTCGGCGATAAATTGGCTCGCATGAAGAAACGCGATGCCATACTGCGTCTGCGCTGGCACGATGCCAGCCCCAAGGGCGGATGCCACCGGCATCGTCTGTGAGTAGGTCAGAATCAGCGTGCCCGGCTTGCCAGCATATTGCGCTGCTTTTACCCGCGTGATGCCGACGTAAAACAGCCGCCGTTGCTCTTCCATTTCTAGGGCTTGCTGCGCAGCGGGGAGTGTGTTGTCGGGCTGCTTTGGGAGCAAGCCTTGAATGCAGCCCGCGATGATTGTGACAGGCGCGCTGAGCCCCTTGCTCTTGTGAAGGCTCATGATCCTCACGTCTTGGATTTCCGAAGGGATGTCGGGCTGGTTTATCGCTTCTTGAAGCCGCGACAGGAACTCGCCGTTGATATCCTCACCTTCAATGCCTTCCTCCATATCCATTTCGGCAAGAATGTCGAGCGACAGTTGCCGGATGTCGCGTGTTGTAAGCTGCCCATCCGGGAATAGCTCGTCGACGATAGACGCTAAGTCCGGACGCGCCTCCAACGCATTAAGCTCCGCTACGAGATCATTGAAGGCAACGACGATCCCGCCAGTATGAGGCAAAGAAAGGTTTCCGGCCGCGATTTGCTCTAGCGCCTGCCACGGCGTCAGGCCGGAAGCCTCGCAATGGTCGCGCACACGACGGTACCCTGCCGCGTGCCAATTATTGCCGTCAATGCCGACCAGCCATCGCAGGGCGACACGGTCGTCTCTGTCGATAAGGAGTTTCAGCTTCGCGAACGCGCGGCGGGCTTCCAATGAGTCAAGTTCCGCTTCCGCATAGTAGGACCGCACTGGAATCTGTCGGGCGACAAGCGCCTCATAGATCGGCGTTCCGATCACGCCACGCTGCGCAAGCACCAATATGTCGCCGGGTGGCGTGCCGTTCGCAACCATCGCTGCGATGATGTTCGCAACGCCGTTCACCTCATTTGCGAGCGACTGATATTGAATAATCCGGACATCGCCCGGCCCATTGGCGGGCACCGGGACCAGCGCGCGCGGGACTGGTCTGATTTGGTTGTGGCCAATTAGGCTATTGGCCATCTGAACGACGCGAGTCGGGCAGCGGCGACAATCATCTAGCCCAAGATCATTCGCGCCAGCATTTGCAACAAGCCATTCGCGAATTCCGTCCGGATGAGCGTGCTTGAAGCTGTAGATCGACTGGTCATCGTCACCGACAATGCAGACGTGTGCGTGATTGGAAAGAAGCTCGATGACCGATTGTTCCGCCCGGTTGAGGTCCTGATACTCGTCAACCAATATGTGCTGGAACTCGCCGCGTTCCTGCGCTGCCGGGTTGTTTCGGAGGTACTGGTATAGCTGAGGGATCACCTCGCCGATTAGCATAGCGCGATGAAAGCGGAGCCAATTTAGTAGGTCCTGTTGAAACGCCGCGTCTGCGGGATCGAGGACATATCCCGGCTGTTCATGTTGCAGTCGAGCCCAGGCCGCCTCATACGCTTGCTTGAACTTCTTTACCGTCTTCTTTCCTCCATGTGCGCCCATTAAGTCGCAAATGATCGGTTCCAGTTCAAAGTCGTTCAGCGGCCTTGGCACTCGGCCGGTTGCGCCAAGCACGTGATTTCGCGTCAGCATACGCATGGCGAGACTGTGGAGCGTAACACCCGCCAATCCGTCGCTACCTGCCACGTCCATGCTGACTAGCTCACGATGGAGGTCTTCTGCGGCGACACGAGTAAACGTGACCGGCAGGATCAACGCTGGCGCGATTCCTTGCTCTAGGAGCCGTGCCACCCGCCGTTTCATCGCGAACGATTTGCCCGTGCCGGGACCTGCCACGACACGCACCCGGAGATTCGTTGAGGACGCAATTTGGTAGGCAGGACTTCCTATTGCTAACCCATCAGACCAAGGCATTTTTCCCCCAAAGATTCCTGTGCCCATATTGGCTGCAATGGCTAGTCCGTCAAAGACTCGACGCCGTTTGCAGCATAAAACTGCGCGAGATACTTTTGGAACTCCTCGCCGCCCATTCCAAGCTTCTTACGGATTGCAGCCAATTCAGCGTAAAGATCGCGATCGATCGCTTCAAACATATCACCGTCATTGTGCAATTCCTCTGCCATCTTGTCGCGGCCGGCGCGATTGCTGAACTCGACTGCCCTTTCCCTAAAGTAGTGATGGCCCAGAAAATCCCTGCGCTTCTTAGCGTCCCTGAGCCTTTCTTTTAGGTCGTCACTAAGCTCGGGCAATGCCGAAACGCGCTTGATAAGATTGCCTAGCGTCTGCGCGTATTGGCTTTCCATAAAGCGATCGAATTCAGCTTCGTATTGTGTCCGATCAAAGGACTTTCCCCGATCAGCCAAGTATTGATCGCGGACGCGGCTCAGGAAATCGATCTGCATGAGCGCAATCGCTAGTCCCGCTTCCAGGACGCCCGCTTCGTAATATGCCCGACCGAAATAGGCGAAGACCTCCTTGACGTGCTCCCCTTCGTCATACGCCGTTTGCGTCCTATCCTTGTAATGTCGCAGCTAAACGGATGGCAGTTGTTCCACCATAGACGCCTGAAAGCCGCCAGTCAGCTTCCGGCCCCAAGGCTGCCAGTCAGCAGCGCGCATTTTGCAGCCAAGTGGAACTACTTGGCGCCGCAGAAATGCGGCTATGAAAATAGATGGAGCGGGAGTTCAATTTGAACGTATCCCGCTCTAGTCGGGGCGGCGATAGGCCTGCACTTCGCCCGGCTCGCTCAGGCTTTGCAGGGTGCCGGGTGCGGCGCCGCCGATCCAGCCCAGCACCGAGCGGGCGAGTTCGGCGCCGGCCAGCCGGAAGTTCTCGTTGACGACCAGCAATTCGCTGCGAAACAGGTGCAGAAGCTCCGACGATTGTTTGGACACTACATCGACATCGCGGCCAAGCTTGAGGCCGGCGTCTTCGATGCCGGCGACGATGGCGAGCGTCGCGGCGGCGGCGCTGCTGATGAAACCGTCTGGCCTGACGTCGCGGCGCATCAGCTGCGCCGTCCGCATTCTGATCTGCTCGATCGAATGATCGATCGAAACGGTGTTGAACGGGATCTCGCTGGCGCCAACCTCGCTCAGCGCATCGGCAAAGCCGGCCAGCGTGTGGCCGTGATAGGTCAGCTCGACCGGCGGCGCCAGCAGTGCCAGCCGGCGGCGGCCGAGACCGGCCAGATGGCGCACTGCCTCGGCCGCAAAAGCGTAATTGTCGAAATCATGGTAGGGATGGATCAGTCCCATATCGGTGCGGCCATGCGTGGCAAAGGGGATGCCGCGCTCCAGCATATAGCGGGCCCTCGGATCGTTCGGCTGCGTGCGCGAAATGATGACGCCGTCGGCTGAACCGGTTTCCACGAGGTAACGGATCGGGTCGAGCGGATCCTGCGAGCGTGAATAGGGCGTCACGATCAAGTGATAGGGCGTATCGGCAATGACTTCCGAAACGCCGTAGATGATGTCCGAGACAAAGCTCATGATCTCGTGCTCGGTGTTGAGCACCAGGCTGATGACATTGGTCTTGCCGGTGCGCAGGCGGACGCCGGCACGGTTGGGCCGATAGCCGATCTGCTTGGCGACAAGCTGGACGCGACGCCTGGTCTCGGCGCCGATCTCGGGCGCGTCCTTCAGCGCGCGCGATACGGTGGTGACGCCCAGCCCGGTCATGAAGGCGAGCGTCTTCAATGTCGGCCGGCCCTGGCCCGACGCCTCGTCGGCCTTCTCTTTTTGATGCCTGTTCATTCGTCCCGCCCCGTCAGGCGCATAGCAGTTGCCGGGCAGGCCGGCAATCGGCGGGCCGCGGGTACGCCGCGGCCCTTCACCGAATGAGACCGCTATATACTGAAACGTTACAGATTGTCACTGCCGTCGCCATATACTGGTGACATGCGCAAAACGCGCGGTACTCCGGTCGGCGCAAAAAAGAACGATTGAAACGGGCTTTTCCGGTTTTCTGGCGTCGCAGCATCAATTTTTTGCAGTGCAACCTCGCTTGTTGCGATGCGGTAGCTCGACGGGCCAGGCGATTTTATTCGCGCTTCGAAAAAATTTGATGCCGGATTTGCCTAAGGGGT
This sequence comes from Mesorhizobium sp. LSHC420B00, assembly GCF_000503055.1. GTDB lineage: Bacteria > Pseudomonadota > Alphaproteobacteria > Rhizobiales > Rhizobiaceae > Mesorhizobium. Next base: position 15,485 of record NZ_AYVY01000032.1, on the reverse strand, counting down.
TGCGCGTCCGAAGCAATTGCCGTATCCAAAATCTGTAACGTTTCAGATTCTGGGAGGAACGAAATGCGATACCAACTCATGACTGCTGCGCTGGCATTGACGACCGCGCTGCAATTCGCCGGCCCGGCGGCCGCGACGGATCTGGAAGTCACCCATTGGTGGACCTCCGGCGGCGAAGCGGCAGCGGTCGCCGAACTCGCCAAGGCTTTCGACGCAACCGGCAATCATTGGGTTGACGGCGCTATCGCCGGCTCCGGCGGCACGGCGCGGCCGATCATGATCAGCCGCATCACCGGCGGCGACCCGATGGGCGCGACCCAGTTCAATCACGGCCGGCAGGCGGAAGAATTGGTGCAGGCCGGATTGATGCGCGACCTCACCGATCTCGCCACCAAGGAAAAGTGGACGGAAATCGTGCAGCCGAAGAGCCTGCTCGACGGCTGTACCCTCGATGGCAAAATCTATTGCGTGCCGGTCAATATCCACTCCTGGCAGTGGCTGTGGCTGTCGAACGCCGCCTTCGAAAAAGCCGGCGTGCCGGTGCCGAAGAACTGGAATGAATATGTCGCTGCGGCGCCCGCGCTTGAAAAAGCAGGCATCCAGCCGCTCGCGGTCGGCGGCCAGCCCTGGCAGGCCTCCGGCGCTTTCGACGTGCTGCTCGCGGCGGTCGGCGGCACCGATGCCTTCCTCAAGGTCTATAAGGACAAGGACGCGGAATTCGCCGCCGGGCCCGAAGTCGCCAAGGTCTTCAAGGCCGCGGACGACGCCCGCAAGATGGCGAAGAACACCAATGTGCAGGACTGGAACCAGGCCACCAACCTGGTCATCACCGGCAAGGCCGGCGGCCAGATCATGGGTGACTGGGCGCAGGGCGAGTTCCAGGTTGCCGGCCAGACCGCCGGCAAGGACTATACTTGCCTTCCGGGCCTCGGCCTCAACGAGATGATCGCCACCGGCGGCGACGCTTTTTACTTCCCGCTGCTGAAGGATCCCGAAAAATCGAAGGCGCAGGAAGTGCTGGCCCACACGCTGCTTGATCCCAAGACGCAGGTCGCCTTCAATCTCAAGAAGGGTTCGCTGCCGGTGCGCGGCGACGTCGACCTCAAGGCGGCGAACGACTGCATGAAGAAGGGCCTCGAAATCCTCGCCAAGGGCAATGTCATGCCTTGGACGGACCAGTTGCTTTCGCAGGATACGCAGAAGCAAAAGGAGGATCTGTTCTCCGAGTTCTTCGCCAAGCAGGACATGACCGTGGAAGATGCGCAGAAGCGCTTCGCCGCCATCGTCGGTTCGGCCGATTGAGCGATCGATCAAGCGCCTCACTCCCGCCCCTGCGAGCGCAGGGTCGGGAGCTCGGGTCAAGACCTCTTGACCCTCCCGCCCTTACCCGATCCAGCGCGGCTGTGCAGATGAGCAAGAGCGAACGCCCCAGCCAACTCTTTCGCAACCTCAATGCGAAAATCGCCTCGATCCCAATGATCTTCACCGCGCTGGTGATCTTTGTTGGCGGCACCGTCTGGACGGTGTTCTATTCCTTCACCAATTCCAAGTTGCTGCCGCGGCTGCACTTCGTCGGTCTCGACCAGTATTACCGGCTGTGGGCGACGCCGCGCTGGCTGATCTCGATCGAGAACCTGCTGATCTACGGCGTGCTGTCGCTGGTGTTCTCGCTGGTAATCGGTTTCCTGCTTGCTGCCCTGCTCGACCAGAAGATCCGGTTCGAGGACACATTCCGGACCATTTTCCTCTATCCCTTCGCCCTGTCCTTCATCGTCACCGGTCTCGTCTGGCAATGGCTGCTCAACCCCGAGTTCGGTGTCCAGGCAGTGGTGCGCAGCCTCGGCTGGACGAGCTTCAGCTTCAATCCGCTCTATGATTCCAGCATCGTCATCTACGGCATATTGATCGCCGCTCTCTGGCAAGGCACCGGGCTGATAATGTGCCTGATGCTGGCCGGCCTGCGCGGCATCGACGAGGATATCTGGAAGGCCGCGCGGGTCGACGGGATACCGACCTGGAAGACCTATCTGTTCATCATCATACCGATGATGCGGCCGGTCTTCATCACCACGCTGGTCATCGTCGCCTCCAACATTGTTCGCGTCTACGACCTTGTCGTCGCCCAGACCAGCGGCGGGCCCGGTATCGCCTCCGAAGTCCCGGCCAAATATGTCTATGATTACATGTTCTTCGCCCAGAACCTCGGCCAAGGGTTCGCCGCTTCGACGATGATGCTGCTGTCGGTGATCATCGTCATCGTGCCGTGGGCCTATCTCGAGTTCGGAGGCAAGAAGCGTGTCTGACCATGTCGTCTCATTGCCTGCCATTGGCGGCGCCGGCGGGCTCGAAGCCTACGGGCCGAGCGGACCGAAGCCGCGCCACACGTTCTCGCGCCGCAACATCTTCCTCTACGGCACGCTGATCGTGGTGGCGCTCTACTATCTTTTGCCGCTCTACGTCATGGTGGTGACATCGCTTAAAGGCATGCCTGAGATACGCCTTGGCAACATCTTCTCGCCGCCGATGGAGATCACCTTCGAGCCCTGGGTCAAGGCCTGGTCGAGCGCCTGCACCGGGCTCAACTGCGACGGGCTGTCGCGTGGCTTCTGGAATTCGGTGCGCATCACCATCCCGTCGGTGATCCTGTCGATCGCGCTCGCCTCGGTGAACGGCTATGCGCTGGCCAACTGGCGCTTCAAAGGGGCCGACACTTTCTTCATCATCCTGATCGTCGGCGCCTTCATCCCGTATCAGGTGATGATCTATCCGATCGTCATTATCCTGCGCGAGGTCGGCCTCTACGGCAGCCTCAGCGGCCTGGTGATCGTCCATTCCATCTTCGGCATGCCGATCCTCACGCTTTTGTTCCGCAACTACTTTACCTCCATGCCGGAGGAGCTGTTCCGGGCAGCGCGTGTCGACGGCGCCGGCTTCTGGGGCATCTATTTCCGCATCATGCTGCCGATGTCGCTGCCGATCTTCGTCGTCGCCATCATCCTGCAGGTGACCGGCATCTGGAACGACTTCCTGTTCGGCGTCGTCTACACCCGCCCCGACACCTATCCGATGACGGTGCAGCTCAACAACATCGTCAACTCGGTGCAAGGCGTGAAGGAATACAACGTCAACATGGCAGCCACCATCCTGACCGGCCTGGTGCCGCTGATCGTCTATTTCCTGTCCGGAAAATTGTTTGTGCGCGGCATCGCCGCCGGCGCGGTGAAAGGATGATGGCGATGAACGCAAACGGCAGTGTTGAGGTAAACGGCAGCAGCGGGGCAAACGGCACCAGCGTCTCGATCCAGAACCTGTCGCTGAATTTCGGCGCGATATCGGTGCTGCAGACGCTCAACCTCGATGTCGCAGAAGGCGAGTTCATCGTGCTGCTCGGCCCGTCCGGCTGCGGCAAGTCGACCCTGCTCAACTGCATTGCCGGGCTGCTGGACGTTTCCGAAGGCCGCATCTTCATCAAGGGCAAGAACGTCACCTGGGAAGAGCCCAAGGATCGCGGCATCGGCATGGTGTTCCAGTCCTACGCGCTCTATCCGCAGATGACGGTGGAGAAGAACCTGTCGTTTGGGCTGCGCGTTGCCGGCCTCGCCAAGGACGAGATCGCCAAGCGCATCGCCCGGGCCGCCGAGATCCTGCAGATCGAGCCGCTTTTGCATCGCAAGCCGGCGGCTCTGTCCGGTGGCCAGCGCCAGCGCGTGGCGATCGGGCGCGCACTTGTGCGTGACGTCGATGTCTTTCTGTTCGACGAGCCGCTCTCCAACCTCGACGCCAAGCTGCGCGCGGAATTGCGCGTCGAGATAAAGCTGCTGCATCGCAAGCTCGAGAACACCATGATCTACGTCACCCACGACCAGATCGAGGCGATGACGCTGGCCGACCGCATCGCGGTGATGAAGGGCGGCGTCATCCAGCAGCTCGATGCACCGCAGACCATCTATAACCGGCCGGTCAACCGGTTTGTCGCCGGCTTCCTCGGCTCGCCGGCGATGAACTTCCTTGACGGCAGGCTGGAGCAGGCGGACGGCGACTGGCACTTCGTCGCCGAGGATGTACGGATTCCGCTTGCCACCTATGCTTTCGAGAAGGACCCGGTGCCGGGGCCGGCCGTGTTCGGCATTCGCCCCGAGCACGTCGCGTTCAACAGCGGCACGGGATGGCCATTCGCAGCCACGGCAAGTGTCGAGGTCGTCGAGCCCATGGGTTCCGACACGCTGGTCTGGCTGAAGCTCGGCGGCCAGAATTTCACGGTACGGGTGACAGCCGAGCGCACGCCAAACAACGCCGAGGCGGTCGGCATCGGTTTTGATCCGATGCGCGCCTCGCTGTTCGACGCCGCCACAGGTAACCGCCTCTAGAGCAGATCTAGCCACCCAAGACTCTTCCATTCCCCCCAAGACTCATCCCCCCAAGACTAACCATCCACAAGAAAACGGACAGAGACGATGAACTGGTCATTCCAACTTTACAGTGCCCGCAATTTCCAGCCCTGGGAGGGCGTGCTCAAGATGCTGGGCGAGCTTGGTTACAGCCAAGTCGAAGGGTTCGGTGGTGTCTATGACGATCCCAAGGCATTCCGTGCGGAACTCGACAAGAACGGGCTTGCCATGCCGACCGGGCATTTCTCGATCGACGCGCTCGAGAAGGATTTCGATGGCGTGCGCAGGACGGCCGACGCGCTCGGCATCACGCTGCTCATCTGCCCGTTCCTGAACGCCGAGTTCAGGCCGGCCGACACAGCCGGCTGGCGCGGCTTCGGCGAACGCCTGGCCAAGGTCGGCGAGACGGCCAGGAAAGCCGGCTATGGCTTTGCCTGGCACAACCATGATTTCGAGTTCAAGGCGCTTGCCGACGGCTCGGTGCCGCAGGACCATATTCTGTCCTCGGCGCCTGACATCGGCTGGGAGATGGACGTCGCCTGGGTGGTGCGCGGCGGCGTCGATCCGCTGCCCTGGATCGAGAAGCACGGCAAGCGCATCGTCGCCGTCCACGTCAAGGACATGGCCAAGGCGGGCGAGGGACTCGACGAGGACGGCTGGTCGGATGTCGGCCACGGCACCATCGACTGGCCCGGCCTGATCAAGGCGCTGCGCGCCAAAAGCGCCGCAAAATACTACGTCATGGAACAGGACAATCCCAACGATATCGCGCGCTTCGCCCGCCGCTCGATCGCAGCCGCCAAGACCTATTAGGAGCACACCAGCATGGCAACAAAACTTGGCATCGGCGTCATCGGCTGCGGCAACATCTCGAAGGCGTATTTCTCGCTGGCGCCGCTGTTCCGTGGCATCGAGATGCGCGCCTGCGCCGACATCAACATGGAAGCGGCGAAAGCGCGGGCAAAAGAGTTCAAGCTGCGCGCCGAGACCGTCGAGGGGCTACTCAAGGCCGACGATATCGACATCATCGTCAACCTGACCATTCCGGCGGTGCATTACGAGGTGTCGAAGCAGATTCTCGACGCCGGCAAGCATGTTTATTCGGAGAAGCCCTTCGTGCTCTCGGTCAAGGAAGGGCTCGACCTGAAGAAACGGGCCGAAAGCAAGGGGCTGCGCATCGGTTCGGCGCCCGACACCTTCCTCGGCGGCGCGCACCAGCTTGTCCGCGACCTGATCGACACCGGCAGGCTCGGCAGGATCACCAGCGGCACCTGTCATGTGATGAGCCATGGGATGGAACATTGGCACCCCAATCCGGACTTCTTCTTCCAGCCGGGCGCCGGGCCGGTGCTCGATATCGGACCGTATTACATCACCAACCTGATCCAGCTGATCGGGCCGGTGAAGCAGGTCGCGGCTTTTGCTTCGATCCCGATGACGGAACGCATCATCAGCTCGAAGCCGCGCGCCGGCGAAAAGATCCCGGTCTCCACGCCGACGACGATCCATGGCGTGCTGGAATTCGAGAACGGCGCCGTGGTGACGCTCAACACCAGCTGGGATGTCTGGAGCCATGGCCACGCGCCGATGGAGCTCTATGGCGAGGTAGGCACGGTGTTCGTGCCGGATCCGAATTTCTTCGGCGGCGAGGTGCGCTACACCGAGGCCGCCAAGCCGGTGAAGAAGCTGCCGAAATGGCGGCATCCGTTCGGCGTGCCCAACGAGATGCATTCGCATGGCATGATGGCCAACTACCGCACCGCCGGCCTTGCCGACATGGCGATCGCGATTACCGAAGGCCGGCCGCACCGCTGCTCGATGGAACTGGCGCTGCATGCCGTCGATGTCATGACCGGCCTGTTGCGTTCTGGCGAGACCGGAAAGTTCGTCGCCATGCAGACCAGCTGCGAGCGGCCCGCGGCACTCGGCGTCAAGGCAGCGAAGGAGCTGCTGGCGAAGAAGAAAACGAAGTAGGCGGCGCACCTCCCAAGCACCGTAAAAGCCTCTCCCCGTTTGCGCGGGGAGAGGCTAAAGGTGCGGAAGGCTCGGCTGCCGTGCGTCGCGGCGACAGCCGTCGGGCTCGTTTCGATATGAGGATTTCCCATGCCCTATGTTCCCGCCGAGAACCGCTACGAAAAGATGGTCTACAATCGCTGCGGGCGGTCCGGCCTGAAGCTGCCGGCGATCTCGCTCGGGCTGTGGCACAATTTCGGCGATGACACGCCGCATAGAACCAAGCAGGCAATCACGCGCAAGGCCTTCGATCTCGGCATCACGCATTTCGATCTCGCCAACAATTACGGCCCGCCGCCCGGCTCGGCGGAGCGGGCCTTTGGCGAGATCCTGCGGACGGACTTTGCCGGTTATCGCGACGAGCTGATCATCTCGACCAAGGCCGGCTACGAAATGTGGGCAGGACCTTACGGCGAATGGGGCGGCCGCAAATATGTGCTGGCCAGCCTCGACCAGAGCCTGAAGCGGATGGGGCTCGATTATGTCGACATCTTCTATTCCCATCGCTTCGACCCCGACACCCCTCTGGAAGAGACGATGGGCGCGCTCGATCACGCGGTGCGCTCGGGCAAGGCGCTCTATGCCGGCATTTCCTCCTATAATTCACAGCGCACCCGCGAAGCCGCCGACATTTTGAAGCAGCTCGGCACGCCTTGCGTGATCCATCAGCCGAGCTATTCGATGCTCAACCGCTGGGTCGAGGATGATGGCCTGCTCGATACGCTCGAGGGGCTTGGCGTCGGTTCCATCGTGTTCTCGCCGCTGGCGCAAGGCATGCTGACCGACAAATATCTCGGCGGCATCCCCGATGGCAGCCGCGCCAGCCAGGGCAAGTCGCTGCGCCCGGCATTCATCAACGACAAATCGATCGGCAATATCGAGGCGCTGAACGTCATCGCCCGTCGCCGCGGCCAGACGCTGGCGCAGATGGCGCTGGCCTGGGTGTTGCGCCGGGGCAGGGTGACGTCGGCGCTGATCGGCGCCAGCCGGCCGGAACAGGTCGTGGATTGCGTCGGCGCGCTCGAGACGCTCGACTTCAGCGATGCCGAGCTCGCCGAGATCGACACCTTTGCCCGCGAGTCGGACATCAATCTCTGGGCGACGTCGGCCGAGCGCAAGGGGCCGCCAAGGAAGTAGGCGAAGACGGTCCGCGGTCCGTTTTCATCGAAAGACGCGGCAGCGCAAACTGATAGCTGTCTTCGACACGGTGGCCAGCGGCTAACTTTCGGCTGCCTTGAGGTTCCGCGCGGCTTCTTCGAGTGCGGCTCTGTCGTTGCCGAGCCTGTCGATCAGCTCTTGCGCCTGATCACCGGTTATCCCGGTGCGCATCGCCAGTGCCTCGACCGTCAGAACGTCGGAACTGGCGATCACTCCAGCCGGACCGCGATCCGCGTCGTCGAGGTCAAGCTCTCGCTTCGCCTGCTGCCAATGACGCTCATGTTCGCCGTGCGGGCGGCCTTCGCGCACCCAGATTTCATAGGCTCGCTGCCGAATTTTTTCATGTCGATCGTCATCCATGGCGGTTCCTCCCTTGTGGCGTTTTCACCAACGCGGGGAGCGCTGGAACGATCCGATGTTGATGCCGAATTCGCACACATGCCGAACAAATCCCGGGTTCTCACCGAACAAACACCGGACAGAATCGTTTTGCCGAGGAACCTGCACAGTGGGCCGACCGTTGAGCCGAGCCTTCCGCAAAGGAGATTACCATGGCCGACGACCCGAACGAATCCGCAGCACCCAAGATGACTCAACGTGAAGCTCAGGAAGCCCTGGAGAAGCAGGTCGCGCAGCTGAGGCGTGAGATCAGCAAGATCAATCGGACCTTGGCCGAACGCGCGGAAGAGGCGATCGAAGAGGCCGGCGACTGGTATGACAGCGCTGCTGACCGCGCGTCCCGGACGGCGCAAGCCCTGCGCAACAGGGCGCAGACGGTTTCCGGGGTCGTCCAGGAGAATCCCGGCACAGTATCGTCCGCATTCATACTCGGAGCGGCCGTAGGGGCGCTACTGGGCCTCGCCTTGGCCGCCACAGACCAGCGCCGCGATCGCTGGTTCTAGTTCCGACCAAAAGTTTCCGGGCAGAAGCGGCGGGATTGCTCGCGCCGTTCGTTCGTTCAGCGGGTGACGCCGGTCAGGGGGTCGCCGGCTTCTGCGCCGTGCCGAGGGCTTTGGGTGCTGCGGGCACGGGCGCTGCCCTTTTCATCTTCTCCTCGATCCAGCCGGTGTAATTGGCCAGCCGCGTGTAGATGCCGTAGGCGTTCTTGTGGCCGCAGGCGGTGCCGCCGTCGGCCGGACCTTCGCCCCAGCTGACGACGCCGACCTGCACCGGACCATCGGCGCCGGTCATGAACAGCGGTCCGCCGCTGTCGCCATTGCAGGCGTCGCGCTCGCCGCTGGCCGTTCCGGCGCAGATCATGTTGCCGGTCAGCGGATCCGCCATGTCGGCAGCAATCGCGTTGGCGGCCGCCTCGATGCCCCTTTCCGAATAACGCATGCGGCGGGCGAGCTCGCCGAGCGCTGCTTTCAAATCATGCGCATAAATCGCCTTGATGCCGCTGTTGCAGGTTGCGTTCGGCTGGAGGTCCAGGTCGGCGACCATCAGCGCGGTGGGAAATGTTCCGTCCTGCATCTTGCCCCAGCCGGTGACTGTCGTCTTGCCGGCGTCGGGGGTCGGCTCACTGGCAATTTTGATGGTCGGGGCATCGGCCGGCTCGGCCAGCCGGATCAGGCCGAGATCGTTGTCCAGCGTCTGCTCGCTGTAGCCCTCGTTGACGATGATCTCCACCGCCTTGTAGCGCTTGCCCTCGCTGAGATCGGTGGCGCCGGTGAGCACGGTGACCACATCAGGCGAAATCGGCTCGCCGTCGTCATTGAGGCAGTGCGCCGCGGTCAGCACCCATTGCGGCGCGATCAGGCTGCCGCCGCAGAACTGCGCATTCGCCTGCGAGGCCGGGCTTTTGTCCAGCTTGCCCGTGGTCAGCAATGCCACCTGGAACGGGTAGGCGCCCGTCTCGGCCTGCTTGCCGCCGTAGACGCGATCGGCGCCGTCGGGGTTCTCCGCCCTGGCCTTTGCCCTGGCCTCGGCCACGCGTTTCATCGGCGAGATCGCCGCCTCCGGCCGGGCGGCCGCGTCCGTGGCATGAACGGAATCAACGACCGGCAAGGCCGCCGCGATGCCGAGCAGCGCGGCGGCGGCAATCGGTCTGAACCTATGGATGATCTTCACCTCGAACCCCCTGAGACAATATTCCGACAGGTCAGCCACGGACGCATGATCCACTGAAATGGAACCGGCCGGTGAGATCATGCTCCAAGGCGGAGCGCGATCCGTCACAAAACCGAGCACCACTTTTGCTAATCGTGCTGTCGAACCAAGCCCGCCCAAATCCTATAGCCCCCCACGGGCTATGTGAAAGCAATTTGTCATTGCCAATGTTGGATTAATTTAGGCAGTATACCGTTGCGGGCATTTTTGGCGGGGACCTAAACTGGCTGCACTGAATAATGGCCCGGTAAAGGCGCCGGCAACCAATTTCATTTTTCGTCACCACCACGATCTCGACAATATTTCTCTATCTTGATCCAGTCCTTGCTGACTTTTGGGAGAGTCTCACCATGACAAAACTGACACATAGCATTATTGCGTCCGCGTTGCTTTCCACCGCAATGTGGGCGGTTCCTGCCTTGGCTGCCGATCCAGGCTCCGCCAATGCTGGCAACGGCGAAAGCATGCGGGACGTGACATCGGGCGATTACAAGCCCGGCCGGGCGAAACCGATCGCCCCGCCGAAACTGACCGACGACGAGGCCAACCGCGCCGCGCCGCTCGCCGACGAAGCAACGGCAGTCAAATCTTATGGCATCGTCGGCCGCTCCGCCGATGGCAAGGACATCAAGATCGACCCGAACGAGACGCTGAAGGACCTTGTCATCAAGGAAATGAACGCGCCCGCCGACGGGCAGAAGTCCGATAATTCCGGACTAAGCGGAGGCGAAGAGGCCGGCCGCCAGGTGTTCGGGACGGACGACCGCGAGCAGATCAAGAATACCAAAACCTACCCGTTCACCGCGATCGGCTATCTCGAAGGCAAATCGAAGAGCGGCAGCTATGGCAGCTGCTCGGCGACACTGATCGGCCCGCGCACGGTGCTCACCGCGGCGCACTGCCTCTACAGCCACGAGGACAAGGCCTGGCTCGACGATATCCTGTTCGTGCCGGCTCTCAATGGCAAGACCGCCGACGACGCTCCGTTCGGCGCCTTCACCTATGAAAGCGCCTATATCGTCCAGGGCTTCATCGACAATTACCAAGGCTTTTACGGCTCTGTCGTGCCGTGGGATCTCGGCATCGTCACTCTCAAGCAGGATGTCGGCACCAATCTCGGCTGGCTGGGCTATGCCAACTATGTGGATCTCGGCGATTTCACCGCCAACATCATTGGCTATCCCGGCGACAAGCCGATGGGCACGATGTGGAAGGCGACCTGCGAAGTGCACGCCGAAAACATCGCCACCGAGTATTTCCAGTACGACTGCGACACGTATCCAGGTTCGAGCGGCAGCTCGGTCTATGCCTATGACAATGGCTCCAAGCAGCGCGTCATCACCGGCGTGAACGTGGCCGAGAGCCCGGATGCCAATACCGCCGTGCGCCTGAACGCCATCAACGTCCAGTGGATCAACAGCCTGTACAAATAGGCCTGCAGAGTGCGCGCCGCGATCATCGGGGCGGGTTATCTATTTTAGCGGCATTTCTGCGACGCCAAATGTGATCACACTTGGCTGCAAAATGCTCCAATCAAAACCGGCGGCGGAGCATTTCCGTCGCCGGCTTTCGCATTTTCGGGGATTATCTGGATTGGGCCGGGGGTGGCGCCTGGCGGACATAGTTCTCGATTGGCAGGGCGAAGGTCGGCGAACCGGCCTTGCGCTCCTTGTCGATATAGCCGGCAAAATAGCTCCAGAACGAGGCGGCATAGTCGCGGAAATAGGAGTCGGCGACCTGACGCGAGCAAAGCCTGCCTTCGACGCAGAAGGAAAGACGGTTGAGGAAATAGACGATGCGGTCGAAATTGTCGCTGAACTCGGCAAGCGGCATGTCGCCGCCGGTTGCGCTCATCGCCTCGATGCCGATGCGTTGCCGATAGACCTGTTCCTCGGTCGGCGTGGGATTGGCGCTGAGCAGATTGCCGTATTTGGCATTGAGCGTCGCCAGGCGTTGCTTGAGGGCCCGTTGCGCCTGCTGGTAATCCTTGCTTTCCCAGAGCTCCACCAGCGACATCGTCTGTTCGACACGCTTCTGCTCCTGGTTTGCCAGGAACTGGTAGACCGAAAAGATCAAGGTGAAGATGATCGCCAGCCGTACCAGCAATCCGGACCAGGCATAGACAAGCATGCGCCAGTCGCCATCGGTGAACGGGTTCGCCTCCTTCTTGACCTCGTGATTGCTCACCCAAGGCAGGCCTTCGACGGTTTCCGGCAGTGACGCCGGCTTCTTTTGCGGTACCGGCGCCGCCCCTGCCTGCTGCGTTGCGTCGCTCCCTGCTTTCGTCATCCGCAGCTGTCCAGTTCGATGATAGCTGACGGATCGAGCACGATGCCCGGCGTCTCCAGCTTCTTCTTCAGGCAATCCAGCTGCGCCCGCGAAACGATGAACTGCACGTCAGGCTCCACCTGCGGCTTGCCCGGCGACGGCAACGGCTCGACCACGCCGCGTGAGGTGCAGCTGCTGAGATCGACGGCGACGGCGGTGTTGCCGGTTTTGGCGATCTGGTCGTACTGATCGAGAAAGCAACTCGCCAGTTCGGAGTTGATGACGACCTCCTTGGCGCAAAGGCCGCAGATCTCGTCCGCCGAGGCATTGGCGGCCAGCAACAGCCCGGCGACAAGGCCGGCGGTTGTTGCGCGCCACGAAAATACCATCCTGTTCACGAACGCCCTCATCCGTTCCGTTCGGCCGCCGACAGCGGCGGTCGAAGAATGTTCATTATCAGCCGATCAGGCAAGAGGCCTGGCCGGGCGCTTGATCCCGCCTCAGGCGCGCGGCACCGTCTCCATCGGGAAGATCATCACGGCGCCCTTCGATGCCTTGTCGTCGGTGAGCCGCATGGCCGACCGCGTCGCCGGCGCCATGCCGATATCGGCCAGCATATCGGAGAAACTTGGCTGTCCCAGTCCGCGCGTTACCGAGACAACCCCCGCTTGCGCCAGGAAGCTCAGGTCCTGCTTCTCGCTCTGCGGCGGCGCCTCGGTCAAGACGGCGATCATCTGCTCCATGCCGAAGCTGGTGTCGGTGAATTTGAACAGGCCTTCCTCGAGCACGGCGCCCTCGGTCAGGCGCTCGGCAAGAAAATGCTGGATGGAATAGTCGGAGCCGACATAGAGCACGTTGATGTCAACCAGGTTGGTCGAGCCGTTCCTGACCAGCACATGCACCTGATCGTCGGGCGAAACACGCGGCACCGTCGACGGCTCGATAGGCTGCAGCGCGTCACTGTCCAGACGCTTGATCCGGAACTCGACGTCGACCTCTTCCGGCCGATAATCCGAAGCGGCGGCCAGCCTCGACAGGCCGATGGCGCGGAAGATTTTCGTCAGGTTCCTGGCCGCGGCGTCGATCAGCTTTTCGCGGCCGTCCGGATGAATGACGATCAGCGGCGGCTTGCTGCCATCCTTGAGCGTCATGTCGCCCGAAGCTGGCAGGAACCACAGCGCCGGCGCGTCGGTGGCGTCTTCTGCGGCGCCGGCAATGGCATTCTCGCGCAGCACGGCGAGACGCAGATCTGCGCTCTTGCCCGGCTCGACCAGCGCGATGTGGAACCCTGAGTTCTCCCTGGCCGCCAGATCGTCGAGAACCGAGTTCGCCAGCGCAGCCTCTTTCTCGAGGCCTTTGGCCGCTGCCGGCCGCGCGACCACGAGCTTGTAGTCGACGGCGAGCTCGGCGAGCCGGGCATAGGCATTGGCGGGGATGTCAGCCAGCTTGAGCGCCGGCTTGCCGCCGAACTCGACCGGCTGGACCCGGCTCTCCAGGTTCTTTGCCGATCGCACCTGGAGATAACCAAGCGCCTCGGACAGCGGCGACAGCGCCGACGGCAAGATTGCCAGCTTGCTGCCGGGGGTGAGGCGATGCAGCAGTCCGGCGCCGATCGTGGCTTTGTCGTCCTTGACGACGATCGGCCATTGCATGACCGCATCGGTCTTGTCGGTGCCGAAGACGCGTGCGTCGAGTTCTCCCTCGAACAGCGGCGTTGGCCGGGTGCGGCCGTCCGCCGAATATTGCTGCAGCACGGCCTGGCCGAGCTGGCGGTAGGTGATGTTGGGGTTCTCGGCCAGTTTCGACAGGATGGTGAAGGTGAACAGCCCGAAACGCGGCGCATCGGCCGTGCCCCTGGGCAGCGGCATCTCAGGCGTCGTCTCCACCGTCTGCGCCGCGTAGAAGGCGACCAATCTACCCTTGGTGGTCGGCTCGGCGCCGGTCGGCGCCAGCTTGAAGGCCGGCTTGCGCTGCCCGTCCTCGTCAAAGCCGCGCGGCGCGGCCGACGCAATCCCGTCATAGGCTTTCACCGCAGCCGCCCTGGCAGCATCGTCGCCGCCGACCAGATCGGCGAACTCGACCTTGCGTTCCAGCTCGTCGTCGACCTCGGCGGCGCGCGTCGCCGTGCCGGAATGGCAGCAGTCGAACACGGCCCAGATAAAGGCGCCCTTGTCGCGAATGGCGTCGAGCGCGGTGCCGATCTCGTTGTCGACCAGCGCATTGGGCACGCCCTGTTCGCGGTTGACCCATTTGTCGATGTCGGACGGCAAGAAAATTTCGTCGAGGCCGTCGGTCTCGTCGCCCTTGGTCGCCGCGGGCTGTTGCGCGCCGTGACCGGACAAATGCAGATAGACGAAATCATCACGCTGGACCTTGGCGGCAAGGTCGGCGAGTGCTGCCTTGATCGCCGCATGTGTCGGCGGTCCGTCGGCGCCTTCGACATCCTTGGCGAGCAGCGTAACGTTTTCGGCCAGGAATTTTACCGGCGCGGGCGTGTTCCCCAGGAGGTAATCGCGCACCAGGCCGGCATCGTTTTTCGGTCCGATCAGCCAGTTTTTCTTCGGCAGGTTCGGGTAATCGGTGCAGGCAACAAGCAGCGCATGGTAGGTGCGCGCCGCTGCGAATGCCCGAAACGGCACCAGGCCGGCAGCGGCCAGCGCAGACGTGCCGGCAAGCAGCGTCCGCCGCGTCACTTTGATCATGGTTGCTTCCCCAAGCCCGATCGAATTTCCAAGCACGGCCAGCCTGGCTGACGATTTTGTCAGTATTTTGAATATGGCGCCGCCGGCCAGCCGACCACCGGCTGCGAATAGAAACAGTAGCAAAAATAGCAGTTCGTCGCTATCTCAGTGCAAGAGGTCGGATTGCATGCGAACTGGCAGTGATCGGCACGGAGCGGCTTGGAACGGGATCATGGCGGCAAGGGATGTACTGACGAAGAACCAGCTTTGCGTTCTCGAGAAACTCGAGGCCGCCAGCGGGCCGCTCAGCGCCTATACGTTGCTCGACCAATTGCGCGAGCGCGGTTTTCGTGCACCGCTGCAGGTCTATCGGGCGCTCGACACGCTGGTGAAGTCCGGCTTCGTGCACAGGCTCGAAAGCCTCAATTCCTTCGTCGCCTGTGCCGAGCCGCACGACCACAGCCATTCGATGACGGCATTTGCCATCTGCGACAGCTGCGGCCAGGTGACCGAGTTCTCCGACCACGATGTCGGCCACCGGCTCGACGAATGGGTGCGCTCGACCGGCTTCGCCGCCAAGAAGGCGGTGATCGAGTTTCGTGGGACTTGTGCGAAGTGTTTGGCCGAAGCGGCTTGAGGGCTTACTAAGCCGCGAGATGCTGGCGGGACAGCGCCCCCCTCTGTCCTGCCGGACATCTCCCCCGCAAGGGGGGAGATTGGCAGCTTCAATTTCACCGCCCATTTTTGCAACGCCGACGGTTGGCGAAAGCCGGGGCGACATCCGATCTCCCCCTTGCGGGCAGGGGAATCGCATATGGCGATTTTGGGGTTGAGTTTAGGCTGAGAAAGGATTCTTTGGAGAGGCAGT